>NZ_JBIUTJ010000001.1:0-1303588 GCF_044741845.1 Streptomyces sp. NPDC088097
CCATGAACACGAAGTCCGTCAGGGCCGGCGAGTAGGCCGCGCCACCCGCGCACGGGCCGAGCATCACCGAGATCTGCGGGATCACACCCGAGGCCCTGGTGTTGCGCTGGAAGATCCCGCCGTACCCGGCGAGGGCCGACACACCCTCCTGGATGCGGGCGCCGGCGCCGTCGTTGAGGGAGACCAGAGGGGCACCGGCCGCGATCGCCATGTCCATGATCTTGTGGATCTTCGTGGCATGGGCCTCACCCAGCGCACCACCGAAAATACGGAAGTCATGCGCGTACACGAAGACCGTGCGGCCCTCGACCGTCCCCCAGCCGGTGATCACACCATCCGTGTAAGGCCTCTTCGCCTCCAGCCCGAACCCCACCGCGCGGTGCCGACGAAGCTGCTCGACCTCCCTGAAAGAACCCTCATCGAGCAACAGCGCGATGCGCTCACGCGCGGTCAGCTTGCCCTTGGCGCGCTGCGCCTCGGTCGCCCGGTCACTCGGGCCACGACGGGCCTCCTCACGGAGGGCGTGCAGCTCGGCCACGCGCCCGCGGGCGTCCGTCGGCTCGCTCGAAGTCTGGTCCACAACGGTCATGTACCGACCTTACGAAACGCGGCCGGAAATCCGTCCGTTGAATCCACACAGTCTCGGGCCCCATCCGCTGTGTGGGCCGGACAGTGCGCGTGCGGGATGTAGGGACTCCCCCAGTCGGGACCTTCGACCTTTGTCGGGGTTCCACAAAATCAGTGCCACACGGATGAAAGAAGTTGAAATTTAAACCGGATGGCTCTAGCGTGTCTCTAGTTGAACGTTGAACCACCCCGCCAGCAGGATCTCCCGAGGAGGAAGCCATGGGTCTCTTCACCCGCCGCAGCCAGACCGCCCCGAACACGCCGGCCGACGCCGCCGTCGCCACGCTCGACGTGGACCCGGCGCTCGCCGCCCTCACCGGCGACTACGTCATCGACCCCGCTCACAGCAGCATCGGCTTCACCGTCCGCCACGCGATGGTGACCAACGTCCGGGGCAGCTTCGCCGAGCACGAGGGGACCCTCCACCTCGACGGCGCCGACCCGTCGCGCTCCACCGCCGCCATCGACGTCACGATCGCCTCGGTGGGCACCGGGATCGCCGACCGCGACGGGCACCTGCGCGGCGGCGACTTCTTCGACGCGGAGCTGTACCCGCTGATGACCTTCCGCTCCACGTCGGCGGCGCGGATCGGCGCGGACACCTACCGGATCGTCGGCGACCTGACGATCAAGGACGTCACGCGACCCCTCTCCATCGACCTGGAGTTCGCCGGATCCGCCACCGACGTCTACGGCAACGAGCGCGTCGGCTTCGAGGGTTCCGCCGAGATCCTGCGCTCCGACTGGGGCCTGACCTGGAACGCGGCGCTGGAGGCTGGCGGCGTGATGGTCAGCGACAAGGTGAAGCTGACCTTCGACATCTCGGCGATCAAGCAGGCCCCGCAGGCCTGACCCGGGGCGCGGGTCCCGGGTTCGGGGGTGGCTACCAGCCGCCCCCGCCGTCGAACCCGCCGCCACCCCCGTCGAAGCCTCCACCGCCGCCGAAGTCCCCGCCGCCGAAGTCGGACGGGTTGAAGTCGGCGCCGGAGACGTCGCCCCCGTCGAAGCCCGACCCGTCCGCCCCGGCTCCGCCGAAGTCCGAGGCGTAGGCGGGGCTCGACATCATCGAACCGAGCATGGTGCCCATCAGCAGACCGGGCAGCATGCCGCCGCCGAAGTAGCCGCCGGCCCAGGGCCCGTACGCCGGGCCGGCGTCGTAGTAGGGGCGCGGCCCGTGCGCGGTGTCGACCGTGCGGACGGCCGGGTCCTGGCCGTCGCGCAGTCGTACGGAGTCCGCCGCGCAGACCGGGACGGTACGGGGCGCTCCCGCGGGCGGGGCCCAGGTGGCGTCCTCGGTGCTCGGTCCGTGGCGCGGGTCGAAGAAGCAGGGGGCGCGGCGCTCGGGCACGGGGCGCCCCTGCCGGCGGGCGTCGAGGGAGGCCAGGGCGTACCGGCCGTCCTCCAGGGCCTGGGTGACGCCCTGCACCTCTTCGGGGCGCTGGACCGAGGCCATGATCTGCTTGGCCTTCTCGTACGAGTCGAGGCCCTGCTCGTAGTCCTTGCGCATGGCGTCGTCTGCGCCGGGCTCGCCGGGGTGGAAGTCGAGGCGCTCCAGTTCCTCGCCGAATGCGGTGATGTCCTCGTCGACGACCACGCCCAGTCGGGCGATGGCCTCGCGGCGGGCCTCTTCCTTCTGCTTGCGGTTCCGCTTGACCAGCAGGTAACCGCCGCCGCCGCCGATCACGGCCACCGCGCCGAGGCCGATGAGGGCGCCGGTGGGGAAGGCGTCGTTCGTGGCGGAGGTGCCCCAGGAGGCGGGGGCCTTGCCCTTGGCCTGGGTGAGGGCCTGGTCGACGAAGTTGCCGAGCTGGGTGTTCGCGTCCACGGGCGCGCCGGTCTTGACGGCCTCGGTGAGGTTGCGGACGGCGTTCCGCGGCATGACGCTCCGGTCGGCGCCCGCGTTGAAGCCGTCGCCCTGCCTGATCGCGTACAGCCCGGTGATGCCCGTCTCGGCGCGGACGGCGGCGAGCACCTTGTCCTGCGGGAAGTCCGCCGTGTTCGGCAGGACGGCGACGAAGACCGGCTTGCCCGCGTCCTCGATCTTCTTGGCCAGCGCGTCGGCCTGGGCCTGGGACAGCTGGGCCCGGGCGCCGGGATCGACGTAGACCGGCCCCTTCTTGAGGGCCTCGCCGACGGCGGAGACGCCGGTGGCGGCGGACGCCTGCGGGGCGACCACGAGGGCGCTCGCCGTCATGGCCAGCAGCAGGGCCCCCAGCAGCCGACCGGATCGTACGGGTATCAGCCTGGTCCTCATGGTCACGACGCTACCGGAATCGGGTGATTACCGTGTGAGCGGAACATAAGGGCGTGCGGGCCCGACCGATCTTGCTCCGGGCCGGGCACCGCACGCGCTCGGTGCCCGCTACTCCGGGGGTTCGACGCCCGCGTGGAGGAGGCCGAAGGTGAAGGCGTCCTCCAAGGCCTGCCAGGACGCGGCGATCACGTTCTGGGCGACGCCGACGGTGGACCACTCGCGGGTGCCGTCCGTGGTGGCGATGAGGACCCGGGTCGTGGACTCCGTGCCGTGCTTGCCCTCCAGGATGCGGACCTTGTAGTCGATCAGCTCGAACTTCGCCAGCTGCGGGTAGAACCGCTCCAGCGCCACCCGCAGCGCCCGGTCCAGCGCGTTGACCGGGCCGTTGCCCTCGGCGGTGGCGACGATGCGCTCGCCCTTGGCCCACAGCTTGACGGTGGCCTCGTTGGCGTGGGTGCCGTCGGGGCGGTCCTCGACGATGGCGCGCCAGGACTCCGTACGGAAGTACTTGCGGGCCCGGCCGTCGACCTCGGCGCGCAGCAGCAGCTCGAAGGAGGCGTCGGCGGCCTCGTACGTGTAGCCGAGCAGCTCCCGCTCCTTGACCCGCTCGACCACCCGCGAGATCAGTTGGCGGTCGCCGCCGAGCTCGACGCCGAGCTCCTTGCCCTTCAGCTCGATGGAGGCCCGGCCGGCCATGTCGGACACCAGCATGCGCATGGTGTTGCCGACGCGCTCGGGGTCGATGTGCTGGTAGAGGTCCGGGTCGACCTTGATCGCGGAGGCGTGCAGGCCCGCCTTGTGCGCGAAGGCGGAGACGCCGACGTAGGGCTGGTGCGTGGAGGGGGTGAGGTTGACGACCTCGGCGATGGCGTGCGAGATGCGGGTCATCTCGGCGAGCGCGCCCTCGGGGAGGACCTGGCGCCCGTACTTGATCTCCAGCGCGGCGACCACCGGGAAGAGGTTGGCGTTGCCGACGCGCTCGCCGTAGCCGTTGGCGGTGCACTGGACGTGCGTGGCGCCCGCGTCGACGGCGGCGAGGGTGTTGGCGACGGCGCAGCCGGTGTCGTCCTGGGCGTGGATGCCCAGGCGGGCGCCGGTGTCGGCGAGGACGGTCGCCACGGTGGCGGTGATCTGGGCGGGGAGCATGCCGCCGTTGGTGTCACAGAGGATGACCACCTCGGCGCCGGCCTCGTGGGCGGCGCGGACCACGGCCTTGGCGTACTCGGGGTTGGCCCGGTAGCCGTCGAAGAAGTGCTCGCAGTCCACGAAGACCCGGCGGCCCTGGGCGACCAGGTGCGAGACGGTGTCGCTGACCATGGCGAGGTTCTCGTCGAGGGTGGTGCGCAGGGCCAGCTCGACGTGGCGGTCGTGGGACTTGGCGACCAGGGTGATCACCGGCGCGCCGGACTCCAGGAGGGCGCGGACCTGCGGGTCCTCGGCGGCGGCGCCACCGGCCCGGCGGGTGGCGCCGAAGGCGACCAGCTGGGCGTTCTTGAAGTCGATCTCGGCGCGGGCGCGGGAGAAGAACTCGGTGTCGCGGGGGTTGGCGCCGGGCCAGCCGCCCTCGATGAAGCCGACTCCGAAGTCGTCCAGGTGCCGGGCGATGGTCAGCTTGTCGGCGACCGTGAGGTTGATGCCCTCGCGCTGGGCGCCGTCGCGCAGGGTGGTGTCGAAGACGTGGAAGTCGTCGCCAGGGCCCGTTCGCGGCGCGGTGGGCTCCTTCGCCTCTGTCGTCGTCATGCTGATCTGACTCCTGTCGGATGAGTGGTTCCGGAGACCGGGGATCCACTGCCCCCATCATCGCGCGCTGCCGGTCCCGGCATGATTCGGGCCGGGAAACGAAAAAACCCCTCGCGGGTGCGAGAGGTCTGCGCGCGGGTCTGGGGCACGGTGGCCGCTTCCGCGAAGGTTTTCCACGGTTCAGCGGTCACTGAGGACCGGCGCGCTGCTGTCCATAATCATGAGCCGAGCAGACACGCTCGCAGTGTGTCACACGGCCCGCCGCCGATGGACGCCGATCTCACGATGCGGGCACCGGGCGTCCACCGGCCTTTCGGCTAGGCCGTCGTGGTGTCGACGACGAGGGCGTCGGTCAGGAACTCGGCGACGTGGTCGAGGATGTCCTGGCGTCCTATCCCCGGCAGCCCGACGGCGACCTGGATGCTGAACCCGTCGAGCAGGGCGCGCAGCCTCGCCCCGAAGCGGTCGGGGTCCAGCGGGCGGAACTCGCCGCGCGAGATGCCCTCGGCGATCAGGGCCACCAGGTCGCGGTGCCAGGCCCCTTCGATGGCGCCCTGGCGTTCGCGTTCCTGCGGTCCGGCGTTCTGGGAGCGGTTCCAGACCTCCAGCCACAGGGTCCAGTGCGGGTCCCTGGCGGCTTCGGGCACGTAGAGGTCCACGTACGCCCGCAGGCGTTCGCGGACGGTGCCCGGCCGGGACAGCAGGGCGCGGCGCTCGACTCCGAGGGCGGCCTCGCTCCACTCCAGGGTCTGCAGCAGGAGCTCGTCCTTGCTGCCGAAGTAGTAGAGGAGGTGGCCGCTGCTCATGCCGACCTGCCGGCCGAGGCCGGCCATGGTCAGGCCCTCCAGGCCGCGCTGGGCGATCGTGGCCATGGCGGCGACGAGTACGTCCTCGCGCGGGGGCGCGTTCTTGCGCGCCGCCCGGACCGGTACTGCGCCCGCCGCCATGGACCACTCCTCACATCGGTCCGCCCCCCGGGGTCAGACCTTCGGCTGCTGCTGGGTGATGCAGTGGATACCGCCACCCCCGGCGAAAATCGTACGTGCGTCGACGAGGGTCACGGTCCGCTCGGGGAACAGGCCGCGGAAGATCTCGGCCGCCTCCTCGTCGCGCGGGTCGTCGAAGGCGCAGAGCACCACGCCGCCGTTGCAGAGGTAGTGGTTGATGTACGAGTAGTCCACCCACTCGCCGTCCTCTTCGAGCGCGGTCGGCGCCGGGATCTCCACGACCTCCAGCAGGCGCCCGCGGGCGTCGGTGGCGGCCCGCAGGATGGCGGCGATGGTCTTGCAGCGCTCGTGGTCCGGGTGGGCCGGGTCGGGCTGGGTGTGGACCATGACCACCCCGGGACGGGCGAAGGCGGCGACGATGTCGACGTGGCCCTGGGTGCCGTAGGTGCCGTAGTCGCCGGCCAGGCCGTACGGGAGCCAGATGGCCTTGGTCGTGCCGAGGTGGGCGTGGATCTCGTCCTCGACCTGCCGACGCGTCCAGCCGGGGTTGCGGCCCTCGCCCAGCTGCACCGTGTCGGTGAGGAGCACCGTGCCCTCGCCGTCCACGTGGATGGCGCCGCCCTCGTTGACCAGGGTGGTGCTGTACGTGCGGGTGCCGGCGAGGTCGGAGACGTGGCGGGCGACCTTGGAGTCGTGCTCCCAGCGGGCCCATTCCTGGGCGCCCCACCCGTTGAAGGTCCAGTCGACGGCGGCGAGTTCGCCCGCGTCGTTGGTGACGAAGGTGGGGCCGATGTCGCGCATCCAGGCGTCGTCGAGTTCGCGCTCGACCAGCTGGACATCGTCGCCGACGATCGCGCGGGCGCTGTCGGCGTCGCCCGGGGAGACGACGAGCGTCACGGGCTCGTACGCGCGGACCGCGCGGGCGACGGAGCCCCAGGCCTCGCGGGCCTCGGCCAGCTCCTCGGCGTTGGTGAAGGTGGGGTTGGGGCTGGGCCACGCCATCCAGGTGCGCTCGTGGGGCATCCACTCGGCGGGCATCCGGAATCCGTCGTTCACAGGCTTCGTCATGGCAGGGTCCTTACAGGCTGTGCTGACTTACAAGAAGTACAGGCGGTTGAGGGAGACCGACTCGGCGGCTTCGGAGCGCAGCGGTTCCCCGTCGAGGGAGACGAGTCCGCTGCGCGCGTCCACATCGACCGCGCCCACCCGTGAGTTGAGGAGGAGGTCCTTGGGGCCGATGCCCCGGGTGCCGCGGACGGCGACGCGGCGGCGTCGGGTGGGCATCTCGTCGGAACCGAGCACGGCGGCAGCGGCGGAGACGAAGGCGACCGAGATGTCCGCGGCGGTGGCCCCGTAGGAGCCGAACTGCGGTCCGAGCACGAGCGGTTCGCAGGTGTCGGTGGCGGCGTTGGGGTCGCCGGTGACTCCGTAGGCGGGGAAGCCGGACTTGAGGACGAGTTGGGGCTTGGCGCCGAAGAACGGGGGGCGCCACAGGACGATGTCGGCGAGCTTGCCGACCTCGATGGAGCCGATCTCGTGCGCGAGACCGTGGGCGATGGCCGGGTTGATCGTCAGCTTGGCCATGTAGCGCAGGACACGGGCGTTGTCGTCGCCCTCCCCGTCGCCGGACAGCGGGCCCAGCTCGCCCTTCATCTTCGCGGCCATCGCGAAGGTCCGCCGGATCGTCTCTCCCGCACGACCCATGCCCTGGGCGTCGGAGGAGGTGATGCCGATCGCACCGAGATCGTGCAGGACGTCCTCGGCGCCCATCGTCCCCGCCCGGATCCGATCCCGCGCCATCGCCGCGTCACCGGGCAGATCGGGCTTGAGGTCGTGGACCGACACGATCATCCCGTAGTGCTCGGCCACCGCGTCCCGACCGAACGGCAACGTCGGATTCGTGGAAGAGCCGATGACGTTCGGCACGCCCGCCATCTTCAGCACGTTGGGCACGTGCCCGCCACCGCAGCCCTCGATGTGGAAGGCGTGGATGGTGCGGCCGTCCAACACCCGCAGGGTGTCCTCGACGGAGAGGCACTCGTTGAGGCCGTCACTGTGCAGGGCGACCTGAACGTCGTACTCCTCCGCCACCCGCAGGGCCGTGTCCAGCGCCCGGGTGTGGGCGCCCATGTCCTCGTGGACCTTGAAGCCGGACGCGCCGCCCTCGGCGAGGGCCTCGATCAGCGGGGCGGCGTCCGAGGACGAACCCCGGGCGAGGAAGCCGATGTTGACCGGCCAGGCGTCGAAGGCGTTGAAGGCGTGCTTCAGGGCCCACGGCGAGTTGACGCCGACGCCCCAGACGGGGCCGAACTCCTGGCCGATGATCGTGGTGACGCCCGCGGCGAGCGAGGCCTCCATGATCCGGGGGGAGAGCAGGTGCACGTGGGTGTCGACGGCGCCGGCGGTGGCGATCAGGCCCTCGCCGGAGACGATCGAGGTACCGGTGCCGACGACCACGTCGACCCCGTCGAGGGTGTCGGGGTTGCCGGCCCGGCCGATCGCGTGGATCCGGCCCTCGCGGATGCCGATGGACACCTTGCGGATACCGAGGACGGCATCGATGACCAACACATTGCTGATCACGACGTCACAGGTGTCACGGACCGCCGCGGCCTTCAGGTGCAGACCGTCACGCGCCGTCTTGCCGAAACCCGCCAGGAACTCGTCCCCCGGCTTCTGCGAATCGGACTCGACCCGGACCGTCAGCCCCGAGTCCCCCAGCCGCACCCGGTCGCCGGCCCGGGGGCCGAAGACCGACGCGTACTCGTGCGGGTCGATGTGCCGGCTGCCCGGCGCGCAGTGATCGCTGTGCGGAGTCTGGCGGCTCATGCGGGGGCCCCTTCCGGGTGGTCGTCGTCAGGTGCGTCGGCGTCCACGCCGAGGTAGCCGCAGGCGGCGGCGCGGCGCAGGGCCTCGGCCTTGGCGCCGGGGGCGTCGAGGGGGCCGTCGACCAGCCCCGCGAAACCGATCGCGATCCGCCCACCACCGATCGGAACCAGACCCACCTCGCCCTCACCGTGCGGATCGAACCGCACCGAAGACCCCGCCGGCACACACAACCGCATCCCGTACGCCGCCGCCCGATCGAAATCCAACCGCGGGTTCGCCTCGAAGAAATGGAAGTGCGAGGTCACGCTCACCGGCACGGAGGCGGTGTTGCGCACGTGCAGGTGGAGCACCGGCTCGGGCTGGGGGGCGCCGGGGCCGGGCACGACCGCGCCGGGGGCGTCGCCGCCGAGCGAGAGCGCGCCGCGGATCGGCGCGGAGACCACGGCGAGCCGCGATCCGTCGTCGAAGACGGCCTCGACGTGCACCTCGGTGACCACGTCGGAGACCCCGGGGAGCACGTCGTCCGGTCCGAGGACCGAGCGGGCCTCCTCGATGGCCTCGGCCAACCGCTTGCCGTCCCGTGCGGCCTCGCAGACCGTGTCCGCGATCAACGCGGTGGCCTCGGGGACATTCAGCTGGAGGCCCCGGGCCCGCCGGGCCCTGGCCAGTTCCGCCGCGCTGCGCAGCAACAGCCGGTCGCGCTCCGTAGGGGTCAGCCGCACGCCGATCCACCACCTCTTGAGTCGATGGGTTAGAGCATCACTCTAACTCTTCATTTGCCTGCAAGGAATCATTGACCTGGGACCAGGCATCAGGTCACATTGAGTGTCGCTCAAACTCAAGCGCAACCACCCCCCGCCCTGCCAAGGGAGTCCCCCCATGCCCATCGAACAGCGCGGCGTCGACACCATTCCGGAGGAGGAGCGGACGAGCGGTCCCCGTGACCTGATCTCGATCCTCCTCGGCTCCAACCTCTGCCTCGGTGTGATCGTCTTCGGCTGGCTGCCCCCCTCCTTCGGACTGGGCTTGTGGCCCTCCCTCACCGCGATCGTGACCGGCACCGTCGTCGGCATCGCCTTCACCGCGCCGCTCGCGCTCGTTTCGCTGCGCACCGCGACCAACCTCTCCACCTCCAGCGGCGCCCAGTTCGGCGTACGGGGCCGGCTGGTCGGCTCGGTGGTCGGCCTGCTGCTGTCCCTCGGCTACACCGCGCTGACCCTGTGGATCGGCGGCGACGTGATGGTCGGGGCGCTGTCCCGGCTGACCGGCCTGCCCGACACCGGGGTCTCGCGGGCCGCCATGTACGGCGTGCTGGCCGCGTGTACCGTCGTCGCGGCCGTCTTCGGCTACCGGCTGCTGCTGCGGATGAGCAAGATCCTGTCCGTCGGCATGGTGGTCCTGCTGGCCGTGGGCGTCATCGCCTACGCCCCGGACTTCACCAGCGCCGCCCCGCCGGACACCGCGTACCTGCTCGGCTCCTTCTGGCCGACCTGGCTGCTGGCCGCCGTCGCCGCCGGGCTCAGCGGGCCCGTCGCCTTCATCACCCTGCTCGGTGACTACACCCGCTACATCTCCCCCACCCGTTACAGCGCCCCCAAGGTCCTGCGGGCCACCGGGCTCGGCCTGCTGATCGGCCTGCTGATACCGCAGCTGTTCGGTACCTTCACCGCGCTCGCCGCCCGGGCCGGCGCCGAGTACGCCGGGCCGCTCGTGGCCGCCTCGCCCTTCTGGTACCTGGTCCCGCTGCTCGCCCTCGCCGCGGCCGGTTCCGTGGGCAACGCCGGGCTGATGCTCTACTCCATGGGCCTCGACCTCGACGCGATCGTGCCCAGGGCCACCCGGACCACGGCCACCGTCATCGCCGCCGTCGTCGCCACCGCCTTCGTCTTCTTCGGCTCCTTCGAGTGGGACGTCCAGTCCGCGATGACCTCCTTCGTGCTGCTGCTGACGGCGCTCGGCACCCCCTGGGCCGTGATCACCCTGATCGGTCACGTGCGCTGCCGCGGGCGCTACGACGCCGACGCCCTCCAGGTCTTCAACCGCCGGTCGGTGGGCGGGATCTACTGGTACCGCGGCGGTTGGAACCCGGCCGCCACCGTGTCCTGGGCCATCGGCGCCGGGATCGGCCTGCTCGCGGTGACCACCCCCTTCTACGAGGGCCCGTTGCTCGCCCTGACCGGCGGCGTCGACTGCTCCTTCGTCCTCTCCGGCCTGGCCGGCGGCCTCGCCTACACGGCGCTGACCGCGCGTGCGGGCGGGGTCGGCGAGCCCGAAGCCGCCGGCACCGTCCTGGTGGCGGCGGAGTAACCACCGCGGGGCCTCGGCCCGTACGGCCGTACGCGAGAAGGCCCCCACGCACCGTGCGTGGGGGCCTTCTCGTCGTCGTGTGCCTAGCCGAGCGGGTGCATCCAGCCGTGGGTGTCGGCGGCGACGCCCGTCTGGAGGTCCAGGAGCGCCTTGCGGAGCTTCATGGTGACCTCGCCGGGCTCGCCGTCGCCCTGGATCCAGTTGGAGCGCTCGGACTTGACCGAGCCGACCGGGGTGATGACGGCGGCGGTGCCGCACGCGAACACCTCGGTGAGGGTGCCGTTCGCATTGTCGCGCTGCCAGTCCTCGGTGGTGATCCGGCCCTCCTCGGCGGTGTAGCCGAGGTCGCGGGCGATCGTGAGGAGGGAGTCGCGGGTGATGCCGGGCAGCAGCGAGCCGGTCAGCTCCGGGGTGACGATGCGCCGCGTGCCGTCCTCCTGCGCGTACACGAAGTACAGGTTCATGCCGCCCATCTCCTCGATCCAGCGGTGCTCGACCGCGTCGAGCCACACGACCTGGTCGCAGCCGTGCGAGGCGGCCTGGGCCTGGGCCACGAGGGAGGCGGCGTAGTTGCCACCGGTCTTGGCGGCGCCGGTGCCGCCCTTGACGGCGCGGACGTACTCCTCGGAGAGCCAGACGGAGACCGGCTTGACGCCACCGGGGAAGTAGGCGCCGGCGGGCGAGGCGATGACCATGAAGAGGAACTCGTTCGCCGGGCGGACGCCCAGGCCGACCTCGGAGGCGAACATGAAGGGGCGCAGGTACAGCGAGGCCTCGCCGGAGTCCGGAACCCAGGCCCGGTCCTGCTGGATGAGCGCGTCGCAGGCCGCGATGAACAGGTCGCTCGGCAGCTCGGGCATCGCCATGCGGCGGGCGGAGGCCTGGAAGCGCTCGGCGTTGGCCAGCGGGCGGAAGGTGGCGACCGAGCCGTCGGGCTGCTTGTACGCCTTGAGGCCCTCGAAGATCGTCTGCGCGTAGTGCAGGGTCATGTTCGCCGGGTCCATCGACAGCGGCGCGTACGGGACCAGCTCGGCGTCGTGCCAGCCGCGCCCCTCGGTCCACTTGATCGTCACCATGTGATCGGTGAAGTGGCGGCCGAAGCCGGGGCTGGCCAGGATCGCTTCGCGCTCCGCGTCGGACAGGGGGTTCGAGGAGGGCTTCAGCTCGATCGTGGGCGTCGTCATGAGTGCTTGTCCTTCACCGTTTGGGTAGGGCGGACCGCGCTCACGGCGTACTAGGACGTCCGAGCTTCCCCGTATTCCGCGGCCTCGCGTTCGATTATCGCCCGGGAGGAGGCTGCGGTGAAACGGGGTCTTTAGCGGCCCAGGGGAGATGGTGGCACCCGGGGCCGCACAGGAGAAGCCGCCGGGTCGGTGGTGCGGCCCGGCGGCTTCCTGAGGTGGAGCTGCCGGGTCAGCCGGCTACGCGCGCGGCGAGGGCGTCGCCGATGGCGTCGGTGGAGCGGAAGGTGCCGTCGCGCTCGGCGAGGTCGGCCGAGACGGCGTCCTCGATGCGAACGGCCTGGGCCTCGTAGCCGAGGTGACGCAGCAGGAGGGCGACCGAGAGGATCGTCGCGGTCGGGTCCGCCTTGCCGGTGCCGGCGATGTCCGGGGCCGAGCCGTGGACGGGCTCGAACATGGACGGGAAGGCGCCGGTCGGGTTGATGTTCCCGGAGGCGGCCAGGCCGATCCCCCCGGTCACGGCGGCGGCCAGGTCGGTGAGGATGTCACCGAAGAGGTTGTCCGTGACGATGACGTCGAAGCGCTCGGGCTGGGTGACGAAGAAGATCGTCGCGGCGTCGACGTGCAGGTAGTCGGTGGTGACCTCGGGGTACTCCTGGCCGACCTTGTCGAAGATGTTCTTCCACATGTGGCCCGCGTACACGAGGACGTTGTTCTTGTGGACCAGCGTCAGCTTCTTGCGGGGGCGGTCGTTGGCCCGCTCGTAGGCGTCCCGGACCACGCGCTCCACACCGTAGGCGGTGTTGATGCTGACCTCGGTGGCCACCTCGGCGGGGGTGCCGGTGCGCAGGCTGCCGCCGTTGCCGGTGTACGGACCCTCGGTGCCCTCGCGGACCACCACGAAGTCGATCTCCGGACGGCCGGCCAGCGGGGTGGCGGTGTTCGGGAAGAGCTTCGAGGGGCGCAGGTTGATGAAGTGGTCGAAGGCGAAGCGGAGCTTCAGCAGCAGGCCGCGCTCCAGGACACCGGACGGGACCGACGGGTCGCCGATGGCGCCGAGGAGGATCGCGTCGTGGTGCTTGAGGGCTTCGAGCTCCGCCTCCGGGAGGGTCTCACCGGTGCGGTGCCAGCGCTGGGCGCCGAGGTCGTATTCCTTGGTCTCCAGCTTCACATCCTGGGGCAGGACCGCGGTAAGGACCTTGAGTCCCTGAGCCACGACTTCCTGGCCGATGCCATCACCGGGGATCACTGCGAGATTGATGCTGGTCGACATGACGGAACCGTACTCCGTGTATCAGCCCTCGGGCATATCGCGTCCACCATATGGACGCGATATGCCCGCGGGCTTTCCGTGCGGGGCTGTTGCCGGACGGCGCCCGGCCGATGGCCGGACGGCGGCGTGTCAGTGACCGGTCGAGCCGCCGTTGTCGCGGCGGTCCAGGGACCGCTGGAGGGCGGCGGCGGCGTTCTTGCGGTCCTCGTCGGCCGGGGAGGTGTGGCGGACGCGGCGGGAGGCAGCGGTGGTGGGGGTCATGGTGATCGACTCCTTGAGATCACGGCGTGGCGGGGCCACGGATGAGGGGTTCCTTCAAGGCGCCGGAAGAGGCGGGGAGCGGGGCGCGGCAGGGATTGCCTGCCATGGGGCGCGCGCTCTCGACCGCCATTCGCCTGATCGGCGAGACGTTCGGCTTCTACAAAGCTAGGCCAGGTCGGGCTGTATGTCTCCGCAATTACTCGGACTTCCTAGTATCTGAGACGCCCGACCGCCCGGAAGGCCCCCTCCAGGGCCTCCGTTCTCACCCTCGTTCGGTGCGGAGTTCCCTGATCAGAGCCCTTACGCCAAGCGTGGCGGCCGATTCCGGTGTGGTGACGTATCCCACCCTCCTCACCGGCCCCTGGGGCCCCAACGCGGCGATCTCCACGGTGTCCGTGGCCTCGCGCAGCGAGAGCTCCGGCATGATCGCCATGCCCAGGCCCCGGCCGACCATGGTCAACACCATCGCGTCGTCCTCCGCCTTGACCGTCGCCCGGGGGATCCAGTCCTGCGCCCGCCACCACTCCCGGGTGTAGGAGCCGCAGTTCTCGTCCCAGTCCAGCAGGGGCAGCGCCTTCGGCTCCGGGTGTCCGGCGGGGTGCACCAGGCGGTACGCCTCCGAGACCAGTTCCCCGGTCAGCAGCCCGGGCGGTACGTCCTCCCGCGCGCCCAGCGTCGCGATGCCCAGGTCCGCCCGCCCGGCCGCGACCTCCCCGGCGGCTCCGGCGCCGATCTCGCGGACCACCCTCACCTCGGGGCGGATCCCGGGGTGCAGGACGGCGAGCCGTTCCAACGCGGGCGGCAGCAGGTGCAGGGCCGCGCTGCGGAAGGCCGCCACGCGCAGGGTCCCGGCCGGCCGCTCCCGCCCGGCGGCGTCGTGCCCGGCCGCGCGGGCCTCCGCGCCCAGGACCTCGTACAGCCGCAGGATCCTCCGACCGAGGGCCACGGCCCGCTCGCCGGCGGGGGTGGGCGAGGCTCCGGAGCGTCCGCGCTCGAAGAGCACCGCGCCGACCTTGGCCTCACTGCCGCGCACGGAGTGGGAGACGGCCGACTGGCCGATGCCGAGCCGGGCCGCGGCGGCGGAGAACCCGCCGGTCTCGGCGACGGCGACCAACACCCGGATCTCTTGCGGAGCCAACTCGGCCACGGGGTCCCCACCTCGGCGTATGAGCCGCTTTCATGGATCGGCGGCTTGTATGAACGCTACCGCCTGCCCGGCGACGGGATTCCTTCCTACGGTCGTGCCCATGACCACCGACACCGCTCATGCCGTCCACCAGATCGCCCGCCCCGAAGGCGCCCCCGCGGCCTCCGACTTCACCCACGTCTCCTTCCCGGTCCCCGAGCCCTCCCCCGGCACCGCCCTGGTGGAGAACCTGCTGCTGTCGGTGGACCCGTACCACCGGGGCCTGATGGACGGCGGAGAGGGCGGCTTCGCGCTGAACGCCCCCCTCGAAGGCCGCTCCGTGGGCCGGGTCCTCGCCTCCCGCGACCCGGGGCTCGTCGAGGGCGACCTCGTCTTCCACCGGGCCGGATGGCGCACGCACGCCCTGGTCACCCCGGGCGTGGACGGCGCCCGCAAGGTCCGCGTCCACGAGGGGGTCCCGTTGGAGGCGTACCTCTCCGTCCTGGGCGGCACCGGTCTGACGGCCTACGCCGCCCTCACCCGGACGGCGGCGCTGCGCGAGGGCGAGGACCTCTTCGTCTCCGCCGCGGCGGGCGGGGTCGGCACGGCCACCGCGCACATCGCCCGGCTGCTCGGCGCCCGCAGGATCGTCGGCAGCGCGGGCTCGGCGGCGAAGGTCCGCCACCTCACCGACGTCCTGGGCTTCGACGCGGCCTTCGACTACCACGACGGCCCGGTCGGCGAGCAGCTCGCGAAGGCCGCGCCGGACGGCATCGACGTCTACGTGGACAACGTGGGCGGGGAGCACCTGGAGGGGGCGATCGACTCGCTCCGGGAGTTCGGGCGGATCGCCTGGGTCGGCGCGATCTCGATGTACAACGGCGACCGCTCCCCCGCGGCCCCGCGCAATCTCTTCGAGATCGTACACAAGTCGCTCCGGCTGGAAGGGGTATTGGTTCGTCATCACACCAATCTCCAGACGGAGTTGGAGGACTTCCTCGTACCCCACCTGCGCAGTGGCCGGGTGGGTGCCGACACCACCGTTGTCCAGGGGTTCGATCACACGGTGGAGGCGTTCCTGGGCATGCTCCGGGGGGACAATCTGGGCAAGATGCTGGTGCGGATCGCCGATTGATTCAAGCCACCCTGATGTTCACCGACTTCTTACCGCACGGATGTAGACCTTTGGGGCCGCTGCCGCCACTCTTGCCGTCAATGTGCCAGCGGGGCACTTGAGTTGGAGGCGAGCACCCAGTGACACCGATCAGCCGCAGGGGATTCGTGGGTATCGGGGCAGGGCTCGTGGCGGGCGCGGCACTGCCCGCCGTCGCGTCGTCCTCGGCGGCGGCGGCCGCCGCGTCCGGCACGATCACCGACGTGAAGCACGTGGTGATCCTGATGCAGGAGAACCGCAGCTTCGACCACTACTTCGGCAGGCTGAAGGGCGTCCGCGGCTTCGGCGACCGCGCCGCGGGCAACATCCCGGGCGGCTGGGGCACGTTCAACCAGCCGAACTGGGGCGGTCGCCAGTACCCGTGGAAGCTGTCCGCCACCCCGCCGGCGGGCGGGGTGGACAGCGAGACCCTGGCCCAGTGCAACGGCGACCTCCCGCACAGCTGGAGCTCGCAGCACGCGGCCTGGAACAAGGGCCGGATGGACAACTGGGTCACCGGCGTCGGCAACACCCGCTCCCTCGGCTACCTGGACCGGGGCGACATACCCTTCCACTACGGGCTCGCCGACAACTACACGATCTGCGACGCCTACTTCTGCTCCACCCTGAGCGCCACCGGCCCGAACCGCACCTTCCTGTGGAGCGGCAAGGTCGACGGGTCCAGCAAGGACGGCGGCGACGAGTCCGGGCTGACCTGGGAGACGTACGCGGAGGCCCTCCAGCGTGCCGGGATGAGCTGGAAGGTCTACCAGAACGCCCAGGACAACTACGGGGACAACGGTCTGGCGTACTTCAAGAAGTTCACGGACGCCGCGCCCGGCAACCCCCTGTGGGACCGGGGCATGGGCTCCGTGCCCAAGGTCACCGGCTCCACCCCCGACGACATCGCGGCCGCGATCCGCGCCGACGTGGTCGCCGGCACCCTGCCCCAGGTGTCCTGGGTCGTGGCGAACGAGGCCTTCTCCGAGCACCCCTACGCCCCGCCGGCCGACGGCGCGCACTTCGTGGACCTCGTCTACCGGGCGCTCTCCGCGAACCCGGAGGTCTTCGACTCCACCGTCCTGTTCCTCAACTACGACGAGAACGACGGCTTCTTCGACCACGTGCCGCCGCCGATCGCCCCGCCCGGCACCGCCGGCGAGTACCTCGACGGCCTCCCGATCGGCCTGGGCTTCCGCGTCCCGATGATCGTGATGTCGCCGTGGACCCGTGGCGGCTGGGTCAGCTCCGAGGTCTTCGACCACACCTCGGTCCTGCGGTTCATGGAGACCTGGACGGCGGCCCTGGGCACCCCGGCGACCTGTCCCAACATCACCGCCTGGCGCCGCAAGGTCGTCGGCGACCTGACGGGCGTCTTCGACTTCGCGCGCCCGGTCTACGGGGTCCCCGCCGGCCTGCCCTCCACGGCCAAGGTCATCGGCCAGTCCACCTGCGGCCCGCTGCCCAACCCGGCGCCGCAGGACAACGCCCTCCCGGTGCAGGAAGCCGGTACGCGCCCCGCGCGCGCCCTCCCGTACCAGGTCAACGGGAACCTGGACCGGTTGGAGTTCGGGTCCTCCGGGAAGATCCTCGCCTGGTTCTCGATGACGAACCAGGGCACGGAGGCCAAGCGGCCCGCGCACTTCTCGATCCACCCGCACCAGTACCGCGACACGGTCGCCTGGCAGTACACGGTGGATCCGGGCACCGTCTCGACGGACTACTTCAACATCGGCGCCGGCAGCGGATCGGGCAAGTACGACCTGTCGATGTACGGCCCGAACCGCTTCCTTCGCCGCTTCATCGGGGACGCCACCAAACCCGGCAAGTCCCTGGAGGTCGCGTCCCGCTTCGCGGTCGAGCCGGGCACCGGCAAGACGGCGCTCTGGTTCAAGATGACCAACGCCTCGGCCTCGCCGGTCACCTTCACCATCCGCCCCAACGCCTACCGCACCGACGGCCCGTGGACGTACACGGTCCCGGCGAACTCCTCCCGCGAGGACTACTTCAACGCAGTGGCGTACCAGAACGGTTGGTACGACTTCACGGTCCTGGCCGACTCCGACGGCACCTGGTCGCGCCGCTACACGGGCCACATCGAGTCCGGAGCGGCGAGCGTCTCGGGCTCGTAGCGTCCGGCGGTCGGCGGCGGTCGGCGGGGGCCCTCAGAGCACGTCCCCGTCCCGCCAGTCGAAGTCGAGCCGCCCGGCGGGATCCGGTCGGACCCCGCCGGGCGGCGTCCACACGTAGGTGGAGCCCTCCTCCTCGGCCAGCCGTTCGGGGCCGGCGGGCCCCAGCACCCCGATCCGTCCGGGGTGGGGCCGCCAGCCCCGGCCGGTGTAGAGGGTCGCTCCGGCCTCGGACGCCGAGAGCGCGCCCAGCACGTAGGCCCGGGCCACGACCTGCTCCAGCCGGTCCATGACGGCCCCGCCGAGCCCGCGCCGGCGCCGGTCGGCGCGTACGGCGACGGCCTCGACGTATCCGGTCCGCAGGGCCCGACCGCCGTGGAGCACCCGCCGCTGCACGACGCTGCCGTGCGCGAGGAGTTCCCCGTCCTCGCGCAGCAGGACGTGCATCCCGCCGAGGGCGTGCTCGAAGTCCTCGTCGGCGAAGTCGCCCTCGAAGGCCCCGTCGAGGAAGGCGCGCAGCTCGCGCAGTGCGGCGGGGCCCAGCTCGCAGGTGTGGGCCAGGGTGACGGTCACTGCTCCTCCAGCCAGTCGGTGTACCAAGTGCGGAAGTCGGGGCGGGCGGGGACGAAGCCGCCCCAGTCCGGGTCGAGCCGCCACACCTGCCCGGCGTACGGGCCGTTCAGGACGAGGCGCAGGAACATGCCGCAGCCCTCCTCCGCGAGGGTGAGCGAGCCCCCGGTCAGCTCCTCGACCGGTCCCCTGGGCACTCCGGGGAGCGGGCCGGCCGGGGCGAAGGGCGCGGCGAGCCGGCCCGGGCGGCGGTCGTCCGCCCACTCGCCGTCCACGGCCCAGCCCCCGTCCCCGTCCGGGTCGGCGGCCTCGGCTCGCGGCCGGGTCAGCGGCAGCAGCCCGTGGGCGGGGCCGGCCGGACCGTCACCGACGGCCGTCACGAAGGAGCGGTACGCGGCGGGCAGCCGGATCCCGTGCCGCGCCTCGAAGCCGCGGACCTCCGCCTCCGGGCGGGGCCCCGCCAGGGCGTACCGGTGCGTTCCGGCGCCGGAGCGGGCGTGCCCGGGATCTGCCGCGAGCTTCGCGCGCAGGCGGGTCCGTACGGCCCGCTCGTCCCAGGTGTCCATTGCGGGACGGTACCAACGCCCGGCCGAGGTCCTTGGAGCCGCTCCCCCGGTCGCGTGGGTTCCGCTCCGGGAAAGGCCGGAAACGCGCGGGGGTTCCGAAACCCGGAGTCCCCCGCCGGTCGTGCCCGAGGCCCGGGTGCCCGATGCCGTCGAGGGTGCTCGGCGGGGTGGTCGGCCCGGCCGGGCGCGGGCGTGGTCCACTCCGGGCCCGCCCTCGACGCGCAGGTCGAGGGCGGTCCGTACGCCGGGAGCGGTCGGTGTGGTCCAGGCCCGGTCGGTGGGCCCGTCGGGGCGGGTGGCGCGGGTCGGGGGGCCGGGGTACGAGGGCGCCGGGCCCGTCGGGGCCGTGGGCGCGGGAGCGACCCTCCCGGCCCCCGAATCGTCCGACGTTCGCCGTGGTCATAGCCCCCCTGTCCGTACACAACGGGCAGTCGGTCGTGACGTGACCCTGGCCCGGGACGCGCGCGCCGCGTGAAGATCTGTCCATGTCGTCTGATACCCAGCAGTGGACCCCCACCCATGGCCTGCCCTACCGGCCCGCCCCCTACCGGCCCGCCCGCATGCCGCGTCAGGAATCCCTCGCGCGCGCCGCCGAGTTGCGGACGCGGATGGACGAACGGCGCACCGTACGACACTTCTCCCCCGACCCCGTCCCCGACCAGGTCGTCCGCGACGCCATCGCCTGCGCGGCCACCGCCCCGTCGGGCGCGCACCAGCAGCCGTGGACGTTCGTCCTGGTCAAGGACCCCGAGGTGCGCGGCCAGATCCGCGCGGCGGCCGAGCAGGAGGAGGCGATCTCCTACGACGGCAGGCTGGGCGACGAATGGCTCGCGGCCCTGCGCCCGATCGGCACGGACGCCGTGAAGACCCACCTCACGGACGCCCCCGCTCTGATCGTGGTCTTCCAGCAGCGGTACTGGCTCGGCCCGGACGGCACGAAGCGCAAGCACTACTACGTCGACGAGTCGGTCGGCATCGCGGTCGGCATGCTGCTGTCCGCCCTCCACCTCAGCGGCCTGGCGGCGCTCGTCCACACCCCGAGCCCGATGCGCTTCCTGAGCCACGTCCTGCGCCGCCCGGAGAACGAGAAGGCCTTCGCGGTGATCCCGGTGGGCTACCCCTCCGACGACTGCGAGGTCCCCGACCTGCTCCGCAAGTCCCTGGACCAGGTCCTCGTGGAGGTCTAGGCCGGCCCTTTCGGATCGTGGCGGGTGCGCCCGGGCGACGGACCCGATCGGGACGTGGAACCGCCCCCGCTCCGGACTTGGGGGTACCGGAGCGGGGGCGGGGTCCTGCGGGGCCGGGATCAGCCCATGTGCGGGTAGCCGTACTCGGTCGGCGGGACCAGGGTCTCCTTGATGGAGCGGGTCGAGGTCCAGCGCAGCAGGTTCGAGGCCGCGCCCGCCTTGTCGTTCGTGCCCGAGGCACGGCCGCCGCCGAAGGGCTGCTGGCCGACGACGGCGCCGGTCGACTTGTCGTTGATGTAGAAGTTGCCCGCCGCGAAGCGGAGCTTCTCCATCGTGTCGGCGGCCGCGTAGCGGTCCTGCGCGATGACGGCGCCGGTCAGGGCGTACGCCGAGACGTTCTCCATCTGGGCGAGCATCGCGTCGTACCCGCCGACGGCCGCGTCGTCGTACACGTGGATCGCGAGGATCGGGCCGAAGTACTCGGTCGTGAAGACCTCGTTCTCCGGGTCGGTGCACGCGATGACGGTCGGGCGCACGAAGTAGCCCTCGGAGTCGTCGTAGGTGCCGCCCGCAACGATCGTGCAGGTCGGGTCGGCTTTCGCACGGTCGATCGCGGCCTTGTTCTTCGCGAAGGAGCGCTCGTCGATGACCGCGCCGATGAAGTTGGTCAGGTCGCGGACGTCACCCATGGCGATGCCGTCGACCTCGGCCGCGAACTCCTCCTTGAAGCCGTCGTTCCAGATCGAGGCCGGAACGTAGGCGCGGGAGGAGGCCGAGCACTTCTGGCCCTGGTACTCGAAGGAACCGCGGGTCAGGGCGGTCTTCAGGATGCCGCGGTCCGCGGACGGGTGCGCGACGACGAAGTCCTTGCCGCCGGTCTCGCCGACCAGACGCGGGTAGGACTTGTACTTCTCGATGTTGTTGCCGACCGTCTTCCACAGGTACTGGAAGGTCTTGGTCGAGCCCGTGAAGTGGATGCCCGCCAGCTCGGGGTGGTTCAGGGCCACCTCGGAGACGGCGATGCCGTCGCCGGTCACCAGGTTGATGACGCCCTTGGGCAGACCGGCCGCCTCCAGGACCTCCATCAGCAGGACCGCGGAGTGCGTCTGCGTCGGGGACGGCTTCCACACGACCACGTTGCCCATCAGGGCGGGGGCGGTCGGCAGGTTGCCGGCGATGGCCGTGAAGTTGAACGGCGTGATCGCGTAGACGAAGCCCTCCAGCGGGCGGTGGTCGCTGCGGTTCCACACGCCCGCGGAGTTCGCGGCGGGCTGCTCGGCGAGGATCTGCCGGGCGAAGTGGACGTTGAAGCGCCAGAAGTCGACGAGCTCGCACGGGGTGTCGATCTCGGCCTGCTGCGCCGTCTTGGACTGGCCCAGCATGGTGGAGGCGGCGAGCTTCTCGCGCCACGGACCGGCCAGCAGCTCGGCGGCGCGCAGGATGATCGCGGCGCGGTCGTCGAAGGACATCGCGCGCCAGGCCGGGGCGGCGGCCAGGGCGGCGTCGACGGCCTCCTGGGCATCGGCCTCGGTGGCGTTGGCGTAGGTGCCGATGACGGACTTGTGGTCGTGCGGCTGCACGACCTCGAAGCGCTCGCCGCCACCCATCCGCTTGACGCCGCCGATCGTCATCACGAGGTCGATCGGGTTCTCGGAGAGCTGCTTGAGCTGGAGTTCGAGGCGCGTGCGCTCCGGGCTGCCGGGGGCGTACGAGTGGACCGGCTCGTTGACCGGCGCGGGGACCTGGGTCACAGCATCCATGGGGCTGGAACTCCTTGAGCTAGGGGGGGTGGGCGTTGATCTGGTGGGGTGCCTAGTTCTTGGTGATCATCGAGCGGAGGAAGAAGAGCAGGTTGGCCGGCTTCTCCGCGAGGCGGCGCATGAAGTACCCGTACCAGTCTGTTCCGTACGCCGTGTAGACGCGCATGCGATGTCCCTCGGCGGCCAGGCGCAGGTGCTCCTCGCTGCGGATGCCGTAGAGCATCTGGAACTCGTACTCGTCGGGCTTGCGCCCGGCCTGGCGGGCCAGCTCCTGGCCGATGGCGATCAGGCGGGGGTCGTGAGACCCGATCATCGGGTAGCCGTCGCCCTCCATCAGGATCTTCATGATCCGGACGTACGCCCTGTCGATCTCGGCCTTGTCCTGGTACGCGACCTCGGCGGGCTCCTTGTAGGCGCCCTTCACGATGCGGACGCGGCTGCCGGCGGCGGCCAGCCGGCGGGCGTCGGCCTCGGTGCGGAAGAGGTAGGCCTGGATGACGCATCCGGTCTGCGGGAAGTCCCGGCGCAGTTCTTCGTGGATGGCGAACATCGAGTCGAGGGTGGTGTGGTCCTCGGCGTCGAGGGTCACGGTGGTGCCGATGGCCGCGGCGGCCTCGACGACCGGGCGGACGTTGGCGAGGGCCAGCTCGTGGCCGCCTTCGAGGGCCTGGCCGAACATGGACAGCTTGACGGACATCTCGACGGCCTCGCCGAGTCCGAGGTCCGCGAGGCGGCCGACGAGCTCCAGGTAGGCGTCGCGCGCGGCGTGGGACTGCTCCACGGCGGTGATGTCCTCGCCCACCACGTCGAGGGTGACCTCCAGCCCGCGCTTCGTGAGGTCCTCGACGATCGGGATGACCTGGTCGACGGTCTCGCCCGGGATGAACCGGTTCACCACCGGCTTGGTCACCGGGGCGGCGGAGACGATGCGGCGCATCTTGTCGCTGCGCGAAGCGGCGAGGATCACGGGACCCAGCACGGGCACCTCCAACGGGTGGCAGAAGCGAGACGCGGCAGCGACGGGGGTGGGTCGCGACCGTGGGGAAAACGCAAGTAAAACCACCGTGAAACCTAAGGATCTCCACGATCCTCTGCCATCGACAGCTGTCACGCATCCGTGGTCCAGATCTCATACAGATGTCTGAACACCCGGTTCCGAGGTGGGAGAATGTGCGCGTGAAAGGCGATTACCAGGACCTGGTGGACGAGATCTCGGCGCTGCTCGGCGCTCCGGCGACGCTGGAGAACCGGGACTTCCGCCTGATCGCCTTCGGGGCGCACGACAGCGAGGACGACCTCGCGATGGACCCCGTGCGCACCCGCTCGATCCTGACCCGACAGTCCACGGCGGCGGTGCGCAGCTGGTTCGAGGCCTACGGGATCGCCCGCGCGACCGCCCCGGTACGGATCCCGGCCGCCCCGGACGCGGGGGTGCTGCGGGGGCGCATCTGCCTGCCGGTCCGCTACCGGGGCATCGTGCAGGGCTACGTGTGGCTCCTGGACCAGGACCCGGGCCCCGAGCCGGGGGCCCTGGCGGCCGCGATGGAGGTGGCCCAGCGGATCGGGATCCTGCTCGCGGAGGAGGCCAAGGCCGGCGCCGACCTGTCGCGGGAGTTCCTCGCGGTGCTCACGGCCGGGCGGGGCTGGCAGCAGGACATGGCCGTGACCGCGCTGCGGGTGGCCCTGGGGCCGGGCGCGGAGGGCCTGCACACGGCGGTGTGCGTGGGCCCGTGGCCCGGGGAGGCGCCGCCTTCGGTACCGGGGGCCGCGGCGGTGTGCGTGGTCCCGGGCGCGACGGGCGACGCGGGCCCCGGGGCGGGCACCCGGGCGGGGGCGGGCGCCGCCCGGCTCGCGGTGCTGCTCCGGCTCCGGTCGGCGGACGCGGTGGCTCCGGCCCTGACGGCGGTGGCCCGGCTGCTACCGAGGGCGGAGCCGGGTCCGGCGGCCGGAACGGGCGGCGGGAGCGGCGCGGGCCCGGGCACGACCGGCGGCGGCAAGGGCGCGGGCAGGGGGACCACCGTCCCGGGCGGGGCTCCCGGCGGCCGGATCACGGCCGGGCTCTCCGACCCCTTCCGGGCCCTCACGGAGCTGCCGGCCGCCTGGGAGCAGGCCGACGCGGCGGCCCGGGCGGCCGCCGCCCAGCCACGGCTCGGCCCGGTGGCCCAGTGGTCGGCCATCGGCCCCTACCGGATGCTGGCCGCGCTGGCGGCGTCCCCGGTGGACGACCCGGCCACCCGGACCCTGCTCGGCCCGACCCACCGCGAACTGGCCCGCACCGCCGAGGTGTTCCTCGACTGCGCGGGGCAGGCCGGACGGGCGGCGGCGGAGTTGGGCATCCACCGCCAGACCCTCTACTACCGGCTGGGCAGGGTGGAGCAGCTCACCGGACTCGACCTGGACACGGGCGAGGACCGCCTGTTGCTCCACATGGCCCTCAAGGCGTCCCGCCTCCTGTGACCTCGCCGGGCCGCGACAGCCCCTCGGCGATCCGGCGCACCCCCTCGGCGAACTCCTCGGCGGTGGCGGCGCTCGGGGGGTCGAACAGCCACTGGATCATGAGCCCGTTGAGCAGCGCCTGGTAGACGGCGCCGAGGGTGCGCTCGTCGCGGTCGGTCAGCTCGTCCTCCGGAGTGCCGGTCAGCATCGAGATCAGACCTCGCCGTCCCTCGACCTGCGAGGCGGCCAACATCGCCCGCAGCTCGGGGCGTTGGTCCCCGCCGAGCGCGACCTCCAAACTGGCCGTCCAGACGGCGCCCGAGTGCTGCTGCTGGGCGAGGATTCCCTCGAAGACCGAGCGGAAGCGCTCCAGGGAGCCGGGCACGCCCTTCATGGAGGTCTGGAAGTCGTCCCCCCACTCCGCCATCAGGGCGATGAAGGCCTGGGTGAGCAGGGCGTCCTTGGATCCGTAGTGATAGCCGATGGACGCCAGGTTGGTGCCGGAGGCACTGACGATGTCGCGCGCCGTCGTCCGCACGAACCCCTTCTCGGCCAGGCACTTCTTGGCGCCTTCGAGCAGATCTTCACGATGTCCCATGCCATCACGGTAGCAAGACAGCCGTCCTAGACAGAAGTTCCATACGAGCGTCATAGACAGACGTTTAATACGTCTGTACATTCCTTCCCATGACGCACCCCGCCGCTCCCGCCCGGCTCGCCGGGCGCCGTGAATGGATCGCCTTCACGGTCCTCGTACTGCCGCTGCTCCTCGTCTCGATGGACGTCTCCGTCCTCTACTTCGCCATTCCGGCCATCACCCGCGAACTCGACCCGAGTGCCTCCCAGCAGCTCTGGATCTTCGACAGCTACGCCTTCGCCCTCTCCGGGCTGCTCATCACCATGGGCTCCCTCGGTGACCGCATCGGCCGCCGCAAGCTCCTCCTGATCGGCGCCGCCGCCTTCGGCCTCGCCTCCGTGGCGGCCGGGTACGCCGGCAGCGCCGAGATGCTGATCGCCGCCCGCGTCCTGCTCGGGGTCGGCGGCGCGACCCTGATGCCGTCCACGCTGGCCCTCGTGCGCAACCTCTTCCAGGACGACGGGCAGCGCGGCCGGGCCATCGCCCTCTGGTCCGGGGCCATGACCGCGGGCATCGCCCTCGGCTCCGTGATGAGCGGGGTGATGCTGAACCACTTCTGGTGGGGCTCGGTCTTCCTGATCAACGTGCCCGCGATGCTGCTCCTGCTGGCCCTCGTCCCGCTGCTGGTGCCGGAGTTCAAGGACCCGGCACCCGGCCGCTTCGACCTGGTGAGCGTCCCGCTGTCGGTCGCTGCCGTCCTGCCGGTCGTCTACGGGCTCAAGGAGATCGCCGCCGAGGGCTTCGAGCCGCTCCACGGCGCCTGCATCGCCGTCGGCCTGGCCTTCGGGTACCTCTTCGTGCGCCGCCAGCGCATCCGCGAGGACGCCATGGTGCCCCGGGCCCTCTTCCGGGGTCGCGCCTTCGGGACGGGCATCGGCCTCAACACCGTCGCCGCCTTCGCCATCATGGGCTCGGCCTACTTCACCACCCAGTACCTCCAGTCCGTGCTGGGGATGGGCACCCTGGAGGCCGCCCTGTGGAGCCTCGCCCCCTCGATCCCCATCGGCGCCGCCGCCCCGATCTCGGCGACCCTGGCCCGGACCACCGACCGCGCCCACGTCATCGCGGGCGGCTTCGTCCTGGCCGCCGCCGGCTTCGGGGTGGTCTCCCTCGTGGGCACCGACTCGCTGTGGCTCGCCCTGACCGGCGCCGGGGTGCTGGGCTGCGGCATCGTCACCGTGATGTCCCTGGTCTCGGACATGGCCCTGGCCGCGGCCCCCGCCGAGAAGGCCGGCTCCGCCGCCTCCCTGCTGGAGACCGGCCAGGAGTTCGGGGGCGCCCTCGGCATGGCGCTCCTGGGCAGCCTCGGCACCGCCGTCTACCGGGACGACCTCGCCGGTGCGGAGCCCGCCGCCCGGGAGACCCTCGGCGGCGCCGTGGCCACCGCCGGGCAGCTCGGCGGCGAGGCGGGCGGGGCCCTGCTGGCCCTGGCCCGCGAGGCATTCGTGCACGGCATGCGGTACGCGGCCTGGGGCGGCGCCGCGCTGCTGCTCGTGGCCGCCGGCGCCGCCCTGGTCCTGCTGCGGGGGGTCGGCTCCCCCAGCGCCGCGGCCGAATCGGCCGACCGCGAGCGGACGCCGGTGGGCTGAGCCCCGTAGGACGGCGGGAGGCGCCGGCGGAGCACGGCGCCGGACACGCGGAAGGGCCCGAGGTTCCCACCTCGGGCCCTTCCGTTCGCGCGGGTCCGGGACTCAGCCCAGGTTGACCGTACGGGCCGAGGCCGCGCCGATCTCGGCGGAGATGGTCGCGAGGACCTCCACTGGGACCTCGGCGTCGACGGTGAGGACGACGAGGGCCTCGCCGCCCTCCTCGGCCCGGGCGACCTGCATGCCCGCGATGTTCAGACCGGCCTCGCCGAGCAGCTGCCCGACCTTGCCGACCACGCCGGGGCGGTCGGTGTAGCGGAGCACGATCATGTGGTCGGCCAAGGCCAGGTCCACGTCGTACTCGCCGACGCCCACGATCTTCTGAAGGTGCTTCGGGCCCGCCAGGGTGCCGGAGACCGACACCTCCTGACCGTCCGAGAGGGTGCCGCGGACGGTCACCACGTTGCGGTGGTCCGGGGACTCCGAGCTGGTGGTGAGGCGGACCTCGACACCGCGCTCCTGCGCGAACAGCGGGGCGTTGACGTAGGAGACCGTCTCGTCGACGACGTCCTCGAACACACCCTTGAGGGCCGAGAGTTCCAGCACCTTGACGTCGTGCTGGGTGATCTCGCCGCAGACCTCCACGTCGAGGCGGACCGCGACCTCGCCCGCGAGGGCGGTGAAGATGCGGCCGAGCTTCTCGGCGAGGGGCAGGCCCGGACGGACGTCCTCGGCGATCACGCCGCCCTGGACGTTGACCGCGTCCGGCACCAGTTCACCGGCGAGCGCGAGGCGCACCGACTTGGCGACCGAGATGCCGGCCTTCTCCTGGGCCTCGTCCGTGGACGCGCCGAGGTGCGGGGTGCAGACGACCTGGTCCAGCTCGAACAGCGGGGAGTCCGTGCAGGGCTCCTTCGCGTACACGTCGAGACCGGCGCCGGCGACCCGGCCCTCCTTGATGGCCGAGTACAGCGCGGCCTCGTCCACGATCCCGCCGCGGGCGGCGTTGACGATGCGGACCGAGGGCTTCACCTTGTGCAGCGCCTCGTCCCCGATGAGACCGAGGGTCTCGGGGGTCTTGGGGAGGTGCACGGTGATGAAGTCGGCGACTTCGAGGAGCTCGTCCAGCGTCAGCATCTTGACGCCCATCTGGGCGGCGCGCGCGGGCTGTACGTAGGGGTCGTACGCGACGATCTTCATGCCGAAGGCCGACATGCGCTGGGCGACCAGCACGCCGATGCGGCCGAGGCCGACGACACCGAGGGTCTTCTCGCTGAGCTCGACGCCCGTGTACTTGTTCCGCTTCCACTCGCCGTTCTTCAGGGCGGTGTTGGCCTGCGGAATGTTGCGGGCCGTCGCGACGAGCAGGCCACAGGCCAGCTCGGCGGCGGTGACGATGTTGGAGGTCGGCGCGTTCACGACCATCACGCCCGCCTTGGTGGCGGAGGAGACGTCGACGTTGTCCAGGCCGACACCCGCTCGGGCGACCACCCTGAGCTTCTTGGCGGCGGCGATGGCCTCGGCGTCCACCTTGGTGGCGGAGCGGACCAGGATCGCGTCCACGTCGACGATCGCGGGCAGCAGCTCCGCGCGATCGGCACCGTTGACGTGCCGGATCTCGAAGTCCGGACCGAGCGCGTCCACCGTTGCGGGCGACAGCTCTTCGGCGATGAGTACGACAGGTTTCGAGCTCACGTGGGTCCTCACAAGTCCAGTGCGGACGGCCGTCCCGACGGCCGCAGGCGGTGGAGGGGGTAGCCGCGTGGAAGACGCACGACACTGTGGGCCTGACGCGTTGTGTTGAGCAGTGTAGTGGCGGATCCCGAGCAGAACTCCGCCTGTACGTAAGGATCACCCGTCCGTGATTGGCCGAGGTGGACAATCCGCTGTGCGGGAGGCCTCGATTCAGGCCATCGCGCCCCGTACGGGTGGGGCGCGGCGGGGCCGGGACGCACGGTCCCGGCCCCGCCGCGCAAGAGATCAGCTCTCGTCGTTGTCGACCCAGCTCATCAGCTTGCGGAGCTTCTTGCCGGTGGTCTCCAGCAGGTGGGCCTCGTCGGCCTTCTTGTACTCGTTGTACTTCGGCAGACCGGCCTTGTACTCGGCCATCCAGGTGTTGGCGAACTCGCCGTCCTGGATCTCCGCGAGGACCTTCTTCATCTCGGCCTTGGTGGCGTCCGTGATGATGCGGGGACCGGTGATGTAGTCGCCCCACTCGGCGGTCTCGGAGACCGACCAGCGCATCTTCTCCAGGCCACCCTCGTACATGAGGTCCACGATGAGCTTCAGCTCGTGGAGGCACTCGAAGTACGCGATCTCCGGCTGGTAACCGGCCTCGGTCAGGGTCTCGAAACCGGCCTTGACCAGGGCGGAGGCGCCACCGCAGAGGACGGCCTGCTCACCGAACAGGTCGGTCTCGGTCTCCTCGGTGAAGGTCGTCTTGATGACACCGGCGCGCGTGCCACCGATACCGGCCGCGTACGACAGCGCCAGGTCGAAGGCCTTCTTCGTGAAGTCCTGCTCGACGGCCGCGATGCAGGGAACGCCGCGACCCTCCTCGTACTGGCGGCGGACCAGGTGACCCGGGCCCTTCGGGGCGACCAGGGCGACGTCCACGTTGGCCGGGGGCTTGATGAAGCCGTAGCGGACGTTGAAGCCGTGGCCGAAGAAGAGCGCGTCGCCCTCCTCGAGGTGCTCCTTGATGGACTCCTCGTAGATCTCGGCCTGGAGCGGGTCCGGGGTCAGGATCATGATGACGTTCGCCCACGCGGCGGCCTCCGACACGGAGACGACCTTCAGACCCTGCTCCTCGGCCTTGGCCTTGGACTTCGAGCCCTCCTTCAGACCGACGACGACGTCGACGCCGGAGTCACGGAGCGACAGCGCGTGGGCGTGGCCCTGGCTGCCGTAACCGATGACCGCGACCTTGCGGCCCTGGATGATGGACAGGTCGGCGTCGTTCTCGTAGAACAGCTCGGCCACTGGGATATCTCCTTGGTGCGCTGGTGTTGCTCCCACCGTACGGCGGGGAACGGAATCTTGGTTTCTGGGTCTCGCCATGCGAACTGCGGCGTGTCGGATCGGCGCCGCCGAGGCGCCGCTCAGGCGCTGCGGTCGAGCGCGCGCAGGCTGCGGTCCGTGATGGACCGGCCGCCGCGCCCTATGGCGATCGTTCCGGACTGGACGAGTTCCTTGATGCCGAAGGGCTCCAGCATCTTGAGCATGGCGCCCAGCTTGTCGGTGCCGCCGGTGGCCTCGATGGTGACGGCGTCCGGGGAGACGTCGACGGTCTTGGCACGGAAAAGCTGGACGATCTCGACGATCTGCGAGCGCGTCTCGTTGTCGGCGCGGACCTTCACGAGGACGAGTTCGCGCTCGATCGCGTTGTGCTGCTCCAGCTCGACGATCTTGAGCACGTTGACCAGCTTGTTGAGCTGCTTGGTCACCTGCTCCAGCGGGAGGTCCTCCACGTTCACCACGATGGTGATGCGGGAGATGTCGGGGTGCTCGGTGACGCCGACCGCGAGGGAGTCGATGTTGAACCCGCGGCGGGAGAACAGGGCGGCGATCCGGGCGAGGATGCCGGGCGTGTTCTCGACCAGGACGGAGAGCGTGTGCTTGGACATGTGAGTCTTTCTCTCTCTCGGCTCTCTCGGCTCAGTCGTCTTCGTTGTCGCCGAAGTCGGGGCGGACGCCCCGCGCTGCCATGACCTCGTCGTTGGAGGTGCCGGCGGCGACCATCGGCCACACCATGGCGTCCTCGTGGACGATGAAGTCGACCACGACCGGACGGTCGTTGATCGCGTTGGCCTCGGCGATGATCCGGTCCAGGTCCGCCGGGTCCTCGCAGCGCAGCGCGACACAACCCATGGCCTCGGACAGCTTGACGAAGTCCGGGACGCGGGTGCCCTTGCGGGGGGCGCTGGACTCACCGAGCTGGGAGCCCACGTCGTGGCCGGTCTCGTCGGCGTGCAGCACCGTGTTGGAGTAGCGCTGGTTGTAGAACAGGGTCTGCCACTGGCGGACCATGCCCAGGGCGCCGTTGTTGATGATGGCGACCTTGATCGGGATGTTGTTCAGGGCGCAGGTGGCCAGTTCCTGATTGGTCATCTGGAAACAGCCGTCGCCGTCGATCGCCCAGACCGCCTGCTCCGGCTTGCCGACCTTGGCGCCCATCGCGGCGGGCACCGCGTAACCCATGGTTCCGGCGCCGCCGGAGTTCAGCCAGGTGCGGGGCTCCTCGTACTTGACGAAGTGGGAGGCCCACATCTGGTGCTGGCCGACGCCCGCCGTGAAGATCGTGCCCTTCGGCGCCAGCGCGCCGATCCGCTCGATGACCTGCTGGGGCGAGAGGCTGCCGTCCTCGGGCAGGTCGTAGCCCAGCGGGTAGGTGTCGCGCCAGCGGTTGAGGTCGTTCCACCAGGCGCTGTAGTCACCGGCGTTGCCGTCGGTGTGCTCCGCTTGGACCGCCTGGATCAGATCGGCGATGACCTCACGGGCGTCACCGACGATCGGGACGTCGACCTCGCGGTTCTTGCCGATCTCGGCGGGGTCGATGTCCGCGTGGATGATCTTGGCAAACGGGGCGAAGCTGTCGAGCTTGCCGGTGACGCGGTCGTCGAAGCGGGTGCCCAGCGCGATCAGCAGGTCCGACTTCTGGAGCGCGGTGACGCCGGTGACGCTGCCGTGCATGCCCGGCATGCCGACGTGCAGCGGGTGGCTGTCGGGGAAGGAGCCCAGCGCCATCAGGGTGGTGCAGACCGGGACACCGGTCAGCTCGGCGAGCACCTTCAGCTCGGCCGTGGCGCCGGACTTCATGATGCCGCCGCCGATGTAGAGGACCGGGCGCTTGGCGGCGCAGATGAGCTTGGCGGCCTCGCGGATCTGCTTGGCGTGCGGCTTGGTGACCGGCCGGTAGCCCGGCAGGTCCATGGACGGCGGCCAGGAGAAGGTGGTCTTCGCCTGGAGGGCGTCCTTGGCGATGTCGACCAGGACCGGGCCCGGACGGCCGCTCGCCGCGATGTGGAAGGCCTCGGCGATGGTCCGCGCGATGTCCTCGGCCTTGGTGACCAGGAAGTTGTGCTTGGTGATCGGCATGGTGATGCCGACGATGTCCGCTTCCTGGAAGGCGTCCGTGCCGATCGCCTTCGAGGAGACCTGGCCGGTGATCGCGACGAGCGGGACGGAGTCCATGTGCGCGTCGGCGATCGGGGTCACCAGGTTGGTGGCGCCGGGGCCGGAGGTGGCCATGCAGACGCCGACCTTGCCCGTGGCCTGCGCGTAGCCGGTGGCGGCGTGGCCGGCCCCCTGCTCGTGGCGGACCAGGATGTGACGGACCTTCTTGCTGTCCATCATCGGGTCGTAGGCCGGGAGGATGCAGCCGCCCGGGATACCGAAGACGGTGTCGCACCCCACCTCTTCGAGAGAGCGGATGAGGGACTGCGCACCCGTGACGTGCTCAACTGCGGTGGGCTGGTGCCCACCCGTACGGGGCCGCGGCTGCGGATGGTGGGCCCCGGAGGCCTGCTCGGTCATCGGCATTCTCTTCTCGAAGCTGAGGGTTTTACGAGGAGCGGGTGTGCCCCGGGCCAGGTCCGGGGGCGTGTGCCAGTGCAACAAAAAACCCCTCGTGCCTGGTGGCAAGCGAGGGGAGCGCGTCGGAAGCGTTGAGCGGGGACATGGTGGTCCCAGCTTCAGCCGACGCGCTTTCCAAGTACGAGAATTCGGGTGCGCATGGCACTGACCCTCCCTCCGGCGGGAGGTGGATGTCAAGCGGGTGGGACGGGCGTCTCATTATTTGAGCCTCTACGGATGACCATCGAACCTCCGGACGCCCCTCCGGCCAAGGCCGGCAGGGCGGAACCGCCCGGTACTGGGAACGTACCCCTCACCAGCGCGCGCCGCAGCCTGTATTCGTCGAGCGGCCCGGAGAAGGCCATCCCCTGGCCGTGGGTACAGCCCATCGCGCGCAGGGCCAGCACCTGCTCCGGCAGGTCCACCCCCTCGGCCACGGATTGCATGCCCAGGTCATTTGCAATACGCAACAATCCTGCGGTGATCTTGTGCAGTCTGGCGGACTCCACGACCCCTTCCACCAGCCCCCGGTCCAGCTTGAGCAGGTCCACGGGCAGTCGACGGAGGGCACTGATGGCCGCGTAGCCGCTGCCGAAGCCGTCCAGGGCGATCCGTACGCCGAGACGGTGCAAGGCCGTCAGGCGGCGTTCCAGCTCGTCGAAGGGGACTCTGGGGTCGGAGGCGGCCAGTTCCAGGACCAGGGCGCCCGAGGGCAGTCCGTGCCGGTTCAGCAGCGCCTCGACGGAGCCCCGGGGCAGCGAGCGGTCGAGCAGCCGCTGGGCGGTCATCCGGACGACCACCGGTGCGTCGTGCCCGGCCCGCCGGCGCTCGGCGGCCTGCTCGACGGCCTCCTCCAGCAGCCAACGGCCCAGTTCCGCCGTGCGCGAGGCGTCCTGTCCGGCCGCCGCGCCCTCGCCGCGTTCGGCCACCCGCAGGAATTCGGCCGGGGTGAAGAGGATCCCCTGGGCGGACCGCCAGCGGGCCTGGGCGGCGATGGCCGTGACCTCCCCGGAGGCCAGTGAGACCACGGGCTGGTGCAGCAGGACGAACTCCCCCTCGTGCAGCGCGGTGCGCAGCCGCCCGGCCAGCTCGGCCTTGCGCACCACCTCGGCCTGCATCTGGGGGGCGTACAGCTCGACGCGGTTCTTGCCCGCGGCCTTGGCCCGGTACATGGCGAGATCCGCGTTGCGCATCAGGTCCGAAGGGGTGATGCCGGGGTCGGCGAAGGCCACGCCGATGCTGGCGGCGACCCGGACCTCGCTCCCGGCGATCCGGTAGGGCTGGGAGAGGGTGGTGCGCAGCCGGTCGGCGATCTCGTGGACCTGGTACTCGCGGGCGCTGCGATCACGGCTGCCGTCGCCCAGGATGAGGGCGGCGAACTCGTCCCCGCCGAGGCGGGCGGCGGTGTCCCCGGCCCGGACGGCGTCCTGGAGCCGGTGGGCGGCCTCGACGAGCAGCTCGTCGCCCGCCTGGTGGCCGATGGTGTCGTTGACGGCCTTGAAACCGTCGAGGTCGATGAAGAGCACCGCGCTGCTGTGGTCCCCGGCGCGGCGCCCGGTGAGGGCTTGGCGGACCCGGCGGGTGAAGAGGGCCCGGTTGGGCAGGTCGGTGAGCGGGTCGTGCTCGGCGCTGTGCTGGAGCTGGGCCTGGAGCCGGACCCGTTCGGTGACGTCCCGGCTGTTGAGGATCAGCCCGCCCTGGTGCCGGTTGACGGTGGACTCCACGTTGAGCCACTCGCCGTCGCCCGATCTGAACCGGCACTCGATGCGGGTGGTGGGTTCCTCGGCGGGCGGCGCGGCCAGGAAGCGGCGGACCTCGTGGACCACTCTGCCGAGGTCGTCGGGGTGGATGAGGGCGGCCAGCTCGCTGCCGACCAGCTCCTCGGCCTCGCGGCCGTAGACCCCGGCGGCGGCGGGGCTGACGTAGCGCAGGGTCCCCGTGGGTGCGGCGATCATGATGACGTCGCTGGAGCCCTGGACCAGGGAGCGGAAGTGGTTCTCCTTCTGGGCCAGTTCCTGGGTGAGCGCGATGTTGTCGAGGAGCATGATGCCCTGGCGGATCACGAGGGCCAGGACGACGGTGCAGCCGGTGAAGACGACCATCCGGTCGACCTTCCTGCCGTCCACGACGTTGTAGAGGATCCCGAGGGTGCAGACCGCGGCCGCCAGGTACGGGGTCAGCGCGGGCAGCGAGCCGGTGATGGGCCGGCTGTGCGGGCGCTCGCCTCGCGCCGAACCGCTCCGCTCGACCGGCTCGGGCCGGTGTGCCCCCCAGGGGGCGTACGCGAGCAGCAGCGAGCCGGCGAACCAGCCGGCGTCGAGGATCTCGCCGGAGCGGTAGGTGGTGTTCAGCAGCGGCGAGGTGAACAGGGCGTCGCTCAGGACGGTCAGGGCGAGGGCCGCGATGGCGGTGTTGACCGCGGAACGGTTGTTCGCCGAGCGGCGGAAGTGCAGGACCAGCACCATCGAGACCAGGGCGATGTCGAGGAGCGGGTAGGCGAGCGACAGCGCCGCGCGCGGGACGCTGCCGGGCGCTCCCGACTGGGCGGTGCGGGCGGCGTTGGCGAGGGCCAGGCTCCAGGACAGGGTCAGCAGCGAGCCGCCGATGAGCCAGGAGTCGAGTCCGAGGCAGACCCAGCCGGCCCGGGTGACCGGTCGCTTCGCGAGGACGAGCAGGCCCACGATGGCGGGCGGCGCGAAGCAGAGGAAGGCGAAGTCGGCGAGGGAGGGCGCGGGCACCGCTCGTCCGAGGATCACCTCGTACCAGCCCCAGACGGCGTTCCCGAGGGCGCCCATGAACGAGGAGAAGGCGAACATCAACCAGGCGGGACGCTCACGCCGGTCGACCGTACGCGCGTAGTGGTAGCAGGAGACCGCGGCGAGTAATCCGGCGGTGCTGAGACCGAAGTCGCCCATGAAGTTGGCGAGCTCGTCGGAACCCCAGCCGAGGGCGGCCCCGACGGCGTACCCGCCGCTGACCACCGCGAGGAGGAGCTGCGCCGCCAGACCCTTGCCGCCGCCGACGGGCGGGCGGGTCAGGAGCGCGGCCCCCGGGGCGCTCACCGCTCCCCCTCGCCGGCTGGTTTCGGTGCAGCCCAGTCTCGACAGCGTCGCCTCCGGCGGCTGCGCCGCGTCGGGTCCTTCGTCCATTGGCCGTGCATCGCCCGTCGCCCCCCAAAGTGTCCGATCACTCCCCAGCGCCAGACGTACGTGGCGCAGCCCCTTCTTCCGGACGATACACCACTTTCGTTACTCAGCGACATAGCTTCTCTACTCTCCGTCACCACAAGGGGAGTTGTGGCCACGGCCCGCGCACGCGTGGTCGCTAAGCGTGGGCAACGCGCCCCCGTGGGGCGTCAGTCGGTGATCAACACGGTGTTGTCGACGGGCTCCCCGGCGGCGAACCGGGTGAGCTGGCGGGCGACGAGACGCTTGGCCCGGGGCTCGAACGCCGAGCTGCTCCCGCCGACATGAGGGGTGATCAGGACATTCGGAGCATGCCAGAGGGGGTGGCCGGCCGGCAGCGGTTCCGGGTCGGTGACGTCCAGCGCGGCGTGCAGCCGGCCTGATTCCAGCTCCACCAACAGGGCGCCGGTGTCCACGACGGGGCCGCGGGCGACGTTCACGAGCAGGGCGCCGTCCTTCATGCGGGCGAGGAAGGCGGCGTCGACCAGGCCCCGGGTGTCCTCGGTGAGCGGGGTGCAGAGGATCACCACGTCGGCCTCGGGGAGCAGGCCGGGGAGGTCGGCGAGGGCGTGGACACGGCCGTGCGCCGCGGTGCGGGCCGAGCGGGCGACGCGTTCGATGCGCCCGCACTCGAAGGGGCGCAGCCGGTCCTCGACGGCCGCGCCGATGGATCCGTGGCCGACGATCAGGACGGAGCGGTCGGCGAGGGCCTCGTAGAAGCCACCGCGCCACTCCTCGCGGTCCTGGCCGCGGACCATGCCGGGGATCCCGCGCAGGGAGGCGAGGATCAGGGTGAGGGCCAGTTCCGCGGTGCTCGCCTCGTGGACCCCCCGGGCGTTGCAGAGGCGGACTCCGGCGGGCAGGTCGGACAGGCCGGCGGTGATGTTGTCGATGCCGGCGGTGAGGGTCTGAACCACGCGCAGGGCGGGCATGCGGGGCAGCGGGCGCAGGGTCACCGCCTGGGACTTCATGTAGGGCGTGACGTAGAAGACGCAGTCGGCCGGGTCCCCGGGGAACTCGTCCTCGCCGTCCCAGCGTCGGTACCGGAAGGCTTCGGGCAGGCCCGCCACCTCCTCCGGGGGGAAGGGGAGCCAGACGTCCCCGGCCGGCGCGGGCGCGGTCTTGGCGGGGGGCTCGGGGGTCGGGGCGGGAATGGCTGCAGTCATGATCAGGAGGCTATGCGAACCGATCCGGATCGAGCCGTTAGTTTGAGGGCCGGAGCCGGAGGGGGACGCAGGGGTGGAGCGCAGGTCGATCGGAGCGGGACCGCTGACGGTGGGAGCCATCGGGCTCGGCTGCATGCCGATGAGCTGGGCCTACGCACCTTCGCCCCACCGGGGCGAGGAATCCCTGCGGACCCTGCACACGGCGCTGGACCTCGGGGCGAACCTGCTGGACACGGCCGATGTGTACGGCCCGTTCACCAACGAACTGGTGGTCGGGCGGGTCCTGCGGGAGCGGCGCGCGGAGGCCTTCGTATCGGCCAAGGTGGGGCTGCGGGCGGGTGAGCAGCACGTGGTGGCCGACGGGCGGCCGGGGTACGTGCGGCGGGCCTGCGACGCCTCGCTGCGGCGGCTGCGGACCGACGTCATAGACCTGTACCAGTTGCACCGGGTCGATCCGGACGTGCCGGTGGAGGAGACCTGGGGCGCCATGGCGGAGCTGGTGGCCGCGGGCAAGGTGCGGGCGCTCGGCTTCTGCGCGCTGGGCGCCGGGGCCGGTCCGGGGGCGGGCCGGCGCGGGGACCGCGCGTACGCCTCGACGTTGCGGCACCTGGAGCGGGTCCAGCAGGTGTTCCCGGTGACGGCGGTGCAGGCGGAGCTGTCGGTGTGGTCCCCGCAGGCGGCGTGGCAGCTGCTGCCGTGGTGTGCCGCGCGGGGCGTGGGGGTGCTGGCCGCGATGCCGCTGGGCAGCGGGTTTCTGACCGGGACGCTGACTCCGGGAGAGGGCTTCGAGGACGCGGACGTGCGGGCCCGGCACCCCCGGTTCACGGCGCACGCGATGGCCTCGAACCAGGTGCTGCCGGCGGGGCTGCGGCGGGTGGCCCGGCGGCACGGGCCCGAGGTGACGGCGGCGCAGGTGGCGCTGGCGTGGGTGCTGGCCCAGGGGCCGCACGTGGTGCCGGTTCCGGGGGCGGCTCGGGCGCACTGGGCGGCGGAGAACGCGCGGGCGGACCGGGTGCGGCTGTCGGCCGGGGAGCTGGCCGAGATCGCGGCGCTGCCGGCGGCGGTGGGAGCCTGGGACTGAGGGCTCCGCGTCCTGCGGTGCGGCGTCGGACGGGCGGCGGGTCGGACTGCGGATCGGGCCGCGGATCGGGCGGCGGCGGATCGGCCTTGGATCGGCTCGGATCCGCCTCGACCCTCGTCACGACCACTCGATCGAGTGTACGAGTGGCGGAACTCGGGGAGGGTGCGGCGCTGTTGGAACAGGTGGAAGGCAGGACCGTGGGAGTCGAGGAGGCGAGGGCCCGGGGCGGGCGCTCGGGAGCCTCGCGGGGTGAGGGGAGCGGGACCATGCGGGACGAACGGACGCGGGAGCCGTCGGCGGGACGGTACGGGGGCGGCCGCGCACGGCGCCGGGGCGCGTCGGCCGCGCTCGCGTTGGTCGGGTGCGGGGCGCTGCTGACGGCGGGCTGCGGCGGCCCGGACGCGCAGCCGTGGGCCGGCCCGGGCACGTCGCCACCGGCGGGGTCGCCTTTGGCGGGCCGCTCGGGGACCGCGGGCCCGCCCGAGGCCTCGGGAGCGCCGGCAGCGCCGGCCAAGGGGTCCGTGACGGTGGCGGGGGAGGTCGCGAAGGGCCTGGAATCCCCCTGGGGGGTGGCCCCGCTGCCCGGCGGGGACCTCCTCGTCGCCTCCCGGGACAAGGGCACCATCAGCAGGGTCGCGACGGGCTCGGGAGCGGTGACGCAGATCGGGAAGGTCCCGGGGGTGGCCCCGGGCGGTGAGGGCGGGCTGTTGGGGCTCGCGCTGTCGCCTTCCTTCGCCACGGACCGGCTGGTGTACGCGTACTTCACGACCGAGTCCGACAACCGCATCGCCCGGATGCGCTACGACGAGCAGCGGGGACCGGGGCAGCAGTTGGGGGCTCCGGACACGGTGCTCCGGGGCATTCCCAAGGGCGTGATCCACAACGGCGGCCGGATCGCCTTCGGCCCCGACAGGATGCTCTACGCCGGTACCGGCGAGAGCGGTGACAAGGGTCTGGCGCAGGACCGGAAGTCGCTCGGCGGCAAGATCCTTCGGATGACCCCGGACGGGCAGCCGGTCCACGGCAATCCGGAGGCCGACTCGGTCGTCTACTCCTACGGCCACCGCAACGTGCAGGGCCTCGCCTGGGACAAGGACAAGCGGCTGTGGGCCGCCGAGTTCGGCCAGAACACCTGGGACGAGCTGAACCTGATCCGGCCGGGCGGCGACTACGGCTGGCCCGAGGTGGAGGGGAAGGCCGGACGGCCGGGGTTCGTCGATCCGGTGGCGGTGTGGAAGCCGGACGAGGCCTCCCCGAGCGGGATCGCCTGGGCCCAGGGGTCGATCTGGATGGCCGGGCTCAAGGGCGAGCGGCTCTGGCGGATCCCGCTCAAGGGGGAAACGGCGGTCGCGGACCCGGAGGCCTTCCTGACGGGGACCTACGGGCGGTTGCGGACGGTCATACCGCTCGACGGGGACAGATTGCTGCTGGTCACGAGCGAGACGGACGGCCGCGGGTCGCCACAGGCGGGCGATGACAGGATCCTGACCCTGACGGTGCGCTGACGGGCCGGCCCCCGGGATGCGCGGCGCCCTAACGACGGCCCGCGGGGGTCGAGGGCTCGGGGACGAGTGGGGTGAAGAGGCGCAGGCGGTGCGCGAGGGCGGCGGCCTCGCCCCGGCCGGAGACGCCGAGCTTGGCCAGGATGTTCGACACGTGCACGCTGGCCGTCTTCGGGGAGATGAAGAGTTCCTCGGCGATGCGGCGGTTGGTGCTGCCGACGGCGACCAGGCGCAGGACGTCCCGTTCGCGGCTGGTCAGGCCCAGGGCCTCGACGGGGTCGAGGTCCGGGGCGTCCGGGCTCGGGCAGGGGTCCTCGGGGGTCAGGGGGACGCGGGCGCGGCGGGCGAGGAGGGCCAGGTCCTCGCGCAGCCGGCGGCAGTCGAGCCGGTCGGCGCAGGCGTGGGCCTCGCGGAGCAGGTCGGCGGCGCGTTCCCGGTCCTCGCCCGAGGCCAGCAGGGCCTCGGCGAGCCGGCGACGGGCGCGGGCCAGCAGGTAGGGGCGCTCCAGCGGGCGCACGGCCTCCTCGACCGCGGTCCAGTCGGCGACGGTGTCCCGGGCCTCGGCCCGCAGCAGCTCGGCCCTGAGGTACTCGGCGTGGGCCACCCAGATCGGGGTCGGGGTGGCCAGGCGCCGGGCGGCGGCGCCCAGCAGCCCGACGGCGGCGTCCCGGCCCGCGTCGACGGCGGGCAGACCCCGGGCGTCGGCTTCGGCGGAGGCGGCGGCCAGCAGGAGGGGCCACGCGTAGCGGTGCTGGCCCAGCGAGAAGCCGTAGGCGACGGCGTCGGCGGTCTCGGCGCGGACGTCGGCGATCCGGCCCTCCGCCTCGGCCACGCCGATGGCCAGCCGGTAGAGCGGGATGCGGTGCTGGGGCTGGGTGTCGTGGGTGCCGAAGTGTTCGTAGGCGGCGCCGAGTTGCCGGGCGGCTTCGGTGACGTCGCCTTGGGCCAGGGCCAGGTAGGACAGGCGGGCGGCGGCGGTCCCGCGCGGGAGCGCGCCCTGGCCGCCGCGCAGGGTCAGCCGGGCCTCCTCCGCGGCCTCGTCCCAGCGGCCGAGGCTGTAGAGGCTCTCCGCCAGGTTGCCCCGGATCCAGGCCTCGGTGTCCAGCAGCCGGGACTTGGCGACGAGCTTGATCCCCTGTCCGGCCAGTTCCACCGCTTCGGCGGAGCGGCCGAGTCCTTCGAGTTGAGAGCTGAGGTTGATGTGCGCACGTCCGGCGAGCAGGGTGAAGCCGAGTTCGGTGGCCCGGTGCAGGACCTCGCGGATCTCGGCGAGACCGTTCTCGGCGTCGCCGGAGTCGGCGAGCAGGGAGCCCCGGGTGATCCGCGCGTTGAGCTCGGTTTCCTCGGCGCCGACCATCCGCGCGTACTCCACGGCCCGTTCGGCGGCGACCAGGTTGGCGGGGCCGGGATTGTGGAGCATCCCCCAGCCGGCGGCGTGGACGAGGACCTCGGCGTGCACCTGCGACGGGGGCAGCCCCTTGACCAGTTCCTGCGCCCTGGCGATCTCCTCCCAGCCGTCGCCCCGGGCCATGGCCACGGTCAGCCGGGAGCGTTCGGTCCAGAACCAGGCGGCGCGCAGCGGGTCGGAGCCGTCCTCGTCGAGGATCCGCAGGGCCAGCTTGACGAGCTTCAGCGCGCGTTCGCGTTCGCCGCCGAACCGGGCGGCGACCGTGGCCTCCGCCAGCAGGTCGAGGCGTTGCAGCGGGGTGGTGGCCGGGTCGCAGCCGCAGGGCGGGTACACGTCGGTGTAGTCGGCCGGGCGCAGCTCCGCGCGGATCTCCTCCGGGACGGACTCCCACAGGTCCATGGCCCGCTCCAGCAGGCTCAGCTGCTCGGAGTAGGCGTGGCGCCTGCGCGCGGTCACGGAGGCGGCGAGGACGGCGGGCAGGGCCTTGGTCGGGTTGTTCGCGGCGTACCAGTAGTTGGCGAGCCGGATGACCCGCTCCTCGGCGCGCACGAGGGTCCCGTCGGCTTCGACGGCCTCGGCGTAGCGGCGGTTGACGCGGGCGCGTTCGCCGGGGAGGAGGTCGTCGCTGACGGCCTCGCGGACGAGCGAGTGGCGGAAGCGGTATCCGTCGCCGTCGCTGGTGGCGAGCAGGATGTTGGCTCCGACGGCGGCGCGCAGGGCGTCGATCAGTTCGTCCTCGCCCAGTTGCGACACGGCGCGCAGCAGGGCGTACTCGATGGTGGAGCCGCCCTCGGCGACGATGCGCACCACGCGCTGGGAGGCCTCGGGAAGCACTTCCACGCGGACGAGGAGCAGGTCGCGCAGGGATTCGGTCAGTCCGGTGCGACAGCCGCTCTCGTGGGAGGCGACGAGTTCCTCGACGAAGAAGGCGTTGCCGTCGGACCGGTCGAAGACGGAGTCCACGAAGGCGGGCTGGGGCCGGGTGTCGAGGATCCCGGCGAGCTGGCGGCGGACCTCGGCCCGGTTGAAGCGGGGCAGCTCGATCCGCTGGACGGTGCGCAGCCGGTCGAGTTCGGCGAGGAGCGGGCGCAGCGGGTGGCGGCGGTGGATGTCGTCGGCGCGGTAGGTGGCGACCAGGACGAGGCGGCCGCGGCCGAGGCTGCGGACGAGGTAGGAGAGGAGGTGGCGGGTGGAGGTGTCCGCCCAGTGGAGGTCTTCCAGGACGAGGACGACGGTGCGGTCGGCGGCGAGGCGTTCCAGCATCCGGGCCGTCAGCTCGAAGAGTCGGGCGGTGCTCTCCTCGTCGTGCGGGCCGCGGGGGGTCTCGCCGAGTTCGGGGAGGATCCGGGCGAGTTCGTCCTCCTGGCCGGCGGCGGCTGCGGCGAGTTCCTCGGGGAGTTGGCGCAGCAGGACGCGCAGGGCCGTCGAGAAAGGGGCGAAGGGAAGCCCCTCCGCCCCGATCTCCACACATCCTCCGACGGCGACGACCGCTCCGCGCCGGACGGCCTCGCCGAGGAACTCCTCGGTCAGTCGGGTCTTGCCGACTCCGGCCTCTCCACCGATGAGCAGGGCCTGCGGCTCCTGGTCCGCGGCGCGCGTCAGGGCGTCGACGAGTACGGCCAGTTCGCCGGCGCGGCCGACGAACACCGGGCTGACAGATCTGGTCTCCACGTCGCCGAGCATCGCACAGAGGTGCGGGCCGGCGGCACTCGATATCGCTGCGCTCTGCCTCACGTGTCGATCCACGCGGTCCGCGCCGCGGGTTACGCGGCCCGGGTGAAGAGGCCGCGGTGGCCTCTCACCGACCCTTCGGCCTCTTGGCTCCGGGAGGAGGAGCGGTCCGCCTTGCGGGCGGAGCGGGCCTCGCGGGCCATGCGGTACCGCTCGGCCTCGTGGATGAGCTCCTCGTGGCGGGCGGTGGCGATCTCGTACTCGAACATCTCGTACTCCCTGGTCGGGTTTCTCGGGCACCTCGTTCGGTGTGATCCAAGATTCGCTTCCCAGAGGGGTCCGCCGCATGGGGCGCATGCCGCATCTCTGTGGTCCGGGGGCCTTAGGCGCCGGCCTCGGGTTCCCCGGACGGCCCGGTACGGCCTAAGGGGGGTGCCTATTCAGCGGCGGTCGGGAGCGAGAGCAGGTCGAAGTACATGAAGCCGAAGAGCAGCACGCCGACCAGGGCGAGCGCGACGGTGGCCCAGGAGACGGAGCGGACCCAGACGGGCAGGACGCGGCCGGGGGCGCCGAAGGCGGGGCGGGCCAGGACGAAGACGGCGAGGAGGAGGGCCAGGGTGGAGACGACACCGTTGACGAGGGCGGTCATGTGCCAGGCGTCGCCGTACAGGGCGGCGATCTTCTCCTTGGCGCTGGCCGCGTTGACCGACTCGATCTGGCCGATCAGCGTCTGGCGCTCGGCGACCACGCGGGACACCCAGGTACCGCTGAGGGCGACGAGGGCGAGGCCGGCGGCGACGAGGGAGGTGGCCGCGGCGGCGACGCCACTGCTCTCGACGGGGGCGTCGTCCGCGTCGATCGCGTCGTCGTCCTCGAACTCCTCGACGGAGTCGGCCGGGGCGGCGGGGTCGACGGTCCCGGCGTCCGCGGCGTCCGTCGCGGGCGAGGCCTCCTCCCCGGTCCCGGTGGCCTCGGCCGGGGTGTTCGCCGCCGTCTTGTCCTCGGGGGCGGTGGGGGCGGGGGTCTTCGTGATGTCCATGCGGGGCACCGTAGGCGCCGTTTCTGAGAGGTTTCTGAGAGAGATCCGGAGGAAACGATTCCGGGCCGCCGTCGGGCCCGGAAGCCGTCCGTCAGCCGGTGGCGGGAGCCGCCGGGGAGGCGCCCCCCGCGGCGTTCCATTCGTGGGCGAGGACGGCCCAGACCTCGGTGTCCTGACGGGCGCCCCGGTGGAGGTAGCTCTGCCGCATGACGCCCTCGCGGGTCATGCCGAGGCGCTCGGCGACGGCGAGGCTCTTGGTGTTGGCGGAGGAGGCCCGCCACTCCACGCGGTGCATGCCGCGTTCCCGGACCGCCCAGTCGATCAGGATCCGGCAGGCCGCGGTGACCAGGCCCCGGCCCGCCGCGGCGGGCTCCAGCCAGCACCCCGCCTCGCAGTTGCCGGTGTCCGGTTCGAAGATCCTGAAGAGGACCCCGCCGACGAGGGTCCCGCCGACCCGGATACCGTAGAGCCGTCCGCCGTCGCCGGCGGTCTTCTGCGCGTAGGAGGCGAGGAAGGCCCGGGAGGACGCCGTGTCGGTGACGAAGTCGGGCAGTGCGATGTGCTCGCCGATGTACTCACGGCCGCGGTCCATGTGCGCGAGGAACTCCTCGGCGTGCCAGACCTCCAGGGGGAACAGCCGGGCGTCGTCGGCGAGGTCGATCGAGAACATGCGGGCTCTTCCTTGGGTGGCGTACTCGGAACGGTCGGGTCAGCGGGCGCTGCCGGCGGGTTCGGCCTCGTCCTGGCGCGGGGCGTGGTCGGCGCCGGGCCGCTGCGCCGGAAGTGTCGCACGGGGGCGACGCTCGGCGGGTTCGATGCTGATGCGGGGCAGTGCGCGGTCGAGCCAGGCGGGGAGCCACCAGTTCGCGCCACCGAGCATGTGCATCAGCGCCGGGACGAGCAGGGTGCGCAGAACGAAGGCGTCGAGGGCGACGGCCACGGCCAGCGCGATGCCGAACATCGCGATGAGCCGGTCCCCGCTGAGCACGAACGCCAGGAAGACGGAGATCATGATGACCGCCGCCGAGTTGATCACCCGGCTGGTCTCGGCGAGGCCGACGCGGACGGCCCGCCGGTTGTCGCCGGTGGCCAGCCACTCCTCGTACATCCGGCTGACCAGGAAGACCTGGTAGTCCATGGAGAGGCCGAAGAGCACCGACACCATGATCACCGGCAGGAACGGCTCGATGGGCCCGGCGCTGCCCAGCCCGAGGAGTTCGCTGCCCCAGCCCCATTGGAAGACCACCACGACGACCCCGAAGGAGGAGGCGACGGCCGCCACGTTCATGGCGGCGGCCTTCACGGGGATGCCGATGGAACGGAAGGCCAGCAGCAGGAGCACGCAGCCGAGGGCGACGACGACGCCGACGAAGAGCGGCAGCTTCCCGACGATCACCTCGGCGAAGTCGTCGTAGCCCGCCGTCACCCCGCCCACGTGGACCCGCGGCGAGCCGTCCGGCACGGCGGCGGGGATGACCTCGTGGCGCAGGGTGTCGACCAGCTCGCTCGTGGCCCGGGACTGCGGGGCGAAGTCCGGTACGACGGTCACCACGGCGGTGTCCCCGGCCCGGTTGAGGACGGCCGGTCCGGCGGAGGCGACCCCCTCGGTGGCGCGCAGGGCCTCGGTCAGCCGCTCGACGGCCACCCGGTCCGCCGCGCCGTCGAGCCGGGCGACGACGGTGAGCGGGCCGTTCGAACCCGGGCCGAACCCCTCGGCGAGGAGGTCGTAGGCCTTGCGGGTGGTGGAGCCGGCCGGGTTGTTGCCCTGGTCGGAGGTGCCGAGGTGGAGGAAGAGCGTGGGCAGTGCCAGCCCGACCATGACCAGGGTGGCGAGCAGGCCGAGCAGTTGGGGGCGGCGTTCGACGAACGCGGACCAGCGGGCCGCGAACCCGGTGGGCGATTCGGCCCGGGGCCCTTCGGCGGCGAGCCGGCGGCGTTCGCGGCGCGAGAGGGCCCGCACGCCTATGAAGGAGAGCAGGGCCGGCAGCAGGGTGACCGAGGCCGCCACCGTCAGGACCACGGTGAGGGAGGCGGCGATCGCGACCCCGTTGAGGAAGTTCAGTCGCAGGACGAGCATCCCGAGCAGGGCGATGCAGACGGTGGCTCCGGCGAACACGACGGCCCGGCCGGTGGTGGCCACGGCGCTTTCGGCGGCCTCCTCGACGTCCAGGCCGCGGGCCAGTTCCTTGCGGTGCCGGGTGACGATGAAGAGGGCGTAGTCGATGCCCACGCCGAGACCGACGAGGGTGCCGAGCATGGGGGCGAAGTCGGCGACGGGCATGGCGTGCCCGAGGAGGGTGATCCCGAAGTAGGCGCTGCCGACACTGACCAGGGCGGTCGCGATGGGCAGCAGGCTCGCGGCGAGGGAGCCGAAGGCGAGGAAGAGCACCACGGCGGCGATGGCGACGCCGATGGCCTCGGCGAGGTGGGCGCCGGGCGCCTCCGTCAGGCCGATGGCGCGGCCGCCGAGTTCGACCTGGAGCCCGTCCGCCCGGATGGTGGGGTTCTTGGCGGCGTGGACCACGGCCTCGGCCCGGGCCTTGGGCACGGAGTCGGCCGGCAGGTCGAAGGTGACCACCGCGTAGGCGGTGCGCCCGTCGGGACTGATCCGGGCGGCGTTCTCGGGGCCCGGCCCGTAGGGGCCGACGACCGATCCGACGCCGGGGAGGCCGGCGATCTCGTCCAACGCCCGCGCCATGCGCCGTTCGACGTCCGGGGTCCGCACGCTCTGGTGGTCCGGGGCCCGCCAGACAACGGTGTCGGTGTCCCCGCCCTGCCCGTGGAAACCCTCGCGGAGCAGCGCGTGGGCCTTGGCGGACTCAGTGCCGGGGACCTCGTAGTCGTTGGAGAAGGCGGTCCCGGCGGCCTGGGCGCCCGCGGCCGTGCCGCCGAGGGCGAGCAGCCAGAGCAGAACGGTGACGAGACGGTGGCGCATGCACCACCGCGCGATTGCTGCCAACGGACTGCGCTCCCTGGTGGTTCGGATCCTCACCGGGGAACGACCCGACGCGAGAACGCGAGGAGTCGTGATGGCCCGGCGGCCGGCCGAGGGGTCGCCTCGCCGCGGCCGGGGTGGTCTACACCTCCTCCAACGATCTCAGCGATTCGTGATCCTTGGCCCCTTTCGTGGGGATCGTCACAGGTCGGGCGGGAAGAACGGTGCGGCGGGCGGGACTTAGGTCAGTCGGCGAGCGGGACGGAAGGCCCGTCCGCGCGGTACCCGGGCAGGGAGGGCCAGCGGACGGTGAGCACGACGGAGTCCTCCTCCGCGTACCAGGAGTGGTCGACCCCGCGCCCCCACACCACGTAGTCGCCCTGCTCGGCGAGGACGACCGTGCGGCCGGGGAACTCCAGCCGGAAGCGGCCGCTGATGAGCACCTGGAGGGCGGTGCGGCGCTCGCCGGTCACCCACCGGCCGCGTTCGTCGCCCTTGGGGTGGACCCCCCACTTGATCTCGACGTCCTCGCTGTGGCGGGGATCGCCCGGGGGCTTGAAGTGTCCCAGGAGCCAGCCACGGTCGGCGGCGGCGTCCGGGCCGGCCTTGCCGGTGCGGACGACGAAGTCGGAGGCGGGGGCAGGGGCGGAGTCCGGGGTGGAGTCCGACGCGGGCGCCGGGCCGGTGCCCGGGGCGGCGGCGGATTGGGCGGAGGCGGCGGCGGATTCGGCGTTCACGGGGCGAGGCTAATGCAGTTGTGCGGCGGGCCGGAGCACTGGTGAGCTGGCCCGATGACGATGACTACCGATGAACTGCGCCGGGTGCGCGACCGCTACGACGCGGAGGTGCGCAGGGACGCGGTGCCCGACGCCGCACAGGCGCGCGTGGAGCGGGTGGGCCCGGTCGTCCGCCAGAGCGCGCCCGGGCTGGGCTGGAACGGCGTGCTGTGGTCGGACCTCGACGAGGGGAACGCGGACGCCGAGATCGCGGCGCAGGTGGCCTGGTTCGAGGCGCGTCGGGAGCGGGAGGGCGCGGAGGCGGCCGAGTTCGAGTGGAAGCTGTACGCCCACGACCGGCCGGCCGACCTCGGGGACCGGCTGCGCGCGGCCGGCTTCGTCCCGGAGGCGCCCGAGACCCTGCTGGTGGCGCGCACCGCCGATCTCGCCGCCCTGCCGGTGGAACCGCCGGAGGGGATCTCGCTGCGGGTGGTGCGGGACGATGCGGGGGTGGACCTGATGATGGCGGTCCACGGGCGGGCCTTCGGCACCGACCGTCCCCGGATCCGGGAGCAGGTGCTGAACCTGCTGCGCGAGGAACCGGACACCATCGAGGCGGTGCTGGCGATGGCCGGGGAGGTCCCGGTGAGCGGGGCCCGGATGGAGATGCGGCCCGGCAGTTCCTTCGCGGGCCTGTGGGGCGGCGGCACGGACCCGGCCTGGCGCGGTCGAGGCGTCTACCGCCTGCTGGTGGCGCACCGCGCCCGGATCGCGGCGCAGCGCGGCATCCCGTACCTCCAGGTCGACGCCTCCGACGACAGCCGCCCGATCCTGGAGCGCCTGGGCTTCGGGGTGCTGGGGACGACGATCCCGTACCTGTGGCAGGGCAACGCCGGCTGAGGTCCCGACGGGCGCGGTCGGCGGGGCGCGAGGCGGTCCTCCGCGCGGGCCCTGACCGGAAACGGCTTCCCCCGCCCGGGGCCGACGGGGCAGGATCGTCCCATGGAACGCACCGGACCACCGCTGACCGGCCCCGAGCGCGAAACCCTGCGCGCTTTCCTCGACTTCCACCGGGCCACCCTCGCCCGGAAGTGCGAGGGCCTCACCGACGAACAGCTGCGCCGACAGTCCTCCCCACCGTCCACCCTCTCCCTGCTGGGCCTCGTCCGGCACATGGCCGAGGTGGAGCGCCAGTGGTTCCGGCGCACCATCGGCGGGGCGCAAGCGCCCCACCTGTGGTCCGACGACCAGGACTTCCAGGCCGCCTACGACGCCACGGGCGCGACCCGCGCCGAGGCCTTCGCCGCCTGGGAGGCGGAGGTGGAGCACTCCCGGGCGGTCGAGGCCGGCGCGGATTCCCTGGAGGTGACGGTGTACGTCGCCAGGTGGAAGGAGGACGCGTCGCTGCGCCTGGTGATGCTCCACATGATCCACGAGTACGCCCGCCACAACGGCCACGCCGACTTCCTGCGCGAGGCGATCGACGGCGTCGTCGGGGTGTGACCCCGCCCCCGTCGGGGCACGCGCCGAACCCCCGACGACGACAACAACGACGGCCCCGCACCGGAGATCCGGTGCGGGGCCGTCGCGCGGAACGGGGAACTACTCGGAGACGCCCAGGCGCTCCAGGATGAGCTCCTTGACGCGCGCGGCGTCGGCCTGGCCGCGGGTGGTCTTCATGACCGCTCCGACCAGGGCGCCGACGGCGGCGACCTTGCCGCCGCGGATCTTGTCCGCGATGGCCGCGTTGCCCGCGATGGCCTCGTCCACGGCCGCGCCGAGCGCGCCCTCGTCCGAGACGACCTTCAGGCCGCGCTTCTCGACGACCTCGTCCGGGGTGCCCTCGCCGGCGAGGACGCCTTCGAGGACCTGGCGGGCCAGCTTGTCGTTGAGCTCGCCGCCCGCCACCAGGGCGGCGACGCGCGCGACCTGGACGGGGGTGATGGGCAGCTCGTCGACGACGACGCCCTGCTCGTTGGCGTTGCGGGCCAGCTCGCCCATCCACCACTTGCGGGCGGCCGTGGAGTCGGCGCCGGCCTCGATGGTGGCGACGATGGAGTCCACCGCGCCCGCGTTGAGGATCGACTGCATGTCGTGCTCGGTGACGCCCCAGTCCTGCAGGAGGCGGTTGCGGCGCACGCGCGGCATCTCGGGCAGACCGGCGCGCAGCTCCTCGACCCAGGCACGGGCCGGGGCGATGGGAACCAGGTCGGGCTCCGGGAAGTAGCGGTAGTCCTCGGCGTTGTCCTTGATGCGGCCGGCCGTGGTGGAGCCGTCCTCCTCGTGGAAGTGCCGGGTCTCCTGCACGATCGAGCCGCCCGAGGTGAGCACCGCGGCGTGGCGCTGGATCTCGTAGCGGGCCGCGCGCTCGACGGAGCGCAGCGAGTTGACGTTCTTCGTCTCGCTGCGGGTGCCGAACTCGGACTCGGGGGTGGGGCGCAGCGACAGGTTGACGTCGCAGCGCATCTGGCCCTTGTCCATGCGGGCCTCGGAGACGCCGAGGGCCTTGATGACCTCGCGCAGCTCGGCCACGTACGCCTTGGCCACCTCGGGGGCGCGCTCGCCGGCGCCCTCGATGGGCTTGGTGACGATCTCGATGAGCGGGATGCCGGCGCGGTTGTAGTCCAGCAGCGAGTGGGACGCGCCGTGGATGCGACCGGTGGCGCCGCCGACGTGCAGCGACTTGCCGGTGTCCTCCTCCATGTGGGCGCGCTCGATCTCCACGCGGAAGATCTCGCCGTCCTCCAGCTGCACGTCGAGGAAGCCGTTGAAGGCGATCGGCTCGTCGTACTGGGAGGTCTGGAAGTTCTTCGGCATGTCCGGATAGAAGTAGTTCTTCCGGGCGAAGCGGCACCACTCGGCGATCTCGCAGTTCAGCGCGAGGCCGATCTTGATGGCCGACTCGATGCCGATCTCGTTGACGACCGGGAGCGCGCCGGGCAGGCCCAGGCAGACCGGGCAGGTCTGCGAGTTGGGCTCGGCGCCCAGCTCGGTCGAGCAGCCGCAGAACATCTTGGTCCTGGTGCCGAGCTCGACATGGACCTCCAGGCCCATGACGGGGTCGAACGAGGCGAGAGCGTCCTCGTACGACAGCAGTTCGGTGAAGGTGGTCACGGTGAAACTTCCCTCTCAGCCCAGCAGGACGTCGTCGTCGCCCAGACGCTTGAGCTCGCGGTACAGGATCGCGAGGCCGGTGACGATGGCGGCGGCGGACACGACGGCGTCGAGCAGCTTCAGCGTGTCGTGGTCGGTGCGGGCCTTGCGGGCCTGCTTGATCACGCCGAGGGCGCCGAACGCGGTGGTGCCGATCGACAGGTAGGTCCCGGACTTGGACTTCTTGAAGCCCTTGGCCTTGGACAGTGCACTGGTGCTCACAGGGACGGTGCCTCCTCAAGCAGCGGGTGACCCCAGCGCTCGACGAAGGCGGCCTCTACGGCGGCACCGACCTTGTACAGCCGGTCGTCCTTCATCGCCGGGGCGATGATCTGCAGTCCGACCGGGAGACCGTCCTCCGGAGCCAGGCCGCAGGGCAGCGACATGGCGGAGTTGCCGGCCAGGTTGGTCGGGATGGTGCACAGGTCGGCGAGGTACATCGCGAGCGGGTCGTCGCTGCGCTCGCCGATGGGGAAGGCGGTCGTCGGGGTCGTCGGGGAGACGATGACGTCGACCTGCTCGAAGGACTTCTCGAAGTCCTGGGTGATGAGCGTGCGGACCTTCTGGGCGGAGCCGTAGTACGCGTCGTAGTAGCCGGAGCTGAGCGCGTACGTGCCGAGGATGATCCGGCGCTTGACCTCGTCGCCGAAGCCGGCTTCGCGGGTGAGGGCGGTGACGTCCTCGGCGGAGCGGGTGCCGTCGTCGCCGACGCGCAGGCCGTAGCGCATGGCGTCGAACCGGGCCAGGTTCGAGGAGCACTCGGACGGCGCGATCAGGTAGTACGCGGCCATCGCGAGGTCGAAGGAGGGGCAGTCCAGCTCGACGATCTCGGCGCCCAGCTCCTTGAGGAGCGCGACGGCCTCGTTGAAGCGCTGGACGACGCCGGCCTGGTAGCCCTCGCCGGCGAACTGCTTGACCACACCGACGCGCATGCCGGCGACGGAGCCGTTGCGGGCGGCCTCGACGACCGGCGGGACCGGGGCGTCGATGGAGGTGGAGTCGAGCGGGTCGTGGCCGGCGATGACCTCGTGGAGGAGGGCCGCGTCCAGGACCGTACGGGCACAGGGCCCGCCCTGGTCCAGGGAGGAGGAGAAGGCCACCATGCCGTAGCGGGAGACGCCGCCGTACGTGGGCTTCACGCCGACGGTGCCGGTGACGGCGGCGGGCTGGCGGATGGAGCCGCCGGTGTCCGTGCCGATGGCCAGGGGCGCCTGGTACGCGGCGAGGGCCGCGGCGGAGCCGCCGCCGGAGCCGCCGGGGATCCGGGTGAGGTCCCAGGGGTTGCCGGTGGGGCCGTAGGCGCTGTTCTCGGTGGAGGACCCCATGGCGAACTCGTCCATGTTGGTCTTGCCGAGAATGACGACGTCGGCTTCCTTCAGCTTGCGCGTCAGGGTGGCGTCGTAGGGCGGGATCCAGCCTTCGAGGATCTTCGAGCCCACGGTGGTCGGCATGCCGACGGTGGTGAAGATGTCCTTGAGGGCGAGGGGGACGCCGGCCAGCGGGCCGAGCTTCTCGCCGGCGGCGCGCTTGGCGTCGACGGCCGCCGCCTGGGCGAGGGCGCCCTCGCGGTCGACGTGCAGGAAGGCGTGGACCTTCTCGTCCGTCGCCTCGATGCGGGCCAGGTGGGCCTCGGTGACCTCGACGGCCGTGAGCTCGCCGGAGGCGATCTTCTCGGCGGTCTGGGCTGCCGTGAGCTTGATGATGTGGTCTGCCATGGTGATTAGTCCTCCCCCAGGATCTGGGGCACCTTGAAGCGCTGCTGCTCCTGGGCGGGGGCGCCGGAGAGCGCCTCCTCCGAGGTGAGCGACGGACGGACCTCGTCCGCGCGCATGACGTTCGTCAGCGGCAGCGGGTGGGAGGTCGGCGGGACGTCTTGGTCGGCGACCTCGGAAACGCGGGCGACCGCGCCGATGATGTCGTCGAGCTGTCCTGCGAAGTGGTCGAGCTCTTCGCTCTTCAGCTCCAGACGTGCCAGCCGAGCGAGGTGGGCGACCTCCTCGCGCGTGATGCCAGGCATGCGGCGATCCTCTGGGGGTGGTGAGTGTGTGGTTTCGGTCCCAATCCTATGGGGCCCACCCCCCGAGCCGTTAAACGGTTGTCCACCCGGCGCCCGCACGGTGGCCCGGACGGCCCCGGCCGGCCGCCCGGACCCGTACTACTGCTGCGGGGGTTCCGCGGAGGAGGCGGCGGCCGCCGCCAGCTCGGCGGTGATGTCGGCCGGGCGGCGCCAGCCGCGCTCGCCGCGCGCCAGCAGCCAGGCGGTGGCCTCCTGCGGCGGCATGGCGGCGGCGACGAGCCAGCCCTGGACCGCGTCGCAACCGAGGTCGCGCAGCCGTTCCCAGGTCTCGTCGTCCTCCACGCCCTCGGCGACGACGAGCAGGCCCAGGGAGTGGGCCAGATCGACGGTGCACCGCACGATCTCCGCGTCCTGCGCGTCCACCGCGAGCCGCGCCACGAAGGACCGGTCGATCTTCAGCTCGCTGACCGGCAGCCGGCGCAGGTGGACCAGGGAGGAGTACCCGGTGCCGAAGTCGTCCAGGGACATCTTGACGCCGTGCCCGGTCAGACCGGCCATGGTGTCGGCCGCCCGCTGGGGGTCCTCCAGCAGGACGTGTTCCGTTATCTCCAGCTGGAGCCCGCTCGCCGGGACCCCGTGCCGGGCCAGGCGGGCCGCGACGGCGCCGGCGAAGCCGGGGGTGTGGACGTCGCGCGGCGAGACGTTGACGGCCACGGGCACCTTGAGGCCCTGCGCCCGCCACCGGGCGACCTGCGCGAGGGCGGTCTCCAGGACGTACTCGGTCAGGTGCGGCATCAACCCGGAGGTCTCCGCGATGGCGATGAACTCGTCCGGCGAGACCCGCCCCCGCTCGGGGTGCACCCAGCGTACGAGCGCCTCCAGACCGGCGACCTGTCCGTCGAAGCGGACCTTCGGCTGGTAGTGGAGTTCGACCTCGCCCGCGTCCAGGGCGCGCCGCAGGTCGCCGAGGAGGCCGAGCCGGTCGGGAGTGTTGCTGTCGCGCTTGGACTCGTAGACCTCGACGCCGGTGCGGTCCCGCTTCGCCTGGTACATGGCGACGTCGGCGCGTCTGAGCAGTCCCTCCGCGTCGAGGGCGTGATCGGGGAAGACGGCGAGGCCCGCGCTGGCCTCCAGGACGAGGGTGAGGCCGTCCAGGTCGAGGGGGGAGCTGAGCTCGGCGACCAGGTTGCGGGCGACCCGCTGGGCGCTGGTGGTGGAGTCCGCGACGGGCAGCAGGACGGCGAACTCGTCGCCGCCCAGCCGGGCGGCCTCGGCATCGGGGGGCAGGGCCTGGCGCAGCCGGTCGGCGATCTGGAGCAGCAGCCGGTCACCCGCCAGGTGGCCGAGGGTGTCGTTGACGGCGCGGAAGCGGTCGAGGTCGATCAGCACGAGCGCCGCCCGGGTGCCCGAGCGTTCGGCCTCGTCCAGCGCCGACCAGGCGCGCTCCAGCAGCCACTGCCGGTTCGGCAGCCCGGTGAGCGGATCGCGCAGTTGCTCCTCGGCCCGGGCGCGGGCGATCCACAGGGTGGAGTCGAGGGCGATGAGCGGGACGGCGAACAGCGGCAGCAGTACCGGCCGACTGCCGGCGACCACGCAGATCAGCGGGGCGATGCCGAGCAGGGCGGCGGCGACCAGGGCCTGCCGGATCAGGGCGCCGCGGGCCACGGTGGGCAGTCCGCCGCCGCGCGGGGCGAGCGAGAACCAGAGCAGGAGCCGGGTCACCGACAGGTAGGCGAAGGCCGCGAGGACGATCTCGGGGACGGTCGCCAGGCCCCAGGTGTCGGGCAGCCAGGGTTCCTCGACGGTCGGCACCCGGTCGAAGAGGAGCAGGACGAGGGCACCCGCGCCGATGCCGAGGATGTCGACGGCGCCGTGCAGCAGCCCTTGGCGCCAGCGGTGCCGGCGGGCGGCGCCGACCAGGGAGACCACGGCGAGCGAGACCAACCCGGCGGGGATCCAGCCGTAGAGGACGAGCACGCCGAGGGTGAGCGCGGCGCCGGATCCGGTCCCGCCCCACCACCGGTCCCGGCCCAGGGCCACCAGGTGGCCGACGATGATGCCGGTGAGCAGGGCGAGCGCCCAGCCCACCGAGCCCCCGGGGAACAGGGCGTGACGTCGCGTCAGGGCGGAGACCACGCCGCCCACGAGCACCAGCGCCGACAGGCCGACGACGGCGAGGGGCAGCACGGTGCGCCGCTCCCGACCCGACCCGACGCCCGAGCCGGTGTCGAGGGGGCGGGTGTCCGGTGTCCTGGGACCCAGGACACCGAGCCGTCCCGCCCGCATGGACGGGATGTCCCCGCCGAATTCAGGTGACGGGTCGGCGCTCTCGTTGGGTTTCATGCCCGTACCTCTCACAGCCGGCGATGCCGATGTCACGCGATGGCCCCGGTGTCATGCCATCACGGCTGGAAGCACACCAGGCAGCCGCGCACGACAGGCGCACCCCACAACAGTAGGCCGCGGGAGGCTCCCAGGGGCAGCGGTCGGCGGTGGTTGCCCGATTACGGCCCAGCCATCCTCATCAGTACGGTATCCGCCGAACGGGTGAGTTTGGACCAGGACCCCCCGGTCACCCATCCGATGATCCGACAGCTCACCGCCCCAACGCCAGCCCTGTACCGGCCGTTTACCGCCGGACACCGCGCCGGGCGTGCGCCCGCCCGTTACGGCCGCACGCCACGCATCCGTTCGCCTCCACCGAGCCTTGAGGCCACCTCCGTGTGGGTTACCCCTCCGCCGGCTCCGCGCCCTCGGCGTCGCCCGCGCCCGTCCCCGTGCTCTCGCCCGCGCCCGCGCCTTCGAGCGGGAGCGCCGCCTCGCGGGCCGCGTCGGGGCCCTGCGCGAGCAGCACCTCGAAACCGGCGTCGTCGAGGACGGCGAGCTTGAGCTGCACGGCCTTGTCGTACTTGGAGCCCGGGTTGTCGCCGACCACGACGAAGGAGGTCTTCTTGGACACGGATCCGGTGACCTTCGCGCCCCGGCTCTGCAGGGCCTCCTTGGCGCCGTCGCGGGTGTGGTTCTGCAGGGTCCCGGTGACGACCACGGTCAGCCCCTCCAGCGGACGCGGCCCCTCCTCCTCGCCGGAACCCTCCTCCTCCATCCGGACACCGGCCGCCCGCCACTTGCGCAGGATCTCCTGGTGCCAGTCGACGGCGAACCACTCCTTGAGGGAGGCCGCGATGATGGCCCCGACCCCGTCGGTGGCCGTCAGCTCCTCCTCGGTGGCCTGCTCGATGCGCTCGATCGAACGGAACTCGCGGGCGAGGGCCTCGGCGGCGACCGGGCCGACGTGGCGGATCGAGAGGCCGTTGATGATCCGGGCCAGCGGGCTCTCCTTGGCCGCCGCGATGTTCTCCAGCATGGCCAGGGCGTTCTTCTTCGGCTCGCCCTTCTGGTTGGCGAAGACCGTGACGATCTTCTCCTCGCCCGTCTTGGGGTCCCGCTTGGGCAGGCCGCTGTCCTGGTCCAGGACGTACGCCTTGATGGGCAGGAGCTGCTCGATGGTGAGGCCGAAGAGGTCGCCCTCGTCCAGCAGCGGCGGCTCGGCCGGCTCCAGCGGTCCGGTCAGCGCGGCCGCGGCGACCATGCCGAAGTTCTCGATGTCGAGGCTCTGTCGGCCCCCGAGGTAGAAGAGCCGCTCGCGCAACTGGGCGGGACACGTCTGCCCGTTGGGGCACCGGACGTCGATGTCCCCCTCCTTCATGGGCCGCAGGGCCGTCCCGCACTCGGGGCACTCGCCGGGCATCACGAACTCCCGCTCGCCGCCGTCCCGGAGGTCCACCACCGGTCCGAGGATCTCGGGGATGACGTCGCCTGCCTTGCGCAGCACCACGGTGTCCCCGATGAGCACGCCCTTGGCCTTGACGACCTCCTGGTTGTGCAGGGTCGCGAACTCCACCTCGGACCCGGCCACCGTCACCGGCTCCACCTGCGCGTACGGGGTCACGCGCCCGGTGCGACCGACGCCGACCTTGATGTCGATCAGCTTGGTGTTGACCTCTTCGGGGGCGTACTTCCAGGCGATGGCCCAGCGCGGGGCGCGGGCGGTGGAGCCGAGCCGGCCCTGAAGGGCGATCTCGTCGAGCTTGACGACGACCCCGTCGATCTCGTGCTCCACCGAGTGCCGGTTCTCGCCGAAGTGGGCGATGAACGCGCGGACCTCGGCGAGCGTGGAGACCACCCTGTTGTGCCCGCCGGTGGGCAGACCCCACTCGTGCAACAGCTCGTACGCCTGCGACTGGCGCTCGATGTCGAGGCCCTCACGGGCGCCGATGCCGTGCACGACCATGTGCAGCGGCCGGCTCGCGGTGACCTTCGGGTCCTTCTGGCGTAGTGAACCGGCCGCCGCGTTGCGGGGGTTGGCGAAGGGCTTGCCCTCGGCCTCGACGAGCCGGGCGTTCAGCTCCTCGAAGGCCTCCATCGGGAAGTACACCTCGCCGCGGACCTCGACCAAGGCCGGGATCCGGTCGCCGGCCAGGCGGTCCGGGATCTCGGCGATGGTGCGGACGTTGGGCGTGATGTCCTCGCCGGTGCGGCCGTCGCCGCGGGTGGCGGCGCGGGTCAGGCGGCCGTTCTCGTACGTCAGGTTGACGGCGAGGCCGTCCACCTTCAGCTCGCACAGGTAGTGGTAGTCCGTGGTGTTCACGTCCCGGGCGACCCGGTCGGCCCAGGCCGACAGTTCCTCGTCGTCGAAGGCGTTGTCGAGGGAGAGCATCCGCTCGCGGTGGCGCACGGAGGCGAAGTCCGTCTCGTACGCCCCGGCCACCTTCTGGGTGGGAGAGTCGGGCGTGCGCAGCTCCGGGTACTGCTCCTCCAGCGCCTCCAGCGAGCGCAGCAGCTGGTCGAACTCGGCGTCGCTCACGACCGGCTGGTCGTTCACGTAGTACCGGAAGCGGTGCTCCTCGATCTGCTCCGCGAGCAGCGCGTGCTGCTCACGCATCCGCGCCGGTACTGCCGTGTCCTGCTGTTCGGCTGCCATGCCGTGTCCTCCCGTGGCCCGTCCCGACCGTCACTCAGGGTTGTCGGCGAGCGACCTCGCCGCCCTGACGCAATGTGCCTGCGCCGCACGGGCGTAGGCGGGCGAAGCACCCGCCAGACCGCACGAGGGGGTGACCACGACGGACTCGGCGAGAGTCCCCGGTGTCAGCCCCAGCCTGCGCCAGAGCGTCCTGACACCCATGACGCTACCGCCCGGGTCCGACAACGGACCGTCGGTGCCGGGCACGACTCCCGCGTAGAGTTTCACGCCGCCCTCGACGGTCTCCCCGATGGCGTCATCCTCGCGCTCGGTGAGCAAGGAGAAATCGAACGACACGCCCTTGACCCCGGCCCGTCGCAACAGCGCGAAGGGGACCTCGGGGGCGCAGGAGTGCACGATCACCTCGCCGTCGTGGACGGAGAACAGGTCGCGCAGGGTGCCCTCGACGACCTGTCGGTCGACGGCCCGGTAGGTCCGGTACTTGCTCGCGGACCGCACGCGCCCCAGCAGCACCGAGGTGAGCGACGGTTCGTCGAACTGGAGGACGATCTCGGCGCCGGGGATCCGCTTGCGGACGTCGGCCAGGTGCTCGCGCAGCCCCTCGGCCAGGGATCCGGCCAGGTCACGGCAGGCGCCCGGGTCCTGGAGGACGGCCTCGCCGCCGTGCAGTTCCAGGGCGGCGGCCAGCGTCCACGGCCCGACGGCCTGGATCTTGAGCTTCCCCGTGTAGCCCTGGGTGAACTCCTCCAGGGCGTCGAGGTCCTCTCCGAGCCAGGAGCGGGCCCGGCGGGTGTCGCGGCCGGGGCGGTCGCCGATGCGCCAGCCGCTGGGCTCCACGCGCGCGTACATGTCGACGAGCAGCCCCAGCGAGCGGCCGATCATGTCGGCACCGGGTCCGCGCGCGGGCAGTTCGGCGAGGTAGGGGAACTCCTCGAAGGACCCGGTGGCCGCCTTGGCGGCCTCGCGGGCGTCGCCGCCGGGCAGCGAGCCGACGCCGGTGGCGCTCGCGGTCATCGGCCGGGCCTGACGGTCAGGTCGTTGACCTCGGCGTCGCGGGGCAGGTCGACGGCCATGACGATGGTGGTGGCCACCGACTCGGGGTCGATCCATGCGGAGGCGTCGTACTCCTTGCCCTCCTGCGAGTGCACCTTGGCCTGCATGGGGCTCGCGGTGCGGCCCGGGTAGACGGAGGTGACGCGCATCCCGTTCGGCTTCTCCTCGGCGCGCAGGGAGTCGGCGAGGGCCTTGAGGCCGTGCTTGGAGGCGGCGTAGGCGCTCCAGTCGGCGTGTGCGGCGAGGCCGGCGCCGGAGTTCACGAAGACGACGGTGGCCTTGGACGCGCGCAGGGTGGGCAGCAACAGCCGGGTGACCTCGGCCGGGGCGATCAGGTTGACGTTGAGCTGCTGGTGCCAGGTCTTGGGGCGCAGCTCGCCGACGGGTCCGAGGTCGACGATCCCGGCGATGTGCAGCAGGGAGTCGATCCGCTCGGGGACGGGCTGCTTGGAGAAGGCCCACGAGAGCCGGTCGGGGTCCGCGAGGTCGCCGACGAGGCTCTGCGCGCCGGGGTAGCGCTCGACGAGTTGGCGGGCGCGGCCGGCGTCGCGGGCCAGCAGGACGAGGTCGTCCCCGCGGGCGTGCAGGCGGTTGGCGACGGCCGCGCCGATGCCGGATCCGGCGCCGGTGATCAGGTGAGTAGGCATACGGTCATGCTCGCATCCGGGGCGGGTCCCGCGCGGCCGGCTCAGCGCAGGGCGCGAGCCCGGCGCTCCCCCGCCGCCGGACCGGCCGGGCGGCCGGGGCGGTCGATCACGCGGGCGGCCCGGTGGGCCGGGTCAGAGTCCCGCCCCGGCGCGCAGGTGGGCGGCCGTCTTCGAGGCGTCGTAGTCGGCGGGGACGCCCTCGACGAGGATGGCCTCGCCCGCCATGTGGCGGGTCCGCAGGGGGAGGAGGGCCTGGTAGGCGGGCGAGGCGTACCAGGCGCGGGCCCGCTCGATGTCGGGGAAGGAGATCACGACGACCGTGCCGGGGAAGGGACCCTCCAGGACCTCGACCTCCTGGCCGTGGACGAGGAAGGAGCCGCCGAAGGGGTCGAGCGTCGACTGGATCTGCTCGATGTACCGCAGGATGTCCTCGTTCATCGTCGCGGGGCGCAGGTGGGCTATGGCGTACGCGGTCATGGTCTTCTCCCTGGTGACGGGGCGGATCGGGCTGTTGCTCCGATCTTGCCGCAGGGGCCGCGCCCGGTCCATTACCTTCCGGGTCATGCCCGGCGGAGCCGTGCCCGGCGGGGTCACGCGGGCTGCGGGAACTCCTCGACGGCCGGCCCGTGGAAGGTGCGCCGGTAGGTGATCGGGGAGACGCCGAAGGCGGTGCGCATGTGCTGGCGCAGGGAGTTGGCGGAGCCGAAGCCCGCGCGGTGCGCCACCAGGTCGACGGGGAGGTCGCTGGACTCCAGCAACTGGCGCGCTATGTCGAGGCGTTGCCCGGTGAGCCACTGCACGGGGGTCATGCCGACCTCGTCGCGGAAGCGCCGGGTGAAGGTGCGCAGGCTCATCCGGGCGTGCGCGGCCAGTTCGGCGAGGGTGATCGGCTCACCGAGGCGTTCCAGGGCCCAGGCGCGGGTGGCGGTGGTGGTGGCGACCGTGGGGGCGGGGACGGGCCGGTCGATGTACTGGGCCTGGCCGCCGTCGCGCCAGGGCGGCACGACGCACATCCGGGCGGCGCGGTTGGCGACGGCGCTGCCGTGGTCCTTGCGGATCATGTGCAGGCACAGGTCCACCCCGGCCGCGACGCCGGCGGAGGTGAGGACGTCGCCGTCGTCGACGAAGAGGACGTCCTCGTCGACGGCGACGCGGGGGTAGGCGCGGCGGAACTCGGGGGCGAGGTTCCAGTGGGTGGTCGCGGGTCGGCCGTCGAGGAGGCCGGCTGCGGCGAGCACGTACGAGCCGGTGCAGATGGAGACCAGGCGGGTGCCGGGGCGGATGCCCGCGACGGCCGCGGTGACCTCGGGGGGCAGCGGTCCGCCCCGGGCCAGCTCGGGCATGGCGTGGGTGGGCGGGATGATCACGGTGTCGGCGGCGGCGAGGGCTTCGGGGCCCGCGGCCGGCAGGACGGTGAAGCCGGCGTCGCTGAGCACCGGGGCGCCGTCGGCGGTGCAGACGGTGACCTCGTAGAGGGCCGCCCCGTCCTCGTCCACCGCGCTGCCGAAGACCCGGGAGGGGATGCCCAGCTCGAAGGGAGGCACGCCGGGGAGGGCCAGGACTGCGATCCGGTGGAGTGCCCGTCCGTCGGTGTCCGCTGTCGTCACGCGCTCCCTGGTCATGGCCAGATCCTGTCACAGGGTGGCCAACAGGCCAACACCGTCGGGCGCCGGATTGTCCGAACGTGAGGTGTGCGGCCGGGACGACCCGCCGCACGAGACGGACGAACACACCGAACGGAAAGAGGCGGACGGACATGCGCGCGATGATCGTGAACGGCTGGGGCGGACCGGAGAAGCTGGTCGAGCGCGAGCTGGAGCGGCCGGAGCCCGGCCTGGGCGAGGTCCTGGTACGGGTGCACGCGGCCGGGGTGAACCCGGTGGACTGGAAGACCCGCGAGAGCGGCGGCCTGATCACCTGGGGCGAGCTGCCGGCCGTCGGCTGGGACGTCTCGGGCACGGTCGAGGCCGTCGGCCCCGGCGTGAGCGCCTTCCGGCCGGGCGACGAGGTGTACGGGATGCCGCTCTTCCCCCGCCAGGCCGGCGGCTACGCCGAGTACGTGGTCTCCCCCACCCGCCACCTGGCCCCCAAGCCGGCCTCCCTGAGCCACGTGGAGGCGGCGGCGCTGCCGCTGGCCGCGCTCACCGCCTGGCAGGCCCTCGTGGACACCGCCGACGTCCGACCGGGCGAGCGGGTGCTGGTCCACGCGGCGGCCGGCGGGGTCGGACACCTCGCGGTGCAGATCGCCAAGGCCCTGGGGGCGTACGTGATCGGGACCGCCGGCGCGGGCAAGCACGAGCTGGTGCGCTCGCTGGGCGCGGACGAGGTCGTCGACTACCGGGCGGCGCCCTTCGAGGAGGCCGTCTCCGAGGTGGACGTGGTCCTGGACGGGGTGGGCGGCGACACCGCCGAGCGCTCCCTGAAGGTGCTGCGCCCCGGCGGCCGGCTGATCACCCTGCCGGGCCCCGACGGCCTGCCGGCCGACCCCGGCACGGTCCGGGCGCAATGGATGCTGGTGGAGCCGGACCACCTGGGACTGCGGAAGATCACCGAGCTGGTGGAGCGCGGCGCGCTCAAGCCCGTCGTCGAGACGGTGCTGCCGCTGGCCCGGGCCGCGAAGGCCCATGAGATCGGCGAACTGGGCCGCACCACCGGCAAGATCGTCCTGACGGTCGTCTGACCCGGGACGAGGCCTCGCCGGGACGGCGCGCGGGCGCCGAACCCTGCGGGGTCCCGGGCCCGTTCGTCACCGCGTACCGGCCTGGGTGCGGCGGGCGTAGGCACGAGCGGCGCGGGCGCGGTCCCCACAGCGGGTGGAGCACCAGTGACGGCGGCCCTGGCGCAGCAGGTACCGGTTGCAGGGGGCGGAGCCGCACGCGGTGAGGCGTTCGGCGTCCGGGGAGGTGAGGAGGTCGGCGGCGTCGGCGGCGAGGGCGGCCAGGGCGTGATCGAGCATCGCGGTGGTGGGGTGGGCGGTGGCGCGGTAGGGGCCCCTCTCGTCGTCCCACCTCAGCAGCGGCGCGGTGGGGACGCGGGTCATGGCGTCGTTGACGGCCCCGACGGCGGCGGGAAGGGCGGGAAGCCCCTCGGCGCGGGCTGCGAACAGGGACCGGATCTGTTCGCGCAGCGAGCGCAGTTGCGCCGCGCACATCTCCCGCATGCCCAGGTCGACCGGGGCGAGGCCGTGTCGCGCCAGCCATTGGTTCGCCTGCGCGGGGGTCCCCAGGAAGTCGAAGGTGTGCCCGCCGGGCCGCGCGACGGCGCTGTTGGCGAGGGCGAGGGAGAGGTGCTCCTCCTCGCCCTGGGCAGGCGGCGGGGCGGGCTCTTCCGTCACGGGCTCCACCACGGGCTCCCTCACAGGCTCCATCACGCCTCTCATGGTAAGGCTTGCGGCCATCCGTGAGAAACGGCTACGGTCATCTCACGGTTCACCCGACACCATCCGTGAGGTGTTTCTCCTGTGTCTTCTGTGCCCGCATCGACCGATCGGTTCCCCGTCCGCGTTCTCGGCGGCCCGACCGCCCTCTTCGAGTACGGCGGCCTGCGCTTCCTGACCGACCCGACCTTCGACGGCCCCGGCGACTACCCGGCGCCCGGCACCACCCTCACCAAGACCGCGCCCGCCGGCGCCACCCCCGACGACCTGGGCCCGATCGACGTGGTCCTGCTCTCGCACGACGAGCACCCCGACAACCTCGACCGCTCCGGCCGGGCCCTGCTCGCCGACGTCCCGCTGACGCTCACCACCCCCGCCGGCAGCCGGCGCCTCGGCGACGGGGCCAAGGGCCTGGCCGACTGGGAGTCCGTGGAACTGGACCGCCCCGGTGGCGGCACGGTGACGGTGACCGGCGTACCCGCCGTGCACGGACCGGGACGGCGCGAGGAGGTCGAGCCGGTCCTCGGCCAGGTCGTCGGCTTCGTGCTGACCGGCGAGGGGCTGCCCACCGTCTACGTCAGCGGCGACAACGCCTCGCTCGACGCGGTCAAGGAGGTCGCGGGGCGCTTCGCCCCGGTGGACACCGCGATCCTCTTCGCCGGCGCTCCCCGCTTCCCCGTCCTCTTCGACGGCGCGGTGATCGTCCTGGACAGCGCCCAGGCCGCGGAAGCCGCGCGGATCCTCGATGCCGGCCGCGTCGTTCCCGTCCACTGCGACAGCTGGGCCCACTTCACCGAGGGCCACGACGACCTGAGGGCCGCGTTCGGCGCGGCCGGCCTGGCCGACCGCCTGGACCCGGACTGGGACCGGCAGGCCTGATCGGTCTGCCGGCCGTCCGCGGCGAGGTGGACCTCGCGGTCAGACGGCGGCCGCGGCCCGGGTGGTGGTGGCGATGGTGGCGGAGCCGACCACGCGGGTGCCGTCGTAGAGCACGATCGCCTGGCCGGGGGCCACGCTGCGGACCGGCTCGGCGAAGGAGACCCGCAGTTCGCCGTCCACCATCTCGGCGAAGACCTCGGTCTCGCCGCCGTGGGCGCGCAGCTGCGCGGTGTAGGTGCCGGGAGCGGCGGCCGTCGAGCCGCACCAGCGGGGGCGGATCGCGGTGAGGGCGTTGACGTCGAGGGCCTCGACGGGGCCGACGGTGACGGTGTTGTTCACCGGGGAGATGTCCAGGACGTAGCGGGGCTTGCCGTCGGCGGCGGGGTGGCCGATGCGCAGTCCCTTGCGCTGCCCGATGGTGAAGCCGAAGGCGCCCTCGTGGGTGCCGATCTTCTCGCCGCTCTCGTCGACGATGTCGCCGTCGGCCTTGCCGAGGCGGTTCGCCAGGAAGCCCTGGGTGTCGCCGTCGGCGATGAAGCAGATGTCGTGGCTGTCGGGCTTCTTGGCCACGGCCAGGCCGCGCTCCTCCGCCTCCGCGCGGATCTCCTCCTTGGTGGTGAGGGTGTCACCGAGCGGGAAGAGGGCGTGGGCGAGCTGCTTCTCGTCGAGGACGCCGAGGACGTAGGACTGGTCCTTGGCCATGTCGGAGGCGCGGTGCAGCTCGCGGGCGCCGTCGTCGTTCAGGACGACGGTGGCGTAGTGGCCGGTGCAGACGGCGTCGAAGCCGAGGGCGAGGGCCTTGTCGAGCAGCGCCGCGAACTTGATCTTCTCGTTGCACCGCAGGCAGGGGTTCGGGGTGCGCCCGGCCTCGTACTCGGAGATGAAGTCCTCGACGACGTCCTCGCGGAAGCGCTCGGCGAGGTCCCACACGTAGAAGGGGATGCCGATGACGTCGGCGGCGCGGCGGGCGTCTCGGGAGTCCTCGATGGTGCAGCAGCCGCGGGCCCCGGTCCGGAAGGACTGTGGGTTCGCGGAGAGCGCGAGGTGGACGCCGGTCACGTCGTGCCCGGCTTCGACCGCGCGGGCGGCGGCGACGGCGGAGTCCACGCCGCCGGACATGGCGGCCAGGACGCGGAGGGGGCGGGCGGTGCGCGGCAGGTTCTCAGTCATAGCACCGTCCAGGGTACGGGGAACCGCGCGGGGCCACGGCGCGTTATCGGCTGTGGGGGGTGGATCACATGGTGGAGCAGGGGAACGAGGGGCGCGGGCCGTTCCCGGAGCCGGCGTCGGCGGGGGCGCCCGGGACGGCGCCGGGGGCCGCGACACGGGGTGCGGCCGAAAGCGCCGGCGGGGCCCGCGGGACCCGCCGGGCCGTGCTCTTCGGCGGGCTCGGCCTCGGGTTGGGCGCGCTGGGAGTGACGGCGGTGCTCGGGCGGGAGGAGATCCGGCGGGCCTGGTGGCTGCTGCCCGGGGTCGCCAAGCCGCGCAAGGAGGGTGAGCTGGACCACGCGGGCGCGAGCTGGACGGCGGCGTCCCCGGCGAACTGGCGGCTCGCGGACCGGCCGGACGACTACCGGGTGGACCGGATCGTCGTCCATGTCACCCAGGGCAGCTTCGAGTCCTCGGTGGACGCCTTCAAGAACCCGTGGCACAAGGCGTCGGCGCACTACATCGTCGGTCAGGACGGTCACGTGGAGCAGATGGTGCGGGAGCTGGACGTGGCCTTCCACGCCGGGAACCGCTCGATGAACGAGCGCAGCATAGGCATCGAGCACGTGGGCTTCGTCGACCGGCCGCAGGACTTCACGGACGCCATGTACGCGGCTTCGGCCCGGTTGGCCGCCGATGTCTGCCGGAGGTACGGGATACCGGCGGACCGCACCCACTTCCTGGGCCACTCCGAGGTGCCGGGCGCCGACCACACGGACCCGGGCCGGCACTGGGACTGGAACCGCTACCTCGGCCTCGTGAAGCAGGCCCTGGCCGGCGGGTAGCGCCCCGGGCCGCCGGACGACCCGGGCCCGCCAAGATCCGGAAGAGGCGGCCCTGGGTCGCCTCTTTCGGATCTTGGCGGGTGAGCCCGGGTCGTCCGGTGCGGTAGCTCGCAAGGCGGAGGGCCTTGCGCGTACTGGTTGTACGCGCAAGGCCCGACAACGCCGCGAGGTGCCGTGCCGGGCGATCCGGGCCCGCCAAGATCCGGAAGAGGCGGCCTCAGCTGAGGCCGGCCGTGCGGGCGCGGGAGACCGCCGGGCCGATGGCCGCCGCGACCGCGGCCACGTCGGACGTGGTCGAGGTGTGGCCCAGGGAGAAGCGCAGGGTGCCGCGGGCCAGCTGGGGGTCGGTGCCGGTGGCCAGGAGGACGTGGCTGGGCTGGGCCACGCCCGCCGTGCACGCGGAGCCGGTGGAGCACTCGATGCCCTGCGCGTCCAGGAGCAGCAGCAGGGAGTCGCCCTCGCAGCCGGGGAAGGCGAAGTGCGCGTTGGCCGGGAGCCGGTCGTCGGGGTCGCCGCCGAGGACGGCGTCCGGGACGGCCGCCAGGACGGCCCCGATCAGCTCGTCGCGCAGGGCGCCGACCTCCGCGGCGAACTTCTCGCGCCGCTCGGCGGCGAGTACGGCCGCCACCGCGAAGGCGGCGATGGCCGGGACGTCGAGGGTGCCGGAGCGGACGTGCCGCTCCTGGCCCCCGCCGTGCAGGACCGGTACGGGGCTCTGGTCGCGGCCCAGCAGCAACGCGCCGATGCCGTACGGTCCGCCGACCTTGTGCCCGCTGACGGTCATGGCGGAGAGCCCGCTGTCGCCGAAGCGGACGTCGAGCTGCCCGAAGGCCTGGACGGCGTCGGAGTGCATCGGGATCCCGAACTCCCGCGCGACGGCGGCGAGTTCACGGACGGGCAGCACGGTGCCGATCTCGTTGTTGGCCCACATCACCGTGGCCAGGGCCACATTGCCCGGGTCGCGTTCGACGGCCGTGCGGAAGGCCTCGGGGTGGACGCGGCCGTAGCGGTCGACGGGGAGGTACTCGACGGTGGCGCCCTCGTGGTCCCCGAGCCAGTGCACGGCGTCGAGGACGGCGTGGTGCTCGACGGGACTGGTGAGGATCCGGGTCCGGGCGGGATCCGCGTCGTGGCGGGCCCAGTAGAGGCCCTTGACGGCGAGGTTGTCCGCCTCGGTGCCGCCGGCGGTGAAGACCACCTCGCTCGGGCGGGCGCCGAGCGCATCGGCGAGGGATTCGCGGGCCTCCTCGACGGTGCGGCGGGCCCGCCGTCCGGCGGCGTGCAGGGAGGACGCGTTACCCGTGGCGGCGAACTGCGCGGTCATCGCCGCAGCGGCTTCCGGGAGCATCGGCGTGGTCGCGGCGTGGTCGAGGTAGGCCATGATCCCCCGATTCTACGAGCCCCCCGCGCCCGGGGATCCCACCCCACCGCGAAAACCCCCGCGGGGCCGGCCCACGGCGGGGCCGGCACCCGCCGGACACGACCTAGCGGGGCGCCCTGGCCAGCTGGCGGGACTGGGCCACCAGGCGGTCCGCGGAGTCCCAGACCTCGGCGTCCTCCTCCAGGAGCCCCCCGGCCATGTTGCGGGTGACGATGGCGACGCGCAGCGGTCCCGGGGCGGGCCGGCAGCGGATGTGGGCGGTGAGTTCCACGGTCGGGGCCCAGCCCACCAGGCCGAGGTCGAAGGCGGTCGGCGGGAGCGCGTCCACCGCGAGCAGCAGGGAGAAGGGGTCGGCGTCGCGGCCGTCGGCCAGTTCGAACCAGGCCCGCATCTCGCCCTTCCCGGAGGGCGCGCCCACCGCCCAGCCGGCCGTCGCCGGGTCCAGCCGCAGGCGCAGCCGGTCGACGATGGCGGAGCTGCCGGGGATGGGGGCCGGGCCGGCCTCGGCGCCGAGGCAGTCCTCGTACGCGGGCATGACGGGCGGGAGGGCGACGGTGTGGACGGTGTCGGGGAGCGAGGCGAGTTCCCCGTAGGAGGCGAGGACGCGGATGCGCTCGATCTCGGCGCCGTTCTCGTCGAACTGGAACAGCGAGGCCTGGCCCGTGGAGAGGGTGCGGCCGACCCGGACGATCTGGGTGCGGATCACGGCGGGTCCGGGCACCGAGGAGGTGAGGTAGTGCGCGGAGACGGTGAAGGGGTCCGGGTGCGGCAGGGCCGCCGACAGGGCCCGACCGACGAGGGCCAGCAGGTAGCCGCCGTTCACGGCGGTGATGATCGTCCAGCCGGCGGAGAGTTCGGCGTCGTAGACCCCCGGCTCGCCCGCGCGGGGCGTGACGGCGGTGTCGCGGTCGAACTCGCTGTCGCCGATCGACGTCTGGGCAGCTGCGTGTGACATGAAAACGACGGTACACCGGCTTGCTACTAAGCGGTAGCTTTCTTTTGTGACGGCTGTGGGAACACTCCGTTACGGCTCTTCGGACACCGAGGAGCGCCGGTTCCAGGCCAGCGGGGCCCGCCAGTGGTAGCGCATCGCGAGCAGCCGCAGCACGAAGGTCGTGACGATGGCGAGGCCCGTCGTGACGGCGTTGAGCTGCTCCAACCCGATGGAGACCGCCACCATCGTCGCCCCGACGAGGGCCGGCACGGCGTACATCTCACGGTCGCGCAGCAGCGACGGCACCTCGTTGACGAGCATGTCGCGCAGGACGCCGCCGCCGACGGCGGTCGCCACGCCCAGGGCGGCGGAGGCGGTCAGCCCGAGGCCGTACTCGTACGCCTTGGTCGTGCCCGTCACGCAGAACAGCGCGAGGCCGGCGGCGTCGAAGACGTTGATGGCCCGGTTGATGCGCTGGACCTCGGGGTGCAGGAAGAAGACCAGGAGCGAGGCGACCAGCGGGGTGACGAAGAAGCTCAGCTCGCCGAAGGCGGCCGGCGGGACGGCTCCGATGCACAGGTCGCGCAGCAGCCCGCCGCCGAGGGCGGTGACGAGGGCGAGCACGGCGATGCCGAAGACGTCGAAGTTCTTGCGGACCGCGAGCAGGGCGCCCGCGGTGGCGAAGACGAAGATGCCCGCGAGGTCCAGGGCGTGCTGGACACCAGGCGGGAAGAGATCGTGGGGCACCACGCCATTGTCACCTGGCGCCCCGCCCGCACCGCACCCGCCCGCACCGCACCCGCCGCACGCGGCCCGCACCGCACCGCCGCACGCGCCCGGACAAGGCGGCGGCGGGGGCCCGTCCGCTACTCCGGGACCCCGCCGCCACAACGTGTCCGCGGGTCGCCCCGCGGAGACCGGTCTACTCCGGCAGCGCCTCCACCGCGTCGGCCGCGCCCGGCAGGGCCGGGTCGCCCGGGGCCTGGTCGGGGGCGTTCTCCGGGTGGTGGCAGGCCACCTGGTGGCCCGTCTTGAGGGCGACCAGCGGCGGGTCGACCTTCTTGCACATCTCCGTGGCCTTCCAGCACCGGGTGTGGAACCGGCAGCCGCTCGGCGGGGAGATCGGCGAGGGAACGTCGCCCTTGAGCAGGATGCGCCCGCTCTTGGCCCCGCGCCGACGGGGGTCCGGCACCGGCACGGCCGACATGAGAGCCGTCGTGTACGGGTGCATCGGGGCCTCGTAGAGCGACTTGCGGTCGGCCAGCTCCACGATCTTGCCGAGGTACATCACCGCGATCCGGTCCGAGACGTGCCGGATGACGGAGAGGTCGTGCGCGATGATCACGTACGTCAGGCCCAGCTCCTCCTGGAGGTCGTCCAGCAGGTTCACCACCTGCGCCTGGATCGACACGTCCAGCGCCGAGACCGGCTCGTCGGCGACGACGAGCTTGGGGTTCAGCGCGAGGGCGCGGGCGATGCCGATGCGCTGGCGCTGGCCGCCGGAGAACTCGTGCGGGTAGCGGTTGTAGTGCTCCGGGCTCAGACCGACCAGCGACAGCAGCCGCTGGACCTCCGCCTTGATCCCGCCCGCCGGTTCGACCTTCTGGAGCTTGAAGGGCGCGCCGACGATCGTGCCGACCGTGTGCCTCGGGTTCAGCGAGCCGTACGGGTCCTGGAAGATCATCTGGATGTCACGGCGCAGCGGCCGCATCCCGGCGACGCTCAGGTGCGTGATGTCCTTGCCCTCGAACTCGACTGTTCCGCCGGTCGGTTCGAGCAGCCGCGTGATCAGCCGGCCCATGGTGGACTTCCCGCAGCCGGACTCGCCGACGATGCCGAGCGTCTCGCCCGGGTACACCTCGAAGTCGATGCCGTCGACGGCCTTGACGGCGCCCGCCTGGCGGCGCAGCAGCCCCTTGGTGATCGGGAAGTGCTTGGTCAGGCCGGTGACCTTGAGCAGGGGCTCGGGAGAGTCCGAGGCCTGCCGGGGAAGGGTGACCGTCTCGGTCTTCTTGATGTCGGTCACAGCCTCGGCGCAATCTCTTCGGTCCAGATCCGGGTCCGCTCCTCCTGTGACATGTGACAGGCGGACCAGTGACGGCTTTCGTCCTCCGTGAGTTCCGGTCGCACCGTACGGGTCACGTTGTCCTTGGGGACGTCGGCGTACGGGCAGCGGGGGTTGAAGGCGCACCCGTCGGGGATGTTGATCAGGCTCGGCGGCGATCCCTTGACCGGGATGAGGCGCTCGGTCTGGTCGCGGTCGATGCGGGGCATCGAGCCCAGCAGGCCCCAGGTGTAGGGGTGGCGGGGTTCGTAGAAGACCTTCTCGGCGGTGCCGCGCTCGACGCAGCGGCCGCCGTACATCACGAGCAGGTCGTCGGCCATCTCCGCGACCACGCCGAGGTCGTGCGTGATCATGATGACGGCGGAGCCGAACTCCTGCTGGAGGTCGCGGATCAGGTCGAGGATCTGGGCCTGGACGGTGACGTCCAGGGCCGTCGTCGGCTCGTCGGCGATGAGCAGCTCGGGGTTGTTGACCAGGGCCATCGCGATCATGGCGCGCTGGCGCATGCCGCCCGAGAACTCGTGCGGGTAGCTGTCGAAGCGCTTGTGCGGCTCGGGGATGCCCACGCGGTCCAGGAGCTCGACGGCGCGCTTGCGGGCGGCCTTCTTGTCGGCCTTGTTGTGGACCCGGTAGGCCTCGGCGATCTGTTGGCCCACGGTGAAGTAGGGGTGCATCGCGGACAGCGGGTCCTGGAAGATCATCGCGATCTCCCGGCCGCGGAGCCTGCGCACCTCGTCCTCGCTCGCGGAGAGCAGCTCGGTGCCGTTCAGCCAGATCTCGCCGGAGATCTGCGCCCGCCGGCGACCGTACTGGCCGACGCGGTGCAGTCCCATGATGCCGAGGGAGGTGACCGACTTGCCGGAGCCGGACTCGCCGACGATGCCGAGGGTCTTGCCCTTCTCCAGCGTGAAGGTCAGCCCGTCGACCGACTTGACCAGTCCGTCCTCGGTCGGGAAGTGCACCTTGAGGTCGCGGACCTCCAGGAACGCCGTGGGAGGGACGGTCGCCTCGACGGGTTCGTTGAGGGCTCCGGTCCCGGTCGAATGGGTCATGACAGCCTCACTCGGGGGTCGATCACCGCGTACATGAGGTCAACGATGAGGTTCGCCGCGACGACGAAGAAGGCGGAGATCAGGGTGATGCCCAAGATGACCGGCAGGTCGTGGTCGCTGATGGCCCGGACGGCGCTGTAGCCCAGGCCGTGCAACGAGAAGGTGGACTCGGTGAGCACCGCGCCGCCCATGAGGGCACCGAGGTCGAGGCCGAGGACGGTCAGGATCGGTGTCAGCGTGGAGCGCATGGCGTGCTTGCCGATGACCACGGATTCGGTGAGGCCCTTGGCGCGGGCGGTGCGGATGTAGTCCTCGTTGAGGACCTCCAGCATCGTCGCGCGGGTGAGTCGCGCGTACATCGCCGCGTAGAGGAAGGCGAGCGAGACCCAGGGCAGGATCATTCCGTTGAACCACTTGCCGGGGTCGTCGGCGAAGGTGGCCTCTGGTCGCCCGAACCAGCCGAGCTGGTCGGAGAAGAAGGCGATGAAGAGCATGCCCGTGAAGTAGATGGGCAGCGAGACGCCGGCGAGGGCCACGCCCATGACCGAACGGTCCAGCGGGGTACCGCGCTTGAGGGCGGATATGACACCGGTGGCGACGCCTCCGATGACCCAGAGCACCACGGCACCGGCCGCGAGCGACAGGGTGACCGGCAGCCAGTCGACGAGCAGCGGCCAGACCTCCTGCTCGGTCTTGAAGGAGTAGCCGAAGCAGGGCGCGGCGCATTGCGTGACGTCGGAGCCGTTGGCGTACGTGCGACCCGCCACCAGCCCGACGACGAACTTGCCGAACTGGACGAGGATCGGGTCGTCGAGACCCATCTTCTGCCGGATGCCCTCGATCGCGGCGGGGTCGGACTGCTTGCCGACGAAGTACAGGGCCGGATCCGTCCCGATCAACTTCGGGAAGAGGAAGAAGATTCCGAAGGTCACCAGCGTGATGACCAACAGCATGACGATGACGGCGAAGAACCGTCGGATGAGATATGCAAGCACTGCGCTCGGCCTGACTGCGGCCCGGGGGCGCCCCCTTCTGGAGAGCGCCCCCAAGCCGCAACCGCGGCCATCACCTGCCCTTCGTGCCTAGCGGGTGTGGCACTGGAACACTGGAAAGTGGAACTGAACCGGTTGTGACTTACTGCTACTTGGTGACACCGAGGGACGCGTAGTCGTACCGGCCGTTGTAGGCGTCGGAGGTGTACGCGTTCGTCAGCCGGCTGCTGCGCCAGGTGATCGTCTTGTCGTAGACGAAGGGCAGGTAGACGGCGGCCTCGGAGACCTTCTGGTTCATCTGCTTGTAGATGTCGCCGGCCTTGGCCGGGTCCGTCTCCGCGATGGCCTGGTCGAACAGGGTGTTGATCGCCGGGTCGTTCAGCTCGGAGAAGTTGTTGTTGCCGCTCTGCAGGATGAAGCGACCGTCGGTCAGCGGCTGCGAGAAGCCCTGGCCGGTCGGGAAGTCGGCGCCCCAGCCCATGATGATGATGCCGTAGCCCTTCTCCTTGACGACCTTCGGCGAACCGATGATGCCGGAGGTCTGGGCGCCGTCGAACTGGTCGACGTCGGCCTCGATGCCGACCTGCTTCAGGGCGTTCTGCAGGGAGACGGCCGTGGCGACCTCGACCGGCTTGTTGTTGCGGACGGCGATCGTGGTCTTGAAGCCACTCTCCTTGCCGCAGGCCTTGAGGGCGGCCTTGGCCTTCTCGACGTTCGGCTTGCCGTCGTTGGTCAGCAGGCCGTACGGGTCGTACTTGGCGTCGGAGCCCTTGATGCCCAGCGGGAGCATGTTGGGGGCGATGTCGCCACCGGCCTGCGGGCCGCCGCGGGCGGTCTGCAGGGACTTGTGGTCGGCCGCGTAGATGACGGCCTTGCGGCACTCGATGTTGTCGAACGGAGCGACGGTCTGCGGGAAGACGGCGTACCGGATGAAGCCGGTCTGGCCGTTGTCCAGGTTGTCCTTGTGCTCCTTCAACGCGGTGGCGCGGGCCGCCTGGCCGATGCCCGTCGCGTTGATGTCGATGTCGAACTCGCCGTTCATCAGGCGCTTGTCCATGTCGTCCGCGTTCGCCATGAACGTGACCGAGATGGAGTCCGGGAGCGCCTTGCGGATGGTGTCCGACTCGGGCTTGTAGTTCGTGTTGCGCGAGAGCTTCATGCTCTTGTTGGGCTCGTACGAGTCGATCTTGTACGGGCCGTTGGAGAAGGGCTTCAGGCCGTACTTGGCCGCCGTGTCCTTCTCCTGCTTGACCGGGCTGGCGGCCGGCATGGCGAGCATCTGCTCGAAGTCGCCGTTGGGCTTGGGCAGCTTGAAGATGACGGTCTTCGCGTCCGGGGTCTCGATCGCCTTGAGGCCGAGCTTGTCCGGGGCGGTGTCCTTGTACGGACCCGGGTACTCGGTCTTCGGGTCGAGGACCTGCATCAGGTAGACCGGGCCGCCGGAGATGACGTCCTGGGCCCAGGTGCGCTCGATGCCGTACTTCACGTCCTGGGCGGTGACGGGGGTGCCGTCCTCCCAGGTCACGTTGTCCTTGAGGGTGTACTTGTACGTCGTGCCACCGTCGCTGATCTCGGCCTTGGCGGTCGCGAGGTCGGGGACGAGCTCGGTGCTCTGCTCACCGGGGGCCGCCTTGAAGCTGACCAGCTGGCGGGCGTAGTAGCGGGAGAAGTCCCACATGAAGCCGTAGTAGCCGCGCTGCGGGTCCCACGAGTCGGCTTCCTGGGTACCGACGAACTTGAGTTCGCCGCCCTTCTTGTCGGACGCGTTGGCGATCTTGCCTATGCCGGCGTTGAAGCCGGCGGCCGCCGCGTCCTTCCCGTCCTTCGTGTCGTCGCTTCCGCCACAGGCGGTCGCGGTCAACATGAACGCGAGCACGACGGCCGTGCCGGCGGCAAGCCTGCGCTTCGACGTGCGATGGGTAGTCACGATGCTCGCAACCCTCCGTTGTAGTTCCGGTGTCACATGCGGCTGAAAGCCGGTTCCTGGTTTGCCCTGCGGTTGCTAGCGCGAGCCCTTCGGGTCGAGGGCGTCACGGACGCCGTCGCCGAAGAGGTTGAAGGCCAGCACGGTGATGAAGATCGCTACGCCGGGGAAGATCATGAAGAGCGGATCGTCCTCGTAGGTCCGCACGGCCGTGGAGAGGGTCTCTCCCCAGGACGGCGTGGGCGGCTTGACGCCGACTCCGAGGAAGCTGAGGGCGGCCTCGGTCAGCACGTTGGTGGGGATCATCAGCGTCGAGTAGACGGTGATGGGCGCCACCAGGTTCGGGAGCAGTTCGCGGAAGAGGATGTACATGCGGCCGGCGCCGAGGCTCCGCGCGGCCTCCACGTACTCGCGCTCGCGCAGCGACAGGGTCTGTCCCCGCACGATGCGGCCGATGTACGGCCAGCCGAAGAAGCCGATGACGAGCACCAGTACGGCGATGCGCAGGCCCGATCCCTCGAAGCCCCACAGCTTGCCGGGGACGACGGAGATCAACGCGATGATGAACAGCAGCTGGGGGAAGGCCAGGAGCAGGTCCATGACGCGGCTGATGGCCGCGTCGACCCAGCCTCCGAAGTAGCCGGCGACGATGCCGAAGAAGGTGCCCATCGAGACCGCGACGAAGGCGGAGAGGAAGGCCACCAGCAGGGAGATGCGGGCCCCGTAGACGATGCGACTGAAGACGTCGCGGCCGTTGACCGGCTCGACGCCCAACAGGAAGTCGCCGCTCATGCCGCCCCAGTTGCCGGCCGGGAGGCCGAGCAGCGGGTCGAGCAGGTCCTCGTGCAGCTCCTCCGGCGGGTGTCCGAAGGCCTTGACGATCAACGGCGCGAAGAGCGCGACCAGGATCAGCAGGAGCACGATGACACCGCCGGCCAGGGCGACCTTGTCGCGCTTGAGGCGCGTCCAGGCGATCTTCCAGGGCGAGCGGCCCTCGATCGCCTTCAGCGGAGTTCCGGGGGCGGCCACGGCCGCGGGCTCGGCCGCGCCGGTGTCGTGCAGTGGTGCCGTCATCGTGGTGGGGACCCCTCTCGGCCGACGGTGGCCGGCCCATGCCCGCCGCTGTGGCGGCTTGGTTCAATCGGCGTCGCTGATGGTGCGATTGGCGCGAAATGCGGCTGAAGTGCATGTGAAGAGCCGGTGATAGCGGGATTGACCGGCCTTCGGTGGGGGGAGTCTTCAACGGCCTCTCGATCGCCCGCCAGACCTGCCGGCGATGTGATGCGCAACCGTGATCTGCGGCGACACCTTCCGCTATGCGAACCGGACGTTCTGTTCAGCGGTGAAAGACCGACCCTTCCGTGCGGAACGGACATCACGCCCAAGTGCCGCTTCGGGCTGGCTTCTTGGGTGGATTCGGCGGAAATGCCGAAGGCCGCACCGATGGGTTCGGTGCGGCCTTCGAGAAGGATGTCTCAATATGCGGATGCGGGGACGGGTGCTCGGTACCCGTCAGTAGGCCGCGGCCTGGCCCTCGCGGTCGTAGAAGGGGCGGGTCCGCGCGCGCAGCCACATCGCCACCGGGTCGTGCTCGTCCGCCAGCGCGACCGTGCACACCGGAACCCCCTCGGGCACCGCTCCGACGGACTGGCGCATCATCTCCCGTACGGACTCCAGCGCGGGCGCGGAGGCGTCGTAGAGGTCGAGCCCGACGGCTAGGTACGCCGAGCCGAGCGCGGGCTGCACCCAGGCGCGGCGCAACGAGCGCACCGCGGGGGTGCGGTGGGCGTGCTGGGTCAGCAGTCCGTAGAACTGCGGGAGCTCCAGGGCGGGCTCGGACAGCCGCAGCGGCCCGGCCGGCATCCGGTCCAGGCCGGTCGCGATCCGGCGCAGGTCGGCCCAGGGCACGCCGAGGCCGCCGCCCCGGCCGTGGGGGTTGACCCACAGGCCCCAGCGGTCGGGGTAGAGGGCGCGGGCGATGTCCCGCCCGGTGACCACCTCGTAGCCCCGGTTCCAGCCGCTGGCGCCCAGCTCCTGCGGGGAGGTCACGCAGGGCGCGTAACCGAGGCCCTCGACCTCCATGCCGCCGTACCGGGCGTCCGCGGAGCCCGCCTGCCCCTGCCAGAGCAGCATCCACAGCCGGCCCTCGGCCAGCGCGCGCAGGAATGACTCGTAGCCCTCATAGCGCCCGGGAGTCACCTGGCGCAGCATGTGCTCGACCTGCCCGGCCGCAGCCGTGCCTGACGCACTCACCCGGTACCCCTCTTCGTCCGCCCGTCGTCCACACGTACCAACCAGCTTAAGCGGCCCTACGGAAGGTAGAAGGGGCGTACGCGCTCACGAATCCAGTCCGTGACCGGGTCCTCGGCCGCGTCCAGGAGGATCAACTGCACGGGCCAGGGCGCCGGTACGCGCGCCAGGGCGCGCCCGAGGCCCTCCAGCGGGGCGGCCCGCGTCTCGGGGTCCCATCCCACCAGTCGGACACCGACGTACAGCTGGGGCTCCCCGCCCTCGACGCTGGCGAGGCAGCGGTGCGCGGCGGCGACCACCCCGAGGGCGCGGAACTCCTCGGCGGCGGCGGCCAGGAAGTCGACGGGGTCGTCCTGCCAGTCGGGCTCGTAGAGCCGCACGCGCCCACCGGTGGTCGGCCCGTCGAGCGGGCTGCGTCCGGCGCGGCACAGCTCCGCGACGGCCTCGGGCGGCAGCGGGACCCCGACGGCCCCCTCCGGGTTCACCGCGATGCCGAGCTGCGGGGGCAGGCCCCGGGCGAACTCGACGGCGGGGGCGACGGCGAAGTCCATGGCGGGGCCCGCGCAGAAGCGCAGCTGGGCCTCGGAGCTGTAGACCGGGACGTAGGCCGCCCCGCCGATCAGCATCGTGGGCAGGTCCAGGCTCGCCCGGTCCGGGCCGCCGCCCTGGGGCAGCGGTATCCAGAGCCGGCCGCGGCCGAGGGCCTCCAGGATCCGGGGGCCGGCGTCCGGCTGCCCGAGGGCCGCCCCGAGCACCTGCTCCAACTCGTTCTCCGGCCAGCCGTTGCCCTGCATGTGCCCTGCCCCCTGCGCCTGTGTGCCCGTGGTGTGTCCGGTGTGTCCGTGGCGCGCCCCCGTTCGGGGCCCCGCCGGGTGGCTCCCCCACCGGGACGTCGCTGCCGAGGTTATCGGCCCGTCGCGCCCGTTCCGGTCAGGGGTGGAAGGTGATGGCGCTCACGCCCGCGGCCGAGGCCCGGTCCAGGAGCACCACCGAGGCGCAGCCGGCCGGGGGCCTGCCCTCCTCGGCCTCGCCCAGGAGGCGCCGGACCGCGCTCCGGTGGCGGCCGAAGGCGTACGCCGACACCCGCCGGCCCCGCGCCGCCTGCCCGGCCAACGCCTCCTCGGGGGTGGTGTCGAGCAACAGCAGGTGCAGGGAGGCCCCCCGGCGGCGCGCGACGGCGGCGAGCAGGGAGCGCACCCAGACCTGGGTGCCGCAGTCGTGGACCACCAGGGACGAGCCGGAGCGGAGCCTGTTCCACAGGCCCCGGTAGTGGGCGGCGCGGACCAGCGGCCGGTACACGGCGTAGGGCAGGAGGCGGGGCATCCGGCGCTCCCAGCGCTCGCGGGTGTCCTGGGAGTCGATGCCGCCGTCCTCGGCGGCCCGCTTGATGAGGGTGCTCTTGCCGCCGCCGGGCAGGCCGGAGACGACCACGATGTCCCCGGCCGTGAAGCCGAGGCCGCGCGGCTCCCGGCCGGCCGCGCCGCGCAGGTCGCGCACGACGCCGGCCGCGCGGGCCGCCGCCGGGTGGTCGGCGCCCCGACCGCGTTGGTTCGGCACCCCCGTGACGGGTTCCGCCGCGCCCCCGGCCCCGCTCCCCGCGCCGGTGTCGGTACCCGTGGTGGCCAGTACTCCGAATCTCCGCACCGTGTTCATCTCCCCCCGAATCGGGCCGCGAGGGCCCCGTGCCCGCTGAATGTAAAGAGACGGTAATCCGGCGGCCGCGGTTCCGGTCGGTCCTTTTCGCCGGACGCCTCCCGCGGTCCCTCCCGCTCCTCCCCCGCTCCTGCCGCGCCCCTTGCCCCCGCCCGTTCTTCCGAGGCCGGCCGCCCGCTCCCGCGCGACCCGTGCAATGATGTGCGCCATCTGGACACCAACTGCATACCGGCCGCTTGAATCCGCGCGGGAGAGTCCCGGCAGGCCGCGAGGCCGTGCCCGGGCGCCGAAGGAGCAAGTACCTCCCTTGAATCTCTCAGGCCCCGTACCGCGTGGATGAGGCAGATCTGAAAAGCGAGCCGTGACGCGTCCGTCCCCGACGGTCGCCGCCGCGCGCTCCACCCAAGGTGCAAGTCAGGGTCTCCCGTCCTCGATACGGGAACTCTCGGCGAACCTCTCAGGTTCCGATGACAGATGGGGAGGACCTTCCTCGTCATGTCATGCCCTGGGACCCGGGAGCCACACCCATGAGCACTGCCCCCCGTCTGACCGCGCTCGACGCGCTGCACCGCTCGCTCGGTGCGACCATGACCGACTTCGCGGGCTGGGACATGCCGCTGCGCTACGCCAGTGAGCGCGACGAGCACAACGCCGTTCGCACCCGGGCCGGTCTCTTCGACCTGTCCCACATGGGCGAGATCACCCTGACCGGCCCCGAGGCCGTCAAGGCCCTGGACCACGCGCTGGTCGGCAACATCTCGACCGTCGGCGTGGGCCGCGCCCGCTACACGCACATCTGCGTGGAGGACGGCGGGATCCTGGACGACCTGATCGTCTACCGCCTCGGCGAGACCGAGTTCATGGTCGTCGCGAACGCCTCCAACGCCCAGGTGGTGCTGGACGCCCTGACCGAGCGCGCCGCCGGCTTCGACACCGTGGTCCGCGACGACCGCGACGCCTACGCCCTCCTCGCCGTCCAGGGCCCGGAGTCCCCCGGCATCCTGGCCTCCCTCACCGACGCCGACCTGGACGGCCTCAAGTACTACGCGGGCCTGCCGGGCACCGTCGCGGGCGTGCCCGCGCTGATCGCCCGGACCGGGTACACGGGCGAGGACGGCTTCGAGCTGTTCGTCGCCCCCGAGCACGCCGTGGAGCTGTGGCAGGCCCTGATGAAGGCGGGCGAGGGCGTGGGCCTGGTGCCGGCGGGCCTGTCCTGCCGCGACACCCTGCGCCTGGAGGCGGGCATGCCGCTGTACGGGCACGAGCTGAGCCTCGGACTGACCCCCTTCGACGCCGGCCTGGGCCGGGTCGTGAAGTTCGAGAAGGAGGGCGACTTCGTCGGCCGCGCCGCCCTGGAGGCCGCCGCCGAGAAGGCCGCCTCGAAGGCCCCGCGCAAGCTGGTCGGTCTGATCGCCGAGGGCCGCCGCGTCCCGCGCGCCGGCTTCCCCGTGGTGGTCGACGGACAGGTCGTCGGCGAGGTCACCTCCGGGGCCCCCTCCCCGACGCTGGGCAAGCCGATCGCCATGGCGTACGTCGACGCGGAGCACGCCGCGCCCGGCACCTCCGGCGTCGGCGTCGACATTCGCGGTACGCATGAGCCGTACGAGGTCGTGGCCCTGCCGTTCTACAAGCGGCAGAAGTAGTTCCGCCGCACGACCACACCCCGGTGCGGCCGTGCCCCCGGGCGCCCGCGCCCGTCTCAGTACGCGAGACCACTGTTCGTATCCACTCCCCCGCATCCAGGAGAATCAGGCCATGAGCAACCCCCAGCAGCTGCGTTACACCAAGGAGCACGAGTGGCTGTCGGACGTCGAGGACGGCGTCGCGACGATCGGCATCACGGAGTTCGCGGCCAACGCGCTCGGTGACGTCGTCTACGCCCAGCTCCCCGATGTCGGCGACACCGTCACCGAGGGCGAGACCTGTGGTGAGCTGGAGTCGACCAAGTCGGTCAGCGACCTGTACTCCCCCGTCTCCGGCGAGGTCGTCGCGGCCAACCAGGACGTCGTGGAGGACCCGTCCCTGGTGAACTCGGCGCCCTTCGAGGGCGGCTGGCTGTTCAAGGTGCGCATCTCGGACGAGCCGAAGGACGTGCTCTCCGCCGAGGAGTACGCCGCGCTCACCCACTCCGACAACTGACACCCCAGGGGAACCCGATGTCCGCACTGAACACGCCTCTCCACGAGCTCGACCCCGACGTCGCGGCCGCCGTCGACGCCGAGCTCGTGCGCCAGCAGTCCACCCTGGAAATGATCGCGTCGGAGAACTTCGCTCCGGTCGCCGTCATGGAGGCCCAGGGTTCGGTCCTGACCAACAAGTACGCCGAGGGCTACCCCGGCCGCCGCTACTACGGCGGTTGCGAGCACGTCGACGTGGTCGAGCAGATCGCGATCGACCGCGTCAAGGCGCTGTTCGGCGCCGAGGCCGCGAACGTCCAGCCGCACTCCGGTGCGCAGGCCAACGCCGCCGCGATGTTCGCGCTGCTCAAGCCGGGCGACACGATCATGGGTCTGAGCCTGGCCCACGGCGGTCACCTGACCCACGGCATGAAGATCAACTTCTCCGGCAAGCTCTACAACGTGGTTCCGTACCACGTCGACGAGAGCGGCCAGGTGGACATGGCCGAGGTCGAGCGCCTCGCCAAGGAGTCCAAGCCGCAGCTGATCGTCGCGGGCTGGTCCGCCTACCCGCGCCAGCTGGACTTCGCCGCCTTCCGCCGCATCGCGGACGAGGTCGGCGCGTACCTGATGGTCGACATGGCGCACTTCGCCGGTCTGGTGGCCGCGGGTCTGCACCCGAACCCGGTGCCCCACGCCCACGTGGTCACCACCACCACGCACAAGACCCTCGGCGGTCCGCGCGGCGGCGTCATCCTGTCCACGCAGGAGCTGGCCAAGAAGATCAACTCCGCGGTCTTCCCCGGTCAGCAGGGCGGCCCGCTGGAGCACGTGATCGCGGCCAAGGCCGTCTCCTTCAAGGTCGCGGCCTCGCCCGAGTTCAAGGAGCGCCAGGAGCGCACCCTGGAGGGCGCGAAGCTCCTCGCCGAGCGCCTGGTCCAGCCGGACGTCACCGAGGTGGGCGTCTCCGTCCTGTCCGGCGGCACCGACGTGCACCTGGTCCTGGTCGACCTGCGCAACTCCGAGCTGGACGGTCAGCAGGCCGAGGACCGGCTCCACGGGATCGGAATCACGGTCAACCGCAACGCCATCCCGAACGACCCCCGCCCGCCGATGGTCACCTCGGGCCTGCGCATCGGTACGCCGGCGCTCGCCACCCGCGGTTTCGGCGCCGAGGAGTTCACGGAGGTGGCGGAGATCATCGCCGCCGCGCTGAAGCCGTCCTTCGACGCCGACGACCTCAAGGCCCGGGTCTCCGCCCTGGCCGCGAAGTTCCCGCTGTACCCGTCGCTGTAACCCCACCGACGGGAGGGCCCGGCCGTGTTTTCCACAGGGCCGGGCCCTTTTCATGACCTATGTCCCTGGCGGATGCCCCCCATCGCCCCTGAATCCACCAAAAATCGGCAAATAGGCTTGACGTAAAGGCATCCTCTTCAGGACGGACACCCCCATGGACATGAGTGCGGCGAACAGGAAGGGACTCAGTCTCTTCGCGCTGATCATGATCGGAATCGGTTCGATCTTCGGATCGGGCTGGCTCTTCGGCGCGGGCACCGCCGCCCAGGTCGCCGGCCCCGCGGCGCTCGTCGCCTGGGTCATCGGCGCCGTGTTCATCGGCATGATCGCCATGTCCTACGCCGAGGTGGGCTCCGCGTACCCGATCCCCGGCGGCATGGCCCGCTACGGCGCCATCTCGCACGGCCCGGTGCTCGGCTTCATCACCGGCTGGGCGGTGTGGATCGCGGTCGCCTCGCTGATCCCGATCGAGTCCATCGCCGCGACCCAGTACATGTCCTCCTGGAGCTTCGCCTGGGCCAAGGACCTGGTGGACGCCCAGTCCCACCAGCTCACCACCTTCGGGATGTTCGTCGCGCTCGGGCTGACCTTCCTGCTGTGGCTGTCCTGCTACTGGTCGATCCAACTGCTCGCGAAGATCAACGCGGCCCTGACCCTGGTCAAGTTCGCCATCCCGGTCCTCGCCGTGGTCGCGCTGATCGCCTCCGGCTTCCACACCGAGAACTTCACGTCCCACGGCGGCTTCGCCCCCAACGGCTGGACCGCCGTCCTGACCGCCGTCACCACCTCCGGCGTGGTCTTCGCCTTCAACGGCTTCCAGGCCGTCGTGAACCTCGGCGGCGCCGCCAAGAACCCGGGCCGGGCCATCCCGATCGCCCTGGTCGGCGCGCTCTCCCTGGGCCTGGTCATCTACCTGGCCCTCCAGACGGCCTTCATCGGCTCCGTACCGCCCGAGCACCTGGCGCAGGCCGGCGGCTGGTCGGGCGTGAACTTCAACAGCCCCTTCGCCGAGCTGGCCAAGCTGCTGGTGATCCACTGGGTCGTGGTGATGCTCCAGTTCGGCGCCTTCATCTCCCCGGCCGGCTCCAACATCGCCAACGTGGCGTCCGCCGCCTACATGGTGCAGAACCTCTCCGAGACCGGCTTCTTCCCCGAGCGGCTCAAGCGGACCCACCCGGTCTACGGCACCGCCCGCCCGGCGATGTGGCTGAACCTCGGCTTCTCCGTGGTGCTGCTGGTGACCGTCGGCCACAGCTGGAAGACCCTCGCGCCGATCATCTCCGCCGCGATGGTCATCTCGTACCTGATCGGCCCGATCGCGGTGGGCGTCTTCCGCCGCACCAAGCCCGACCTGCCCCGCCCCTTCCGGCTCCCCGCCGCGAAGATCCTCTGCCCGCTGACCTTCGTCTTCGCCGCCTGCGCGCTGTACTGGTCGAAGTGGCCCAACACGGGCATCGTCACCGCCCTGACCCTGCTGGCCGCCCCCGTCGCCGCGCTGGTCCTGTCCCGCAAGGGCGAGAAGGACCTCAAGCGGCAGTTCGCCCCCGCCTGGTGGATCGTCTTCTTCCTCGGGGCCCTGTCCCTGCTGTCCTGGCTCGGCTCCAGCGACTTCGGCGGCCACGGGATCGTCCCCGGCGGCGTGGACATCGCCCTGGTGGCTGCCATGGCGCTCGTCACGTACTTCTGGGCCGTGAACGCCGGCGTCAAGGCCCACCACGCGGGCCTGCCGGGCCCGGACCCCGTACTGGACGGCTCCGACGGGGCGCACGACGACACCGACGACGTGGTGGAGCGCGAGCTGACCCACGCCTGAGCTCCACGTCCGGCCGCCGAAACGTTCACCTCCAGGCGTTAGGCTCGGCTGCCGGACAAAATCCGCAGAACGCCCCCACCGCACCACCACCCCTGCCCCTCACCACCCACGAGCAGACAAGGGAGTCCGCCAGTGGCCATCTCCGTCTTCGACCTCTTCTCCATCGGCATCGGCCCGTCCTCCTCCCACACGGTCGGCCCGATGCGGGCGGCACGCATGTTCGTGGCCCGGCTGAAGAAGGACGGTCTCCTCGCCCAGACCACCTCGGTGCGCGCGGAGCTCTTCGGCTCCCTCGGCGCGACCGGACACGGGCACGGCACCCCCAAGGCGGTCCTGCTCGGGCTGGAGGGGCACTCCCCCCGCTCGGTGAACGTCGAGACCGCCGACGCCGAGGTGGAACGCATCCGCAAGAGCGGGCGGCTGCGGCTGCTGGGCGCCGAGATAGGCGACGTCCACGAGATCGCCTTCGACGAGCCGAACCAGCTGATCCTGCACCGCCGCCGCTCGCTGCCGTACCACGCGAACGGCATGACCCTCTTCGCCTACGACGAGTCCGGCGCCCCCCTGCTGGAGAAGACCTACTACTCCGTCGGCGGCGGCTTCGTCGTCGACGAGGACGCGGTCGGCGAGGACCGGATCAAGCTCGACGACACCGAGCTGAAGTACCCCTTCCGCTCCGGCGACGAGATGCTCCGCCTCGCCAACGAGACCGGGCTGTCGATCTCCTCCCTGATGCTGGAGAACGAGAAGGCCTGGCGCACCGAGGAGGAGATCCGCGAGGGCCTCCTGGAGATCTGGCGGGTCATGCAGGCCTGTGTGGCGCGCGGCATGTCCCGCGAGGGCATCCTCCCGGGCGGGCTGCGGGTCAAGCGCCGGGCCGCGGGCACCGCCCGCCAGCTGCGCGCCGAGGGCGACCCGCAGGCGCACGCCATGGAGTGGGCGACGCTGTACGCGATGGCCGTGAACGAGGAGAACGCGGCGGGCGGCCGGGTCGTCACCGCCCCCACCAACGGCGCCGCGGGCATCATCCCGGCGGTCCTGCACTACTACACGAACTTCGTGCCGGGCGCGGACGAGGACGGGGTGGTCCGCTTCCTCCTCTCGGCGGGCGCCATCGGCATGCTCTTCAAGGAGAACGCCTCGATCTCGGGCGCCGAGGTCGGCTGCCAGGGCGAGGTCGGCTCGGCCTGCTCGATGGCGGCCGGCGCCCTCGCGGAGGTCCTGGGCGGCACCCCGGAGCAGGTCGAGAACGCGGCCGAGATCGGCATGGAGCACAACCTGGGCCTGACCTGCGACCCGGTCGGCGGGCTGGTCCAGATCCCGTGCATCGAGCGCAACGGCATGGCGGCCGTCAAGGCCGTCACCGCCGCGAAGATGGCGATGCGCGGCGACGGCACCCACAAGGTCTCCCTGGACAAGGTCATCAAGACCATGAAGGAGACCGGTGCCGACATGAAGGTCAAGTACAAGGAGACCGCGCGCGGCGGTCTCGCGGTCAACGTCATCGAGTGCTGACCGGCGACTCGAAGCGGTAGGGGCCCGGCGCGTGCGCGCCGGGCCCCTACTCGTCCCACAGGGTGTGAAATCAGGCCATCCCACCGCACCGGGTGGCCAACAATCCCAGGTTTGGAACGAGTTGATCACGCTTGCGAGGGAACGGTCCGGTCTGGGCTGGTTTCTTGGTGATCAAGTGGGCAAGGGTGATCCCACGACGTCGCGTCACCCCCCGGCGGTCGGCCAACCGCCTCGGACCCTTGCTGTTTTGCGTACTGGAGGCTTCACCATGGCAAGCACCCGCACCATCCGCGTGATGGCGGCGCTCGCATCGCTCCCCCTCGCCGTCGCCGCCCTCTCGGGCGTCGCGCAGGCCGACAACGGGGCCGGCGCCGCGGGCACCGCCTCGAACGCGGCCCTCGCCGGGATCCTCGGCAGCGGAGTCGGCGGCAGCAACCTCGGCAACTCCTCCACCGCGCAGCAGGTCGCGTCCGGCCTCGGGGCGTCCAACCAGAACAACGGCGCCCAGGCCAACGGCTCCGGCTTCACCGCCATCGGGCAGTCCAACTCCCACGAGGCGCTGATCTACAACCCGCTTCCGTAGCGGTCGCCCCGCCTGCCGCCGCAGGCCCGACGAGCCCGTCCTCCTCTCGGAGGGCGGGCTCGTCGCGTGCGCGGGCCCGCCGGCGGCGGTCCGGGAAGTGGGGCCGAGCGGCCCGTCCGGGTCGGGACCTTCGGCCCCGGGCCCGGCTCGTGGCGTGGACTAGCGTGCCTCGGGGGGCCGAAAATCGCCCCCGCGCGAAGAGAGGCAGCCTCCATGGCGAGCACCGAGCACCGCGTCCTGCCCCTGCGGCTCGAAGTCGCACCCCTGACCGTCCCGCTCCAGGGGGTCTTCGTCTACCGCACCGACCGGCCGTACGAGCTGGCCGTCGACCTGCGGGGCGCCGGAACGCACCTCGCCCGCTGGGTCTTCTCCCGCGACCTGCTGATCGACGGGCAGAGCCTCGCCACCGGCGAGGGCGACATACAGGTCTGGCCCCAGCGCCAGGGCTCCGAACCCCGGGTCCTCCTCGCCTTCACGAACGGCCCCCGCAGCTGCGTGATCTCCGCCCGCGCCAAGGACGTGCACGCGCTGTGCCGGCGGATGACCGAGCTGGTCCCGCGCGGACAGGAGCGCCGCCACTACGACCTGGACGCACAGCTGAGCACCCTCCTGGCGCACTGACCGGGGCCGGCGACAGCGCCCGGTAACGGTTCGGCGCCGTCGGGAACCGGCGGCGGCGCGGCGGTGTCTCAGGCAGTGGCAGCAAGTCCCCGTCTCAGAGAATCCGGGGGGACGTCATGCGTCACCACCGCCCGCACCGCACCCACTCCCCGCGCAGCCGCCGGATCGTGGCCCTGGCCACGGGCGCGCTGCTCACCGTCGGCATAGGCCTCGCCGCGCCGGCGTCCGCGGCCTCCTCCGCCGGCGCCGCCAAGGCCACGAAGGCCGCGGCGGCCCACAACCCGTACGTCGTCAACGCCCGCTGGGGCGGCCACTGCACCTTCGACCGGATCGTGATCGACGTCGAGGGCTCCCTGCCCTCGGTCACCGTCACCCCCGTCTCCGAGCTGGTCTACGACGGATCGGGCAAGCCCGTCCCGCTGGCCGGGACGTACTTCCTTGAGGTCCGCCTCCACCCCGCGGACGCCCACGACGACGCCGGGCACAGCGTCTACCAGGGCCCCAAGCTCCAGAAGATCTACCTCAGCAAGCTCAAGGGCCTCGCCATGACGGGCGACTTCGAGGGGTACGTGACCTTCGGCGCCGCCTTCGACACCAAGCCGACCTACACCACGAGCGTCCTGCACTCGCCGGAGCGCTTCGTGCTGGACGTCGCGCACCCGAACACCTGCTGACGGTCGTCGGCGGGTACGGGACGGGCCCGGGGCGTCTGCCGCCCCGGGCCCGTCCCGTACCCGGCCGGTTCAGCGGTGTTCGGGGTTCGGGAAGTCGAAGCGGCAGCCCGCGTCCCACAGGGAGCGCTGGTTTCCGTGGGCGGGCATGCCGCCGGCCCGCTTGAGCAGGGCGGCGAGGTGCATCAGGTTCCAGGACATGAAGGCCGTGTTGCGGTTGGTGAAGTCGTTCTCGGGACCGCCGGAGCCGGCGTCCAGGTAGGAGGGCCCGGGGCCGGCCTCCCCGATCCAGCCCGCGTCGGCCTGCGGCGGGATCGCGTAGCCGAGGTGCTGGAGGCTGTAGAGGACGTTCATGGCGCAGTGCTTGACGCCGTCCTCGTTCCCGGTGATCAGCGCCCCGCCGACCCGACCGTAGTAGGCGTACTGGCCCTGCTCGTTCAGGATCGAGGAGCAGGCGTAGAGCCGCTCGATCACCTGCTTCATGACGGAGCTGTTGTCGCCCAGCCAGATGGGCCCGCAGAGCACGAGGATGTCGGCGTCCATGATCCGGCTGTAGAGGACCGGCCACTGGTCGCTCTCCCACCCGTGCTCGGTCATGTCCGGCCAGACACCGGTGGCGATGTCGTGGTCGACGGCCCGGATCAGCTCCGTCCGGGCGCCCGCGGCCTCCATGACGGCGCGGCTCTTGGCGATCAGCCCCTCGGTGTTGCTGGTCTCGGGCGACCGTTTGAGCGTGCAGTTCACGAAGACGGCGGAGAGGTCGGAGTAGTCGGGGCCCGAGGGCTCCTGCGAGGCCCGGGGGTCCGGGGAGTCTGCTGGCACGCTCCCACCCTGCCCACCGCCGCCCGCCCCCGCCACCGCACCGCACCCGCACGGGCGAGGGCCGGCCGTCACGGGCGCCGGCAGCCACGGGGGGCCTGCCGCCACGGACGCCCCGGGAGGGCCGGGTTGGTGCCCGTACGCGCGGCCGACTAGGGTCAACGGGCCTTGGTGTTCGGGAAGCCGGTGGAAAACCGGCGCGGCCCTCGCCACTGTGATCGGGAAGTCCGGCTCCACTCCTGCGGGAAGCCACTGGGCCCGCGCGGGAGACCGCACGGACCCGGGAAGGCGGAGCCAGGGCATCAGTACCCGTCAGCCAGGAGACCGGCCGAGGCGCGTCGTCCATCCACGAGGTGCTGGAGAGGTCTCTCTACTCATGCATATAGCCGAGGGGTTCCTGCCCCCCTTGCACGCGGTCGCCTGGGGCGCCGCTTCCGCCCCGTTCGTCGTCCACGGCGTACGCGCCCTCACCCGCGAGGTGAAGGCCCACCCGGAGAGCACCCTGTTGCTCGGGGCGTCCGGAGCGTTCACCTTCGTCCTGTCCGCGCTCAAGATCCCCTCGGTGACGGGCAGCTGCTCGCACCCCACGGGGACGGGGCTCGGCGCCATCCTGTTCCGGCCGCCCATCATGGCGGTGCTCGGCACGATCACCCTGCTGTTCCAGGCCCTGCTGCTGGCGCACGGCGGGCTCACCACCCTCGGCGCGAACGTCTTCTCGATGGCCATCGCCGGGCCTTGGGCCGGCTACGCCGTCTACCGGCTGCTGCGGAAGTCCGGGGCGCCGCTGATGGTGACCGTCTTCTTCGGCGCCTTCTTCGCCGACCTGGTCACCTACTGCGTGACCTCCGTCCAGCTGGCGCTGGCCTTCCCCGACGCGAGCAGCGGCTTCGTCGGCTCGCTGGAGAAGTTCGCGGGCATCTTCGCCCTCACCCAGATCCCGCTCGCGGTGAGCGAGGGGCTGCTGACCGTCCTCGTGATGCGGCTGCTGATGCAGTCCAGCAAGTCCGACCTGGTCCGGCTCGGGGTCGCCCGGCTCACCGGCGGCAAGCAGGAGAAGACGGAGGCGGCGCTCTGATGTCGAGGAACGCGAAGATCAACACCCTGTTGCTGCTCCTGGTCGCGGCGCTGGCCGTGCTCCCGCTCGCGCTGGGCATGGGCGACGGCAAGGAGGAGCCGTTCGCCGGCGCGGACGCGCAGGCGGAGACGGCCATCACCGAGCTGAAGCCCGACTACGAGCCCTGGTTCTCCCCGCTGTACGAACCCCCCTCCGGGGAGATCGAGTCGGCGCTGTTCGCCCTCCAGGCGGCCTTGGGCGCGGGCGTGCTCGCCTACTACTTCGGCGTGCGCAAGGGACGCCGCCAAGGGGCCGCCGCCGCTGCGGCCGCCGACGCCGCATCCGACACGGGCGCCGCCCGGACGGCCGTCGCCGGCGCCCCCGCCCCGGCCGCGCCGGAGGCCTAGCCGGTGCTGCCCATCGACGTGGCGGCCCACTCCAGCCGCTGGCGGGGCCGCCACCCCCTGGAGAAGGCACTGCTCGGGCTCGGGCTCACGGTCAGCGCCGTGTGCCTGCCGCCCTGGCCCGGCGGTCCGCTGGTGGCGGCCGCGACCCTGACCGTGCTGCTCGGGCCGGCCGGGGTCGCCGGTCGGCAGCTGTGGCGGGCCTTCCGGGTCCCGCTGGGCTTCTGCGTGACCGGGGCGCTGCCGCTGCTGGTGTCGGTCGGCGGCCCGGCCGGTTTCCTCTCCCTGGCCCCCGACGGGCCCCGGCACGCCGCCGAGCTGCTGCTGCGGACCTCGGCGGCCTCGCTCGGGGTGCTGCTGTTCGCCTTCACCACACCGGTCTCGGACGTGCTGCCGCGTCTGGTGCGGGCCGGGGTGCCGGCGCCGGTGGTGGACGTGGCCCTGGTCATGTACCGGATCGGCTTCCTGCTGCTCGACTCGATGGCCCAGGTCCGCCGGGCCCAGGCCGCGCGCCTGGGCCGGACGAGCCGGGCGGCGGTGTGGCGTTCCCTGGCCGGGCTCGCGGCGACCTCCTTCGTACGGGCCTTCGACCGCGCCGCCCGGCTCCAGGAGGGCCTCGCCGGGCGCGGCTACGACGGCGCGCTGCGGGTGCTGGTCCCGGAGGCCAGGCTGTCGCGGCCGTTCCTGGCGGCCTCCGCCGCCCTGCTGGCCGGTCTGGTCGCGGGGACCCTCGTACTGAAGGAGCTGTACCTGTGACCCCCTTGGTGGAGCTGACCGGAGCGGGCTACGCCTACGAGGACGGCCCGGCCGTGCTCCGCGACGTGGACTTCGCCATCGCGCCCGGCCGGGCCCTGGTCCTGCTGGGCCGCAACGGCAGCGGGAAGACCACCCTGATGCGGCTGCTGAGCGGGGGCCTGCGGCCCGGCACGGGCGCGCTGCGCCTGGACGGGGAGCGGGTGGCGTACGACAGGGCGGGGCTGACCCGGCTGCGGACCTCGGTGCAGCTGGTGGTCCAGGACCCGGACGACCAGCTCTTCGCCGCCTCCGTCGAACAGGACGTGTCCTTCGGCCCGATGAACCTGGGGCTGCCCGCGCCCGAGGTCCGCGCCCGGGTCGACGCGGCCTTGGCGGCGCTGGACATCACGGGGCTGCGCGACCGCCCGACGCACCTCCTGTCGTACGGGCAGCGCAAGCGCGCGGCCATCGCGGGGGCGGTGGCGATGGCGCCGCGCGTGCTGATCCTGGACGAGCCGACGGCCGGGCTGGACCCGGACGGGCAGGAGCGCCTCCTGGACGTCCTCGCGGGCCTGCGGGCCGCCGGCACCACCGTGGTGATGGCCACGCACGATGTGGACCTCGCGGTCCGCTGGGCCGACGACGCCGCCGTCCTGACCCCGGACGGGGTCCGCACCGGGGCCGCGCGGACCCTGTTGTCGGACCCGGGGTTGCTGGCCTCCGCGGGACTGCGCCAGGCCTGGTCCCCGGCGGTGACGGCCGTGCTGCGCGCGCACGGCCTGCTGGCGGCCGACGCCCCGGGACCCCGTACTCCGCAGGCGCTGGCCGAGTGGAGCGGGCAGCGGCCGGGCGGCGCGCAAACCTAGGATGTCCGCATGTCGCTCCCGCACGCCATCCTCACCGCCCTGCTCGAAAGGCCCTCGTCGGGGCTGGAGCTGACCCGGCGGTTCGACCGGTCGATCGGGTACTTCTGGTCCGCGACGCACCAGCAGATCTACCGCGAGCTGGGGCGGCTGGAGGAGGCCGGGCTGATCCGCGCCCTGCCCGGCGAGGTGCCAGTACGGGGCCGGCGCAAGGAGTACGAGGTGCTGCCGGCCGGCAGCGCGGAGCTGGCCCGCTGGGTGGACGAGCGGCAGGACCCCAAGCCCCAGCGGGACGCGCTGCTGCTGCGGATCCGGGCGGCGGCCGTGGTCGGGCCGCAGGGGCTGGGCGCCGAGCTGCGCCGGCATCTGGAGCTGCACCGGGGGCAGCTGGCGACGTACGAGGCCATCGAGGCCAAGGACTTCCCGCCGGGGCGGGACTCGGCGGCCGAGGACCGGCTGCGCCGACTCGTCCTGCGCGGGGGGATCGCGCTGGAGACCTTCTGGCTCGCCTGGCTCGCGGAGGCGGTCACCGAGGTCGAGGAGATGGGTCCGGGCCGGGACTGACGCGCCCCCGCCCGGCGGGTGGGGCGGGGCGGGGGCGCGGCGGGTACTACTTGTTCAGGTCGGCCCAGAACTCGTCGAAGCTGAGCAGGCCGTCGCTGTTGGCGTCCTTGGCGGCGACGATGGCGTCCGCGACGGACGGGGTGACGAACGCGTCGCCCATGGCCTTCATGGCCGCGCTGTATTCGTCGGCGGTGATGAAGCCGTCGTTGTTCACGTCGAACCTGTCGAACGTGGCGCGTGCGCTGTCGATGTCGGCCATGGTGCCCACCCCTTCTCGGTGCTTGTTGACCGGCTCAGGGTAGCCGCCCCCGCGGAGCCCCCCTCCCGGGGGTCCTCGCGGGGACTTCCTTCGACCACGTCGACGGCGCGCCGCGGACACGCCCTAGCGGAAGATCCCGGTGTGGCCCAGCGAGTAGCGGCCGGGTTGCGGGTACACGGCGAGGCCGTGGGGGCCCGAGCCGACGGGGATCCTGGCGAGCTCCTTGCCGCTGGTGGTGTCGATCGCGTAGACCTCGGAGTCGTAGCGTCCCGACAGCCAGAGCACCTTGCCGTCGGCGGAGACGCCGCCCATGTCGGGGCTGCCGCCGTCGGGCAGCTCCCACTTCTTGGTCAGCTTGTTCTGCTTGAAGTCGAAGACGGAGACGGTGCCCTCGCCGCGGTTGGAGACGTACATCTCGCGGGAGTCGCGGCCGACGTAGAGGCCGTGGCAGCCCTTGCCGGTGGGCAGCAGCTTGGGGACGTCGAACTTGTCGCCGCTGAGCACCCACATGCCGTGGGCCATCATGTCCGCGACGTAGAAGGTCTTGCCGTCGGGGGAGATCTTCACGTCCTGCGGCATCGCCCCTTCGAAGGGGAGCTTCTGCTGGCCGACGACCTCCATCTTCTCGGTGTCGACCTTGAGCAGTTCGCCGGAGAACTCGCAGCTCACGATGAAGTAGCGGCCGTCGGCGGAGAAGTCGGCGTGGTTGACGCCGAAGCAGGTGACCGGGACGGTCTTCACCCGGTCCATGGTGTGCGGATCGCGGAAGACCAGTTCGCGGTCCATGGAGGCCATCACGATGGCGTACTTGCCGTTGGGCGTGAAGTACAGGTTGTACGGGTCGTGCACCTCGACCGGGTCCCCCGCCACTCCCGTGGCCGGGTTGATGGGGGTGAGGGTGTGGCCCCGGTTGTTGTTGACCCAGAGGGTCTTCATGTCCCAGGAGGGCACCACGTGTTGGGGCTGGGCCCCGACGGGGATGGTGTCGATGACCTTGTAGGTGGCCGGGTCGATGACGGACACCGTGTTGGAGCTGGTGTTCGGCACGTACACCCGGGACGGGAAGTCCTTGACCACCGGCGAGAGCTGGTTGGGGCGGTCGGCCGCGTACACGTCCTTCGGGTCGAGTACGGGCGGCATGCCCGCCAGCCCGGGCGGCGCGGCCGGAACGGCCTTGACCGGGCGGGCGGGGCCCTTGGAGCCGAGCGCCTCCGGGCTGCCCTTGCCGTCGGATCCGCAGCCCGCCAGGGCGGCGAGGACCAGTCCGGCGAGCAGCGCGGTGGCCTTCCGTGGAAGGCGGTTCGTGGTCATGAGGTCAGCAGCTCCGTGGTGGTCACCGCGCGCAGTTCGCGGCGCGCGAGTTCTTCGAGGAGGGGTGGCATCGCGGCGACCGTGTCCGCGTAGCCGAAGTGCAGGCTCACCACCGATCCGCGCCGGATCGTCCCGGTGACGTTGCCGACGACGGCCGCCGCGCCGGGGGAGGTGAAGTCGAGGGAGTCCACGTCGTAGGAGAGGACGTGGGGGTAGCCCGCCCGCTGGGCGAGCTTGCGCACGAGCGGGCCGGCGAACTGGGTCTGCGAGGGACGGAACCAGGTGCCGATCGAGCCGGTGAGGCGCTTGAGGCGCTGGGCGCAGCCGTCGATCTCGGCGTACGCCTCCTCCTCGGGCATGTCGTTGATCGCCAGGTGGCGCTGGGTGTGGTTGCCGAGTTCGTGGCCTCCGTCCAGCACGCGGCGGGCCATCTCGGGGTGCTCGTCGAGCCAGGCGCCGATCGCCAGTACGGTGACCCGCGCGCCCGCCTTCTCGACTTCGGCGAGCACGGCCCGGGCGATGGCGGGGTCGCCGTTGCCGTGGAAGGTGAGGGCGACGGCCGGCCGGTCGCGGGAACCGTGGCCGATCTCCACGGGCTGTCCGGCGAACCGGCGCGGGGCGGGGGCGACGGGGGCCGCGGGGGCGGCCCGCTTGGCGGGGGTGGCGGCCGGCGGGGCGGTGGGGCCGGCGGAGCCCGCGCTCCGGCTCGGCGCGCAGGATCCGACGAGGCCTAGGGCGGCGGCCGCGCCCGCGCACAGGGCCGCGCGGCGGCCTGGTTGGGAGAACACCCGCCCATTTAAGAGGGGGACGGGGCAAAAGATAACGATTGACCCAATTCGGGACCTTGGGCGCGAGCCCCCGACCGCCCAGGTCACCGCTATGCGGTCAACGATTCACGCGGAGCGGTCGATATTTATTCATAGATTACGAGGTGAGTGGTCCACCTCACCAAGGATTTAGGTGGAAACTCTTAGGATATGCACACTTATGCCCGACTTGGGACTTTTGGCATTTGGGCCCTCGTCTGCCATAGTCGGAATCACGGCTTCCCATTGACCCGAGCGAAGTCGCACCGCCGAGGATCACACACCCCCTTTGATCCTCGGCACACCCATGAAGCCCCCAAGACGCCCCACTACGGCGACCGGGGGCTTCAGGCGTTCACAGCGTTGCGCGCACGCGCGGGACACACGCCTCAGCGGTCGGCGACCCGCATCTCGAACCAGGTGATCTTCCCGCGCGGCAACAGGTCGGCGCCCCAACGGTCGGACAGCTTGTCGACGAGGAACAACCCCCGGCCCGTGGTGTCCATCTCGTGGACCGGCATCAGACAGGGCAGCCCGCGCGAGGGGTCGCGGACCTCGACCCGGATCCAGCCGCGCCGCCGCAGCATCCGCAGACCGAAGGACCGGGCCCCGGTGTGGCGCACCGCGTTGCCGACGAGTTCGGACACCAACAGGACGGTGTGCTCCGCGGTCTGCGGCGAGAGCCCCCAGAGCCGGATCACCACGCTCTGGGTCAACCGTCGCGCCGTGCCGGCCGATTCCGGCATCGACGGAAGCGTCACCTCCGCCTCGGCCGGATTGCCGTACAACTCCAGCGCCCTGAGGCCCTGTTCGTCTTCGACCGCCGCCGTGAGGCGCACGGCAGAAGCGCCGCCGCCGCGCTGCCGCGGCTGTTCCACACCCTCCAGGCCCGCCATGCACCCATCATGGACGGCCGACCCGCCCGTCCGGGCCGTTCCGCAGGAAAACACCCCCCGGAATGGTCTATTCCGAGGGGCGGTCCTGGCATATGCACAGGGCAACCGGAAGCCCGTGGGACCACCGGTGACCTGCGATGACGCTCCGCTTCTCGATGATCACCGTCAGTGGATCACCGAATCCCCTTAAGGCTCCCTTAAGGCCTGGCTAATCCACCCACAGGGAGGAGCGGCCCGCGATCAGAGGAACTTGGCCTTGCCCGGGCCCTCTTCGACGAAGCTGCGCATCCCGCGCTCCCGGTCCTCGGTGGCGAACAGCCCCGCGAACCAGGTGCGTTCGATCGCCAGCCCGGTGTCGATGTCGGCCTCCAGCCCGGAGTCCACGCACTCCTTGGCGGCGCGCAGCGCGAGGGCCGGGCCTTGCGCGAGCTTGGCGGCCCAGGCCCGCGCCTGCTCGTACACCTCGGCCGCGGGCACGACGCGGTCCACCAGCCCCAGCGAGAGGGCCTCTTCGGCCTTGACCATCCGTCCGGTGAAGATCAGGTCCTTGGCCTTGGAGGGGCCGATCAGCCGGGACAGTCGCTGGGTGCCGCCGGCGCCGGGGATCAGGCCGAGCAGGATCTCGGGCTGGCCGAACTTGGCGTTGTCGGCGGCGATCCGGTAGTCGGCGCAGAGCGCCAGCTCGCACCCGCCGCCCAGCGCGTAGCCGGTGACGGCCGCGACCACGGGCTTGGGGATCCGGGCGACGGCGGTGAAGGCCTCCTGCAACCCGCGGGAGCGGGCGACCATCGCCGCGTGGTCCATGGCCTGCATCTCCTTGATGTCCGCGCCGGCCGCGAACACCTTCTCACCGCCGTAGAGGATCACCGCGCGCACGTCGGCGCGCTCGCCGGCCTCCACCGCCAGCTCGCGCAACCGGTCCTGGGTGGCGATGTCGAGGGCGTTCATGGGAGGGCGGTCCAGCAGGATCGTGCCGACGCCTTCGGAGACTTCGAGAGAGATGGTCATGCGGCCAGGTTAGGGCCCCGACGTGCGGCGGTCGCCCCGAAAAGGGACGGGAACGACGGTGGCCCGGTGCTGTGGGTCACAGCACCGGGCCACCGGGAATCACGCGCCGGGATCGTCTACTTGATCCACTCCGCCCAGTCCATGTTCCAGCCGTTGAGGCCGTTGTCGGGGGCGATCTGCTTGTCCTTGGAGTTCTTCACGACGACCACGTCGCCGATCAGGGACTCGTTGAAGAACCAGGCGGCGGGGGTGCTGTCGTCACCGGCGCCGCGCTCGTCCTCCAGGCCCACGCAGCCGTGGCTGACGTTCTCCGAGCCGAAGGTGGAGGAGGAGGCCCAGTAGTTGCCGTGGACGAAGGTGCCGGAGTTCGACAGCCGCATCGCGTGCGGGACGTCGGAGATGTCGTACTCCCCGCCGAAGCCGACGGTGGCGCCGTTCATCCGGGTCACCTTGTACTTCTCGCTGATGACCATCTGCCCGTTGTACGTGGTGGTCGACGGCGCGCCGGCCGTGATCGGGATGTTCTTCAGCACCTGGCCGTCGCGGACGACCTCCATCTGCTTGGACGTCGCGTCCACGGTGGTGACCTGCGAGCGGCCGACGGTGAAGGTGACCGTACGGGTCTGCTTGCCGTAGACGCCCGGGCGGCCCTCGACCCCGTCCAGGGCCAGCTTCACGGTGACCTTCGTGCCCGCGGCCCAGTACTTCTCGGGGCGGAAGTCAAGGCGGTCGTTGCCGAACCAGTGGCCCTCGACCGGCACGGACGGCTCGGCGGTGACCGTGATGGCCTTCTCGACGGCCTCGGGGTTGGTGATCCCCCGGGTGAAGTTGACGGACACCGGCATGCCCACGCCGACGGTCGAGCCGTCCTCGGGCGTGTAGTGGCCGACGAAGGTGTTCTGCGGGGTCAGGGTGGTGAAGGTGGTGTCCTTGGCGGACTCCCGGCCGGCCTCGTCCTTGGCGACGGCGTGCACCTTGTACTCGGTGGCCGAGGCCAGGTGACGGGCCGGCTCCCAGCTCGCCCCGTCGGCGGCGACCTTGCCCTCGACGGCGTTGCCCTTGGTGTCGGCGACCGTCACCGTGGTCAGCTTGCCGCCGGTGGTCGTGATCTTCAGGACGCCGCTCGTGGCGACCTCCTTGGCCCCGTCGTCCGGCTTGACGCCGACCACGGCCTTGGACGCCTCGGTGCCCGTCTTGGCACCGCCGCCCCCGGTGGCTCCCTTGTCGCCGCCACCGCCCGCACTGTTGCCGCCGCCGCTGCACGCGCTGGTGAGCAACAGGGCCGCCCCCAACAGAAGGGCCGGCAGGCCGGTGCGGACGCGACCGCGTATCGGCTGCAGGTTCACTCGTGTTCTCCCCCATGTCCCCCGCGCGCGGACAGTCGCGCGCATGTCGACAGGAAATCACAGGTGAAGAACACGAAAAGGCACGGTCATGTCACCGTTCCGTCCCAAGTGACAGGGTGTCGGTACCTCAGTCCTCGGTACCGGGTTTGACACCCCACACGTACACCGCGTCCCCCTCTGTCAACAACTCCCACAGCCGTTCGGCGTCCGCCACGGTGAGGTTGACGCAGCCGGCGGACCCGCCGTGCTCGAAGAGCTTCCCCGGCCGGCCGTGCAGGGCCTGGCCGCCGTCGAAGAACTGGGCGTACGGCATGGGGGCGTCGTCGTACAACGTGGAGCGGTGGTCCTTGCTGCGCCAGTAGATCTCGTGCCAACCGGGGCGGGTCTCCTGCTCGTCGCGGCCCGTGCGGATGGGCACGGGCGCGAACACCACCCGGCGGCCCTGCTGCACCCACAGCAGTTGGCGTTCCAGGTCCACGCAGGTCACCCGGTGGTCGCGGACGGGGCAGTGCCCGGCGGCGTTGGGGTTCGGACGGGCGACGACGGCGGTCATCGTGCGGTAGGTCGCCAGGCTCGCGTAGCCGTCGGCGGGGGTGACCGCGTGGGCGCCCTGGAAGGTGCGGACGGCCGCGCAGTCGGCCGGGGACTGCACCCCGTCGACCGGACGCCCCAGCTGGGCCTCCAGCTCCCGCTGGTAGGGGCCGGTCCCCGCGGTGCAGGCCGGCTCCGCCGGGGCGGGGGCGGGGGCGGCGGACGCCGGACCCGCGAGAGCGAGTACGGCGGCCAGGACGGCCGCCCCGGACAGGGCCGCTGTTGCCCGACGTGTCGTCATGGGGCCTCCTCGGGCCCGCCGGCCGGGCCCCCGGGCCCAGCCAACCCGGCCGGGCGCGGTGGCGCCCGCGCGCGTGCGCCGGTGGGGTGAGCGGGTCACTCCACCGGCGCACCGGAGGGCGGAACGAGGGGGTGGGCGGGGCTACGGGAGGAAGGGGCTACGGGCGACGTCCGCCGTCGTGCTTGCCGTGGTCACCCTTTCCGTGGTCGCCCTTGCCGTGGTCACCCTTGCCGTGCTCGTCGCGCCGGTTGTCGAGGGTGATCACGATCCGGCCGTCCGGGAGCGTGCCGTCGATGACGATCGGGCCGGTCACCGGGTCGCGGGGCAGGACGTAGCCCTCCGGGACGTCCGTCTCGACCAGGTAGTAGGAAGCGTAGGAGAGTTCGTCGAAGTCACAGACTCCGGCCCGGTCGGTCGCGCAGCCGGGCTTGGCCAGGGTGTCGGCGTTGATGCCCCGCCGCTGGAGGCCCGGGGTCCGGTTGGTCTCCTTCCAGACCTCGAACACCGCTCCGCGCAGGGGGCGCTCGGTCTTGGCGTCCCGCTTGACCACGTGGAGGGAGCCGTCGGGGTCCTCGGGCCGCTTCTGGTTCGGCACGTTGAGGACGATGCCGGTGAAGACGTCACCCTCGTCGAGGTCGAACTCCGTGACCGGGTCCGCGGGCAGCGGGTAGCCGCTGGGGGCGACGGTCTCGCGCCAGTAGTAGGTCTCGTCGATCGGCAGCTCGACGGTGCAGGTGCCCTGGGCGTCCGTCACGCAGACCGGGTCGAGCCTGGTGTCGGGAGCGGCGCCTCCGGTCTGCAGGCCGGGCACGCCGTTGGTCTCGCGCCACAGCTCGAAGCGGGCGCCGGCCAGCATGTCCCCGGTGTCCCGGTCGGACTTCCAGAGCACGACCTTGGCGTGGGCGGGCGGCACCGGGGTCTTGACGTTGTCCACCTGGTACCGGACGCCGCCCGAGGCGTTCTCGGCGGTCAGGGTCAGCGGGAAGACCGGGTTGTCGGGGAGGTCGTAGCCGGCCGGCGCGGCGGTCTCGCGCCAGTAGTACGTGCCGAGGGCCGAGTCCGGCCGCTCGCACACGCCGTTGGCCGGAGTGGTGCAGTCGGAGACCTTCGTGTCGGCGCCCGGGCCGGCGGTCTGGAGGCCCGGGGAGTTGTTGGTCTCCTGCCACAGCTCGAAGACGGCGCCGGCGAGCGGCTCGCCGGCCTCGTCCCGCTTGAGCACCGAGACGCTGCCCGTCACCAGGGGCGGGGTCTCGTCGCAGGCGGGGAGGTCACCGGTGAAGGGGTAGGCGTGGAACTCCTGGCCGCCGCCTCCGCTCGCCGCACTGGTGTGGGTGACGGAGCCGGTGGTGAAGAAGCGGCCGTTGATGCCGGGGAGGCTGACGGTGGTCTCGGAGGCCTGCTCCCCCATCAGGAAGCTGCCCTGGAACTGGCCGGTGCCGATCAGGTTCACCGTAGTGGCGTCCGGGAAGTTCCACAGCAGCCGCTCGCGGTAGGCGTTGAGCGGGTCGGTGTCCGCGATCCCGCCGCTGTAGGTGTTGATGGTGCGGGTCGTGCCGAGCATGTTGACCAGGACGGTCGCGCCGGCCGGGATGCCGGTGAACCGCACGCCCTGCTGGGCGCCCCGGGCTCCGGCGAGGTCGGCGTCGACGTTGAAGACCTGGAGCCGGGAGGTGCCGTCCCCGGTGAACAGGGTCTCGGAGCCGCTGTTGACCGCCGTACCGGTGGCCGGGCGGGCACGGCCGTCGACCCGGGCGTAGCACTTGCTGGCGGCAGTGAGGCGGTCGCGCAGGCCGGCGTACGGGGCGACCGCGGCGGCGTCCGGCCGCAGGGTGCCGGTCACGGTGCCGGTGAGCGTGCCCCCGTAGCGGACGACGCCCCGGTCCGCGATCAGCGTCTCGCCGGTGGCGACGGTGACGTTGGCGCCGGTGGTGAGGAAGTCCGCCCCGTCGGGGGGCGGGACCAGCGAGCCGGCGCCGACGATGCCGACGTTGTAGCGGCTGTCGCCGCCGGCGGCCTTGTCCTGGTCGAAGCTGCCGAGGACGACGAGCCGTCCCTCCGCCTCGGAGGCCGATCCCCGGACCCGGAAGTCCCCGCCGGCGAAGATGTTGACGGCGTTGTCACGGCCCTTGATGCTCCCGTCGCTGCCGATCGGCGGGAAGGGGCTCGGGCAGTCGCCCGGGACGCACGGACCGAGCCCGCCCGGCAGCGGAGCCCGCAGGGTCCCCGCCGGGCGGTCCCCGCCGGGGCCGGCCGCGGAGGCGGTGGGAACCGCGGCTCCGGTGGCCAGCACGGCCCCGATCGCGAACCCTAGGGTCCATTTCCTTGCTGACATGACGCTCCGTCCGTTCCCGCTCAGGCCCTGATGGCCCTGACAGGCTGCGGGCGGGTTCCGGCGCGGCGGACGGAAGACACTCGGCCGCTACGGCATTCCGGTCCGACAATCACTCGATTGCCCGGCCGGTGCACGGGCGACGGTCCGCGAGGGCCGGGCCCCGGGGAGGGGCCCCCGGGGACGGCTCAGCCGATGGAGGACCCCGCGACCCAGTCGGCCCAGGACATGTTCCATCCACCCAGGCCATTGTTCGCGGCCACCACCCGGTCCTGGGAGTTCACGACCTCCACGACGTCCCCGACCAGCGTCCGGTCGAAGAACCAGCCGGCCGGGGTGTCCGAACCGCCGCCCTTGTCGTCGCGCAGGCCCACGCAGCCGTGGCTGGTGTTGGTGGAGCCGAAGGTGTCGGGGCTCGCCCAGTAGTTCCCGTGCAGGAAGGTCCCGGAGGCGGTGAGCCGCATGGCGTGCGGGACGTCGGGGATGTCGTACTCGCCCTTGCCGTCGTCGCTGGTGAAGCCGACGGTGGCGCCGTTCATCCGGGTCACGTCGAACAGCTCCATCACCACCATCTTGCCGTTGTAGGTGGTGTTCTTCGGGGCGCCGGCGGTGATCGGGATCGTCGACAGGAGCCGGCCCTCCCGGCGGACCTCCAGGGTGTGCGCCGCCGCGTCCACGGTGGAGATCTGGGAGCGGCCGACGGTGAAGCGGACGGTCTTCTCCTGGATGCCGTACGAGCCGGGCGCGCCCTCGATGTCGCGGAGGTCCATCTTCACGGTGACCTCGGTGCCGGGCTTCCAGTACGTCTTGGGCCGGAAGTCGAGGCGTTCGTTGCCGAACCAGTGGCCGACGACCTCCACCGCCGGGTCCGAGGTGACGCTGATGGCCCGCTGGACGGCCGCCCGCTGTTTGATGGAGCGGCTGAAGTTGAAGGACACGATCATGCCGGTGCCCACGGTGGACCGGTTCTCGGGCTTGAAGTAGCCGATGAAGCGCTCCTCGGGAACGTAGGTGGTGAAGGTGGTGTGCCGGGCCTGGCGGCGGTTGTGGCCGTCGAGGGCGACGGCATCCACGGTGTACTTCGCGGCGAGCGAGAGCCGGCCGGAGTCCGGATCGGGGCTCCAGCTCAGCCCGTCGGCGGCGATGGCCCCGGGCACCCGTTCCTCCTGGGCGTCCTCCACCTTGGTCACCACCACCCGTTCCAACCGCCCCTCGGGGACGTTCACCCGCAGTGGCCCCTCGGCCGAGACCCCCTTGGCGTTGTCGTCGGGGGTGATCCGGATGGCCTCGTCCGGCGACCGGGGTTTGCCGGGCAGCGCGATCTCGACCGGGGATCCGCCGTCCTTGGTGCAGCCGGAAAGCCCGCCCAGCAGGCCCGCCCATGCCGCAACGGCGGCCAAGCCCGCCCCTGCCCGCCTCGTCAGATGTGTCACGCCCGTCCAACGACGGGGGACCTCCGGGGGAAACGTGAGGGCCGGGCACGTTCCGGGCAGAACTGTCCGGGCAGAACAGTGGGAAGGACCGGACGGGGGCGGGCCTGGCCGGGACGCCGGGCCCCGCTCCCCCGCAGGTACCCAGGAGCCGTGGAGGCGGGCAGTGTCGAGCGCAGCCGAGCAAGAGGCGGTGGAAGCCGCCGTCGGGAATGCCGTTGCCGGGATGGACGTCGTACGGGAGCGGGTGCAGGCCCAGGTCCTACGGGCGGCCGCGCACCCGGCACCGCCCGTGTGGCCGGGGTCCTCGCATCCGCTGGGAGCCCGCCACCACGTGGGGCCGGGAGGGGTCGCGGGGACGAACTTCGCGCTGTGGGCGCAGGGTGCGGAGGCCGTGGAGCTGTGCCTGTTCGACGCGGGGGGCGGGGAGACGCGCTGCCCGCTGACCGAGCTGACGCACGAGATCTGGCACGGCTTCGTGCCGGGCGTGCTGCCCGGGCAGCGGTACGGCTTCCGGGTGCACGGGCGCTGGGACCCCTGGACGGGGGCCCGGTACAACCCGGCCAAGCTGCTCCTGGACCCGTACGCGCGCGCCGTCGACGGGGACTTCACCCTGCCGCCGGAGGTGTACGGGCACGTGCGGGACTGGCCGCAGCAGTACATCGCGGACACCGTGCGCGACGACCGGGACTCGGCGCCGTTCGTCCCGAAGGGGGTGGTCGTCCACGACGACGACGACTGGGCGGACGACGTCCGCCCCAAGACCCCCTGGGCCGATTCGGTGATCTACGAACTGCACGTGCGCGGCTTCACGATGCGCCATCCGGGTGTTCCCGAGGAACTGCGCGGCACGTACGCGGGCCTCGCGCACCCGGCGGCGGTCGGGCACCTGGTCGACCTCGGGGTGACGGCGGTGGAGCTGCTGCCGGTGCACCAGTTCGCCCACGAGGACCACCTGTTGCGGCGGGGCATGCGCAACTACTGGGGCTACAACTCGATCGGCTACTTCGCCCCGCACGCGGGCTACTCGGCGTCCGGGACGACCGGGCAGCAGGTCGGGGAGTTCAAGCGCATGGTGCGGGCCCTGCACGCGGCGGGGATCGAGGTCATCCTCGACGTGGTCTACAACCACACGGCGGAGGCCGGGGAGCTGGGCCCGACGCTGTCGCTGCGCGGGATCGACAACCGGAGCTACTACCGGCTCCAGTCCGACCAGCGGCGCTACTCCGACTACACGGGCTGCGGGAACACCCTGCACCCGGGGCGCCCGCACGTACTGCGCCTGATCACCGACTCCCTGCGCTACTGGGTCACCGAGATGGGGGTGGACGGTTTCCGCTTCGACCTGGCGGCGGCGCTGGCCCGCTCGATGCACGACGTGGACATGTTGTCCCCGTTCCTCGCGGTGATCGCCCAGGACCCGGTGCTGCGCCGGGTCAAGCTGATCGCGGAGCCGTGGGACGTGGGTTCGGGCGGCTACCAGGTGGGCGCGTTCCCGCCGCTGTGGACGGAGTGGAACGACCGCTACCGGGACGCCGTGCGGGATTTCTGGCGGGGCGCGCTGCCCGACGTGCGGGACCTCGGCTACCGGCTGTCGGGCTCCAGCGACCTGTACGCGTGGGGCGGGCGGCGGCCGTACGCCTCGGTGAACTTCGTGACCGCGCACGACGGGTTCACCCTGCGGGACCTGGTGTCCTACGAGCGCAAGCACAACGACGCGAACGGGGAGGCGGGCCGGGACGGGACCGACGACAACCGGTCGTGGAACTGCGGGGTGGAGGGCGAGCCCCCGGAGGGCCTGGACCCCCGGGTCGGGGCGCTGCGGCGGCGGCAGCTGCGGAACCTGCTGACGACCCTGTTGCTGTCGACGGGCGTGCCGATGCTGGTGGCGGGGGACGAGTTCGGGCGCACCCAGGGCGGCAACAACAACGCGTACTGCCAGGACAACGAGACGGGCTGGGTGGACTGGTCCCTGCTGGAGGATCCGGCCTGGCGGGACCTGTTCGCGCTGACCCGCAGGCTGATCGCGCTGCGCCAGGCCCATCCGGTGCTACGGCGCCGGGCGTTCTTCTCCGGGCGGGCGCAGGGGGCGGACGGGCTGCGGGACCTGGCCTGGTTCACCCCGGCGGGGGCGGAGATGACCGAGCGGGACTGGTACGCGCCGGCCTCGGCGGTGGGGCTGTACCTGTCGGGGCGGGACATCCCGGGTCGGGACGAGCGGGGCCGGCAGGTGACGGACGACAGCTTCCTGGCCCTGCTGCACTCCGGGGACCGGCCGGTGCGCTGGGTGCTGCCGGGGGCGCCGTGGGCGGAGTCGTACGAGTTGGTGCTGGACACCGCGCGGGAGACCCAGGACGTCGCCCCGTCGACCCGTCACCGGGGCGGGGAGTCCGTGACGGTCCCGGCCCGCTCGGTCCTGCTGTTGCGGGTGGTGTCGTAGGGGCGGGAGGTGCCGGGGGCGCGGGCCGGGTAGGGACCGCCGGCCGGCCCCGCCCGCCGGTCCGTCCACCGGTCCCCCCGCCGGTCCGCCGGCCGGTCCGTCCACCGGTTCCGGACGTGACGGCGGATCCGGAGCGGAGGGCTGCGTCCGCCCTGCGATGATGTGGCCTTCGTACGAACGCGCGTGCACGAGCACACGTGTGCCATCGAGGGGCCCAGGGGTACGCATGGCAAGTGTCGGGACCGCGCTGCGGGAGCTGCGCGGGGCGCAGAAGTCGGCGAAGGGGGTGTCGCTCTACTCGCGGTTCGTCAACCGGCCCGCCGGCCGCTACCTGGCCGCCGGGTCCTACGTGCTGGGGCTCACCCCGAACCAGGTGACCCTGGTCAGCGCCGCCTTCAGCTTCGCCGCCGTGGCGGCGGTCGCGCTGGTGGCGCCGTCCTGGGGGTTGGGGGTCGCCGTCTGGGCGGCGCTCGCCGTCGGCTTCGCCTTCGACTCCGCCGACGGCCAGTTGGCCCGGCTGCGCGGGGGCGGGAGCGCGGCGGGCGAGTGGCTGGACCACGTGGTGGACTGCGCCAAGCTGACCGCCCTGCACACCTGCGTGCTGATCGCCTTCCACCGCTTCCCCGAGGCGTACGGGATCGACGGTGACGGCTGGCTGCTGGTGCCGCTCGGCTTCCAGTTCGCCTCGGTGGTGACCTTCTTCGGCGGGCTGCTGACCGAGAAGCTCAAGCCGAAGCCGGCGCCCGGAAGCCCCGCCGCCGCGCCGTCGACCCTGCGCGCGGTGGCGTTGCTGCCCGTGGACTACGGGGTGTTCTGCCTGGTGTTCCTGCTGCTCGGCGGCGGGAAGACGTTCGCGTGGGCGTACGCGGGGCTGGGCGCCGTCGCCGCCCTGTTCCTGGCGGCCTTCCTCACCAAGTGGTTCCGGGAACTCAGCGCCGTTCGGCGATGAGGCCCTCGGGTCCCGCGAGGGGTTCGGCGAGCACGTCCAGGGCCCGGCGCAGCTGGGTGCTGGACGTGTGCACGGTGTAGGGGAAGTAGACGACGTCGACCCCGTGGACGGCGAAGTCCTCCTCCAGCCGGCGTCCCTTGGGCGTGCCCCGCCAGTCGTCGCCCTTGAAGATCACGTCGAAGCGGACCTGCTTCCAGGTCTCCACCTTGTCCGGAACGGTCTCGACGAACGCGGCGTCGACGTACTTGACGCTGCGCACGATCTCCAGGCGCTCCACGAGCGGGATCATCGGCCTGCGGCCCTTGGCCAGCTCGGCCATCTCGTCGGAGACCACACCGGCCACCAGGTAGTCGCACTGGCTGCGGGCGTGCCGAAGGATGTTGAGGTGGCCTATGTGGAAGAGGTCGTAGGCCCCGGGCGCGTACCCGACCCGGTACGGTCTGCGCGCGGCCGACACAGGCTCGGACATGTCGTGCTCCGTCATTCGGTTACCCCCCAGCGGCCACACCCCCCGGTGTGGCGGATCAGCAGACAATAGCGTGCACGTTCCCCACCCTGTCGGTGAACGAATAGGGTGACGTGCGCATCATCCAGGGGAGAAGGGGACCTTCAGTGTCCACAACCGGTCACCGGCGCCTGCTGCTGGTCTCCACCAACTACGCCCCCGAGCACGCGGGCATAGGCCCGTACGCCACGCAGATCGCCGAGCACTGGGCGGATTCCGGCCACGAGGCACACGTGCTGGCGGGCATGCCGCACTATCCGGCCTGGTCGCTCGAACCGGAGTACAAGGGGGCGCTCAGGCGCACGGAACAGCGCGCGGGGGTCACCGTGCACCGGCGCGCGCACACCGTGCCGGCCCGCCAGACCGCCGTCAAGCGGGCCCTGTTCGAAGGATCGATTCTGCTGCACGGCGCCGTGGCCCCGCCCCGGATGCCGAGGCCGGACGCGATCATGGCCCAGATGCCGAGCCTGGCGGGCGGGGTGCTCGCGGCCCGGCTCGCGGCGAAGTGGAAGGTCCCCTATGTCCCGGTCGTCCAGGACCTGATGGGCGCCGCCGCCGCGCAGAGCGGCATCAGCGGCGGGGACAAGGCCGCCGCGATCGCCGGGCGGGCGGAGGCGTACGCCCTCAAGCGCGCCACCCTGGTCGGCGTGATCCACGAGACCTTCGTGGACCGGGTCGTCGGGATGGGCGTGGACCCGAAGCGGATCCGTCTGGTCCCCAACTGGTCGCACGTGCAGCAGCCGACCAGGCCGCGCGGGGAGACCCGCCGACACCTGGGCTGGGCCCCCGGCCAGACCGTGGTCCTGCACTCCGGGAACATGGGCCTCAAGCAGGGGCTCGAAGTGCTCGTCGGCGCCGCCCGCCTCGATCCGGACGTCCGTTTCGTCCTGATGGGCGACGGCAGCCAGCGTGCGGCCCTCGCCGCCCTCGCCTCCGACGTACCGAACCTTGACATCATCCCCCCTGCCGCCGACGGAGAGTTCACCGATATCCTCGCGGCGGCGGACGTCCTCGCGGTCACCCAGCACGCCGCCGTGCTGGACATGAGCGTCCCGTCGAAGCTGACCTCCTACTTCCGGGCGGGCCGGCCGGTCGTGGCGTCCGTCGCGGCCGAGGGCGGCACCGCCCAAGAGGTGGAACGTTCGGGCGCGGGGGTGCTCGTGGCACCGGAGGACCCCGAAGCCCTGCTGAAGGCCGTACGGGCCCTGGCCGAGGACCCTGCGGGCGCCGACGCGCTCGGCGCAGCCGGGCCCGCCCACGTGGCGGCCCACCTGAGCCGCGAGGCGGGACTGGCCCGTATCGACGCACTGATCGACGAAGCACTTGGGGGCACTCAGCCGTGATCGAGACGAACCGCCCGGCAGCGGCCCCGGCCGAGGACGAACCCGATCTCCTCAGGGACCAGTTCAAGCAGCTCCTGCGCTATCGCCGGCTCCTCATCGCCGGCGTGGGCATCGGCCTGCTGGGCGGCGTCTACCTCGGCGTCTCCACGGCGGACACCTACGTGGCCACCGCCGACGTCGTCCTTCGCGCCCCCACCGACGACCCCTTCAACCCGAGCCTGGCGCCCGACAAGGCGATCAACATCGGCTCGGAGCGACAGGTCGCGCTGTCCAGCTCCATAGCCGAGCAGGCCGCCAAGAAGCTGGGCGTCGCCGACAAGGACCTCGCGTCGCTGCGCAGCGGCCTGCAGGTGACCAACCCGCCCCAGACGATGGTGCTGCGCTTCACCTACACCGCCGCCTCCCCCAGGGAGGCCGCCAAGCGCGCCAACGCGATGACCGCGGCGTACCTGCTCAAGCGGCAGGAGGCGCTCGACGTCACCCGCGACAAGATGGTCAAGGGCTACCAGGACCAGCGCGACCCGGTCGCCAAGCAGCTCGACGAGGTGGCCCGGCAGGTCAACCAGCTGCCCGCCGGCTCGGCCCGGGACGGGGCGTACGCCTCGAAGACCGACCTCCAGAGCAAGGTCAACACCCTCAACGCCAACATGGCCAAGCTGGCGGCGCTGGACATGACGCCCGGCCGGGTCACCAGCGCGGCCACCGTGCCCACCGCCCCCGACGGGCCCGGACTGCCGATGTCGCTCGCGCTGGGCGCGGCCGTGGGCCTGGCCCTCGGTCTGCTCGCCGCCTGGGTCCGGCTCGTCTTCGACCCGGCTCCGCGCTCCGAGGGCGACGTGGCCCGCGCCCTGCGGGCGCCCGTACTGGGCTTCCTGCCCCGGGACAAGACCGGCGGCGGGCCGCTGCTCGCGGCCGGCGAGGCCGATCCGCGCCTCGCCGAGGAGTACCGCTCGGTGGCCTTCCGGTTGGCCTACGACTCCCGCTTCGCCGACCGGCGCCGCCTCCTCGTGGTCGCCCCGCGCGGCAGCAGCGAGACCGCCGCCGCCGTCTCGGTGAACCTCGCCGCCTCCTTCGCCGAGACCGGCAAGGACGTCCTGCTCATCGAGGCCGACCTGCGCACCCCGGTGCTGGCCAGCCAACTGCCCACCGACGCCGGCGGCCGGCCGCGCTGGAGCCAGATGTCGGGCGGCCCGAGCGCCGCCCAGAACGGCGAGTCCGACTGGCCCGACGGGCGCCAGCTCGTCGTGGACGCCGGGGAGTCGGGCGCCTTCGACCTGATCCCGGGCGAGCGGGTGCGCAACGTCGCCCGCGCCCTGACCTCCCCGCGCGCCACCCGGCTGATCTCCGAGGCCGACTCCCCGAACTCCACGGTCGTCGTGCTCGCCCCGCCCGTGCTCTCGTACGCGGACGCGCTGGCGCTGGTCGACCGTGTGGACGGGGTGCTCGTGGTCTGCGACCCGCGCGCGGTGCACCGCAGCGACCTGTCCCGGATCCGCGAGCTGATCAGCGGCGCGGGCGGGACCGTACTGGGCGCCGTGCTGCACACCCCGCTCCCGGACGCCAAGCGCGGTCGCGGCAAGGGCGGCGCCCCCGCCAAGGGGGCCCCGACCGGTGGCCCCGCCCCGGCCCCCGCGGCGGAGGCCGCCGCGCGGACCGAGCCCCAGCCGCTGACCCGGGAGAGCGCCGAGGAGCCCGAGCAGCACATCCCCGGCGACGGGACCGACACCGTGGCCCTGCGCACGGTCCGCCAGGGCCGGCGGTGAGTCGGCGGGGCCTCGCCGCCGTCTCCTCGGTCCTGGACCAGGCCGCCTCCAGCGCCACCAACATCCTGGTGCTGGTGCTGGCCGCCCGACTCTCCTCGGCGTCCGGCTTCGCCGACTTCTCGATGGTGTACGTGGCCTTCACCGTGCTCCTCGGGCTGAACATGGCCTACGTCGGCCAGAGCGTCGTGCTGGAGAAGGGCGAGCGGCTCGGCGCCGTCTGCCGCTCCTCCGTCCTGTTCACGGCCCTCGCCTCGACGGCGGCCGGACTGGTGCCGGCCGCGGTGGGCCTCGCCCTGCCGGGGGCCCGCGGCAACGCCTTCCTCGCGCTGGGCCTCGTCCTGCCCCTGGTCCTGGTGCAGGACGGACTGCGCTACTGCTTCTCCGCCCTGCGGGTGCCCGAACGGGCCCTGGCCGCCGACACACTGCGCCTGGTGTGCGTGGTCGCGGCGCTCGCCGCGCAGCCCGAGGGCGCCTCGGCGGGACGGCTCGTGGCGGTGTGGGGGCTCTCCGCGCTGCCCGCCCTGGGGCTCGGGCTGTGGCTGCTGCGGCCGTACGTCGCGGGCGCGCGCGCCGAGCTGCGGCCCTACCTTCGGCGCGGACACCTCGGGCAGCGCTTCGTGGTGGAGTTCGCCGTCGGCAACGGCTCCAGCCAGCTCGCGGTGCTCGGACTCGGGCTGTTCGCGACCCCGCTGGCCGTGGGCGCGCTGCGCGGCGCCACCACCCTCTTCGGCCCGCTGAACGTGCTGTTCAACTCCGCCAACGCCTTCGGTCCGCCCGTGGTCGGCCGGGCCTCCGGCAAGCGGGGCGTGGTCCGGCTGACCCTGCTGATGGGATCCGCCCTCGCCGTCCTCGGGGCGGGCTGGGCGGCGGTGCTGTACGCCCTGCCCGACCGGTTGGGCCGTCAGCTGCTCGGCGACACCTGGGCGGCGGCCTCCGCGCTGCTGCCCGCGACGGGCGCCCAGTACGCCGTGATGGGCCTGGGCACCTGCGCCCTGTTGACCCTGCGCGTGCTGAACCCGAAGGCCACCCTCTCGCTCCAGGTGGTCTTCTCCCTGCTGTCGGTGGCCCTGCTGCTGGGCGGCTACCTCCTGTGGGGCGTGCCCGGCGCCGCCTGGGGCCTGGCCCTGGGCTCGGCGGCCAAGGCCGCGGCCGGCTGGCTGCGGGTGAGCCGCCTCGAAACGCCGACTCCCGCCGTCACCACCGCCGCGTAGCCCTCTTCTACGTAGCACTGCCCGGCGGGGCGTTCAGCGCAGGGTGGTCGCCTTGTCCGTGCGGTACGTGGCCACCAGCGCGAGGCACAGCCCGGCGATGGCGACCCGGCCCGAGGCCTGGAGCAGCGGGCCGCGCAGCAGGATGAAGGAGTACCCGGCGACCAGCGGGACCACCACCGAGATCAGGCTGCCCGGGGGCGAGCGGCGCGTGGCGCGCTTGGCGTAGCGGCGGTCCACGCGGGCGGACGCGTACCCCATGGCGAGCAGCCCGGCGCCCATGCCGAGCGGGCCGAAGTCGATCCACAGCTCCGCCCAGATCGGGGAGGAGAGGTTGGTGTTGATCGTGCCCATCCACTGGCCGACCATCACGCCCGTGTCGCGGGCCTTGGCCGGCCACACCGAGCGGGGTACCGCGAAGAACACGGATCCGGCGAGCTGGCGTCCGTAGGTGTGGCCCGCGCCCGAGTTCACGTAGGTGATGGTGTTGGCGAACATGCCGATCTGGTCGTAGTCCTTGAGCGCCATCGGCTCCAGGAACGAGGTCGTCTCGACGGGCTTGTAGTTCTTCTCGTCGTAGCGGAAGCGGTCCGCGAACGGGAAGACGAGCAGGGCGATCACCACGGCCATGGACAGCGCCACCCGGTACATCGCGGCGCTCACCGGGAAGACGGTGAAGAGCAGCGCGAACATGACGGTGAGGAACCAGTAGCGCGGGTTGGAGATCGGGTTGTTGACGATCAGGTTGAGCACGGCCAGGGCCGACCAGGTCACGATGATCGACACCTTGCGGCGGGCGAACTTCGAGGTGATCAGCCAGCGGGTGTAGAGGAGCAGCGCGAGCAGCGCCGGGACGGTGCCGAAGCCGCGCAGCAGGGCCTGGCCGGCCTGGCCGTCGCCGTTGGAGACGCCCGCCTCCTCGATGCCCGCGATGATCTCCTGGCGGCTGGAGAAGAAGACCGCCGGGCCGCCCAGCTTGACGATGAAGGCGGCGCTGCCCAGGAACGCGAGGACGGTGAGCAGTTGGAGGCGCCGCCGGTGCGCCATGACCGGCTTGACCTCCTTCTGGGAGCCGCCCGCCCGGCCGGCGGGCCGGTGGCGGGCCAACAGGACGCCCACGTCGAAGATGATGCAACCGAAGAGCACCAGACCGATCGCCACCGTGAGGTCGGAGCGGGGACCGACCACCGGCGTCGGGACCCGGCCGAGGACGGCCTGGGCGAGGGGGGCCACGCCCATGGCCATGTAGACGAACAACCAGAAGGAGCCCTGGAGCAGTTTGCGGCGGCTGGTCAACACCATCGCCGAGAGGCGGGCGCCCGAGTACATGGTGAGGGTGAGCTGGAGCCAGAAGGCGGCGTCGCGCTGTCCGTCGCCGTCCTGCACGGCGACGAAGAAGGGGAGGAAGACGGTGAACCCGAGGGCCAGGGGCACCGAGAGGGCGCGGGAGAGCAGGGTGCGCGGGGTGGTGACACGGCCCCACTTGGACTCGTCCTCGCCGGGTGGTCCGACCGGTGTGACCGCGGGCTTGCGCATGTCCGTAGCCACTGTTGCCCCCACCCCTGTGCGTGATCCGGGCGCAGTCTAGTCTGAGCGGGCCGCGCCCGGGGAGGCGCCCAGGGGTGGACGATGAGGGGCGACTGTTGCGTGATCTTCCTGCCTTCACGCTGGCCGGGTACGACAAGGGGCGCGGGCTGCTGACGCAGGCCCTGTGGTTCGCCGTGATGAACACCGTCTTCGCGACCTGGTTCTGTCCGGCGCGGCTGCGCGTGGCCCTGCTGCGGGCCTTCGGCGCGAAGATCGGCGAGGGGGTGCTGATCCGGCACCGGGTGCGCGTGCTGTGGCCGTGGAAGTTGACGGTCGGGGACCACACCTGGATCGGCGAGGGCGCCTGGCTGCTCAATCTGGAGCCCGTGACCATAGGCGCGAACGTGTGCCTGTCGCAGGAGTCGATGCTGTGCACCGGCTCCCACGACCACCGGGCCGCCGACTTCCGCTACCGCAACGCCCCGATCGTGGTCGAGGACGGCGCGTGGGTGGCCGTACGGGCCACCGTGCTGGCCGGCGTGACGGTCGGTCGGTGCGCGGTGGCGGGCGCCGGGTCCGTGGTGCACAAGGACCTGCCGGAGCTGACCCTGCAGACCCAGGACGGGCGGCGCCGCCCGGTGGAGGAACCGAAGTGAGCGATCCGATGCGCGTGCTGCACGCCGTCACCCTGCACTCCCCCTCGCACGCTTTCGGCGGTCCCGTCCGGGTCGCGCTGAACCTGGCCAAGGGGCTGCGGGCGCGCGGGCACGAGGCCCGACTGTTGGCGCTGGGCGAGGGCTTCGACCCGTGGCCGACCTCCGTGGAGGGCGTGCCCGCGAAGCTGTTCCCCGCGCGGCGGATCCTTCCGCTCGGCTTCAGCGGGATGACCTCGCCCGCCCTGTTGGCCTCGGCCTCCCGTCTGGTGCGGGACGCCGATCTGGTCCACGTCCACCTGGCGCGGGACCTGGTGACCCTGCCCGTGGCGCTGGCCGCGCTGCGGGCCCGCAAGCCCCTGGTGCTCCAGACCCACGGCATGGTCGACCCCAGCGGCAAGGCGCTGGCCAAGGTGCTGGACGCGGTGGCGGTACGCCGGCTGCTGCGCGGGGCCGACGCGGTGCTCTACCTGACCCCGCACGAACGGCAGGGGCTGGACGCGGTGGTGGGCTCCCCGCTGGAGCGGGCCGTCCGGCTGGTCAACGGCACCCCGGCGCAGGAGGAGCGGCCCGCCCCGAGCGGGGCGCCGCGGATCCTGTACTCGGCGCGGTTGCAGGCCCGCAAGCGGCCGGTGGACTTCGTGGACGCGGCCCCGGCGGTGCTCGCCGTCCACCCGGAGGCGCACTTCGTGGTGGCGGGTCCCGACGAGGGGGAGCTGGCGGCGGTCCGGGAGCGGATCGGCGCGCTGGGGCTGTCGGACCGGTTCACGGTGCCGGGCGCCCTCTCCGGCGCGGAGGTCCTGGCGGAGCTGCGGCGGGCGCACGTGTACGTACTGCCCTCGGTGGAGGAGCCGTTCCCGATGTCGGTCCTGGAGGCCCTCGCGGTGGGGGTGCCCCCGGTGGTGACCCACTCCAACGGCCTGGCCCGCGACATCGCGGCGGCGGGCGCGGGGCGCGCGGTGGAGCCCGGGCCGGCGGGCGTCGCCGGGGCGGTCCTCGACCTGCTGGACCCGGCCGTGAACGCGACGGCCTCGAAGGCGGCCCGCGAACTGGCGGCGTCCGCCTTCTCGATGGACGCGGTCCTCGACACCCTGTTGGCCGTCTACGGCGGCATCACGCGCTGACCGTGCGCGTCCCGCCGACCGCACGGGCCGGGCGCGGTGACTCCGTCCGGCCCGTGACGATCAGAGGATGTCGCGCCGTTCCTGGACGACCGGGACGGCGCCCAGGGCGCGCCGGCGCTTGAGGACGCTCGCGTAGACCCCGAGGCCCACCGCGCCCACCACCATCATGATCACGCCCACCAGGTCGAGGTTGACGCTCTCCATCTGCCAGTCGCTCGCGAAGGTGAGGATGGCGCCCACCACGATCAGGCCGATACAACCGCCGATGCCGCGCATACCGATTCGCCTCCAGGCTCGTGTCTCTCGTGAGCACGCGGCTACCCGGTGCCGGGAGCTGAAAACGCCGCCGCCGCACCGGAGTTCGGTGAGGCGGCGGCGAGGTTCGCGCGGTGCGGAGGGTTACGCGGGGACCCAGGCGTAGCAGCCCGTCGAGCGGAACTCGGCTGTTCCCGCCGGGACGGTGGCGGTGATCTTCTCCCCGGCCTTGGCGGGGGCCTGCGGGCCGGAGGCCAGGACGGAGCCGTCCTTGCCCTTCGCCTCCCAGGTGCAGGAGGCGCCCTGGGTCAGCGCCCGGTAGGTGCCGGGAGCCGGGGCGGTGCGGGGGGCGTCCCCGAAGCCCTTCTCGGCCGCGGCGAGCACCGGCTTCTGCTCGGGGCAGAGCAGGTTGATCGCGTCCCTCGCCCCGGTGATCTCGCCGGAGATGACGGCCCCGACCGCGGCGTCCTTGTCCCGCTTCGCGGTCCGCTCCACCCGCTGGCAGGCCTCCTGGCCCGTCTGGAGGACGGCCGCCGGGTCCGTCTTGGCGGGGACCCGACCGCTGAGGTACTTCTTCTCGTTCTCCTTGAAGCTGCCCGTCTTCGGGGTGAGCTTCGCGTCCGGCAGCACCGGTCCGGTCGGCTTGGCGTCGGGCGACACGGCGCCGGAGCCGGAGGGCGCCGGCGAGGCGTCCGCCGGGTCGGGGACCGAGGAGGAGGCCGGCGGCTTCGGCGTGACCTCCGCGCCGGCGGAGGCCTTGCCGTCGCCCGAGGAACAGGCGGTCAGGGTCAGGGCGGCGGCCAGGAAGACGGCGGCCGCGGCGGAGCGTCGGTACATCAGGTGGCTCCCGTACGGGGTCGGATAGGCGTACGGGGCCCGGCGCGAGTCGGCCGGGCCCCGTACGTCGTCAGGCGGTTACTTCGGGCCGAAGGTGAGGATCAGCTGCGGAGCGGCGTCCGCGGCCGTCGACTCCGAGGACCACAGCCACAGCGGGTCGGTGCCCGAGCTCGTCAGGCCGAGGCTGTAGCTGGTGCCCAGCACGGCGGAGACGGCGGTGGTGTCCAGCTCGACGTTCTGGATCGCCGAGCCGTCCGGGATGCCCGCGACGGAGCCGAGCGGGGTGGTCCCGAGGGTGGGCTTGGTGTTGAACGTCGTGCCCGTGCCGCTCCAGGTGCCGGTGACCGGGACCACCGAGACCGTGTCGGCGGAGCCGGCGTTGGCCTGGGTCGAGGTCTTGACCTGGAGCGAGGCGGCCTTCAGGACCTGCCCGTTGGGGGCGGCCGGGAGGGTGAAGCGCAGGTAGGACTCGTACGCCGAGGTACCGCGGACCGCGAGCTGCGTGGAGGTGCCGTACGCGGTGCTCGGGGCGCCCTGGTTGATGTAGGTGTCCTCGGACGCGACGACCTTGGAGACCGTGTCGGTGGGCGCCTTGGCCAGGTCGAAGTGGGACTTGACCTGGGCCTGGGTCAGCGCCGTCGGGTAGACGGCGGTCTCGTCGATCGATCCGGCGAAGAAGTTGCTCGTCGGACGGGTCGGCCAGCTGTTGAGGTTGTCACCGCCGACGTGCCAGTAACCGGCGTACGGCTGGAAGTTCGTGGCACTGTTCGTGCCCTTGTTCTGGCCGTCCACGTACAGGGTCATGCCGCCGGGGCCCTGCGTACCGACGACGTGGTGCCACTTGTTGTCGTTGTACGTCTCGAACAGGCCGGTGGAGATGGTGCGGGTGGAGCCGTTGTAGACGCCGAAGATCAGGCGTCCGGTGTTGGTCATGTACAGCTGCTTGTCGTACGAGCCGCTGCTGTTGACCGTGTTGTTGCCGAAGCCGATCAGCTTGCCGCCGCGGGTGGTGTTCGTCTTGAACCAGGTCTCCACGGAGTACGAGGTGCCGACGTTCTGGCGGTGGTCGCTGTAGACCTGCTGGCTGGTGCCGTTGAAGCCCATCGACGTGCTGGTGCCGGTGACGGCTCCGGGGCTCTGGCGCAGCGTCGGGGCGTTGACCTGGACGCCGCTGGTGTTGCCGGAGACGGAGGAGTCGGCCACGTACGGGCTGACGGTGTCGTCGTAGCGCCAGTACAGGTTGGCGCCGTCCGCGCGGACCTTGTCCGGGTAGGCCTGGACCGAGCTCGGGACCGTCACGGAGACGTTGGCCGACAGGGCGCTGGTGTTGCCGGCGCCGTCGGTGGCGGTGACCCGGTAGGTGTAGGCCTGACCGGCCTTGACCGTGGTGTCGGTCCAGGAGGCCTGGGGGCGCTCCCACTCCAGGGAGTCGGCCGCGACCGTGGCGATCGCGGTGGCCGAGCCGTTGCGGTAGATCCGGTACGTCAGCTTGCTGTCGTCCTGGTCGTAGCTGGTGCGCCAGCGGACCTGGGCCTCACCGGGCTTGACGCTCCCGGCACTGGCGACCGGGGTGGTCGGCGCGCCGACGTCGCCGGTGGAGGCGAAGCGGGTCAGCGCCTGCTGCGGCTCGCCGTTGATGAGGGTGAACTCACCGCCGACCCACATGTACTTGACGTCGTTCTTCTCCGCGATCGACATGACGCGCGGGCCGATGCCCTCGCCGATGCCGTCGTTCGCGGTGGGGTGCCAGCCGAGCTTCGGCGGGCTCGGCACGAAACCGTCCACGGGCGCGGGGGCGGCGCCCTTGTAGTCGGTCTGCTGGGCCAGCAGGAAGTTGCGCTTGCCGTCGGGGAACTGGTTCTCCAGCGAGCAGTCGTGCGCGTGCGAGGAGCTGTAGAGCACCCCGTCGTACGGCAGCACGTACTGGGTGGCGCCCAGGCAGCGGTCGCGCCACTTCTCGTTGAAGGAGGTGTCGAGGCCGATGCGGCCGTCGAAGACACCGCCGCCCGAGCCCTCGTTGCCGGTGTAGTAGCCCGTCGCGTCGGCCGCGATGTGCTTGACCACCGAGTTGGAGGGGATGTTGCTGTACGTCTTGGCGACCGCGCCCGTGGTGGCGTTCACGACGGCCAGCGCGTGCGTGTTGGAGCCGTTGACGCTGAAGAAGTCGCCGCCGAGCAGGACGTTGTTGCCGTCGTTGCTCACCGCGATGGCCCGGCCGGGCTCGTCCGCGTTGGCGGTGAAGGGCTTGAGCGCACCGGAGGCGGCGTCGACCGCGGCGAACCGCTCGCGGGTCGAGCCCTCGACGGTGCCGAAGTCGCCTGCCACGTAGAGGGTGTCGTCGGTGACGGCGAGCGCGCGCACGGTGGCGGGGAAGCTCGGGTGGAACGAGGCCTTCGGGGCGCAGGTCTCGATGTCGATCGCCGCGAGGCTGGACACCGGGGTGCCGTTGACGGCGCCGAAGTAGCCGCCCGCGTACAGGGTCTTCTTGTCCTTGGAGACGGCCAGCGTCCGGACGGTCGCGGTGCCGTCGCCGACGGTGAAGGCCAGCTTGCAGGAGGTGGGGTTGCCCGTGGCGGCGTCGAGCGCCACGAAGTTCACGGCTTCCTGCTCGGTGCCGCTGCCGGCGCCGTCGGGCGGGCGGACCGCCGAGAAGGTGCCACCGGCGAAGACGGTGCCGTTCGCCTGCTCCATGGCGAAGACGATGCCGTTCGGCTGCCAGGTCGGCAGCTCGTCGGCGGTGAAGGCCACTGGCGGCGTGATGGCGGACGCCTCGGGCATCAGCACCAGGCCTATACCGGTGCCGGCACCGGCCAGTGACAGAACGAGGGCAGCAGTCAGCCCTCTGGATCTACGCATGAGCCCCCCAGGGCAATTGCCCGGTTTGATGGCTGGAACTATCCGAACAGCCCTATGTACTGGCGCAGACTAGGGCTCATCTGAGGGCCCGGTCACCTCACTTGACCCCTTGCATACCAAATTGGAATCAACCAGGTTCAACACGAGGTGCGCACTTCGGACATACGGCAGGTTTGCCCCGGCCAGGGTCGCGAAATGCTGCGGAGACGGCCGGGACAGGGCACAGCGTAGGGGAGTGCGAAGGCCTCAGCGGTCGATGCGGACGCTCACGCCCGCCAGCTGGTCCTCCACCTGACGGACGTCGGAGTCGACCATGATGCGGGCCAGTTCGGGCACCAGGACCGTCGGCTTCCAGCCAAGCAGCTCCTGCGCCTTGGACGCGTCGCCGATGAGCGCGTCGACCTCGCTGGGGCGCTCGTACTTGGAGTCGTAGCGCACGTGCTCGTTCCAGTCGAGACCGGCGTGCGTGAAGGAGGACTCGACGAACTCGCGGACGGTCGCGGCGACACCGGTGGCGACCACGTAGTCGGTCGGCTCGTCCTGCTGGAGCATCCGCCACATGGCGTCCACGTACTCGGGGGCGTAGCCCCAGTCGCGGACGGCGTCGAGGTTGCCCAGGTACAGGTGGTCCTGGAGGCCGGCCTTGATCCGGGCCACGGCGCGGGTGATCTTGCGGGTCACGAAGGTCTCGCCGCGGCGCGGGGACTCGTGGTTGAAGAGGATCCCGTTGACGGCGAACATGTCGTACGCCTCGCGGTAGTTCACGGTGGTCCAGTACGCGAACACCTTCGCGGCGCCGTACGGGCTGCGCGGGTGGAACGGGGTGCCCTCGTTCTGCGGCGGCGGGGTCGCCCCGTACATCTCGGAGGACGAGGCCTGGTAGATCCGGGTGTCGACGCCGCTGGCGCGGATGGCCTCCAGCAGGCGCAGCGCGCCGAGGCCGGTCACGTCGCCGGTGTAGAGCGGGGCGTCGAAGGAGACCCGGACATGGGACTGGGCGCCCAGGTTGTAGACCTCGTCGGGGCGTATGTCGCGCAGCAGGTTCACCAGGGCCACGCCGTCGGAGAGGTCCGCGTGGTGCAGGACGAAGGACCGGTTGGCGGTCTGCGGGTCCTGGTAGATGTGGTCGATCCGCTCCGTGTTGAAGCTGGAGGAGCGCCGCACGAGCCCGTGCACCGTGTAGCCCTTGGAGAGCAGGAGCTCGGCGAGGTACGAGCCGTCCTGCCCGGTGACGCCGGTGATCAGTGCGGTCTTGCCCATGTGGGGTCCCCCTGGGGATTCGTGGTTCGGTCTGGTGAAGGCCTCCACCGGCCGGGATCGGTCCCCGGAGTGGCTGCCGAGGGCCTCACGGCCCGGTGGCCCGGTGTCCCGGCGGGTCGGGCGCGCACGCGCCCCGCCGGAGGTTCCGGCGGGACCCGGCAGGGGGCCGCCCGGGGGCTGGATGCGTACCGTACACGTCCGGTCCGGGCGCCTTTGCGTCGGATCCGCCCCCTGGACGCCGCCCCCGGGGCGGGCCGGGGCGCCGGTGCGACGCCGGGGCACCGGTCGGACGGACCGGTCGTCACCGGGTGCCGGCGGGACCGGGATCCGGACTGCCGGGAAAGGCCCGCCGCCAAACTGGCATCATCGGCGGTATGACAAGTTCGCTGCCGCTCCTGCCCCCGCACGCCCGCGTCTTCGTCGCCGGACACCGCGGCCTCGTGGGGTCCGCGGTCGCCCGCCGCCTGACCGCCGACGGGCACGAGGTGCTCACCCGGGGACGCGCCGACCTCGACCTGCGCGACGCCCCGGCGACCGAGGCGTACCTGCGCGAGGTCCGCCCCGACGCGGTCGTGCTGGCCGCCGCCAAGGTCGGCGGCATCATGGCCAACAGCACGTACCCGGTGCAGTTCCTGGAGGACAACCTCAAGATCCAGCTCAGCGTGATCGCCGGGTCCCACGCCGCCGGCGTCGGCCGGCTGCTGTTCCTCGGGTCCTCCTGCATCTACCCCAAGCTGGCCCCGCAGCCCATCAGCGAGGACGCCCTGCTGACCGGCCCGCTGGAGCCCACCAACGAGGCCTACGCCCTCGCGAAGATCGCCGGCATCGTGCAGGTCCAGTCGTACCGCAAGCAGTACGGCGCCTCCTACATCTCGGCCATGCCCACCAATCTCTACGGGCCGGGCGACAACTTCGACCTGGAGTCCTCGCACGTCCTGCCCGCGCTGATCCGCCGTTTCCACGAGGCCGCCGCGGAGGGCCGCGACGAGGTCACGCTGTGGGGATCGGGCACCCCGCGCCGGGAGTTCCTGCACGTGGACGACCTCGCGGCCGCCTGCGCGGTGCTGCTGGAGACCTACGACGGCGACGAGCCCGTCAACATCGGCTGCGGCGAGGACCTCACGATCAAGGCGCTGGCCGAGACGGTCGCCGACGTGACCGGCTTCCGGGGCCGGCTGGCCTGGGACACCTCCAAGCCGGACGGGACCCCGCGCAAGCTGCTCGACGTGTCCCGACTGACCTCGCTGGGCTGGAAGCCGGGGATCGCGCTGCGCGACGGGATCTCCGCCACCTACCGCTGGTGGCTCGACCAGAGCCGACCGGGCGGGCTCGACTGACTCGGGCACGGGACTCAGTACGCTCCGCGTCCGTCGACCACGGCGCGGAGGGTACGGCCCATCACGTCGACATCGCTCGTGAAGGACCAGTTGTCCACGTACTGCAGATCAAGCTGAATCGTTTCGTCCCATGACAGGTCCGACCGCCCGCTGATCTGCCACAGGCCGGTCATGCCGGGCCGTACGGAGAGCCGGCGCAGCTCGACCTCGTCGTAGCGCGCCACCTCCTCGGGCAGCGGCGGGCGCGGGCCGACCAGGGACATGCTGCCGGTGAGCACGTTGAGCAGCTGGGGCAGTTCGTCCAGCGAGGCGCGGCGCAGCAGTCGGCCCACCCGGGTGACGCGGGGGTCGCGGCGCATCTTGAACATGAGGCCGTCGTTCTCGTTGGCCCCCGCCAGATCGGCCTTGAGCCGGTCGGCGTCGAGCACCATCGTGCGGAACTTCCACATGACGAACGGTTCCCCGTCGCGCCCGATGCGGCGCTGGCTGTAGAAGGCGGGGCCGCGCGAGCCGAAACGTATCGCCAGCACGACTCCGAGGAACAGCGGGGACAGCAGGAGCAGTCCGACGGCGGCGCCGGCCCGGTCGAGGACCGACTTCAGCAGGGTCTGCACCCCGCGCCCCACGGGCGGGGCGATCCGCAGCACGGCGAGCCCGCCGGCCGACAGGGTCTCCAGGCGCTTGACGGAGATCTCCACCAGGCCGGGGAAGACCGCCAGTTCGAGCCCCTCGTCGTGCAGGGCCCAGGCGACGCGGCGCAGCCGCTCCCCCGCGATCCGCGCTCCGGGCGCGACGAGCACCAGGTCGGCGTTGTGGCTGTGCACCGCGCCCAGCACGGCGGCGGCGTCCCCGTTGGGGGCCCCGGCCATCCCGCCCGCCAACCGGGCGGCGACCGGGACCCCGCTGGAGAGGGAGCCCGCGCCGACCGGGACCACGCCGACGACCACGTAGGGGTGGTCGGTGCGCGCGGCGAGGTGCGCGATGACGTGCTCGGCGGCGTCCGGCTCCCCTATCACCAGCACCCGGCTGACGGCGTGCGCCTCGCGGCGGGCCGCGGACAGGTGGCGGAAGGTCAGTTTGTGGCGGGCCACGGTGACGAGGAGGGCCGGCAGGAGCGCTCCGATGGCGGCCAGCCGGGGGGTGCTCTCCCCGGTGAGGATCCGCGCGACGGCCAGGACTCCGATGAGAATCAGCCAGTCGTGGAGGACGGGCAGGACTCCGCGCGATTCTCCCAGCGCCCGGGCGGTGTAACGGCGCCGCAGCCCCTGCACTCCGGTCCACGCCACGGCCGCCGCGAGGGCGCAGTAGAAGGGACGATTCTGCTGAGCGGCGTGAAAGACGAGGCCGACGGGCAGGCCGGCGCCGAGGACATCGACGGCCATGGCCGCGGGCAGGTACCAGCGGGCCTTGTCACCCAGCCGTCGAGCCGGGACGGTTACCGCCCCTTCCCCACCGACGACTGCTGTGGCCACTCTTTGCGCAGGAAAATGGACATGCCTCACGGGGCCCCCCTGGCACGTGGTCTATGACGGTGACGCGTGTCCTTGGCTTCCCCAAGCGCCGGACATCTGTCGCACCGGGAAACAGTACGACAAACACCCGTACGGTAAATGCCGTTTGGGTTAACGGGGCATCTCGTTGCCCAAGCGTTAGCAACCGGTATCAGCCGTTCCGAATCTCGGACCCTTCCTTCGCACGCGAAGGTGAATGGTTCGAATACCGGATACGTATCTTCGGACAACGAACCGTTTCCGGCCAACCTTTTGACGCGGCCCTGACATTGCACGCCGTGGGTGGCACTCTTCGTTCCGTTCATCGCACCAGCCCTGATCTGCCCGGAGGCCCACCCAGCCATCCGGAACCCCCCTTGCAGGAGGAGTCTGCGTTGAGTCCCACCCCCCAGAGGCGTGCCACAGCGGCCGGAGCTCTCGTGGCCGCGGCAGCCCTGCTCGCCGTAGGCATACAGGCCGGATCCGCCTCAGCCGACGCCACCGCGTCGCAAGGCACCAAGGCCGTCCAGTCCAACCCCGGCTCGGCCGCCCGCGCACTCAGCGCTTCGGAGCGTGCGACGCTCCTGGCCGATGCCAACTCGACCACCGTGCAGGCCGCCAAGGCCCTCGGCCTCGGCAGCGGTGAGAAGCTCGTCGTCCGCGATGTGGTCAAGGACGCGGACGGCACCACGCACACCACCTACGAGCGGACCTACGACGGTCTGCCCGTGCTCGGCGGTGACCTCACGGTCCACGCCAAGGGCGGTGTCACCAAGAGCGTGACCAAGGCGACCAACCACGAGATCAAGGTCGCGGACACCTCCGCCACCGTGACCCCGTCGGCCGCCGAGGGAACCGCGTTCGCCGCGCTGTCCGCGAGCGGCGGCAAGGACGCCAAGGCCGACCAGGGCGCCCGCAAGGTGATCTGGGCCGCCGAAGGCGCCCCCGTCCTCGCCTACGAGACCGTCGTCGGCGGCCTCCAGAGCGACGGCGCCACGCCCAGCAAGCTGCACGTGGTCACCAACGCCAAGACCGGCGCGAAGATCACCGAGTGGCAGGCGATCGAGAAGGGCGTCGGCAACACCGAGTACAGCGGCCAGGTCACCCTGGGCACCTCGCAGTCGGGCAGCAACTACACGCTGACCGACGCCGGCCGGGGCAACCACAAGACCTACGACCTCAACGGCGGCTCCTCCGGGACCGGCACGCTCTTCAGCGGTCCGGACGACACCTGGGGCAACGGCCTCCCCTCCAACCGGGAGACCGCCGGCGCCGACGCCGCCTACGGCGCGCAGCTGACGTGGGACTACTACAAGAACGTGCACGGCCGCAACGGCCTGCGCAACGACGGCGTGGCCCCGTACAGCCGGGTCCACTACGGCAACGCGTACGTCAACGCGTTCTGGGACGACTCCTGCTTCTGCATGACCTACGGCGACGGCACGGGCAACAACCACCCGTTGACCTCCATCGACGTGGCCGCGCACGAGATGACCCACGGCCTCACCTCGGTCACCGGCAACATGACCTACTCGGGCGAGCCCGGCGGTCTGAACGAGGCGACCTCCGACATCATGGCGGCGGCCGTCGAGTTCAACGCCAACAACCCGACCGACGTCGGTGACTACCTCGTCGGCGAGAAGATCGACATCAACGGCGACGGCACCCCGCTGCGTTACCAGGACAAGCCGAGCAAGGACGGCTCGTCCAAGGACTCGTGGTACTCGGGCATCGGCTCCATCGACGTCCACTACTCCTCGGGCCCGGCCAACCACGTCTTCTACCTGATGTCCGAGGGCTCCGGCGCCAAGGTCATCAACGGGGTCAGCTACAACTCGCCGACCTCCGACAACCTCCCGGTCACCGCGATCGGTCGGGACGCCGCCGCGAAGATCTGGTTCCGCGCGCTGACGGTGGGCTACTTCAAGTCCAACACCAACTACGCGGCCGCCCGTACGGCGACCCTCCAGGCCGCCGCCGACCTGTACGGCGCCAACTCGGTGACGTACAACAACGTGGCCAACGCCTGGGCCGGCATCGCCGTCGGCACCCGGCCCCCGGCCGCCGGCGTCTCGGTGACCCCGATCGCCAACCAGACCACCCAGATCAACACCGCTGTGAGCCTTCAGGTCCAGGCGACCAGCACCAACCCGGGTGCGCTGAGCTACGCGGCGACCGGCCTGCCGGCCGGTCTGTCGATCAACTCCTCCACCGGCCTGATCTCGGGCACGGCCACCACCGCGGCCACGTCCAACGTGACCGTCACGGTGACCGACTCGGCGAGCAAGACCGGAACGACGTCGTTCACCTGGACGGTCGGCACCGCCCAGCAGAACGTCTTCGAGAACACCACGGACTTCGCGATCAACGACAACGCCACGGTCGAGTCGCCGATCACCGTGTCCCGCTCCGGCAACGCGCCGAGCGCCCTCAAGGTGGACGTCAACATCCTCCACACGTACGTCGGTGACCTGAAGGTCGACCTCGTCGCCCCCGACGGCACCGTCTACAACCTGCGCAACCGCACCGGCGGCAGCGCGGACAACATCGTCCAGCAGTTCACCGTGAACGCCTCCTCCGAGGTCGCCAGCGGTGTCTGGAAGCTCCGTGTCGCGGACCTCGCCTCCGCCGACACCGGCAAGATCGACAGCTGGAAGCTCACCTTCTGACCCCTTCGGGGTGACGAGGTGACGCCACGGCAGAACCGCTAGATCACGGGGCCGCCCGGGAGAAGACCTCCCCGGGCGGCCCTGTTCCATGGGCCCGCCCGCACGGGACCTGCTCCCCGCGAGCACGGGACCTTCGGCGCCCTGCGGCGGGCGGGCACGGGGAGATAGTGGAACCCAGCGAACCTACGCAACCGTAGGTTCGGGTAGCCCACCCCACCGAACGACGGACGTGCGCCATGCCCCAGCTCCCCGAGAACCCTTCCGCCCCCCGGCGCCCCTGGCTCATCCAGGGCGGCATGGGCGTCGGAGTCTCCGGCTGGCGCCTGGCCCGGGCCGTGTCGGTGACCGGGCAGCTCGGCGTGGTGTCCGGGACGGCGCTGGACGTCGTACTGGCCCGCGTGCTCCAGAGCGGCGACCCGGGCGGTCACGCCCGCCGGGCCCTGGCCGCCTTCCCGCTGCCGGAGCCGGCCCAGGCCGCACTGGACTGCTACTTCCGCGAGGGCGGCCTCGACGGGGCCGCCCCGATGCGGACCACGCCCCGGCTGCGCGCGACGGGCGGCGCGCAGGCGGAGATCCTCACCGTCCTCGGCAACTTCGTCGAGGTCTGGCTGGCCAAGGAGGGACACGACGGTGTCGTCGGCATCAACTACCTGGAGAAGATCCAGCTGGCAACGGCCCCCGCGATGTTCGGCGCGATCCTGGCAGGCGTCGACCACGTGCTCGTGGGCGCGGGAGTCCCCGGTCAGATCCCGGCCCTCGCCACCCGACTGGCGCGCTACGAACGCTGCGTCACCCGGATCGCGGTAGAGGACGAGGCCCCCGGGGCCGAGCCGCTGGACCACCTCTTCGATCCGCTGGAGCTGCTCGCCGGGCAGCTGCCCGGCCCGCTGCGCCGCCCCGAGGTGCTGGCCATCGTCTCCCTGCCGGTGCTCGCCACCTACCTCGCCCGGGACGAGGCCACCCGCCCCGACGGGTTCGTCATCGAGACCAGCGGGGCCGGCGGCCACAGCGCGCCGCCGCGCGGCCCGATGCGGCTCGACGAGAACGGCGAGCCCGTCTACGGCCCCCGCGACCACCCCGATCTGGCCAAGATGGCCGCGCTCGGGCTGCCGTTCTGGCTCGCCGGCGGACAGGCCGCTCCGGAGGCCGTGGCCGCGGCCCGCGCCGAGGGGGCCGCCGGGGTGCAGGTCGGCAGTGCCTTCGCACTGTGCGAGGAGTCGGGCATGGCCCGGCACCTGCGCGAGGAACTCCGCGACCGGGCGCACCGGGGCACCCTGACGGTCCGCAACGACCCGGGGGCCTCCCCGACCTCCTTCCCCTTCAAGGTGGCGGAGCTGCCCGGCACCGTCTCCGAACCGGAAGTGGCCGCGGCCCGGCGCCGGGTCTGTGACCTGGGCTTCCTGCGCACTCCGGTACGGGGGCCGCGCGGGCTGACCTACCGGTGCGCGTCGGAGCCGGTGGCCGCGTACGTCCGCAAGGGCGGGAAGGCGGCGGACGCCGAGGGCAAGCAGTGCCTGTGCAACGGCCTGCTCGCCACCATCGGACTGGCGCAGCGGCGGCCGGGCGGCCGGGTCGAGCCCCCCATCGTGACCATCGGCAAGGACCTCTCCTTCCTGCCGCGGCTCTCCCCCGACGCGTCCCCCTACACGGCGGGCGACGTGGTCCGGTGGCTGGCGGCGGGGGTCCGGTCCGCGTAGGCGTCCCGAACGGGACGGGCCCGGCACCCCCGTGGGGGGTGCCGGGCCCGTCGTCGTAGCGGGTCGGTCAGGGGTACGGGTCAGCCGGCGGGGTGGAAGATCCCGTCGAAGAGGCCCCGGGCCGGACCCTGCGCGGTGCGCGGGGCGGCTCGGCGGTCGTCGTCGCCGCGGTCGTGGCGGCCCTCGTCGTCACCACGGCCGTCGTGGCGGCCGTCCTCGTCGCCGCGGCCGTCGTGGTGGCCGTGGTGCCCGTCGGACGGCTTGAAGTAGACCGAGCGCACGTTGAGGTTCCGGGCCCGCTCGCCCGGGTTCAGGACCTCCTCGGGCTGGCCGCCGCAGCTGCCGCCCTCGAAGAGCAGGGCGAGGGAGTCCGTCTCGTTCTCCACGGCGTACGCCGGGTGCCGCCGGGTCCCGGTCAGTTGGTAGCAGGTGTCGTTGTCACCGGGCTCGATGGTCCCGTGGCGCGATTCTCCGTCCCCGTCGGTGTACCGGTAGTGCAGCTCGCCCAGGCTGTCGTGGTCACGGTCGTGGTCGGAGGCCGAAGACAGGCCCGCGGTGGGCAGGACCAGCGCGAGGGAGGCGAGGAGCGCTGCGGCGGTGGTGCGATGACGCATGTGGCAGTCCGTTTCTCGGGATCCGCGGACATCCGGGACCGGATGCCCGCGGGCAGCGTAGGAGCGGACCCACCGGCAGGAACGGTTCGGCATGCGCAATGTGTTCGAGGGTTCACCCTCACGGGAGCCCGCCGGGGCCATCCGCCGCCGCCCGAGCCCGCGGGGCGGCCCTCCCGTGACCGGCCCGCACGGCAGACCGCCCCGACGGACGCCCGGGGGCGCCGCCGGGGCGGTCGGGTGCGGTCGGGCCCCGGTCGGAGCCCCTCGGGCCCGGTCAGGCCGAGGTGCGTTCGCCGGCCGTTCCCTGCGCCGGGACGGAGGCCCCGCCCGGAGCCCCGCCGGCGGCCGGGTCCTTCGCGGCCGGACGGCGGATCAGGAGGGCCACCGCGAGCGCGCCCGCCAGGCCCATCGCCCCCGAGGCGACGAAGGTGTCCCGCAGCCCGCTCGCGAAGGCCGCCTCCACCCAGTCCCGCGCGGCCGGGGCCGCGGCCAGCAGTCGGCCCGCCCCGCCGGAGGCCAGGACGTCGGCGGTGCCGTGCGGCTGCCCGGACAGCGCGTCGGTGAGTCCGGTGTGGAACAGCGCGCCCAGGACCGCGATGCCGAGGGCGTTGCCGAGCTGCCGGGCGGTGTTCAGGGCGCCGCCCGCCATCCCGGCGCGGGCCGGGGCCACGGCGGCCATCGCGACGGAGGCCAGCTGCGGGGTGGCCATGCCGACGCCGACGCCGGTCAGCACCAGCCCCGGCACCAGGGCGGTCCAGCCGTCGCCGTCGTCCAGCATCCAGGCCTGGAGCAGGGCGCCCACGCCGATCAGCAGCAGCCCGCCGCCGATGGTGAGCCGGGCCGGGGCGCCGTGCAGGAAGCGCCCGGCCACCGCCGAGACGGCGAAGGCGGCCAGGCTGAGCGGGACCAGCACCAGGCCGGCCGCGACCGGCCCCATCCCCTCGGCGGACTGGAGCCACAGGGAGACGTACATCAGGTAGGAGAAGGCCGCCCCGGAGAGCAGCAGTCCGCCCACCATCACGGCGACGAAGTCCCGGCTGCGGAAGAGCGAGAGGTCCAGCATCGGGCGGGAGCTGCGCAGCTCGATGACGACGAACGCGACGAAGGCGGCGGCGCTGACGCCGAGCAGGCCGAGGGTGGCGGCGGAGGTCCAGCCGTTCTCGCCGACGCGGATCAGCGCGTAGGTGAGGGAGGCGGCGCCGGCGGTGAAGGCGGCCATGCCGGGCAGGTCCAGGCCGGTGGCGTGCGGATTGCGGGACTCGGCGACCGCCTTGAGGGTGACGTAGACGGCCAGGGCGCAGACGGGCAGGTTGATGAAGAAGATCCAGCGCCAGCCGAAGCTCTCGGTCAGCAGCCCGCCGATGATCGGTCCGGCCGCGGCGGCGGCTCCGTTGACCGCGCCCCAGACGCCGAAGGCGATGCCGCGGTCGCGTCCCTGGTAGGCGCCGCTGAGCAGGGCCATGGTGGTGGCGAACATGGCGGCGCCGCCGATGCCCTGGACGGCGCGGAAGGCGATCAGCGCGGTGGGGCCGGTGGCGAGGCCGCAGGCGAGGGAGGCGGCGGCGAAGACGCCGAGCCCGCCGAGGTAGACGCGGCGCCGCCCTATCCGGTCGGCGAGGGAGCCCGCGCCGAGCAGCAGGGCGGCCAGGGCGAGGGCGTAGACGTCCATGACCCACTGGAGGTCGGCGAAGCCGGTGTGCATGTCGGAGGCCATGTCCGGCAGGGCGACGGTCACGATCGTGACGTCGACCAAGAGCATGAAGGCCCCGAGGGACACTGCCGTCAGGGGCAGCCATTTGCGCATGGGGAGGATCTCCTCGGAGGACGAACGGTGGGTCGCGGTGTGTCCAAATTGGCAGTGGACGCCTTTGATCGGGCACCCAGCACGACCCTGCTGCCGGATTTCACCCACTCATCGGTCGGGGATGATGGAAACCATGCAGCAGAACGAGGAGCTGGACCTGCTCGACCAGGCCATCGCCCAAGCCCTGACCCTCGACGGCCGGGCCTCCTTCAGCCGGCTCGCCGAGGTGTTGGAGGTCTCCGACCAGACCGTCGTACGGCGCTACCGGCGGCTGCGGGGCACGGGGCTGATCCGGGTGGTGGGGCTGCCGATCGGCCGCCGGGTCGGCCTCTTCGAGTCCTGGCTGCGCGTGCAGTGCGCGCCGGACGCGGCGCTGCCGGTGGCCTCGGCCCTGGCCCGGCGGCCCGACATCGCCTGGGTGACCCTGAACTCGGGGGGTACGGAGATCCACTGCATGACGCGGGCCCGGACCCGCAAGGACCGCGACTCCCTGTTGCTGGAGAAGCTGCCCCGGACCCGCCGGGTGACGGGGATCAGCGCCCACACGGTCCTGCGGAAGTTCTTCGGCGGGCCGGAGGCCTGGGCGGGGCTGGACGTGTTGCGCCCGGACCAGGTGGCGGCGCTGACCCGGCCGCCGGTGGACCACGGGCCGATGGGCGAGCGGTACGCGCTGGACGAGGCCGAGCTGGCGATGCTGTCGGTGCTGGGGCAGGACGGCCGCGCCGGGTACCCGGACCTGGCGCGCGCCTCGGGCCTGTCGGAGTCCACCGCGCGCCGGCGCCTGGAGCGGCTGCGGGAGCTGGGGGCCGTCTTCTTCGACGTGGAGATCGTCCCCGAGCGGCTCGGCTTCGAGGCGGAGGCGACCCTGCTGCTGTCGGTGCCGCCGGCCCGTCTCGCGGAGGCCGGGGCGGCGATCGGGGCGCATCCCGAGGTGCCCTTCGCCGCCGCCCTGACGGGGGCGGCGAGCCTGTTGGCGGTGGTGGTGTGCCGGGACACCGACGCGCTGTACACGTACCTGACGGAACGGATCGGCGCGGTGCCCGGCATCCAGCAGGTGGAGCTGATCCCGACCCTGCGCACGGTCAAGCGGGCCGGGATGCTGGTCGAGGACGGGCGGCTGGTGGATCCGCCGCCGCTCCCCTGACCGGACCGGTCCGGTCAGGGGGACGGGCTCGGGTTCAGCGCAGCAGTACGCCGCCCCGCGCGTCGGTGTCCAGCGGCCCCGCGACCAGGCCCAGCTCGGCCGGGCTCGCCAGCAGCGGGTGCGCCGGCAAGATCCGCACCGTGTAGCCGAAGGGCCCCGTACGGTCGAGGGCGAGGGGGCCCTCGTAGACCCAGCGGCCCTCCAGGTCGGGTCCGGCGGCCGGCTTGAGCGGGAAGCTCCGTCCGTCCCGGATCACGTCCTGCGCGTCGACCCGGCCCGCGACGGCCTGCACCTCCACGTCCTCGGGTGCGAGCGAGTCCAGCGCCACCCGCACCCGCAGGGTCAAGGTGGCGCCCAGCTCCGCGGTGCCGCCCACGGGCGCGGCGGCGACCGCCTCCACGTGCTCGACGGCGACCTGTGGCCAGGCGGCCCGGACCCGGCCCTTCCACCAGGCCAGGTCCCGTGCGGCGTCGGGGTCCAGGGCCCGGTGGGCGAGCGCGGCGGGGCTGTAGAGCCGCTCCACGTACTCCCGGACCATCCGCCCCGCGAGGACCTTGGGACCCAGGGACACCAGGGTCCGGCGGACCATCTCGATCCACCGCGCGGGCAGTCCGCTCCGCCCGGCCCGGTCGTAGAAGCGGGGCGCGACCCTGTTCTCGATCAGCTCGTAGAGGGCGCCCGCCTCCAGGTCGTCACGGCGTTCCTCGTCGCCGCCGAGGCCGTCGGCGGTGGGGATGGCCCAGCCGAAGTCCGGCTCGAACCACTCGTCCCACCAGCCGTCCAGCACCGACAGGTTGAGGCAGCCGTTGAGCGCGGCCTTCATCCCGCTGGTCCCGCAGGCCTCCAGCGGGCGCAGCGGGTTGTTCAGCCAGACGTCGCAGCCCGGATAGAGCTTCTTCGCCATGGCCATGCCGTAGTCCGGGAGGAAGACGATCCGGTGGCGCACGCGCGGGTCGTCGGAGAAGCGCACCAGTTCCTGGACGAGCCGCTTGCCGCCGTCGTCGGCCGGGTGGGCCTTGCCGGCGACGACGATCTGGACGGGCCGGTCCGGGTCCAGGAGCAGGCGCCGCAGCCGCTCGGGGTCGCGGAGCATCAGCGTGAGCCGCTTGTAGGAGGGCACGCGGCGGGCGAAGCCGATGGTCAGCACGTCCGGGTCGAGCACGGAGTCCACCCAGCCCAGTTCGGCGTCGGCGGCGCCGCGCTCCTTCCAGGAGGCGCGCAGCCGGTCGCGCACCTCTTGGACGAGCTGCTCGCGCAGGACCCGGCGTACGTCCCACACGTCCTGGTCCGGGACCTGCGCGAGGGCGTCCCAACGGCCGGACCCGCCGACGGCGAGGGCGTCCTCGGCCCGGCCCGCGCCGATCTGGCGGGCGCCGAGCCGGATGACCTCGGGGGCCACCCACGTCGGGGCGTGGACCCCGTTGGTGACGGAGGCGATGGGGACGTCGGCGGGGTCGAAGCCCGGCCAGAGGCCGGCGAACATGCCCCGGCTGACGGCCCCGTGGAGGGTGGAGACCCCGTTGGCGCGCTGGGCCAGGCGCAGCCCCATGACGGCCATGTTGAACACCCCGGGGTCGCCGCCCGGGTAGCTCTCGGCGCCCAGTTCCAGGATCCGGTCGAGGGGGACGCCGGCCAGCTCGGCGCCCTCGCCGAAGTGCCGGGCGACCAGGCTGCGCTCGAAGCGGTCGATGCCCGCCGGGACGGGGGTGTGCGTGGTGAACACGGTCCCGGCGCGGACGGCTTCGACGGCGGCGTCGAAGCCGAGGCCCTGCTCTCCCTCCAGTTCCCTTATGCGTTCGAGGCCGAGGAAGCCGGCGTGGCCCTCGTTGGTGTGGAAGACCTCGGGGCTCGGGTGTCCGGTGATGCGGCAGTACGCCCGTACCGCGCGCACCCCGCCGATGCCGAGCAGCATCTCCTGGAGGAGGCGGTGGTCGCTGCCGCCGCCGTAGAGCCGGTCGGTCACCTCGCGGGCGCCGGCGTCGTTGTCCTCGACGTCGGAGTCGAGGAGCAGCAGCGGGACCCGGCCGACGTGGGCCTGCCAGATCTGGGCGTGCAGGGTGCGTCCGCCGGGGAGGGTCAGGGAGACCCGGGCCGGGGCCCCGTCCTCCTGGCGGAGCAGGGACAGGGGCAGTTCGTGCGGATCGAGGACGGGGTAGTGCTCCTGCTGCCAGCCGTCGCGGGAGAGCGACTGGCGGAAGTAGCCGTGACGGTAGAGGAGTCCGACGCCGATGATCGGGACGCCGAGGTCGCTGGCGGCCTTGAGGTGGTCCCCGGCGAGGATGCCGAGGCCGCCGGAGTACTGGGGCAGGGCGGCGGTGATCCCGAACTCGGGGGAGAAGTAGGCGATGGCGGCGGGGAGGTCCGCGGCCCGGTCGTGGCTCTGGTACCACCTCCCGCCGTGGACGTAGTCGTCGAGGTCGGCGACGGCGACGGCGAGGCGTCGCATGAAGCGCCGGTCGGCGGCGAGTTCCGCGAGCCGGGCGGCCGGCACGGCGCCGAGCAGCCGGACGGGGTCGCCGCCGGCGGCCTGCCAGCCTTCGGGGTCGACGGATTGGAAGAGTTCGCGGGTCTCCGTATGCCACGACCAGCGCAGGTTGCGCGCGAGGTCGGCGAGCGGCATCAGGGGTTCCGGGAGGACGGGGCGCACGGTGAATCGACGGATAGCCTTCACGTGTTCCACCTTCGCAGGGGATGACGGATCGGAGCGGCCGCACCACGCTGTGCACCCGCGCAACGCCCCCGGAAGGCTAGCGTCGAAGCCGGAACCGGACCATCCCACCCCTTGGCCAGGGGCCGCGGGCTACGGTTCGAGGAGGTCGTCCAGGTAGCCCCGGATCACTTCGGGCAGGGCGGCGCGGTCCATCGTGCGCAGCAGGGTCAGGGCCGGGCCGTCCGGGTCCATGAAGGCCCCCAGCGCGATGAGGGCGTGCAGTTCGGCCTCCAGGGTCACCTCGTCGGTCTCGGCGAGGGCGGCCCGGACCAGGGCCCCGCAGAGGAGGCGGCCGTCCTCCGGGCCCCAGGAGCGGGGCCAGTCCGAGGCCCCTTGGGCGCCGAGGCGCCGTGACTCGGGGTCCGGCGCGCGCAGCAGCCGTACGTCTTCCCGTGCGCGGGGGTCGACGTCGAGGCGCTCCCACTCCCCGAGGCCCCGCGCCCCGCTCCCGGTCAGCAGGACCCGCGCCGTCAGGCCGGTGTCGAGGCGGTCGACGGCGCGGCCGTACAGCTCGATGCGCTCCAGCACCGCCCAGGCCCCTTCCGGGGTGCGCAGCTGCGCCCCGACGGCCGGGGCTCCGCGCAGGCAGCGGACCACGGCGCGGGCGGCGGGGCCGCTCGGCTCGACGGGCCCGGCGATCTGGAGCCGGCCGGCGCGGGAGAGGAGTCGGCCCAGGACGGGGGCGGCGGAGCGGATCAGGCCGAGCCGGACGAGGTCGGCGTCGGACAGCCCCGCCTCGACGGTCGGCAGGGCGTGCAGTTGGGCCTCCAGCGCGGCGGGGTCCTCCTCCCCACAGGCGACGGCGGTGAGCGCGGCGGCCAGCGCCCCCTCCGCCTCGGGGTCCCACACCGCGGTCGCCACCGCGCGGGCGGCGGCCTCCCGCTCCCGGGGGTCGGGGTGTCCGAGCTGCTCCGTCAGGCCCATGCGGGGCATTCTCGCGCATGCCCCCGACCGCTGGCCCCGCCCGAACCCGGCGCCGCCCGGCTCGACGCCCTACCCCGGGCCCACGTTCCACCGACCCGGCAGCTCGGCCTCACAAAACACACACACGAACCACCCCTCCCGCACCACGTTGCACTCCCGACACTCCTCACACCGCCGGAACACGACGGCGTGGGTGAACCCCCCGGGGTGGCCGATGCCGGCGCCCTCCAGTGCCTCGGCCACGGCGGCCCAGGACGTCAGGTCCGGGCAGTAACCGGTGGAGAGGTTGGCGACCTCGCGGACCTCCCATCGCCCGGCGCCGTCGCGCTCGAAGGTCATCTCCCCCGCCGCCCGGACCGGTTCGCCGCCCGCGCAGACCACGTGCTCGCTGCGCCGGGGGGCGAGCCGCAGCACGCCGGCCCGGTCCACCACGTACGTGGCCGGCTCCGCCGGGTCCACGGGGAGGGGGTCCAGGTCCCGGCGGCCCCGGACGGGGTGCCCGCGCACCCCGGCCCGCACCAGGGCGGCGGGGCCGGGCGGGCCCACGTAGGAGAACAGGGGCGGCGGCTCGTCGCGCGCGCTCACGCGGGGTCCTCGCCCGGGGGCGGGTCGGTGGCCAGGCGGGCGTGGAGGTGTTCGTCGTGCCACCCGTCGGCGTGAAGGAGGGCTCCACGCATCGTCCCCTCCAGGGTGAAACCGGCGCGGGTGGCGACGGCGCAGGAGGCGGGGTTGGCGACCGAGTGGCAGATCCGCAGCCGGTGCAGGCCGAGGGAGTCGAAACCCCAGCGGGTCACGGCCGTCACGGCCTGTCCCATGAGGCCCCGCCCGCGTCCCCGGGGCAGCAGCCAGTAGAGGAACTCCGCGTCGGCGCCGGACAGATCGATGTCGCCGAGGCCGACGAGGCCCACGGCTCCGTCCGCCGCGTCGGCCACGGCCCAGATCGCCGCCCCGCCCTCCCGCCACCGCGCGTCCCACCGCCGGATCCGGTCGACGGCGGACCGCGGGGACTCGGGGCCGATCCGGTTCCAGTGCCGGATCCCGGGGTCCTCACCGACCTCCACGAGCACCGCCGCGTCCTCCTCCCGCCAGGGCCTCAGGCGTGCTCCCCCGCTCAGGGGCAACACCGGCAGTGGGGCTCGGGTGACGGGTGGGACGGAGGGTATTTCGCTGGACATCGGTTGTTCCTCGCCGACTTGACGGAGCCTCGGCGGATGTCGATCCGACCCCGGCCGAAGTGCGTGTCACTACGTACGAGTAGTTAACCAACAGCGCGGATTGGGCGGGGGGAGAGTGGGGCAGGGCTCTGCGGGTACGCGCGGTACACGCACGGCGCACCCGCCACCAACCTTTCCCCGCCACCCGAGTGAACGCGGACAGGAGCGGCCATGCCCGCAGCCCAGCCGTCTTCCGAGCGGCTAGAAACAGAGCGAACAGAGCGTGCACTACCAGCCGTGATTCAGGCTGGCCTGTTGTCACCGAGCCCTGCGAACTGCCCCCAGGTGATCCCATCATGATCGGTCGCATTCCCGTGCTGGACGTCCGCCCCGCCGTCGACTGCGGCGCCAGACCCGCCAAGGCGGTCGTGGACGAGGTCTTCGAGATCTCGGCCACCGTGTTCCGTGAGGGCCACGACGCCGTGGCCGCGCACGTAGTCCTGCGAGATCCGAACGGACGGCTACGGCCGCCCGTCCCCCTGCGCGAGCTGGCCCCCGGCACCGACCGGTGGGGGGCCCGGGTGTCCGCCGAGGTCGAGGGGAGGTGGACCTACACCGTCGAGGCGTGGAGCGATCCGCTCGCGACCTGGCGCTCCCACGCCGCGATCAAGATCCCGGCGAACCTCGACACCGGCCTCGTGCTCCTCGAAGGCGCCGAGCTCTACGAGCGCGCCGCCGCCAGGATTCCCAAGAAGGACGGTCGCGCGGCCGTGCTGTCGGCGGCCGAGACCATGCGGGACGAGGACCGGCCCGCCGCCGAGCGGTACGCGGCCGCCCTGGCCCCGACCGTGTCGGCGGCCCTCGCCCGGCGCCCGTACCGGGAGCTGGTCACCGCCGCCAAGGCCCTGCCCCTGATCGTCGAACGCAAGAGGGCCCTCTTCGGCTCCTGGTACGAGATGTTCCCCCGCTCCGAGGGGGCCGTCCTGGACCCCGACGGGCAACCGGTCGGCGGCACCTTCGCCACGGCGGCCGAACGCCTGCCCGCCATCGCGGCCATGGGCTTCGACGTCGTGTACCTGCCGCCGATCCACCCCATCGGCTCCACTTACCGCAAGGGGCCCAACAACACTCTGTCCGCAGGGAGTTGGGACCCGGGCGTGCCCTGGGCCATCGGTTCCACGGAGGGCGGCCACGACGCCGTCCACCCGGAGCTGGGCACCATCGAGGACTTCGACGCCTTCGTGGACCGCGCCCGCGAGCTCGGGATGGAGATCGCCCTGGACTTCGCCCTCCAGTGCTCCCCGGACCACCCGTGGGTGGAGAAGAACCCGCAGTGGTTCCGCCACCGCGCGGACGGGACGATCGCGTACGCCGAGAACCCGCCGAAGAAGTACCAGGACATCTACCCGATCCACTTCGACACCGACATGGCCGGCATCGTCGAGGAGACGTGCCGGATCCTGCGGCACTGGATGGACCACGGGGTCCGGATCTTCCGCGTGGACAATCCGCACACCAAGCCTGTCGTCTTCTGGCAGAAGGTGATCGCGGACATCAACAAGTCCGACCCCGATGTGATCTTCCTGGCGGAGGCCTTCACCCGCCCGGCGATGATGCGGGCGCTCGCCGCGAACGGCTTCCAGCAGTCGTACACGTACTTCACCTGGCGCAACACCAAGGCGGAGCTGACCGAGTACCTGACCGAGCTGACCGCCACCCGTTCGGCCTCCGTCATGCGGCCGAATTTCTTCGTGAACACCCCCGACATCCTCCACGAGTACCTTCAGCACGGCGGTCGACCCGCCTTCGAGATCCGCGCGGTCCTCGCCGCCACCCTCTCCCCCACCTGGGGCGTCTACGCCGGCTACGAGCTGTGCGAGAACGAGTCGGTCCGGGCGGGCAGCGAGGAGTACCTGAATTCCGAGAAGTACGAGTTCCGGCCACGCGACTGGGAGGCCGCCGAACGCGAGGGCCGCACCATCGCCCCGCTGATCACGGCGCTGAACCGGATGCGCCGCCGCAACCCGGCCCTCCAGCAGTTGCGGGACCTCCACTTCCACTCGACCGACAACGAACAGGTGATCGCCTATTCGAAGCACTCGGGGGCCAATTCCGTACTGGTGGTCGTCAACCTCGATCCGCACCACACCCAGGAGGCGACGGTCTCGTTGGACATGCCGGTACTCGGCCTCGACTGGCACGGGTCCCTCGCGGTGCGCGACGAGCTCACCGGCGAGACCTATCACTGGGGCAGGGCGAACTACGTGCGCCTAGAGCCGGGCCGTACGCCCGCGCACGTGCTGGCCGCTCTGCGACCGTCCCCGCCCACCGGAGGGTCACCCACCACATGATGATCAACGATCCCGTCCACGACACCTTCGAGGACACCCCCGCCAAGGACCGCGATCCCGACTGGTTCAAGCGGGCGGTCTTCTACGAGGTCCTCGTCCGCTCCTTCCACGACAGCAACGGCGACGGCGTGGGTGACCTCAAGGGGCTCACCGCCAAGCTGGACTACCTCCAGTGGCTCGGCGTCGACTGCCTCTGGCTGCCGCCGTTCTTCGCCTCGCCCCTGCGCGACGGGGGCTACGACGTCTCCGACTACACGTCCGTGCTCCCCGAGTTCGGCGACCTCGCCGACTTCGTGGAGTTCGTCGACGCGGCACACACCCGCGGCATGCGGGTCATCATCGACTTCGTCATGAACCACACGAGCGACCAGCACGAGTGGTTCCAGCAGTCGCGCAAGGACCCGGACGGACCGTACGGCGACTACTACATGTGGGCCGACAACGACAAGCAGTACCAGGACGCCCGCATCATCTTCGTCGACACCGAGTCCTCCAACTGGACGTACGACCCGGTACGCAAGCAGTACTACTGGCACCGCTTCTTCTCCCACCAGCCGGACCTCAACTACGAGAACCCGGCCGTGGTGGAGGAGATCGTCTCCGCCCTGCGGTTCTGGCTGGACCTCGGCATCGACGGGTTCCGCCTCGACGCCGTGCCCTACCTGTACGCGGAGGAGGGCACCAACTGCGAGAACCTCCCCCGCACCCACACGCTCCTCAAGCGGGTCAGGGCCGAGATCGACGCGCACTACCCGGACACCGTGCTGCTCGCCGAGGCCAACCAGTGGCCCGAGGACGTCGTCGACTACTTCGGCGACTTCACCAAGGGCGGGGACGAGTGCCACATGGCGTTCCACTTCCCCGTCATGCCACGCATCTTCATGGCCGTGCGAAGAGAGTCCCGCTACCCGGTCTCCGAGATCCTGGCCAAGACCCCGGCGATCCCGGACCGCTGCCAGTGGGGCATCTTCCTGCGCAACCACGACGAGCTCACCCTCGAAATGGTCACGGACGAAGAGCGCGACTACATGTACGCCGAGTACGCCAAGGATCCGCGCATGCGGGCCAACATCGGCATCCGGCGCCGGCTCGCCCCGCTCCTGGACAACGACCGCAACCAGATGGAGCTGTTCACCGCCCTGCTGCTGTCGCTGCCCGGCTCGCCGGTGCTCTACTACGGCGACGAGATCGGCATGGGCGACAACATCTGGCTCGGCGACCGCGACGGGGTGCGGACCCCGATGCAGTGGACCCCCGACCGCAACGCCGGTTTCTCCTCGTGCGATCCGGGCAGGCTGAACCTGCCGGTCATCATGGACCCCGTCCACGGGTACCAGGTCACCAACGTCGAGGCGGCCATGGCGTCGCCCTCCTCGCTCTTGCACTGGACCCGGCGGCTGATCGAGATCCGCAAGGCCAACCCGGCCTTCGGCCTCGGTTCGTACACCGAACTGCCCTCGTCCAACCCGGCCGTCCTCGCGTTCCTCCGCGAGTTCGGGGACGACCTGGTGCTGTGCGTGCACAACTTCTCGCGCTTCGCGCAGCCCACCGAGCTGGACCTGAGGTCGTTCAACGGGCGGGTCCCGGTGGAGCTCACGGGTGACGTGCGCTTCCCGCCGATCGGCGAGTGGCCGTACCTGCTGACCCTGGCGGGCCACGGCTTCTACTGGTTCCGCCTGCGGAGCGAATAGCCGCACCGCTCTGTCCGGGCGGAGTCCTCGGTCTTCGCCCGGCCAAGGCCGGCACCCACAGGGGCGCTCACTCGAACGGGTCAGTCGTCCACCCCTGTACGGATCATCCTGACCCGACACTCGCACATGCCGGAGAAGCAACTGCCGCACATCCGGGACACTCTGCGCATTCTGTGACGGCCCGGGGAAAGGACTCGACGCCATGTCGGAGGCTGCATCCGCCCGGAGCCGGCTCACGGCCGACCGGGCCACCGGTATCGGCCCGCTGGAGGCGATGCTGCGGGCCTGGCTGCCCGCACAACGCTGGTTCGCCGGAAAGGGCCGCGTCATCGACCGGCTCCGGACCGTCTCGGCCGCGGAGCTGCTGCCACCCGGATCCACCCCGGGACTGCTGCACCTGCTCCTCGACGTGGACGGGGACTGCTACCAGCTGCTGCTCGGCATCCGCCCCGCCCCACTGCCCCCCGCGCTCGCGCCCGCGCTGATCGGGCACGCCCAGGACGGGCCCCACGCGGGCCGGGCCGTGTACGAGGCCCTCGGCGATCCGCGGCTCGCCGCGATGCTGCTGGAGCGGCTGCGCTCCCCCGGCACGCTCGGCCCGCTGCGCTTCGACCGGGACCCGGACGCGCCCGTGCCGGCGGGGCTCGCGCCCCGACCGCTGTCCGGGGAGCAGACCAACTCCTCCCTGATCTACGGGGACGCGTACATCCTGAAGGTCTTCCGCCGTGTCGGCCCCGGGATCAACCCGGACCTGGAACTGCCCAGGGCACTGGCCGCCGCCGGCTGCGCCCGGGTGCCGGCGCCCGTCGCCTGGTACGAGGCGGCGCTGCCCGGTGGAGAACCGTTGACCCTGGGCGTGCTCCAGCCCTACCTGCGCGGCTCCGACGACGGCTGGCAGCTGGCCCTGCGCCGGCTCGGCGCCGGGGCCGACTTCACCGCCGAGGCGCACGCGCTCGGCCGGGCCACCGCCGAGGTGCACAGCGCCCTGGCCTCCGCCCTGCCCACCCTCGCGCTCGGCCCCGAGCAGACGGCCCGGCTCGCCGCCGGGATGACCGCCCGGCTGGCCGCCACCGCCCGCGAGGTGCCCGCCCTCCAGCCGTACGAGGCCGGGCTGCGCGGCGCCTTCGACGCGCTGGCCGCCTCCCGGGGCAGCGGGGTGCACGCCCAGCGCATCCACGGGGACCTGCACCTGGGGCAGACCCTGCGCACCGTCGACGGCAGTTGGGCCCTGATCGACTTCGAGGGGGAGCCGGCCCGCCCGCTGGCCGACCGGCGCCGCCCCGAACCCGCCGTCCGCGACATCGCCGGGATACTGCGCTCCTTCGACTACGCCGCCCGCTCGCACCGCCCCTTCGCCCCCGCCTGGGCGGACGCGTGCCGGGCCGCCTTCTGCGAGGGCTACGCCCGCACCACCGGCCGCGACCCCCGCGAGGACCCGGTGCTGCTGCGCGCCTACGAGACCGACAAGGCGGTGTACGAGGCCCGCTACGAGTCCCGTCACCGCCCCGACTGGCTGCACGTCCCGATGGCCGCGATCCGCCGGCTGTCGGAACCCCAGCGCCCGGCCCACCGCATGCCCCCGCCCCACCCCGGCACGACCCCCCATCCGAAGCCCCCGAGGAGGCCGCTCGCGTGAGCGCCGCACGACAGCCGTCACCGACCGTCCGCGAGGAAGCCGCCGCCCGCGCCGCCGCCCCGGCCGCGACCCCGACCGTCCCGACCGCCCCGGCCGACGGAGCCGCGCGCAAGCCCCGTGCGCCCCGGGCCCGCAAGGCCGCCCCGCCGCACGGGGTCCGTCCGGCGCCACCGCTGGGCCTTGAGGAGCGGACCCGGCTGCTGGAGGGCCGTCACCACGATCCGCACGGCGTGCTGGGGGCCCGTGCCCAGCGCGGCGGGGTGTCCTTCCGGGCACTGCGCCCGTACGCGAAGGCCGTCACGATCCTGGCGAAGGGCCTGCGCGCCGAGCTGTTCGACGAGGGGGACGGGCTGTTCTCCGGGCTGCTGCCGCTGACGGCGGTGCCCGACTACCGTCTGCTGGTGACCTACGAGAGCGACGAGATCGAGGTCCACGACCCCTACCGCTTCCTGCCGACCCTCGGCGATCTGGACCTGCACCTGATCGGCGAGGGCCGGCACGAGGAGCTGTGGACGGCGCTCGGTTCGGAGCCGATGGAGCACCAGGGGGTCGGCGGCACCCGGTTCACGGTGTGGGCGCCCAACGCCCTGGGCGTGCGGGTCACCGGCGACTTCTCGTACTGGGACTCCGTCGCGTACCCGATGCGCTCGCTGGGCTCCACCGGGGTGTGGGAGCTGTTCCTGCCGGGAGTGGGCGAGGGCTCCCTGTACAAGTACGACATCACCCGCCCCGACGGCAGCCACACCGTGCGCGCCGACCCCATGGCCCGATACGCGGAGGTCCCGCCGGCCAACGCCTCGGTGGTCACCACCTCCCGGTACGAGTGGCAGGACTCCGATTGGATGGCCACGCGCGGGAGCCGCCCGGCGCACCAGGCCCCCCTGTCGGTGTACGAGCTGCACCTGGCCTCCTGGCGGCCGGGGCTGAGCTACCGACAGCTCGCCGAGCAGTTGCCCGCGTACGTGAAGGAACTGGGCTTCACCCACGTCGAGCTGATGCCGGTCGCCGAGCACCCCTTCGGCGGTTCCTGGGGCTACCAGGTCACCGGCTTCTACGCGCCGACCTCCCGGATGGGCACGCCGGACGACTTCCGCCTCCTGGTGGACTCCCTGCACCGGGCCGGCATCGGCGTGATCGTCGACTGGGTGCCGGCGCACTTCCCGCGCGACGACTGGGCCCTGGCCGAGTTCGACGGGCGGCCCCTGTACGAGCACCACGACCCGCGCCGGGCCGCGCACCCGGACTGGGGGACGCTGGAGTTCGACTACGGCCGCAAGGAGGTCCGCAACTTCCTGGTGGCCAACGCCGTCTACTGGTGCCAGGAGTTCCACGTCGACGGCCTGCGCGTCGACGCGGTGGCCTCGATGCTGTACCTGGACTACTCGCGCGGCGAGGGCGAGTGGGCGCCGAACGAGCACGGCGGCCGGGAGAACCTGGACGCGATGGCGCTGCTCCAGGAGATGAACGCGACGGTCTACCGGCGCTGCCCCGGAGTGGTGACGATCGCCGAGGAGTCCACCGCCTGGGACGGGGTGACGCGGCCCACCGACTCGGGCGGGCTCGGCTTCGGCCTGAAGTGGAACATGGGCTGGATGCACGACACCCTGCGGTACGCCTCGAAGGAGCCGGTGCACCGCAAGTACCACCACAACGACATGACCTTCGGGATGGTGTACGCGTTCAGCGAGAACTACGTGCTGCCGATCTCGCACGACGAGGTGGTGCACGGAAAGCGCTCGCTGGTGTCGAAGATGCCCGGTGACTGGTGGCAGCAGCGGGCCACGCACCGGGCGTACCTGGGCTACATGTGGGCCCACCCGGGCAAGCAACTGCTCTTCATGGGGCAGGAGTTCGCGCAGGGCTCGGAGTGGTCGGAGAGCTACGGTCCGGACTGGTGGCTGCTGGACTCCTCCTACCCGGCGGCCGGCGAGCACCGGGGCGTGCGCGACCTGGTGCGCGACCTGAACCGGACGTACACGGCGGCGCCGGCGCTGTGGGAGCGCGACAGCGTCCCGGAGGGCTTCGCGTGGGTGGAGGCGGACGCCGCCGAGGACAACGTGTTCGCCTTCCTGCGCTACGCCCAGGACGGCTCGCAGCTGCTGTGCGTGTCGAACTTCTCGCCGGTGGTCCGGCACGGGTACCGGATCGGGGTGCCGCAGGACGTCCCGTTGTGGCGGGAGGTCATGAACACCGACCTGGAGGTGTACGGCGGGAGCGGCGTCCACCACGGCCGGCCGCTCAAGCCCGAGCCGGTGCCCGCGCAGGGGCGGGCGGCGAGCCTGCGGATGACGCTCCCGCCGATGGCGACGGTCTGGCTCAGGCCGTAGCACCCTCGCGCGACGGCTGCTCCAGGTGCGCTTCGAGCTCCTGGAGCAGCCGCCGCTTGGGGAGGGCGCCGACCAGGCGGTGGACCGGTTCGCCGTCGCGGAAGACGATCAGGGTGGGCGCGGCGAGGACGGCGTGAGCGGCGGCGGTGACCGGATTGTGGTCGATGTCGAGCCGGAGGACCTTGAGCCGGGCGCCCTCCTCGGCGGCCACGGCGGCGAGCACCGGGGCGAGCTGGCGGCAGGGGCCGCACCAGTCGGCGGCGAACTCGACCAGGACCGCCCGGCCCCGTTCGGCGAGCACCTCCGTCTCGAAGTCCCGGTCGGTCACCTCGGGCACGCCGTGGGCGTGGATCATGTCGTTCCCCTCTCGTGTGGCGTGGTGGTACGTGTGCGCGGTCGGTGGATCGCCGCGCGGTCCGTGGATCGGCGCGCGGTCCGTGGATCGCCGCGCGGTCCGTGGACCCGCGCGGTCAGCCCGTCATCTCGCAGCGCGGCGGGTCCGGAGCCTCGTCGACGCCGGCCGCGTACGGGGCCCTGACCTCCTCGGCGACCGCCAGCTGGCGGGCCACCTGGGCGCGGACCCCGGCCAGCCGTTCGATCAGGCCGTCCAGCTCGTCGAGCTTGCGGCGGTAGACGGCGAGCGAAGCCGGGCAGGAGTCGCCGGCCGGGTGGCCGGCGCGCAGGCACTCCACGAAGGGTCGGGTCTCCTCCAGGTCGAACCCGAAGTCCTGGAGGGTCCGGATCTGGCGGAGCAGGAGGAGGTCCTCCTCTCCGTACTCGCGGTAGCCGTTGTCGGCCCGCCGCGCGGTCAGGAGGCCGCGGCTCTCGTAGTAGCGCAGCGTCCGTGTGCTGGTCCCGGCCTTGCGGGCCAGTTCGCCGATTCGCATGGTCCGACCGTATTCCTTGACGTCGGCGTCAAGGCAAGGGAGGCGCGCGCGGGGCCGGAGCGGACCCTTCCGATCATGTGACGCAGGTCACTTCGCCGGTTTGCCCGGACGCCTGAAATGGAGTGGCTGGATCCGTACGCTGTAAATGGATCTTCACCCGATCCGATTACCGGACAGTCTCAGGGAAACCCGGCCAAAGTGCCGAACTCCATAGGACTTTCCTACGAGTTATGGGCTTGTTTGAATGGTCCGTAGTCGCCACCCCTCGTCGACTTCTACCGTGTGCCCTGTGCACTCCAGCCCACCTTTCAATGCCCCCGCAGCGCGTCGTCTCCGCGCTGCCCTGGGCATGGCTCCCGGTCATGTCGCCTACGGCCTGCGGGCCCAGTACGGACTGCTCGTCGCACCCGAAACCGTGATGGCCTGGGAGCGGGGAGAACAGTCCCCCACCTCCGCCGAGCTCACGGCCCTCGCCGGCGTGCTGTGGTGTTCGCCCGGGGAGCTGCTCGCCGAGCCGGTCACCCTGCGGGAGCACCGCCTGGCCCGGGGCCTGGACCCCGAGGACCTGGCCCGCCGGGTCGGACTGGACGCCTCCTCGTACCAGAAGATGGAGGAGAGCGGGCGCTGGCGGGGCAACGAGCGGCAGTCGGCCGCCCTCGCCTCGACGCTCGGGCTGACCCTGGCGCAGTTCGTGACGGCGACCGGCAAGCAGGAAGAGCTGGCGGGGATGCTGCGCAGCGCGGTCACCACCCGCTGGCAGGCCTACGTGAAGCCGGTCGGCAAACTGCTGCCGATACCCAAGGCCCACCTGGAACGGGTGCTGGAACGACTCCACGGGGAGTACCAGTCCCGGATGGTCGCCACCCTGAGCTGGGGCGGCGGCGGGGGCGCGGCCGGCACCGGTGACGCGGGCCGGGAGTTCCTCGGGGAGATCGTGGACCGCTTCTGGGCGCTGGCCGGCGGTGCGGCGTAGGACACACCCCGACGGAAACGAAAAGGCCCCGGGCTCCCCGCGAGGGGGAGGGACCGGGGCCTTTCGGCGACGGGATCGGGGTCGTTGGTCCCGCGTGTCCCGGGCCGGGGGCCGGTCAGAAGACGGACTCGGCCTCGTACATCCGGTCCTCGGGGACCGTCTTCAGCTCGGTGATGGCGTGGGCCAGCGGGGCCATCACGATGTCGGTGCCGCGCAGGGCGGTCATGTTGCCGAATTCCCCGCGGTGCACGGCCTCCACCGCGTGCCAGCCGAAGCGGGTGGCGAGGACGCGGTCGTAGGCGGTGGGGACGCCGCCGCGCTGAACGTGGCCCAGGATGACCGGACGGGCCTCCTTGCCCAGGCGCCGCTCCAGCTCGACGGCCAGGCGGTTGCCGATGCCGGCGAAGCGCTCGTGACCGTACTGGTCGATGGCGCCCTTCTCGTACGGCATGGAGCCCTCGGCCGGGTGCGCGCCCTCGGCGACGCAGACCACGGCGAACTTCTTGCCGCGGGCGAAGCGTTCCTCCACCATCTTGACCAGGGCGTCCACCTCGAAGGGGCGCTCGGGCAGGCAGATCCCGTGGGCGCCGCCGGCCATGCCGGACTCCAGGGCGATCCAGCCCGCGTGGCGGCCCATGACCTCGACGACCATGACGCGCTGGTGCGATTCGGCGGTGGTCTTGAGGCGGTCGATGGCTTCGGTGGCGACCATGACGGCGGTGTCGAAGCCGAAGGTGCGGTCGGTGGAGGAGATGTCGTTGTCGATGGTCTTGGGCACGCCGACCACCGGCATCCCTGCGTCCGACAGCATCCGGGCGGCCGTCAGGGTGCCCTCGCCGCCGATCGGGATCAGCGCGTCGATCTCATAGCGCCGCGCCAACTCCGCCGCGTTCTCGGCGGCTTCGTGCAGGCGGGCCCGCTCCATGCGCGCCGAGCCGAGGATGGTGCCGCCCCGGGCGAGAATGCCGCTGACGGCGTTGATGTCGAGGGGGCGGTAGTGGCCGTCGAGGAGGCCCTTGAAACCGTCCTCGAAACCGATGACCTCGTCCCCGTGGCCGACCACGGCCCGGTGTACGACCGACCGGATGACAGCGTTGAGGCCCGGGCAGTCGCCGCCTGCGGTGAGAACTCCGATACGCATCGTGCTGTGTCTCCTGCTCCTGGTCGTACCTGGCCGTACGCGTGCGGGCGGACAGCCGTACATATGAAGGGCGTATTGATGAAGCCTGTCCGATTGTTCCACGCGCCGGGGGTGCCGCGCTCTTCGCGCCACTCCCGGCACAGGGCCTTTCGGCCCTCCCCGCCAGGCCCTTTTGCCGGCGGGCATCCCCTCCGTGCGCAGGGGTATCGTCAAGAGGCCAAGCCCGTACCAATCGGGGCAACCGGGTCGAATACCTGCAGGCCACGCAGTGGGACGGCCGGATCGACACACGGATCGACACACACATCGTGGGACGGAGAGCACGCGTGACGCGCAGCGTGTACGTGACCGGCATCGAGCGGGGGGACGGCCGACAGGTCGTCGAGCTGGGGATCATGGAGCTCCTGACCCGGCAGACAGGACGCGTGGGCGTGTACCGCCCCCTCCTGCACGACGGACCGGACCGGCTCTTCGACCTCCTGAAGGCCCGGTACCGGATCGAACAGGACGCCGCGACGGCCTACGGCATGGAGTACGGGGAGGCCTCGGCGGTCCTGGCCGAGAAGGGCACCGACGAGCTGGTGTCCCGGCTGGTCGACGCCTATCACCGGGTGGCGCGCGACTACGAGGTCATGCTGGTCCTCGGCACCGACTACGCCGAGACCAACCTCCCCGACGAGCTGGCCCTGAACGCCCGGCTCGCCAACGAGCTGGGCGCGGTCGTGGTCCCCGTCGTGGGCGGTACCAAGCACCCCGCCGAGGCCGTCCGCGCCGAGACCCGCAACGCCTACCGCGCCTACGAGAGCCTGGGCTGTCACGTGGTGGCGATGGTGGTCAACCGGGTGGCCGCCGAGGACCGCGACCTCATCGCCGAACGGCTGGCCGCCCGTCTCCCCGTGCCCTGCTACGTGCTGCCCGACGACAAGTCCCTGTCCGCCCCGACGGTCGCCGAGATCACCCGGGCGCTCGGCGGCGAGGTGCTGCTCGGCGACGAGGCCGGGCTCGCCCGTGACGCCGTGGACTTCGTCTTCGGCGGGGCGATGCTGCCGAACTTCCTGAACGCCCTGACCCCCGGCTGCCTGGTCGTCACCCCCGGGGACCGCTCCGACCTGGTCGTCGGCGCGCTGGCCGCGCACAGCTCCGGCACCCCGCCCATCGCGGGCGTGCTGCTGACCCTCAACGAGCGCCCGGGCAAGGACGTGCTCGCGCTGGCCTCGAAGCTGGCGCCGGGCACCCCGGTGATCTCGGTGGCCGGCAACAGCTTCCCGACGGCCGGCGAACTCTTCACGCTCCAGAGCAGATTGAACTCCGCCACCCCGCGCAAGCTGGAGACCGCGCTCGGCCTCTTCGAGCGGCACGTGGACACCGCCGAGCTGCGCGGCCTGCTGTCGGTGGCCCGCTCGGAGCGGGTCACCCCGATGATGTTCGAGCACGAGCTGCTGGAACGGGCCCGCTCCGAGCGGCGCCGGGTGGTGCTGCCCGAGGGCACCGAGGAGCGCGTGCTGCGCGCCGCCGACGTGGTGCTGCGCCGGGGGGTCTGCGACCTGACCCTGCTGGGCGAGGAGCAGGCGATCCTGAAGAAGGCCGCCGACCTGGGCATCGACATCTCCGGCGCCCAGCTGATCGACCCGGCCACCTCCCCGCTGCGGGAACGGTTCGCCGCCTACTACGCCAAGGCCCGCGCACACAAGGGCATGACCGTCGAGCTGGCCGGCGACGTGGTCACCGACGTCAACTACTTCGGCACCCTGATGGTCCAGGAGGGTCTGGCCGACGGCATGGTCTCCGGCGCGGTGCACTCCACCGCCGCGACCATCCGGCCCGCCTTCGAGATCATCAAGACGAAGCCCGACGCCTCCATCGTCTCCTCGGTCTTCTTCATGTGCCTGGCCGACAAGGTCCTCGTCTACGGGGACTGCGCGGTCAACCCGGACCCCAACGCCGAGCAGCTCGCGGACATCGCCGTCCAGTCGGCCGCCACCGCCGCCGCCTTCGGCGTGGAGCCCCGGATCGCGATGCTCTCGTACTCCACCGGCACCTCCGGTTCCGGCGCGGACGTGGACAAGGTCCGCAAGGCCACCGAGATCGTCCGCGAGCAGCACCCCGAACTGCTGATCGAGGGTCCGATCCAGTACGACGCGGCCGTGGAGCCCTCCGTCGCGGCGACCAAGCTGCCCGGGTCGGAGGTGGCCGGGCGGGCGAGCGTGCTGATCTTCCCGGACCTGAACACCGGCAACAACACGTACAAGGCCGTGCAGCGTTCGGCGGGCGCCGTCGCGGTCGGCCCGGTGCTCCAGGGCCTGCGCAAGCCGGTGAACGACCTCTCGCGGGGCGCCCTGGTGCAGGACATCGTCACCACCGTGGCCATCACCGCGATCCAGGCGCAGACCCAGCAGGCGCCGCGGCCCGAGCAGGCCCGGGGGGCGACCCCCGGCGCCTGAGCCGCTTCCCGGCCCGCCCGCGCACCGCGCACCGCGCACCACCGTGGCGCGCACCACCCGCCCGTAGAACCGTCCCCTCCCGAGAAGGCTCCGCACCCGTGACCGCATCGCGCGTACTCGTCCTCAACTCCGGCTCCTCGTCCGTCAAGTACCAGCTCCTCGACATGGCGGACCACTCCCGCCTGGCCGCGGGCCTGGTGGAGCGGATCGGCGAGGAGACCTCCCGGCTCTCGCACGAGCCCCTGACGGGGCCGGGCGCCACGGGCGGCAAGCGCGAGCGGACCGGCCCGATCGCCGACCACCGCGCCGCCCTGCGGGCGGTGGCCGAGGAACTGGCCGCCGACGGGATGGGCCTGGACTCCCCCGAGCTGGCGGCCGTGGGCCACCGGGTGGTGCACGGCGGCACGAAGTTCACTCTGCCGACGGTGATCGACGACGCGGTGCTGGCGGAGATCCGCAGCCTCATCCCGCTGGCCCCGCTGCACAACCCGGCGAACGTGACGGGCATCGAGGTCGCCCGTTCGCTGCGCCCTGACGTCCCTCAGATCGCCGTCTTCGACACGGCCTTCCACTCGACGATGCCGGAGCACGTGGCCCGGTACGCGATCGACGCGGCGACGGCCGACAAGTACGCCATCCGGCGGTACGGCTTCCACGGCACCTCCCACGCGTACGTCTCCCGGGCGACGGCGGCGCTGCTGGGCAAGCCGGTGGAGGACGTGAACGTGATCGTGCTCCACCTGGGCAACGGCGCCTCCGCCTCGGCCGTCCAGGGCGGGGTGTGCGTGGAGACCTCCATGGGACTGACCCCGCTGGAGGGCCTGGTCATGGGCACCCGCTCGGGCGACCTGGACCCGGCGGTCGTCTTCCACCTGGCGCGGGTGGGGGGCCTGACGATCGACGAGATCGACTCGCTGCTCAACAAGAAGAGCGGTCTGCTGGGTCTGTGCGGCGACAACGACATGCGCGAGGTGCAGCGGCGGGCGGACGAGGGCGACGCGACGGCCCGGCTCGCGCTGGCCTCGTACGTCCACCGGCTGAAGAAGTACATCGGCGCCTATACGGCGGTACTCGGGCGGGTGGACGCGGTGGCCTTCACGGCGGGCGTCGGCGAGAACGCCTCCGCGATCCGGGAGGCTGCGGTGTCCGGGCTGGCCGAACTGGGTCTCGCACTGGACCTCAAGGCCAATGCCGAGCGGTCCTCGCGGCCCCGGATCGTGTCGGCCGAGTACGCGAGGGTAGCCGTGGCAGTGGTCCCCACCGATGAGGAACTGGAGATCGCCACCCAGGCGTACGCGCTGGTTACCGGTTAGTCACTTGGACTTTCCACCAGACGGAATATTCCGCTACGAAACAAACCGATAGGATCCGCTCCATGCGCCGTTCCAAAATCGTCTGCACGCTGGGCCCCGCCGTCGACTCGTATGAGCAGCTGAAAGCGCTCATCGAGGCAGGTATGAACGTGGCCCGATTCAACTTCAGCCACGGATCCCAGGCAGAACACCAGGAGCGGTACGACCGCGTCCGGCAGGTCTCCGAGGACACCGGGCGTGCCATCGGCGTTCTCGCCGACCTCCAGGGTCCGAAGATCCGTCTGGAAACCTTTGCCGAGGGTCCCGTCGAACTGGTGCGTGGTGACGAGTTCACCATCACCACCGAGGACGTCCCCGGTGACAAGTCCATCTGCGGCACCACCTACAAGGGCCTGCCGGGTGACGTCTCCAAGGGCGACCAGGTCCTGATCAACGACGGCAACGTCGAGCTCCGCGTGACGGGGGTCGAGGGCCCCCGGGTCAAGACCATCGTCATCGAGGGCGGTGTCATCTCGGACCACAAGGGCATCAACCTGCCGGGTGCCGCCGTGAACGTCCCCGCCCTGTCCGAGAAGGACATCGACGACCTCCGCTTCGCCCTGCGGATGGGCTGCGACATGGTCGCCCTGTCCTTCGTCCGCGACGCCAACGACGTCAAGGACGTCCACAAGGTCATGGACGAGGAGGGCCGCCGGGTCCCCGTCATCGCCAAGGTGGAGAAGCCGCAGGCCGTCGCCAACATGGAGGCCGTCGTCGACGCCTTCGACGCGGTCATGGTGGCCCGTGGCGACCTGGCCGTCGAGTACCCGCTCGAAAAGGTCCCGATGGTCCAGAAGCGGCTCATCGAGATGTGCCGCCGCAACGCCAAGCCGGTGATCGTCGCGACCCAGATGATGGAGTCGATGATCACCAACTCCCGTCCGACCCGCGCCGAGGCCTCCGACGTGGCCAACGCGATCCTGGACGGGGCCGACGCGGTCATGCTGTCCGCCGAGTCCTCGGTGGGCGCCTATCCGATCGAGACCGTCAAGACGATGTCGAAGATCGTCACGGCGGCCGAGGAGGAGCTCCTCTCCAAGGGCCTCCAGCCGCTGGTCCCGGGCAAGAAGCCCCGTACCCAGGGCGGCGCCGTCGCCCGTGCGGCCTGCGAGATCGCGGACTTCCTGGACGCCAAGTCGCTGGTCGCCTTCACCCAGTCCGGTGACACGGCCCGCCGCCTGTCGCGCTACCGCGCCTGCCAGCCGATCCTGGCCTTCACCACGGACGCCGGCACCCGCAACCAGCTCACCCTGAGCTGGGGCGTCGAGTCCTCCCTCGTCCCGCACGTGGACAACACGGACGCGATGGTCGACCTCGTGGACGGCGAGCTGACCAAGCTGGGCCGCCACAACGAGGGCGACACCGTGATCATCACGGCCGGCTCTCCCCCCGGCGTCCCGGGCACGACCAACATGGTCCGCGTCCACCACGTGGGCACGGCCACCTCCGCCTGACCCCACACTCCCCACACTCCTCGCCACCGAGGCCGAGGACTCTGCCGCACAGAGACCGAGGGCGACACCCCGACCAACCGGGGTGCCGCCCTCGGTGTTTTGCCGCGCCGCCCGGCGAGACCCGGGCCACCGGCTCGGCAAGGACGTCCGCTCACCGCCCTTCAAGGCCCCGACGACGCGGCGCTGCTGCGGGAGGCCGCGTACGACCTCCTCGCCTTCGGCCCCGACTAGGACCACATCGCCGAGGATCTCCAGGCGAAGGCCGACCTCCTGGACCCGCCGGGGTCCGGGACAGCTTCCTGAACCCGGCGCGCACACGAGTGGCCCGCGCCCCTCAACGGGGTGCGGGCCACCGGCTCGTGCGCGTGCGGGACTACTTCTCGGCCGGGCCGATGTAGTTCTTGAGGCCCGGGACCGTGAGGTTGCCGCCGAACTGGCCGGCCTGGACGACCTTGACCTTCGTGAAGAACGCGAAGGGGACGTTCAGGGGCGGCGGGCTGTTCGGGGTGAACTCGATCGGGATGAGCCCGAAGAGGTTTCCCTTGAGGCTCTCCGTGTACATCGTGACCTGACCGTCACGGATGGTCGACGTGGAGCCCGGACGGGACTTCAGGTGGGCGATGTTGTTGCCCGTCCCGACCGTTTGGTACAGGTCCTTGATGTCCAGGGAGTCCGCCGTGAACTTCAGGACCTTCTTGACCTTGCCGCCCGCCGTCTTCACCTCGACGATGCCCGCGTAGTCCAGCCCGTAGAGGGTCAGCATCGAACTGTCGAGGTACCAGGGCTCGTCCGGCAGGAGCGGGATGCCCGGCTCCAGCTTCGCGTCGGCCAGGGCCTTGGCGTCGAGGGTCGGGCACGGGAACGGCTGCTTGCCGTCGGGGTCCGTGCTCGCCGAGGTCGACGGGGAGGGCGAGGTCGAGGCCTTGGGGTCGGCTTCGTCGTCGGCCTTCTTGGCGTCCTTGGCCTTGCCCGTCTCGTCCTTGGGCGTCTTGGCGGTGTCCTTGACGTCCTGGGGCAGTTCCGCGACGTCGACGCCCGCCTTCTTCGCCGCCTCGCGGATGGCGTCCGCGGCCGGGTCGGAGCTTTTCGCACCGCTCGGGGTGGGCGCGGGCGTCGGGGTCGCCGGCTTCTGCGCGTCCTTGATCGGCCTGCCGAGTGCGTCGACGAGTCCCTTGAGGGCGTCACCGACACCGAGCGGGTCGAGCGGGTTGGGGGTCTTGGAAGCGGACGGGGAGGGCGAGGCGCTCGCGGACGGCGTGGCCGCCGGGGACGTCTTCTTGTCCGTCTTGGTCGAGGTCGACGGCGAGGCCGACGGGCTGGTGACCGGCTTCGGGGTAAGGCTCGCGCCCGGCGAGGGGGTCGCGGTGGGCGACGTGCTCGGGGAGGGCGTCTTGGAGGGACTCGGCGAGGCCGATTCGGAGGGCTCGTCGGACCGCGTCACGCACGGGCCGGGAGCGAAGGGGATGTCCTTGTCGTCGGCCAGGGCCATCTTGGGGGCCATGCCCATCCCGACGAACACCGCCGTCGGCATCGCGGCCAGGGCCATCGTCTTGCCGACGGGTATCTGGATCTTGTTCAGCAGCGATTTCCTGGGCGCCGCGTGCCGCGGGCCCTTTCTCTCACGGGACTCTGCGCCGGGGGCCACGCCCCGGTGCGTCTCGTCACCCCGCACTGTTCCTCCCGCCATCGGCGTGGAAAGTCTTGTCGGTCAGGTACGCCGTCTCCGTGTCGCGGGGTGCCGGAACGCCCTCGTGGCCGCCCGCCATCGCCTGCTGCCGCCGCTGTTCCTCCGCCGCGATCTCCTCGGCCTCGGCCGAGGCCCTCGCCTCTTCGTCCACCGGTTCGCCCGGAGCCCAGGACAGCGCCATGGCGCCGCCGATCAGGGCGAAGAGGAAGCCGATGAAGAAGCCGCCGAGGTTGGCCACCGGCAGGGAGAGCAGGGCCAACAGGATCGCGGCCACACCGGCGAAGACGCGGATGTTCTGCTGGAACCAGAGGGCCAGCCCCAGGGTGATCAGCAGGACGCCGATGATCAGCGAGGTGGAACCCGTGGTCGTGGCCATGGCGAGGCTGATGTTGCCCAGCCGGAGGTCCGCGTAAGGGAAGTACATGATCGGGATGCCGCCGAACAGGGTGAACAGACCGGCCCAGAAGGGGCGTCGACCTCTCCATCCGCGGAAGACTTGGCGTCCTACGGTGAGCCAATGGTCGTCTACCGGGCGAACCGGGGCCTCGGGGTTCATGGACAACAGCTCCCTGGAAACGGTGGTACGGAGAACTCGGTGGAGCCCGGACGGGCGCACGACGACGGCTGCCGCCGCCCGCCCGTCCGGTCAGTCACGACCTGGACGGATCGGCTACTTCTCGTCCACGTAGCACGGCTGGTCACCGCTGAGCAGGCGCAGCTTGAGGTCGGGCAGGGTGAAGGTACCCGCCGTCGTCGCCCACGCCTTCTGACGCACCTTCGTCAGCGTGGCCGTCTTGGCCCGCTGGGAGAACAGTCCGCCGTCAGCCACCGTGCCGGGGGCCGGCTTGGTGGTGTGACTGCCGTCGCCGACCGCGACACCGATGTCGAGCTGCTCGAACTTGGCGTCCGCGTCCAGCTCGGCGACGTCGAGGTAGATGTTCTCCGCGACGGCCGGACGGCCCTTGTTACCCGTGCGCAGCTGCAGGGTGATGTTGCCGATGCCCGGGATCGGGGTGACCAGCGACTGACACATGTTGGTGATCTTGGCCGAGCTGAACCCGGAGATCGTTACCGGGTGCTTGGACTTCTCCTTCGAACCCAGCGTGGCGCCTTCTGCGACGCTGCCGTACTGGATCAGGTCCTGACCGACGAGCTCGTCGGCCGACACCTTGAAGTCCTGGCCGGAGACGCTGAAGGACGCCGCGAGGGCTCCCTGCGCCAGACCGACACCGACCGCGGCCGTGGCCGCGATGCTCGGCACCATGACGAGCGCGAAGCGCTTCCATCTGGTCCCACCACGAACCTGAGAACTCATACTTCGTTCCTCCTTCTCGGACGTACATCTCCGGTCCGGGCCGTACCCGTCCTGGGATGGGAGAAGTGCTACGTCCTCGGGAAGGAGCGCAGGCGGGCGGGTATGGCTGTGCCACGTCCCGTACACCGGCGATCACCCCCGAGCGACAACCACTGGGCCACGCGTTCGCGCAACCTGGAGGACAGGCCCTGTCGTACGGCAGGGACCCCCCTGTCCACGGACGGTGCCACTGCCACCGACCGGCTCGGTGGGGACCCTCCACCGCGGCTCCGGATGAGCGGCTCTGCGGGAAGGACCGAGCGTCGCCGATCGTGGTCCATTCCCGGCCGAGGCACAAGGGGGTTCGTTACTGGCGGGTAACGGGTGGATAACCGGGGTGAGGCCCAGCGCTGTCGGGCGGCCACACAGGGTGTAACCCAGGGCCACGACAGAAGGGGAGAAGAGTGAACCAACCGGACAGAACACAGGGTTCGGCTTACTGCGAGTAACAGCGGCCGCCATTACCAAGATTTGGTAAAGTGCGGCCGCTGTTTATCTACGTGTCAATAAATCGCCGGGGTCCGGAGCGGTTCCTAGAACAGGACCCGGGCCAGCGCAGTACGGGCCGCCGAGACCCGGGGATCGTCGGCTCCGATGACCTCGAACAGCTCCAGCAGACGCACGCGCACGGAGTCCCGCTCGTCGCCGAAGACCACCCGTACGGTGTCCACCAGGCGCCCGAAGGCGTCCGCCACATGACCGCCGGCCAGCTCCAGGTCGGCCGCCGCCATCTGCGCCGCCGGGTCCTTCGGGTTCGCGGCCGCCTCGGCCCGAACCGCCTGGGGGTCCATGTGCTGCACCCGGGAGAGCAGTTCGGCCTGGGCCAGGCCCAGCTTCGCCTCGGTGTTCGCCGGGTCGTCCGCCAGGACGTTGCGGTACGCCTGCACCGCGCCGGCGAGGTCGCCCGCGTCCAGCGCCACGACGGCCGCTTCCAGCAGCGCGTCGTACGGGCCGACCGGGACGGGGGCGGGGCCCTGGTCCGGGGCGCCCTCGGCGTCGGGGTCGACCTGGAGACCGAGGAGACCGAAGCGCTCCTCGGCGACCTGGACCAGCTGGCCGAGGGTCTCGCGGATCTGCTGCTCGGGCTCCACGCCCTGGAACAGCGGCAGCACCTGGCCGGCGACCACGGCGAAGACGGCCGGGATGCCCTGGATGCCGAACTGCTGCATCAGCATCTGGTTGGCGTCGACGTCGATCTTCGCCAGCACGAGACGGCCGTTGGCCTGGAGGGTCAGCCGCTCCAGGAGCGGGCTGAGCTGCTTGCACGGCTCACACCACTCGGCCCAGAAGTCGAGGACGACCGGGACCTCGTTGGAGAGCTGGAGGACGACGCTTTCGAACTCGGCCTCGTTGACGTCGAAGACGAGCGCGGACGGCGGTACGGCGCCACCGGGGGCGCTCCCCGCGTCGCCGCCCTGTCGGGCCGCGTCGGCGCGCGCCTGCTCGGCCTTGCTCTTGGCTTCGCCGGCCGCCTTCACCGCGGCGAGGTCGACGACGCCGCTCATGGACATGTTTCTGGGCTGCATGCGTACATCCTCCCCCGTGTGCGCGCGCCGGCGAAAAGGATCCCGGAAGATCGTGTGCGAAACCCCGATCGGATCCTGTCTCAGTGCTCGTGCCACTGCTCGTGCCACTGCCTGTGTCACTGCTGGACGGCGCCGGGTCCCCACCTGGCGCCAGTAGCCTTCGCGTGGTTGTCGCTCTTACGCTACGAGCCGTAGCGTAACTCCCCGGACGCCCCCGCGCCCCGTGATCTGAACCACAGCACGAGGCCCCCCGACGGTTCCCCTACCGGCGGGTATGGTCTCGGCCATGCGCAACCCCAGCACCGGCACCAGCCCCTCGCACGGCCGCACCGGTCGCCCCCGCAGCGCCGCGGCGGACGCCGCGATCCTCGCGGCGACCCGGGACGCGCTCGTGGAGCTCGGCTGGTCGAAGCTGACGATGGGGGACGTCTCGGCCCGCGCCGGGGTCGCGAAGACCACCCTGTACCGCCGTTGGGCGGGCAAGAGCGAGCTGGTCGTGGACGCCGTCGCGGAGCTGTTCGACGCGTTGGAGCTGCCGGACCGGGGCTCGCTGGAGGCGGACATCGAGTACGTGGTGCTCCGGTTCGCGGAGCTGCTGCGGCGCCCGGAGGCCCGTACGGCGCTGATGGCGGTGGTCTCGGAATCCACCCGGGACGAGGCGCTGCGCGACCGGATCCGGTCGGCGATCGTGGACCGGCAGAAACGTCTCGTCGTACTGGGTCGCGAACGCGCGCAGGCCCGCGGCGAACTTCCGTACGAGGAGGACGACACCCTCGCCGGTCTCGCCACGGACCTGATCTTCGACGTGATCGCCGGCACGGTGGTGCACCGGGCCCTGGTGAGTTCGGAGCCGGTGGACGAACTCTGGGTGGCGGCCTTCACCACCCTGTTGATGAACGGCCTGTCGGGCCCGACCCGCGCCTGAGCGGGCGGGCGTGGGTCGGGCCCGACGGGCGGTCAGAAGCCGGGCGGCTCCGTGTAGGTGCCCCACTCGTCGCGCAGGACGTTGCAGATCTCGCCGAGCGTGGCCTCGGCGCGGACGGCGTCGAGCATGGCCGGGATCATGTTGGAGCCGTCGCGCGCGGCGGCGAGCATCCGGTCCAGTTCGGCCTTCACCCTGGCGTCGTCGCGGCGCTCCTTGCGGTCGGCCAGGACGCGGACCTGGTCGCTCTCCACCTCGTGGCTGACGCGGAGGATCTCCAGGTCGCCGGTGACGGAGCCGTGGTGGACGTTGACGCCGACGACGCGCTTGTCGCCCTTCTCCAGGGAACGCTGGTACTGGAAGGCCGATTCGGCGATCTCGCCGGTGAACCAGCCGTCCTCGATGCCGCGCAGGATGCCCGAGGTGATCGGCCCGATCGGGTGCCGGCCGTCGGGGTGGGCGCGCAGCCCGCGCTCCCGGATCTGGTCGAAGATCTTCTCGGCCTCGGCCTCGATGCGGTCGGTGAGCTGCTCCACGTACCAGGAACCGCCCAGCGGGTCGGCCACGTTGGCGACGCCGGTCTCCTCCATCAACACCTGCTGGGTGCGCAGGGCGATCTCGGCGGCCTGCTCGCTGGGCAGCGCGAGCGTCTCGTCGAGGGCGTTGGTGTGCAGGGAGTTGGTGCCGCCGAGGACGGCCGCGAGGGCTTCCACGGCGGTCCGCACGACGTTGTTGTACGGCTGCTGTGCGGTGAGCGAGACCCCGGCGGTCTGGGTGTGGAAGCGCAGCCACATGGTCTTGTCGGACTGCGCCCCGTAGACCTCCTTCATCCAGCGGGCCCAGATGCGGCGGGCCGCGCGGAACTTGGCGATCTCCTCGAAGAAGTCGAGGTGGGCGTCGAAGAAGAAGGAGAGCCCGGAGGCGAAGTGGTCGACGTCCAGGCCCCGGGAGAGGCCGAGTTCCACGTAGCCGAAGCCGTCGGCGAGGGTGTAGGCGAGCTCCTGCGCGGCCGTGGCCCCGGCCTCGCGGATGTGGTAGCCGGAGACGGAGAGCGGCTTGTAGGCGGGGATGCCGTTCGCGCAGTACTCCATGAGGTCGCCGATGAGGCGCAGGTGCGGCTCGGGTTCGAAGAGCCACTCCTTCTGGGCGATGTACTCCTTGAAGATGTCGGTCTGGAGCGTGCCGTTGAGGACGGCGGGGTCCACTCCCTGCCGCTCGGCGGCGACCAGGTACATGCAGAAGGCGGGGACGGCGGGTCCGGAGATGGTCATGGAGGTGGTGACGTCGCCGAGGGGGATGTCCTTGAAGAGGACCTCCATGTCGGCGGCGGAGTCGATGGCGACCCCGCAGTGGCCCACCTCGCCCAGCGCCCGGGGGTCGTCGGAGTCCCGGCCCATGAGGGTGGGCATGTCGAAGGCGACGGAGAGCCCGCCGCCGCCGGCGGCGAGGATCATCTTGTAGCGCTCGTTGGTCTGCTCGGCGTTGCCGAAGCCCGCGAACTGGCGGATGGTCCAGGTGCGCCCCCGGTAGCCGGTGGCGTGGAGTCCTCGGGTGTAGGGGTACTCCCCCGGCCATCCGATGCGCTCGAATCCCTCGTACGAGTCACCGGGCCGGGGCCCGTAGACGGGATCGACGTCATCTCCGGAGAGCGTCGTGAAATCGGCCTCGCGCTTGCGGGCCTTGTCGTACCGGGCCTGCCAGCGACGGCGGCCCTCCTCGATGGCGTCAGCGTCCATACCCATGAATTTACTAGGACGTCCTAGTAAATGTCGATGGCAAACCCCCGGAGAGTCGTCACCGACCTCCCCGGGGGCGTTTTCGCTGTCTAGGCCTTGGCGGGGGCGAGACGGTCCGCGACCAGCGGCTCGACCTCGGCGCGGACCTTGCGCTCGACGAAGAAGGCGGCCAGCGGAATGGTCCCGGAGGCCAGCACCCACAGCAGCTTGCCGAAGGGCCACTTGGCCTTGGAGCCCAGGTCGAAGGCGAAGACCAGGTAGATCATGAACAGCACACCGTGGGCCTGCGAGACCGCGAAGGTCAGGTCGGCGCCGGTGTCGAAGCCGTACTTCGCCACCATGCAGGCACAGAGGATCAGGAGCATGACCGCGGTCACGTAGGCCATGACGCGGTAGCGGGTCAGCACGCTTCGTTTCATGCCGTCGAGCCTAACCGTCCGTTTTGTTCGATCTTGACGCGGCCCCTTCCACGGAGCCCGCGCGCGCTCGGCCACCGCTCGGCTACTTCTCCTCGAAGTCCGCGGCGGCCACGCGCAGCGGGCGCAGCAGCGCGAAGATCTCCCCGCACTCCTCGGCGTCGTAGGCCCCGAGCCCGAAGTCGATCTCCATCAGGTCCTTGGTCGCCGCCTCGACGACCTCGCGGCCCTTGTCGGTGATGGAGGCGAGCGTGCCGCGGCCGTCCTGCGGGTTGGGGCGCTTGGCCACCAGGCCGGAGATGACCAGCCGGTCCACGGTGTTGGTCACCGAGGTGGGGTGGACCATCAGGCGCTCGCCGATCTTCGACATCGGCAGTTCGCCGGCCTGGGAGAAGGTGAGGAGCACCAGTGCCTCGTAGCGCGCGAAGGTGAGGCCGTAGGGCTTGACGACCGCGTCCACCTCGCCGAGGAGGATCTGGTGGGCGCGCATGATCGAGGTGATGGCGGCCATCGAGGGCACCGGACCCCAGCGTCGGCGCCACAGTTCGTCGGCGCGGGCGATGGGGTCGAAGGCGAGACTGAGCGGCTTGGGCACCCGCCAGACCCTACCGGGCGGTCATTTGGCGGTCAGCCCCGTCTCATCCCTCGACCTCCGGGCGGAGCGCTCCGCGGCGCGCAGGCGTACGAGGAGGAACGCGACGGTCGCCGATCCCAGCACGGCGGCCCCGGTGACCACGACGTGCGCCGGGAGGAATTCGGCGGCGAGGCCGGCCGCCGCCATGCCGACGCCCTGAAGGGTCATCATCCCGGTGGTGAGCAGGGTCATCGCCGAGCCGCGCAGCCCCTCGGGGACGGCGTCCACGAACATCCGGTCCAGGCCCAGCGTGTAGGCGTGGGCCAGTCCGGTCAGGAGCAGCGCGGCCATGACCACGGGGGCTCCGGGGTGGAAGGCGTACAAGAGGAGCGGGAGCGGGGCGAGCACGGCGAGCGGGGCCGTGACGCGCGCCCGCGTGCGGGCGGTGAGCGCCGAGCCGGCCCACAGCTCCCCCGAGATGGCGCCGACGGGCAGGGCGCACATGAGGAGCCCGAGCGTCGCGGTCCCGGCGCCGAGGTCGGTCGCGTAGGGGGTGAGGAGGGCCTCCGGTACGACGACGAAGGTGGGCGGCAGCCAGCACAGGAGGGTGAGGGCGCGCAGCCGGGGCTCGCCGAGGAGGGCGCGCAGCCCGCCGAGGGGGGAGGTGCGGGAGCCCGCGCCGGCCGCCCGGGCGCGGGCCGGGCGGGCCCGGGTGCCGAGGCGCAGGAGCAGGGCGGAGGCGACGAACCCGGTGGCGGTGAGCGCGATGGCCCCGCGCGGGGCCAGGACGGTCAGCAGCAGACCGCCGAGGCCGAAGCCGGCGAGCTGGGCGCTCTGGGAGACCATCCGGAGCAGGGAGCGGCCGAGGACGAAGCGCTCCCCGGAGCCGAGGATGTCGGCGAGGGAGGCGCTGCGGACCCCGCTGAACAGGGGCGCGACGAAGGCCATCGCGCAACGCAGCACGAGGATCGCCCCGATGGGCGTCGCGGGCCACACCATGGCCGCCGCGCAGCCCGCGCAGAGCAGGTCGCACGCGACGAGCACCCGCCGGGCGGGGAAGCGGTCGGCGAGCGGGGCGAGGAGGGTGCCGCCGAGGGCGTAGGGGAGGAAGCCGAGGGCGAAGGTGAGCGCGCTCATCAGGGGGGAGCCGGTGGCGCGGTAGACCAGGACGGTGAGGGCGATCTCGGCGACGACGACGCCGAGCAGGGACATCAGGTGCGCGGCGAAGACGGTCCTGAACTCCCGCACCCGGAAGACGTCCCGGTACCCCTGGTGCCGCGCCGGGTCCGCCGCGTCGGCGGTGGCCGCTTCCGGCGCGGGCACGGGGTCGGGAACGGGAACGGGAACGGGAACGGGAACGGGAACGGTGACAGGCGGGGCGTGCGGCGGGGTGTCGGGCGGGGCGGAATCGGTCGGGGAGGGCATGTCCGACAGCCTCGGCGGCGTCTAACCTGGACCGTAGACATTCGGCCCGGGGCGAATCGAAGGAGGGCCGCCGTGGGGGACCACTACCGCTTCGGCCCGGCCGACCTGCTGCGCTGCCGCTTCGCGATCTCCCCCCGCTGGGAGACCCAGGAGGCCGTACGGGTCCTGCTGCGTCCGGACCGCCAGACCTACCACCTGCCCTGGCTGAGCCGGGTCCGGGCCGACGCGGCCGGGCTGGACCTGCGACCGCTGTGGCTCCTGATGCCGCGCAAGGGGCACCACCCCGACCTGCTGAGCCCGCCCCCGCTCGGTCCCGCCGTCACCTTCGAGGAGGAGTTGGCCCGGGTCCGCGAGGCCGCCGCCGATCCGGCCGCCGCCCACGAGGACCTGCGCCGCTCCCTGGTGTGCACGCCGGGCGCGGTGGAGAGCGAGGCGGGGCGGCGGATGCTGGCGGATCCCGCGCGGGCCGTCCTGGAGCTGGCCGATCTGACGGAGGCGGTGTGGCGGGCGCTGATCGCCCCGCACTGGCCCCGGCTGCGGGCGCTGTTGGAGGCCGACGTGCTGTTCCACTCCCGGCGGCTGGCGGCGGGCGGACTCGGGGCCCTGTTCGACGGGCTCCACCCCGACCTGCGGTGGGACGAGGAGGCGCACACCCTGAGCAACGACCGCCGGGGCAGCCGGCACCACCGCGAACTGGGCGGACAGGGCCTGCTCCTGATGCCGAGCGCGTTCGTCTGGCCGGAGGTGGTCGGGGGCTACGACCCGCCCTGGCAGCCGACCCTGGTCTATCCGGCCCGGGGCATCGGCGCCCTGTGGACGGCGGCGCCCGGACCGGCCCCCGAGGCCCTGTCCGGACTGCTGGGCCGGGGCCGGGCCGAGGTGCTCTGCGCCCTGCACGAGCCGGCGTCCACCACGGCCCTCGCGCTCCGGCTGGGCCTGGCACCCTCCACCGTGTCGGCGCACCTCAAGGCGCTGCGGGCGGCGGGGCTGTTGACCCCGGCCCGCCACGGCCACCAGGTCCTCTACGAACGCACCCCGCTCGGCATCGCCCTCGCGACCGGCGCCGCTCCCTGACGGACGACGGACGACGGACGACGGACAACGGACGAGGGACGACGGTGTCGCGCCAAGCACCAAATGCCCCTTATGTCACGATGTCCCGGTCCGCCGTCCGCCCCTACGCCGCGAGGTAGCCGGATGCCCTCCGTCGCCCCCCGACTCATGCGCCGTACGGCCGCCGCCGCCCTCGGCCTGCTGATCCTCCTCGCCGCCGGCTGCTCCGAGGAGCCCGCTCCGGGACCGGCCGCCGCCGGCGCCCAGGCCGAAGCCGCCGGGTCCCCGTACTGGGTCGATCCGCGGAGCGACGCCGCCCGACAGGTGCTCGCCTGGGAGGCGCAGGGCCGCAACAGCGACGCCCAGTTGCTGCGCCGGATCTCGGAGCGGCCGATGGCCCTGTGGATGTCGGGCGGCGATCCCGCCCCGGCGCTGCGCCGGGCCCGCGCGGCCGCCAAGGCCTCGGGGCAGGTCCTGCTCCTCGTCGCGCACAACATCCCCCACCGCGACTGCGGCCCGCACTCGGCGGGCGGGGCGAAGGACGCCGCCGCCTACCGCGCCTGGGTCGGAGCGCTCGCCGACACCCTCGCCGACACCCGCGCGGTGGTCGTCCTGGAACCGGGCGCCGTCCCGCACGTCGTGGACGGCTGCACCCCGGCCGCACTGCGCGAGGAGCGCTACGGACTGCTGTCGCAGGCCGTGGACCGGCTCAAGCGGAACAGGAACACCAGGGTCTACCTGGACGCCGGTCACCCGGCCTGGATCCGGGACCCGGCGGACCTGGTCGGGCCCCTCCGCAAGGCCGGTCTCGCCCGCGCGGACGGCTTCTCCCTCAACGTCTCCCAGTTCCAGCCCGACGCGGCGAGCCGCTCCTACGGCGCCGAGATCTCCCGGGGCACGGGAGGCGCGCACTTCGTCCTCGACACCGGCCGCAACGGCGCCGGCCCCCCGACCGGCGACCCGACCCGGGCCTGGTGCAACCCGCCCGGCCGCTCGCTCGGCGTCCCGCCCACCGACGTTACGGGGGACCCGCTCGTGGACGCGTACCTGTGGATCAAGCGGCCGGGCGAGTCCGACGGCCCCTGTCGCGGCGGCCCGGAAGCCGGCGGCTGGTGGCCGGACCACGCCCTGGGCCTGGCCCGCCGCGCCCGCGACTGAGCCGGGGGCGCCGGAACGCGACGGCGCCCCCGGCCGGTCGGTCGGGGGCGCCGCGAGACGTACGGAGGGAGCGGGAAGAACAGGAGGAGCGGCGGGGCTCAGCCCTCGGCGAGGTGCCGCTCCACCGTCTCGATCTTGGAGGTCATGCCGTCCGAGACCCCGGGACGGATGTCGGCCTTGAGGATGAAGGAGACCCGCGGCGCCCGCGCCTCCACGGCGGCCACCGCGCGCTTCACCACGTCCATCACCTCGTCCCACTCGCCCTCGACCGTGGTGAACATGGCGTCGGTGCGGTTGGGCAGCCCGGACTCGCGGACCACGCGGACCGCGTCCGCGACGTACTCCCCGACCTCTTCGCCGACCCCGAGCGGGGTCACGGAGAACGCGATGATCATGCGCCGGCCTCCGCGCGGACCCGGGCGCCCAGGACGCTGTCGGCCTCTTCGCGCTTGAGCAGCTTGTCCCCGTAGAGGCCGCCGAAGGGGACGAGGGCGAGCACGAAGAACAGCAGCGCCTTCTTGAACGGCCACTTCGCCCGGTTCCACACGTCGAGCAGGAAGATCGCGTAGATGACGAACAGGATCCCGTGCAGGATGCCGAGCGGCATCATCAGGTAGTCGATGTCCGTCGTCCGCTTGAGCAGCGAACCGAAGATCAGCAGGGCCGGGAACGACAGCGCCTCCGGTACGGAGATGAGGCGCAGCCGGTGCAGGGCGGAGGCGGTCTTGATGTCCACGTGGAACCTTCGGGATCGAGGCCGGGGGGCGTTCCAGTGTCTCAGCCGTTCCCGCCGATCTTGCCCCGGGTCCCCCGCGAGCCCGGGGGCGCGGAGCGCGGGCGCGCGCCCGCGCGGGGAGCGGACGCGCCCCCGCGTGGGACGGTCGTGTGACGGAACTGTGGCGAGAGTGTGGCGCATATCGGCCGCTGGGCCCTGTTCGGCCCCGCCCGCTGCCGATACCTTCGTCCCGTGGCTCAGTTCCGACTCCAAGGCAGCAAGGTGCTCGCCGTCGACCTGACCGGGGACGCCGTGAAAGCGAAGAACGGCGCCATGGTCGCGTACGACGGCCAGATGGCCTTCAAGAAGATGACGGGCGGCGGCGAAGGCCTCCGCGGGATGGTGACGCGCCGACTGACCGGCGAACAGATGACCGTGATGGAGGTACAGGGTCACGGCACCTGCTACTTCGCCGACCGCGCGAGTGAGATCAATCTGGTCAATCTGCGCGGCGAGAAGCTCTACGTGGAGTCCAGCAACCTGCTGTGCACCGACGCCGGGCTGCGCACGGGCACCACCTTCACGGGGCTGCGCGGCGCGACCACGGGCAACGGGCTCTTCACGACGACCGTCGAGGGCTCCGGGCAGGCGGCGATCATGTCGGACGGCCCGGCGGTGGTGCTGCGCGTCAGCGCCCAGTACCCGCTGTCGGTGGACCCGGGCGCGTACGTCGCGCACACGGGCAACCTCCAGCAGTCCTTCCAGTCCGGGGTGAACTTCCGCACCCTGATCGGCGAGGGGTCCGGCGAGGCCTTCCAGATCCGCTTCGAGGGCGAGGGCCTGGTCTACGTGCAGCCCAGCGAGCGCAACACCGTCGGGGGCGACGTCTGATGCCGTTCCGCGAGATCAACTCGAAGATGGTCGAGGCCCAGGTGGTCCCGGGCCAGAAGATGTACAGCCAGCGCGGCGCGATGCTGGCCTACCGCGGCGAGGTCTCCTTCACCCCGAGCCTGACGGGCGGCCAGGGCGGCGTCATGGGCATGATCGGGCGCCGGGTGGCGAACGAGCAGACCCCGCTGATGACGGTCGAGGGCAGCGGGACGGTGATGTTCGGCCACGGCGGCCACCACATCCAGGTCATCAGCCTCACGGGCGAGACCCTCTACGTCGAGGCGGACCGACTGCTCGCCTTCGACGGCACCCTCCAGCAGGGCACGATGTTCATGGGCTCGCAGGGCGGGGTCATGGGCATGGTGCGCGGCCAGGTGACCGGGCAGGGCCTCTTCACCACCACCCTCAAGGGCCACGGCTCGGTGGCCGTGATGGCCCACGGCGGGGTCATCGAGCTGCCCATCACCCCGAACCGGCCGGTCCACGTCGACCCGCAGGCGTACGTGGCCCACCACGGGGAGGTCCGGAACAAGCTCTCCGCCGCGCTGGGTTGGCGGGACATGGTCGGTCGCGGTTCCGGCGAGGCGTTCCAGTTGGAGCTGTCGGGACAGGGCGCGGTCTTCGTGCAGGCCTCGGAGGAGAAGCTGTGACGTACCCCTCAGGTCCGGTCGGCCCCGTGACGGGCGCCCCCGGCGGCCCGACGGTCTTCGACCCGTACACCCTGCCCTCCGACGACAACGTGAACGCGTACACCTTCTGCGTGGAGCTCAAGGGGAGCCAGTGGTTCCTGCAGAAGGGCAAGATGATCTCGTACTACGGGCGCATCGAGTTCAACGGCATCGGCAACGGCCGCTTCGACCGCCTGCTGCGCACCAGCTTCCACTCGCCCCTGCACGCGAGCGACTGGGTGGTGGCCGAGGGCCAGGGCAAGATGCTGCTGGCCGACCGGGCCTTCGACGTGAACTCGTACGACCTGGAGAACGGCAACCTGACGATCCGGTCGGGGAACCTGCTGGCCTACCAGCCCACGCTGGCCCTGAAGCAGTCGATCGTCCCGGGGTTCCTGACCTTGATCGGAACCGGCAAGTTCGTGGCGGCGTCCAACGGTCCGGTGGTGTTCATGGAGCCCCCGATGCGTGTGGACCCCCAGGCGCTGGTGGGCTGGGCGGACTGCCCCTCGCCGTGCCACCACTACGACCACGGCTACATGTCGGGCGTGATGGGCGGGCTGCGCGCGCTCACGGGCATCGGCGGAGCCTCCGGCGAGGAGCACCAGTTCGAGTTCGTCGGCGCGGGGACCGTGCTGCTGCAGTCCTCGGAGATGCTGATGGCCGAGCAGGCGGTCGGCCAGGTGGGCGCCGGCGCGGCCGCGGGCAACGCCCAGGGCGTCCCGGGGGCCGGGCAGGGTCCGCTCGGACAGTTGGGCGTCCCGCGGATGCCCGGGCAGCTGGGTGATCTGCAACGGCGCTTCGGCCTGTGACGTGTTCCGCAGAAGCGGATGTTCCTATTTTTGTACGTAATTCAACTTCTTAGGTAGAGTTCATTCATGGAGACCATCGAGACCGAGACCGCCACTCGCTGGCTGAGCGACGCCGAGCAGTGCGCCTGGCGCACCCACCTGGACGTCAGCAGACTGCTGATGCACCAGCTGGAAAAGGATCTCCAGCCCTTCGGACTCACCAACAACGACTACGAGATCCTCGTGAACCTCTCGGAGTCGGACGGCCACCGGCTGCGCATGAGCGATCTGGCCACCGCCACCCTCCAGTCCAAGAGCCGGCTCTCGCACCAGATCACCCGCATGGAAGCCTCGGGCCTGGTGCGCCGGGTCAACTGCGAGTCCGACCGCCGCGGCCTGTACGCGGTCCTCACGGACGAGGGCATGGAGACCATGCGCAAGGTCGCCCCGCATCACGTGGCGTCCGTACGGGAGCACTTCATCGACCTGCTCCCGCCGGCCGCGCTGACGGCCCTGCGCGAGTCGCTGCGGCCCGTCGCGGAGCACCTTCGGGAGAACCGCGGCCGCGTCTAAGAGGCCCCACAAGCGCCTCTGACCTGCGACGGACCCCTCACCGCGCGCCACTTCGGGCGGGCGGGCCGACAATGGGCGATACCGCTCACCGTCGGCCGCCCACCGGCCGGCCCGAGGAGGTCCAGTGATGAAGCGCACCCGCTCCCTCTACGTCCCGGCGGCCGCGGCCGCCGTCCTGCTGACTGCGGGCCCCGTGGCGTCCGCGACAGCGGCGTCCGCGACCGCCGTCGGGACCCGCCCGGCGTCCGCCGCGGCGGCCCGCGCCGACGTCGACGCCGCGGGGGCCGCGGCCGCGGCCCTGAAGAAGTACCCGGGCTTCGTCGAGTCCCTCGACAAGGACGGGTCCGTCTGGCACGTGGACGTGATCGGCAAGAACGGCAAGGCCCACTCCGAGGTGGAGGTGAGCGCCGCCGGCGCCGTCACCCGGAGCGACTCGGACACCGAGCAGGACGGCAACGAGTACAAGACCCTGCTCGCCGCGAAGGTCGACGCCGCGAAGGCCATGAAGGCCGCGCTGGCCGCCACCCCCGGCAAGGTGTGGTCCCTCGACTGGGACAACGACAACGACAACGGGGTCGCCGACTACTGGTCGGTCGAGATCAAGTCGTCCGACGGCAGCACCAAGAACGTCGGCGTCGACGCCAAGACCGGCAAGATCGTCCCGGCGGACTCCGACAACGACGGTGACAACGACAACGACAACGACAACAACTGAAGCGGCGCGGCACCGCGGCCGTCGGGCCGGGGCCGGGGATCGCACCTCCCCGGCCCCGGCCCCGCTCAGCCTTCGGTGAGGCTCTCCAGCAGCGCGTCCGCCGCCGCGTACGGGTCCAGCTCGCCGCGCGCGACCCGTCCGGCGAGGGCCTCCAGGCGCGCGTCGCCGCGCAGGTCTGCCAGCCGCCCCCGCAGGGCGGTGATCGCGATGGTCTCGACCTCGCGCGCCGCCCGGACCGCACGCCGCTCGGCCAGCACCCCGCGCTCGTCCATCCACGCCCGGTGCTTCTCCAGCGCCTCGACCAGTTCGTCGATGCCCCGGCCGCGGGCCGCGACCGTCTTCACGATCGGCGGCCGCCAGTCGTCCCGGCCCCGGGCCTCGCCCAGGCCCAGCATGTGGTTCAGCTCCCGGGCGGTGGCGTCGGCCCCGTCCCGATCGGCCTTGTTCACCACGTACACGTCGCCGATCTCCAGGATCCCGGCCTTCGCCGCCTGGATCCCGTCGCCCATCCCGGGCGCCAGCAGCACCACCGAGGTGTCGGCCTGCGAGGCGATCTCCACCTCCGACTGCCCGACGCCGACCGTCTCTACGAGGATCACCTCGCAGCCGGCCGCGTCCAGCACCCGGATCGCCTGCGGGGCGGCCCAGGCCAGCCCGCCCAGGTGCCCCCGGGTGGCCATGGAGCGGATGTAGACCCCCGGGTCCGAGGCGTGGTCCGACATCCGGACCCGGTCGCCGAGCAGCGCCCCGCCCGAGAAGGGCGAGGAGGGGTCCACCGCGAGCACCCCGACCCGTTTGCCGGCGGCGCGGTAGGCCGACACCAGAGCCGAGGTCGAGGTCGACTTGCCGACCCCCGGAGATCCGGTCAGGCCGACCACGTACGCGCCGCCCGTCAGCGGTGCCAGGGCGGCCATCACCTCACGCAGGTGCGGGGACGCCCCCTCGACCAGTGAGATCAGCCGGGCCACCGCCCGCGGCCGGCCCTCACGGGCCTGTGCCACCAGCGTGGGGACGTCCACCGTCGTCATGCCGCCGCCTACGCCTTCGGGACGCGGATCACGAGGGCGTCGCCCTGGCCGCCGCCACCGCACAGCGCGGCCGCGCCGGTCCCACCGCCGCGGCGCTTGAGCTCCATCGCCAGGTGCAGCACCACCCGGGCGCCGGACATGCCGATGGGGTGTCCGAGCGCGATGGCGCCGCCGTTGACGTTCACCTTTTCCGGGGTCACCCCCAGGTCCTTCATCGACTGGACCGCGACCGCCGCGAAGGCCTCGTTGATCTCGATGAGGTCCAGGTCGGAAACCTCCAGGCCGTCCTTGGCCAGCGCGTGCAGGATCGCGTTCGACGGCTGCGACTGGAGCGAGTTGTCGGGTCCCGCCACATTGCCGTGGGCGCCGATCTCCGCCAGCCACTCCAGGCCCAGCTCCTGCGCCTTGGCCTTGCTCATCACGACCACCGCGGCGGCGCCGTCGGAGATCTGCGAGGAGGTGCCCGCCGTGATCGTCCCGTCCTTGGCGAAGGCCGGGCGCAGCCTGCCCAGGGACTCGACCGTGGTCTCGGGGCGGATGCCCTCGTCCTCGGAGAACAGCACCGGCTCGCCCTTGCGCTGCGGGATCTCCACCGGGGTGATCTCGGCCTCGAAGACGCCGTTCTTCTGCGCCGCGGCCGCCCGCTGGTGGGAGGTGGCGGCGAACGCGTCCTGCGGGGCGCGCTCGATGCCGAGGCGGGTGTTGTGCTTCTCGGTGGACTCGCCCATCGCGATGTTCTCGAAGGCGTCGGTGAGGCCGTCGTGGGCCATGGCGTCGAGCATCTCGATGGCGCCGTACTTGAAGCCCTCGCGGGACTTCGGCAGCAGGTGCGGGGCGTTGGTCATCGACTCCTGGCCGCCCGCGACCACGATGTCGAACTCCCCGGCGCGGATGAGCTGGTCGGCCAGCGCGATGGCGTCCAGGCCCGACAGGCACACCTTGTTGATGGTGAGCGCGGGCACGTTCATGGGGATGCCGGCCTTGACGGCGGCCTGGCGGGCGGGGATCTGGCCCGCGCCGGCCTGGAGCACCTGGCCCATGATCACGTACTGGACCTGGTCGCCGGAGATGCCGGCCCGGTCCAGCGCCGACTTGATGGCGAAGCCACCCAGATCGGCGCCCGAGAAGGACTTCAGCGAGCCGAGCAGTCGTCCCATGGGCGTGCGGGCCCCGGCGACGATCACTGAAGTGGTGTTGTTCGATCCGGACATGAGGCGGATCCCCTTTCAACAAGGGATGCTGAGGAGTGAACGAGGGTTTACCCGAATGTACTGAGCAGTACCCCCGGCGTCATCGGCCAGTCGGTGTGATCGCTGGCACGTTGCGTGACCACCCGCCAAGCGGTGCACTGGTCCCATGCTGACAAGAATCGACCACATCGGGATCGCCTGCCTCGACCTGGACAAGACCGTCGAGTTCTACCGTGCCACGTACGGATTCGAGGTGTTCCACACCGAGGTCAACGAGGAACAGGGTGTCCGCGAGGCCATGCTCAAGATCAACGAGACCTCGGACGGGGGTGCCTCCTACCTGCAGCTCCTGGAGCCCACCCGCGAGGACTCCGCGGTCGGCAAGTGGCTGGCCAAGAACGGCGAGGGCGTCCACCACATCGCCTTCGGCACCGCCGACGTCGACGGGGACGCCGAGGCCATCCGCGACAAGGGCGTTCGGGTCCTCTACGACCAGCCGCGGATCGGCTCGATGGGCTCCAGGATCACCTTCCTGCACCCCAAGGACTGCCACGGCGTCCTCACCGAACTGGTCACGAGCAACCCCGAGCACTGATGCCCCCATTCCCCGGCCGGTAGAGTGGCACTGGCTCGGCCGGGGTTAGGTGCGGACGGGGTCGGGGCCTGTATCCCCCGACCCGGTTTCTGACACCATCCCCCGGGGGCGTCGTTCAGCGGGCGAGCGATGCTCATTTGGTGATGAGCTTGCGACCAGGGGACGGATGGGACCGCGCTGTGCGGGGCTACGAAAGCCAAGAGAGCCATCAGGCTGAAGCCGACCATCTCTCGCGCTTCGAAGCCGAGATGGAGCGGCTCACGAAGGAGCGCGGGAAGGCCGTCCAGCACGCCGAGGACCTGGGTTACCAGGTCGAGGTGTTGCGGGCCAAGCTCCACGAGGTGCGCCGCAATCTCGCGTCCCGGCCCGCCTACGACGGCGCGGACATGGGCTACCAGGCCGAGCAGCTGCTCCGCAACGCCCAGGTCCAGGCCGACCAGATGCGCTCCGACGCCGAGCGCGAACTGCGCGACGCCCGGGCGCAGACCCAGCGCATCCTCCAGGAGCACGCCGAGCACCAGGCGCGCCTGCAGGCCGAGCTGCACGCCGAGGCCGTCAACCGCCGCCAGCGCCTGGACCAGGAGCTGAACGAGCGCCGCCAGACCGTCGAGGCGCACGTCAACGAGAACGTCGCCTGGGCCGAGCAGCTGCGCTCCCGTACGGAGTCCCAGGCCCGCCGGCTCATGGACGAGTCCCGCGCCGAGGCCGACCAGGCACTGAACGCCGCCCGCGCCGAGGCCGCCCGCGCCGTCGAGGAGGCCCGCCGCCGGCTCGCCGCCGACGCGGAGACCGCCCGCGGCGAGGCCGAGACCACGCTGCTGCGCGCCCGCAAGGAGGCCGAGCGGCTGCTGGCCGCCGCCTCCACGCAGGCCCAGGAGGCCACCGAGCACGCCGAGCGGCTGCGCTCCAGCAGCACCGCCGAGGCGGAGCAGACGCGCCGGCAGACCATGGACCTCGGCCGCGTCGCCGAGTCCCGCGTGCAGGAGGCCGACACCGCCCTGCGCTCCGCCCGCACCGAGGCCGAGACCCTGCTCGCGGACGCCAAGGAGAGCGCGGCCCGCCAACTCGCCTCGGCGGAGTCCGTCAACGAGCAGCGCACCCGTACCGCGAAGGAACAGGTCGCCCGCCTCGTCGGCGAGGCCACCAAGGAGGCCGAGGTCCTCAAGGCCGAGGCCGAGCAGTCCCTGGCCGACGCCCGCGCCGAGGCCGAGCGGCTGCGCACCGAGGCCGGCGACCAGGCCCGTACCGCCGCCGCCGAGGACTCCGCCGCCCAGCTGGCGAAGGCGGCCCGCTCCGCGGAGGACGTGCTGAACAAGGCCTCCGAGGACGCCCGGGCCACCACCCGCGCCGCCTCCGAGGAGGCCGAGCGGATCCGTCGCGAGGCGGAGTCCGAGGCCGACCGGTTGCGCCTGCAGGCGGCCACCACCGCCGACGAGCTCAAGGGCGCCGCGAAGGACGACACCGAGGAGTACCGCGCCCGCACCGTCGAACTCCAGGAGGAGGCCCGGCGGCTGCGCGGAGAGGCCGAGCAGCTGCGCGCGGAGGCCGTCGCCGAGGGCGAGCGGATCCGCGGGGAGGCCCGCCGCGAGGCGGTCCAGCAGATCGAGGAGGCGGCCAGCACCGCCGAGGAACTGCTCGGCAAGGCCAAGTCGGACGCCGACGGCCTGCGCGGCGGGGCCACCGCCGAGAGCGAGCGGGTCCGCGCCGAGGCCGTGGAGCGGGCGACCACCCTGCGCCGGCAGGCCGAGGAGACCCTGGAGCGCACCCGCGCCGAGGCCGACCGGCTGCGCGCCGAGGCCGAGGAGCAGGCGGAGGCCTTGGCCGCCGAGGCGGACGCGGCGGCCCGCGCCCGGCGCGAGGAGACCGAGCAGGCCCTCGCGGCCAAGCGCGCCGAGGCCGACACCGAACTGACGCGGCTGCACACCGACGCCGAGACCCGTCTCTCGGCGGCGGAGCAGACCCTGCGCGACGCCCGCGAGGCGGCGGAGGGCATCCGCAAGGAGACCACCGAGGAGAACGACCGGCTGCGCGCCGAGTCCGCGGAGCGCGTCCGTACGCTCCAGTCCCAGTCCCAGGCGGAGGCCGACGCGCTGCGCGTCGAGGCCGCCGAGGACGCGGGCCGGGTCCGCGCGGAGGCCGAGCAGGTCTCCGTACGGCTGCGCGCGGAGGCCGAGGCCGAGTCGGAGCGGCTGCGCTCGGAGGCCCAGGACACCGCGGACCGGCTGCGCGCGGAGGCCAAGGCCGCCGCCGAGCGGGTCGCCGAGGAGGCCGCCGAAGCCCTGGCCGCCGCCCAGGAGGAGGCCGCCCGGCGACGCCGGGAAGCCGAGGAGACCCTGTCGGCGGCCCGTACGGACGCCGGCAACGAGCGGGCGCAGGCCCGCGAACAGAGCGAGGAACTCCTCGCGCAGGCACGCAAGCGCTCCGAGGAGGCCACCGCCGAGGCGGTCTGGCTCACCGAGGAGGCCGAGCGGCGCGCGTCCGAGGTGGTCGCGGCGGCCGAGGCCACCGCCCAGCAGGTGCGCGAGGCCGTCGCCGGTCTGCACGAGCAGGCCGACGAGGAGGTCGCGGGGCTGCGCAGCGCGGCCGAGCACGCCGCGGAACGCACCCGCACCGAAGCGGTCGAGGAGGCGGACCGGGTCCGCTCCGACGCCCACGCGGAGCGCGAGCGCGCCGCGGAGGACGCCTCGCGGATCCGCAGCGAGGCCCGTGTCGAGACGGACGCGGCGAAGGCGCTGGCGGAACGCACGGTCGGCGACGCGATCGCCGAGGCCGAGCAGGTGCGCACGGACACCGCCGAGTACGCCCAGCGGGTGCGCACGGAGGCGACGGAGTCCCTCGCGGCGTCCGAGCGGGACGCGACGCGCACCCGGGCAGACGCCCGGGACGACGCGAACCGGATCCGCGGCGAGGCGGCGGAGTCCCTGGAGGCCTCGCGCGCCGAGGGCGCCCGGCTCGTGGCGGAGGCGACGGCGCAGGCCGAGCGCCTCACCCAGGAGACCCTGGCGGCCAACGCCCTCACCGTGGGCGAGGCCACGGCGGAGGCCGAGCGGCTGTCCGCCGAGGCCTTGGCCGCCGCGGACGCCTCCCGCGCCGAGGCCGCCCGGGTGCTGGACGAGGCCCGCGCCGAAGGCAACCGGCTGCGTACCGAGGCCGCCGAACAGGCGGACCGGCTCATCACCGAGGCCGCGTCCGAGGCGGACCGGCTCACCGAGGAGACCCGTACGGCCAACGAGGCCACCCTCGGCCAGGCCGCGGCCCAGGCCGAGCGACTGGCCGACGAGGCGGAGCAGACTCTCGACGAGGCCCGCGCCGAGGCCGGCCGGCTGCGTACCGAGGCCGCCGAGCAGGCGGACCGGCTCACCACCGAGGCGTTGGCCGAGGCCGAGCGGCTCACCGAGCTGGCGGCCGCGACCCTGGCCGGCGCCGAGCGCGACTCGGCGAAGGTCCTGGTCGACGCCCGCGCCGAGGGCGACCGGCTGGTCTCCGAGACGCGCGCCGCCAACGAGGCCACCGTCGGGGAGGCGGCGGCCCTGGCCGAGCAGCTCACCGCCGAGGCCGCCCGGACCCTGGACGAGGCCCGCGCCGAGGGCGGCCGGGTCGTCGGCGAGGCCACGGCGGAGGCCGAGCGCGTCACGACCGCGGCGAACGAGACCCTGGCGGGCGCCGAGCGGGACGCCGAGCAGACCCTCGACGAGGCGCGCACCGAGGCGGGCCGGCTCCGTACGGAGGCCGCCGAGCAGGCGGACCGGCTCATCGCGAAGGCGGCGTCCGAGGCGGACAAGCTCACCGAGCAGACCCGCAAGGACAACGAGCGTACGGTCGGCGACGCCCGGGGCGAGGCCGAGCGGCTGCGCGCGGAGGCGGCGGAGGCCCTGGCATCGGCCCAGGAGCACGCCACCCGCACCCGCTCGGAGGCCGAGCGGGTCAAGGCGGAGGCCGCGACCGAGGCCGAACTCATGCGGACGCGGGCCCGCGAGGAGACCGAGCGGCTGCTCGACGAGGCCCGCGAGGCGGCCAACAAGCGGCGCAGCGAGGCCGCGGAGCAGGTCGACCGGCTCATCACGGAGGCCTCGGCGGAAGCCGACAAGCTCACCGCCGACGCCGGCCGGCAGGCCCTGGCCTCCACCACGGCGGCCGAGGAGCAGGCCGACGCGATGGTCGACGCGGCCCGCAAGGAGGCGGCGCGGATCACCTCGGAGTCCACGGTCGAGGGCAACTCCATGGTGGAGAAGGCCCGTACGGACGCCGACGAGCTGCTGGTCGGGGCGCGCACGGACGCCGCCGCCATAAGGGAACGGGCGGAAGAGCTGCGCGGCCGGGTCGAGTCCGAGGTGGAGGAGCTGCACGAGCGGGCCCGCCGGGAGTCGGCCGAGCAGATGAAGTCGGCCGGGGAGCGCGTGGACAAGCTCGTCCGGGCGGCGACCGAGCAGAGCGTCGAAGCCGAGGCGAAGGCCAAGGAGTTGGTGTCGGACGCGAGCAGCGAGGCGAGCAAGGTCCGCATCGCCGCGGTGCGCAAGGCGGAGGCGCTGCTCAAGGAGGCCGAGCAGAAGAAGGCCGATCTGTCGCGTCAGGCCGAGGCGGCGCTCTCGGACGCGAAGGCGGAGGCGGAGCGACTGGTCGACGAGGGTCGACGCGAGTTGGAGGTCCTGGTGCGCAGGCGCGAGGACATTCAGGCGGAGATCTCCCGTGTCCAGGACGTTCTTGAGGCGTTGGAGTCTTTCGAGGCACCTTCGGGTGGCGCGAAGCCCGCGACGGGCGGCCAGGGCGCGGGGGGCGTGAAGGCCGGAGTCACCGCGGGTTCCACTCGTTCGGGTGGCAAGACGTCAGAGGGCTAGTCAGGTCAGAAGGATGTGTGCTTCCGAGGGAGGTCAGGCGAAGGAGTGACAAGCATTCTGTCGCCGTGCCACTCAAAAGGGGTGTCATTGTCCAGGGCAAACCCGGATTGACTCGATGACACGCCGTCCGGGCGCCTAGGATTCCCCTTAACACCTCACGTAGCACCTCATCGGTCTCATTCGACAGGAACCCCATGAGCGACACTTCCTCCCCCTTCGGCTTCGAGCTCGTGCGGCGTGGTTACGACCGCGGTCAGGTGGACGACCGCATTACCAAGCTGGTCTCCGACCGCGACAGCGCACTGGGACGTATCAACTCTCTGGAAAAGCGGATCGAGGAGTTGCACCTCGAGACGCAGAACGCCCAGGCCCAGGTGAGCGACGCCGAGCCGTCGTACGCCGGACTCGGCGCCCGGGTCGAGAAGATCCTGCGGCTGGCCGAGGAGGAGGCGAAGGACCTGCGCGAGGAGGCCCGTCGCGCGGCCGAGCAGCACCGCGAGCTGGCCGAGTCGGCCGCTCAGCAGGTGCGCAACGACGCGGAGTCGTTCGCGTCCGACCGCAAGACGAAGGCGGAGGACGAGGGCGTCCGCATCGTCGAGAAGGCGAAGGGCGACGCCTCCACGCTGCGGACCGAGGCCCAGAAGGACGCCTCCTCCAAGCGCGAGGAAGCCGACGCGCTCTTCGAGGAGACCCGCGCCAAGGCCGCCCAGGCCGCCGCGGACTTCGAGACCAACCTGGCCAAGCGCCGCGAGCAGTCCGAGCGTGACCTGGCCGCGCGTCAGCAGAAGGCCGAGAAGCGCCTGGCGGAGATCGAGCACCGCGCCGAGCAGCTGCGCCTGGAGGCCGAGAAGCTCCGTACGGACGCCGAGCGCCGCGCCCGTCAGACCGTGGAGACCGCGCAGCGTCAGTCCGAGGACATCGTCGCCGACGCCAACGCCAAGGCCGACCGGATCCGCAGCGAGTCCGAGCGCGAGCTGGCGGCGCTCACCAACCGCCGCGACTCGATCAACGCGCAGCTCACCAACGTCCGCGAGATGCTGGCGACGCTGACCGGTGCGGCCGTCGCCGCCGCCGGTTCGCCGATCGACGACGAGCCCGTCACCCGCGGGGTTCCGGCGCAGCAGAGCCGCTAGGCTCCGCCGCCGACGCGCCGTCGACCGGCGCCGTCCACCCGTCGGTAGCCAAAGCGTCCCGACATGGGCCGTACGTCACCCTTTAGAGGTGGCGTACGGCCCTTCGGCGTTCTAGCGTGGCCGCATGATCGAGCTTGAGGGACTAACCAAACGATTCGGCGCCAAGACCGCCGTGGACAACCTCAGCTTCCAGGTCAGACCGGGGGTGGTGACCGGCTTCCTCGGCCCCAACGGGGCGGGGAAGTCCACGACCATGCGCATGATGCTCGACCTCGACAACCCGACCAGTGGCTCGGTCCGGATCGACGGCAAGCGCTACCGGGAGCTGCCGGAACCGCTGAAGTACATCGGTGCGCTGTTGGACGCGAAGTCCATGAACGGCGGCCGCAGCGCCTACAACAACCTTCTCTGTCTGGCCCAGTCGAACCGCATCCCGCGGACACGCGTGGCCGAGGTGCTCGACCTGGTCGGCCTGACGGCCGTCGCGAAGAAGAAGTCGAAAGGATTTTCACTCGGGATGGGACAGCGGCTCGGAATCGCCTCCGCGCTGCTCGGCGATCCGAAGATCCTGATGTTCGACGAACCCGTCAATGGTCTGGACCCCGAGGGAATTCTCTGGATCCGCAATCTGATGAAGGGGCTGGCGTCCGAGGGTCGGACGATCTTCGTTTCCTCTCACCTGATGAGTGAAATGGCGCTGACCGCAGACCATTTGGTGGTGATCGGACAGGGAAGGCTGCTCGCCGACCTGTCGATGTCGGATTTCATCGCGCAGAACTCCCGCAGTTACGTACGGCTGCGCTCGCCGCAGCAGGAGCGGCTCAAGGACGTCCTGCACGAGGCGGGGATCGACGCGATCAGCGTGCCCGCCACGGGAGTCCTGGAGATCGACGGCGTCACCTCCGAGCAGCTCGGCGAACTCGCCGCCCAGCACCAGATCGTGCTGCACGAACTCAGCCCGCAACGGGCTTCACTGGAAGAAGCGTTCATGCGCATGACGGCGGACTCCGTCGAGTACCACGCCCACGCGCCGGGCGCGCCCGTGCCCCCGGGCCGGGCCGTCGACAATCCGGCCCGGCCCGCCGACGTCCCCGCCTGGGGCGCCGGCTTCGACGCCACGCGCAAGGGCGGTGAGTGACCGTGGCCGACTTCCCCGCCGTCCTGCGGTCCGAGTGGACCAAGATCCGCACGGTCGCCTCCACCAGCTGGACCCTGGTCGTCGCCGTCGTGGTCACGGTCGGCGTCAGCGCCGGTCTGTGCGCGGCGGTCAACGCCACGTTCAAGAACATGTCCCCGCAGGAACAGGGAACCTTCGACCCCACCCTGACCAGCTTCGCCGGGATGACGCTCGGCCAGCTCGCGATGATCGTCTTCGGTGTGCTGGTGGTGGGCAACGAGTACAGCTCGGGCATGATCCGCACCTCGCTGGCCGCCGTGCCGAACCGGGGCGCCTTCCTCCTCGGCAAGCTGCTCGTCGCCACCGGGCTCGCCCTGGTGGTGGGACTGATCACCAGCTTCCTGTCCTTCTTCCTGGGACAGGCCATCCTGGGCGACCGCAGCATCGGCCTCGACGCGCCGAACGTGCTGCGCGCGGTGACCGGGGCCGGGCTCTACATGGCGATGATCGCCCTGTTCTCCATGGGCGTCGCGGCGATGCTGCGCAGCTCCGTGCTCTCGCTGTGCATCCTGATCCCGTTCTTCCTGATCATCTCCAACATCCTCGGGGCCGTGCCGGCGACCCGGAAGGTGGGCCGGTTCCTCCCCGACCAGGCCGGGTCCGCGATCATGCAGGTCGTCCCCGGGGCGATGGGGAGCGAAGCTCCGCCCTACGGGCCGTGGGGCGGCTTCGGGATCATGGCGCTGTGGACCGTGGCGGTCCTCGCCGGGGGCTACCTGGTGCTGCGCAACCGCGACGCCTGACGGGCCTCGACGGCGGGCGTCCCCCCTGTGACGGACGCCTGCCGTACTACGGGTGATCCCCGGGTCGGATCTCAGGGACAGCTCAGGGATCCGGCCCGGAAGGGAACCACAGGGGACTCGCTAAGCTCTTAAGGCGTACGCGGACGAGATCCGTCCGGGCCTGGCAAGGGGCAGCAGCAATGATCGAGGCAGTCGGCCTGACCAAGCGCTTCGGCGCCAAGACCGCTGTCGACGGGCTTTCCTTCCAGGTCAAGCCGGGTCATGTCACCGGATTCCTGGGGCCCAACGGCTCCGGGAAATCCACCACCATGCGCATGATCCTCGGCCTGGACCGGCCCACGGCCGGTCACGTCACGATCAACGGCCACCCCTTCCGGGAGCTGCCGAACGCCCAGCGGCACGTCGGCGCCCTGCTCGACGCCAAGGCCGTCCACGGCGGCCGCAGGGCCCGCAAACACCTCCTGGCGCTGGCCCAGCTCTCCGGGATCCCCGAGGCGCGGGTGGACGAGGTGCTGGGCGTGGTGGGGCTGCAGGACGCCGCCCGCCAGCGCAGCCGGGGCTTCTCCCTGGGCATGGGCCAGCGGCTCGGCATCGCGGCCGCCCTCCTGGGCGATCCGAAGGTGCTGCTGTTCGACGAGCCGATCAACGGCCTCGACCCCGAGGGCATCCTCTGGGTCCGCAACCTCATGCGCCGGCTGGCCGCCGAGGGGCGCACCGTCTTCGTCTCCTCGCACCTGATGAGCGAGATGGCGCTGACCGCCGACCACCTGATCGTGATCGGTCGGGGCCGGCTGTTGTCCGACATGAGCACCCAGGACTTCATCACGCACAACTCGGCCGGATTCGCACGGGTGCGCGCCGCCGGCAACGGCCCCGACGGGCGGGTCGTGCTCGGCAGCGCGCTGTCGAAGGCCGGCGGCCGGGTCCTCCAAGAGCCCGACGGGGCCCTGCGGGTGACCGGGCTGGAGCTGCCCGCCATCAGCGACCTCGCGCACGAGGCCGGCGTACGGCTGTGGGAGCTGTCCCCGCACCGGGCCTCGTTGGAGGAGGCGTACATGCGGATGACCCAGTCCTCGGTGGAGTACACCTCCACCGACGACCCCCGCGAGGAGCTGTGGGAGCCCGAGCCGGAGGTCTTCCCCCCGTGGGAGGAGGAGCCGGCGCCCGGGGTGTCCGCCGAGGCCGCCGCGAGCTTCTTCGCGCCCCCGCCGCCGGGAACCGACTCCGCCGCGCGCCCCTTCCTGATGCCCGACAGCCCCGCCGGACTGGCCACGACCTCCGAGAAGACCCCGCGCGAGCCCGCCGAGAGAACCGCCGAGGACACCCGATGACCGCCCCCACGCCTCCCGGGAACGGCGGCGCGACGCTGCCCGCGCCCCGGCCGCACCTGGGGCACGCCCTGGCCTCGGAGTGGACGAAGCTGACCTCCGTGCGCTCGACACTGTGGACGCTCGGCTCCCTCGTGGCCCTGGTCACCGGCATCGGCCTGCTCGTCGTGCTCCAGACCCGCTCCGAGAACTACGCCTCGATGCCCTTCACCGGACCGGCCCTCTTCGGCCTGATGATCGGCCAGCTCGCGGTGATCGTGCTCGGGGTGCTGACGATCTCCTCCGAGTACGGCACGGGCCTCATCCGCACCACCTTCACCGCAGCCCCCGACCGGGTACGGGTGCTGACCGCGAAGTACCTGGTCTTCGGCGGGGTCGCCTTCGCCGTCACGGCGGCCTCGGTGGCCTTCGTCGGCGTCACGGCCGCGCTGCTGCGCAACGGGCCCGCGTCCGGGACGCACAGCCGCTCCGAGTGGGCGGGCGCCCTCGCGGGCTGCCTCTACGTGACCCTGCTGGGCGTGCTGGCGCTCGCGGTCGGCGCGCTCGTACGGCACTCGGCGGGCGGGATCGCGGTGATGCTCGGCCTGGTCACCATGCCCCCGGTGCTCGGCGGGATACTGACCGCCTGGCCCGCCACCACGGGCATCGGGCTCACCGTGCTGCGCTACAACGCGCCGATGGGGCTGATCCAGCTCTTCGGGGCGCAGGGCGACAGCGCGCAGTTCGACGGCCGGTCCCTGCCCCCCAACTGGTCCCAGCTGGCCCTGGTGGTCGGCGTGACGACGGCCGCGGTCGTGGCCTCGTACGTGGTGGTGCGCCGCCGGGACGTGTGAGCCGGGGCCGTCCCCCGCGGGCACGCCCTAGTACTTGGGAGCGTTGCGGGACCGCTGCACCTTGGAGGTGCGGCGGTCCTTCGCGTTCCAGCAGGCCTTGTGCCAGTGCCGGCGGTCGTCCACGCCGCCGTACTCGGGCCAGGCCACCAGGTGCGGGGTGCCCGAGGGGATCTCCTGGTCGCAGCCGGGGCAGCGGTAGCGCTTGCCCTGCGCGCTCGCGCCGGCGACGTGCCGGATCTTCCACTCCTCGCCCTGGTACTCCTCCGTCCGCTCCAGCCCGTAGCGGTCGAGGCCGGTGGAAGGGCGTTCGTCCGGAGTCTCGCCGCCCCTGGGGCGGTTGTGGCGCGGTGACACGTATACCTCACGAAAGGGCGGCGGGCAGTGACTTTCAACCAGACTACGCGCAGCGAGCCCGGGTACCCGCAGGGTGTCCTGAGGAAGCTGACGGTGGCAGGCGAACCGGCCCGACAATCTCAATAACTTTCCTGTCAGGCCGTGCCTTTGGCACGTGTCAGACGTTGTTGCCATCAGACGTTGATGCCATCAGCGAGTCGGTCCACCTGGGGGAGGCCGCGTCAGCCGCGAGGAAGGCGAAGGGCGATGCGCGTAGGAGCTTTTGTACTGGCGGCCCAGTTCCCGGGCCAGGGGCAGGGGGAGGCGCTACACCGGGCGGTGCGGACGGCCGAGGTGGCCGAGGAGGCGGGGCTGGACTCCGTCTGGCTCGCCGAGCACCACTTCGTGCCGTACGGGGTCTGCCCCTCGGCGGTCACCCTGGCGGCCCTGCTGCTGGGCCGGACCCGGCGGCTGCGGGTGGGGACGGCGGTGAGCGTGTTGCCCAGCACCCACCCGGTGGCGCTCGGGGAGCAGACCGCCCTGCTGCACGTCACCTCCGGCGGGCGGTTCACCCTCGGGGTGGGGCGCGGTGGGCCCTGGGTGGACCTGGAGGTCTTCGGTGGTGGCCTGGAGGCGTACGAGAGCGGCTTCCCCGAGGATCTCGACCTGCTGCGGCGCTGGCTGGCCGAGCCCCGCGTGGGGTCGGCGGGCGGCCGCCACGACTTCCGCGAGGTGCCCGTCGTACCGCGCCCGGCGGAGGCTCTGGACGGGGACGGGACAGGGCCGGAAGTGATCGTCGCCTGCACCTCCCCGGAGTCCGTCCGGATGGCGGCGCGGCGCGGATTGCCGATGCTGCTGGGCATGCACTGCGGGGACGAGGACAAGGCGGCGCAGGTCGCGCTCTGGCGGGAGACCGCGCTCGCGGCGGGCCACTCCCCCGAGGTCGTACGGGCGGCCGGGCACGTGTCGGCCGGGGTCTGCCAGCTCGCGGACCGCACGGCGGACGCGCGGGAGACGCTGATGAAGGCCATGCCGGGCTGGTTCCGCCAGGGCCTCGGGGCACACGTGACGGTGGACGGCCGGCAGCGCTCGATGCGGGATCCGGCGGCCTACACGGAGCTGCTCTGCGATCTGCACCCCGTGGGGAGTCCCGCGCTGGCGGCGGACCGGCTCGCGGCGACCTCGGAGCGTACGGGCATCACCCGCTTCGCCCTGTTGACGGAGGGCTCCGGTGACCTCGCGGCCACGGAGGAGAACGTACGGCGCCTGGGCGCGGAGGTGCTGCCGCTCCTTCCGTGAGGGGACCTGGGCTGCCGCTCCGGTGTCAGTCGCACCTCCCGCGACACGGAGCGGCAGCGAAGTTCGGGTCCCGCTAGCAGTCGCGCAGCTCCGGCGACTGGTTGAGCAGCTGGCCACGGATCGAGGTGAACTTGGCCAACCGGTCGTCCACCGAGGAATCGAGCGGGAAGACCGCCAGCCGGTGACAGTTCTGGAATGCCAGGCGCACCCCGAAATGACGCTGCAGGGCACCGCGTATCGCGTCACTCGCGAGCGCGCGCAACAGCTGCCCACGGGCCTGCTCGTCCGGCGGCGGCGTCTGGTTGTCGGCGAACTGTCCGCCCTCAACCTCCAGCTGGGCCACCAACGAGCTGATCATCTCCCATGCGTAGGGCAGGGAGGTCCGGACGCAGTCGACGAATGCGGCTTCGTCGACCTCGCCTCGCTCGGCCTGTTCGAGTAGGGCCGGTGAGACGTCGAGCGACATGGGTTCTCCTCTCGTGACCCCGGCCGATTGGGTTGCCGGAGTCTTACGGGCAGGGAAGGAGGCCGCGACGCAGCGTGCACGCTCGGCAACCTCCCGCTCACCACGGTAGGCGCCCACCGGGTACCGCACCAGGAGAATGCGCATACAACGCGCCATCGGCGAAGGGGGCTTTCAGGGGCGAATCGCGCCCGGGGCCGTCGGTCGAGTAGCGTTGCCGACCATGCGTCTCGTCATTGCCCGCTGCTCCGTCGACTACGCGGGCCGGCTCACCGCCCATCTGCCCTCGGCACCCCGTCTGATCCTCGTGAAGGCCGACGGCAGTGTCTCGATCCACGCGGACGACCGGGCGTACAAACCGCTCAACTGGATGTCCCCGCCCTGCACCCTCAAGGAGGGGACGGGGGACGACGCGGGTGTCTGGACCGTCGTCAACAAGGCGGGCGAGAAGCTCATCATCACCATGGAGGAAGTCCTCCACGACTCCGCGCACGAGCTGGGCACCGACCCCGGCCTCATCAAGGACGGCGTCGAGGCGCACCTCCAAGAGCTGTTGGCCGATCGGATCGACACCCTCGGCGAGGGCTACACCCTGATCCGGCGCGAATACATGACCGCGATCGGCCCGGTCGACATCCTGTGCCGGGACGCCTCCGGTGCGACGGTGGCGGTGGAGATCAAGCGGCGCGGGGAGATCGACGGCGTCGAGCAGCTGACCCGCTACCTGGAGCTGCTCAATCGCGACCCCCATCTGGCGCCGGTCCGGGGCGTGTTCGCGGCTCAGGAGATCAAGCCGCAGGCGCGCGTCCTCGCGAACGACCGGGGCATGACGTGCGTGGTCCTCGACTACAACGCCATGCGCGGCATCGAGGACGACAAGCTCCGCCTGTTCTGATCCCGCCCCCGACCCCCTTCGACGCGTACGGCCCCCCGAGCTCGGCTCGGGGGGCCGTACGCGTACCGGCCGGGCCGTCAGGCCGTCGGCGTGGACGGCTGGGGCGCGGGGGCCGTCGGGACCTGCGGGGCGGCCTGGGAGGTCGTCGGCGGGTTCGGGGGGTCCGGCGGCGTCGGGCCGGTGGTCACCGGCGGGGGCTCCGTCGACACCGTGGGGGTCGGGGTCGACGGGGTGGGCTTCGGCGGCGTCGGCTTGGGCGGGGTCGGCTTCGGCGGCGTGGGCCGCTGGGGGCCGGACGTACGGGCCGGCGGGGTCGGCTGCGGGGCCTCGCCGGCGCCCGGCTCGGGGGCGGTGGACGGCGAGGGCGACGGCGACGGGGAGGGGGAGGCGGCGGGGTCCGAGGGCGCAGGATCGTTCCCGCTCGCCCCGGGTGCCTCGGGCTCCGCCGGCGGGGACGGGGTCGACGACACGGCGGGCGTCCGGGGGGTCCCGGAGTCCTCCGAGGCCAGCGCCAGGCCCACGACCGTGCCGAGCGCCACCACCGTGAGGGCTCCGGCGGCGGAGAGCAGCACCGTACGGCGTCGGCGCGCGTCGGACCCGGGGCCGGGGCCGGGGGCCGGGAGCGACGCGCCGGGGGCCGGGACGGGCCGGGCGACCTTCGGGAAGGCCTCCTCGAACACCTGGGTCAGGGCGGTCGGGGCACCGGTGTGGTGCGGGGCCGTGATCACCGGGGTGACCTGGGTGGCGGCCTCCGCGCCCCGGGGGGCGGGCGGCGCCTCGACGGGCTTGACCATGGAGACGGCGGCGAGGGCCGCCACCGCGACGGGCGGGGCGACGGGTGGCTCCAGCCGCAGCGGCGGCGAGATCTCCACCCCCTGGGCCTCCCGGTCGGTGACGAGCGCGAGCGCCCGCCGGCCGGCGACGGTCCCGCGCTTGTCGGCGAGCGCTCCGCGCAGGCCGATCGAGGCCTCCAGCTCGGCCCGGGCCCGCTCCAGGCGTCCCTCGCACAGGGCGAGCACGCCCAGTTCGTGGTGGAAGTAGGCCTGTTCGGCGACCTCCCCCGCCTTGCGGGCGGCCTCCGCCCCCGCCCGCAGCACGCGCTCCCACGCCTCCCAGTGCAGGGAGGCCGCGAAGGCGGGAGCGGCCGTACGGGCCAGGAGTACGGCGGCCACCACATCGGCCCCGGCCAGCGCGGCGAGCACCGCGTCGGCCTCGGCGGCTATCCGCTCCGGGGTCACCGAAGAGTGGCCGGTCCACCAGGCGTAGTGCCGGGCGGCGGTCCGGGCCTCCTCGGCGGCGGTGTCCCCGTAGCCGGCCTCCTCCAACTGCCGCGCGACCCCGTCGGCGAGCCGGTAGCGCGGTCCGACACGGGTGACGAGCCCGCATCCCAGGAGCTCGGCGACGGCGGAGTCGGCGTGCGTGTCCCCGACCAGCGCGGGCAGGTGGGCGTGGTGCGGGAGTTCCCCGCCCAGCGCGCAGGCGATCCTGAGGGCGGCCCGGGCCGACTCGCTGACCCGGGAGGCCAGCAGTTCGGCGGGGGCGGCGGCCTCGGCCAGGGTGGGCAGGGGGACGTGGGCGGGGTCGCGGGGGCGTCCTTCGAAGACCCCCGGTTCGTCGTCCTCGTCCGGGGCGACGAGCCGGTTCAGCTCGTCGCGCTGGCGCAGCAGCCCGGCGGCCTGGACGAAGCGCAGCGGGAGCCCCTCGGAGGCGAACCTGAGGTCGCCCGCCCAGGCGGTCTCCTCCGGGGTGAGGGCCCTGCCCGTGGCCGCCTCCAGCAGCAGCACGCAGTCGGCCTTGCCGAGCCCGCCGAGGAAGACCTCCTCCAGGTGCGAGTCGTCGGAGGGGGCCTTGGTGTCGGGGGTCGCCGAGAGCACGTAGGCGCATTCGGGGGTGGCGCGCAGCAGCTCGTCGAGGGCGGCGCCGCCCAGCTCCAGGTCGTCGAGGAGCACGATCGCGCCGATCTCGCCGACCCGCGCGAGGAGTTCCGTACGGTCGGGGCGGTGGTCGGGCGCCTCGTACACGGCGGCGTACAGCGCGTGGAGCAGTTCGGGGGCCTGGTGCTGCCCGTGGCCGCTGATCCGGACGACCCCGTCGGGGGCGAGGGCGGCGCAGTCCTCGGCCACCGCGTCCAGCAGGGCGGATCGGCCGGATCCCGCCGGCCCGGTCAGCCGTACGGAGCGCCCGCGCCCGAGGAGGCGTACGAGCCGTTCCCGCTCCTCGGCGCGCTCCAGGAGCGGCCGGGCGGGCGGGGGCGGGCCGGGCAGCGCGGGGGGCCGCGCGGCCCCGGCACGGGCGGCGCGGGAGGCGGCGTCGCGTCGGGCGGGGCCGTCGGCGGGTTCCGCGCCGGGGCGCAGGGGCTCGATCTCGCTGCCGTCGACGGGATTGACGGTGAGGGTGTGCCGACCCGCGGTCAGCACGACGATCCGCGCGGGCGGGAGGGGCAGTCCGGTGGGCGCCGCGGACGGCTCTCCGGAGGGCTGCGCGCCGGGTTCTTCGCCCGGGCCCGGCTGTCCTTGTGTACGGTCCATGACCAAGTCTCCCGATCGCGTCGCGCGCGCCGCCGCCGTCGTCGTTACGCCCGGCCTTCGCACACGCCGCTCTCGCTACTGGTCCGGTTCCGCCCGAACCCTAGACCGTGGCCGGGCCGGCGGGAACCACAGGGGGTGCCTTCTCCGCCGCGGCATTCCGATTCCTCCGGGTACGCCCGCTCCCAGGTGGTCCGGAAACGGACGCCCCGGACGCTCCGGGCGCGTCCGCGGCGCCTGGAGGCGCGGATAGGCCGGCGGGCGGTTCAGTCCTTGCGGCCGGTCACGGCGACGCTCACGCCGAGGCCGATCATGGTGAGCCCGCCGACCCCGCCCACCAGGGAGAGCCGGCGCGGGGAGCCGGCGAACCAGTCGCGGGTGGTGGCCGCGACCAGCCCCCAGAGGCTGTCGGAGAGCAGGGCGATCAGGGTGAAGACCAGGCCGAGCACGAGCATCTGGCCCGTCACGCTCCCCCGCTCGGGCTCGACGAACTGCGGCAGCACGGCCGCGAAGAACACGGTGGTCTTGGGGTTGGCGACGCCGACCACGAAGCCCTCCCCCAGGGTCCGCAGCCGGCCGCGTTCGGCGGGGGCGCCGGTGGTGGTGAGGCCGCCGTGCAGCGCTCCTCGCTGCCGGAACGCCTTGACCCCCAGGTATACGAGGTACGCGGCGCCGATCAGCTTCAGGGCCGTGAAGACGAGGACCGAGCGCTCCACGACGGCCCCGACCCCGAGGGCCACGGCCACGACGAGGACGTACGCGCCGAGGGTGTTGCCGGCCACCGTGGTCAGCGCGGCGCGCCGGCCGTGGGCGAGGGCCCGGCCGACGACGAACAGCACGCTGGGGCCGGGGATCACGATCAGCAGGAGCGACACGACCGCGAAGGCCGAGAGTCTGTCGGAGGACACCATGCGGCCATGAAAGCGGAACCGCCCCGCCGCCCGCCTCCCCTTTTCCGGCGGCGGCCCCGCCGGGGCCGCCCCGCTCCCTCAGGCCCTGGGCAGGGATTCCGCTTCCAGCCCGCCCTCGATCGCGAGGATGCGGTGCAGCCGGGTCGCGACGAGGAGCCGCTGCATCTGCGCGGGGACCCCGCGCAGCACCAGGCGTCGCCCGGTCCGGCCCGCCCGCCGGTGGGCTCCCATGATCACGCCGAGTCCGGTGGCGTCCCAGGAGTCGAGTCCGGTCAGGTCGAGCACGAGGTCGCCGTGGCCGTCGTCGAGGGCGGAGTGCAGGGCCGTACGGGCGTCCGCCGCGCTGCGCACGTCGAGGCGGCCCCCGACAGCGAGTTCGGCGTGGTCGCCCCTGATAAGCATGTCTACTCCCGGCTTTACTGCGTGCGTGTGGTCCGACTGATCCGTGGTCGGCAACTCTCACTGCATCTGACTGCCGCGCGGGCGGGGAAGTTGCCGACCGTGAGCGAACCGATACCTAATTCACCCGGTAGGGGTGCGGAGATTCGAACGGCCGTGCTCAGTGCTGGTAGAAGCCCCGACCGCTCTTGCGGCCGATGTCCCCCGCGTCGACCATCCGGCGCATCAGCTCCGGCGGCGCGAACTTCTCGTCCTGCGACTCGGTGTAGATGTTGCTCGTGGCGTGCAGCAGGATGTCGACGCCCGTGAGGTCGGCGGTGGCCAGCGGGCCCATCGCGTGACCGAAGCCCAGCTTGCAGGCGATGTCGATGTCCTCGGCGGAGGCCACGCCCGATTCGTAGAGCTTCGCGGCCTCGACGACCAGCGCGGAGATCAGACGGGTCGTCACGAAGCCGGCCACGTCGCGGTTGACGACGATGCAGGTCTTGCCGACGGACTCGGCGAACGCCCGCGTGGTGGCGAGGGTTTCGTCGCTCGTCTTGTAGCCGCGCACCAGCTCGCAGAGCTGCATCATCGGGACGGGCGAGAAGAAGTGCGCGCCGACGACCCGCTCCGGACGCTCGGTGGCGGCCGCGATCTTGGTGATCGGGATCGCGGAGGTGTTGGACGCCAGGACGGCGTCCTCGCGGACGATCTTGTCGAGGGCACGGAAGATCTCGTGCTTGATCTCGATCTTCTCGAACACGGCCTCGACGACGATGTCGACGTCGGCGACCGCTTCGAGTTCGGTGGTCGTCGTGATCCGGGCCAGCGCCGCCTCGGCGTCCTCGGCCGTCAGCTTCCCCTTGGCGACGAATCTGTCGTACGAGGCCTTGATGCCGTCCGTGCCACGGGTCAGCGCGGCATCGGTGACATCCCGCAGAACGACGTCCCAACCCGCCTGGGCGGAAACCTGAGCAATACCGGAACCCATCAGTCCGGCACCGATGACGGCGAGCTTCCCAGCCACTGCACACCCCTCGTTGTCACATCAGGCCCAGCCTCGTGGCCCTCTCCGGCGGAGACTAGCGTCCGCGAGGGACCGTGTGACCGCGAAGTAACACGCGTCACGTCTCAGATGACGGACATCACACCGGTACGGCCCAGCAGTGCGCGGGCCACCCCCAGTTGGCCCGGACCAAGGGCTGTCCCGTCATCCCTGGTGGATCGGCGCGCGGCGTCGGATGCGGTGCGTGGCAAGGCGGAGGGACGCCCGAATACTGGACGCATTCGGGCGTTCCGACAACGCGGCGAGGTGCCGTAAGCCGGCGCCGCGCGCCCACCAGGGATGACGGGACAGCCCTTAGGCTGGGCGCATGGTGAACCTGACGCGCATCTACACCCGTACCGGCGACAAGGGCACGACCGCCCTGGGCGACATGAGCCGTACGCGGAAGACCGACCTGCGCATCTCGGCGTACGCGGACGCCAACGAGGCCAACGCCGCGCTGGGCACGGCGATCGCCCTGGGTTCGCTGTCCGAGGAACTGGTGAAGGTCCTGGTCAGGGTGCAGAACGACCTGTTCGACGTCGGCGCCGACCTGTGCACCCCGGTGGTGGCGGACCCGGAGTACCCGCCGCTGCGGGTCGAGCAGTTCTACATCGACAAGCTGGAGGCCGACTGCGACCGCTTCCTGGAGGAGGTGGAGAAGCTGCGCAGCTTCATCCTCCCCGGCGGCACCCCGGGCGCGGCCCTGCTGCACCAGGCGTGCACCGTGGTCCGGCGTGCGGAACGCTCCACCTGGGCGGCGCTGGAGGAGCACGGCGAGGCGATGAACCCGCTGACCGCCACCTACCTCAACCGGCTCTCCGACCTCCTGTTCATCCTGGCCCGCGTGGCCAACAAGGAGGTCGGGGACGTGCTGTGGGTACCGGGCGGCGAACGCTAGACGGACGCGGCCCTCGGCTCCCGGCGGGGCCAGATCGAGTAGCTCGCCGCGATCAGGGCCTGGATCCCGACGATCCTCAGCGTCACGAACTGCCAGGAGCGCAGGCCTCCGGTGTCCGCCGCCGCGCCCACGTACCGGATGCCGATCTCCAGCAGGGCGAGGGCGACGGCGCCGCCGACCAGGCTCCGCGCCCACAGCTTCCACTCGTGGATCGCGCGGGCCTTCCCGTACCCGGCGCCGGGCGGCTTGGGGCCGCCGCCGAAGCGGTGCGCGGCGTGCCGGTCCAGCCACTTCACGGTGTAGTGCCCGTAGCCGACGGTGTAGCCGATGTAGAGGGCGGCCAGGCCGTGGGTCCAGGTCGGTTCGCCGCCGTTCCTCAGGTCCAGGAACGTGGCCACCAGCAGCACCAGCTCCAGCAGCGGCTCGCACCACAGCACGGCGGCGCCGAGCCGCGGCATCCGGGCGAGGTAGCGCAGGGCCAGTCCGCCGACCAGCAGGACCCAGAAGCCGACCTCGCAGGCGATGACCAGGGCGACGAGCACGACGGCTCACTCCAATCGGTGGTGGCGTTCTCCTGACGACTCCTCCCAGGTTCGTCGTCGCGGCCGTCCGACACGTCCTCACCAGTGACGAAAGCCGACTGCACCCTTCGATGTAGCCCGCTCTCCACCCCCGCGCCGAGGCCCCCGCGCACGGCGGCGTGTTGGATGGGAACGTGCTCACCCACCTGCCCCGACCCCACCGCCACGACGTCCTGCTCGCCGTCGTCAGCGTGTTCCTCGGCATCGGGCTGTGGGCGGTCGGAGCCTCCAGCTCCCCCTCGCGGGACCTCCTGCCCGACTGGGCGGTACTGGTCCCCCTCGTGGTGCTCGGGGCCATGGAGCTGCTGCGCCGCAGCGCGCCCCGCGTCACGCTGGCCGTGGGCACGATCGGCGTGGTCGCCGACCAGTTCACCGTGGGCAGCATCGCCACGGTCCTGATCTTCACCGACCTGATGTACGCGGCCGTCGTCTACGGGAAGCCCGCCACCGCCCGGCGGCTGCCGGTCACCACCGGCCTGATCACCGTGGCCGTCACCATCGCCACCCTGGTCTGGCTGCGCACCCCGCAGGCCCTGTTGATCGGCGTGCTCACCGGACTGGTCAGCTTCGCCCCGGCCCTGACCGGCGCCACCCTGCGCAACCACCGGGAGGCCGCCGAGGCCGCCCGGCTGCGCGCCGAGCAGACGGCGCTGCTGGCCGAGATGGACCGGACCCAGGCGGTGACGGCCGAGCGGGCCCGGATGGCGCGCGAGTTGCACGACATGGTGGCCAACCACCTCTCCGTCATCGCCATCCACTCCACCGCCGCCCTGTCCATCGACTCCCCCGCCACCAGCCGCGACGCCCTCGGGGTGATCCGGGAGAACAGCGTCCAGGGGCTGGCCGAAATGCGTCGGTTGATCGGGCTGCTGCGCGACGCCGGGGCCGAGCGGGAGCCGGGGGCCGTTCCCACCCTGGACGGACTGGAGGCCCTGCTGAAGCAGGCCCGGACGAACGGGGCGGCGAGCGGGCTGGACTTCGTACTGCGCGACGAGCGCCCACCGGGACCGCCCCCGCCGGCCCCGGTGGAACTGGCGGCGTACCGGATCGTGCAGGAGTCGCTGACCAACGCCCTCAAGCACGCCGCCCCCGGCACGGTCACCGTGCGGGTGCGGGGGTCGGACGACCTGATCGGGGTGGAGGTCGGCTCGCCGTACGGGGAGCGGTCGGGCCCGCGCGCGCCCGGTTCCGGGGCGGGCCTGATCGGCATGCGCGAGCGGGCGGAGCTGCTCGGCGGGGAGTTCACGGCGGGCCGCGACGGCCCGCTCTGGCGGGTGCGGGCGTCACTGCCCGCCCGGGAGAAGGCGGTGGAGGCATGACCATCCGGGTCGTGGTGGCGGATGACCAGAGCGCGGTACGGGCCGGCCTGGTGCTGATCCTGCGCAGCGCGGGCGGCATCGAGGTGGTGGGCGAGGCCGCCGACGGGGAGGAGGCGGTGCGGCTGGCCCGGGAACTTCGGCCGGATCTCGTCCTCATGGACGTGCAGATGCCCCGGCTGGACGGGGTGGCGGCGACCCGGCAGGTGGTCGCGGAGGGGCTGGCCGACGTGCTCGTGCTGACCACGTTCGACCTGGACGAGTACGTCTTCGGGGCGCTGCGGGCGGGCGCCTCGGGCTTCCTGCTCAAGGACGCGGAGGCCTCCGAGCTGATCGAGGCCGTCCGGACGGTCGCGCGCGGTGAGGGCATGATCGCCCCTGCGGTGACCCGGCGGCTGATCGCCGAGTTCGCGGCGCCCAGGACGGTGCGCGACCCCGCGCGCCCGGAGACGGTCGCGGCGGCGCGGGCGGCGGCCTCGCTGACCCCGCGCGAGCGGGAGGTGTGGGGCGCGCTGCGCGACGGGCTGTCGAACGCGGAGGCGGCCGTACGGCTGGACATGGCGGAGGCCACGGTGAAGACGCACGTCAGCCGGGTGCTCGGGAAGTTGGACCTGCGCAGCCGGGCTCAAGCGGCCGTACTCGCAAGGGAGTTGGGGATCTAGAGGGAGGCCGGCATTGAGGTCTGGACCTCTTGACGGTTGGTCCAGACCTTTCTACGCTCACCGCAACACTGTGGTGAGCGTGCCATGACAAAGAGTCAGGTCATGGCGTGTTCACGGGCGGCGCAGGTCCCACCCCCATGCACCGGTCGGCCCCACGACCGGTGCGGACCTACGGAGGAGCACCCTTGAGCACAGCACCCCCACGACGCATCCGTCTGTTCAGAAGGTTGGCCGCCACGGTGGCCGCCCTCGCCCTGCCCGTGGCCGGCCTCGTCGGCCTCGCCGGCCCCGCGCAGGCCGCCGCCTCGGCGACCGCGACCTTCACCAAGGCCTCCGACTGGGGCTCCGGCTTCGAGGGCAAGTGGACGGTCAAGAACACCGGCACCACCACCCTCAGCAGTTGGACCGTGGAGTGGGACTACCCCGCCGGCACCTCGGTCACCTCCGCCTGGGACGCCACCGTCACCAACTCGGGCACCCACTGGACGGGCAAGAACGTCGGCTGGAACGGCACCCTCGCCCCGGGCGCCACCATCAGCTTCGGCTTCAACGGCGTCGGCTCCGGCGCCCCCTCGGGCTGCAAGATCAACGGCGGCTCCTGCGAGGGCGGCACGACCCCCGTGGACAGCCCGCCCTCGGCCCCCGGCGCCCCCACCGCCAGCGCCCTCACCGAGACCTCGCTGACCCTGTCCTGGCCGGCCGCCACCGACGACAAGGGCGTCAAGAACTACGACGTTTACCGGGGCGGCGCCAAGATCGCCACCGTCACCGGGGCCACCTACAACGACACCGGCCTGACCAAGGGCACCGCGTACAGCTACGCGGTCACCGCCCGTGACACCGCCGACCAGACCGGCCCCTCCTCCGGCACGCTCTCCGTCACCACCCCCGGCGGCGGCGGTACGGACCCGGGCGACCCCGGTGACCCCGGCACCCCGGGCTCCAAGGTCAAGCTGGGCTACTTCACCGACTGGGGCGTCTACCAGCGCAACTACCACGTGAAGAACCTGGTGACCTCGGGCTCCGCCGCGAAGATCACCCACATCAACTACGCCTTCGGCAACGTCCAGGGCGGCAAGTGCACCATCGGCGACGCCTACGCCGACTACCAGAAGACCTACGACGCCGCCTCCAGCGTCTCCGGTGTCGCCGACACCTGGGACCAGCCGGTCGCGGGCAACTTCAACCAGCTCCGTCAGCTGAAGAAGAAGTACCCGAACATCAAGGTCCTCTACTCCTTCGGCGGCTGGACCTGGTCCGGCGGCTTCGGCCAAGCCGCCGCCAACCCGGCAGCCTTCGCCCAGTCCTGCTACGACCTGGTCGAGGACCCCCGCTGGGCGGACGTCTTCGACGGCATCGACATCGACTGGGAGTACCCGAACGCCTGCGGCCTGTCCTGCGACACCAGCGGCGCCGCCTCCTTCAAGACCCTGATGTCGGCCCTGCGCACCAAGTTCGGCGCCTCGAACCTGGTCACCGCCGCGATCTCCGCCGACGGCTCCAACGGCGGCAAGCTCGACCTCGCCGACTACGCGGGGGCCGCCGCCTCCGTCGACTTCTACAACGTCATGACGTACGACTTCTTCGGCGCGTGGGACGCCAAGGGCCCGACCGCCCCGCACTCCCCGCTGACCTCCTACGCCGGCATCCCGATCGCCGGCTTCAACACGGAGGCCGCCATCACCAAGCTCAAGGGCAAGGGCATCGCCGGGTCCAAGCTCAACCTCGGCATCGGCTTCTACGGCCGCGGCTGGACCGGCGTCACCCAGGACGCCCCCGGCGGCACCGCCACCGGCCCGGCCCCCGGCACCTACGAGGCGGGCAACGAGGACTACAAGGTCCTCAAGAACACCTGCCCGGCCACCGGCACCATCGCCGGCACCGCCTACGCCAAGTGCGGCACCAACTGGTGGAGTTACGACACCCCGGCCACCATCACGGGCAAGATGAACTGGGTCAAGAGCCAGGGCCTCAGGGGAGCCTTCTACTGGGAGTTCAGCGGCGACACCACCAACGGTGAACTGGCGAACGCCGTCCACACCGGGCTCCAGTAACCCCCACGCACCACCCCGCTGAACGACGAAGCCGGGAAGACGGGTCCGCCCCCGTCTCCCCGGCTTCGTCACTTCTCACGCGACGTTCACCCTCCCCCAGACTGCGTCCGGGGAGACCCCCTACCAACGGGCAAGGAATCAGGCCACATTCACCCTCCCCCAGACTCCGTCCGGGGAGACCCCCTACCAACGGGCAAGGAATCAGGCCACATTCACCCGTTGTCCCGGAGGGGCGGCTTCCAGCCAGGCCAGGAAGCCGGTCAGCGCGTCCTCGCTCATCGCCAGCTCCAGGCGGGTCCCCCGGTGGGAACAGCCGAGCACGATGGCGTCCGAGAGCAGGGCCAGCTCCTCCTCGCCCTCGGGGGCGCGGCGGGCGAGCACCTCGATGGAGGAGCGCTCCAGCAGCCGGCGCGGGCGCGGGGAGTACGAGAACACCCGGAACCACTCGATCCGGTCACCGGTGTAGCGGGCGACCCCGTACACCCACCCCTTGCCCGAGGCGTCCGGCTCCTCGGCGACGTCCCAGCGCAGACTGCAGTCGAAGGTTCCGCCGGACCGCTGGATCAGTCTGCGGCGCAGCCCGAACACAAACAGCCCGATCACCACCAGGGCTACGACCAGGCCGCTCACAAGCAGAGCGAGGAGCATCTTCACCGACCTCCTCGCTCATTCGAGTACCGCACACGAAAAAGGACCCGCATCGCCTCAGCCGCGACCCGCTCCGGATAATTCCGGAACGGACCGCGGCTGAGGTTGCCGAGCGGGCCAGGAGGTCTCCCTCCCGGCCCGCTCGACGGTAAATCTCCGTAGGGACTACTGTCCCTTTACGGCGCGCAGCCGGACATCGGCGCGACGCTCGGCGGCCCGGTCGGCCTCCGACTTCGCGCTTTCCAGTGCCCGCTCCGCCCGCTGGACATCGATCTCGTCCGCGAGCTCGGCGATCTCGGCCAGCAGGGACAGCTTGTTGTCCGCGAACGAGATGAATCCGCCGTGCACCGCTGCGACGACAGTGTTGCCCTCGCTGGTGCGGATGGTCACCGGGCCCGATTCCAGCACACCGAGAAGCGGCTGGTGACCGGGCATGACGCCGATGTCGCCGGACGTGGTGCGGGCGACAACAAGGGTGGCCTCGCCGGACCAGACATTGCGGTCCGCCGCGACCAGCTCGACGTGCAGCTCAGCAGCCAAGGTGGCTCCTCGGGTCACCACCCGGCGGTTCGGCCGGGTGTTGGGTCAAATTCTAATGGGCGTGGGGAGAGGGACGGGACACCCGCCCCTCTCCCTGGGAAACCTGTGAACCGGGCGCGCTCCGAAGAGCGCGTCGGATCAGGAGACGCCCAGCTCCTTGGCGTTCGCCTTCAGGTCCTCGATGCCACCGCACAGGAAGAACGCCTGCTCGGGGAAGTGGTCGTAGTCGCCGTCGCAGATCGCGTTGAACGCGATGATCGACTCTTCCAGCGGAACGTCCGAACCGTCCACGCCGGTGAACTGCTTCGCCACGTGGGTGTTCTGCGACAGGAAGCGCTCGACGCGACGGGCACGGTGGACAACGAGCTTGTCCTCCTCGCCCAGCTCGTCGATACCGAGGATCGCGATGATGTCCTGGAGGTCCTTGTACTTCTGGAGGATCCCCTTGACGCGCATCGCCGTGGCGTAGTGGTCCGCCGCGATGTACCGCGGGTCGAGGATGCGGGACGTCGAGTCCAGCGGGTCCACGGCCGGGTAGATGCCCTTCTCGGAGATCGGACGGGAAAGAACCGTCGTCGCGTCGAGGTGGGCGAAGGTGGTCGCCGGTGCCGGGTCGGTCAGGTCGTCCGCGGGGACGTAGATCGCCTGCATCGAGGTGATCGAGTGACCACGGGTCGAGGTGATGCGCTCCTGGAGGAGACCCATCTCGTCGGCCAGGTTCGGCTGGTAACCCACCGCGGAGGGCATGCGGCCGAGCAGGGTCGACACCTCGGAACCCGCCTGGGTGTACCGGAAGATGTTGTCGATGAAGAACAGCACGTCCTGCTTCTGCACATCGCGGAAGTACTCCGCCATGGTCAGACCGGCAAGGGCGACGCGCAGACGGGTGCCCGGGGGCTCGTCCATCTGGCCGAAAACGAGCGCCGTCTTGTCGATGACGCCGGACTCGGCCATTTCCTCGATGAGGTCGTTGCCCTCACGGGTACGCTCACCGACGCCCGCGAAGACCGACACACCGTCGTGGTTGTTGGCGACGCGGTAGATCATTTCCTGGATCAGAACGGTCTTGCCGACACCGGCACCACCGAACAGACCGATCTTTCCACCCTTGACGTACGGGGTGAGAAGGTCGATGACCTTGACGCCGGTCTCGAACATCTCCGTCTTCGACTCAAGCTCGTCGAAGCGGGGTGCCTTGCGGTGGATGGGCCAGCGCTCGGTGACCTCGGAGTTGGTCTCCGGGTAGTTCAGCACCTCGCCCAGGGTGTTGAACACCTTGCCCTTGGTGAAGTCACCGACGGGGACGGTGATGCCCTCGCCCGTGTTGGTCACCGCGGCCTGGCGGACCAGACCGTCGGTCGGCTGCATCGAGATGGTGCGGACCACGCCGTCACCCAGGTGCTGGGCGACTTCCAGGGTCAGCGTCTTGAGCTTGCCGTCCTCGGCCGGGTCGGCGACCTGGACCTTCAGCGCGTTGTAGATCTCGGGCATGGCGTCGACGGGGAACTCCACGTCGACGACCGGGCCGATGACCCGGGCGACGCGGCCCGTGGCGGCGGCCGTCTCAACAGTGGTCGTCATTACTTGTCACTCCCCGCGGTCGCGTCAGCCATGGCGCTCGCGCCACCGACGATCTCGCTGATTTCCTGGGTGATTTCGGCCTGGCGGGCCGCGTTGGCAAGCCGGGAGAGGCTCTTGATGAGATCCCCGGCGTTGTCGGTAGCCGACTTCATCGCGCGGCGGCGGGCGGCGTGCTCGGAAGCGGCCGACTGCAGCAGTGCGTTGTAGATGCGGCTCTCGACGTAGCGCGGCAGAAGGGCGTCGAGGACGTCCTCCGCCGACGGCTCGAAGTCGAACAGCGGAAGGATCTCGCCCTTCGCGCCGGTCTCCTCCACAGCCTGGTCGAGGCTGAGCGGCAGCATCCGGCCGTCGACCGCGCTCTGCGTCATCATCGACACGAATTCCGTGTAGACGATGTGCAGCTCGTCGACGCCGCCCTCGGCCGTCTCCGTCTGGATGGCCTCGATCAGCGGCTCCGCGACGCGCTTGGCGTCGGCGTAGGCCGGGCTGTCGGTGAAGCCGGTCCACGACCCCGCGACCTTGCGCTCACGGAAGCCGAAGTAGGCCAGACCCTTACGGCCGACGATGTACGTGTCGACCTCCTTGCCCTCGCCGCGCAGCCGCTCGGTGAGCCGCTCCGCCTGCTTGATGGCGTTGGAGGAGTAGCCGCCGGCCAGACCGCGGTCGCTCGTGACGAGCAGGACCGCGGCACGCACCGGCGCCTCGACCTCGGTGGTCAGGGCGTGCTTGGTGTTCGAACCGGTCGCCACCGCGGTCACCGCACGGGTGAGCTCGGTCGCGTACGGCATCGATGCCGCCACCTTGCGCTGCGCCTTGACGATGCGCGAGGCGGCGATCATTTCCATCGCCTTGGTGATCTTCTTGGTCGCCGTGACGGCACGGATGCGACGCTTGTAGACCCGGAGCTGCGCTCCCATGAGTCAGGTCCCTTCCGTCGTCACTTGGAGACGTTGACGGCCGGCGCGTCCTCGCCCAGAAGCTTGCCGTCCGAGGTCTCGAACTGCTGCTTGAAGGCGGCGATGGCGTCGGCGATCGACGTCAGGGTGTCGTCCGACATCTTGCCGCCGTCGGCGATGGAGGTGAGGAGCTCCTTGCGCTCACGGCGCAGGTGCTCCAGCAGCTCCGACTCGAAGCGACGGATGTCGTTGACCGGGACGTCGTCCATCTTGCCGGTGGTGCCGGCCCAGACGGAGACGACCTGCTCCTCGACGGGCATGGGCTGGTACTGACCCTGCTTCAGCAGCTCGACGAGGCGCTTGCCGCGCTCCAGCGAAGCCTTCGAAGCGGCGTCCAGGTCGGAACCGAAGGCGGCGAACGCCTCCAGCTCACGGTACTGGGCGAGGTCCAGGCGCAGACGGCCGGAAACCTGCTTCATGGCCTTGTGCTGGGCCGAGCCACCGACGCGGGAGACCGAGATGCCGACGTTCAGCGCCGGGCGCTGGCCCGCGTTGAACAGGTCGGACTCCAGGAAGCACTGGCCGTCGGTGATGGAGATGACGTTGGTCGGGATGAACGCCGACACGTCGTTCGCCTTGGTCTCGACGATCGGCAGACCGGTCATCGAACCGGCACCCATGTCGTCGGAGAGCTTCGCGCAGCGCTCCAGCAGACGGGAGTGCAAGTAGAAGACGTCGCCCGGGTAGGCCTCGCGGCCCGGCGGACGGCGCAGCAGCAGCGAGACGGCGCGGTAGGCGTCGGCCTGCTTCGACAGGTCGTCGAAGATGATCAGGACGTGCTTGCCGGCGTACATCCAGTGCTGCCCGATGGCAGAACCGGTGTACGGCGCCAGGTACTTGAAGCCGGCCGGGTCGGACGCCGGGGCGGCGACGATCGTCGTGTACTCCAGCGCGCCGGCGTCTTCCAGGGCGCCGCGAACGGACGCGATGGTCGAGCCCTTCTGGCCGATGGCGACGTAGATGCAGCGAACCTGCTTGTTCACGTCGCCAGAGCGCCAGTTGTCGCGCTGGTTGATGATCGTGTCGACGGCCAGCGCGGTCTTGCCGGTCTGACGGTCACCGATGATCAGCTGACGCTGACCGCGGCCGACCGGCACCATGGCGTCGATGGCCTTGTAGCCGGTCTGCATCGGCTCGTGGACCGACTTGCGGATCATGACGCCGGGCGCCTGCAGCTCAAGGGCGCGGCGGCCCTCGGTCGCGATGTCGCCAAGACCGTCGATCGGGTTGCCGAGCGGGTCGACGACGCGGCCGAGGTAGCCCTCGCCGACGCCGACGGAGAGCACCTCACCGGTGCGCTGCACCGGCTGGCCCTCTTCGATACCGCTGAACTCGCCGAGGACGACCGCGCCGATCTCGCGCTCGTCGAGGTTGAGGGCGAGACCGAGGGTCCCGTCCTCGAACTTCAGCAGCTCGTTCGCCATGGCGGAGGGGAGACCCTCCACCTTCGCGATGCCGTCGCCGGCAACGCTGACCGTTCCGACCTCCTCGCGCGAGGCCGCGTCCGGCTGGTACGACTGGACAAAGTTCTCCAGTGCGTCCCGGATCTCCTCCGGCCGGATCGTGAGCTCCGCCATCTGGGTTCCCTGCTCTCCTTGTTGGGCCTGAAGCTTCTTAGGGGTCTGGGGGCGACCCCCAGGAATCTTCTGCAAGTTCTGCACGGCCCAACCGGGCCGCTAGGAATGCTTTGTTCTTTTGGTGCTGGTCAGCCGGCCATGCGGCGGGTCGCCTCGGAGAGGCGGTCCGCGATGGTGCCGTCGATGACCTCGTCGCCGACTCGCACCGAGATCCCGCCGAGGACCTCGGGGTCCACGTCGAGGTTCAGGTGCATCTCGCGCCCGTACAGCTTCGCCAGCACAGCGCCGAGACGCTGCTTCTGCACGTCGCTGAGCGGAACCGCGGTGGTCACGGTGGCGACCATGCGGTCACGGCGCTCGGCGGCGAGCTTGGAAAGGGATTCGAGTCCCGCTTCCAGGCTACGTCCACGCGGGTGCGTGACGAGACGGACGACCAGCCGCTCGGTGACGGCGTTCGCCTTGCCTCCGAGAAGGCCGCGCAGCAGCCCGCTCTTGGCCGAGACGGTGGCCGCACGGTCGGTCAGCGCAGCGCGCAGCTCGGTGTTCGAGGCGACGATCCGGCCGAAGCGGAAGATCTCGTCCTCGACGTTGTCGAGTGCACCGCTCTGCTGGGCCGCGGTGAGGTCGGCGGTGGCCGCCAAGACCTCAAGCGCGTCCACCAGGTCGCGGGACTGCGACCAGCGCGACCGCGCCATGCCGGACACCAGGTCGAGGGTTTCCCCGCCCACCTGGCCGGACAGCAGACGGCCGACCAGCTCGGCCTTGGCCTCGCCGGACTGCGCCGGGTCCGTGATGACCCGACGCAGCGAGACCTCACGGTCGAGCAGCGCGGTGACGGCAGCCAGCTCACCGGCAAGCTTCGCCGCGTCGACGGACGTGTTGTCCGTCAGCGCGTCGAGACGCTCGCGCGCGGAGGCCAGTGCCTCGCGGCTCGCTCCGTTCATCGGGCGGCCTCGGCCTTCTCCTCAAGCTCGCTGAGGAAACGGTCGATGGTGCGGCTCTGTCGGGCGTGGTCCTCAAGGGACTCGCCGACGAGCTTTCCGGCCAGGTCGGTGGCGAGCTTGCCCACGTCCTGGCGCAGCGCCTGAGAGGCGGCCTTGCGGTCGGCCTCGATCTGGGTGTGGCCGGCAGCGATGATCTCCTCACGCTGCCGCTGGCCCTCTGCGCGCAGTTCTTCCTTGAGCGCAGTGCCCTGCTCCAGCGCGTCTTGGCGCAGGCGCGCGGCCTCGTGCCGGGCTTCGGCGAGCTGGGCCTTGTACTGCTCCAGCACGCTCTGGGCCTCGGTCTGAGCAGCTTCCGCCTTCTCGATACCGCCCTCGATGGCCTCGCGGCGCTCGTCCAGAACCTTGTTGATGTTCGGGAGGAGCTTCTTCGCGAGGAAACCGAAGACGATGACGAAGGCGATCAGACCGATGACGAGCTCGGGGATCGGCGGGACGAGGGGGTTTTCTGCTTCCTCAGCCGCGAGAACCAGGAGGTTCACATCAGTGCCTTTCGTCGAATCGGACTAGTGGTAGCGGTTCGTCAGCTGTAGACGAACGGCATGACCAGACCGATGAGGGCGAGTGCCTCACAGAAGGCGAAGCCGAGGATCTGGTTGGCGCGGATCAGACCGGCAGCCTCGGGCTGACGGGCGAGAGCCTGGGTGCCGTTACCGAAGATGATGCCGACGCCGACGCCGGGGCCGATGGCCGCGAGACCGTAACCAACGGAGCTGAGGGAGCCGGTGACGGCGGCAAGGGTCTGGGACATGCCAGTTCTTCCTTCTCTTTCACGGACCGGTGGGGGTTGGCCACCGGACGAATACGGGTGGTGCTGGGCGGGGCGGGCCTGGCTCAGTGGTGCTCGGCGAGCGCGCCCTGGAGGAAGCTGCAGGCCAGGAGGACGAAGACGTACGCCTGGACAGCCTGGATGAAGAGCTCGAAGGCGGTCATCACGATGACCATCACGAACGAGACACCGGCGTAGGCGATCCCGATGCCGTTCAGCAGGTACCAGCTGGCGATCGTGAAGAGCAGCAGCAGGGTGTGACCGGCGAACATGTTCGCGAACAGTCGGACCGCGTGGGTGAAGGGGCGGACCAGGACGTTCGAGAAGAACTCGATGACCATGACCAGCGGCAGGACCGGACCGAGCGACTTGTCGTAGCCCGTCAGGTTCTTGAAGCCGCCCACGAAGCCGTGACGCTTGAAGGTCACGCTCATCCAGGTCACGTACACGATCGCGGCCAGGGCCGCGGGGTACGAGATGATCGACGTCACCGGGAACTGGGCCAGCGGGATGATCGACCAGAGGTTCAACATCCAGACGAAGAAGAACAGCGAGACCATCAGGGGGACGTACTTCTCGCCCTCCTTCTTGCCCAGCGTCTCGTACACGATGCCGCGGCGCACGAAGTCGTAGCCGGCCTCGGCGACCATCTGGAGCTTGCCCGGGACGACCTTCGGCTTGCGGAAGGCGGCCCAGAAGAAGCCGACGATGACGACCGTGCCGAGCAGGGCCAGCAGCATCGTCTTGTTGAAGTAGGCGCTGCTGTCCCCGTCTCCGAAGATCGGCTCGAACAGGAACGAGTGCAGGCCGGGAGCCGGGAAGCCACAACCGTCGAAAATGTGGCAATCGGTCTCGAAGGCGAGCACCGTCGTCGGGTCAGCACTCACCGCGGGCTCCTTCAGCGTGGCGCATAGGTACGGCAACCTCGTTGTGTCGGCGCGGCGGACAGCCGCTGTTCGGCACTGGACTGGTGTAACGGGTGTGGGGGTGGCGGTCAGGCATCGAGCCTCGCGATGGAACAGGCGTCAGCTCAGATGCCCGCGCCCGCAGCGCCACAGTTGGAACCGGACGATAGCAGCATCTCGAACGCGCATTTATCCCGGCCCTACCCCTCACGACTTCGACCCCGGATTTTCGGGCTTTTCGGTCTTTGTCGAGTCGGGCTCGACGTAGAGGATCTTGGCCTTCATATGAGCACGCGCCTGCGCGCCGATCCACACCAGGGTGGTGACGACGAGCGTGATGGCGAATGCCCGGGGGTTGAACAACGTCGTGTTCTTGAACACGGCGACAAAGACGAAGAGCAGCAGGATCTGGGTCGTGTACAGCAGGAGACCCATGGCCTGGAACAGGTGCGGCAATGATTTCGCCGTGCGCTGCAGAACGACGAATCCGATGCCCATGAAGAGAATCACGACCAGCGTCGCGACAACAGCCCCGATCGCGCCCTTGCCGCCGACGACCAACGCACTGATCACGGCGGCGATTACGCCGACGGCAGCGGTGGGTACGACGGTTTGCAGGAGGGATCGGACGTCATCTGACCGCATGGCGGTTTGCTCCGCGTGGTGGTGGGGGGCAAGGGACTCGTACGGGACGAGCGTAAGCCCGGTCCGAGTGAGAGCCTCGGGCCAATGGACCGTCGCACTACGGTCCTTCGGCTCTGTCGCCGGGTTTAGTGAACGGTATCACAAACTATTTGATGAGAGCTTTACCTGTCCGGTGTGCTCACTGTCACACATGAGAGTGACCCTGCGCGTGTGTGCGCGACGAGCAAGTGGCTTGTCTGGTAAAGGCGGTTCATGTCCGACATGCGACCGGAACGTCAGCGGGCCGAGCCGGCCTTACGCCGGTCGGGGAGCCGAGAACGGGGGCCAATGGCGGTCGCCCCGTTGACGCCGGACACCCCGGCCGCGATCGGCCGGGCCGGCTCCGCGCCCTCGTCCTCGCGCACCGCGGCCTCGGCCGCGGCCTCCGCCGCTCGCTCCGCGTGACGGTAGCGGGGCGGAACCAGCCCCTGCGCCCAACGCGGTGCCCGCGGGGTGAACCGCGGCAGCAGGAGCAGCGCGAGGCCCAGCGCGCTCAGTGCCGCGATGGCGAGAACGATCCACATGGAGGCGGAATTCACCGAATAGGCCACGGTGCCGAATGCGATCAGTCCCGACCAGAAATACATGATGAGAACCGCGCGGCTGTGTGAATGTCCGAGTTCGAGAAGACGGTGGTGGAGGTGGCCGCGGTCCGCCGCGAACGGGGACTGGCCATTCCAGGTGCGCCGCACGATGGCCAGGACCAGGTCCGCGACCGGAATGGCGATGATGGTCAGCGGGAGCAGCAGCGGAATGAAGACCGGAAGCATCGCGTGCGTCGCGTTGCGCTCACCGCCCGCGAAGAGGGCCAGCGCGTCCGGATCCACCTGCCCGGTGATGGAGATCGCCGACGCGGCCAGGACCAGGCCGATGAGCATGGAGCCGGAATCGCCCATGAAGATCCTGGCCGGGTGCATGTTGTGCGGCAGGAAGCCCAGGCACATGCCCATCAGGATCGCGGCGAAGAGGGTCGCGGGCGCCGCGGCCTCGATGCCGTAGCCGAACCAGATGCGGTAGCCGTAGAGGAAGAGCGCGCAGGTGGCGATGCAGACCGTGCCGGCCGCCAGGCCGTCGAGGCCGTCGACGAAGTTCACCGCGTTGATGGTGATCACGACCAGCGCCACCGTCAGCAGGTTGCCCTGCCACTGGGTGAGCGGGACCGTGCCGACGCCGGGGACCGGGATCCACAGGATGGTGAGGCCCTGCATGACCATCACGCCCGCGGCGATCATCTGCGCGCCCAGCTTGATCAGCGCGTCGATCTCGAACTTGTCGTCCAGCACCCCGACCAGCCAGATCAGCGCCGCCCCCGACAACAGGGCACGGGGTTCGTTCGACTGCTCGAAGACGCCGTTGAGGTTGCGCAGGTGGTCGGCGACCAGCAGCCCCGCGCACAGACCGCCGAACATGGCGATGCCGCCGAGCCGCGGAGTGGGCTCGCGGTGCACGTCGCGGGCGCGGATCTCCGGCATCGCCCCGGCCGCGATCGCGAACTTCCGCACGGGTCCGGTCAGCAGGTAGGTCACCGCGACCGTGACACAAAGCGTCAGCAGATATTCACGCACGGGCTGCCCCAGATGTATCGCCGGCCATCTCAGCCCCACACATTAGCCCCGATGTCACCGCAGACGAGGACGCCGGGAGGACCCCCTCCGGTTGCGGCACGGGCCACGCACGGGAACAGTTGCCCGTTTAGAGCCCGTACGGGGGATATTCGCCGGTCAGTTCGGCGACCTTCGCACGCGTTCCCGTGGCCGCTCCTCCACGCAGCGCGACGGTGAACATGTCCGCGATCCGTTCCATCTCCGCCACTCCCATCCCCTGGGTGGTCACCGCCGCCGTGCCCAGGCGGATCCCCCGCTGGTCCCCGTACGGCAGGGCGCAGGTGTCCAGGACGATCCCCGAGGCGGCCAGCCGGCCGCGCGCGGTCGGCCCGTCGACGCCGAGGGGGGCCGGGTCGGCGGTGATGAGGTGGGTGTCGGTGCCGCCGGTGGTCAGGGTGAAGCCCCGGTCGGCGAGGGCCGCGGCCAGGGCGCGTGCGTTGGCCACGACCTGGTGCGCGTACCGGGTGAAGGCCGGTCCGGCCGCCTCCCCGAAGGCCACCGCCTTCGCGGCGATGGTGTGCATCTGGGCGCCGCCCTGGGTGAAGGGGAACACCGCGCGGTCCACGCGCTCGGCGAACTCCGCACCGCACAGGACCATCCCGCCGCGCGGGCCGCGCAGCACCTTGTGCGTGGTCGCGCAGACCAGGTCGGCGTACGGGACGGGACTGGGCGCGGCCCCGCCGGCGACCAGGCCGATCGGGTGCGCGGCGTCGGCGATGAGGTAGGCGCCGACCTCGTCGGCGATCTCGCGGAACACCGAGTACTCGGGGTGGCGGGGGTAGGAGATCGAACCGCACACGATGGCCCTGGGCCGGTGCGCGCGGGCCAGCTCCTGGACCTGCCCGTAGTCGATCAGCCCGGTCTCCGCGTCGACCCCGTAGCCGACGAAGTCGAACCAGCGGCCCGAGAAGTTCGCGGGCGACCCGTGGGTGAGGTGCCCGCCGTACGGGAGCCCCATCGCCAGGACGGTGTCGCCGGGGCGCAGCAGGGCCGCGTACGCGGAGAGGACGGCGGAGGATCCGGAGTGCGGCTGCACGTTGGCGTGCTCGACGCCGAACAGGGCCGTGGCCCGCTCCACGGCCGTCCGCTCGGCCAGGTCGGCGTACTCGCAGCCGCCGTGGTGGCGGGCTCCGGGGTAGCCCTCGGCGTACTTGTTGGCGAGGGCGGATCCGAGGGCCGCGAGGACGGCGGGCGAGGTGAAGTTCTCGGCGGCGCTCAGCTGGAGGGACTGCGCCTGTCGCTGGGCCTCCCCCGCGAGTACGTCTGCCATCTGCGGATCCTGCTGTCGCAGCAGGTCCGTGGGCGGGGTGATGACGCTCATGGCTCGACTCCAGGGAGCGACCGGTCTACCGGGGTAAGCCCACTGTAGGCCCGCTCCTCCCCCCGCGCCCGGCGCCCACCCCCGGGGACGCGCCCCTGCGCGCTCGGCGTCCGGCCGCCGGAGGGTCAGCGTCGGGCCGTGACGCCCGTCAGAGCCGTGACCACGGGGTCAAGTGCCTGGTTGAGCCCCTCCTCCACAGCGCCCCTCGCACCGCTCGGCCCCCGGGGCCTCCCGGGCTTCGGCGCACAGCGCCGGCCTCCGGCCGCCGGAGGGTCAGCGTCGGGCCGTGACGCCCGTCAGGGCCGTGACCACGGGGTCAAGTGCCTGGTTGATCTCGTCGCCGATGGAGCGGAAGAAGGTGATCGGCGCCCCGTACGGGTCGTACACCTCGTCCGCGTCGGCGGTGGGCGCCAACAGCCAGCCGCGCAGGGCCGCGGCGGCCCGTACGAGGGCCCGCGCGCGCTCGGCCATGCCGTCGTCCAGCGGCGGCAGCGTGGCCGGGTCTATGGCCCGCACCAGGCGGGTGAACTCCTTGAGCGTGAAGGTCCGCAGCCCCGCCGAGTGGCCCATGGAGATGACCTGCGCCCGGTGGTCCCGCGTGGCGGTCAGCACCAGGTCGGCCCGGATGACGTGCTCGTCGAGCAGCTCCCGGCCCGTGAAGCCGGAGGCGTCCGCGCCGAAGTCGGCCAGCACGGCCGCCGCGTTGGCCTCCATCGGGGCGCCTTCGTGACCCCAGGTGCCGGCGCTCTCGACGATGAGGTCCCCGCTGACGAGGCCGCCCAGCCGGTGGGCCAGGGCGTGCCGGGTCAGCCGCTCGGTGATGGGCGAGCGGCAGACGTTGCCGGTGCTGACGTGGAGTATGCGGAAGGCCTCGCCGCCGGCCTCCGCCGAGAGGTACCCGCTTGCTATGCCACGCCCCTCAGGGCTCACGGAGCCACCTCGAGGTCGGGTACGACCTCACGCAGCTGCTCGGCGGTCAGCGCCCCCGCGCGCAGCAGGACGGGGACCTTCCCGGTGACGTCGACGATCGAGGACGGCAGCGTGCTCGGCGTCGGGCCGCCGTCCAGGTACACGGACACGGAGTCGCCCAGCATGGCGCGCGCCGCTTCGCAGTCCTCGGGCGCCGGGTGCCCGGTCAGGTTCGCCGAGGAGACGGCCATCGGGCCGACCTCGGTCAGCAGCTCGATCGCGACGGGGTGCAGGGGCATGCGCACGGCCACGGTCCCGCGGGTCTCGCCCAGGTCCCAGGCCAGCGAGGGCTGGTGCTTGGCGACGAGGGTCAGACCGCCCGGCCAGAAGGCGTCGACGAGCTCCCACGCCTGCTCCGAGAAGTCCGTGACCAGGCCGTGGAGGGTGTTCGGGGAGCCGATGAGCACGGGGGTGGGCATGTTGCGGCCCCGCCCCTTGGCGGCGAGCAGGTCACCGACGGCCTCGGAGCTGAAGGCGTCCGCGCCGATCCCGTACAGGGTGTCGGTGGGCAGCACGACGAGCTCGCCGCGGCGCACGGCGGATGCGGCTTCGCGCAGACCGGTCTTGCGGTCCGTCGCGTCGTTGCAGTCGTATCGCCGGGCCATCAGCGGGCCTCCTCGTGCAGCGGGGTGCTGGCAGTGTTCTGGGTCGCCCGGGTCACGGCAGGGCCTTGCGGGCGGTCGCGAAGCGCGGACGGTTGTTGAGGTCGGGATGGTCTGCGGAGTCGGCCCAGCCGCGCTCGTCGGCGAAGATCCACGGGACCTGGCCGCCCTGGGTGTCGGCGTGCTCGATGACGACGATGCCGCCGGGCCGCAGCAGCCGGTGCGCGGTGCGCTCGATCCCGCGGATGGTGTCGAGGCCGTCCTCGCCGGAGAACAGCGCCATCTCGGGGTCGTGGTCGCGGGCCTCGGGCGCCACGTACTCCCACTCCGTGAGCGGGATGTACGGCGGGTTGGAGATGACCAGGTCGACCTGTCCGTCCAGCTCCGGCAGCGCGCTGAGCGCGTCGCCCTGGTGGACGGTGACCCGGGAGCCCTCGGCGTTCTTGCGGGTCCACCGCAGGGCGTCCTCGGACAGCTCCACGGCGTGCACGCGCGAGCGCGGCACCTCCTGCGCCATGGCGAGCGCGATGGCGCCCGAGCCGGTGCACAGGTCCACGATCAGCGGCTCGACCACGTCCATCGCCCGGACCGCCTGTATGGCCCAGTCCACGACCGACTCGGTCTCGGGCCGGGGCACGAACACTCCGGGCCCGACCTGGAGTTCCAGGTAGCGGAAGAAGGCGCGGCCGGTGATGTGCTGGAGCGGCTCGCGCGCCTCGCGGCGTGCGACGGCCTCCCAGTAGCGGGCGTCGAAGTCCGCGTCCTTGACGTGGTGCAGTTCCCCCCGCTTGACGCCGTGCACGAAGGCCGCGAGCTCTTCCGCGTCGAAACGCGGAGAGGGCACGCCGGCGGCGGCCAGCCGCTGGGTGGCCTGGGCCACCTCGGCAAGCAGCAAGTTCACGCTGGTCCTCCGGGCTGCTGTCGTACGGGGGGTGGTGCGGGGATCGGGCAGGGCTTCAGACGCGGATCAGTGCGCGGCCGCGAGCTTCGCGGCGGAGTCCGTGTCGACGCAGGCCTGGATGACCGGGTCGAGGTCGCCGTCGAGCACCTGGTCCAAGTTGTACGCCTTGAAACCGGTCCGGTGGTCCGAGATCCGGTTTTCCGGGTAGTTGTACGTACGGATCTTCTCCGACCGGTCCACGCTGCGCACCTGGCTGCGGCGCACGTCGGAGGCCTCCTGCTCGGCGGCTTCCTGCGCGGCGGCCAGCAGGCGCGAACGCAGGATGCGCATGGCCTGCTCCTTGTTCTGGAGCTGGCTCTTCTCGTTCTGGCAGGAGGCGACCACACCGGTCGGGAGGTGCGTGATGCGCACGGCCGAGTCGGTGGTGTTGACAGACTGGCCGCCGGGGCCCGAGGAGCGGTACACGTCGATGCGGAGGTCGTTCATGTTGACCTCGACCTCCACCTCCTCGGCTTCCGGGGTGACGAGCACGCCGGCGGCGGAGGTGTGGATGCGGCCCTGGGACTCGGTGGCCGGAACGCGCTGGACGCGGTGCACGCCGCCCTCGTACTTCAGGCGGGCCCACACGCCCTGACCGGGCTCGGTGGCGCCGTTGCCGCCCTTGGTGCGGACGGAGACCTGGACGTCCTTGTAGCCGCCGAGCTCGGACTCGGTGGCGTCGATGATCTCGGTCTTCCAGCCCACGCGCTCGGCGTAGCGCAGGTACATGCGCAGCAGGTCGCCGGCGAAGAGGGCGGACTCGTCGCCGCCGGCGCCGGCCTTGACCTCAAGGAGCACGTCCTTGTCGTCGCTGGGGTCGCGCGGAACGAGCAGCAGGCGGAGCTTCTCGGTGAGCTCGTCGCGCTGGGCGCTCATTTCCTTGACCTCGGCGAAGAAGTCCGGGTCGTCGGCCGCCAGCTCCTTGGCCGTCTCGATGTCCTCGGCCGACTGCTTCCAGGCACGGAAGGTCGCGACGATCGGGGTCAGCTCCGCGTAGCGCTTGTTCAGCTTGCGCGCGTTGGCCTGATCGGAGTGGACCGAAGGGTCGGCGAGCTTCTTCTCAAGATCGGCGTGCTCGCCGATCAGTTCCTCGACCGCCTCGAACATCGGGTGCTCCTGTGGTGAAAGTCAAAAAGGGCTGGGTGGCGACACGACGACAAAGGCGCCGGTCGGGCCGCCCCCGTGTCATCAGGGGGCGACCGCTGACCGGCGCCTGGGTCGCGCTACTTCGTGGCCGCACCCTTGCCGAAGCGGGCCTCGAAGCGGGCCACGCGGCCACCGGTGTCGAGGATCTTCTGCTTGCCCGTGTAGAACGGGTGGCACTCGGAGCAGACCTCGGCACGGATGGTGCCGTCGGTCAGGGTGCTACGGGTGGTGAACGACGCGCCACAGGTGCAGCTGACCTGGGTCTCGACGTACTGGGGGTGAGTGTCGCGCTTCAAGGTGTCTCCTAGATTCGGGAGGGCGCCGGGTCGCAGGAGCCGAATTGCGCACTGCGTGAACCGGGGCCGACAGACCAGTCTGCCAGGACCGGGCCGCCTGTCAAAATTCTCAGGACGCCTCCCTCAACAGGGACCCGTCGACATCTATTCCGCCGCGCGCCCACCAGGGATTTCGGGACAGCCCTTAGCGGACGATCCCGCCCGCGTTGCCCTTGTCCCCTGCGGAATTCTCGGTGGCCTGCGCCGGAATCGACTGGTCGGCGCGGAGCGCCTCCCAGACCATCGCGGACTCCTTGGTGAGCGGTACGACGCGGTTGGCGTCCCGGGGGTCGCCGGCGACGGGCAGCGTGATCATCTGCATGTTCTCGGCGGTGATGCCCTCCAGCCCCTGGGCGAAGCCCATGAGGGACTTCACGTCACCGAGGGCCTTGTCGGTGGTGAGGGCCTTGGTGGCGGAGTCGGCGAGGTTGTACAGCTTCTTCGGGTTGTCGAACAGCCCGACGCCCTTGACCTGCTTGATCAGTGCCTTGATGAAGGCCTGCTGGAGCTGTATTCGGCCCAGGTCGCTGCCGTCCCCGACGCTCTTGCGGGTGCGGACGAGGCCCAGGGCCTGTTCCCCGTTGAGCTTGTGGTCGCCGGGGGCGAGGTCGAGGTGGCTGTAGTCGTCCTTGATGGCCTTGGTCGTCGTGAGCTGGACCCCACCGAGGTTGTCGATGATCTTCTTGAAGCCGGTGAAGTCGACTTCGAGGTAGTGGTCCATGCGGATCCCGGACATCTTCTCGACGGTCTTGACCGCGCAGACGGCTCCGCCGGTGGTGAAGGCCTCGTTGAACTGGGCCTTCGTGCTGCCGGCATCGGTCTTGCCGTTGTCCGTGGCGCAGGCCGGGCGCGGGAGCATGGTGTCGCGGGGTATCGATACGACGCTCGCCCGCTTGTGGCCCTCGTAGAGGTGGACGATCATCGCGGTGTCCGAGCGGGCCGAGCCGCCGTCGTCCTGGCCGTAGGCGCCGTTGGCGCCGTCCCGGGAGTCGGAGCCGAGGACGAGGATGTCCATGGAGCCGTTGTCGACGTTGGCCGGGCGGTCCTTGCCGAGGGCCTGGTCGATGTCGACGGTCTTGAGGTTGCCGTTGAGCTTGAAGTAGAAGGCGCCGAGACCGCCGCCTCCTAGGAGGACCACGCCCGCGGCGGTCCACGCGGCGACGGTGAGGCCCTTGCGGCGCGGTCGGGCTCTACGTCGGCGCCGGGTGGCGGCCCGACGGCCGCGGCCCCTGCTGTCGTCGCTCATGCTCTCCTCAGCCCCCTGGTGGCGGTTCGCGTGTCAGACGTGCGGTTTCCCGTTTCCCTCTCACTCAGACGGACGAACATATTCCACGGTTCCCGAGGTCCGGGCCCCCCGGATGCGTCCCGCGCGGTTCACGCAGACCGCCCGGAGCGGGGCGCACACCCCGCGACCCCGCCCCCACCAGGCGTTTCCGGCCCTCGCCGCAGGGCTCTCCGCACCGCTTTCGGGCCCTGATCTGTGGTGAAGGTCGCACGAAAGTCGGCCGAAGGACCGAGGCGGAACGGCCGGGGAGCACTACGGGACGCCGGCGGCGGGGTCCTGCAGCCGGGATCCTGCCTCCGGGAAACGAGGAGCGCCCCCACCGCTGTCGCGGTGGGGGCGCTCCTCGATGCGGCGCCCGGGGGCGCCACGGCGACGGTCAGTCGTCGTTCTTGCCGCCGGGGGTCGTCTTGGCGATCTGCATCAGGAACTCGGCGTTCGACTTCGTCTGCTTCATCTTGTCGAGGAGCAGCTCGATGGCCTGCTGCGAGTCGAGCGCGTGCAGCACCCGGCGCAGCTTCCAGACGATGGCGAGCTCCTCCGCGTTGAGGAGGATCTCCTCCTTGCGGGTGCCCGACGGGTCGACGTCGACGGCCGGGAAGATGCGCTTGTCGGCGAGCTTGCGGTCGAGCTTGAGCTCCATGTTGCCGGTGCCCTTGAACTCCTCGAAGATCACCTCGTCCATGCGCGAGCCGGTGTCGACCAGCGCGGTGGCCAGGATGGTCAGCGAGCCGCCGTCCTCGATGTTGCGCGCGGCACCGAAGAAGCGCTTCGGCGGGTAGAGCGCGGTCGAGTCGACACCACCGGACAGGATGCGGCCGGAGGCGGGGGCGGCGAGGTTGTACGCGCGGCCCAGACGGGTGATGGAGTCCAGCAGGACGACCACGTCGTGACCCAGCTCGACGAGACGCTTGGCGCGCTCGATGGCCAGCTCGGCGACGGTGGTGTGGTCCTCGGCCGGGCGGTCGAAGGTCGAGGAGATGACCTCGCCCTTCACCGACCGCTGCATGTCGGTGACCTCTTCCGGACGCTCGTCGACCAGGACGACCATCAGGTGGCACTCGGGGTTGTTGATGGTGATCGCGTTGGCGATCGCCTGCATGATCATGGTCTTGCCGGTCTTCGGCGGGGCCACGATCAGGCCTCGCTGACCCTTGCCGATCGGCGACACGAGGTCGATGATGCGGGTGGTCAGCACGCCCGGGTCGGTCTCCAGACGGAGCCGGTCCTGCGGGTACAACGGGGTCAGCTTCTGGAACTCCGGTCGGCCGCGGCCGGATTCGGGCGCCATGCCGTTGACCGTGTCCAGACGCACGAGCGCGTTGAACTTCTCGCGGCGCTCGCCGTCCTTGGGCTGACGGACCGCACCGGTGGTGTGGTCGCCCTTGCGCAGGCCCGCCTTGCGGACCTGGGCGAGGGAGACGTACACGTCGTTCGGGCCCGGCAGGTAGCCGGAGGTCCGGATGAACGCGTAGTTGTCGAGGATGTCGAGGATGCCCGCGACGGGGATCAGCACGTCGTCGTCGGCGACCTGCGGCTCGCTCGGCGCGAACTCGTCGCGACCGCGACGGCCACGACGGTCGCGGTAGCGGCCGCGCCGGCCGCGACGGCCGTCCTCGTCGAACTCGTCCTGCGGGCCGTTGTCCTGACGGTCCTGACGCTCCGGACGACCCTGCTGGCTCTGCTGGCCCTGGCCCTGGCCGCGGCCGCCCTGCTGCTGACGGTCCTGACGGTCGCCGCGGTCCTGGCGGTCGGCGCGGTCCTGACGGCCGCCACCCTGACCACCCTGACCCTGGCCCTGACCCTGGCTCTGACCGCCCTGGGCGGCCGGAGCCTGGCCGGCCTGGCCCTGCTCGTCGGTCTTGGCACCGCGCTCGCGGCGGCCCTGACGCTCGCCCCGCTCGGCACGGTCGCCGCGGTCGTTGCCGCGGTCACGGCGGTCGCGGCGGGTCCGGCCCTCGCCGGCCTCCTGGCCCTGGCCGGAGACGGCGGTCGCGGCCTCGGCCTTGGCCTCGGTCTGCGCGGCGGGGGCGGTCTCGGTCTTCTGCTCGACCTGCACAGCGGCGGGGGCCGAGGACTCCGGGCTGCCGGAGGGGGCGGTGGCGCGGCGCCGGCGGCGCTCGCCGACCGGGGCGTCCTCTGCCCCGCGCTCGGCGTCGCTCGCGCGGGACGGGCCTCCTGCCGGCTGGCCCGGGATCTCGATCTGGGCCTGCGCGGCGGGCTTCTCGACGGCCTTCTCGGCGGGGGCCGCCTCGGCGGTCTCGCCCGTGCGGGCCTTGCTGGTGGCGCGGCGCTTCGGCTTGGCCTCGGCGGCGTCGGCGGTCGGGGCCGCGGCGGCGGCCTTGGGGGCGCTGCCGCCCTGCGCCTCCTTGATGACCTCGATCAGCTGGCTCTTGCGCATCCGCGCGGTGCCCCTGATTCCGAGGCCCGACGCGACCTGCTGCAGCTCGGCGAGGACCATGCCGTCAAGGCCGGTGCCGGAGCGGCGACGCTTGGGCGCGGCGCCCGCGGCGGGAGCACTGGTGTCGACGTTGGTGTCGGCAGCGCCCATCAGATCGGTGGTGTCGCTCACGAAGGGTCCTTCCCTGGAGCGGACGTCGGCCTGTCTGGCTCGGCGACCGGTTGTGCTGTCCGACGACGGTCCCAAGTGTGTGGACCGTGCCGGAGCGGTGGCCCGCCGATAGATGTACGGCGGAGAGAAACGTGCGTGGGTGTTTCCGGCGCGAAGCCCCCGAGCTGGAAGCGTGGGAATGTCACGCCGATTCCGAAGCGTGCCCGAAACTGCTGGCAGCGATCAAAGCAGTCGGGGAGGCTCCCGGAAGAAAGGTGGTCCCAAATGGGGACACTGAGCACCGAGCCATGGCGGCTTCGGATGCGCACTTGAGATTAACACTACCGGATCCAACAGACATTCCCCCTCTCAATCACCGGCTGTAGCCCCGCCGGGGGTGGGTGGCCTGCCCGGCCGCCCGCCCCCCGCGGGCCGTGTCGCTAGGACACGGACTGCCCGCCCTGGGTGCCCAGCGGAAGTACGCTCGCACCCGCGGCGTCGAGTGCCAGCCGGTTGGCCGCCCACCCCTCGCCCGCGAGCCGCGCGACCTTGTCGGCCGCGTCGTTGTCGACCAGCGCGAGGACCGTGGGGCCCGCGCCGGAGATGACCGCGGGGATGCCGTCCGCCCGCAGTCGGCCCACCAGTGCCACGCTCTCGGGCATCGCCGGGGAGCGGTAGTCCTGGTGCAGCCGGTCCTCGGTGGCGGGCAGCAGGAACTCGGGACGCCTGGTCATGGCTTCCACGAGCAGGCCCGCCCGGCCCGCGTTCACGGCGGCGTCCACGTGCGGGACGGTGCGCGGCAACAGACCGCGCGCGGTCTCGGTCAGGACCGCCTTGGAAGGCACGAAGACCACCGGAACGATGGAATCGGCGGGGTCCATACGGATCGCCTTGGCACTGCCCCCGTCCATCCAGGCCAGGGTGAAACCGCCGAGCAGACAGGCGGCGACGTTGTCGGGGTGGCCCTCGATCTCGGTGGCGAGCTCCAGCAGCGCCGCATCGTCGAGCCTGGTCTCGCCGCCTATGGTCACGGCGCGGGCGGCGACGATGCCGGCGCAGATGGCGGCGGACGAGGAGCCGAGGCCGCGGCCGTGCGGGATGCGGTTGGCGCAGACGACCTCAAGGCCGCGCGGTTGGCCGCCCAGCAGGTCGAAGGCGGTGCGCATGGAGCGTACGAGGAGGTGGCTCTCGTCCCGCGGGAGGGTGTCGGCGCCCTCGCCCGCGATGTCGATGTTCAGACCGGAGTCGGCGACCCGGACGACGACGTCGTCGTAGAGACCCAGGGCCAGGCCGAGGGCGTCGAAGCCGGGGCCGAGGTTGGCACTGCTGGCGGGGACGCGCACTCGTACGGCGGCGGCGCGGAACGCTGGACCTGCCATCGGGCGATGACACTCCTTGTGACTGTGCGAGATCGGGTGGAACTGCGGATCTTCGCTGCGAATGTACTGGAGGACGTACGACATCCGAAGGCCCTCGGGGCAGCACCGCGGACGGGTGCGCGGTGGCGGATGTAAGTACAGCGTATCGAAGGAAGGTTCCCCCGCGACATAGGGCGCACAGGAGGCGCACGATGCGTGTCGCGGTCTTCGGCTGTTCTCTCGTTGGCTTTTGGTGCCGTACGGGGCGAGTTGCCGGATTCCGGAAGCCCTCGGGACTTGCGGAATCCGGCCACGCGGGGGACCCGTCCGCCGGGCCGGGGCCCGGCGGGATCGGGTCAGACCAGGCCGAGCCGGATGGCGGCGGCCTCGGCGTCCACCGGAATGGTGACCGGCTGCGGAGCGCCGGCGACCGCCCAGTCGGGGTCCTTGAGGCCGTTGCCGGTGACGGTGCACACGATCCGCTGGCCCGGGTCCACCAGTCCGGCCTCGGCCGCCTTGAGCAGACCGGCCACGGAAGCGGCGGAGGCGGGCTCGACGAAGACACCCTCCTGGGAGGCCAACAGGCGGTAGGCCGACAGGATCTGGCGGTCCGTCACCTCGTCGATGAAGCCGCCCGACTCGTCCCGCGCCTGGAGTGCGTAGTCCCAGGAGGCCGGGTTGCCGATGCGGATCGCCGTGGCGATGGTGTGCGGCTCCTTGACGATCTCTCCGCGCACGATCGGCGCTGAGCCCGAGGCCTGGAAACCCCACACACGGGGCGTAAGGGAGGCCAGGCCGTCGGCCTTGTACTCCTTGAAGCCCTTCCAGTACGCGGTGATGTTGCCCGCGTTGCCGACGGGCAGCACGTGGATGTCGGGGGCGTCGCCGAGCGCGTCCACGATCTCGAACGCGGCCGTCTTCTGACCCTCGATGCGCACCGGATTGACGGAATTGACCAGCGCCACCGGGTAGTTGTCGGACAGCGCGCGGGCCAGGGCCAGGCAGTCGTCGAAGTTGCCGTCGACCTGGAGGATCTTCGCGCCGTGCACGAGGGCCTGGCCCATCTTGCCGAGCGCGATCTTGCCGCGGGGCACGAGGACGGCGGACACCATGCCGGCGCGCACCGCGTAGGCGGCGGCGGAGGCGGAGGTGTTGCCGGTCGAGGCGCAGATGACGGCCTGGGCGCCGTCCTCCTTGGCCTTGGTGATGGCCATGGTCATCCCGCGGTCCTTGAAGGACCCCGTGGGGTTCGCTCCCTCAACCTTGAGGTGCACCTCGCAGCCGGTGCGCTCGGAGAGCACCTGCGCCGGAACGAGGGGAGTACCGCCCTCACGGAGCGTGACCACGGGAGTCTTGGCCGTCACCGGCAGGCGGTCCCGGTACTCCTCGATGATGCCGCGCCACTGGTGGGTGCGATTGCTGCTCATGGGCCCTTACTCCCCTTCAACACGCATGATGCTGGCGACACCACGAACGGTGTCCAGCTTCCGCAGCGCCTCGACGGTCCCGGAGAGGGCGGCGTCGGGCGCACGGTGGGTGACGACGACGAGGGAGGCCTCATTGCCGACCCCGTCCGGTCGTCCTTGCTGGCGAACGGTATCGATGGAAACACCGTGCTCCGCGAAGGTGGTCGCCACCTGGGCGAGGACGCCCGGCTTGTCCGCCACGTCGAGGCTGATGTGGTAGCGGGTGACGACGTCCCCCATGGTGCTGACCGGCAGCTGGGTGTACGCGGACTCGCCGGGCCCCGTTGCCCGGGCGAGCTTGTTGCGACACACCGCGACCAGGTCGCCGAGGACCGCCGAAGCGGTCGGCGCACCGCCCGCGCCGGGCCCGTAGAACATGAGCCGGCCCGCGGCCTCCGCCTCGACGAAGACCGCGTTGTACGCCTCGCGGACGGAGGCGAGCGGGTGGCTCAGCGGAATCATGGCCGGGTGCACTCGAGCGGTGACGGACCGGCCGTCGGGGGCGCGCTCCAGGATCGCGAGGAGCTTGATGGTGCACCCCATGCGCTTGGCGGAGGCGAAGTCCGCGGCGCTGACCTCGGTCATGCCCTCGCGGTACACGTCGTCGAGGCGGACGCGGGTGTGGAAGGCGATGCCGGCCAGGATCGCGGCCTTGGCGGCGGCGTCGAAGGCCTCGACGTCGGCGGTGGGGTCGGCTTCGGCGTACCCGAGGGCGGTGGCCTCGTCGAGCGCCTCCTGGTAGCCGGCGCCGGTGGAGTCCATCTTGTCGAGGATGAAGTTCGTGGTGCCGTTGACGATGCCCATCACGCGGTTGATCTTGTCGCCCGCGAGGGACTCGCGCATCGGGCGGACCAGCGGGATGGCGCCGGCGACGGCGGCCTCGTAGTAGAGGTCCAACCCGGCCGCCTGGGCGGCCTCGTGCAGGGCGGCGCCGTCCTGGGCGAGGAGCGCCTTGTTCGCGGAGACGACGGAGATGCCGTGCTCGAACGCGGTGGTGATCAGGGAGCGGGCCGGCTCGATGCCGCCGATGACCTCGATGGCGACGTCGATGTCACCGCGTTTGAGGAGGGCGGTGGCGTCCGTGGTGACCAGCGCCGGGTCGATGCCCTCGCGCACCTTGGAGGGACGGCGTACGGCCACGCCGGCGAGCTCGACGGGCGCGCCGATCCTGGCCGTCAGATCGTCGGCGTGCGTCGTCATGATGCGGGCCACCTCTGAGCCGACCACTCCACAGCCCAGCAGCGCCACCTTCAGCGGACGCGTACGCATCATTCGACCTACGCCTTTCGATCTTTCTTCGCTCCCCGACGCACGGTTTGCGCGCCAGGTATGAACCAGTCTCACTCAATGGACAGGAGTTTCCATCCTCGGTCCATTGAGTGAGACACCTATTTTGAGGGCCGGATGGCCCCTGTCAGAAATATGGGGGTCATCCCAGGTCGAGCGACAGGAGATCTTCCTCCGTCTCGCGGCGGACGATGACCCGGGCCGCTCCGTCGCGCACGGCGACGACGGGCGGGCGGAGCGCGTGGTTGTAGTTGCTCGCCATGGAGCGGCAGTACGCGCCGGTGGCGGGTACGGCGAGGAGGTCGCCGGGTGCCAGGTCGGCCGGGAGGAAGGCGTCCTTCACCACGATGTCGCCGCTCTCGCAGTGCTTGCCGACGACGCGGACCAGCATGGGCTCGGCCTCGGAGACGCGGGAGACGAGGGTGACGGAGTACTCGGCGTCGTACAGGGCCGTACGGATGTTGTCGGACATGCCGCCGTCGACGGAGACGTACGTCCGCAGGCCTTCGAGGGGCTTGATGGTCCCGACCTCGTAGAGGGTGAAGGCGGTGGGGCCGACGATGGCGCGGCCGGGCTCGACGGAGATCCGGGGCGCCCGGAGGCCGGCGGCCTCGCACTCGCGGGCGACGATCTCGGTGAGCGCCTTGGCGATCTCGTGGGGCTCGCGCGGGTCGTCGGCGGAGGTGTAGGCGATGCCGAGGCCGCCGCCGAGGTCGATCTCGGGGAGTTCCACGCCGTGCTCGTCGCGGACGGCGGCCAGCAGTCGGATCACGCGCTTCGCGGAGACCTCGAAGCCGGCCATGTCGAAGATCTGGGAGCCGATGTGGGAGTGGACGCCGAGCAGTTCCAGGCTGTCGTGCCCGAGCGCCCGGCGCACGGCTTCGGCGGCGCTGCCGTCGGCGACGGCGATGCCGAACTTCTGGTCCTCGTGGGCGGTCGCGATGAACTCGTGGGTGTGCGCCTCGACGCCGACGGTGACGCGGATCTGCACGGGCTGGCGCACGCCGAGCTCGCGGGCGATGTGCGCGACGCGGGCGATCTCCTGCAAGGAGTCGAGGACGATCCGTCCGACGCCGGCGCCGATGGCCCGACGGATCTCGGCCTCGGACTTGTTGTTGCCGTGGTAGGCGATCCGCTCGGCGGGCATCTCGGCTGCCAGCGCGGTGGCCAGCTCACCGCCGGAGCAGACGTCGAGGTTGAGCCCTTCCTCCCGCAGCCACTTCACGACGGCCTTGGAGAGGAAGGCCTTGCCGGCGTAGAAGACGTCGGCGTCCTTGCCGAAGGCGGCGGCCCAGGCACGGCAGCGCTCGCGGAAGTCCTCCTCGTCGAGGAAGTAGGCAGGGGTCCCGAACTCTTCGGCGAGCTTGGTCACTTGGATGCCGCCGACGGTCGCGACGCCGTCCTCGTCACGCGTGACGGTGCGGGCCCAGACCTTCTCGTCGAGGACGTTGAGGTCGGCGGCCGGCGGGGCGTAGTGACCCTCGGGCATGACGTCGGCGTGGCGGGGTCCGGCGGGGTGCGCGGAGCGGCTCATCGGAATCTCTCTTCGGGGTCAGAGGAAGTCGGGTGCGTCGATGCCGAGCAGGGCGAGGCCGCCGGCCAGCACCGTTCCGGCGGCTTCGGCAAGGGCCAGCCGGGCGCGGTGGGCGGCCGAGGGTTTCTCGTCTCCCCGGGGCAGGACCTGATGCTGGAAGTCGAGGAGGGCGTCGGCGACGGGGACGAGGTGGCGCGGGAGGCGCTCGGGGGCGCCGTGGTGCGCGGCGGCTTCGAGCACGAGGGGATACTCGGCGAGGAGCCGCAGCAGGGCGGAGGCGTACGGGTCGCTCGCGGGGGCGGTGGCGCCGGCGGCTGTGGCGGGGTCGCTCACGACGGGGTCGCTCGTCGCGGGCTCGCTCACGGCGGCGGTGAAGCCGAGCCCGTGCGCGTTGCGGGTCAGGGCGCGGGCGCGGGAGTGGGCGTACCGCACCCGGAACAGTTCGTTGGACTCGTCCTGGACGAGGAGGCCGGCGGTGAAGGCGGGGGTCTCGCGGGCGGGGACGGCGAGCATGGCCCAGGTGGCGGCGTCCGCTCCGTACTCCCCGATCACGTCCCCGTCCCGGCGGGCGACGGGAGCGACGTCGGCGGGAGCGCCGTCGTCCCCTCTCCCCTGACTCCGCAGGATGCGTACGACGGCCTCGTGGACGGCCCGGAACCGGGGCTCGGCCGGGCGGAGCCGGCAGAACGGCTCGACCTCGACGGCGTCGTCGGCGTACCCGTACCGCGCGCCCTTCCGGAGCACCTCGTCGACGAGGTCGGCGGCGGGGCGGGGGGCGAGCGTGAAGTTCAGGAACCCCGGGCCGGTGATCTCCACCCGGGCGATGCCGGGCTCGCCGTCGAGCCGCTCGGCGATGACGCGGGCGACGTCGGCGGGGAGCCGTCCGGCGGCCTTGGCCACCTGGAGGGCGACGGGGGTGGCGTACTCCCCCACACCCCCGGGGCGGGTCCGCTCGACGACGACGCGATCCGGAACGGGACCGGTCAGTTCCGCGTCCTCGACGGCACGGCGTACGGCGCGTACGACGGCACGAGAGAGGTCGGCGGGGATCACGGTCCCAGCCTAGGCGAGAAGCCCTCCGGGCATGCCACGGGTTTCGCCATGTGAACAGCACCGCCCGGCGGCCCCGCCTCCGACCCCGTCCACGCGGCCCGGGACCATCCTCGCCACGGCCCTGGCCGCTCTCCTCAGACGCCGCGTCCGGCGGAGGCGCCCTTCCGCTCGCGCCGGTCCTTGCGCTCGACGAGCCGCCGTACGACGCGGACCAGCTCGGCGGGCTCGAAGGGCTTGGCGACGAACGCGTCCACCCCGGCGGCGATGCCGGCCTCGACCTCGTACTGGGTACAGGCGCTCACGATGGCGACGGGCAGGTGCCGCGTCCGCGGATCGGCCCGCAACTGCGCGGCGGCCCCGAACCCGTCCAACCGCGGCATGACCACGTCGAGGGTGATGGCGTCGGGAGCGAAGCGATGCACGATGTCCAGACACTCGACACCATCGCTCGCGGTCACGACCTCGAAGCCCTCCAGCTCGAGATTGACCTTGATCAGCTGCCGGATGACCTTGTTGTCGTCGACAACAAGCACCCGGCCCGAGGCGCCTGGCACAACTTGAGAGTAGGTCCGCCGAACCCCCCGCGTCCGGCTTTTCTCCACTTCCACCCCGTCCGGGCGACGCACTCCTCTCTTCCCCTCAAACGAGTTCCTGATCACCCGGCGAGAGCTGGTAGTGTTCTACCCGTCGCAGCAACACCAGCGACAGCGCCCCCGTAGCTCAGGGGATAGAGCAACGCCCTCCGGAGGCGTGTGCGCAGGTTCGAATCCTGCCGGGGGCACTTCGCAAGAAGTGCCCAAGACCCCGCCATCAGCGAGTTAGCTGAGACGGGGTCTTCGCGTATGTCCGGCCAACTGCCATGCCGTACAGGGGTGTGGCGGCCCCTGCGGCCCGTGCGCGCGAACTGTCGGAGTCGGGGCGCGGGCTCAGCGCAAGGGTTCGTGGTGGTGCCAGATGAGGTGGCGATCCTCGCGGCGCAGCTCGGCGGATCCCCATTCGAGCCTCATGACGCCGCGGTCCATGGCGCACGCGTAGGCGACGAGGACCAAGCCGACGTCCGGGGGGAGCTGGCCGAGGTCGCGGTGGAGTTCCGGCTCTTCCTCCTCGATCCCGAGGTCGAACTCTTGCTGTCGGGGTTCCGGCCCGTGCCGTCGAATGAGTTCGGCGCGCAGGCCGACGGCCTTCTTGAGGCGCGCGACGGTGACGGGCACGTCCTGCTTGGCGTACCGGATGGGGTAGATCACGTGGCCGCCGACGATCATCACGGTGCGCGACTGGAGCCGAACGGCGGTCGCCCCGGGCAGCGGCGCGAGGCCGGTGGCCAGCTCCTCGTACTGCACGGCGTGGAGTCCGTGTCCGTAGGCTTCGAGTGTCTGGGTGTGCACGCCCTGATGACCGTTCCGTGCCCGGTCGTGGGCACGGGCGAGGCATGCGGGGATGGCGTCGGTGAGGGGTCCGGCGAGATCTCCGAACGTCTTGCGTGCCCACAGCGTTGACCCCGTCACCGCGTACCGCCCTTCCCCAGGTGGCGCCACGGCGCCGAGCAGCAACTTCCTCAAAACGGTCCGCGTCCCCTGCTGGTTGCGCAAGGGCGCACGAGGGGCGCGGCCCACGCACGAGACCCGCGTGCCGGGGAGGCGGGTCGGGGGGCGGGGGTGAGGGGCGGGTCAGGTGGGTGACGGCTTCGGGTTAGCGGTGTCTTGGGTGCACAGGGTGCGGTGGTAGTGGAGGTGCGTTTCGCTGATGGGGTGATCGAGGTGCCGGCGGAGTGGGCCCAGGGGGGTGTCGTCCGCGGTGGTGCGGACGGTGCCGACGGGGTCGACGTAGATCGCCAACGTATCGAACTGGACGTGGTGGTTGGGGCAGAGGACGAGCAGGTTGGTGATTTCGTCGGGGCCGTTGTGGGGGCGGCCGAGGCCGCGGATGTGGGCCCCTTCGCTGTACGTGCCGGTTCCGGTCGGCAGTTGGAGGGCGCACACCTGGCAGCGGTCGCCGTGCAGCCTCTTCAGCCTGGTCTTCAGCGCGCTGTTGCGGATGATGCGGGACACGGTGTTCTCGCTGCGTGGGGCGGGAACCGTGGGGCCATCCGGGGCCGCGGCGGGTTCCTCGATGCCGCTCGCGGTGAGGTAGCCGCTCATGCCCAGCCGCTCCAGCAGGGTCGGCAGGTCGACATCGTGCAGGTAGGCCTCGTGCAGGGTGGAAGCCGCACGGAGCATGACGAGGGGGTCGGACAGGAGCCGCGCAGCCTGTTCGGTGATGCCGGCGCGGGGGTTGAGCCGGTCCAGCGTGGCGACTGTGGGGTCGCCGGCCTCCTCGGGCGGACCGCCGTCGATGCTCCACAGCGGGCTCGTCCGCAGGCGCCAGAAGGGGTACTCGGGGGTCACGGCGGAGCCCGGGAGGCCGAAGGCCTTCATCAGGCCGCCGACCTCCTCACGGAACTGCCGCCAGGGCGCCGGTCGGTGGTGTCCGGCGGCCGCCCGGGACATGGCCCACAGCAGGGCCAGCGGCTCGTGCCGGGTCGGGCGCGCCTTCCGGCCATGGACCTTGAGCCGAGTGAGCTCTGCGAGCAGCGCCGTCTCCGTGAGCGTCTCCGTGAGCGTCTCCGAGCTGCTCGGCTCCGAGCTGCTCGGCTTCGCCAGTGCCGCGGCCGCCGCCGCATCCGACACACGCGCGGACGGAATGCGGCCCGATGCCCCGTCACCGGACGCGGGGCGCGGGGAGGATCCGTGTTCCACCCAGCGGCGCCAGGCGCGAGGGGCCCGTGCGAGTGCCTCGTCCGTCGAGAGGGTCGTGTTGCCCCGCGCTTCGATCCACGACCAGTCGACCTCGCCGCTCTCGGCGCCCAGGTCCAGGAGGGACAGGTCGTAGCGGTAGTTCGGGAAGGGCAGGCCGGCGTCCGACTCCTGCTCGATCTGTTCGGCGTGTTCGATGACGGCCAGCCCGCAGAACTCGACGTAGCCCTTCGGGGTCTTGTTGCGGGGCACCGCGGCGAACACCAGCAGCGGTACGGACCGGGCTCGCAGGTGTGCTGTCGTGGCCCGGTGGCCCTCCAGGACTTCCAGCAGCACCGCGTTTCCCTGCGTGCTGCCCGGCGGCACGGTGTGAGTGGCCCGATGGTCTCCGAAGTAGACGACGCGGCCGTTCTCCAGGTCGAACCTGTCGTGCCAGGGGGTGTCCGTCGTGCCGGCCTTCCAGGGGCTGGAACGGATCAGGACGGCGGGACGACGCCGCTCCCCCGGGCCCTTGACCTTGGCCAGCGGGTTGATGCCCTTGCTCAGTTGGATCTGGGGGAGCGTTCGTGAGGCCGTGGCGTGGTGGATGTTCGGGTGTCCGTCGATGATCGCCGTGTCCGGATCCGTGTTCCTCCCGGACCGGTACACCTCACCCGCGCGCAGTTGGCTTCCCACAGCCGCTCCCCCCGATTCCCCGTCGTTGTCCGTCAGCGATCTTGCCAGGCTCCGGGGGCGTACGGGGAGTGGTCCGGGGACGGGGGCGGGGGAGGGCGGCGGAGGGTTGGGCGGAGGGTGAGGGTAGCTGTGGTGAGGGTGAGGAGGCCGGCCGTGGTGAGGGTGGGGCGGACGCCGTGGTGTTCCGCGAGCCAGCCCGTCAGGAGGGCGCCCAGGGGGGTCGTGCCCTGGAAGATCAGGGTGTAGAGGGACATCACCCGGCCCCGGTAGAGGGGGTCCGAGCCGAGCTGGACGCGGTGGTTGGAGGCTTGGGCGAAGTACATCATCGCGAAGCCGGTCAGGGTGAGCAGGAGGCAGGCGACGGGGAGGGTCGGGGCCAGGCCCGTGACGGCCTCGGCGGCGCCGAAGGCGATGGCCGAGCAGGTGACGACCAGGGCCGTGGGCCGGCCGCGGCGGGCCATCGTCGCGAAGGCGGCCAGCAGGGAGCCCGCCGCCAGGGCGCTGCTCAGCAGGCCGAAGGCGGCCGGGTCGGTGTGGAACTCGGTCTTGGCCAGCAGGGGCAGCGTCAGCTGGAAGTTGAAGCCGATGAGCCCGGCCACGCCGACGAGCGCCAGCGGCAGGATCAGGTCGGGGCAGCGGCGTACGTAGCGCAGGCCGTCCACGACCCGGGCCTTGGTGGGGCGGGCGGCCGGGAGGTGCAGCTCGGCCGGGCGGATCATGGACAGGCCGACCACGGTCGCCACGTAGCTGAGGGCGTTGAGCAGCATGACGGGGCCGACGTCGAGGCGGGCGATCAGGAATCCGGCGATCGCCGGGCCCACCACCCGCGCGAGGTTGAAGTACGCGGCGCTCATCGCGGAGGCGTTGGGCAGCAGTTCGGAGCCCACCATCTCGCTCACGAACGAGATCCGGGTCGGCGCCTCGACGGAGTTGACGGTGCCGAGGGCGAGTGCGAAGAGCCAGATGTGCCAGAGCCGGACCTCGCCGACCAGTACCCACGTGCCCAACGCCAGGGCGAGGAGGCCGGAGGCGGCGTTGGCGAGGATCAGGATGCGCCGCTTGCTGTGCCGGTCGGCCAGCCGGCCCCCGTAGAGAGTGAACAGCAGGACGGGGGTGAACTGCATCGCCGTGACCACGCCGAGGGCCGTGCCCGAGTTCCGCGAGAGGTCCAGGACCAGCCAGTCCTGCGCGATGACCATCATCCAGGTGCAGGTGACGGAGAGGAGCTGACCGAGGACGAAGAGCCGGAAGTTGCGTACCGACAGGGACGCGAGGGTGCGGGGCAGGGCCATGGTCCGGGTCCCGTCCTCTCCGGCCTTCGGCGACGTGCCTGGGAACACGGTCGTGCCGCTCACTCGATTCTGGGTGGTGGCGGGTCGCGGGACACTTCCGGTGGTCTGTACGAGGGGGGTGGGGCGGGGTCTGTGCGTTTGGGGGGTGGGTGGGGGTGGGGAGCGTGCGTAGGGTGGCGAATGAGGCCGCATTGTGCCGTTGACCTGGCGCTTTGCGGGAAAGCGCGTACAGGATGGGGCGACGAGGATGCGTGAGCTGGCGGATACGGCGCGGCAGTGGGTGGCCGAAGGGCGGGTCGCGTTCCTGGCGAGGCCGGTGACCGAGGAGGGGTTCGGGCCGCGGGATCCCGCCGGGGCCGTCCTCGTGGATGCCCGGGGCGAGTGTGTGGGGGCCCTGTACCGCGGGGTCTTCGACGCGGAACTCGTCGCCGAGGTCGGGGCCATCGGGGGCGGTCCGCGTGACGCCCGGGTGTGCGAGGTGTCCGTGGGGCGCGCCGAGGCCGAGGAGGCCCGGCTGACCTGCGGCGGGCAGGCCGAGGTGTTGCTGCAGCCGCTGGCCGGGGTGCCGGCCGAGTGGTGGGAGCTGCTGGTCTCGGGTGCCGGGGTGGCCCTGGTGACCCGGCTCAACGAGGCGGCCGACCAGGCCGTGAGCGAGGTCGTACGCGCCGGGGAGCCGGCCGAGGACGACGCCGCGCGGCGGGCCGGCGAGCTGCTGGCGACGCGGCGGCCGGGGCGGGACGCCCTGTACGCGGGGTCCGGGCTGGTGCTCGTGGAGGCGTACCCGTCCGCTCCGCACGTGGTCATCGGCGGCAGCGGCGAGCTGGCGGACGTGATCGCCGCGCAGGCCTCGCTGTTGGGCTGGGAGGCCGTGACGGTGGGGACGGCGGTCGAGGCCGAGAAGGTGCTGACGGCCCACCGCGACGCCGCCTGCCTGGTGTTGCTCAGTCACGAGCCGGACTTCGACGTGCCGACGCTACGGACGGCGCTCGCGCTCGGAATCCCGTACGTGGGGGCGCTGGGCTCGCGCCGGACCACCGCGCGGCGCCGGGACGGGTTGGCCGCGATCGGGGTCCAGGAGGCCGAACTGGCCCGGGTGCACGGGCCGATCGGCCTGGACCTCGGCGCCAAGACGCCGCCGGAGACGGCGCTGGCCATCTGCGCCGAGATCCTCGGGGTGCTGGGCGGCAAGGAGGGCAGCGGGCTGCGGGACTCCGACGGGCCGCTGCGGTAGGCCGTCTCCGGCCTGCCACGAGGTCCCGGCCGGCGGGTGCCCCGCGCCCGGCCCGCGGGGGTCGGGCGCGGGTCGGGCGCGGGGGGTTCGGGGCGGGCGCGGGGGGTTGGGGGTGCGGGGCCGGCGGTCAGTCGTGGCTGCCGCGCCCCGCGTTCGGCGGGGCACCGGGCTGGGCGTGGGGGCCGGGGCCCTCCGGCAGTTTGTGCCCGGACTCCCGCTCGGCCCGGACCTCGTCGGGATGGGTGGACGTGGTGGACCCGAAGTTCCCGTAGCCCTGCATGTCGTGCGGGCGCAGGCCGCCCTCGGGGATTTCCACGGGGTCCCGCTCCTCGCGGACCTCGTACACCGCGCCGCCGTCGGGCAGGTGCGGTTGGCTCTCGGCGGTGGGCGGGGCGGGTTCTTGGTTGCGGACCCGCTTGCCCAGGAGGAATCCGCCGAGCAGGACGCCGACCACGACGATTCCGACGACGAAGAACCACGCGATGTTGGTCAGGGTCCTGTCCACCGCGATGTAGGTCAGGGTCGTGTTCATGAGCCAAGCTTCGCTCACTTTGTGCCGATATGCGCACTACGAGTAGGCCGATGGCCTCACAGGAGGTCCGTGCGCAGCCGGAGCACCTCCGGCGGCGGGTGGCGGGTGGAGCTGCGGCGGACCTCGGCGGCGAGCGGCGGGTCCAGCGGATGGAACGGCACCTCGCCGAGCCCGATGGCCGTGACGGTGGCCATGGCCGGGGCCGCGCCCGCCCCGGGGCCCGGGCCCCGGGCAGAGGCCTGGGTGGGAGCCTGGGCCAGCGCCGCCGACAGCTCCGTGCGCAGGGCCGCGCCGAGCGGGCTCGACACCACCGGTGCCTCGTCCTCCTCCCCCGGCAGCACCAGCACCAGGGCCGTCGGGCGGCGCGGGGTGCCGGTGAAGCCGACCACCGCCGCGTCCCGCACGTCGGTGTGCCGGAGCTTGCGCCAGGCCCGCCGCCCGGCGGGGTAGGCCTGGTCCAGCCGCTTCACGACCAGGCCCTCGATCCCGCTGGCCGGCAGGGTCTCGTACCAGGTCTCGGCCACCTCGGGGTCGGTGGTCATCGGCACCGGCTGGAGCGGCGGCCCGAGCGGGGTCAGCAGCTCCACGAGGAGGGCCCGGCGGCGCTCGTACGCGCGCTCCCGCACGTCGAGCCCGGCCAGCTCCAGCACGTCGAAGGCCGCGTACGAGGCCGGCAGGGTCCGCGCGAGGGCCGCCGCCCGGGCAGCGGTGGCCGCCGCCGCCCGCCGCTGGACCAGCGCGAAGTCGGTCCGGCCCGCGTGCCAGACCACCACTTCCCCGTCCAGTACGGTCCCGGCCGGCAACCACAGGGCCGCCGCCGCCAGATCGGGGAAGGCGCCGGTCACTATCCGCCCCGAACGGGCCTGGAGCACCACCTCCCGCGAGGTCCGCCGTACGAGCAGGCGGTGGCCGTCGAACTTCGGCTCGTAGGCCAGTCCCGCCCCGCGCGGCAGGGTCCGTACGGCCACGGCGAGCGCCACCCGGATCACGGGATCCGCCCCGCCCGGTCCGGGTCGAGCAGGGGGGCCAGGAGGTCGCCGGCGCGGGCCAGCCGGGGCGGGACGTCGTCGGCGAGGAACACGAGGTCGCCGGCGCTGCGGCAGCCGTCGACCTCGTCCCAGGAGACGGGCGCGGACACCGTCGGCAGCTCCCGGGCGCGCAGGGTGTAGGGGGCGGCGGTGGTCTTGGCGGCGGCGTTCTGGCTGTGGTCGACGAAGACCTTCCCGGGGCGCAGCGCCTTCGCCATCCGGTGCACCACGAGGTCCGGGAGGGCCCGTTCGGCTTCCTGGGCGAGGGCCTTCGCGTACGCGGAGACCCGCGCGGACGGGGTCGGCTCGACGGGGACGGCCAGGTGGAGCCCCTTGGAGCCGGAGGTCTTGGCGTAGGCGTGCAGTCCGTCCTCGGTGAGGCGCTCGCGCAGCCACAGGGCGGCGGCGCAGCACTCGACGACCGTGGCGGGCGGCCCGGGGTCGAGGTCGAAGACGATCCGGTCTGCGACGGCGGGGCTGTCGGCCCGCCACTGGGGGGTGTGGAACTCCACGACCAGGTTGGCGGCCCACATGAGGGTGGCCAGGTCGGAGACCATCACCTGTTCGGCCCGTTGGTCCTCGGAGCGGGGGACGCGGGTGGTCTTCACCCATGTGGGGGTACCGGGCGGCGGGTTCTTGGTGAAGAAGAGCTGCCCTTCGGGTCCGTCCGGATAGCGCAGGAAGGAGACCGGGCGGTCGTGGACGTGTGCGAGCAGGGGGCCCGCGACGGTGGCGTAGTAGTGCAGCACCTCGCCCTTGGTGAAGCCGGTCCGGGGATAGAGGACCTTGTCCAGATTGCTGAGCGCGATGCGACGCCCCTCCACCATCGTGATCGGCGTCATACGATGAGATTGCCACGAATCAGGAGGAACCGTGCGATCCATTTGGAACGGGGCGATCTCCTTCGGCTTGGTCAGCATCCCGATCAAGCTCGTCAACGCCACCGAGAGCCACTCGATCTCCTTCCGTCAGATCCATGTGACCGACGGGGGGCGCGTCCGCTACCGCAAGGTCTGTGAGCTGGACGGCGAAGAGGTGCAGAGCGCCGAGATCGGCAAGGGGTACGAGGAGGCGGACGGGTCGATCGTCCCGATCACGGACGAGGACCTGGCCCGGCTGCCGATCCCGACCGCGAAGACGATCGAGATCGTGTCGTTCGTACCGGCCGACGAGATCGATCCGCTCCAGATGGACGCCGCCTATTACCTCGCGGCGAACGGGGCCACGGCCGCCAAGCCGTACACCCTGCTGCGCGAGGCCCTCAAGCGCAGCCGGAAGGTCGCCATCGCCAAGTACGCCCTGCGGGGGCGGGAGCGCCTGGGGATGCTGCGGGTGGTCGACGACGTCATCGCGATGCACGGGCTGCTGTGGCCGGACGAGATCCGGGCGCCGGAGGGGGTGGCCCCGGAGGGCTCGGTATCGGTGCGGGAGGCCGAACTGGACCTGGCCGACGCCCTGATGGCCACGCTCGGCGACGTGGAGATGGACTCGCTGCACGACGACTACCGGGAGGCCGTGGAGTCCATGCTCGCGGCGAAGACGGGCGAGGGCTTCGAGGCGACGGAGGCCGTGGTGGAGCCGGCCGGGGCGCAGGTGATCGACCTGATGGCGGCCCTGGAGAGCAGCGTACGGGCGGCCAAGGCCTCGCGCGCCGGGACCGACGGCGACACCGGGACGGGGGCCGGGGCGGGGACCGGGGCCGAGACCGGGCGGGAGGCCGACGACGGCCCGGACGCGGAGGTGACGCCGATCCGGCGGTCCGCCCGGAAGACGGCGGCGGCGACGACGGCCCCGAAGGCGGTGGGCGGGAAGAAGTCCACGTCCGCCACGGCCAAGAAGGCGGCGGCGGCGACGACGGCCGGGCGCAAGAGCGCCGCGAAGTCGACGACCGGCAGGGCCAAGGCCTCGACACCCAAGGCGACGACGTCCAAGGCGACCGCCGCCAAGTCGACCTCCTCCAAGGCGGGCGCGTCCAAGTCGGCGACCTCCAAGTCCACTTCGGCCGCCGCGAAGAAGACGGCGGCGACCACGGCCAAGAAGGCGGCCCCGCGCAAGCGGAGTTCGGCCTGACGGTCCGCGCCAGGACCCGGCGGCCCCTCAGTCCCAGGTCGGCCGCGCCCGCGCCAGGGTGAACAGGGCCTCCACGTCCGGGGGTTTGAGCGCCGCGACCCCTCCCCTCAGGGCCGCCGCCGCCGTCGGCGGTTGCAGGACGAGGACGTCGCGCAGGCTCGGGTCCACCTCCACCCGGGAGGCGTCCGCCACCACCAGGGCCGCCCGCACCGGAGTCCGCAGCACCCGGGCGGCGCGGTCGGCGGCCCGGCGGATCCAGTCGGGGTCCGGGCGGGGTTCGGCGCGCCCGACCGTGAGCGACAGGTCCCCGACGTGGGCGCGTTGGCGGCGCCCGGCGACCGTACGCACGGCGAGCACTCCGGGCGGGCCGATCAGCAGGTGGTCGAGCAGACCGAGGCCGGGGAGCGGGACGTCGTGCAGGACCCGCCAGCCGGCGGCCTCCAGCAGCTCCGTCTCCGCTCCGGCCCGCAGCCGGGCCTGTAGCTCCGGGCGCACGCGGTGGCGGGCCCGGCCGCCCTGGGCGCCGTACGCCGACTCGCCCAGGAGGGTCTCGCCGGGGCGGTTCGGCGCCAGGTCCAGGTCGGGCGGCAGGAGCAGTCCGCGCAGCTCGGCGGCCGTGGGGACGGGGGGCGGGCCGACCGTCCAGGTGCCGGTCAGGAACGGGCGCAGGGCGGTGAGCACCTCCTCGCGCAGGGCGTCCGACAGGACGCTGACCCGGTTGGACTGCCGGTCGTACCAGGCCACCGCCAGGCCGTCGGGCCGGTTCACGTAGAGCCGGCCGCGGCCGGGCCGGCCGCTCGGAAGCACCTTGAGTGCGCGCACGGTCTCACCCCCGCCGTCCATGGGAGCAGCCCGGGCCGCCGGCGGCAATCCCTCGGTTGTGTAACGACTCCGTCGGGTTGCTGCCGCCTGCCTGTTACAAGACCACCGCTGTACCGCAATGGCGGACCCCTACGTTGATCACACCTGGACGCACACCCGGAGCCGCCGGGACCGACCAAGACCGAGGGACCGCCCGTGAACACCGCCCGCCGCGCCACCGTTGGCACCGCCGTCCGCACCGCCGTGGGCACCGCCGCCGTGACCGCGTGCGCCGCCGGGCTGCTGGCCCTGTCCGTCGCCCCGGCGCTCGCCGACGGAGCGCCGGCCGCCTCCGGGACGCAGCGGACCCTGGTCAAGAGCCTCTTCCTGGCCGACGGGCACTCGACGGCCAAGGTGTACCGGCTGGCGAAGGACGCCTACCAGGCCGAGATCCAGCGCGCCGGTGTCACCGTGGCGACGCTGACCAGCCGTGACGGGCGGACCGGGGTGGGCGGCGCCGGCGTGCTGCACGCGGCGCTGCGGCCCGACGGGCAACTGTCCTCCTGGGTCGACGAGACGGTCCCCGAGGGGGATTCGCACGCGGTGGCGGGTCGCGGTCACAAGACCGGGGTCCGGGCGGGTGGCACCGGGCAGATCGTGCCGGTGGCGGCGCAGAGCCCGACGGGCCGGCCCGACCCCGCCGCGAACCCGGGCACGAGCACGGGTGCGGGTGCGGGTTCGAGCACGGGTGCGGGTTCGAGCACGGGTGCGCGTGGAACCGCCGGTACCGGCACGGTGCAGGCGCTGCGCCTGAACACGCTGGCCGACCGGCCCGGCGGCGGGGTGCTGCTGCTGGCGGCGGGCGGCGGGATCGCGGCCGTCGGCGCGGCGGGGCTGGGGTTCGCGATGCTGCGGCGCGGGCGCACGGACGCCTGAGCGGCGCCGTCCCGAACGGTCGAGGCGAGGCCCGGCCCGCCGCCGTCCGGGAGGTGGACGCAGGAGCAAAAGGGGCTTATCTCCGCATAAAGTGAGGGAACGTGCCACCGGAGCCGACCGGTCGGCACAGCACCGGTCACGCCCGCGGAGAGGAGGCCCAGCGCCGTGCGAAAACCTTCCTTCCGCGCGGCCGTCCCCACGGGCGCCCTGCTGCTCCCGCTGCTGCTCGCGTCGCTGACGGGGTGCGGCAACGACGGCTCCCTGGCCTCCGCCGGGCCGACCCCCACGGCCAGCGGCCCCGTCCACCTGTGGCCGCAGCGCCCGGGGGCCGTGGTCGCGCCCGCCGATCCGGGGGGCGCGCCGCCCCAGTACGTACAGGGTCTGCCACCGGTGGTGGACCAGAACGTCCACGGCGTGGACCCGGTGGCGCTGGTGCGGGCGGAGCTGCGGAGCCATCCCGACATCTCCGTCGGGCCGGACGGGATGCCGCCGGAGACCGCCGAGGCGATCCGGGCGTGCGGGACGCCGGGGCAGCCGGCCGGGGCTTGTCCGGTACTGGCCCCGTACTACCGGGATCTGACGGGCAACGACAAGGACGAGCTGGTCGTCGGCGTCGAGATGCCCGACAAAATGATGTCCGTACGGGTCTACACGGCGGACGCCGACGGCCGGCTCAACCGGATCATGGCCACCACCCAGACCGTCATCGGCGTCGAACTGGCCGGTCGGGACGTCATCCTGCGCGTGCCGAGCGGCAACCCGGGCTACGAGCTGATCACCGCCTGGTCCTGGGACGAGAAGCAGAAGACGATGCTGCCGACGCGCGAGCAGATCGTCCGGCTCCCGGCGAACGGACGGACGCACACCCACACGCCGCGGGACTCGACGGGGGCGGGGACGGACACGGGGGCGGCGACGGGCCCGGAGACGGGGACGGACACCGGGGGCGGGCCGTGAAGCGGTTGCTGCCGGCCTGGACGGCCACCCTGACCTGGAAGTCCACCTGCTTCATCGTGGTGATGTGCTGCGCGCTGGCGGCGGTGCTGGGCGCGCTGGTCCACGTACAGGTGATGCGGCAGACCGTCGGAACGGCGCGCGACAAGGCGCTGGCGAAACTCCACGACGCCTCGCGCGCCTACGAGGCGGGCGAGGCGCTGCCCCCGCGGTCGGGGCTCGACCCGGCGGGCCTGCCCGCCCCGCTGCGGGCCCTGGCGCTGAGCGGACACCGCGGGACGCTCGTCTCGGACCGGGACGGGAACCCGGTGATGTGGGCGGCGGCCCCCGCCGACGGGCGGGCGCTGGCCACCGCCGTCGACTACGGGCAGAGCGCGCGCACGATCCGGGGCGTCGACCACGCGATCATCGGCTCCTCGGTGCTGGCCCTCGGCGGAACCCTGCTGGTCGGGGCCTTCGCCGTGACCCGGGTGACGCGGCGGCTGCACCAGACGGCGACGGTCGCGCGGCGGATCACCCAGGGCGACCTGGACGCGCGGGTCGGCGACCCCCGCACGAAGGACCCCTCGCGGCACCAGGACGAGGTGTCGACGGTGGCGGGGGCGCTGGACACGATGGCCGGCACCCTCCAGGAAAAGCTGGTGAGCGAGCAACGGTTCACGGCGGACGTGGCGCACGAGCTGCGCACCCCGCTGACCGGCTTGCAGGCGGCGTCGGAACTGTTGCCGGAGGGGCGGCCGACGGAGCTGGTGCGCGAGCGGGTCCGCACGATGCGGCAGCTGACCGAGGACCTGTTGGAGATCTCCCGGCTGGACTCGCGCAGCGAGGCGGTGGAGACGGACCTGCACCAGCTGGAACGGCTGGTACGGAGGGTCGTGCGGGCGTCGGGGACGGACACGGAGGTGGTCGTCGTCCGGGACGCGCACGTGGAGACGGACCGGCGGCGGCTGGAGCGGGTGCTCGGCAACCTCGTCGCGAACGCGCACAAGCACGGGCGGCAGCCGGTGGTCGTCACGGTGGACGGGCCGGTGGTCACGGTCCGGGACCACGGGGACGGCTACCCGGACTACCTCCTCGCCGGCGGACCGCAGCGGTTCCGCAGCGGGGGCAAGGGCCACGGGCTGGGGCTGACGATCGCGGTGGGCCAGGCCCGGGTGATCGGGGCGAGGCTGGAGTTCCGCGAGGCGGAGGGCGGCGGGGCGGAGGCGAGGCTGACCCTCCCGTGACGCGACCGGCCCGCCGGTCCGCCCGTCCGCCGGTCCGCCCGTGGCCCCAACCGCGGGTTACGGCTTGGGTTTGGTCCACGGCCAGCGGGGGCGCGGTTTGACTCCCGTGGGCGAGAAGGCGTACTTCCAGCCCTTCTGGAGCCGCAGCCGCTTCGAGTAGCCCGACGGGACCCGCTCGTAGAGCAGCAGCGTCGGGGGGCCGCCGTCCGGGGCCGGGACCGGGATCTCGTACCACTTCGGCGGGTGGCCGGTCGGGCCGAGCAGGATCGGGAGGACCCGGCCGTCCATCGGGCCGCCCTCGAAGGGGGTCGGTTCGCTTCTCACCCCACCAGTGTCACAGCAGGTGCGCCGCCTCGGAGACCACCGGGATCACGCGCCGGGCGAGGACCCCCACCGGGCCGTCCGCCGATTCCAGGGCGAGCGCGGCCCTCGCGGCGGCGGCCGTCTCGGGGTCGGTGGCGGCGGTCGCGGTCAGCAGGGCGACGAACTGGTCCAGCAGCCAGTCCCGCAGGGAGGCGACCTCCGGCTGCTTGCCCTCGTCGATCCAGATCAGGGAGGCCGCCTCCACGGCGGTGATCCAGGTGCGGACCATCATCCGCAGCCGGGGCCCCGGGGCGGGCACCCCGAGGTGGAGGAGGATCGCCTCGGCGGCGGCGCGGCGGATCCCGTCGACGGTGGCCGTGGTGCGGGAGGTCTCGACGACGCTGCCGCCCTGGAGGAGGGCGGAGAAGCCCGCGTCGTGTTCGTCGACGAAGGCCAGGTAGCGGTCGAGGGCCCGGGACAGCCGCCGGGTGAGGGGGCCGGCCTGGGGCTCGGCGAAGCAGAGGTGGAGGACCTCGGCCGCCGAGCGCAGGGCGGCCTCGTAGAGCTGTTGCTTGCCGCCCGGAAAGTACCGGTACACGAGCGGGCGCGAGACCCCGGCGGCCTCCGCGACGTCGTCGAGGGAGACCTCCTCCGGGGCCCGCTGCGCGAACAGCGACAGCGCCGCGTCGAGGAGCTGGGCTCGCCGCTCCTCGACGCCCAGTCTGCGGTAGGCCCGTACGGTCATGACCGCAGGGTAGACGACGCTCCCTACGCGAGGAGGCCCGAGCTCTTCCACAGCCGGCGGCCGACCCCGCGCATCACGCCGATGTCGTCGAGGAAGTCGGTCAGTCGCTTGGCTCCGGTCTGCATGACCTCGCGCCGGTGCCCGCTCGCCTTGACCTGGGCGACGGCCTCGTGGCGGTCGAGGCCGATGTTGTCGTAGACCGTCGGGTTCACGAAGGCCAGGGAGAAGACGCGGGCGGCCTCCCCACAGCTGACGCGGGTGAGTTCCTGCTCCCAGCGCGGGGCGGTGAGCATCTGGCGGCGCAGTTCCTCGCGGGCGTAACGGACGTGCCGGGCCTCCTCGATGACGTGGATGCGGGTCACTCCGCGCACGAGCGGTTGGACGCGCTCGTCGGGGAAGGTGAGGCGCTGCATCCAGTCGAGGATCTCCTCGCCGAGGAGGGTGCAGGCGAAGGAACCGGGGGTGGTGGAGACCGTCTTGAGGATCCGCGCGAGGTTGTGGTTGGCGCGGGAGACGGGGTATTCGGGGGTTCCGCTCTCGCGGATCATCCGGGCGAACATCATCGAGTGCCGGCACTCGTCGGCGATCTCGGTGAGGGCGTAGCGGACGTGGTTGCTGGTCAGCGACTTGTCGTAGATGTGGCGGACCAGCAGCTGCATGAGGATGATCTCGAACCAGATGCCCAGGGAGCCGAGGGCGGCGGCCTCGTGGCGGGAGAGGTCGATGCGCTGCTCCTCCCCCATCTTCTTCCAGAGCGGGGTGTCGTAGAGGGAGAGCAGCTCGGGCGGCCAGTAGTACTTGCCCTCGATCGGCGGGGCTCCCCAGTCGAGTTCCTTGTCGGGGTCGAAGGAGTGCTTGGCCGAGGATTCGAGCAGCCGCTCGGCTATTTGTTCGCGGTCCTTGAGCAGGCCGAGGGCATCCCTCAGCTCGGCCCGTTCGGTCACGGTCGTCATGGCTCGGGGCACCTCGTGGTCGGGTTACCTGCGGTCACCTCTTATGAGACTGCTTGTCAGCAAGGTCGTCAATCCCCCGCGCACGACTTGTTGACCCCGCGTCTACCAACGTGTGACGCTGCCAACTGTCCAGTCCTGTACGGAAGTACGGCAGTACGTGAGACGAGGAGGCGTCAGTGTCGACGCACGAGCTCTACACCACGGCCCCGGGCGAGGGCGTCTGGCCGATCCCCGCCTCCGGCGCGGCCCGCTTCAGCTGGGAGTACGACGGAGGCCGCGAACGCCTCCTCGCGCTCTACCAGAAGGGCAAGGACAAGCAGTGGGACGGCGCCAAGCGCATCGACTGGGACATCGAGGTGGACCCCTACGATCCGCTCGGCACCCCCGACGAGGTCCTCACCCTCTACGGCACCCGCCACTGGGCGAAGATGACCGAACGGGACAAGGGCGAGCTGCGCCGGCACTACAGCGCCTGGAACTTCAGCCAGTTCCTGCACGGCGAACAGGGTGCGATGGTCTGCGCGGCGCGCATCGTGGAATCCGTACCGGACCTGGACGCCAAGTTCTACTCGGCCACCCAGACCATGGACGAGGCCCGGCACGCGGAGGTCTTCGGGCGCTTCCTGCACGAGAAGGTCGGGATGCTCTACCCGATCAACGACAGCCTCCAGGGGCTGCTCGGCGACACCCTGCGAGACTCCCGCTGGGACATGCCCTACCTCGGCATGCAGGTGCTCATCGAGGGGCTGGCACTCGCCGCCTTCGGGATGATCCGCGATACGACGGACAAGCCGCTGCCCAAGCAGATCCTCGCCTACGTGATGCAGGACGAGGCCCGCCACGTGGCCTTCGGGCGGATGGCCCTGCGGGACTACTACAAGCAGCTGACCGACGCCGAACTGCGCGAGCGCGAGGAGTTCGTGATCGAGGGCTGCTACCTGATGCGCGACCGGCTGCGCGGGGTGGAGGTGCTGGAGAACTTCGGGATCCCGAAGCGGGAGGCGGAGGAGTTCAGCGAGCAGTCGGAGTTCCTGCACCTGTTCCGCAAGCTCCTGTTCAGCCGGATCGTGCCGTGCGTCAAGGACATCGGCCTGTGGGGCGAGCGGCTGCAGAAGGCGTACCTGGACATGGGCGTCTTCGACATGGGCAACTCCAACCTGGACCTGCTCATGACCCAGGACGAGGAGATCGCCGAGGCCCTCGACCGCGAGCGGTTCGCGGCGGAGGAACGCGAGCGGGTGGCCGAGGTCGAGGCCACCGTCCGCGAGGGCGCGGCCGACTGACGCCGGCCGCCCAGCTCGTGGGCCGGCGCCGCCCCCTCCGGCGCCTCAGCGCTTGGCCAGCGCCGCCTCCATCACCGCGCGGGCGATCGGCGCCGCCGCGCCGTTGCCGCTGATGTCCCCGCGGACCGCCGAGGCGTCCTCGACGACCACGGCGACGGCCACCGCCGGCTGCGGGGCGTCCTGGGCGCGGGCCCAGGAGATGAACCAGGCGTACGGGGTGCCCGCGTTGCCCACCCCGTGCTGGGCCGTGCCGGTCTTGCCGCCGACGACCGCGCCGGGGATCGCCGCGTTGCGCCCGGTGCCGTTCTCCACGACCTTGACCATCAGCTCCTGCATCCGCAGCGCGGTGGCCGGTGCCATGGCCCGGCCCAGGGTGCGCTGGTCGGTGCGGCTGACCTGCGAGCCGTCGTCCTGGGTGGTGCGGTCCACCAGGTACGGGGTCCGCACCTCGCCGCCGTTGGCGACGGCCGCCGCGACCATCGCCATCTGCAACGGGGTGGCCTTGGTGTTGAACTGCCCGATCGAGGACAGCGCGAGCTGGTCGGGGCTCATGTCGGTGTCGAAGTTCGACCGCGACACCCACGAGGGCACCCGGAGCCCGTCGTCGTTGAAGCCGAAGCGGTTCGCGGCCTCCACCATCCGGCGCAGCCCCACCTGCACCCCGATCTTCGCCATCACCGTGTTGCAGGAGAACTGCACCGCCTCCGCCATCGAGGCGTCCTGGCAGCCCGTGCCCGCGTTCGGCAACAGGGTGGTGGTGCCCGGCAGGGGGTACGGGTCCGGGGTCTGGGTGGGCGCGTCCACGTCGGTGACCACGCCCGCGTCGAGGGCCGCGGCCGCCGTCACGATCTTGAAGGTGGAGCCGGGCGGGTACGTCTCGCGCAGCGCCCGGTTGAGCATGGGCTTGGCGGGGTCCGCGTTGAGCCGCCGCCAGGCCGCCTTCACCTTGGCGCCCGTGCCGGACAGGACGCCCGGGTCGTAGGAGGGGCTGGTGACCAGGGCCAGGATCCGCCCCGTCGCCGGCTCCACGGCGGCCACCGCCCCGCGCTTGCCGCCGAGCCCCCGGTACGCGGCCTGCTGCACGGCCGCCCGCAGGGTGGTGGCGGCGTTGCCGCCACCGGGGCGGCCGCGCGAGAGGTCGTACCAGAGCGGGAAGGCGGAGAGCCCGGGATCGGTGCCGGCCAGGAGCGGGTCCTCGGCGCGCTCGACGAAGCTGGTGCCGTAGGTCTGGGAGGAGAAGCCGGTGACGGGGGCGTAGAGGGGGCCGTTGGTGTAGGTCCGCTCGTAGCGCAGCAGTTGGCCGCTGTCGCGGGAGCCGGTGACGGGCCGGCCGTCGACGAGGATGTCCCCGCGCGGTTCGGCGTAGCGCTCGATGACGGGCCGCTTGTTGGCCGGGTTCGCCCCGTAGGCCGCGGACTCCCACACCTGCACCCGGGCCACGTTGACCAACAGGGCCACGAGCAACAGGGCGCAGAAGTACGCGCACCAGCGGATGTAGCGGATCACGCGGCGCCCTCCTCGGCGGGGCGGGGGACGGGGTCGGGCCTGCGGGCGCTGTCGCTGAGGCGGACCAGCAGCGCGACGATGATCCAGTTGGTGACCACGGAGGAGCCGCCCTGCGCGAGGAAGGGCATGGCCATGCCGGTGAGCGGGATCAGGCCGGTGACACCGCCCGCGATCACGAACACCTGGAGGGCGATGATCGAGGCGAGGCCGGTGGCCAGGAGCCGCCCGAAGGGGTCGCGCAGGGCGAGGCCGGCGCGGAAGCCCCGGGAGACCAGGAGCCCGTAGAGGATCAGGATCGCGGTCAGGCCGACGAGGCCGAGTTCCTCCCCGGCGGTGGCGAGCACGAAGTCCGATTTGGCGGCGAAGCCGATGAGGAAGGACTGCCCGTGCCCGAGGCCGGCGCCGAGCAGGCCGCCGGCGCCGAAGGCGAAGAGGGACTGCGCGAGCTGACCGGGTCCCTCGCCGCGCTCGATGGAGGCGAAAGGATTCAGCCAGTCGTCCACGCGACCGTGCACGTGCGGCTCCAGGGTGCCGACCGCGTACGCGCCCACCCCCGCCAGGATCAGCCCGATGGCGATCCAGCCGATCCGTCCGGTGGCGGTGAACAGCATGATGACGAAGAGCCCGAAGAAGAGCAGCGAGGTGCCGAGGTCCCGCTCCAGGACCAGCACCCCGACGCTGAGCAGCCAGATCGCCAGGATCGGCCCGAGGACGCGGCCGGGCAACAACCGCAGCTTCCAGAAGAGCCGGCGGCCGGTGAGCGCGAGGGCGGTGCGGTTGCGGGCGAGGTAGGCGGCGAAGAAGACCGCGAGCAGGATCTTGGCGAACTCCCCCGGCTGGAACGACAGCCCCGCGAACCGGATCCAGATGTGCGCGCCGTTGACGGCCGGGAAGAAGACGGGGACGAGCATCAGGGCCAGGGCGGCGGTGACGGAGAGGTAGGCGTACCGCTGGAGCGCCCGGTGGTCGCGCAGCCCGGCGACGACGAGGACGAACAGCCCCACCCCGAGCCCCGACCAGCGCAGTTGGTCCCCCGCGCCGGCCTCGCCGGGGGTGGCGAGGTCGAGGCGCTGGATCAGGACCAGGCCGAGCCCGTTGAGCAGGACCGCGATCGGGAGCAGCAACGGATCGGCGTACGGGGCCCCGAGCCGTACGGCCAGGTGCGCGAGCAGCGCGGCGACGCCGAGTCCGGCGGCGTAGTGGGCGGCCGGGCGGGACACCTGACCGGTGGCGGCGAGGCCGACGTAGAGGTTGCCCAGGACCGAGATCAGGACCGCGCCGACGAGGAGCGTCAGCTCGACGCCCCGGCCCTTGGGGGTGCGGGCGTCGGGGGGCGGGGGCGGAGCGGGCTCCGTCACCTTCGCCGTCAGAGCGGTCATACGGGAAACGTAGCAAGGGCGGGGCGGGTATGTCCGTTTATGTCATAGTGTGCCGAAGAGTCGTCAGAAACGGTCAGGAGTAGGGAGCCCAGGCGCATGGGACCTGTGGAATTCATCGTCCTCGCCTTCCCGGAGGAGCAGCTGCGGGTACCGGCGGTGGAGGCGGTCATGGGGCTGCGCAAGGCCGGGGTGGTGCGGCTGATCGACGGGCTCGTGGCGACGAAGACGGCGGCGGGCGAGGTGCTGGCGGCGGAGTTCGACGAATACGTGGAGCTGCGGGGCCTGCTGGCGGGGCGGGACGTCGCCCGGCTGATCGGGCCGGAGGACGTCCAGGAGGCGGCCGAGCTGCTGGATCGGGGCAACTGCGCGCTGCTGCTGGTCGTCGAGCACGTGTGGGCCGAGGACGCGGCAGTGGCCGTACGGGCCGCGGGGGGCCGGATCGTGGGCTCGGTCAGGATCCCGGCGGAGCGGGTGGGGGTGGCCTGATGTTCATCCGACCGGTAGGACAGACGGCAACCCCCTCCGACCGCCCGCCGGGCACCCCCCTCCTACGAGGCCTCCTGCGCCAGGCGACACCCCCGGACCGACCTCCCCTGGGCCCGGCCCCACACGGAGTCGGGCGGGAGGCCGACTGGGAGGCGGGCCGAGGGGCGGACTGGGAGGCGGGCCGGGCGGACGGCTGGGAGGCGGGGCGGGCGGACGGCCGGGAGGCCGGGCGGGCGGACGAACCCGGGACCCCGGAGCCGGAGCCGACGGAGGGGGAGTCCCCCCTGCCGGGCGGCCTGGTGGCGGAGCTGACCCAACTGGCCGCCCTGGCGAGCCGGGGCGTGCTGACCCCGGAGGAGTTCACGGCGGCGAAGGCGAGGCTCCTGGAGAAGTGAGGGCGGGGGCGGGGAGGCGGGGCGGGGGCTTCGGGGGGAACCTCGGCGGCATGCGTGTGGGGCGGCCTCTCGGAACGTTTGGGGGTTTCCCGCCAGTCCCTCACTTCAGACCAGCCCGTTCTTTTGGGGGCTTCCCGACAGTCTTTGGCATTCCGGGACGGGCCGGTCGGTCAAGGGTGGAGCGCAGCGAAATCGCGTAGCGACGCGAACGCAGTGAGCGCCCTTGAGGGACCGGACCGGCACGGAAGGACAGTGGACTGGCGGGAAACCCCCACACCATCCGAGAGCCCGGTCAACGGTGCACCGTCGAGGTTCCCCCCGCAGCCCCCGCCCCGCCCCCCTACCCCCAACCGGGTGGCCCCGCCGGGGTTGTGTCGGTGGGGTGGGGGGTGCTTGGGGTGGGCGTGGGAGCATCGGGGCTTCTGGAGGTGATTACATGACAAAACGACTGATTCGTTTGGCCTGGCTCGCCGCGGTCCTCGCCACCGTCGGGCCGCCGCCCAGCGCTCACGCCGAGCCGGTCGGTGAGTTGCTCACCCGACTCCAGGGCCTCTACCAGAAGGCCGAGGAGGCCGCCGAGGCCTACAACGCCACCGAGGTCGCCCTCAAGGCCCGCCAGGACGAGGAGCGCCGACTCACCACCGAGTTGGGGCGGGCGCGCACCGCCCTCGGCGTCGAGAAGGCGGTCGTCGGGCGGTTGGCCCGGGAGCAGTACCAGGGCGTCCGGGGCGGGCTCTCCCCCTCCCTGCGGATGCTGCTCGCCGGCGACCCGCAACAGGCCGTCGACCAGCGGCACATCGCCGCCCGGGAAGGGGCCCGCGCGGCCGGGGTCGTGGCGCGGCTGGAGCGGGGCGAGCGGCAGGCCGACGTACTGGCCGCGGCCTCCCGGAAGGCGCTCGACGCGCAGAAGGCCCTCTCCACCGACCGCAAGAAGCAGCAGGAGGAGGTCACCACCCGGCTCAAGGACGTGGAGCGGCTGCTCGCGGCGCTCACCCCCGCGGAGCTGGCCCGGCTGGACGCGCGCGAGGAGGCCGTGACGGCCGGCGCGCAGCGGGACCTCGTCGACTCGGGCCGGCTGCCCGCGGCCACCGGCACTCCGACGGCCGCGGGCGGGGCGGCCCTGCGCTACGCGACGGAGCAGATCGGGAAGCCGTACGTGTGGGGCGCCGAGGGGCCGGCCTCCTTCGACTGCTCCGGGTTGACCTCGCAGGCCTGGGAGCACGCCGGACGCTCGATCCCCCGTACCAGCCAGGAGCAGTGGGAGAAGCTCCCCCGGGTGCCGTTGGACCGGCTGCGCCCCGGTGACCTGGTGCTCTACTTCCCCAAGGCCACGCACGTGGCCCTGTACATCGGGGACGGCAAGGTGATCCAGGCCCCCCGTCCGGGGGCCACCGTGAAGGTGTCCCCCGTCGCCGCGAACCCGCTCCTGGGGGCGGTGCGGCCGGATCCGGAGGGGGCCCCGCTGGCGGAGTTCACCCCGCCGATGCTGCCCGAGGGCGCGACGGCGGGGGAGGACACCGGCTACTCGGCCGAGGAGAAGCCCGACAGGTAGTCGGCGGCGTCCTCGGGGTCGTAGAAGTAGGAGTCGAAGTCGGCCGGGTTGTCGAACCCGTTGGCGAAGCGGTCCGCCACGGGCTGGATCTGCCCGGCCGCGCCGATCAGGTTCAGCACGTGCTCCGGCGGGACCCCCAGCATGGCGTTGGTCCACTGGGTGACCGGCTTGCCGGTGGTGAACCAGAACTTGTCGAAGGTGGCCTTCATCCACGACTCGTCGAACGGCTTGTCGCCGTGCATGAGGATCGAGGAGAGGTACGAGGCCGCGCACTTGGCGGCCGTGTTCGAGCCCTGGCCGGTGATCGGGTCGTTGGCCACGACCACGTCCGCGACGCCGAGGACGAGTCCGCCTCCGGGGAGCCGGCCGATCGGGTTGCGCACGACCGGGGCGTAGCGCCCGGCGAGGGTGGCGCCGGAGTCGGTCAGCTCCACGTTCGTGGCCCGGGCGTACTCCCACGGCGTGAACTTCTCCATGAGGTCCAGCGTGAGTTCGAGGTGCTCGGCGGGGTCGTTGACGCCCTTGAACGCGTCCAGCGGACCGCCGGGGACGCCCTCCCAGAAGAGGATGTCGGCGCGGCCGGAGGTGGTGAGGGTGGGCATGACGAAGAGTTCGCCGACGCCCGGGACCAGGTTGCAGCGCACGGCCTCGGTCTCGGGGTGCTCGGGGCGCGGCCCGAGCCCGTGCACGTAGCTGACCGCGAGGGCGCGCTGCGGGGCGTCGTAGGGGGAACGGGCCGCGTTCCGCTCGAACATCGAGACGAGTTCGCCCTTGCCGGCGGCGACGAGCACCAGGTCGTAGGTGCGGGCGAAGAAGTCCAGGTCGGAGACGGACGCTCCGTGGATGACGACCTGGCCGCCGCGCTGCGCGAAGGTGTCGAGCCAGCCGGCCATCTTGACGCGCTGGTCGACGGACTGCGCGTACCCCTTGAGGCGGCCGAGCCAGTCGATGGCGCGCGAGGAGTCGGGGGCGGCGACGGAGACGCCGAGGCCCTCGATCTTCGGGGCCTGCTGCTCCCAGAAGTTCACCTGGAGGTCCCGCTCGTGCCGGAGCGCCGTGTCGAACATGCACTGCGTGGACATGACCCGTCCGGTGCGGATCTCGTCCGCGGTCCGGTTGGACATGAGGGTGACCTCGTACCCCTTCGACTGGAGGCCGAGGGCGAGCTGGAGGCCGGACTGACCGGCCCCGACGACAAGTATCTTGCGCATCTCAGAATCTCGATCCGGGTGTCGGTTGCGGTGCGGTCATTCGGGGGTGGCGTCCAGGGCGTGGCCGACGAGGGTCAGCAGGGACTCGACGACGGTGGCGCGGCGGCGCGCGTCCATGATCACGACGGGTACGTGCGGCGGGATGGTGAGCGCCTCCCGCACGTCCTCCGGCTCGTAGGAGCGCGAGCCCTCGAAGTGGTTGACGGCGACCGCGTACGGGAGTCCGCAGCTCTCGAAGTAGTCGAGGGCGGGGAAGCAGTCGCGCAGCCGGCGGGTGTCGGCGAGGACCAGGCCGCCGATGGCGCCGCGCACCAGGTCGTCCCACATGAACCAGAACCGCTCCTGGCCGGGGGTGCCGTACACGTACAGGACGAGGTCGTCGTCGAGGGTGATGCGGCCGAAGTCCATCGCCACGGTCGTCGTGTGCTTGTCCGGGGTGCCGGACAGGTCGTCGGTGGGGACGCTCGCCTGGGTCATCACCGCCTCGGTGCGCAGCGGGGCGATCTCGGAGACGGAGGACACGAAGGTGGTCTTGCCGACGCCGAAGCCGCCCGCGACCAGCACCTTGACGGCGTGGGGAGCGCGCGAGCGGTCGTACTGCCAGGGCTGGACGGGTTCGTCGTCCAGGTCGGCCAGAGGGTCCGGACGGGTCGGATCAGAGACGGCGAAGGCCACCGAGCACCCTTTCGAGCAGAGCGCGCTCGGGACGGCCGGTGCCGTGGCCCGTTCCGTAGACGCGGATCCGGCCCTGGTCGGCGAGGTCGCTGACGAGGACGCGGACGACGCCGAGCGGCAGTTTGAGCAGCGCGGATATCTCCGCGACGGTGCGCATGCGACGGCACACCTCGACTATGGCCCGCATCTCGGGCATCCGGTCGGGCGTGGCGGCCGGACCGGATTCGGGGCCGGTGTCGAGGGCGGCGACGAAGGTCTCCACCAGGAGGACCTGGGTGAAGCGGGTGCGACCGCCCGTGAGGGAGTACGGGCGGACGCGGGCGGGGCGGCGGTCGGCCCCGCGTATCGGCAGCCGGTCGGAGGCCGTTCTCCTCACGGGGTCTTCTCCATCGACTGGCGCAGCTCACTGCGGACTTCGGGGGTCAGGACGTGGCCGGCCCGGCCGACGAACAGCGCCATGTGGTAGGCGACGACGCCCATGTCGCAGTCGGGCGTGGCGTGCACGCCGAGGAGGGAGCCGTCGCTGATGGACATGACGAAGACGGAGCCGTTCTCCATCGCCACCATGGTCTGCTTGACGGCGCCGAACTCCATGAGGGCGGCGGCGCCGGTGGTGAGGCTGCCGAGGCCGGACACGATGGTGGCGAGGTCGGCCGAGGCTCCGCGCGGGCCCTTGGGGCGGTCCTGCGGGGTCTCCCCCGCCGGTTCGGAAGTGAGCAGCAGGAGCCCGTCCGAGGAGATGACGGCCACGGAGTTGACGCCGGGCACCTCCTCGACCAGGTCGGTCAGCAGCCACTGAAGGTTGCGGGCCTGGGTGCTCAGTCCGTACGTACTGGGCGCGGTCATGTGCGTGCCTCCTGTGCGGTGTCCCCCTGGTCGGTGTTCCCCAGCCCCTGGTCCTGCTCGATCTCGGCGGCGGCGACGCGCCGCCCGTCCTGGGCGCCCTGGTAGAAGCCGCCGAGTCGGCGGCGCAGTTCCTCGGCGTCGACCCGGCGCGGGGCGGGTCGGGCGGGGGCGGGGTCGGCGGTCGCGGGGCCCGGGACGGCGCGCGGGGTGCGCTTGGGCAGGCCCTTGTCGGTGACGACCTCGGCGGGCGCCTCGTGGCCGGGGTGGCTGCCCTGGCGGGGGACGAAGCCGTCCTCGGCGTCGGGGGCGCGCCGGTGGGCGCTCTCGTCGGCGTCGGGGGCGGCGGGGACGGTGCGGTCCTGCGCGAGCAGCCCCAGCCCGTCCTGGTGTACGTGGGACCCGGGCGCGGGGTCCGGCGCGCCGGCGGGGTCCCCGGGTGCGGGGTCGGCCACCGCGAAGGCCTCCGGATCGGCGTCGGCGGTGACGCGCGCGAGGAGTTCCTCCTCGGGACCGGGCCAGGGGGTCTGCGCCTCGACGGGCTCCGGCTCGAAGGCTTCGGCGAGGGGGACGACCCGGGCGGGCGCCTCCTCGGCGGTCTCGGGGGCGCCGGCGGTGAAGACCTGCTCGGCCGTGGGAAGCTCGCCGGTGTCGAAGGCCTCGACCCGGGGGACGCGTCCGGCGGGGACCGCGTCGAGCGACGCCTGTGCCGCGAAGGCCTCGGCGAAGTCGTCGGCGAGGTCGTCCGCCGGCGCGTCGGCGTCGGTCTGGATCTCCCCTTCGGTCTCGGTCTCGGTCTCCGCCTCGGCCTCGGTCGGTGCTTCCGCGTCGAAGGCCTCGGCCAGGGTGACCACGCGCGCCGGAGCCTCCGGCTCGGGGGCGGTCCCGGCCACGCCGTCTTCGGCGTCGACGGCCGCGTGCGCACCGGCCGCGGTGTCGGCCGACGGCTCCGTCTCCTCCACCCGCGGGCGCGGGTGGAGGGTGTTCTCGTTGGCCTCGGCGATCGCCCCGGGCAGTCGGAGCGCGCTCGCGCCCTGCGTGGCCAGGTCGTGGACCGAGGAGACCGCCGGGGTGGTCGGCAGCAGGGAGGCGGGGACGACGACCAGGGCCTCGGTCCCACCGTCGCGGCGGGCGCGCAGCTCGGCGGTGACGCCGTGGCGCGCGGCCAGCCGGCCGGCGACGTACAGGCCGAGTCCCAGGCCGTGTTCGGACTCCGGCTCCTCGTCGTAGGCCTCGGGCGTGGAGAGGCGGGAGTTCAGGGCGGCCAGGCGGTCCTCGGTGACCCCGATGCCCTCGTCGACGACGGAGACGACGACTTCACCGGAGTCCAGGAGCCGTCCGGAGACCTTCACCTTGGCGTCCGGCGGGGAGAAGGTGGTGGCGTTCTCCAGCAGTTCGGCGATGACGTGCGAGATGTCGTCGGCGGCGTGCCCGGCGACCTGCGTGTAGGAGGGCAGGGCGGCGAGGTCGACCCGCTCGTAGCGCTCGATCTCGCTGACCGCGGCGCGCATGACGTCGATCAGCGGCACGGGCAGGCTCTGTCCGTGGCCGTGTTCCTGGCCGGCCAGAACGAGGAGGTTCTCGTTGTGGCGGCGCATGACCGTCGCGAGGTGGTCGAGCTTGAAGAAGGTGGCGAGGCGGTCGGGGTCGCCTTCCTTGGACTCCAACTCCTCGATCACCGCGAGTTGGCGCTCGACCAGGCCGAGGGTGCGCAGCGACAGCGAGACCGAGGTGGTCGACATGATGCGGCGGTGCTCTTCGAGTCCGGCGCGCAGTTGCGCCAACTCCGTCTCCCGGGCCTCGCGGCCGGAGACCAGGGCCTCGTTGCGGCCGATGAGCCGCCGGCGGTCGGCGTCGAGCCCGGCGATCCGGGTGTGCAGGGCGACCGTCTGGTCGCGTACGGAGTTCAGGTGGCGGACGACCTCGGCGAACTCGTCGTTGCGGCCGGTGAAGCGGACCGGTTCCGTCGAGCCCTCGGGGGTGGTGAGTCGCTCCGCGCCGCGGCGCAGCACCGACAGGGGGCGGGTGAGGGAGCGGGCGACCGCGGTGGAGGAGCCGATGACGAAGAGGAAGAGGAAGCCGAGTCCGGCGACCAGCATTTCCAGGCGGGTCACGTCGTCGTCGCGCAGGGTTTCGAGGGCGGTGGCCCGCTGTCCGGCGAGGGTGGCCTCCACGGAGCGCATCCGGTCGATGCGGGAGGTGAGGGCGGTGCCCACGGCGCCCGCGTCGACCTTGCGGTCGGCGGAGGTCAGGGTCGGCCGGTCGGTGAGCCGCTTGAGGAAGTCCTCGGCGGACTTGACCTCGGGGCCGGTGACGGTGGCGGCGAGGGTCTGGCGGACGTCGGGGCGCGCGGCCCGGGCGAAGTCGTCCAGGGCGGCCTGTTCCCGTACGCGGGCTCGCTGCGCGGCGGTGGTGAGTTCGTCGGCGACGGCCGCGTTGGGGGCCTGCTCGGCGCGGGGGACGGCCAGGGCGGCGAGGAGCAGGCCCCGGGTGGCCGAGGCCTGTTCGACGGCCTGGCCGAGCGGTTCGAGTGGCCGGGTGACGGCCAGGGCGGCGTCGGCGCGCGGCGGGGTGAGTTCGGACAGCCGGTCGCCGGGCGCGAGGAGTTCGGCGATGACGGCCGCGTACGCCTGTTGGGCGGCGAGGGGGGCGCCCTTGCCGCCGACGGCCTCGGCGCGGACGGCCCGGATCCGGCCGAGGGAGCGGGCGAGGTTCTCGTCGGCCTCCGTCCGGAGTTCGACGACCGCCCGGTCGGTGCGCGCGGTGCGCTCGTCTATGGGTGGTTTGGCGTTGCCCGGCCGCCCCTTGGCGGCGTACTCGACGACGGCGTCGCGCTCGTCGCCGAGGAGGTGGGTGAGGGTGAGGGTGTGTTGCGACTGCTGCGCGAGGGTGACCAGGCGCTGGGAGTCGTCGAGTTCTCTCGTGGCGGAGACGACGGCGGGGGTTCCTGCCGCGAGGACGGTGAGTCCGGCGACTGCTACGCCGATCACAAGCCTGCGGCGGACGCGGACGCGCCGTCCTGCCGTGGCGGGTCCGTCGGCGCTGGCGGTGCCGTTCTTCCGAGACCGCTTCTTCTGCACCGGTGCTCGCAATCCTGTACGTGTGCTCGTGCTCGTCTACTCGTGTGGCCGAGGTAACGGCCGGTCAACAAGTAAACGCCCCCTGCCCCCTCGTACCGCCTCAGACCTTTGCAGTGTGTTGGGAGGAGAGCCGCACATCGCCCACCCGGCCACTCGAAGGAGTGAACATCACGGAGGAGTGGCCGACCAACTCGGGCACCCCGTGTCAGGCGCCGTCCGTGGACGGGTGGTTGAAAGATCGAGCCGGGCTTTGGCAGTATGCCCGCCCACATCCGCGCGGGCGCCCCGGCCGGGGACTCGACGGTGCTCCGCGCACGCCGCCGCATTGGTACGGACTTGACCCTGCCGGGGGGCTCCCGGGCGGGCCCCGGCGGGCAGAATGTCGGTATGCGCATCGACCTTGCCTCGGCCCCCGGCGACCCGGAACGCCCCAATGAGGACTGGGTGTCGGCGACGGCACCCGCGGCGGGCGGCGGTGTGCTGGTGGTCCTGGACGGGGTCACGCCGCCGCGCGGCGAGGACGGGTGCGTGCACGGAGTGCCCTGGTTCTCGACGCTGCTCGGCGGCCGATTGACCGAACTGTCCGGATCGCGGCGGGACATGCCGCTCGACCGGATCCTGGCGCGGGCCATCGGGGAGACCGCCGACGCACACCGGGACACCTGTGACCTTTCTCACGTGCGGACCCCCCAGGCGACCGTCGTGATGGTGCGCTGGGACGGGTCCGTCGTGGAGCACCTGGTGCTGTCGGACTCCGTCCTGCTGCTCCGGGCGCCCGGCGGGAAGGTGACGGCCGTCCTCGACGACCGCCTGGACCGGCTCCCGCGCGAGGTGCTGCGCTCGGAGGCGGCGACCGACGCGCTGCGCAACGCCGAGGGGGGATTCCACACGGCCGCGGCGGATCCGGCGGTGGCGGCCCGGGCGGTCACGGGGAGCACCCCGCGCGGGGAGGTCGCGGCGGTGGCCGCGCTGACCGACGGGGCGAGCCGGTGGACGGACACCTTCGGGGAGGGCGACTGGGCGGCCTGCCTGGAGGTGCTCCGGGTGGAGGGGGCGCGGGGGCTGATCGAGCGGGTGCGGGCCGTCGAGTCCGACCCGCTGCGTCCGTCGGCCCGGCACAAGCGGCACGACGACGCCTCGGCGGTGTACGCGGAGCTGTAGGGGCCCGGGCCGTCACCCCGTGAGGAGGCGCGGGCGTCACCCCGGAAGACGCGCGCGCCCCGCCGGAGGACGCACGGGCCGTCACCCCGGAAGACGCGCGCGCCCCCGGTGGGCCTACTCCTCGCCCGAGTTGAGCTGGCGCAGCAGTCGGGCCAGTTCGGCCACCTCGCCCCGGTCCCAGTCGGCCAGCTTGCGCATGTACTGCTCGCGCCGTGCCCCCCGTACGCGCAGGAAGCGGTCCCGGCCCTCTTCGGTGAGGCCGACGAGGAAGGCCCGGCCGTCGGCGGGGTCCGGCTCGCGGGCGACGAGCCCGAGCACCTCAAGGGCGCGCAGCTGGCGGCTCATGGTGGCCTTGCCGACGCCGAAGTAGCCGGCCAGCTCGGTGGCCCGCTGGCGGCCGGCGGCCTCCAGGCGGACGAGCAGCCCGTACGCGGCCGGTTCCAGCTCGGGGTGCAGGGCCCTGGCCATCTCCCCGGAGGAGGCGCGGGCCCGTCGGAGGAAGACGGACAGCTCCCGCTCCAACGCAAGGAACTCCTGGTCTTCGCTCCCGTACACGTACCACTCCTGTCGACGCGTGGGGCACCCGTACGGGCCCCGGACGCGCCCAGTATTTCGCAGGGCGCGCGCCGACGGCCCGGGGCCCCGCCGAAGCGGGTCCCGGACCGTGGGCCGGACGGGCGGTCGGACGGGTGGGCGGGTGGGCGGGTGGACGGCCCGGCAGGTGGCCGGCCCCGTCAGGCGGCCTTGGTGAAGGAGACCACCGCGGGCGCGAGGGCCAGCTCCAGCACCTGCCGGACGTCCGTCACGGGGTGCACCTCCAGCCCCTCCAGGACCTCGGCGGGGACGTCGTCGAGGTCGGCCTCGTTCCGCTTGGGGATGATCACGGTGGTCAGTCCGGCCCGGTGCGCGGCGAGCAGCTTCTGCTTGACGCCGCCGATCGGGAGGACCCGCCCGGTCAGCGAGACCTCGCCGGTCATGGCCACGTCGGTGCGGACCTGGCGCCCCGACAGCAGGGAGGCCAGCGCGGTGGTCATCGTGATGCCCGCGCTCGGTCCGTCCTTGGGGACCGCGCCCGCCGGGAAGTGGATGTGGACGCCCCGGTCCTTGAGCCCGGTGACGGGGAGTTCGAGTTCGGCCCCGTGGGAGCGCAGGAAGCTCAGCGCGATCTGCGCCGACTCCTTCATGACGTCGCCTAGCTGGCCGGTGAGGGTGAGCCCGGCCGCGCCCGTCTCCGGGTCGGCGAGGGAGGCCTCGACGAACAGCACGTCGCCGCCGGCGCCGGTCACGGCGAGGCCGGTGGCCACGCCGGGCACGGCCGTGCGCCGCTGCGCCGGGTCCTGCGCGGACTCCGGGACGTGGTGCGGGCGCCCGATCAGGCCGCGCAGCTCGCCGGCCCCGATGGTGAAGGGCAGCTCGCGCTCGCCCAGCTCGTGCTGGGAGGTCACCTTGCGCAGCAGCCGCGCGATGGACCGCTCCAGGGTGCGCACGCCCGCCTCGCGGGTGTACTCGCCGGCCAGCCTCCGCAGGGCCTCGTCCTCCAGGACCACCTCGTCGGCGCCGAGTCCGGCGCGCTCCAGTTGGCGGGGCAGCAGGTGGTCGCGGGCGATGACGACCTTCTCGTCCTCGGTGTAGCCGTCGAGCCGGACCAGCTCCATGCGGTCGGCGAGGGCTTCGGGGATGGCCTCCAGGACGTTGGCGGTGGCGAGGAAGACCACGTCGCTGAGGTCGAGTTCCACCTCCAGATAGTGGTCGCGGAAGGTGTGGTTCTGGGCGGGGTCGAGGACTTCGAGCAGGGCCGCGGCCGGGTCGCCGCGGAAGTCGGAGCCGACCTTGTCGATCTCGTCGAGCAGGACCACCGGGTTCATGGACCCGGCCTCCTTGATGGCGCGGACGATGCGTCCGGGCAGCGCGCCGACGTACGTGCGCCGGTGGCCGCGGATCTCGGCCTCGTCGCGGACTCCGCCGAGGGCGACGCGGACGAACTTGCGGCCCATGGCGTGCGCGACGGACTCCCCGAGGGAGGTCTTGCCGACACCGGGCGGGCCGACGAGGGCGAGCACGGCGCCACCCCGGCGGCCTCCGATGACGCCCATGCCGCGTTCGCCGCGGCGCTTGCGGACGGCCAGGTACTCGGTGATGCGGTCCTTCACGTCGCCGAGCCCCGCGTGCTCGGCGTCGAGGACGGCCCGGGCGCCCTGGATGTCGTACCGGTCCTCGGTGCGCTCGTTCCAGGGCAGTTCGAGGACGGTGTCGAGCCAGGTGCGGATCCAGGAGCCCTCGGGGCTCTGGTCGCTGGAGCGCTCCAGCTTCTCGACCTCCTTGAGGGCGGCCTCGCGCACCTTCTCGGGCAGGTCGGCGGCCTCCACGCGGGCGCGGTAATCGTCGGACTCCTCGCCGTCCGCGCCGGCCTTGTCGCCGTTCAGCTCGCGCAGTTCCTTGCGGACCGCTTCGAGCTGGCGGCGGAGCAGGAACTCGCGCTGCTGCTTGTCGACGCCGTCCTGGACGTCCTTGGCGATGGACTCGGCGACGTCCTGTTCGGCGAGGTGGTCGCCGAGCGCCTTGATCGCGAGCCTGAGGCGGGCGACGGGGTCGGCGGTCTCCAGGAGTTCCACCTTCTGGGCCACCGTCAGGAAGGGCGAGTAGCCGGAGTTGTCGGCGAGGGCGGAGACCCCGTCGATCTGCTGGACGCGGTCCACGACCTGCCAGGCCCCGCGCTTCCTGAGCCAGCTGGTGGCGAGCGCCTTGTACTCCTTGACCAGCTCGGCGACGGCCCCCGGCAGCGGGTCGGGCACGTGCTCGTCGACGGTCTGCCCCTCGACCCAGAGCGCCGCCCCGGGTCCGGTGGTCCCGGCGCCGATGCGGACCCGGCCGCGGCCGCGGATGAGCGCCCCGGGGTCCCCGTCGGAGAGCCGTCCCACCTGCTCGACGGTCCCCAGCACCCCGGTCCCGGTGTACGTACCGTCGACCCGCGGTACGAGCAGCACCCGGGGCTTCCCGCTCCCAGCCGCCGCCTGCGCGGCCTCGACGGCCCCGCGCACCTCGGCGTCGGACAGGTCGAGCGGGACGACCATCCCGGGCAGGACGACCTCGTCGTCGAGCGGCAGTACGGGCAGAGTGAGCGATACGGACGTCGAAGCCATGATCTTCCCTCCGGCAGTGAAGTTGAGCTATGCCGACTCAATGCACCTGAGCCCGAAGATGTTCCCCAACCCCCGTTCGCCGGGGGCGAACAGCTCTCGGGGCGTCGGCGGCGGCCCCCGCACGGGTGGCTTCGTCTCGTGCCGGGGTGGGCTCAGGCCATCGACCAGGGGGCTCAGGTCGTCGCGACGTGGACGTCGCCCGAGGTGGTTTTGAGGGCGAGGCGGGAGGGTGCCGCGGGGGTCGTGGGGACGGCGATCCGGCGGGTGCCCGAGGTGGTGGAGGCCGTCACCTCGTACGGCGCCCGCGGGACCGTGACGTCGACGTCGCCGGCGGTGCTGATGACGGAGACCGAGCGCGGGACCTGCGCGAAGTCCAGGGTGGTGTCGCCCGAGTCCGTACGGATGTCCGCGCCCGCGTCGCTCAGGGCGCCGGCCCGGATCTCCCCCGAGGAGGTGCGGACCTTCAGCGGGCCCGCGATGCGCTCGACGCGGACGTCGCCGGAGTCGGTGTCCACCTCGGCCCGGGCCACGCCCGTCACCGAGACGTCCCCACTGCTCCCGTCGATCTTGACCTTGACCGTGGCGGGAACCACCAGCCGGTAGTCGACCCAGCAGTCGTTCCCGCAGCCGTTCGTGAAGCTCAGCGTGCCGTCCGACACCCGCCGGCCGGGCTCGGGCGTCGTGTTGCCCTGGTAGTGGACGGTGCGGTGCACGCTCACCCCGGCGCCGCTGCCCGGGGTCACCTCGACGGAGCCCCGGCGGGCGTCCGTGATCTCCACCGCCGTCACCGCCTCGGTGACCGTGGCCTCGGAGGTGGAGGTCTTCATGGCCCGGCCCGGCAGCGCTCCGCAGCCGGCCAGGAGCAGGAGGGTCACGGCGGCGGTGGTGCCGACGACCGTACGGGTGAGGCGGGCTGAGGGGGCGTGAGGTGACATGCCCCCAGTCTGTGGCGGGCCCGCGCCCCGCGCCCTGGGGTGCGTACCCGGACCCGGGGTGGGGCTATCCCCCGCCCGTGGCGACCGGGCGCGAGGCCGAGGGCAGGCCCCATTCGCTCCAGGAGCCGTCGTACACCGCCAGGGCCTCCTCCCCGTAGCCGGCCACGGCGGCGCCGAGCGCGAGGACGCAGGCCGTGACGCCGGAGCCGCAGCTGAAGTAGAGGCGCTCCCGGTCGCCGGCCGCGTCGGCGAGGGCGGTACGAAGCTCCGCGCGCGGGCGCATCAGGCCGTCGGGCCGCAATAGTTCGGCGAAGGGGAGGTTCACCGCGCCCGGCATGTGCCCACCGCGCAGGCCCGGTCGGGGCTCGGGGGCGGCGCCGGCGAAGCGCTCCCGGGTCCGGGCGTCGAGGACGGCGGCGTCCGGGTCGGCCAGGGCGGCGGAGACCTCGGCGGAGCCCACCAGGCGCCCCGGGCGCGGCCGGGCGGTGAAGGAGCCGTGCGGGCCTCCGTACGCCGCCGGGAGGGTCTCTACGGGCAGTCCGGCCTCGGTCCAGGCGGGCAGGCCCCCGTCGAGGACGGCCACGCGGTCGAAGCCCATCGCGCGGAGCATCCACCAGGCTCGGGCGCCGGAGTAGATCCCGGCGGCGTCGTACACGACCGCCGTGTCGGTGTCGTGGAGCCCGAGGGCGCGCAGCTCGGCCGTGAACTCCCCCGGCCCGGGCACGGTGTGCGGGGCGGCGGCGTCGTGGTCGCTGAGGGCGCCGTCGAGGTCGAAGGGGCGGGCGCCGGGGATGCGGGCGGGGGCGCCCCGGTGGGCTCCGACGGAGGCGTCGAAGAGGACCAGCCCGGGGGCTCCGAGTCGGGCGGCCGTCCAGTCGACCCCGACGAGCGGGCCGGGCGGCTCCAGGGGCGGGATCTCCTGCGGGTTCATGCGCGGCACCTCCGGGTCACGGTGGGGCGGCGCCCGCCCCGCCCCCATCCTCACCCACCCCCGGTCCCCGCAACTCCCGCCCCGTCGAGCGGGGTTCGGGCGGGCGCGGGGACCTCCGTCACGGACGGGCGCCCCGGGGGTCTCGGGCGCAGGCGCCCGGATGGGCGTAGAGGGCGATGCGGGCGCCCCGGACCTCGGTCACGGAGCAGCGTTCGAAGGAGGCGGCCAGGGTGTCCCGCTTGGCGGCCTCCGCCGGGAAGGGGTCCAGCGGCTGCCCGGCGGGGTCCAGCAGGGCCAGGACCCGGGGGGACGCGCGCAGGGCCTCCCGGATCCGCTCGGGCGGGAGTTCGGTGCCCTGGAGGCTGCGCGAGGCGGCCGGGGTGCGGTCCAGGGCCACGTCGCGCAGGGTCCCGTACAGCTCGGGGGAGGACAGCAGCCACTCGCGCCGCCGGGACGGCATGAAGAGCACCGCGTCCCCGGGCCGGGCCCGTTCCCGGACGGCGGCGGTCACGGCGAGGACGTCGTCCTTGCGGCTGTCCGGGGTCCGCAGCCAGGCCGACCACCAGGCCAACGGAGCCAGCAGGGCCGCCGCCAGCAGCCAGGGCCACCAGGCGCGCACCTCCGCGAGCCGGGCCCCGACGAGCATGGCGAGCCCGGCCAGGGAGTAGAGGACGTACCGGTCCACGTACCAGGGGTGGACCAGGGAGACGGCGAGCAGCAGCCCGGGCGGCAGCAGCGCGAGCGGTACGGCGACCCGCGCGAGCCGCCGGTCGGCGCCCCGCGCGAGCAGGGCCACGGCGCCCGCGAGGACCCCGTACGCCACCCAGTCCTGCCAGCTCGGCCGGCCGAGCCAGCCCAGCTGGGCCTGTGCCTGGCGGGCGCTGATCAGGGCCAGCGGCGCCAGCCCGACCACGACGGCCCCGGCGCTCCACCGCCAACCGCGCGCGCGGCCGGCGGTGGGGGCGTGCGCGAGCAGCGCCAAGGCGGCGAACTCGTGCAGCCAGCAGCCGAGCAGCAGGACGACGGCGTAGGCGGTCCAGCGTGCGCACAGCATCAGGTACGTGGCCCAGACGACGGCGGCGGCGACGAACGCGTACGAACGGCCCTCCTGCGCGTACATCTGCACGGGCGGCAACAGGGCGTAGGCGCAGCCGGCGATGAGGGCGGCCCGCGCCCCGATGAGGCGGTGCGCGACGGCGGCGACCCCGGCGGCGGCGAGCGCGGTCGCGGCGACGGACGGCATCCGCAGCGCCCACAGCCCTCCGCCGGCGGGGTCGTCGCCGTCCCCCACCAGGGCGAAGACCCCGTGCATCAGCAGGTAGTACAGGCCGTGGACGGCGTCGACCCGCCCGAGGAGTTCGCCCAGGTCGGGGAGGGGGCGGTGGGCGACCTGCCAGGTGGTGGACTCGTCGCGCCACATGCTGCCGCCGCCGGGGCCGCGCTCCGTACCCAGCAGGCCGAGGAGGAGGGCGAGCAGCGGGGGCAGCCCGCGCCAAGGGGCTGCGATGCGGCGGATGACGGCCTCCGGGGTGCTTTCCGTGGCGGGACGGGGACTCCATACTCGGGGTTCGGTACGGGGACTCGGGAGGCGGGTGTGCGCGAGGTGTCGGGAGAACGGGAACGGGCGGGCTCACGAGGTACGCCGGAGCCCTCGGGCCCGTGCGCGGGACCGACGGTGTTCGACGCCCTACGGGAGCCGGGGCTCGGCGCCCCGGAAGGCCCGCGCGGGGCTGCGGAACCGCGCGGGACGCGCGGGGTCCGCGTGCGGCGGCGGGCACCCCGGGTGGCCGGGGTCGTGGCGGCGGCGCTGCTGGGCGGCGCGGTACTGGCCGGGTGCGGCCCGGGCGGCGCCCCGGCGCGGACGGCCGCGCCCTCGTCCCCCGGGTCCACCGCGACTCCCTCGACGGGAACCGGAACGGCGCCGACGCCCGGGGTCTCGTCAGCGCGTCCCACCGGCCCCACGGACGGCCCCACGGACGGGGCCACGGCGTCGCCGCCCCCGGACTCCTCCGCGACCCTGATCCGGGTCTCCCGCAGCGGCGGTTACGCCGGCGCGACCCACACGCTCGTGGTCCGGGGCGACGGCTCGTGGACCCGGCTCGACCGCGAGGCCCGCCCGGAGGGCACGGGACGGCTGGACGCCGCCTCCCTGGAGTCGCTGCGCGGGGCGCTGCGCGGGGCGGACCTCGCCCACCTGCCCCGGGTCGCGACGGGTGACCCGAAGGTCTTCGACGCCTTCGGCTACGTCTTCGCCCAGGACGGCGTCGAGGTAACCCGCGACGAGCCGGCACTGACCCCGGGTCTGCGGGCGGTCCTGGAATCCCTGCCGGCCTTCACCCCGGACCGCTGACGGCCCGGACCCCACCGGCCGCCCCACCGACCACAGCCACCGGCCACCGGCCACCGGCCACCGGCCACCGGCCACCCCCAACGACCACCGCACCACCCACCGCTCAGCCGGTGGCAGGGCCACCCGCGGAGATCTCGCGCAGTCTGCGGTCCAGGTACGTCCGCAGCCGCGCCGTCATGTCCACGGCCTCCGGCTCCAGGATCCATTGGATCTGGAGGCCGTCCATCACGGCGAGGAGTTCCCGACCGACGCCCTCGCAGTCGGTGTCCGGGCGGATTTCGCCTCCGGCGACACCCCGTTCCAGGATCTCCACGGTGTGTCCGAGGACCCGGGCGTAGCGGTCGCGGAAGTACGCGTGCGCGGGGTGGCCGGGGTTGCCGGACTCGCCGACGAGGGTGGTGAACATCCGGACGAGGCCGGGGCGGCGGACGTTGTCGGCGGCGAGGGCCACGACCGCGTCGAAGTGGTCGGCCGTCGTACCGTGCGGGCCCGCGAAGAGGCGGTCGACGTCGTGCTGTTCGCTCTGCGCGAGGACCGACAGCAGGAGGTCCTCCTTGCCCCGGAAGTGGTGGAGCAGACCGCCCTGGGTGATGCCGCAGTCGTGGGCGATCCGGGCGAGGGAGGAGGCGTGGAACCCCCAGCGTGCGAAGTGTTCGACGGCGGTGTCGAGGATCTTCTGCCGGCGGGCGTCGCCCACGGCGTAGCTGCCCCTGACCGTGGCCTTCGGGGTCGATCGGGGGGGCGTCCGGCCCGCGTCCTGTGCCATGCGGCCACCCTAAACGGTGAGCTTCGACCGCTTTTTTCCGGCCACGCACCCCAGTGACCCAGGTCACTTTCCGAAAACCTAGTGAGTGCATGGTTTTCGCGTCTACGTTGGGATCGCCAGGTCGACGACGCGTCCGGCCGCGCCGACGCTCCCGACTCGTGGGCGCGGGATGCCCGCCGCCGTCGGGCCGGCGGTCGTCGGCCCCGGGCAGAGCCCGCCTCCCGCGCGCCCCACCCACCCCAGGAGCCCCGACCGTGACCACCCCGCCCCGCACCCCCGCCTCCGCCCCCGCCCCCGCAGGCTCCCCCGCCTACAAGGACGCCTCGCTCCCGATCGAGCGGCGCGTGGAGGACCTGCTCTCCCGGATGACCCTGGAGGAGAAGGCCGGCCAGCTCTTCCACTCGATGCTGATGATGAATCCGGACGGCACCCCGGTCACCGAGACCGACGGCTCGATGCTCCCGCTGACGACCCCCGAGCTGATCGAAGGCCGCCTGCTGACCCACTTCAACCTCCTGGGCACCTACGGGGCCCGCGAGATGGCCCTGTGGCAGAACGCCGTCCAGGAGATGGCGGCGGCCACCCGCCTCGGGATACCCGTCACCCTCTCCACCGACCCCCGGCACGCCTTCACCGACAACGTCGGCGCCTCCTTCAACTCAGGCGCCTTCTCCGCCTGGCCCGAGGCCCTCGGCCTCGCCGCGATCGGGGACCCCGAGCTGGTGTTCTCCTTCGCCGACACGGTCCGGCGCGAGTACCTGGCCGTCGGCTTCCGCGTCGCCCTGCACCCCCAGATCGACCTGGCCTCCGAGCCCCGCTGGTCACGCCAGACCGGCACCTTCGGCTCCGACGCGAAGCTCACGGGCGAACTCGTACGGGCGTACGTGCGCGGCCTCCAGGGCGAGGAACTCGGCCCGGACTCCGTCTCCGCGATGGTCAAGCACTTCCCCGGCGGCGGCCCCCAGAAGGACGGCGAGGACCCGCACTTCGCGCACGGCAAGGAGCAGGTCTACCCGGGCGGGATGCGCGACCTGCACCTGGAGCCCTTCAAGGCCGCCATCGAGGCCGGCTGCGCGCAGATGATGCCCTACTACGGCCAGCCGATCGGCACGGACTGGGAAGAGGTCGGCTTCGGCTTCAACCAGGGCGTCGTCAGCGGGCTGCTCCGCGAGGAGTTGGGCTTCGACGGGATCGTCTGCACCGACTGGGGCCTGCTGACGGACTCCTCGATCTTCGGCCAGCACCACCCGGCCCGCGCCTGGGGCCTGGAGCACCTGGACGTGGCCGAGCGCGCCGCCCGCTCCCTGGAGGCGGGTTGCGACCAGTTCGGGGGCGAACAGTGCCCCGAGGTGATCGTGGAGCTGGTCCGCTCGGGCCGGATCCCCGAGTCCCGGATCGACGGGTCGGTGAGCCGGCTGCTGCGCGAGAAGTTCCGCCTCGGCCTCTTCGAGAACCCCTACGTCGACCCGGACGCGGCCGCCGAGACGGTGGGCCGGGCCGACTTCACCGCCCTGGGCGCCGCCGCCCAGCGGCGCTCCCTGACCGTCCTGACCAACCGGGACGCGACCCTGCCCGTGACGGGCCGGCCGAAGCTCTTCGTCCGGGGCGTGGACGAGGCCACCGCCGGCATCTACGGGGAGGTCGTCGCCGACCCGGCCGCCGCCGACCTCGCGGTGCTGCGCCTGCGCACCCCCCACGAGCCCCGCGAGAACCTCTTCGAGTCCTTCTTCCACTCGGGGTCGCTGGCCTTCCCCGAGGCGCGGCTCGCGACGATCCTCGCGCTGCTCGACGCGGTCCCCACCGTGGTCTGCATCAATCTGGAGCGGGCCGCCGTCATCCCCGAGATCGCCGAGCGCGCCGCCGCCCTGATCGCCGACTACGGGGCCGGCGACGCCGCCCTGCTCGACGTGGCCTTCGGCCGGGCCTTCGCCGAGGGGCGGCTGCCCTTCGAGCTGCCCCGGTCCATGGCGGCCGTCGCCGCCTCGCGCCCCGACGTCCCCAACGACACCGCGGACCCGGTCTTCCCGCACGGCCACGGCCTCGCCCTCTGACCGTCCCCCGCACCGCCCGGCGGCCCTTCCGTGGGGGGAGGGCCGCCGGGCTCCCCCGCATCCGGTTCCCACCGATTCAGCCCGTTTCCGTACCCCGCCCGCACCGCAACGCTTCAGAGTCCACCCGTCCCGGCCTGTCCGAACCCTCCATGGCCGTGGGCCGGCGGCTCCTCTACGCTGCACGACATCACGCGGGATCTTCAGGGGCGGGACATGGAACAGACACACACCACCCACAACGGCGCCGCGGCCACCCCGGGCGCCCAGCGGCGCGTTCTCGTGGTCGAGGACGACCACACCATCGCCGACGCCATCGCGGCCCGACTGCGGGCCGAGGGCTTCCAGGTGCAGACCGCGTACGACGGCCCGGCCGCCGTCGCCGCCGCCGAGAGCTGGCTGCCCGAGCTGCTGGTGCTCGACGTCATGCTGCCCGGGTTCGACGGGCTGGAGGTGTGCCGGCGGGTCCAGGCGCACCGGCCGGTACCGGTGCTGATGCTCACCGCCCGCGACGACGAGACCGACATGCTCGTCGGCCTCGGGGTCGGGGCGGACGACTACATGACGAAGCCGTTCTCGATGCGGGAGCTTGCCGCGCGGGTCCACGTGCTGCTGCGCCGGGTGGAGCGGGCCACGCTGGCCGCGCACGCCCCGCGCGGGGCCACGCTGCGCCTGGGCGACCTGGAGATCGACCACGCGCAGCGCCGGGTCCGCGTACAGGCGGAGGACGTGCACCTGACGCCGACCGAGTTCGACCTGCTGGTCTGCCTGGCCGGGACCCCGCGGGCGGTGCTCTCGCGGGAGCAGCTGCTCGCCGAGGTGTGGGACTGGGCGGACGCGTCGGGGACCCGTACGGTCGACAGCCACATCAAGGCCCTGCGCCGGAAGATCGGGGCGGAGCGGATCCGTACGGTCCACGGCGTCGGGTACGCCCTGGAGACCCCGGCCCAGCCGTGAGCCGGCGGGAACCGGGCGTCGGCCCGCAGCCCCCGCGGCCGTACTCGCCGTTCTCGATCAAGACGAAGCTGGGCACGCTCGTCGTGGTCTCGGTGTTCATCACCACGGGGCTGTTGATGGTGGCCCTGCGCACGGCCACGGAAGTGCGTTTCATCACCGTCTTCTCGGTGATCGCCTCGATGCTGATCACCCAGTTCGTGGCGCACAGCCTGACGGCCCCGCTGGACGAGATGACGACGGTGGCCCGGGCGATATCCCACGGGGACTACACCCGGCGGGTGCGCGGCGCGGGTCGCCGCGACGAGTTGGGCGACCTGGCCTCCACCATCAATCTGATGGCCGACGACCTGGAGGCCGAGGACCGGCACCGCAAGGAGCTGGTCGCGAACGTCTCGCACGAGCTGCGCACGCCCATCGCGGCGCTGCGGGCGGTGCTGGAGAACGTGGTGGACGGGGTCTCGGCGGCCGATCCGGAGACGATGCGGACGGCGCTGAAGCAGACCGAGCGGCTCGGGCGACTGGTGGAGACCCTGCTGGACCTGTCCCGGGTGGACAACGGGGTGGTGCCGTTGCGGGCGCGCCGCTTCGAGGTGTGGCCTTACCTGTCGGGGGTGCTGAAGGAGTCGGGGCTCGCGGCGGCCGGCCGGCCGGGGCTGGCCTCGGGCTCGGGCGGGCACACCCGCAACGACGTCCACCTCCACCTGGACGTGTTCCCGTCCGAGCTGGCGGCGTACGCGGACGCGGAGCGGCTGCACCAGGTCGTGGCGAACCTGATCGACAACGCGGTCAAGCACAGCCCGCCGCACGGTCGGGTCACCGTCCGGGCGCGGGCCGGCGACGCGCCCGGGGGCCTGGTCCTGGAAGTGGTCGACGAGGGTCCGGGCATACCGGAGGCCGAGCGCCACCGGGTGTTCGAGCGGTTCAACCGGGGCGCCGCCGGGGGCGGCGACGGGGGCACGGGGCTGGGGCTGGCCATCGCCAGATGGGCCGTGGGCCTGCACGGCGGGAACATCGGCGTGGCCGAATCGTCACGGGGCTGCCGAATCCTCGTCACCCTTCCGGGCAGCTCGCGGGCATCGTCTTGACGTACGCTTCCTACGGGAAGGACATGATCTCGGCCACATGTGCCCGGGGTCGTCAAGGGTGCGAAGCCACTGAGGCCGCAACCTGGTTGCGCCCTACCCGAACCACGCTTGTTTCCCGCCATTCCAGGTGACGAAACCCGCCGTTCGGTGTGACCTGCATGACGGAAGTCCCGCCCGGCCTGCATCACACGGCCCGGGAGGCGTAGCCTTTATTCCCGCTGTCCATACCTTGTGAAGCGGAAGAGGGCGGTTGCCGCCGTGTCGCCACAGTCCCCCAGTAACTCGACCACCACGACCGAAGCAGCAGAGGGCGGGAAGACCCCTGCCTCAGGCTTCGGCGCGAATGAGTGGCTCGTCGACGAGATCTATCAGCAGTACCTCCAGGACCCGAACTCGGTCGACCGGGCCTGGTGGGACTTCTTCGCCGACTACAAGGCCGGGGGCGTCGTAGCCCCTGTGAAGGCCGACGGTCCCGAGAAGTCCTCGACGACGGATGGCGCCTCCGCACAGGCCGCCACCTCCGCCGCAGTCCCGCAGGCCCCCGTCGCGGCCGCCACGGGGGCGGCTCGCGCCGTGCCCGCACCGGCTGCCGCGCCCACGCCCGCGTCAGCTCCTGCCCCTGCTCCTGCCACCCCCTCTGGTGCCCCTGCTGTGACTGTCACCTCCCAGACTCCGGCCGCCGCTCCCGCCCCTCAGGCACCGGCTCCGACCGCCGCTCCCGTAGCCCCCCAGAAGGCCGCGCCCGCCACCGAGGCCCCCACGGGCCCCGAACTGGTGACGCTCCGCGGCCCGGCGGCTGCCGTCGTCAAGAACATGAACGCCTCCCTGGAAGTGCCGACGGCCACGTCCGTGCGCGCCGTCCCGGTGAAGCTTCTGTTCGACAACCGCATCGTCATCAACAACCACCTCAAGCGCGCCCGCGGTGGGAAGATCTCCTTCACCCACCTCATCGGGTACGCGATGGTCCAGGCCATCAAGGCCATGCCGTCGATGAACCACTCCTTCGCGGAGAAGGACGGCAAGCCGACCCTGGTCAAGCCGGAGCACATCAACTTCGGCCTCGCGATCGACCTGGTGAAGCCCAACGGCGACCGCCAGCTCGTCGTCGCCGGCATCAAGAAGGCCGAGACCCTCAACTTCTTCGAGTTCTGGCAGGCCTACGAGGACATCGTCCGCCGGGCCCGCGTCGGCAAGCTGACGATGGACGACTTCACCGGCGTCACCGTCTCGCTGACCAACCCCGGCGGCCTGGGCACCGTCCACTCCGTGCCCCGCCTGATGCCCGGACAGTCGGTCATCATGGGCGTCGGCTCCATGGACTACCCCGCCGAGTTCCAGGGCACCTCTCAGGACACCCTGAACAAGCTGGGCATCTCCAAGGTCATGACGCTGACCTCGACCTACGACCACCGCACCATCCAGGGCGCGGCCTCGGGCGAGTTCCTGCGCGTCGTCGCGAACATGCTGCTCGGCGAGAGCGGCTTCTACGACGACGTCTTCGAGGCGCTGCGCATCCCGTACGAGCCGGTCCGCTGGCTCCGGGACATCGACGCCTCGCACGACGACGACGTCACGAAGGCCGCCCGCGTCTTCGAGCTGATCCACTCCTACCGGGTCCGCGGCCACGTCATGGCCGACACCGACCCGCTGGAGTACAAGCAGCGCAAGCACCCCGACCTGGACATCACCGAGCACGGCCTCACCCTGTGGGACCTGGAGCGCGAGTTCGCGGTCGGCGGCTTCTCCGGCAAGTCGATGATGAAGCTCCGCGACATCCTCGGCGTGCTGCGCGACTCGTACTGCCGCACCACCGGCGTCGAGTTCATGCACATCCAGGACCCCAAGCAGCGCCGCTGGATCCAGGACCGCATCGAGCGCCCGCACTCCAAGCCGGAGCGCGAGGAGCAGCTGCGGATCCTGCGCCGACTGAACGCGGCGGAGGCCTTCGAGACCTTCCTGCAGACCAAGTACGTCGGCCAGAAGCGGTTCTCCCTGGAGGGCGGCGAGTCCGTCATCCCGCTGCTCGACGCCGTCATCGACTCGGCCGCCGAGGCCCGCCTCGAAGAGGTCGCGATCGGCATGGCCCACCGCGGCCGGCTGAACGTCCTCGCGAACATCGTGGGCAAGTCGTACGCGCAGATCTTCCGCGAGTTCGAGGGCAACCTCGACCCGAAGTCCATGCACGGCTCCGGCGACGTCAAGTACCACCTGGGCGCCAACGGCACCTTCACGGGCCTGGATGGGGAGCAGATCAAGGTCTCGCTCGTCGCGAACCCCTCGCACCTGGAGGCGGTGGACCCGGTCCTGGAGGGCGTGGTCCGCGCCAAGCAGGACATCATCAACAAGGGCGGCACGGACTTCACGGTCCTGCCCGTCGCCCTGCACGGCGACGCGGCCTTCGCGGGCCAGGGTGTGGTCGCCGAGACGCTGAACATGTCGCAGCTGCGCGGTTACCGCACCGGCGGCACCGTGCACGTGGTCATCAACAACCAGGTCGGCTTCACCGCCGCCCCGGAGTCCTCGCGTTCGTCCATGTACGCGACCGACGTGGCCCGCATGATCGAGGCGCCGATCTTCCACGTGAACGGCGACGACCCGGAGGCCGTGGTCCGCATCGCGCGCCTGGCCTTCGAGTTCCGTCAGGCGTTCAACAAGGACGTGGTCATCGACCTCATCTGCTACCGCCGTCGCGGCCACAACGAGTCGGACAACCCGGCCTTCACCCAGCCCCTGATGTACGACCTGATCGACAAGAAGCGCTCGGTGCGCAAGCTCTACACCGAGTCCCTCATCGGTCGCGGCGACATCACCCTGGAAGAGGCCGAGCAGGCGCTCCAGGACTTCCAGGGCCAGCTGGAGAAGGTCTTCGCGGAGGTCCGCGAGGCCGCCACGGCTCCGGCCGCCGGCACCGTGGTGACCCCCGCACAGACCGCGATGGAGTTCCCGGTCCCGGTGAACACCGCGATCTCGCAGGAGGTCGTCAAGCGGATCGCCGAGTCCCAGGTCAACGTCCCCGACAACGTCACCGTCCACCCGCGTCTGCTGCCGCAGTTGCAGCGTCGCGCGGCGATGATCGACGAGGGCACGATCGACTGGGGCATGGGCGAGACCCTGGCCTTCGGTTCGCTGCTGATGGAGGGCACTCCGGTCCGCCTGTCGGGTCAGGACTCCCGTCGCGGCACCTTCGGCCAGCGTCACGCGGTCCTCATCGACCGGGAGACGGGCGAGGACTACACCCCGCTGCAGTACCTCTCGGACGAGCAGGCCCGCTACAACGTCTACGACTCGCTGCTCTCCGAGTACGCGGCCATGGGCTTCGAGTACGGCTACTCGCTGGCCCGTCCGGACGCGCTGGTCCTCTGGGAGGCCCAGTTCGGTGACTTCGTCAACGGCGCGCAGACCGTCGTGGACGAGTTCATCTCCTCGGCCGAGCAGAAGTGGGGCCAGACGTCCGGCGTCACGCTGCTGCTGCCGCACGGCTACGAGGGCCAGGGCCCGGACCACTCGTCCGCGCGTCCCGAGCGCTTCCTCCAGATGTGCGCGCAGGACAACATGACGGTCGCGATGCCGACCCTGCCGTCGAACTACTTCCACCTGCTGCGCTGGCAGGTCCACAACCCGCACCACAAGCCGCTCATCGTCTTCACCCCGAAGTCGATGCTGCGTCTGAAGGCGGCGGCGTCGAAGGCGGAGGAGTTCACGAACGGCTCCTTCCGTCCCGTCATCGGCGACAGCACGGTGGACCCGAACGCGGTGCGCAAGGTCGTCTTCTGCGCGGGCAAGGTCTACTACGACCTGGAGGCCGAGCGGGAGAAGCGCGGCATCACCGACACGGCGATCATCCGCATCGAGCGGCTGTACCCGCTGGCCGGCGCCGAACTCCAGGCGGAGATCGCCAAGTTCCCGAACGCGGCCAAGTACATCTGGGCGCAGGAGGAGCCGGCGAACCAGGGCGCGTGGCCGTTCATCGCGCTGAACCTGATCGACCACCTCGACCTGGCGGTCGGCGCAGAGGTCCCGGCCGGTGAGCGTCTGCGTCGCATCTCGCGTCCGCACGGCTCGTCCCCGGCGGTGGGCTCCGCGAAGCGCCACCAGGCGGAGCAGCAGCTCCTGCTGAACGAGGTCTTCGAGGCGTAGTCGCCGCGCTCGACCCGTACGCCGCGAGGCCCGGCCCCTTCACGGGGGTCGGGCCTCGCGGCGTACGGGGGGACCGTTCTACGGCTGGGGTTCGAAGTCCCAGTACGGGCGGGTCTGCTGGCGGGCGGAGACGGTGTGGACGTGCTGGGGGCCCAGGGTGCGGGTCAGGGCGCGGATGCCCGCCTCCTCGTGCTTGGAGGCCTCCGCGTCCTCGCGTACGGAGCGCAGGTCGGCGGCGAGGGCGATCTGGGCGCTCAGCGTCATGGGGTGGTCGGGGCCCAGGACCCGCTCGGCGCCGCGCAGGGTCTCGCGGCCCAGGTCGAGGGCGTCCTCGGCGTGGCCGGTGATGTTGCGGTGCCCACCGGCGTTGAGGGCGCAGCCCAGGGTCCAGGGGTGGCGGTCCCCGAGGGCGCCGCGCATGCCGACGAGGGCCTGTTCGGCGAGGTTGAGGGCCTCGGTGCGCTCGCCCTGGGCGCGCAGTACGAGGGCCAGGTTGCCGACGGTGCCGATGCTGTACGGGTGGGCGAGGCCGAGCTGCGTCTGGTAGCCGCGCACGACCTCCTCGGAGATCCGGCGGGCCTCCTCGACGTCCCCGTACTCGCGCAGGTAGGTGGCGTAGTCGGAGGCGACCATCAGGGTCCAGGGGAACTCGGCGCCGAAGACCCGGGTGGAGCGTTCCAGGACGCTGCGCAGCCGGGCGCCGGCGCCCAGGATGTCGCCGGAACGGCGCAGGCACAGGCCGAGGTTGTGTTCGGCGCGCAGGGTCTGCGGGTGGTTGGCTCCGAGCACCTGGACGTGGATCTTGAGGCCCTGTTCCTGGCGGGCGAGCGCCTCGCGGTAGCGGCCCATCAGGCGCAGCCCCATGGCGCAGCCGATGCCGGAGGAGAGGGTGGCGATGTGCCGGACCCGCAGCACCCGCTCGCGGCGGCGCAGGGTGTCCAGGTCGATGTCGTAGGCCTCCTGGTAGCGGCCGAGGAGGCGGAGCACGACGGCGACGTTGTTCTGGGCGTTGAGGGTGGTGGAGTCGTCCTCGCCGAGGAGTTCGCGGTAGGTGGCGAAGGAGTGTTCCAGCAGTTCGCGGGCCTGGTCGAAGCGGGCGGTGCTGAGCAGGACGCCGGCGTACGTGCTGGTCGCGCGCAGGGTCTCCAGGTCGCGGTCGCCGCGTTCGGCGAGGAGGAGGTCCGCGCGGGAGCGGGCGAGGGTCTCGGCGCGGCGGAAGTGGCCGAGCATGCGCAGGGCGCCGCTGTAGTGGTAGCTGAGTTCGCGGACCTGGTCGTGGTCGTCGCCGAGCAGGGAGCGCCAGACCTCGTCGGTCTGTTCGGACAGGCGCAGGCAGGTGCGGTACTCGCCGGCGAGGATCAGGTAGCGCAGGCAGTGCAGCAGGAAGTTCTGGATGCGCGGGTTGCTGCTGGTCAGCACCCCGGCGGGGACCAGGTGCGGGATCAGTTCGGCGTAGCGGGGCCAGAGCCGGGAGTCGGTGGGGCGGCCCGGGTCGGCGGCGGCGAGGACCTGGCGGACGGAGCGGGAGAGCTGGTCGGCCTCGTCCTCGGCGAGGTTCTCGCGGACGATGTTGTGGACCATGCGGTGGAGCTGGACGGTTTCCAGGCCGCCGCCCTCCTCCACGGAGAGGTCGGAGTACTCCAGGCGGACCACGGAGAACTGGACGAGCTTGTTGAGGGCGGCGTTCCAGCGGATCTGGTCGTTGACGATCCCGGCGAGGTGTTCGGGGACGTCGTCGGCGGGGAACTCGCGCAGGAGGCGCAGCGGGACCCGGCCGGGGGCGAAGAACACGAACAGCCGCAGCAGGGCGAGGGCGTCGGGGAAGTTCTCCCGGACGTTGTTGAGGAGTATGGCCAGGGCGGTCGGGAAGGGCAGCGGGTAGTCGTCGGAGAGGGTGACGGCCTCGTGGGAGTCCAGCCGGTGCTGAAGGAGTTCGAGGTACTCGCCCACGCGCATCGGGGAGTCGGCCAGCCAGCCCGCGGTCTGGTCCAGGGCCAGCGGGTAGTCCTCCAGGGCCTCGGCGAGTTGGTCGGCCTCCTCGCCGGTGAGCCGGCCGGCCCGGCGGCGGATGAAGGTGATCGACTCGGGGCGGGCGTAGAGGGGGACTTCGACGAGGTTGGTGTGGCGGGCTGCCCACTCCCGGTTGCGGGAGGTGATGATGACGTCGCCCGCGCCGGCGGGCAGCAGGTCGAAGAGGTCGTCGGGGTTGTCGCAGCCGTCGAACACCATCAGCCAGCGGTGGTACGGGGCGCCGCGCCGCAGGGCCTCCAGCACGGCTCGGATCTGCTCGCCGTAGCTGCCCGCGCCGCGCGGCAGGCCGAGCGCGGGGGCCAGGTCGGCCAGGCGTTCGCGCAGGGTGGGCCGGTCCTCGGCGGGGACCCACCACACCACGTCGTACTCGGAGGCGAACCGGTAGGCGTACTCGGTGGCCACCTGGGTCTTGCCTACCCCCGACAGGCCCAGGAGGGTGACGGTGGTCGCTCCGGGCGGGGCCTCGGTGAGGGCCTCGCGCAGTTTCCCGATGACGTCGTTGCGGCCGGTGAAGCGCGGGTTGCGGCGCGGGACGCGGCCCCAGATCTCGGGCGGGTCGTTGGGGAAGCGGGGTCCGCGGCGACCGCTCTCGGTGCCGATCCGGTCGGTGGGCAGCTCCAGCCGGCGCAGCACCCGGTATTCGGCCTCGTACGCGTCCAGGCCCCACAGGTCGGTCTTCTCCAGCGCGGCGACCGCGCTGGGCAGCGGGGCGTCGGTGAGGCAGACGGCGGCGAGGCGGTCGGGGTGGGCCTCGGTGACGGCGCGCAGGGCCGTGTTCCACTCCTCGTCGGTGTGGGTGCCGGCGGAGAAGTAGCGCTCGCTGAGCACGAGCAGGACCCGACCGCCGGCCCGGGTCAGGTCGTCGAGGGCGTCGGTCAGGTCGGGGCTGCTCTGCGGGTCCCAGCGCTGGAGCGCGACCCGGTGGCCGTGTTCCTCCAGGCGGTGGGCGATCCACACCGCCCAGGGGCGGTTGAAGCCCGCGAAGCTGATGACGAAGCGCTGCGGCGGGGCGGCTCCGTCGCGGTCGTGGCGCGTACCGGTACCGGTCATGCGGCCGTCTCCCTGGGATCCGGGCGGTGGACGGGATGTGAGGCGGTGCGAAGCGGCGGTGCGGTGGTGCGGAGCGGCCGTGCGGTGGGGCGGGGTTGAAAGGTACCGCGCGGACGGCGCCGCCGGCCCGTACGACGCCGTCTCAACCCCCCGCGAACGGGGCGAGTTCGGGGTGGCTCTCGCACCAGGCGCGGCGCTCGCGGTCCAGGGTGCGGCGGGCCGTGGCGTACTGGTCCCCGGGCGGCGGGAGTTCGTCCATGGCCCGTTCGGCGGCGGCCATCGCGTCGACGAACTCCCCTCCGGCGACGGTCAGTCGGGGGTGCGCCCGCAGGACGGGCAGGACGGCGGCGACCTGCGCGCGGACCCGGGCGTGCTGCGCCCAGGCGCCGCGCGCCCCGTACAGGGCGGCCCGCTGCCAGTACCCGGCCAGGGCCAGGTGGGCGTAGGCCCCGTGCAGCAGCCCGTCGAGCGGTCGGGGGGCGGCCCGCCAGGGCGCCCAGTGGCGCGGGACCCGGTCGGCGGTGTGCAGGGTGAGGACGTCGGCGAGGGCGGTCAGCTTGCCGTGCTGCACCTCGTGGACCAGGGTCGCGGCGAGCGCCGGCGGGGCCTGCGCGCGGGCCAGGACCGCGCCGGCGGCGGCGGGCAGGGTGGCGCCGCTGGAGCGGGCGCCGCCGCCCAGGGGGACCACGGAGCGCAGCAGCAGGGCGGTCTCCTCGGCGCGGGTGGAGTCGTAGCGTTCGAGCAGGGTCAGGGCGCCGGCCCACTGGGTGTCCCAGCGCTTGTGGCCCTTGGGGGTGAGCCGCCGGGCGGGGCGCGCGGAGACGGGGTGCCCGCCGACCGGGGCGCGGTACGGGTCGAGGTCGTCGAGGGCGGTGTGCCCGCCGGGCAGGACGTGCAGCGGGACCGCGTCGGCGGCGGCCTCCCAGGAGCGTTCGGTCAGCGCGAGGGCGCCGAGCCGGTCGGGGCGCAGCAGTCCGAGGGTGGGCAGCACGAGGCGGCCGTGTACGGGGCGCAGGGTGGTCTTGAAGGTGATCCCGGCGCGCAGGGCGGCGGCCACGGCGAGGGCGCCGAGGTGGCCGAGGTCGGGCGCGGGCCCGTGCGGGGCGTGCAGACGACGCAGGGTCTCCTCGGCCCAGACCCCGGTGGCGGGGTAGTGCAGGACGTCGTGCACGGCCTCGGGGTCCTGGCGTTCGGCCTCCTCCAGCAGGGCCCACCGCTCGGCGGCCTCCCCGCCGGGGGCGGCGTCGAGGACGGCGCGCAACAGGACGAGCCGCTTGGAGCGGCGGACGGCCCGCACGAGGCGGGTGCCGTCGGCGGAGGGTTCCGTGGAGGCGAGGGCGCGCAGGGTGCGGGAGTCGACGGCGAAGGGGGCCAGGTCCGGGGGCGGGGCCAAGCGCGCGTCCCGGCCGTCGGGGCCGCCCGGTTGGGCGGGAACGGCGGGGCCGGCGGGCCGGGGCGCGGCGGCGCGGGCGGGCGCGGCGGGGGTGGCCCGCGGGCCGGGGTCGGCGTCGGCGTCGCGGGCGCGCTCGGTCCGGGCCGCGGCTCCCGCTGCGACCCCTCCGGCCCCTCCGGCCCCTCCGGATTGCGCGTGCGCTTCGGCTTCGGCTTCGGTGCGGTGGTTCATGACGCGGTCTGTCCTGTCGTGGCGGCCGTGTGCAGCGCGCGGGCGATGTGCCGGATGACGGCCTGGAGGTCGGCGCAGTACACGGACGGCTGGCGGAAGCCCTCCCCGGCGCGGTAGCGGTGCGGGTAGTGGCCGCCGCCGCACACCTCGACCAGCTCGCAGGCCCGGCAGCCCTCGGCGAGGGCCTCCCGGCCGAGCTGGCGCGCGACGAACCCGGGGTGGTCGAGCAGTTCGTCGAAGCTGTGGGTGTCGAGGGTCATCCCGGTGGCGGCCGCCCCCTCGTACGCGGACTTCAGCGAATCGGTCTGTTCGATGCTGCCGTCGGTTTCGACGACGGCGGTGGTGGCGGGGGCCAGGCCCAGGGTCTCGGTCGCGGCGGGCAGCCCCAGCAGCAGCGCGATGACCTCCTCGAAGAGGCGGATCCGGGTGCGCCGCACCCCGTCGTGCCACCAACGTTCGAAGACGGCGAGGAGCCAGTCCCCGTACGGGGTCGCGTGCCCGCCGCGGCCGGGCGGCGGGGCGCTCCAGTTGGCCAGGGGCAGCAGCAGGGCGATGGAGGGCGGGGCGAAGGACAGGAGGGACTCGTACGTCTCCACGGGGTCCTGGTCGAGGTCCACCACGCACAGCACGCCGGCGTAGCTCTCGGGGTGGCGGGCGAGCAGCCGCAGCCCCCGGACGGCCGCGCCGAAGCCGGGTCGTCCGGCATGGTCCACGCGGCGGGCGTTGTGCGCGGGCAGGCCCCCGTCGAGGCTGACGCCGACCCGGATCCCGGCGTCGGTCAGGGCGGCGAGCCGGCCCCGGGTCAGGAGGGTGCCGTTGGTCTGGACGCTCGCGGTGGTCCGGGTGCCGGGGGCGCGCCGCGCCAGGGCGGCCCGTACGGCCTCCACGGGGGCGGCGAGGGCGGCGGGGGCGGCCAGGAGGGGTTCACCGCCGTGCAGGACGAGGTCCACGCGGGGCAGGGCGTGGGTGGCGGCGTGCTCGGCGATCCGCTCGGCGGCGCGCAGGGCGGTGTCCCGGTCCATCACGGCGGGGCGGTCCCGCCAGCCCTGGTCGGCCATCTCGTAGACGTAGCAGTAGGTGCAGGCGAGGTTGCAGCGGCTGTGGGTCTTGAGCACGAACTGCCGGATGGGCTGCGGGCGGTGGCCGGCGGCCCGCAGGGCGGGCACGTCGAGGCGGGTGTGCGGCCAGGGGGCGTGGCGGGCGTGCCGGTCGTCGACCGAGGGCGCGGGCGGGGTCCGTCGGGCGGGCAGCGGGGGACCGCTCGTGATCGCCTGGCCCATCGCTGTACCTCCCGCCCCCGGTGATCGCCGGGAGGTGCCCCCCGCGGACGGTCCATCCCTGCCCTGCGGACCGGGCCGGCTAACGGCGGAAAGTGGTCAACTCCCCCGCGCCGGCGGTCAGGCGACCCCGGAGTCGAAGGCGTTGAGGATCTCGGCGGGGTGGGTGACCCGTTCCACCATGCCCGCGATGATCTCGGCGAGCACCGGGTGGTCGATGCCGCGCAGGGCGGCCAGGTCGAGCCCGGAGAGGTCCGGGAGCCGCCCGGGACACGGGCGGGCCCCCGAGGGGTCGACCGAGGCCGCCGGGTCCACCGGGGGCGACGTCCGCGCCGTCGGTCGTGCCACTTCCTGACGTCCGGTCACCATGGGCTGCCCGTCCCCCTGTCGTATGCGGTCGTCCCCGGAAATCGCGTGTGGTCGTCCCCAGCCCTTTCCCGTCGCCCGGTCGGGGGAAACGGCGCACGGAAGCGGTTCACGGGGCGCGCGGGGCCGACAGGCCGTCCTCCAGGGCGTGGATCCGGGCCTGGAGGGCCCGGACCCGTTCGGGCCCCGGGTCGTCGGCCCCCCGCTGCGGGGCGAGGCCCTGCCACAGTTCCAGCGCCGCCCGGTAGGCGTCCGCGGCGGCGCGGGGGCGCGCGAGCCGTTCCAGGACCTCGCCGCGCAGTTCCTGCACGCGGGCCGCGAGTTGGAGGGCGGTGGCGTCGGCCAGACGTTCGTCCCTCTCGGCTTCCAGGGCGGCCCGCCAGGCCCGCCGGTAGGAGTCGGCGGCCCGGTCCAGGCGGTCCACGGCGCGGGTGTGCGCGTGGATCTCCTGCTGGACGTCCCCGTGGTCGCGCCAGGCGCGGGCCCGCTCCAGGGCGCCGCGGCCCTGTCGGGCGGCCAGCTCCAGCAGGTACTCCGCCTCGCGGAGGTCGACCAGGTCCCCCTCGTAGCCGTGCCGCAGGCGCAGCCCGGAGGCCAGCCGCAGCAGCCGGTACGCCGCTCCGGGCGCGGACTGCGGGACCGCCGAGCGGCTGTCGCGCAGCACCCGTACGGCGGTGGAGGCGAAGGGCCGCCCGTCGGCCGCCCCGGCCCGCTCCAGGAGTACGTCGCCCCACTCGGGCAGCAACTCGGCGAAGGCGTCCCCGTCCCGGGGGATCAGCCGGCGGGCCCGGCCGTACGCCTCGGCCGCGTCCTCCAGGGCCACCGGGTCGGCGTCCCGCGCGTACCGGGCGCGGTGCACCCGGGCCAGCTCCAGCAGCCCGGCCAGCCGCGGTCCGGCCTCCGCCCCCGCCTCCTCCAGGGCCTGGGCGAGCTGCGCGGCGGCCTCCTCCAGCCGCCCGGGCAGGTACCTGAGGGCCCCGGCCAGCTCCACCCGCACCCGGGCCCGCCGGGACCGCTCGGCGGGGGTGGCGGGGCGCGCCGGCCCGGGGTCCGGGGGCGGGGCCGCGCCGCCGCTCCCCGCCGGGGTCGTCGCCGGCGCTCCCGGCTCCCGGCCGGATCCCGCCTCCGGGGCCGCGCCCGCCGGGTCCCGGGGCTCGGGGCGCAGGAGCCGGGCCAGCGCCGCCGAGAGGTGGGCGGCCGCCCCTTCGGCCAGGGCGGTGCGTTCGGCCGGGTCCCCCGTGCGCGGGAGCAGGGCGAGCAGCACCCGGCCCAGGGCCAGGCGCAGTTCGGGGTGGGCGGAGTCGCCCTCCGGGAGGGCCAGGGCCTCCAGGGCGGCCCGCGCCTCGCCCAGCGGCCCGGGGTCGTCCCGCAGCCCGCTCAGCACGACCAGGGTCCGGGCGCGCCGCACCGCGCAGTCCCGGCGCAGCTCCGGATCGGCGGCTTCGGCGCCCGCCACGGCGAACTCCCGGTCGGCCTCGGCCAGCAACGCCGGGTCGGGCGGGCCGGCCAGGGCCCGTTCGTGGAGCACCCGGGCCAGCGCGGCGCGGGCGGGCGGGGTGCGCGGGCCGGCCACCGTACGGCCGGCTTCGGCGAGCAGCTCGGGGTCCCGTTGGAGGGCCCACAGCCGCAGCAGGGTCCCGGCCAGCTCGGTCTCGGCCTCCTCCGGGGGATCCTCGGGCGCGGGCGGGGCGGCGACGGCACGCCGCAGCAGGGCGGCGGCCTCGTACAGGGCGCGGGCCTCCCCGTCGGCGAGGCGCTCCCGGGCGGCCCGCAGCCACCAGGCCCGGTCGGGGCCCTGCGGCGGCGGGTCGGCGGGTTCGTCGTCCTCGCCCGTGGCGGGGCCGGGCAGATAGCGGCGCACGACCTTGGCCGAGACCTCGGCGAAGGCCTGCGGGAGCCGCCCCGCGGGCACCGGGCCGGCCTCCTCGGCGGTGTCGGGGGCGGGGGCGCCGGTCAGCTGGGAGACGGCGAGCGCGGGGAAGTTGCGCACGCCCCGGCCGAAGTGCGCGCGGACGTACTCCGAGCAGTGCTTGAGCACCAGCGCGGCCTCGTCCCGCCCCAGCGGCCCCAGCAGCACGTCCTGGACTCCGGGTACGAACTCGTACCACTGGCCGGGGGCGTCCCCACTGCGCCGGAGCAGCCCGCCGAGCAGTACCTCCGCGAGGTCGGAGGGCTCCGAGTCGGGCAGCATCGTGCGCTGCACGAGCCGCATCACGGGCAGGGTCAGCGGGGCGGCCGACAGGTACACGGCGAGCTGTACGGCGCCGGGCGCGGCGGAGGAGCGGAAGCGGCGCACCAGTTCGCGCGGGGGCCGGGCGGCCCGGGGCGGCGGGAGGGCGGCGGCGGGGTGGTGCGCGTGGACGCGGCCCACCTCGGCCGGTACCGGTCCGGTGCCCAGGCCCGCGACGAGCCGGGCCCAGGCCCCGAGCGCGGTGGCGTTCGGCGGCAGCACGGGCACGGGGAGGCCGCCGGGGCGCTGTCCGGGCCGCGCGTCCCGGTCCGGGCGGAACCGCAGCCTGCCGGCGCCGCCCTCGGTGCGTTCCAGGGCCCCGCGCTCGGTCGGCAGCCAGCTGCGGTTCCACAGCCGTTGCGGCAGCGGCTGGACGACCACGCACGGGGCGCACTCGGCCCACCGGTACAGGAGCCGCTGCGCCTCGCCCTCCCGCCACAGCGGTCCGGCGCAGTCGGAGACCAGCATGGTCAGGGTCCGTCCGGCGGGATCGCGCAGTTGGTCGGCCGAGCCGCGCGCGGAGCCGGGCGCGGGGCCGCGTCCGACGGCGGCCGTCCCCTCCGGGAGCCGGTGCAGGTAGTGCACCTGGACGTCCCGGAAGGCGCCGAGCCGTTCGCACACGGCCCGCAGCTCCTCGAACATCTCCTGCCACACCGCCATGGACGGGGAGGCGTCCATGACCAGGCGTACGGTCGCCTCGCGCCGGCTCTCCGCCCGGAAGACGGGCATGACCAGGCCGAGGGCCCGGGCACTGGCGTCGGCGGTGGCGCTCTCGTCGAGCGCGGTCCGTACGGGCGGGCCGGGCGGCCGGTGGCGCTGGAGGGCGCGCAGGGCCCGCTGGATGTCGAGGATCCGGGGCAGCGCGGCGGCCCCGGGCACCCGTACGGGCACCCCGCCCTCGACCGGGACCTCGGTCCCCGCGTCGGTTCCGGGCTCCCCACCCGGTCGGGGCGCGTAGAGCCGGACGGGGTCGTCGACCTCCGCCCGCGCCGGGTCGGGGCCGGGCCGCGGCTCGGCGTCCCGCGACCCGTCCGGCCCGCCCCGTGGCGACCGCGCCCCATCCCCGTCGGCTCCCGGGGCGTCGGCGCCGGCCGACCGCGGGCCCTCGGCGGCGGCGGTGCGCGCGGCGGCGCGGGTGTGGCCGGCCAGCCAGAGGGCGTCGGCGAGTTCCTCGGAGGAGGGGTCGAGCCCGGCGGCCCTGAGCAGACCGGCCAGGTCGCGGATCGCCGGGTCAGCGGGCACGGGCGCTCACCTCGGTCGGTCGAGGCGTTGGATGAGCAGGTCCGCGAGGTCCTCCCGGGTGGGTGGGGAGGCGTAGTGCGTGAGGTAGATGGCGTTGAGCAGTTGGTCGGCGGCGACCAGCTCGGAGCGGGAGCGGCTGAGGAACTCGCGGATCAGGTCGGCCCCGAGCCGGGCGGCCTCCTCCCCCAGGTGGGCGGTGACCATGGTGGCGAGCCGCTTCTCGCCGGGCTGTCCCAGCTTGAGTTGGACGCACCGGCGCAACAGGGCGGCGGGGAAGTCCCGTTCGCCGTTGCTGGTCAGGATGATGAAGGGGAAGGCCCGGCAGCGCACCCGGCCGTCGCGGACGGCGACCTTCGCCCCGTCGTCGGTGAGCACCTGCACCTCGGGCTCGGAGTCGGCGACCCGCTCCAGCTCGGGCAGGGTGAACTCGCCCTCCTCCAGCACGTTGAGGAGGTCGTTCGGCAGGTCGATGTCGCTCTTGTCCAGCTCGTCGACGAGGAGCACCCGGGGCCGCGCCGTGGGCAGCAGCGCCGTCCCCAGCGGGCCGAGCCGGATGTACTTGCCGATCCCGGGCGGGGTGCCCCCCGCCACCTGGCCGCCCTGGGCGGAGAGCTGTACGTCCTGGAGCCGGGCGAGGGCGTCGTAGCGGTAGAGGCCCTCCTGGAGCACGGTGCGCGAGACCACCGGCCAGCGCAGCACCCGGCCGAGCTTCAGCTCGTGGGCCACCGCGTGGGCCAACGTGGACTTGCCCGTTCCCGGGTAGCCGGTGACCAGCAGCGGCCTGCGCAGGTACAGGGCGGCGTTGATGGCCTCCAGTTCCTCCGGTTCGGGCCGGTGGAGTTCGGCGGCCTGCCGGTGGGCGCCGAGCCGGCGCGCCACGTTCCCGTCGGGGACGGCCGCCGCGCCCGCGGGCTCCACGACGGGGCCGCCGTCGAAGTCCCGCCAGGGGGGCGGGTCGGGGAGTGCCCCGATGCCGTCGTGGGGCTCGCCCACGCCCCGGTAGATGAGCCATTCCTCGTTCACGGCCGTTCCCTCCCAAGAAGCCCGCACCACGTGCCCCGCCCGCTTCCCCCGGAGCGCCCACCGCCCCCGGAGCGCCCTTGTCCCCCGGAGCGCTCCCGTCCACCGGAACGCCCGCATCCACCGGGGCGGGTGACCGCCCCGAAGTCCCCGCGCCGCCCGCCCGGCCCGCTCACAGGTCCCCCTGGAGCGGCTCGTCCTCGGGCAGCGGTCGTCCCGGGTCGTCCCACACCAGGGCGGTCCCGACCGCCCAGTAGGCGTCGGGGTCGCCCCCGTGCGTCCGCGCCCGCAAAGCCTGGAGGCGCACCGGCAGCACGGCGCCCCGGCCCGCCTCGGCCAGTTCCTCCCGCAGACCCCGGTGGAACGGCGCGCAGGACTCCCCCGGGTCGCCGGGGGGCGTGCGGCAGAACGCCACCCCGTAGCCGGCGCCCCGTGCGAAGTGCAGGGCTCCCAGGGTCGGTTCGCGGTCGGGCGCCCGGCACAGCACGGGCACGGTGTGGTCGGCCAGTGCCTCCAGCCACTCGGGCGAGGGGCTGCGCGGCCGGCCCCCGGCGCAATCGGCCCGCTGGTCCAGCGGCGGCCCGAACCGCACCCGCTCCCACCGCCGGGCGGCCACCGGGCCCGTGTCCCCGTACGGATGACGGAACACCACCGGCCGCTGCACCCCGACGGGGACCCCGCCCGAGACCGTCCAGCCGTCCACCGCCAGCCCGAACAGCTCCGGCTCCACGGCGACTTCGAGCAGCGCGGCCGCCTCGTGGGTGTCGCACCGGCGAAACCCCTCCGCGAGGGCGGCCCGCAGGGGCTCCGGCAGCCTCGGCAGGTGGTCCAGGCTGTCCGCGACCCCGGCGCCCACCGGGTCGACCCACTCGGGCCGGGCCGGTCCGGCCAGGGTCGAGACCCGCCAGTCGTAGCCGGGCTCCCAGCCGTGCCGCCACACCTGGAGCAGCACCGAGGGCCCCGTCGGCAGTCCTCCGGCGCGCCGGGCCGGGCCGTGGGCCCCCTGCCCCGCCAGGGCGCGGCGGCGCCGCTCGCGTTCGACCAGGCCCCGGTCGCGGCGCTCGGCCAGCTCCCGCCGCAGCGGGCGGCCGAGCCGGACCGCGGTGCCCCGGATCCAGTCCCAGAGTTCCTCGTCGGCGCCCGGTGAGGGCGGCTCGCGGTGCTGGGCCACGCTCACGCCGGTGGCGTAGCGGAGCATGGCCGCGGATTCCCCGTCGGCGCCCGGCGGATCGTGCAGCAGCCCCAGGCCGTCGCGCCAGGCGAGGGGGGCGGGCGTGGTGGCGGCGGAATCCTCGCCGCGGGCCTGTTCGACGAGGGCGCGGACGGCCTCGGAGGAGCCGGGCGCGGGCAGTTCGGCGAGCAGCCCGCACAGGATGGTCCGCTCGGTCGGGTCGAGGCGTTCGCGCGCCCCGTACCGGTCCCCGTGGAGGTCGGCGAGTTCGCCGTGCACGTCGGTCCAGGTGCGGCGGCTGTCGTAGTCGCTCAGGTGCCGGTCGTAGTGGTAGAGGTCGTGGGCCTGCATGACCCGCCGGTAGAGGCCGGTCTGACCGGTCGCCGTCATCGGCAGGGTCCGCAGTTGGGCGACGGACACGGCGACCCCGCCGCCGGTCCCGTGCCGGCGGGCCTTGACCACGCCGATGACCTCTCCGCGTACGAGGTCCACCACGGGGCCGCCGGACATGCCGGCCTCGATCTCGTCCTCGTCGCCGAGGCGGATCGCGGCGCCGCCCGCCGCGGTGCCGCGCAACCGGGTGGTGCGGCCGGTGATCTCGGACAGGCCCAGTTCCTCGGTGCAGCCGAAGTAGGCGGCCTCCTCCAGCCGGGGTCCGGCCCGGTCGGTGAGCCACACGCAGGCGTGCGAGATCGGCGAGAGCACCCGCACCAGCGCCAGGTCGGGCAGGTCCCACAGGGCGCGTCGGCCGGGTCGCTGCTCGTCGAGGCGCTCGGGCAGCACGCACTCCACGCGCCCGGTGGCCGTCCCGCTGGAGCCGTCGGCCCCGGCCTGGAAGGTGATGCCCACCAAACGTCCCGCCAGGCGCACCGCAGGACCTCCTTCGCCGACCACGTGCGCGCACGTGAGGACCCAGCCGGGGGCGACGAAGAAGCCGCTGCCCCAGGTGGGTCCGGACAGATTGCCGCCGGGGCTCTCATACCCCTCGGAAGGCGCGTGGACGCGTACGGTGGCCGCCCGGACGAGGGGTTCCAGGAGCTCGAAGGCGCGCCCGGAGCCTTCCGCGCGCCCGTCACGCATCCGCCGTCCCCCGTCCCCCGATGGCCCCGTCAGGCGTTCCAGGCTAGTCGCGGGGCCGGGAGGGTGGGAGGTGTCTCCGGGACCCGGATTATCCTGGCGGGAAACACCCCCACCACGACACGGCACGGAGCCCGACTTGTACTTCACCGATCGCGGCATCGAGGAGCTGGAGAAGCGGCGCGGCCAGGAAGAGGTCACCTTCGAGTGGCTCGCCGAGCAGCTGCGCACCTTCGTCGACCTCAACCCCGACTTCGAGGTCCCGGTGGAACGCCTGGCGACCTGGCTGGCCCGCCTCGACGACGAGGACGAGGACGAGGAGTAGGCCGCACGTCCGCGGGGGCGCGCGCCCCGGCGGCCGACGGCACGACGGAGGGGCCCGACCGCGAACGGTCGGGCCCCTCCGTCGTCACCACGGGCAAGGCCTGGATCAGGCGGCCTTGGTCTCCCAGAAGATCCGGTCGATCTCGGCGATGAGCTCCAGCGCCTTGGCGCCGGTGGCCGGGTCGTTGGACGCCTTGGCGGCCGAGAGGGCCTTCAGGGTGTCGTTGACCAGGGTGTGGAGCTGGGGGTACTTCTCGAAGTGCGGGGGCTTGAAGTAGTCGCTCCAGAGCACCGACACGTGGTGCTTCGCGAGCTCGGCGCGCTGCTCCTTGATGGTGATGGCGCGCGCGCGGAAGTCCGCGTCGTCGTTGGCCTGGTACTTCTCCTGGACGGCCTTGACCGACTCGGCCTCGATACGGGCCTGGGCGGGGTCGTACACGCCGCAGGGCAGGTCGCAGTGGGCGGAGACCTTCACCTTGGGGGCGAAGAAGCGGGAAAGCATTGGAGTGGGTCCTCCTCGTGATCGTCTTCTCAAGAGGGGAGATTACTCGCTGACGGGGCGGAATTCGCGGGCGGCCCCGTGGGCTTAGGACAAAAGTCCAGCCCGCACCGGGGCGCGGTGAGCGAACGTACGGGACTCTGCGGCAGCATGCGGGGTGGAACGAGGAGGCCGGACATGGTGAAGAAGGCGGCGCGGGTGACGGTGCGGGACGGACGCCCCAAGAGACTCTGGGGGCTCGCCGAGGTGGACGGTCCGTCGATGGTGCCGACCCTGGAGAACGGGGACCGGCTCGTGGTCCGTCACGGGGCGTTGGTCCGACCGGGGCACGTGGTGGTGCTGCTCCACCCCCTCCAGCAGGACCTCCTCGTGGTGAAACGGGCGGTCGAGCGGCGGCCGGGCGGCTGGTGGGTGCTCGGCGACAACCCGTTCAACGAGAGCGGCGACAGCACCGACTTCGGGGCGGTGCCCGAGGAGCTCGTACTGGCGACGGTCGTGCTGCGCTACCGGCCGCGCCCGGCGGATCGGGCCTCGCTGAGGGCGCGGCTGTCCTGGGCCTTGTCGGCGGTGCGGCCGGTGCTCGCGGACGTCTCGGCCTCCAGTCGCTTGCGGGCGCGGTAGGCGGCGACGTTGGCGCGCGTGGCGCACCGGTCGGAGCAGTAGCGCCGGGAGCGGTTGGTGGAGGTGTCGAGGTAGGCGTTGCGGCAGGGCGGGGCCTGGCACAGGCCCAGGCGGTCGGGGCCGTGCTCGGTGAGGTGGAAGGCCAGTCCCATGGACGCGATGGCGGCGTAGCCGGCGGAGGCGTTCGAGGGGTGGTCGGCGAGGTGGATGTGCCAGTCGGGGCGGCCGTCGGGGCCGACGAGCTGGTGGCCGGAGACCTGTGGGCTGACCGGGAACTCCATGAGCAGGGAGTTGAGCAGGTCCACGGCGAGGACGTGGTCCCCGCCGTCGGCCGCCTCGAAGACGGTGCGCAGCCGACCGCGCACGTTGCGGAAGCGGGTCACGTCGGTGTCGGTGACCCTGCGCGCCATCTGCACGCTCGCCCCGAAGAGGGCGCGGACGTCGTTCACCGAGGTCAGCGAGTCCTTGCCGCGGGCCGGCTCCTCGGTGTTGACCAGGCGCACCGCGTAGTCCGAGTAATGGGCCAATTCCACTTGTAGTCCTTACGGCTGCGGATGGGGGTCGGCGGTGTCCACGTAACGGCCGAGATGTCTTCGAGGGTATTACGTAGGGAGGGTTCCGGGACGACTCACGCGGTGACCGGCCCGATCGGGGCGGACTGGCGAGCCTGGCAGGACAGCCGGGACCGCCAACAGGAGTGGTACATGCCCGACGGCGAGGAACGCTTCCGGGTGATGTCGGACATGGTCGAGGCCCTGGTGGGCCCCGCTCCCCGGGTGCTGGACCTGGCGTGCGGTACGGGAAGTATCACGGACCGGCTCCTCGAACGGTTCCCGCGGGCCGCTCCCGAGCGAGGACCTGGCCGCGCTGTACGGGCGGCTCGCGCCCCTGGTGCGGTCCGGCGGGCTCTTCATGAACGCCGACCACATGCCGGATCCGAGCACCCCGCGCATCGACGCCGCCGAGCACGCCCACCGGCACGCCGGCATGGAGCGGGCGCGCGCGGGCTCCGGGGTCCCGGACTGGCGCGCATGGTGGGCGGTCCACGGGGAGCACGCCGACGGCAGCGCGCTGGTCCTAGGGCTGAAGGCGCAACTTCCGCCCGGAACGCGGGAGGGGCGGTACGGAACCATCCGTACCGCCCCTCCCCCGTCGCGCGGCGGGGTTACAGCACCTTGGACAGGAACGCCTTCGTCCGGTCGTGCTGCGGGTTGCCGAGGACCTCGCGCGGGTGGCCGGACTCGACCACGACGCCGCCGTCCATGAAGACGAGGTTGTCGCCGACCTCGCGGGCGAAGCCCATCTCGTGGGTCACCACGATCATGGTCATGCCCGACTCGGCCAGGTCCCGCATGACGTCGAGGACGTCGCCGACCAGCTCGGGGTCGAGCGCGGAAGTGGGCTCGTCGAAGAGCATCAGCTTCGGCTCCATGGCCAGCGCGCGGGCGATGGCCACGCGCTGCTGCTGGCCGCCGGAGAGCTGGGTGGGATAGTTCCCGCCCTTGTCGCCGAGACCGACCCGGTCCAGGAGCTTGGCCGCGCGCTCGCGGGCCACCGCCTTGGACTCGCCCTTGACCATGACCGGGGCTTCCATGACGTTCTCTATGGCCGTCATGTGCGGGAAGAGGTTGAAGCGCTGGAAGACCATGCCGATGTCCCGGCGCTGGGCCGCGACCTCGCTGTCCTTCAGCTCGTAGAGCTTGTCGCCCTTCTCGCGGTAGCCGACGAGCTTCCCGTCGACGTACAGCCGTCCGGCGTTGACCTGCTCCAGGTGGTTGATGCACCGCAGGAAGGTCGACTTGCCCGAGCCGGACGGGCCGACCAGGCAGAAGACCTCACGCGGGGCGACTTCCAGGTCGATGCCCTTGAGGATGTGGGCCGCGCCGTAGGACTTGTGGACGCCTTCGGCCTTCACCATGGCAGTCGAAGTCATCAGGCCACCGCCTTGCGGTTCGAGAAGCTGGACAGTTTCGCCTTGATCTTCTGCATCGGCGTGAGCGGCAGGGAACGCAGCGCACCGCGGGCGTAGCGGCGCTCCAGGTAGTACTGGCCGACGCTGAACACACTGGTCAGGGCGAGGTACCAGATCGACGCGACGAAGAACATCTCCATGACCGCGAACGAGGTGGAGGCGATGTCCTGGGCCGCGCGCAACAGGTCGAAGTACTGCACGGCGACGACGAGCGACGAGGTCTTGAGCATGTTGATGAACTCGTTGCCCGACGGGGGCACGATGACCCGCATGGCCTGGGGCAGCACGATCCGACGCATGGTCTGGGTACGGGTCATGCCGAGCGCGTGCGAGGCCTCGGTCTGGCCCTCGTCGACCGACTGGATGCCGGCCCGGACGATCTCGGCCATGTACGCGCCCTCGTTGAGGCCGAGCCCCAACAGCGCCGCCAGGAACGGCGTCATGACCTGGGTCATCTCGTCCTTGTAGAACCCGAGGTTCAGGATCGGGAAGATCAGGGCGAGGTTGAACCAGATGAGGAGCTGCACGTACACCGGGGTGCCGCGGAAGAGCCAGATGTAGAACCAGGCGATGGTGCTGGTCACCGGGTTCTTCGAGAGCCGCATGACGGCGAAGAGAACACCGAGCACCAGACCGAGGGCCATCGAGGCGACGCTGATCCAGATGGTGTTGCCGACGCCGCGGATGATGGTCGGGTCGAACAGCTTCTCCGGCACGGTCGCCCAGCGAACGTTGCCCTGCGAGAAGGCGATCGCGAGCGCCACGACCAGGCCGATGACGACCACGGCGCTGATCCAGCGGCCGTAATGACGGACCGGAATGGCCTTGATCGCCTCGGGGGGGACGGCCCCGGCCGGCGGGGTGTCCGCCGGGCCCGGGACCTTGTCGAGCTTGTCAGTCACAGTGACTGCCCTTCAGTGTGCTGCGGTGGTGCGCGGAGATCAGGAGCCTGCGTTGATCTTGGCCTCGGTCACGGCGCCGGAGCCCGCGTTCCACTTGTCCAGGGCGGCCTTGTACGAGCCGTCCTTGATGGCCGCGTCGAGGGCTTCCTTGAGCGCGTCGCGCAGCTGGGCGTTCTTCTTGTCCACCGCGATGCCGAAGAGGCCGGCGTCGGTCGGGTTGGCGACGGCCTCGAAGTCGTTGCCGCCACCGGCGGTCTGCGCGATGTACGCGGCGACCGGGGAGTCGTTCAGGTCGGCGACGGCGCCGCCGGCCTTCACTCGGGTCTGGGCCTCGGCGTCGGTCGGGAAGGCCTCGACGGCGACTTCGCCCTTGCCGTCCTTCTTGCACTTCTCGGACTGGTCCTTGGCGGACTGCTCATAGGTCGTGCCGCGCTGGACGGCGACCTTCTTGCCACACAGGTCGTCGAGGGTCTTGATGCCCTCCGGGTTGCCCTTCTTGACCAGGATGCCGGTCGACGCGGAGAAGTAGTCGACGAAGTCGACACCCGCGCCGGTCTTGGCGCCCTTGTCGTCCAGGCCCTCCTGGCGGGCCTTGGTGTCGGTGAGCGAGGACATGACCAGGTCGCTGCGACCCGTCTGCATGCTGCCGATCAGGGTGTCGAAGGTGCCGGACTCGAACTTGAACTGCACGCCGAGCTGCTTGCCCAGGGCCTCGGCGATGCCGGGGTCCACACCGACGATCTTGCCGCTCTGGGTGAACTCCATCGGGGCGTAGGTCGCGTCCGTGCCGACCTTGATGACGCCCGCGTCCTGGATCTTCTTCGGGAGCTTCGAGAACAGCGGGGCGCTGTTGTCGGTCTTCGCCGAGGGGGTCGAGGAGCCGGAGTCGGTCTGGTCGCCACAACCGGTGAGGATCAAGGCTCCGGTGACCGCGATCGCGCCGACCGCGGCGATCCGGGACCGGGCGGCGGTCGTACGGCGGGTGGTGCTAGCGGTCATGAGCTGGTTCCTCCGACAGGCAGACGGAAAGCATCCGAAAACGGTCGTGCACGCACCATCGAGTGTCGCGACCTTGTGTGATTACGGCATCTTGCCATTCGGACTGACGCATTCAGGCTGCCCATCAGGTCAAAATCAGATAACGGGCGCCCCCGACTACCCAACAGGACTACGGGCAAGGGCCTTCAAGGCCGCACAAATCGCCGTGACCAGCCCTTTTTCGCTCACTATTTGCGGTGCGTCTCATCTATCGGACAGCGAGGTTTGGACTTTTAGCCAAAAACGGGACAAGCGACCTACAGTTGAGCGGGAATCGACTCGTCTGGGCGAGCGTTCTTCCGGTAGAACAGATCCTTACACCCCTCATCCGGGGCTCAGGGCGCGCGTGCGGCGCGCCCGCGCGTACGAACCTCCCCTCCGCGGAGGCGGGCCAACCGCCGATGCGGAGTACGGACGCGGTGCCCGCCCACCCCTTAACCAGGAGTGGTCACCCTCAATGATTCAAAGGACCTAAGGGGTCACACACAGTGGCAGCGGAGATCGTCAACCCTCGCAGTGACAGCGAGACGGACAACAACCCCGATGCGGTGTTCGCACTGCACCGCGGCGGAAAGATGGCCATCCAGGCCACGGTTCCGGTCAACGACAAGGACGACCTGTCCCTCGCTTACACGCCCGGCGTGGCGAAGGTGTGCACCGCCATCGCCGAGCAGCCGGACCTCGTGAACGAGTACACCTGGAAGTCGAACGTGGTCGCCGTCGTCACCGACGGTACGGCCGTGCTCGGACTCGGTGACATCGGTCCCGAGGCCTCCCTCCCCGTGATGGAGGGCAAGGCCATCCTCTTCAAGCAGTTCGGCGGCGTGGACGCGGTTCCGATCGCCCTCGCCACCAAGGACACGGACGAGATCATCGAGACGGTCATCCGTCTCGCGCCGTCCTTCGGCGGGGTGAACCTGGAGGACATCTCCGCCCCCCGCTGCTTCGAGATCGAGCGCCGCCTGCAGGAGGCCCTCGACATCCCGATCTTCCACGACGACCAGCACGGCACCGCCATCGTGACGCTGGCCGCCCTGCGCAACGCCGCGAAGCTCACCGGCCGCACCCTGGCCGACCTGCGCGCGGTCATCTCGGGCGCCGGCGCGGCGGGCATCGCCATCGCCAAGATCCTGGTGGACGCGGGCATCGGCGACGTCTGCGTCACCGACCGCAAGGGCGTCGTCTCGGCGGACCGCTCCGACCTGACGGACGTCAAGGCGGAGATCGCGGGCCTGACCAACAAGACGGGCCTGAACGGCTCCCTGGAGGAGGCCCTCGCCGGCGCGGACGTCTTCATCGGCGTCTCCGGCGGCACGGTCCCCGAGGAGGCCGTGGCCTCGATGGCGAAGGACGCGTTCGTCTTCGCCATGGCCAACCCGAACCCGGAGGTCCACCCCGACGTCGCGCACAAGTACGCGGCCGTCGTGGCGACCGGCCGCTCGGACTTCCCGAACCAGATCAACAACGTGCTGGCCTTCCCGGGCATCTTCGCGGGCGCCCTCAAGGTGCGCGCGACCCGGATCACCGAGGGCATGAAGATCGCCGCCGCCGACGCCATCGCGGGCGTCGTGGGTGACGAGCTGGCCGCCGACTACGTGATCCCCTCCCCCTTCGACGCGCGCGTCGCGGAGGCCGTCACGGCCGCCGTCGCCGCCGCCGCGAGGGCCGAAGGGGTGGCCCGCCTGGCCTGAGGCCGGGACGGAGCGGTACGCGAAGGGGCCCGGCCGGAACGTTCCGGCCGGGCCCCTTCGCGTACCGCCTACACGCGAGCGCACCCTCCCCGCCCCCGAGCCGGGAGGGGTCGCCGCGTCGCGCGGGTGCGGCGCGCACGGCAACTTGACAGGCTCATGACGAGCTTGCCCTGTGGCTTGAATATTACCCCCACCCGAGGACCCCTCTCGACGTTCCGTTTAGGCCCATCCGGGCTACAAACCGGCTGGTACGGAGGGCTGTTGAGGTTCGAACAAATGCTTCCACTCGCCCGTATGGACGATCTCCGGCCACTGGTCAGGGCGGTCTACCGACCGGTAGCCTCCGCGCCATGTTCGCTGCCTACGCCGCCCGAATCGACCGAGACCAGCCGCTGAACGGCCTGGTGCTGGGGGACCGCCCCGCACCGCAGGCCCGACCCGGCTGGGTGACCGTCAACGTACGAGCCGCCTCGCTCAACCACCACGACCTGTGGTCGCTGCGCGGGGTCGGTCTCGGCGAGGACAAACTGCCCATGATCCTCGGCTGCGACGCCGCCGGGACCGACCAGGACGGCAACGAGGTCGTCCTGCACTCCGTGATCGGCCAGAGCGGCCACGGGGTCGGCCCGGACGAGCCGCGCTCGATCCTGACCGAGCGCTACCAGGGAACCTTCGCCGAGCAGGTGACCGTCCCCGCCTGGAACGTGCTGCGCAAGCCGGCCGAGCTGTCCTTCGAGGAGGCCGCCTGCCTGCCCACGGCCTGGCTGACCGCCTACCGGATGCTGTTCACCAACGCCGGGGTCCGCCCCGGCGACTCCGTGCTCGTCCAGGGCGCGGGCGGCGGGGTGGCCACCGCCGCGATCGTCCTCGGCAAGGCGGCCGGCCTGCGCGTGTTCGCCACCAGCCGGGACGAGGCCAAGCGCAGGCGCGCCGTGGAGCTGGGCGCGGTCGAGGCGTACGAGCCGGGCGCGCGGCTGCCGGCGCGGGTGGACGCCGTCATCGAAACGGTCGGCGCGGCCACCTGGTCCCACTCGGTGAAGTCGCTGCGCCCGGGCGGCACCCTGGTCATCTCCGGCGCCACGAGCGGCGACCGGCCCGCGCACGCGGAGTTGACCCGGATCTTCTTCCTGGAGCTCAAGGTGGTCGGCTCGACCATGGGCACCAAGGACGAGCTGGAGGACCTCCTCGCGTTCTGCGCGGCGACCGGGGTCCGCCCCGTGATCGACGAGGTGCTGCCGCTGGACCGGGCGCGCGAGGGCTTCGAGAAGCTCCAGTCCGGCGACCTCTTCGGCAAGGTCGTCCTGACGGTCTGACGGTCTGACGGTCTGACGGTCTGACGGTGTAACGAGACGGAAGCCCGGGTCCCGGCGGCCCGGGCTTCCGTCTGTCAATTCGGGTTGACAACCCTTTCGTGTCAACCTAGATTGACAGTCATGACGGAAGCCACCGATCTCGCCGCACGGGCCGGAGACCAGGACCCGCGCGTGGGCCTGCGTTCCGTGGCCGCCCTCCGCAGACTGCTGGAGCAGTTGGAGGCCGTACAGGTACGCAGCGCCCGCGCACAGGGATGGTCCTGGCAGGAGATCGCGGCCGAGCTGGGCGTCAGCCGGCAGGCCGTGCACAAGAAGTACGGGAGGCTCTGATGTTCGAACGCTTCACCCATGACGCCCGCGACGCGGTCACCGGCGCCGTGGCCGAGGCCCGCCGCGCCGGCTCCTCCACCGTGGCCGAGGAACACCTGTTGCTCTCGCTGATGTCCCTCGGCGCCCTCGATCCGCTGGGCGTGGACCGGGAGGCGGTGGCCGCCGCCCTCGCCGAGGCCCGGCGGCGCGGCGGGATGTCGAGGGCCGACGAGGAGGCCCTGGCCGGGTTGGGCATCGACCTCGGCGCGATCGTCTCCCGCTTCGAGGAGACCCACGGCGTCGGCGCCCTCTCCTCACCGACCCCGCGGCGACGGACCCTCGCCACCTCGCTCCGGTCAGCCCTCGGCCGCCCCGAACCCGGTCAGCGGCACGTCCCCTTCACCCAGGGTTCGAAGAAGGCGCTGGAGCAGTCCCTGCGGATCGCGCTGGGCCGCAAGGACCGGCACATCGGCACCCTGCACCTGTTGCTGGCCCTGCTGTCCCGCCCGGGCACGGTCGCCGAGGTCCTCGCGGACCACGGCGTCACGTACGCGACCGCCGAGAACCGCCTGGCGGCCTGAGGCCCCGCCGTCGGGCGAGCGCTACGACCCGGGGCGCAGGCCCGCTTCGATCCGGGCGGCTGCCGCCGCCAGATGGGCGCGCGCCTCGGCCAGTTGGGCGGGGGTGACCCCGTGGTCGCGGGCCGCGTCGCGCACGTCGTCGCGGAAGCGGTCCAGCAGTCGGTCCAGGTCCCGCGCCGGATCGGTGCCGGGGGCGAGGTCGTCGGCCCATCCCGATCCGGCCGGCCCGGGCGCGCTCGGCGCGGAGCCCTTGTCGGCGCCGCTCTCGGCCCCCGCGAGGGATCCGCCGCCGAGCCAGGCACCGGCGAGGCTGCCCAACACCCCGCCCGACTTGGAGAACTGCTCCTGGAGCTGGGCCGCGATGCGCTGGACCTCCTCGCGGGCCCGCTCCTGGGCCTCCTTGGCCTGCCGGCGGGCCTGCTGGGCCTCCTCGCGGGCCCGGCGGCTCTCGTCCTTGGCCCGCCGCGCCTGCTCCTTCCACTCGTGCCGGGCCTTGCGGAGCTCCTCCTTGGCCACCTTCCAGGACTCGTCCTCGACCCGGGTGCTCGACGCGGAGGCGGCGGCCAGCATCTCGCGCCGCAGGTCGCCCGCGGCGCCCCGTACGTCGTCACGGATCTCGGCGGCCAGTTCGGAGACCGAATCGCGGATCTCCAGCTCCAGGTCGGCCAGCTCACCGCCGCGGTCGGCCAGCTCGGCGCGACCTCCCTCGGTGATGGAGTACACCTTGCGGCCGCCCTCGGTGGCGTGCGTGACGAGCCCCTCGGCCTCCAGCTTGGCCAGGCGCGGGTACACGGTGCCCGCGGAGGGTGCGTACAGGCCCTGGAAGCGCTCCTCCAGCAGGCGGATCACCTCGTACCCGTGGCGCGGGGCCTCGTCCAGGAGCTTGAGGAGGTAGAGGCGGAGGCGGCCGTGGGCGAAGACGGGCGGCATGTCAGAGCACCTTCTTGTCGAGCCGGAGGGGGGCGGCGGGGGCGTCGGCGTCGGCCGGCGGGCGGCGCAGGAGGGCGATGGATCCCGAGATCGTGGTGGCGCGCAGGGTGCCGGCGCCCGTGCCGAGGGTGCCGGTGATCCGCTTGGCGCCCATCTGGCCGGTGACCCGGAGGTCCTCGAAGGCGTTCGAGACGCCGCCGGTGGCGGTGTTGGCCTCCACCTTGGCGTCGGCGGGGTGCGGCAGGCGGATGGCGACCTGCCCCGAGACGGAGTTGAGGAAGATGTCCACGGGCGTGGGGTCGGCCGGGTCGGGGGCCAGGTCGATGAGCATGTCGCCGCTGACCGAGTCGGCCCGTACGTTGGCGCCCGAGCCGTCGACGACCGTCAGGCCGCCGGAGATCGAGTGGAAGCCGAACTCACCGGTGACGGACTGGGCCTCGACGCTGCCGGAGACGGTGTGGGCCTTGACCCGACCGGAGAGCCCGACGAGGGTCGCGTCGCCCGAGACCCCGTTGACGTCGGTGCCGCCGGAGATCCCGGAGACGAAGGCGGCGGCGCTGACCGCGGCCAGCTGGACCCGGGTGCCGGCGGGGACGGCGAGGGTGACGGTGACGCTGCGCTCCCAGGCCTTGCGGCCGTCCTCGGCGGAGCCGGACCAGGCCTTCCAGGGCTTGCTCTCGACCCACTTCTTGAAGCCCTGGGAGCCGTTCCAGGGCAGGTCCTCGTAGGACAGGGTGAGGGAGCCGCCCTCCTGGACCACGTGCAGCGGGGGGCCCACGACCTCGGAGACCTCCAGACGGACCGGTCCCTCCTCGGCCGCGACCACGTTCACCGTGCCACCGACGACACGGACGCGCAGGTCGGTCACCGGCTGCTCGAAGGTGAGCTTCTGGGGTGCGGCGACGGACCACGTCATCTGCTCGGCCATGGTGCTGCTCCTCCTCGTGGGCTGACGCACGCAACATATCGCGTCTTGTGTGGAATACGATATATCGCGATCGGAGGAAGTCAAGCAACCCGGCACGACGGCATGCGGGTACGCCCGGACGGCAGCGCGGGCCGCCGAAGGCGCGGGCCGCCGAAGGCGCGGAAGGCGTGCGGCACGGCCGGAACGGCGGGCACGGCCGGAACGGCGGGCACGGCCGGAACGGCGGGCACGGCCGGAACGGCGGGCACGGCCGGAACGGCGGGCACGGCCGGAACGGTGCTTAGGCCGCCAGGAGGGAGCTGCCGGCGCGGCTCAGCCAGGCGCGGTACGGCGGGGTGTTCAGGGCCGCCTCGCGGTAGGCGTCGCGGAGGTCCCCGTACAGTTCGGCCGCGGCCCCCGGCCGGGTCGCCAGCAGCAGCCGCACCGCGAGGGGGTCACCGGACAGCGGGCGGATCGCCATGTCCTCGCGGGGTCCGGACGTCGGCTGGCACGGGGCCACCGCCTCGCCGGAGACGATCAGCGAGGCCGCCGTGTGGTAATCGGTGTGCAGGACAGGCGGATCGACCCCGGCGTCCGCGAACACCCGGCGCAGGCCGTCCCATTCGCCGTCCACCGCCGGGTCCACCGTCCAGCGGTCCCCCGCGAGGTCCTCCAGGGCCACCACGGACGAACGCGCCGCCGGATGGTCCCGGGACATGGACACGAACTGGGGCTCGCGCTCCATCAGCACCCGCAGCTCCAGCCCGGCCGGCACCCGTAACGGGCTGCCCTCGACCTCGTGGACGAACGCCACGTCCAACTGCCCGGCGGCCACCATCCGCAGCAGCGCGTTCGCCGACACGTCGACCCGCAGGGAGGTCTCGGTCTCCGGGGCGCGCCGGTGGATCCTGCGCAGCCAGCCCGGCAGGGCCCGGCTCGCCGTCGACCCGATCCGCAGCCTGGGTCCGTGCGCCGCCGCCCGGGCCTCGGCGACCAGCGCGGCCATCTCCTCCAGCAGGGGTCTCGCCCGTAGGAGCACCGTCCACCCGAAGGGCGTCGGTCTACAGCCGGTGCGTTCGCGCAGGAACAGCTCGCCGTCCAGGGCGCGTTCGATCCGGCGCAGTTGGGTGGTCAGCGAGGGCTGGCTCACGCCGAGCTCCCGGGCCGCCTTGTGCAGGCTGCCGGCGTCAGCGATGGCGCAGAGCGCGCGCAGGTGCCTCACCTCAAGCTCCATGCCCCGAGGGTAGGGCGCGGTCGGCAGGCCGCACCAGCCGCCGATAGCCCCCCGAATCACGCCATTCTCACGGGAGTCGCCCCCCGTCCATCTCGCCGAAATCCGCCCGATAGGACGGAGTTATCTGCCGCTGACATCATCCGCGAGCCCCATCGGCTCCCGCAGACTCCGGTACCGAACGACCCACCCCCCACCGCACCGGACGAGTAGGAGCACCCCCACATGCGCCCCTCACGCAAGCCCATGCTGGCCGCCGCCATCGGACTCGGCTTCGCCGCCGCCCTCGGCGGAGTGATCCCCACCGCCGTCGCCGCGACCCCGACGGGCAGCCAGGCGAGCTATGCCACGTACGAGCGTTCGCAGGAGAACCAGACCGCCAACAAGGCGTTCTTCGAGGCCGTGCAGCGCTCGGTCGCCGAGCAGAAGGCCGCGAACCCGGGCATCCAGCTCGTCACCGTCACGTACAACACCCGCAACGCGCCGTCGTTCCGTACCCAGATAGGCAACTCCACCCGGATCTGGAACGGCTCGGTCTCCAACGTCAAGCTGCAGGAGGTGTCCTCGGGCGGGAACTTCTCCTACTACGAGGGCAACGACTCGCGGGGCTCGTACGCGAGCACCGACGGGCACGGTCGGGGCTACATCTTCCTCGACTACCAGCAGAACCAGCAGTACAACTCCACCCGCGTGACGGCCCACGAGACGGGCCACGTGCTGGGCCTGCCGGACCACTACTCGGGTCCGTGCAGCGAGCTGATGTCGGGCGGCGGTCCGGGCACCTCCTGCACGAACCCCAACCCGAACAGCGCCGAGCGCTCGCGCGTCAACCAGCTGTGGGCCAACGGCCTGGTGGCCTCGGGCCTGGGCACGAAGGGCTAAGGCCTCAGGGCTCAGGCCTCAGGAGAGGGGGCGGCCCCGGCCGTCTCCCTCTCGCCCCTCCGGGATCTCGGAGCGGGGGCAGTCCGGGTCCCGGCAGGGGCCCGGATCCCACTGCGGTACGAAGATCCCCAGGGATTTGCGCCGTCTGACGACGGTGTCGACGGCGCTCCCGCAGGCCGGGCACGTGTGCTGCTCGTGCCCGGCTCGCGGGGCGACCGTCCCGTGCTCGCGCTGCTGCTCTCGACCGGCCATACCTCCACGGTAGGCCGGTTCGGGGGGTACGGCCGGATCTGCGGACGGGGCGCCCCTCGCCCGCCTCCCCGGCCCCCGCTCACCCCTGCGGCTTGCGCCACATCGGCCACATGAGCGGGCCGTCCGGCAGACGCACCGCCCGCCCCGTGAACTCCCAGCCGAGCCGCTCGTAGAGCTCCTTGCTCCGCTCGCTGCTCGCCTCCAGGTACGCCGGGACCCCCTCGCGGTCGCAGCGCTCCAGCACGGGCCGGATCAGTTCGGTCCCGAGCCCCTCCCCCTGCCGGCCCGGGGCGACCGCGATCATCAGCAGGTACTCGTGCTCCTCGGCCACGGGGTGCGCCTCCCCCGTCAACCGGCCGACCAGCTCGCAGCGCTCGTTGTCCGGGTCGGCCACCGCGCGCATCTTCGCCGGGACCTCGTCCTCCACGTGCGGGGCCAGTGGATCGGCGGCCGGAATCCGCAGCCACAGGGCGGCGGCCGAGCCGTCCGCCGCATAGTCGATCCGGCCCTCGGCGAGCGCCACGTCGACGAAGACCCCGAGGAAGCGCCCGTGCACGGCCGCCCGGTGCGCCGGATCGGGGAAGACCCAGCTGCTCACCGGGTCCTCGCGGAAGGCCTCGTCGAGCAGCCGGGCCACGGCGTCCCGGTCCGACTGATCCGCCTGACGTATCTCCAGCACCACAGGTATCACCCTTCACTCGCATGCCAACTGCTGTGGGTGATCCTAGAGTTGGCCGGGGCACGCAAAAAGGCCCGTTCCGGCGCCTCCCGGCACCGGAACAGGCCTCACCGCGCGCGGCTCCCGCGCGGTCACTTCGTACGGCGCGTGACGAACTCGGCCAGCGCCAGGAGCCCTCCCGCCGCCGCGAGGTCCGGTACGGCCCGGGACAGCTCCTGCACCGCCCGGCCCATCCGGTCGGCCGCGTGGCCCTGGGCCCAGTCGCGTCCGCCGGCCCGCTCCACCGCCCGGGCAGCCCGGTGCACGTCGTCACCGGTCATGGGCCCCGCGTACAGGGCCGCCAGCTCCTCTCCCGCCTCGGTGCCCGAGGTGAGGGCGGCCACGACCGGGAGGGACTTCTTGCGGGCGATCAGATCGGCCCCGGCGGGCTTGCCGGTGTGCCCCGGATCCCCCCAGATGCCGATCAGGTCGTCGATGAGCTGGAAGGCCAGGCCGGCCTCCCGCCCGAAGGCGTCCATCGCGTCGACCTCGTCCGGCCCCGCCCCGGCGTAGAGGGCGCCCAGGGCGCACGCGCAGCCCAGGAGGGCGCCGGTCTTGGCCGTGGCCATGGTCAGGCACTCGTCGAGCGAGACGTTCGGCCGCTGCTCGAAGGCGCAGTCGGCCTGCTGTCCCGCGCACAGCTCGATGACACAGGCCGAGAGCCGGGCCGCGGCCGGCGAGGAGGCCGGGTGCGGGTCCTCGGCGAGCACCTTCAGCGCGAGCGCCATCATGGCGTCGCCGGTGATGATCGCGTCCGGTATCCCGAAGACCGTCCAGGCCGTGGACCGCCCGCGGCGCCGGACGTCCTTGTCGATCACGTCGTCGTGCAACAGCGTGAAGTTGTGCGCCAGCTCCACGGCGACGGCCGCCCGGACGGCGTCCTCGGCCCGGTCCGCCGAGCCTCCCAGGGCCCGTGCGGAGGCCATCACGAGCGCCGGCCGGATGGCCTTGCCCGTGCTGCCCGCCGCCGGGGTGCCGTCCTCGTGCTCCCACCCGAAGTGGTACATCGCCACCCGCCGCATGTCACCGGGCAGGCTCTCGACGGTCCGGCGCAGGACCGGGTTGACCGTTTCCCTGGTGCGCTCCAGGAGAGCCGCCGCCTCCTGCCCCTCCCCCGTGGCGAGGGCGTTCGCGGTCATCAGCGCCAGCGGCCGATCTCGACGTTCTCCAGGACGCCGAGCGCGTCCGGGACCAGGACGGCGGCCGAGAAGTAGGCCGTGACCAGGTACGAGATGATCGCCTGCTCGCTGATGCCCATGAAGCGCACCGACAGGCTGGGCTCGATCTCGTCCGGGATCCCGGGCTGGTGGAGGCCGATCACGCCCTGCTCCTCCTCGCCGGTGCGCATGCACAGGATGGAGGTCGTCCGGGCGTCGCTGATCGGGATCTTGTTCGACGGGAAGATCGGCACCCCGCGCCAGGCGGGCACCCGGTTGCCGCCGATGTCCACCGACTCCGGGTACAGGCCGCGCTTGTTGCATTCGCGGCCGAAGGCGGCGATGGCCTTGGGGTGGGCCAGGAACAGCTTGGAGCCGCGCCGCATGCTGAGCAGCTGGTCCATGTCGTCGGGGGTGGGGGCGCCGTCGTGGGGCTGGATGCGCTGGTCGTAGTCGGCGTTGTGGAGGAGGCCGAACTCGCGGTTGTTGAGCATCTCGTGCTCCTGGCGCTCGCGCAGCGCCTCGACCGTGAGCCGCAACTGCTGCTCGGTCTGGTTCATCGGCTGGTTGTAGAGGTCGGCGACACGGGTGTGCACGCGCAGGACCGTTTGCGCGATGGAGAGTTCGTACTCGCGGGGCTTGGCCTCGTAGTCCACGAAGGTGCCGGGCAGGACGGCCTCGCCCTGGTGGCCGGCGGACAGGTCGATCGCCGCCTCGCCGTACTTGTTGGTGCTCCGGGCGGGAGCGGTCCGTACGTCCTCCACGTGCTCGCGCAGGGAGTCCACGCGGTCGGCGAGCAGTTGGAAGTCCTGGCGGGACAGGACGAGCGCGGTGCCGGCGGTGGCGGTGCGGGCGGTGTACTCCCAGATCGCCTCCTCGTCGACGAGGGCGTCGTCCCCGAAGAAGGCTCCGTCGGCGACGGTCCGCAGCACGGCGTCCTCGCCGTAGGGGCCCGGGCCGATGTGGTCGATACGGCCGTGGGCGAGCAGGAACACCTGGTCGGCGGGGCTACCGAAGGCGGTGAGCTCCTGGCCGGCCTCGAAGTCGATCTGGCGGCAGCGGGCGGCGAGTTCGGTGAGGACCTCCTCGTCCTCGTAGTCGCGCAGCAGCGGGAGCTCCCCCAGCTCCGCCGGGATGACCTGGACCTGCGTCCCGGTCTTGATGAACTCGACGATGCCGTTGCCGACCGAGTAGCTCAGCCGGCGGTTGACGCGGTACGCCCCGCCCTGCACCGAGACCCAGGGGAGCATCTTCAGCAGCCACCGCGAGGTGATCTCCTGCATCTGCGGCGCGGACTTGGTCGTGGTTGCCAAGTTCCGCGCGGCCGAGGTGCCGAGACTGCGCTGCGGTGTCTGGGCTTCGGATTCGGAACCTGCCTGGACCGACATGTCTTTCCCTTTCGATCACTCCATGGATCTGCGGGACGGAAGCCTTCCAGTACTCAGTGTGGTGGGACCATTACACAAAAGGGTGGGACTACTCCGTACGGGGGGTGGGCACTGTGAAGGGTCGAACTCTTCGTTCTTCCCCGCCGACCCGACCGCGGACCCCACGGGTTTCAGCCACCCCACACGCCCCACCTTTACCCGCACCCTTTAACTTGCATCTGCGATGCCAGTTTTCTACTCTCAGGGGCATGCGGCTGACCCGATTCACCGACCTCGCGCTGCGCGTGCTGATGCGCCTGGCCGTCACGGAAACGGACCTCCCCACCACGCGCGACGTGGCGGCGACCATGGAGGTTCCGTACACCCACACGGCCAAGGTGGTCGCCCGGCTCCAGCACCTCGGCCTGGTCGAGGCGCGGCGCGGGCGCGGCGGCGGGCTCACCCTCACCCCCGCCGGACGGTCCGCCTCGGTGGGCGGCGTGGTCCGGGAACTGGAGGGCGCGGGCGACGTCGTGGACTGCGACGGGACCACCCCCTGCCCGCTGCGCGGGGCCTGCCTCCTGCGCGGTGCGCTGCACCGGGCCCAGGAGGCCTTCTTCGCGGCCCTGGACCCGCTCACGGTGAACGACCTGGTGGCGGCCCCCACGGGTCCGCTGCTTCTCGGCATCTCGGGCCGCGCGGGATCCGGACCGAGGGTCGAGAGGACCGCCGGGGCCGAGAGGGCTTCCGAGCCCGGCCCGATGGCCGGTTAGGGACGCAGACCGGCCCGCCCGGGCAACCTCCGGGGACACTCTCGAACAAAATTCCGTACTGCCACGGAGTCGCGTCGCACCCCAAAATATGAATGTGCGATACCAATTAAACGAGGAGCACCGCATGCTGTCCGAGAAGTCGACCGCGACCGTCCGCGCCACCCTGCCCGCCGTCGGCGCGGCCATCGGCGACATCGCGGAGCTGTTCTACGCGAAGCTGTTCGCGGCCCACCCGGCCCTGCTCCGGGACCTGTTCAACCGCGGCAACCAGAACACCGGTCTCCAGAAGCAGGCCCTCGCCGGCTCCATCGCCGCCTTCGCCGGCCACCTGGTGGAGCGCCCGGACACCCGCCCCGACGTGATGCTGAACCGGATAGCCCACAAGCACGCCTCCCTCGGTGTCACCCGCGAGCAGTACCCGGTCGTCCACGAGCACCTCTTCGCCGCCATCGCCGAGGTCCTCGGCGAGGCCGTCACCCCGGAGGTGGCCCGGGCCTGGGACGAGGTCTACTGGCTGATGGCCAATGCCCTCGCCGCCGCCGAGGAACGCCTCTACGCCGAGCAGCGGGTCGTCGCCGGCGACGTCTGGCGGGAGTGGACCGTAGTGGCCCGGATCGAGGAGACGGCGGACTGCGCCACCTTCCACCTCCTCCCGGCCGACGGCGGCCGGCCGCCCGCGGCCAAGCCCGGCCAGTACGTCTCCGTCCAGGTCGAACTCCCCGACGGAGCCCGCCAGATCCGGCAGTACAGCCTCTCCTGCGCGCCCGGCTCCCCGGTCCGCGCCCTCACCGTCAAGCGCGCCGGCGGCCCGGCGACGGGCGGCCCCGCCGGCGAGGTCTCCCACCACCTCCACGCCCACGTCCGCGCCGGCGGCACCCTGCGCGTGTCCGCCCCGTACGGGGACCTGGTCCTGCGCGACTCCGGCGCGCCGGTGCTGCTGGCCTCGGCGGGCATCGGCTGCACCCCGATGCTGTCGATGCTGGAGCACCTGGCCGACACCGGCCACGGCGCCCCCGTCACCGTCCTGCACGCCGACCGGAGCCCCGCCGACCACGCTCTGCGCGCCGACCACCGTGCCCTGACCCACAAGCTCTCCGACGCCCGGGCCCACTTCTGGTACGAGGAGTCCGGCGAGGCGGGCGACGGCGTCGGCCACATGGACCTGGGCGCCGTCCCGGTCGCCCCGGGCACCTCGGCCTACCTGTGTGGCCCCCTCCCCTTCATGCGGGGGGTGCGTGCGCAGTTGATCGCCAAGGGCGTGGCCCCGGCCGACGTCCACTACGAGGTCTTCGGGCCGGACCTGTGGTTGGCCTCCTCCTGACGGCCCCGCCGCGTGATCGGCCGCGTGGCCGGATCCGATCGCACGCCGTACGAACGCCCTAGCCGCGGAAGGGCCGCCTCCACTACACCGGAACGTGACGGAACGCACACGGAGTGTGCGCACGTCACGCACCACGAAGGAGGCGGCCGTGTCCGCACCCATGTCCGCAGACCGCTTCGTCCAGGCTCTGCGCGCCGAAGGCCTCATCGTCGTCGAGGTGGGGCAATGGCGCACCCACAACCGCAACCACAAGGGGCCCTGGGGCCCCGTCCACGGGGTGATGGTCCACCACACCGTCACGCACGGAACCGCCTACACCGTGCAGCTCTGCCGCGACGGGGACAGCGCCCTGCCCGGACCGCTGTGCCACGGGGTCATCACCAAGGACGGCCGGGTCCACCTCGTGGGCTACGGCCGCGCCAACCACGCGGGCGCCGGGGACTCCGACGTCCTCGCGGCGGTGATCGCCGAGAAGCGGCTCCCCGCCGACCACCACGCCGACACCGACGGCAACCGCGCCTTCTACGGCTTCGAGTGCGAGAACCTCGGCGACGGCGAGGACCCGTGGCCGGCGGTCCAGCTCGACGCCATCGCCCGCGCGGCCGCCGCCCTGTGCCGGGTCCACGGCTGGGGCGCCCGCTCGGTCATCGGCCACCTCGAATGGCAGCCCGGCAAGATCGATCCCAAGGGGTTCACGATGGATTCGATGAGAGCGCGCATCGCCGAACGTCTGAAGTAGGGAAACCGCCACCACGAACCGGACCCCGCCTCGACCGGGAATCCGCCTTGACGGGCCCGGTCCGGGCCGATTGTCTGACCGGATGTCCGATACACACGTCCTGCGCGTCACACGGGTCCGGGCCGACGACGAGACGGCCCTGCTCCAGTGGCACGACGTCCACAACCTCGTCATCCCACCCGATCCCCTCACCCCCGCCGAGGTGCGCGAACGCTCCGGGCGCAATCGCCTGTACGTCGCCCGCCTCGGCGACACCCCCGTCGGCTGCTCGACCGTGCGCCCGCCCACCCCGGCCAACGACTCCGTGGCCACCGTGATCGCCCGCGTCCTACCCGCACACCGACGCCGCGGCCACGGCGCCGCGCTCTACGCCCACGGCCTGCGACGGGCCCGCGCCCTGGCGCCCGCGGCGGTCGAGACCATCGTGCTCGCGTCCAACGGGGACGGCCTCCGCTTCGCCCTGGCCCACGGCTTCACCGAGACGGACCGCTACCTCCTCCCCGGCGCCGACGTCGCCTACGTCACCCTGCGCCTGACGGACGCATGACCGGCGGCCGACCGGCGGATATCCCCCCGCGCCCTGGGCAGGGGGGCCGAGTGCGACGTCTTCAGGGGCCTGCGGCCCACAATGGCGGGGTGACCCACCCCGAACTGCTCCCCCGGCCCCCCTCCCCGGTGCAGGAGGTCCGAGACGAGCGCTTCGCGGCGCACGGCGTACGGCTGCTGCTCAAGCGGGACGACCTGGTGCACCCCTCGCTGCCCGGCAACAAGTGGCGCAAGCTCGCGCCGAACCTCCGGGCGGCGCTGGAGGCGGGGCACGACCGGCTCGTCACCTTCGGCGGGGCCTACTCCAACCACCTGAGGGCCACCGCGAAGGCCGGGCGGCTGCTCGGCCTGGAGACGGTCGGGATCGTCCGCGGGGACGAACTCGCCGGGCTCCCCCTCAACGACTCCCTCACCCGCTGCGCGGCGGACGGCATGCGGCTGCACTTCGTGACCCGCGCGGCCTACCGCGCCAAGGCCGACCCCGCCCCCCTGGCGGCGCTCCTGACCGCCGCCGGGGCCGAGGGCGCGTACGTCGTCCCCGAGGGCGGCAGCAACCCCCTCGCGCTGGAGGGCTGCGCGGAACTCGGCCGCGAACTGCGCGGCTCCGGCGAACTGGTGGCGGTGGCCTGCGGTACGGGGGGCACCCTGGCCGGGCTGGCGTCCGGACTCGACCCGGAGCAGCGGGCGCTGGGCGTGCCCGTCCTGGCGGGGGGCTTCCTCGGGGCGGAGATACGTTCCCTCCAGACCCGGGCCTTCGGCGGCCCGGCGGGCGACTGGAGCCTGGCCGAGGGCTTCGACCACGGGGGCTACGCCAAGGTCCCGGCGGTGCTCGACGCCTTCGCCGCCGACTTCGAGTCCCGCCACGGGCTCCCGGTGGAGCGGATCTACGTGGCGAAGCTCCTGTGGGCCCTGACGGCCCTGACCGGCGCCGCGGCGTTCCCCCGGGGCACGACCCTGACCGCCGTGATCACGGGCTCACCCTGACCGCCCCCGATCAGCCCTCCTCGCGGTAGGCCGCGGCCTCCTCCAGATCCAGGCGTCGCAGCAGGGCCCGGAGCATCTCGTCGTCGATGCGTCGGTGGTCCCGCAGGGTCACGAAGACCTCCCGTTCGGCGCCGATCATCTCCCGGGACAACCGGCGGTAGACGTCGTCGGCGGACTCCCCCGTCACCGGGTTGACCTCGCCCAGCCGCTCCCAGACCGAGTTGCGGCGGCGTTCCATCACCGTGCGCAGCCGGTCCACGAGAGGGGGCGGCAGGGTGCTGTTGGCCGGGTCCTCCAGGAGTTCGTCCAGGCGTTCGTCCGCCGCCCGCGAGGCCTCGCTCTGGGCCTGGGCCTCGGCGAGCGTCTCGGCCTGGACGTCCTTCGGCGGCAGTTTGAGCAGCCGGATCAGCGGAGGCAGCGTCAGGCCCTGCACCACCAGGGTGGCGATGACCGTCGTGAAGGTGAGGAAGAGGATCAGGTTGCGGTGCGGCACCTCGTTCGGCACGGAGAAGGCGATGGCCAGCGAGACCACGCCGCGCATCCCCGCCCATCCGACGATCACCGGGGCCTTCCAGTCGGTCTCGGGCTCCCGCCGGCGGACCCGGTCCGAGATCCACCGCGGCAGGAAGGTCGCCGGGAACACCCACAGGTACCGCGCCACGACCACCGCGAGGAACACCACGACGGCGTAGCGGGCCGCGGCCGAACCCTCGTACTCCCCCAGGCCCTTGAGGACCACCGGGAGCTGGAGCCCGATCAGCGCGAAGACGACGGACTCCAGCAGGAAGGCGACCACCTTCCACACCGCCTCCTCCTGGAGCCGGGTCGCGAAGTCCACCTGCCAGTTGCGGTGGCCCAGGTACAGGGCCACGACGACGACGGCCAGCACCCCGGAGGCGTGCACCCGTTCGGCCGCCGCGTAGGCCACGAAGGGGATCAGCAACGAGAGGGTGTTCTGGAGCAGCGGCTCCTTCAGGTGCGTGCGCAGGTGGTGGATCGGCACCATCAGCAGCAGGCCGACGCCCACCCCGCCGACGGAGGCCAGCAGGAACTCCGCGATGCCGCCCGCCCAGCCGGCGCCCACCCCGACCGCCGCGGCCAGGGCCACCTTGTAGGCGGTGATCGCGGTCGCGTCGTTGACCAGGGACTCCCCCTGGAGGATCGTCGTCATCCGGTTCGGCAGCCCGAGCTTGCGGGCGATCGCGGTGGCCGCGACCGCGTCGGGCGGCGCGATCACCGCGCCCAGCACCAGCGCCACCGGCAGCGAGAGCCCCGGCACCAGCAGGTACGCCGCGTAGCCGACGGCGACGGTCGCGAAGAGCACGTACCCCACCGAGAGCAGGGCCACGGGCCGGATGTTGGCCCGCAGGTCCAGGTACGAGCTGTCCACAGCGGCGGTGTGCAGCAGCGGCGGGAGCAGCAGCGGGAGCACGATGTGCGGGTCGAGGGCGTAGGAGGGCACGCCCGGGACGTAGGCCGCGATCAGACCGACGGCGACCAGCATCAGCGGCGCCGGTACCGGTGTGCGGCGGGCCAGTCCGGCCACCGCGGCGCTCCCGGCGACCAGCGCCACCAGCGGCAGTACCTCCATGATGTCCGTCCTCCGTCGTCCGTCGCCCGTACGCTGGCCATCATGAGCGAGTGCACCCACGTAGCCGAATTGCCGCGCCCCGAGCCCGTCCCCCTCGCCCTGACATGCACCGAATGTCAGGTCCTCGGGAGCCATCCGGTGCAACTCCGGATGTGCCTTGGCTGCGGGTACGTGGCATGCTGCGACTCCTCTCCGTACCGGCACGCCACCGCGCACCACAAGGACACCGACCACCCGGTGATGCGGAGCTTCGAACCCGGCGAGACCTGGCGGTGGTGTTTTGTCCACGGTTCGATCGTCTGAGGCGGGGTAGGTCAACCCTCCGCCGGTTCCCCTGAATTGGGCCCGCAGACCCCTAGCCACTGTGTGTACCCCTGGGCTTACCATCAGTCACCGGGCGCAGGCATGGTCGGCCCGGGGGCTCTGACAACGGGCGTCATGAGGGGTGCCGCGACACGATCGCCCGGATCGCGATAGCGTCACCGGCGAACAGAGCTCGTACCACCTTGGAGGTGAGGGTGTCCCAGATCGCAGGCGAGCCCGGGACCCAGGACTTCGTGGAAGTCCGGCTGCCGGCTGCGGGTGCCTACCTGTCGGTGCTGCGAACGGCCACGGCCGGACTCGCGGCACGTTTGGACTTCACCCTCGACGAGATCGAGGACCTCCGCATCGCGGTGGACGAGGCCTGCGCGATCCTGCTCCAGCAGGCCGTGCCGGGCTCCGTCCTCAGCTGCGTCTTCCGTTTGGTGGACGATTCGCTGGAGGTGACCGTTTCCGCGCCCACCACCGACGGGCGCGCGCCGGAGCGCGACACGTTCGCGTGGACGGTCCTGTCGGCGCTGGCCGGCAAGGTCGAGGCCACGGTCGAGGAGAACCGGACGGTGAGCATCAGTCTCTACAAACAGCGCGGCGCGGGGCCAGGCCCGGCGTGAGCGGCGGGGAGATCCCGGTGCGGGGCGGGGATCGGCCCCGGGTACGGCACGAGGTCGACGGCGGCATCCCGGAGCAGCACCACGCCCGGCCGCACCCCGCCGACTCGGATGCGGACAACGGCTTTTCGGACTCGGCGGAGCGACGGGCGGGCCCTGTGAGCGAGAACCAGCACGACCAGACCGAGCCACCGGAGGCCGCTGCCACGGCCCCGGAGGCGCCGGCTCCGGAAGCTCAGGCTCCGGCGGTACCGGCTCCGGAGGCGCCGGTCCTTCAGGCGCCGGTCGCGCCCCCGGCGTTGCCGGATCCGCGCGACCGCAGTGGCGCGCGGGCCCTGTTCTTCGAGCTGCGCGAGTTGCCCGAGGGATCGCTGGAGCGGGCGGAGCTGCGCAACCGCCTCGTGCGGATGCACCTGCCGTTGGTCGAGCACCTGGCGCGGCGCTTCCGCAACCGCGGCGAGCCGCTCGACGACCTGACGCAGGTCGCCACCATCGGGCTGATCAAGTCGGTGGACCGCTTCGACCCGGACCGCGGGGTCGAGTTCTCCACCTACGCCACGCCCACCGTGGTCGGCGAGATCAAGCGGCACTTCCGCGACAAGGGCTGGGCGGTACGGGTCCCCAGGCGGTTGCAGGAGCTGCGGCTCTCGCTGACCACCGCGACGGCGGAACTGTCCCAGCAGCACGGTCGCTCCCCCACGGTCCACGAGTTGGCGGAGCGGCTCGGGATCTCCGAGGAGGAGGTGCTGGAGGGGCTGGAATCGGCCAATGCCTACAGCACGCTCTCCCTGGACGTGCCGGACACCGACGACGAGTCGCCGGCGGTGGCGGACACGCTGGGATCCGAGGACGAGGCGCTGGAAGGCGTCGAGTACCGCGAGTCCCTCAAGCCGCTCCTGGAGGGGCTTCCGCCGAGAGAGAAGCGGATTCTGTTGCTCCGCTTCTTCGGCAACATGACCCAGTCCCAGATCGCGCAGGAGGTCGGCATCTCCCAGATGCACGTCTCCCGCCTGCTGGCCCGCACCCTGGCCCAACTGCGGGAGAAGCTCCTCGTCGAGGAGTAGCCGGCGCCCTGGTCAGATGCCGAGCGCCTCGGTGGCCGTCGGGTTCACGAGCAGGGCCCCGACGGCCACCGCGGTCAGCCCCAGGGCCACCGCGCCCACGGCCATCGCACCGCCGGCGGTCCACAGGGTCCACGCCACGGGCAGGGCCATCAGCTGGGTGATCAGTGCCGGGCCGCGACTCCAGCGGCGGCCCAGGCGCAGCCCGCGCGCCGCGAGGAGCGGGAGCGCGGCCAGGGCCAGCAGGGTCACACCCCCGGTCTCGGCCTGCTGCGGGGAGTCGGGGTGCCCGGCGATGCCGACGTACAGCATGTAGAGGCCGAGTCCGGCCAGGGCCAGCCCTTGGAGGGCGGTGAGCGCGGCGGCGGCGGTGAGCCGGCCGGGCAGCGCCACGGGTTCCTCGGCGGCGGCGGGGGTGCGGGGGGTCGGCTTCGTACTCACCCCAGCAGGGTAGCCGCGTACGGCCGGGTCACGACGGGACGGTCGGTCGAGGTCACCCGCGACGGGGTGGGTAGTCTGGCGCTCATGCGTGCACTTCTCGTGGCCAATCCAGCAGCGACGACCACCAGTGCGCGCACGCGCGACGTCCTGACCCATGCCCTGGCCAGCGAAATGAAGCTGGAGGCGGTGACCACCGAGTACCGGGGCCACGCCCGTGACCTGGGCCGCAAGGCCGCGCACGAGGGACTCGACCTGGTGGTGGCGCTGGGCGGTGACGGCACCGTCAACGAGGTGGTCAACGGACTCCTGCACGACGGTCCCGATCCGGAGCGGCTGCCCCGGCTCGCGGTGGTGCCGGGCGGTTCCACCAACGTGTTCGCCCGCGCGCTGGGACTCCCGAACGACGCGGTCGAGGCCACCGGCGCCCTGCTGGACGCGCTGCGCGAGGAGCGGGAGCGGACGGTCGGGCTGGGCCTGGCCGCCGGCAGCCCGGGGACCGAGGACGAATCCGTTCCGGCGCGCTGGTTCACCTTCTGCGCGGGGTTCGGCTTCGACGCCGGCGTGGTGGGGCGGGTCGAGCAGCAGCGCGAACGCGGCAAACGTTCGACGCACTCCCTCTATGTACGACAGCTCATGCGTCAGTTCTGGGAGGAACCGAACCGGCGGCGCGGCACGATCACGCTGGAACAGCCCGGCGCGGATCCGGTGACCGATCTGGTGCTGTCGATAGTGTGCAACACCTCACCGTGGACATACCTGGGCAATCGGCCCCTCTACGCCTCACCCGAAGCCTCGTTCGATACCGCACTTGACGTATTGGCGCTGGACCGTTTGTCAACTCCGGCCGTCGCCCGGTACGCCACACAGCTGCTGACCTCGACTCCTGAACGAGGCCCGCACGGCAAGCACGCGTTGTCTCTGCACGATCTGACCGACTTCACCTTGCATTCCAAGGTTCCGCTCCCCTTCCAGATGGACGGGGACCACCTCGGACTGCGCACCAGCGTTCGGTTCACAGGCGTTCGTCGGGCACTGCGTGTGATTGTGTGAGTGGAAGGGCCAAAAGTCCTTTCACTCGAACGTTTACACGCCGGTCCACCCACATGAACTAGGGCTGTGACCTAGTAGACACCGACGAATCCAAAAAAACTTTCCGGAAGGGGTTGTATCCCCGTCCGAGGTTTGCGAATCTCTACATGGCGATCGGGACAGCCCGCAGAACCCGGCACCCATACAGACCGCCAGAACCCCTCCACGAATCTTCGGACCCCACCAGGCAACTGGGGGTCGGCCCTTCCCTCACGGGGGGATTCGTGAAAGCGTTCACATTCACAAGCAACCTGCCCGCAATACAAGGAGATGGAGCAGCCATGGACTGGCGTCACAACGCCGTTTGTCGTGAGGAAGACCCGGAACTCTTCTTCCCCATCGGCAACACCGGTCCTGCGCTGCTGCAGATCGAGGAAGCCAAGGCCGTCTGCCGCCGCTGCCCCGTCATGGAGCAGTGCCTGCAGTGGGCGCTCGAGTCCGGTCAGGACTCCGGCGTCTGGGGCGGTCTCAGCGAGGACGAGCGCCGCGCGATGAAGCGCCGCGCCGCTCGCAATCGGGCGCGCAACGCCACCGCCTGACATCGACTTTCGAGCCTCGAGCCGCAGCGCGTAGAACCGTAGAAGCGCTCAGCAACGTGCTCTTGAGCCCCGGACCGAACACCATTCGGTCCGGGGCTCAGTGCTTTCCGCGTCACGCTCGGTGACCGGGACGGCGGGGGCCCGAGCTACTTCTGCGGGCTCGCCGGCACGTCGAGGACGACCTTCGTGCCGCGCGGCTCGACGCGGAGCATGTCGAAGGTGCCGCCGAGTTCCCCCTCCACGAGGGTCCGTACGATCTGCAGCCCGAGGTTGCCGGCGCGCTGCGGGTCGAAGCCCTCGGGCAGTCCGCACCCGTCGTCCAGCACCGTGATCAACAGTCGGGCGTCTTCGCGGCCGGTGCCCGAGCGGCTCGCGGACACCTCCACGGTGCCGCCCTCCCCCTGGACGAAGGCGTGCTCCAGGGCGTTCTGGAGGATCTCGGTCAGCACCATGGACAGCGGGGTGGCGACCTCCGCGTCCAGGATCCCGAACCGGCCGGTGCGCCGGCACTGCACCTTTCCGGGCGAGATCTCGGCGACCATCGCGATCACCCGGTCGGCGATCTCGTCGAACTCGACGCGCTCGTCGAGGTTCTGGGAGAGGGTCTCGTGCACGATCGCGATCGAACCGACGCGCCGCACCGCCTCGTTCAGCGCCTCCCGGCCGTTCTCCGAATCCATCCGCCGGGCCTGGAGCCTCAAGAGGGCGGCCACCGTCTGGAGGTTGTTCTTCACCCGGTGGTGGATCTCCCGGATGGTGGCGTCCTTCGTGATCAGTTCACGTTCGCGACGGCGCAGTTCGGTGACGTCGCGGCAGAGCACGAGGGAACCGATGCGCGTCCCCTTGGGCTTGAGCGGGATCGCACGCAGCTGGATGACCCCGCCGCTGCCCTCGACCTCGGTCTCGCGCGGGGCCCAGCCACTGGCCAGCTTGACGAGCGCCTCGTCCACCGGGCCGCGGGAGGGGGCGAGTTCGGTGGTCGCGGTGCCCAGGTGCTGGCCGACCAGGTCCGAGGCGAGGCCGAGGCGGTGGTAGGCGGAGAGCGCGTTCGGGGACGCGTACGTCACGACGCCGTCGGCGTCCAGGCGCATCAGGCCGTCGCCGACGCGCGGGGAGGCGTCCATGTCGACCTGCTGGCCGGGGAAGGGGAAGGAGCCCGCGGCGATCATCTGGGCGAGGTCGGAGGCGGACTGGAGGTACGTCAGCTCCAGCCGGCTCGGTGTACGCACGGTGAGCAGGTTGGTGTTGCGGGCGATCACGCCGAGCACCCGACCCTCGCGGCGGACGGGGATCGACTCGACGCGGACCGGGACCTCCTCGCGCCACTCCGGATCGCCCTCGCGCACGATCCGGCCCTCGTCGAGCGCGGCGTCCAGGAGCGGCCGGCGACCGCGGGGCACCAGGTGGCCGACCATGTCGTCCTGGTAGGAGGTCGGACCGGTGTTCGGGCGCATCTGCGCGACGGACACGTACCGACTGCCGTCGAGGGTCGGAACCCACAGCACGAGGTCGGCGAAGGACAGGTCGGAGAGCAGCTGCCACTCCGAGACCAGCAGGTGGAGCCACTCCAGGTCGGTTTCACTGAGAGCGGTGTGCTGGCGTACGAGGTCGTTCATGGAGGGCACGTGGCGAGCGTACCCCGGGTACGTCCATGACTTTCCCCACGGGAATACCCAGGAGTATCCAGAAGGGGCCCCGCCCGCGTAGGGTTGGAGGAACCGACGGGATTTCGTGCACCGTCATTGGATGGACAGAACAGAATGGTCTAGTCCACAATTGACCCAAGACTTCCGCCCTCCCCGCACAGGAGGACGGAGACGAGGTAACCGCGCGCTCTGCCCTGACCGCGCAGGCACCTCCCCGGCCCGCGGGAACCGCACACCCGCCGGCCGTAAGTACTCCGGGCTACGGTGCCGGGCGGGCTGAGGGTCCCGTCCTGGCACCGTGGCCCAGAGGAACGTGTGGCCCAGAGGAACGTCAGGGCCCCTCGGCCCCTTTTCCCGCCGGCGACCTTCCCGGCCCACCGCAGGACCCGCCCGCATCCGTGATCACTCCGGCCAGGCGAGCATCGCCAGCTCCGCGACCGCCTCCAGCTCCGCGCGCCCCGCCCCGTCGCGGGACTGGAGCGACATGCCCTGGAGCACGGCCCCCGCGTACCGCGCCAGCGCCCGCGGGTCCGTGCCGGCGGGCAGCAGCCCCGCCGCGAGGTCCGCGCGGATCCGGCTCTCGAACGCCGCCAGGTTGGCGTCGCGCCGCTCCCGCAGGGCCTCGGCCACCTCCTGCGAGGTGGTGTTGACGGCCGCGCTGATCACCATGCAGCCCGGGGGGTGGGCGGGGTCCGTGTAGATGTCGGCGGCCTCGCGCAGGACCCGGCCGACGGCCGCGCGCGCGGTGGGCTCCTCGGCCAGTGCCACGGCCGCGAAGTCGGCGTAGCGGTCGCCGTAGACCACCACCACCTCGTCGAAGAGCCTGCGCTTGTCGCCGAAGGCGGCGTAGAGACTGGGCGCGCCGATCCCCAGGGTCCGGGTCAGGTCGGCGATGGACGTCGCCTCGTAGCCGTTCTCCCAGAAGACGTACATCGCCTGGTCGAGGGCGGCGTCGCGGTCGAAGGAGCGGGGCCTGCCGCGCTGTCCGGTCACCATGGGCAGATTCTATAGCGGGCGCTAGGGAATCTGGTACGGTCCCTTTCTGTAGCGACCGCTAGTCATTGACGAAGGGGGGCGCGTCATGGGCGTGCTCAAGGGGAAGACGGCACTGGTCACGGGCGGCAGCAGGGGGATCGGCCGGGCCGTGGCCGAACGCCTGGCACGGGACGGGGCCCTGGTCGCGGTGCACTACGGCAGCAACGAGTCGGCCGCGAAGGAGACCGTCGGGTCCATCGAGGAGGCCGGGGGCCGGGCCTTCGCGATCGGGGTGGAGCTGGGGGTTCCCGGCGACGCACGGGCCCTCTGGGCGGCGTACGGGGCCCATCCGCTGGCGACGGAGGGGGTGGACGTCCTGGTGAACAACGCCGGGGCGGCGACCTTCGCGGGCATCGAGGAGACCGACGAGGAGACCTTCGAGCGGGTGCAGGCGCTCAACGCCCGGGCCCCGTTCTTCGCGATCAAGCACGGGCTGGAGCGGCTGCGCGACGGGGGCCGGATCGTGAACGTGACGGGCACCCCGGACATCGCGCTCCCCGCGATCCTGGCCACGATCATGGCCAAGGGCGCGGTGAACGCGCTCACCGTCTCCCTGGCCGCCGCGCTCGCGCCGCGCGGGATCACGGTGAACTCGGTGGGCCCCGGCATCACGGAGACCGACCTGAACGCCGCCTGGCTCGCCGACCCGGGCGCACGGGCCCACGCGGCCTCCCGGTCCGTCTTCGACCGGGTGGGCACGGCGCAGGAGGTGGCCGACGTGGTGGCCTTCCTGGCCTCGGCGGACGCCCGCTGGATCACGGGCCAGCACCTGAACGCCACGGGCGGCCTCCAGCTGGCCTTCTGAGGCGCGCCCGGCCCACCCGCCCGGGCGGGCGCGGGGGCGGGAAGGGGATCACGATGGATACGGGCGGAGGACGGCCTTCCGGGGCCGCGCTCTGCTAGATTGGTCTATACCACAAGTGTCCGCACCCCTCTCAGATCGGCAGGCCCCGCGTGGAAGTTGTCATCGTCCCGGACGCCAAGGCAGGCGGCGAACTCATCGCGGAGGCCATGGCCGCCCTGGTCCGCCGCAAGCCCGAGGCCCTGCTCGGCGTGGCGACCGGCTCTACCCCGCTGCCCATCTACGAGGCCCTCGCCGCCCAGGTGAAGGCCGGCCGGGTCGACGCCTCGAAGGCGCGGATCTGCCAGCTCGACGAGTACGTGGGCCTGCCGGCCGGGCACCCCGAGTCCTACCGGGCCGTGGTGCTCCGCGAGGTCGTGGAGCCGCTCGGGCTGTCCGAGGCCTCATTCATGGGCCCGGACGGTTCAGCCGAGGACATCGTGGGCGCGTGCGAGGCCTACGACCAGGCCCTCGCCGCCGCCGGCGGGGTGGACCTCCAGCTGCTGGGCATCGGCACGGACGGGCACATCGGCTTCAACGAGCCCTGCTCCTCCCTCGCCTCCCGCACCCGCATCAAGACGCTGACGAAGCAGACCCGCGTGGACAACGCGCGCTTCTTCGACAACGACATCGACCAGGTGCCGCACCACGTCATCACCCAGGGCATCGGCACCATCCTCGACGCCCGCCACCTGGTCCTCCTCGCCACCGGCGAGGGCAAGGCCGAGGCCGTCGCACAGACCGTCGAGGGCCCGCTCTCCGCGCTGGTCCCGGCGTCCGCGCTACAGCTGCACCGCCACGCGACCGTCGTCGTGGACGAGGCCGCCGCCTCGAAGCTGAAGCTGGCCGACTACTTCCGCGACACCTTCGCCAACAAGCCCGCCTGGCAGGGCCTGTAGCCACACGCCGCACCGGGCCGGGCCCCCGTCAGCGGGCGCCCGGCCCTTCCGCGTCCCAGGGCCGCCCGGCCCGGCGGGTGGAGTCGGCGGCCTTCGGCGGTACGGGGCCCCGCGCGGCCCCCGCGCGCCACGCGTCGGCCAGTTCGGCGGGGAACCGGCGTCCGCTGCGGGTCAGGACCACCCCGGTCGCCAGCTCGACCTCGTCGCCCGGGCGGAACGGCCGCTCGGCGTCCGGGGGCAGCGGCTCCCAGGGGCCGAACCCGCCCCGCCCGCCGGCGACCCGCATCCGCGTGCCGTAGCTGCTGACGTCCCGGACCGTGACCGCGCCCCCGTGCGCGGAGACGCTCACGTGCGTGCGGCTGACCTGGGCGGCGACCTCGGGCGACAGGAGGCTGTGCAGGGCGATGCCCTCCGGCCCCGGCAGCCGCCCCACCAGCGCCCGCGCCCCCTCGTCGAGGGTGTACCGGGCCACGCAGACACCGTCGACGACGGCCTTCAGCTGGGTGGTCCCCCGGCGCGGTCCGTCGTCCACCAGCCGCAGCCCGTGCAGCTCGCAGGTCGGGGCGCCGCCGCGCATGCGGGGCAACAGGACGCGGTCGCCCTTGCGCCGGTCGTAGAGGGTGCAGCGGGGCTCCGGGCAGCGCCAGGACCGTGTGACGACCTCGATGAGCGGGGTGCGCGAGGGGCCGAGGAGGCCCTGCTTCTTCAGGGCGGACAGCTCCATCCGCCGGGAGATCTCGGCCGCCGAGCTGACCCCCATGTCCATCGGGACGAGGGTCACCGCGCCGCCGCCGCGCGGCTCGGGCCGCAGGAACTGCCAGGTGTTGCCCTGGATCCAGGGGTGTTCGAGGCGGTGGTCCACGTACTTGTCGCCCGTGACGACCCGGGTGCCGGTCACCCGGGCCAGTTCCAGGATCCGCTCGTCGGCGTCACCGACCTCCTCGACCAGCCCGTCGGCCACCCAGCGGCGCAGCAGGCGGACCTCCGTGGGGTCCGCGAACTCCCGGTGTCCGCCGAGCAGGCTGGTGTCGGCGACCACGTACACCCGTACGCCCGGATCTCCCGTCAGTTCCCGCAGGGCCCGCAGCACGAGGCCGAAGCGGAGCAGGGAGCGCGGGCCGCGGGGCCCGATGTTGGTCTGGCGCACCACGTTGGACAGTTCGACCAGGTGGTCGGCGCTCTCGGCCGACGCCGTCAGATGGTGTTCCACGCGTCCCCCCGGACGACGGTGCGGCGGTTCTCCGGTTCTCCGCCGTCGGCAGTACCGCCAGATATAGCATCGCAGTCCTCACCGGGGAGGATGATCGCATCAACACCACTGGTACCGGGCCTCAGTTGGAGCCTCCGGGGCCCGACGATCCGCAGGAGATCGCCGGTTATCCGCTGCTCGCCCGGATCGGCGAGGGCGGCATGGGTTCGGTGTACCTGTCCCGGACCCGGGGCAACCAGCCCGTGGCGCTCAAGGTGATCCGCCGGGAATACGCGCGGGACCCGGAGTTCCGGCGGCGCTTCGAGCAGGAGGCCCGGGCGGCCCGGCAGGTGCGGGGCTACCACGTCGTCCCCGTCCTCGACCACGACACCGCCGGCGCCGTGCCGTGGCTGGCCACCGCCTACGTGCCCGGGCTCGCGCTGGACGACGTACTGGCCCTGTACGGTCCGCTGCCGCAGGCCGCGGCCCTCCAGCTCACGGGGTGCGCCGCGGAGGCCCTGCACGCGGTGCACAAGGCGGGGGTGATCCACCGGGACCTGAAACCGAGCAACGTGCTCATCGGCTCGGACGGTCCGTGGGTGATCGACTTCGGCATCGCCCGGGCGGCCGACGCCACCCAGCTCACGCGCAGCGGCGGCTTCATCGGCACCCCGCAGTACATGTCGCCAGAACACGCGAACGGCCTGCCCCTCACCCCGGCGACGGACGTCTTCTCGCTCGGCCTGATCGCCGCCGTCTGCGCGACCGGCCGCCACCCGTACGGGGACGCCGGGGCCATCACGGTGGCCACTCAGATCGCCAACACGGCGGTGCGCCCGCCGGACCTCGCCGGCTATCCGGAGCCGCTGCGGGGCCTGCTGGAGCGGTGCCTGGCCGCCGATCCGCAGGACCGGCCCTCGCCGTCGGAGCTGGCCGGGCTGTGCCAGGCGCTCGCCGGGCGGGACCTGCGGGACTTCCGCGAGTGGCTGCCCGGCCCGCTGGCGGCGGACATCGCCGGGCGCGAACGGGCGGCGCACTCGGGCCTCGCGGCCCCGACGGCGGGAACCCCGTACGGGGGCGGCACCACGCGCCCGCCCGCGCCGGCGGCTGCGGGTACGGGTGCGGGTGCGGGTGCGGGTGCGGGTGCGGGTGCGGGTACGGGCGGCGGGTCGGCGGCCACGGACAGTCGGGGCCCGGGCCGGCCACCGGTGGCCGGTGCCGTGCCGCCACACCCACAGGGTCCGCCCGGGGCGGTGACGGCCCCGGGCCCACCCGGGCGACGGGTGAGCCCGCTGACGGTGGGCGCCGCGGCGGTGGCGGTCGCGGCCCTGGTCTTCGCGGGGTGGACGTACGCCCGGGACGACACCGAGGGCGACGCGGCCAAGGACGGGGCCGCGACCGGGACCGACCGGCCGGCCGCGTCGGGGACGCCCCAGGGCGGGGCGACGGCGCCCGCCGGCGGTGCCTCACCCAAGGCGGGCACCTACAAGGTCGTCTTCCAGGACCAGTCGTTCGCGCTGCGCTGGCCCTCCACGGGATACACCAAGTTCGACCTGGACGCCCCGCAGGCCGTCCCGTCCGGGGCGGACTCCTCGCGGATGGAGATGTCGTACGCCCAGGTCGGCGGGGTCAGGGACAACTACGAGTTGCACTTCGAGACCCCCACGGGCGTCAGCGAGGACGCCGACCCCGCACACTGCAAGACCTCGGCCGGGGCCAACGCGCTCTCCGCCAAGATCGAAGCCGCCCAGGTGGCCAAGCAGATCGTGCCGGGCACGATCCTGTGCACCGTCACCAAGGAGGGCAAGCTCGCGATGATGCGGATCGTCCAGGTCGACGCCAATGACGGCAGGCCCGACTTCCTCACCCGGCTCACCCTGTGGGAACTGCCCTGACGGACCGCGCGGCGCAAGGGCCGGACCCCCCTCCTCGGGGGTCCGGCCCTTGCGCCGCGCACGGGAGCCTGTCCGCTCCCGTGTGCCAAGGCCCCGTCGGCCTAGCGCCCCGCGATGACCTCGGCGGCGGCGCGGCCGCAGACGCGGGCGGCGCCGTGCGTGGCCACGTACAGGGCCCCGCGCGGGGTGCCGCGCGGGAGGCCCATCTCCACGACCACCGTGTCCGGGCGGGCCGCGACCAGCGCGTCCAGGACCTCGGTCATCCACGGGTGGCGGTGCTCGTCGCGGACCACGGCGACGACGGTCCGCTCCCCCGCGGCCGCCAGGACGTCACCGGCGGTGGAGCCCTGCGGGTAGACGCCCGACGCGGTCCCCTCCACCAGTTCGGCCAGCTCGGCGGCGACGCCCCACGGGGTCTCGTCGCCGACCGCGATGTTCGCGACGGGGGCGAGCGTGGCCACGTAGGGCGCCGCGACCGGGGCCGCCGTCCCCGAGATGACCAGCGCGCGGCGGGCGGCGGTCAGGCCGATGCCCGACGCGCCGCTCCCCTCCTGCCGCGCGTCGGTGCGGGTCCGGCGGGTCCACTCGGCGAGGGCGCGGACCCGGGCGGCGGCGTCGGCGAGCCGCTCCTGCGGGAGGGTGCCCTCGCGGACGGCGGCCACCAGGGCGTCGCGCAGGCTGAGCACGGTGGCCTCGTCGGCCAGTCCCCCGCCCACGCAGATGGCGTCGGCGCCGGCCGCGATGGCCAACACCGAGCCGCGCTCGATGCCGTACGTCCCGGCGATGGCGTTCATCTCCATGCCGTCGGTGACGATGAGTCCCTCGTAGCCCAGTTCCTTGCGCAGCAGGCCGGTCAGGATCTGCGGGCTGAGGGTGGCCGGGCGGGTCGGGTCGAGGGCGGGCACCAGGATGTGGGCGCTCATGACGGCCTTGGTGCCGGCCTCGATGGCCGCCTTGAAGGGGATCAACTCGCGGGCCTGGAGGACGTCCAGGTCCACGTCGATGCGGGGCATCGCGTGGTGCGAGTCGACGTTGGTGTCGCCGTGGCCCGGGAAGTGCTTGGTGCAGGCGGCGACGCCGGAGGACTGGAGGCCCTCGACGTACGCGGCCGTGTGCCGGGCGGCGAGGTGGGTGTCGGCGCCGAAGGAGCGCACCCCGATGACGGGGTTGTCCGGGTTGGAGTTAACGTCGGCGGACGGCGCCCAGTTGAGGTTGACCCCGCACTCGGCGAGGCGGCGGCCCAGCTCGCGGGCCACGTCGCGGGTGAGGCCGGTGTCGTCGACGGCGCCCAGCGCGAGGTTGCCGGGGAAGGAGGAACCGTCGCGCACCTCCAGGCGGGTGACGTCGCCGCCCTCCTCGTCGATGGCGACGAGTACGTCGTCCCGTTCGCGGCGCAGTTCGGCGGTGAGCGCGGAGAGCTGCTCGGCGGAGACGATGTTGCGGCCGAAGAGGCCGACCGAGGCGAGGCCTTCGCCCATCAGGCGCAGCACCCAGGCGGGGGCGGTGGTGCCCTCGAAGCCGGGCTGGAGGACCGCGAGCGCGTCGCGGGTGACGGTGTCCGTTCGGTGCGCAAGGACAGTCATGGGCCGTTATCCCTTCACGGCGCCGGAGGTCATGCCTCCGACGGCCTTGCGCTGGAGGAAGATGAAGATCAGGAGCACCGGGACCGCGAAGAGCGAGGAAGCGGCCATGGTGGCGCCCCAGTCGTTGCCGAAGGCGGTCTTGAACTGGGTGAGCCAGAGCGGGAGGGTCTGCGCGGTCTTCTCCTTGCTCAGGATCAGGACCATCGCGAACTCGTTCCAGGCGGTGATGAACCCGAAGAGCGAGGTGGACATCAGGCCGGGCGCCAGCAGGGGGAAGATCACCTTGCGGAAGGCCTGGCCGCGGGTGCAGCCGTCGATCTGGGCGGCCTCCTCCAGGGTCACCGGGACGGCGGCGATGAAGCCGCGCAGGGTCCAGATGGTGAAGGGGAGGACCATCACGAAGTAGATCGCGGTCAGGACGGCGAGGTTGTTCAGCATCTCAGCGTCGCGGACGATCATGTACATCGCGATGACCATGACCTCCCAGGGGGCCATCTGGGCCATCATCACGGCGAGGACGAGACCCTTGCGGCCCTTGAACTTCATGCGGGCGATGGCGAAGCTCGCGGCGAGGGCGACGAGCAGGGCCAGCAGGACGGCCGCGATGGTGACGACGAGGCTGTTGGTGACGTAGGTCCAGAAGTTGTCGACCCCGGTGGCCTTGTCGAAGTTCTTCAGCGTCGGCGTGAAGAAGAAGACCGGGTCCTTGGTGAGGATCTCGCCGGCGGGCTTGAGCGCCGAGGAGAACATCCAGTAGACGGGGAAGACGAAGACGAGGGCCAGCAGGAGGGCGCCCACGTTCTTGGCGACGACTCCCGGGCGCAGCGGCCGGCGGGTGCGCAGCCGCTGGGCGGGCTTCTGCGGCGGTGCCGACTGCGCCGGCTTCGGGGCGGTGGTGGTGCTCACTGCTCGTCCTCCTGCTTCAGGATCAGACGGAAGTAGAAGGACATGACGACGACGAGGATCAGGATCGTCAGGACGGAGATCGCGGCGGCCAGGCCGTAGTGGAACTGGCTCTGGCCCTCGACGTAGGCGAAGACCGGGAGGATCTCGGAGGCGCGGTCGGGGCCGCCCTTGTTCATCGCGTAGACCTGGGTGAAGGCCTTGAAGACCCAGATCACCTCAAGGAACGTGGTGATGAGGAAGAAGGGCTTCAGCTGCGGGAAGACGATCTTCCAGAAGGTCTGCCAGCCGTTGGCGCCGTCCATCCGGGCGGCCTCGTACAGTTCGGCGCCGACCGTGGTCAGGCCCGCGTACATGTTGAGGGCGACGAAGGGGATGGAGCCCCAGACCACCAGGATCGTGATGATCACCAGGGTGGAGAAGCCGGTCTCGAACCAGTTGTGCTGGTCGTAGCCGGAGAAGCCGGCGCACCGCATGATCCAGTTCATCACGCCGAACTGCTCGTCGAACAGCCACTGGAAGACCTGGACGGAGGCGACGATCGGCATGGCCCAGGCCATGACGAGTGCCATCGACAGGACCAGGCGCATCCACTTGCCGAGACGGTTGAGCAGGATGCCGATGAGGCTGCCGATCACCATGATCAGCGCGACGTTGGCGAGGGTGAAGCCGAAGCTGCGGACGACGACGGTCCAGAACTTGGTGTCGCCGATCAGCTGGGTGTAGTTGTCCAGTCCCGCGAACGGGTACTTCCGCTGGACGAACTCGATCCGGTTGATGTCCTGGAAGGACAGGATCACGTTCTTGATCAGCGGGTACAGCAGCAGGGTCAGGAGGCTGAGCACCGCGGGGGCTGTCAGCAGGTACGGCGCCCACCCCGAGGGGAGGAGCGCCTTCCTGCGGCCGCGAGGAGACGGATGACCGGGATCCGTCTGGGGGGTGGGCGCCTTCGGCCGTCCGGCGGACTTCAGTGGTGCGTCCTGTGGAGCGCTCGTCGCCGCTCCCTGGGAGTGCACGGTCATGTCTGGGCTTCCTCGCGGTTGACTGTGGAGTCAAATGCGCGACCGGGGGCGCGGCGGGCGCTGCGGGGCGCCTGCCGCACCCCCCGGTGCGTTCACACTGCTGGATCCTGCGGGTGCTGCGGGTGCGGCGGTTGCCGCGGGGTGGGACTACTTGTTGATGCGGTTCGCGATTTCCTTGTCCGCGTCCGCGCCCGCCTTGGCGGCGTCCTCACCCTTCAGGACCTTGGTCATGAACTCCTTGATGGGGTTCGGCTCGGTCTCGACGTTCGCCCAACCCGCGGTGACCGGGGTGATCTTGCCGGAGACGGAGGCCTTGGCCATGGCCTCGGCGAAGGAGCCCGGGGCGGCGGCGAAGTTCGACGCGGCCTGGTTCGGGAGCAGCGCGCCCTCGGTGGCGGCGGCGTACTTGGTCATTTGGTCCTTGCCGGCGGCGAGGGCCAGCCACTCCTTGGCGAGGTCCTTGTTCTTGGAACGCTCGGCCACGGCGAGGTTCGAGCCACCGAGGAAGACGGAGCCCGGCTTGTCGGCGGTCTTGCCCGGGATCGGGAAGTAACCGAAGTCGCCTTCCTTGCCCGCGTCCTTCAGGGCCTTCAGCGCGCCCTGGGCCTCCCAGCCGAGACCGATCCAGGACGAGACGCCGCCCTTGGGAACGATGTCGGTGGACTGCTGCGGGGTGGCCTCGTCCTTGTCCTTGGGGGCCGTGGAGAACGACTGGAGCTTCTTGTAGAAGTCGATCGCCGAGGCGGCCTGCGGAGTGGCCAGCTGGCCCTTCCACTTGGCGCCGTCCTTGACGGCGAGGTCGCCGCCCTCGTCCCAGACGAAGCCGGCGAGGATGTACCAGCTCTGGCCGGGCAGGTAGATCGGCTGCGAGGCCGGGTCGGAGGCCTTCAGCTTCTCCAGGCCGGCCACCCACTCGTCGCGGGTCTTCGGCGCGGTGATGCCGGCCTTCTCGTAGGCCTTCTTGTCGTAGATGACGACGCGGTTGGCGGCGTACCAGGGGGCGGCGTAGAGCTTGCCGTCGACCTGGGCGGAGGAGGTCATGCCCTTGGACCAGGCGTCCGCGCCGAGCGTCGCCTTGTCGCCCGACAGGTCGGCGAGACCGCCGGTGACCGCGTAACCGACCGTCTGGGTGTTGCCGAGCTCAAGGACGTCCGGCGGGGTGTTCTCGGAGAGGGCCGTGGTGACCTTCTCCTGGATGCCGGTCCACTTCTGCTCTTCGACCTTGACCGTGACACCGGGGTGCTTGGCCGAGAACTCCTTGTTGACTTCGTCGATCCAGGCCTTCGGCGCGGAACCGTCCATCACCCAGACGGTGATCTCCTTGGCCGCGGTGCCCGACGACTCGGACTTGCCCTTGTCGTCAGAGCTGCCGCCACACGCCGCGAGGCCGATAACCATGCCCGCGACTCCGACCGCCGCGATGAGCTTGCGCTTCACGCCACCCTCCTCAGGGATGCTGCCTGCAACTTCCCTCGCCCACCGCGGTGACGTACCAAGTACTGCCCGTGGGGCCGGGATCCGATCCATATTGGTTTAGACCAGTACCCGGAGCTTGGCCTAGACCTTTAGGGGTGTCAAGGGTCTAATGAGCGGGTGATCGGTCCGTTATCGGACCGACACCTGGGGGAGGGAGGAGGCCTGTCCTCCCGCCCGTGTCACGATGTGACCGCACATATCGGAGGAGCCGGTGACGGCAGCGAAACTGGAGTCGGGAAGGCGGGCGGCGATGGCCACCGAAGGGGCGACCACGGAGCCGGAAGGCGGGGCGGTCACTCGCACGGCGCGCGTGCCCAAGTACTACCGACTCAAGCGGCACTTGCTCGATATGACCGAAACGCTCCCCCCCGGCACCCCGGTGCCGCCGGAGCGCACGCTCGCGGCCGAATTCGACACCTCCCGGACCACGGTCCGGCAGGCTCTTCAGGAGCTGGTCGTCGAAGGCCGGCTGGAACGCATCCAGGGCAAGGGCACCTTCGTCGCCAAGCCGAAGGTTTCCCAGCCACTCCAACTCTCCTCGTACACGGAGGACATGAGGGCGCAGGGGCTGGAGCCGACCTCCCAGCTCCTGGACATCGGCTACGTGACGGCCGACGACACCCTCGCCGGACTGCTCAAGATCACCACCGGTGGGCGGGTCCTGCGCATCGAGCGACTGCGCCTGGCCAGCGGTGAACCCATGGCCATCGAGACCACGCACCTTTCGGCCAAGCGCTTCCCCGCGCTGCGCCGTTCGCTGGTCAAGTACACCTCCCTCTACACCGCCCTCGCCGAGGTGTACGACGTACGGCTCGCGGAGGCCGAGGAGACCATCGAGACCTCCCTGGCCACCCCGCGCGAGGCCGGACTGCTCGGCACGGACGTCGGCCTGCCGATGCTGATGCTTTCGCGCCACTCGCTGGACGCGGACGGCGAACCGGTCGAATGGGTGCGTTCGGTGTACCGCGGCGACCGTTACAAGTTCGTGGCCAGGCTCCAACGACCCGCTCCGTAGAGAACGGTTGACTCCGCTTCGGCCGGCGTTGGACCCTCGTACCGCTATACGGACGGGGGCTTACGTCCACCGGTCGTGCCCCCGTAGATTCCCTGCGCCCGCAGCTGATCAACGAGGGGACGACGATGATGCCGGAACCGGAAGCAACACGGACAGAAAGGGACACGGCGAGTCCAGGCGTCACGCCGGACTCGCCCTCCCCGTCGGGCGGCATCGCGGCTCGCTCCGCCGTCATATGGGTGGGTGTCGCCCTCGTCGGGGCGATCGGCTGGGGCGTCATCGCGCTCTCCCGGGGCGAGGAGATCTCCGCCGCCTGGCTGCTCGCCGCCGCGCTGGGCTCGTACGCCATCGGCTACCGCTTCTACGCGCGTCTCATCGCGAACCGCGTGCTCAAGCTGGACAAGACCCGCGCCACCCCCGCCGAACGCCTCGACAACGGTGTCGACTTCCACCCCACCGACCGACGCGTGCTCTTCGGCCACCACTTCGCCGCCGTCGCCGGCGCCGGCCCGCTCGTCGGCCCCGTGCTCGCCGCGCAGATGGGCTACCTGCCGGGCACCATCTGGATCGTCGCGGGCGTCATCTTCGCCGGCGCCGTCCAGGACATGGTCACGCTGTTCTTCTCCACGCGGCGCGACGGACGCTCCCTGGGGCAGATGGCCCGTGACGAGATCGGCCCCGTCGGGGGAGCCGCCGCACTCGTCGCCGTGTTCGCCATCATGATCATCTTGCTGGCGGTGCTGGCACTCGTCATCGTCAACGCCCTGGCCCACTCGCCCTGGGGCGTTTTCTCCATCGGCATGACCATCCCGATCGCCCTCTTCATGGGCGTGTACCTGCGCGTGCTGCGGCCGGGCCGGGTCACCGAGGTCTCCGTCATCGGCGTCGCGCTGCTGCTGCTCGCCATCGTCGCGGGCGGCTGGGTCGCGGAGTCCTCCTGGGCCGACACCTTCACCCTGGAGAAGGAGACGCTGGTCGTCTGGATGATCGCGTACGGGTTCATCGCCTCGGTGCTGCCGGTCTGGCTGCTGCTCGCGCCGCGCGACTACCTGTCCACCTTCATGAAGGTCGGCACGATCGCGCTCATGGCGGTCGGCGTGGTCATCGCGATGCCGACCCTCAAGATGCCCGCCGTCACGGACTTCGCCGCGCGCGGGGACGGCCCGGTCTTCGCCGGCTCGATGTTCCCGTTCGTCTTCATCACCATCGCCTGCGGGGCGCTGTCCGGCTTCCATTCCCTGGTCTCCTCGGGCACCACCCCGAAGATGATCCAGAAGGAGACCCAGGTGAAGGTCATCGGCTACGGCGCGATGCTCACCGAGTCCTTCGTCGCCGTCATGGCCGTGATAGCGGCGAGCATCATCGAGCCCGGCCTGTACTTCGCCGTGAACTCCCCCGCCGGGGTCGTCGGCACCACCGTGCAGACCGCCTCCGCCGCGGTCGGCCACTTCGGCTTCGCCATCAGCCCGGAGGCCCTCGCCCAGGCCGCGAAGGACGTGGAGGAGGCGAGCCTGCTCTCCCGTACGGGTGGTGCGCCGACCTTCGCGCTCGGGATGTCGGAGATCTTCTCCTCCGTGATCGGCGGCGCCGGCATGAAGGCGTTCTGGTACCACTTCGCCATCATGTTCGAGGCCCTGTTCATCCTGACCACCGTGGACGCGGGCACCCGTGTGGGGCGGTTCATGCTCCAGGACACGCTCGGCAACGTCCACAAGTCCTTCAAGGACATCAGCTGGAAGCCGGGCGTCTGGCTCGCCAGCGCGGTCGTCGTCGGCGGCTGGGGCTACTTCCTGTGGGTCGGCGTGAAGGACCCGCTGGGCGGCATCAACCAGCTCTTCCCGCTGTTCGGCATCGCGAACCAGCTGCTCGCGGCGGTGGCCCTGGCCGTCTGCACCACCCTGCTGGTCAAGTCGGGGCGCCTGAAGTGGGCCTGGATCACGGGTGTTCCGCTCGCCTGGGACGTGGCCGTCACCCTGACCGCCAGCTACCAGAAGATCTTCTCCGAGGACGTGAAGGTCGGCTTCTTCGCGCAGCGCGACAAGTACCAGACCGGCATCGACGCCGGGAAGGTGCTGCCGCCCGCCAAGAACCTGGACGAGATGCACACCGTGGTCACCAACGCCACCGTGGACGGGGCCCTGTCGGTGCTGTTCGCCGTCCTGATCGTGATCGTGCTCCTGGACGCGGCCCGGACCTGCTTCAAGGCGATCTCCGACCCCGCCTCGGTGAAGCTCTCCGAGGTCCCGTGGAGCGAGTCCCGGATCATCGCCCCGGCCGGACTGGTCGCGACCGCCGAGGAGAAGGCCGAGCTCACCGCGGCCGGCCTGGACGCGGGCGGCGGCCGGGTGAAGGAACCCGTCGCGTGAGCGGGGGCGGGGCATCCGCATCCGCGTCGGCCTCGGCGGGCATTCCGCGCCGGGTGCGCGCGGCGCTGGCGAAGGCGCGGTACTTCGTACGGGAGTTCTCGGGCGAGGCGGCGTACGACCGCCACGTCGCGCACACCCGCGCGCACGACCCCGGGGCCGAGGTTCCGACCCGGCGCGCCTTCGAACGGGCCCGCACCGACGCCCGCGAGGCGGACCCCCGCGAGGGCTTCCGCTGCTGCTGATCGACCGGCCCCGGCGGCCTGCGAACCACCCGCCGACAGCCCGCTGAACCGCCCGTACAGGGCCCCGCCGCACTCCGGCGGGGCCCTGTTGCACACTCGGGCCATGGACATCGCGATCAGGGCGGCACGGCCGGCCGAATACGAAGAGCTGGGCGAGATCACCGCACAGGCGTACGTGGGCGACGGACTGCTGGACTCCGACGCGGCGTTCTACGCGGGCGTCCTGCGCGACGTGGCCGCCCGCGCGGCCGACGGCGAGGTGCTGGTGGCCGTCGCCCCCTCCGACACCGACTCCCACACCGACGCCGACTCCGACGCCCTGCTGGGCGGTGTGACCTTCGCCCCGCCCGGTAGCCCTTTGGCCGACATCGCGGGCCCCGGAGAAGCCGAGTTCCGGATGCTGGCCGTCGCCCGCGAGGCCCGTGGGCGCGGCGCCGGCGAGGCCCTGGTGCGCGCCTGCGCGGCCCGCGCGCGGGGTCTGGAGGGGGTCACGCACCTGGTCCTCTCGACCCAGCGCGGCATGACCGGAGCCCAGCGGATCTACGAGAGACTCGGCTTCGTCCGCACCCCGGAACGGGACTGGGCGCCCGTCCCGGGCCTGACCCTGCTCACGTACCGCATGGAGCTGTGAGGACACGCTGAGCGAGGGCCGACACTACATGTGGGGGCTACCACGCAAGGGCGCCCCCACATGTATGCTCAAGGCTGCTGTCGCCGCAGGGGAATCCGGTGCGAATCCGGAACTGTCCCGCAACGGTATGGAGTACGGCTTTTGCCGTACCCCCAAGTCCGAAGGCCTGCCGACAGCGCGCCCGGCTCGACCGAACCGGGTGCCGACACGTCCGGGCCTCGCGGTTGGGCCGGTGGACGCCATGCGGTGGTGTACGCGTACCTGCCACGCCCGCATGCGCCCGCTCGCGCCCCGCCCCGCCGATGACCGGGCCGAGTGAGGGAGAGCTCCCCCCGTGACCATCGCGCCTGCCGCACCGCGCGCCGAGTCCGACCAGCCCACAGCTGAAGGTCCCGGGGCCGCGCTCCTGCGCACCCTCACCGAGCTGACGGCCGACCTCCCCGACACCGACCCGGGTCGGGTCGCCGCCTCCGCCCTGCGCGGTCGCAGTGCCGTCGCGGACGAGGCCGAACTGCGGGGGCTCGCCACCGAGGCCGCCGCGGGGCTGATCTCCGAGGACCCGGCGTACTCCCGCCTCGCCGCCCGCCTGCTCACGCTGGCCGTGGCCGACGAGGCCGCGGGCCAGGGTTCGACCTCCTTCGCCGAGTCGGTCGCCGTCGGCCACCGCGAGGGCCTGATCGCCGACCGCACCGCCGCGTTCGTCGCCCTGCACGCCAACCGGCTGAACGCCCTGGTCGAGCACGCGCTCGCCGAGGGCGCCGACGACCGCTTCGGCTTCTTCGGCCTGCGCACCCTGCACAGCCGCTACCTGCTGCGCCACCCCCTCACCCGCCAGGTGATCGAGACCCCGCAGTACTTCATGCTGCGCGTGGCCTGCGGCCTCGCCGAGAACGAGACGGTCCAGGCCGTCGAGGAAGTGGCCTCGCTCTACCGGCTGATGAGCCGCCTCGACTACCTGCCGTCCTCCCCCACGCTCTTCAACTCCGGCACCCGCCACCCGCAGATGTCCTCCTGCTACCTGCTGGACTCCCCGCTGGACGAGCTGGACTCGATCTACGACCGCTACCACCAGGTCGCGCGCCTGTCCAAGCACGCCGGCGGCATCGGCCTGTCGTACTCCCGCATCCGCGCCCGCGGTTCGCTGATCCGCGGCACCAACGGCCACTCCAACGGCATCGTGCCGTTCCTGAAGACCCTCGACGCCTCCGTCGCCGCCGTGAACCAGGGCGGCCGTCGCAAGGGCGCCGCCGCCGTCTACCTGGAGACCTGGCACGCGGACATCGAGGAGTTCCTGGAGCTGCGCGACAACACCGGCGAGGACCAGCGCCGCACGCACAACCTGAACCTCGCCCACTGGGTGCCCGACGAGTTCATGCGCCGCGTGAACGCCGACGGCCAGTGGTCCCTGTTCTCCCCGGCCGACGTCCCCGAGCTGGTCGACCTGTGGGGCGACGAGTTCGACGCCGCCTACCGCAAGGCCGAGGCCGGCGGCCTGGCCCGCAAGACCATGCCCGCCCGCGACCTGTACGGCCGGATGATGCGCACCCTCGCGCAGACCGGCCAGGGCTGGATGACCTTCAAGGACGCCTCCAACCGCACGGCGAACCAGACCGCCGAGCCGGGCACGGTCGTGCACTCCTCCAACCTCTGCACCGAGATCATCGAGGTCACCAACGACGGCGAGACGGCCGTCTGCAACCTCGGCTCGGTCAACCTCGGCGCCTTCGTCCTGAACGGGGAGATCGACTGGGAGCGGCTGGACGAGACCGTCCGCACCGCCGTGACCTTCCTCGACCGCGTCGTGGACATCAACTTCTACCCGACCGAGCAGGCGGGCCGCTCCAACGCCCGTTGGCGTCCGGTGGGCCTGGGCGCGATGGGTCTGCAGGACGTCTTCTTCCAGCTGAAGCTGCCCTTCGACTCCGCCGAGGCGAAGGCCCTTTCGACGAAGCTCTCCGAGCGCATCATGCTCGCGGCGTACGAGGCCTCGTGCGACCTGGCCGAGCGCAGCGGCCCGCTCCCCGCGTGGGAGCAGACCCGCACCGCGCGCGGCGTCCTGCACCCCGACCACTACGACGTCGAGCTGAACTGGCCGGAGCGCTGGGACGCGCTGCGCGCCCGCGTCGCCCGGAGCGGCATGCGCAACTCGCTGCTCCTCGCCATCGCCCCGACGGCGACCATCGCCTCCATCGCGGGCGTGTACGAGTGCATCGAGCCGCAGGTCTCCAACCTCTTCAAGCGCGAGACCCTGAGCGGGGAGTTCCTCCAGGTCAACGGCTACCTGGTGCAGGAGCTCAAGCGCCTGGGCGTGTGGGACGCGCAGACCCGCGAGGCGCTGCGCGAGGCCAGCGGCTCGGTCCAGGGCTTCGGCTGGATCCCGGCGGAGGTGCGCGAGCTGTACCGCACGGCGTGGGAGCTCCCGCAGCGCGGCCTGATCGACATGGCGGCGGCCCGTACGCCGTTCCTCGACCAGTCGCAGTCGCTCAACCTGTTCCTGGAGACGCCGACCATCGGGAAGCTCTCCTCGATGTACGCGTACGCCTGGAAGCAGGGTCTGAAGACCACGTACTACCTGCGGTCCCGCCCGGCGACGAAGATCGCCCGCGCCGCCTCCGGCAGCGCCGTCCCGGCGACCGCCGCTCCCCTCCCGCAGGCCGTCGACGCCGACGCGCTGGCCTGCTCCCTCGAAAACCCCGAGTCCTGCGAGGCCTGCCAGTAATGAGTTCCGACCACACCAAGAACCTGCTGGACCCGGGCTTCGAGCTGACCCTGCGTCCGATGCGCTACCCGGACTTCTACGAGCGCTACCGGGACGCGATCAAGAACACCTGGACCGTCGAGGAGGTCGACCTCCACTCGGACGTCGCCGACCTCGCCAAGCTCACCCCCGGCGAGCAGCACATGATCGGCCGGCTGGTCGCGTTCTTCGCGACGGGCGACTCGATCGTCTCGAACAACCTGGTGCTGACGCTCTACAAGCACATCAACTCCCCGGAGGCGCGCCTGTACCTGTCGCGCCAGCTGTTCGAGGAGGCCGTGCACGTCCAGTTCTATCTGACGCTGCTCGACACCTACCTGCCCGATCCGGCCGACCGCGCGTCCGCCTTCGACGCGGTCGAGGAGATCCCCTCGATCCGCGAGAAGGCCCAGTTCTGCTTCAAGTGGATCAACGAGGTCGAGAAGCTGGACCGGTTGGAGACGCAGGCGGACCGCCGTCGCTTCCTGCTGAACCTGATCTGCTTCGCGGCCTGCATCGAGGGCCTGTTCTTCTACGGCGCCTTCGCGTACGTGTACTGGTTCCGCTCCCGCGGCCTGCTGCACGGCCTGGCGACGGGCACCAACTGGGTGTTCCGCGACGAGACGATGCACATGAACTTCGCCTTCGAGGTCGTGGACACCGTCCGCAAGGAGGAGCCGGAGCTCTTCGACGACGAGCTTCACCGGCAGGTGGTCGACATGCTGAAGGAAGCCGTGGAGGCGGAGCTGCAGTTCGGTCGCGACCTGTGCGGCGAGGGCCTGCCGGGCATGAACACCGAGTCGATGCGCGAGTACCTGGAGTGCGTCGCCGACCAGCGTCTGGTCCGCCTCGGGTTCCCGCCCGTCTACGGTTCGCAGAACCCGTTCTCGTTCATGGAGCTCCAGGGCGTCCAGGAGCTGACGAACTTCTTCGAGCGTCGCCCGTCGGCCTACCAGGTCGCGGTCGAGGGCACGGTCGACCTGGACGAGGACTTCTAGGTCCCGATCGCGGAACGGGAGCGCCCCCGCCCACGGGGGAACGCCTTGGGTGACCGAGGCTCCGGGCGGGGGCGCTCCGCCGTGCGCGGACGCGGCGCCCGGGGCGCGGCGGCGCGCAGCTGCCGGTCGATCCGGCGCTCCCGGAGGGCTCCGTACAGGGCGGGGGCGAGCAGGAGCGCGGCGAGGGCGAGGACGGTGAGGTAGTCGAGGAATGTGCTCATGTGTCCACGATCGCGCCGGCGGCGAAGATCGAACAGTGGCAGGACTGTCATGAAAGAGCGAATTACTGCCACACTGGCTCCATGCTGAAGAACGTGGCCGTGGCCCTCGTCGACGGAGTGGCGCCCTTCGAGTTCGGGATCTTCTGCGAGGTCTTCGGGCTCGACCGCGGCGAACAGGGACTGCCGGTGTACGACTTCGCCGTGTGCGCGGTCGAGGAAGGCCCGATCACCATGGCCGACGTGGGCCTCGCCCTCGCGCCCGCGCACGGCCTGGAGCGCCTCGAAGAGGCCGACCTGATCTGCCTGCCCGCCGACCGTCAGGCGCCCGTACGGGAGTACCCCGAGCCCTTCCTCGACGCCCTGCGCCGTGCGGTGGACCGGGGCGCCGGGGTGCTCAGCGTGTGCAGCGGGGCCTTCATCCTGGGCGCCGCCGGACTGCTGGACGGGCGGCGCTGCACCACCCACTGGATGCACGCCCCGGCCCTCGCCCGCCGCTACCCCGAGGCGCTGGTCGACCCGGACGTGCTCTACGTCGACGAGGGCCAGGTGGTCACCTCGGCCGGCACCGCCTCCGGCATCGACGCCTGCCTGCACGTGGTCCGCCGGGAGCACGGGGCCGAGGTGGCCAACACCATCGCGCGGCGGATGGTCGTACCGCCCCACCGCGACGGGGGCCAGGCGCAGTTCGTGCGGCGGCCGCTGCCCCGCACCGCCTGCGACACGGTCGGCGGGGTGATCGGCTGGATGGCGCGCCACCTCGCGCAGGAGATCACCGTCGAGCAGCTCGCGGAGCGCGCGCACATGTCCCCGCGCACCTTCGCCCGCCGCTTCCAGCAGGAGACCGGCACCACCCCGTACCAGTGGCTGCTGCGCCAACGCGTGCTGCTCGCGCAGGAGTTGCTGGAGACCACCGATGACACCGTGGACGCCATCGCCGGCCAGAGCGGCTTCGGAACCGCGGCCGCCCTGCGCCACCACTTCCTGCGCACCCTCGACACCACCCCGAACACCTTCCGCCGCACCTTCCGCGGCCCCAGGGCTGCGGCCTGAACGCACGAGGGCCCCGCTCCGTATTCCGGAGCGGGGCCCTCGTCTGGTGCGGGGGGGCGGGCGGGATCAGTCGTTGGGGACGATCTCGTAGCGCGGGGTGTTCTCCTCCATCTGCCGCAGCGCGTCCTTGCGGTCGCGCTTGGAGAGGCGGTCGATGTACAGGTACCCGTACAGGTGGTCCGTCTCGTGCTGGAGGCAGCGCGCGAAGTAGCCGGTGCCCCGGACCTTGATCGGGTTGCCCTGCGCGTCCTGGCCGGTCACCTCGGCGAAGTCGGGGCGGGCCAGCGCGGCGTAGGCGGTCGGGACCGACAGGCAGCCCTCGTTGGACTCGTCCAGCAGCCGCGAGCCGGCGGGCTGCTCGACGAGCTTGGGGTTGATCACCACACCGGTGTGGCGGTTGCCGTCGTCGTCCGGGCAGTCGTAGACGAAGACCTTGGCGTCCACGCCGATCTGGTTCGCGGCCAGGCCGACGCCCTCGGCGGTCTTCTGGCTGGCGAACATGTCGTCGATCAGCTGCGCGAGCTCCGCGCCGAACTCCGTGACGTCCTTGCACTCCCGATGCAGCACCGGGTTGCCGACGACCGTGATCGGGCGGGACGTGCCGCGCTCGCGGTGGGCGAGCTCGCGCGCCTCACAGCCCTCGGTGTCCACGACGTAACCCTCGTCGTCGACCGGGACCACCTGGTTCTCCTGCTGCGCCATGTCCGCCGTACGCCTTCCGTAAGTCCACCGATGTGCCGGTACAGCCTACGGCCCGGGCTCAGCAGACTTCCTCCAGATCCCGCCACTCCCTGCTGTCCGGGCTGTCCGCGACCCATCCGTCGAGCAGTCCGCGCACCAGACCGGCCGGCGCCGCGATCCCGCACTCCCGCTCGGGCACCCACAGGGGCCCGGAGCCGTTCGTACGGTGGCCCAGCGGCCCGGGGTGACCCGGCTCGCTGTGGTCGTGCGGGTCGAGGTGGTCCTCGCCCTCGCCGCTCGGCATGGGGCTCTCCGAGCAGGTCCGGCACAGCAGCCGCACCGAGGACGACCAGTCCTCGGCGGCGAAGCCCGCGTCGGAGGCCAGCTGCTCCAGGGCGTTGCGGTCGGCCTCGGTGGCCGCCTCCAGCAGCACCACCCAGGTCGGCACCGGGGAGGGCGCCCACAGCTCGATCTCGTCGAAGACCGGGTACGAGGGGCCGGCCGCGGTGATCCGCTCGCCGTGCGGGACCCCGTCGTGCAGCACGACCTCGCCCCAGCGCCGCCCCGAGGAGGGCAGCGGGATCGACAGGACCTCCATGCGGGCCGGGTCCAGCCTGCGGCCCCACACGACCTCGGCCTCCCCCTCGGGGGACAGCCGGACGGCGGCGCTGCCCAGCTCCATGCCCACCGGTTCGCCCGTGCCCGCGCTGCTGTGCGGGTCACCGGGCACCTTCAGCCCGTACGCCTGCCAGGCCCGCCGGGCCAGCGGCCAGTCCTGTAGCGCGGTGGCCGCGATGCCGACGTTCCACCAGTCCGGGGCGCCGCCCTCGCGGTCCAGCAGGGCCACGGCGCGCAGCCCGGCGGCCCGCGCCTGCTCCCAGTCGTGGCGGAACTTGTGCAACAGCGCCAGATTGAACCAGGACTCCGAGAGCCAGGGCTCCAGGTCCGCGGCTCTGGTCAGGAGCGCACCCGCGTCCTCGTACCGACCGTCTCCGATCAGCGTGAACGCGCGGTCGGTGGCCTGCCGCCACGAAGCGGAGGGCCGATGCCGTACCTTCCCGAAGATCCTCACGATTCCCGCCTGCCGGTCCAACGGTGCAGCCTTGCGGACACCCTCACGGACACTCCTACTGCATCCAACCATGCCCGCTCGGACGGCCGCTCATTACCCATGGGTTACCCAGGCGGGGCGGGTACGACTCTGCCACGTCCGCCCCTGGCCAGAACCCTCGCCAGGGACTCCACGACCTCCGGCTCGTAGTCCCGGCCGGTGCCCAGGCGCAGCCGCTCCAGGGCGGCCAGTGAGCCGCCCGGGTGACGACCGCCGCCCGCCAGGTCGTCGTACGCGTTGACCGCACGCACGATGCGCGCGGCCACGGGCTGCTCCCGGTACGGGTCCGCCTGCCGTTCGACGATCACCGCGACCTCGGCCGGCACCCCGGTCTGGCGGGCCACCTCCCCGCCCAGCTCGGCGATCCGGCGGGCCTCGGCCGCGGGCAGCTCCGCGGTGGCCCCCGCCGGGACCGGGTCCACCAGGGAGAGCTGCCCGATGTCGTGCATCAGCGCGGCGTACTCCAGCACCGTGAGCTCCCGCTCCGACAGGCCCAGGTCCCGGCCGACGGCGCAGCTCAGGGCGGCGACCCGGCGGGAGTGCCCCGGCGGGGTGTAGCCGGCGATCTCGGTGGCGCGGGCGAGGGAGGTGATGGTCTGGCGGTAGGTGGTGCGGATGGCGGCGATCCGGTGGAAGGACATCTGGGTCAGCAGGAGCGGCACGCTGAAGACGGGCAGGGCCCACAGGCCCGCCACGGCCACCCCGAGGGCCATGACCACCCCGGTGGCGCAGATCGCGGCGCCGACGCCGAGCTGCGCGCGCAGCTCGTCGCGCAGCAGCGGGCCGTACGGCCACCCGGTGCGCGCCCCGGCCGTCGCGGCGGCGAGGACGGCGTCGCACAGGGCGGTGAGGCCGAGCAGGAACAGCAGGAACAGGACGAGGTAGGGGCCTTGGCCGACGCTGTGCTCCAGTCGTCCGGAGTTGTAGAGGGGCTGGAAACAGACGGCGGCGAAGGCGACGGTGAGGACGCGGCGGGCCAGGTGGTCCAGGGCGGGGCCCCGGCCGCGGGCCACGTGCGGGACGATCCCGACGAGCGCGGCCGCGACGACGACGGCGACGGTCTGGAGGACCCCGTGGTGGGTGGAGTGCCCGGCGTTCTGGCCGAGCAGGGCGTAGGCGAGGGCTCCGGCGGAGCCGAGCGGGGCGGGCTGACGGTCCTCGGCGGGCAGGTGCCCGGCGGCGTCCCGGTGGTCGCGGCGGGCCAGCTCCCCGACGGCGATCAGCGTGCCGAAGGCGAGGGCGGTGAGGGGCTCGCCGATCCCGCCCCACAGGGTGTGGCCCAAGGCGAGCGCGGTGAGCGCGGCGGCGGCCCCGCGCACCGCCCACACGGCCCGGCCCCTCACCGCGTGCCCCGCCCGGACCCCGGCGCCACGTCCTCGGCGCCGCTGTCGTCCCCGGCGACGGAGTCCCGCTGGCGGCCCACCAGGCCGGGCGGAGGCTCCGCCGGCCCGCCCTCGCCGGCGCCCCCGGCCGCCGGCGCCTCGGCGGCGGGCTCCCGGGCGCGGGCGGCGGTGATGACCTGGAGGTCCTCGTCGGAGGTGACCACGGGGTGCCAGCCCTGCCGGCCGATCGCGGCGACGAGGGCCCGCACCACGGGCGGGTCGAACTGGGTCCCGGCGCAGCGCTCCAGCTCCGCCAGGGCGGTCTCCACGGGCCGGGCCCGGCTGTAGGAGCGGGTGGAGGTCATCGCGTCGAAGGAGTCGGCCACCGCCACCACCCGGGCCAGCACCGGGATCTGCTCACCGGTCAGCCCGTAGGGGTAGCCCGTGCCGTCGATCCGCTCGTGGTGGTGCAGGATCGCGGACCGGGCCTCTCCGAGGAAGCCGATCCCCCGCACCATCTCGTGCCCGTACTCGGGGTGCAGCTCGATGACGCGGCGCTCCTCGGGCGTCAGCGGGCCGTCCTTGCGGAGCAGTCGGGTCGGTACGCCGAGCTTGCCGACGTCGTGCAGGATCCCCGCGATCCGGACGACCTCCAGCCGGTCGTCGGCCATGCCCAGCTCGCGGGCGATCATCGCGGAGGCCTGACCGACCCGCTCGCTGTGCCCGCGCGTGTAGCGGTCCTTGATGTCGACGGCCTGGACGAGGGCGCGGATCGTGGCTCGGTGGGCGGCGCGCTCGCGGTGGTACTGGGCGAAGACCCAGCAGGAGATGTACATCGGCAGCAGGACCAGGAGTGCGGCCGGGAGCCCGTAGGGGCTGCGCCACATGACGGCCATCATCAGTCCGGCCAGGCCGTGGACGCAGTACGGGGCCAGGGAGCGGGTCGCGAGCCCTTTCCAGGCGGCGCGCGCCGGGCGGCGTTCGGCGGCGGCCAGGACGCCGCCGTCGAGGGCGGTGAGCACCAGGCAGAAGGCGACGGCGGCCACGGCCGCCGGAAACATCGCGTACGGGAAGTCGGCCACCCCTGCGGACGGGTCCGCGTCGGCGCCGAGGAGACCGTACGCGCGACCCGCGACCCAGGCGGCCATGGCCTGCTGGGCGGCGTGCCAGACGCGGCGCACGCCGGCCGGGCGCTGGACCACGCTCTGGGCGAGCCCGCCGGGCACGGCGACGAGGGCGGCCGCCCCGGGCGGCAACAGGAAGACGGCGGCCAGCACCACGGGGAAGAAGGAGCCGATGCCCTCGGGCACCCGGTGGCCGAGCAGCGGGCACACCTTGACCAGCTCGCAGCCGAGGTAGAGCACGGCCAGGACGGCCACGGTGGGCCAGGGGGTGGTGGGGTCCACGAGGGTGGGGGCGACACACGCGACGGCCACGAGGACGGCGGCCAGCACGTAGGCGCGCGCCACCGGAGGAAGTGCCCGCATGGCGCTCTCCTCCCCCTGTGCCGCGCACGTTCGGCCGCCGCATCACACCGGCACCGAAAGGGGAGAATAGGTCGGCCCCCGGGGAAAGCAGGGCCCATTTCCGCATTGGGCTGTACGGACGCCCCCGGATTAGCACCTTCGGGTGAACGAAGTGGCCTTCCGGGGGCGGTTGTTCGGCTCGTTCGACGGGCGGCGGAGTTCAGCCGGCCGGAGCGATCACCGGGGCCGGGAGATCAGCCCGGCGCGGGTCCGGCCGTGACGTCGTGTTCGGGCACGGCCTGACCGGAACGGATCAGCTCGATCCGGCCCATCACCTTGGAGCGCAGGTCGCTCGGCACGTCGTCCGAACCGCAGCAGCGCTTCACCAGCTTCTTCACGGCCTGCTCCAGGCCGTACTTCTCCAGACAGGGATTGCACTCGCCGAAGTGCGTCTCGAACTTCGTGCAGTCCGTGTCGGGCATCTCGTGGTCCAGGAACTCGTAGAGATGGTCCAGGACCTCAGAGCAGTCCGTCTCGTGCGGCTCTCCGCAGCTCATGAGCCCGAGCCTTTCAGGTCGTTCGACTCTCCAGCGCCGGCGGGGACCAGCCCGCGCTCGCGGGCGTAGTCCTCCAGCATTCCGCGGAGTTGACGGCGTCCACGGTGCAGTCGCGACATGACCGTACCGATGGGTGTACCCATGATGTCCGCGATCTCCTTGTACGCAAAGCCTTCTACGTCGGCAAGATAGACCGCGATGCGGAATTCCTCCGGAATCGCCTGCAGCGCTTCCTTCACATCGGAATCGGGCAGGTGGTCGAGTGCCTGCGATTCGGCGGAACGCAGCCCTGTCGACATGTGCGACTCGGCGCGCGCCAACTGCCAGTCCTCGATCTCCTCCGCCGCACTGCGCTGGGGCTCGCGCTGCTTCTTGCGGTAGGAGTTGATGAAGGTGTTGGTGAGGATGCGGTACAGCCACGCCTTGAGGTTGGTGCCCTCGCGGAACTGGTGGAAGGACGCGTACGCCTTCGCGTACGTCTCCTGGACCAGGTCCTCGGCGTCGGCCGGATTGCGCGTCATTCGCAGCGCGGCCGAGTACATCTGGTCGAGGTAGCCGAGGGCGTCCCGCTCGAAGCGCGCGTTGCGCTCCGGAGTTGTCTCCTGCGCCTGGCCTTCGTCGGTCCCAGCGACAGGACCCACCTCCTCCGACAGCGTGGCGGCTCCGAAAGCGGATCCGCTCGAATCGGAGAATAGTCGACCATCCCGGCCCTCCGCCGCTCGAAGCGAGCTGCGCTTGGGACCCGGCAGGACCGTCCAGTCCAGGTCAGCGGCCTGCGGACGATTCTGGCTGATGACCTGGGTCATGCGCTCCCTCTCCTCCGACGTCTTTTCCGTGTGTACCGACACTCCGCACAACAGGCCGCCGGGGCGGCGCATTCCCGGGCGTGCCAAGGGCTTTCGGGGGGCGGGGGCCGGGGCGGGAACGCTCCGCGCGGCGCTCCGGCGGCGGCGTGAGCGGGATCACGCCGCGATCCGTCAGGTCCGTCCGGTCCGGGGGCGGCCGATGAGCCGGTCGAGCCACGGGCCCACCGCGCCGGTGATCACCGCGAGGGCCTCCTCCTGGGTGAGGTCCGCCTTCTTGGGCACCGCGAAGCCGTGGTCGCCGCCCGCCACCTCGACCAGGGCGTACGGGTCCCCCGCGGCCGGCTCGGGGAACTCCCCGGGCCTCCCGAAGGGGTCCCGCCCGCCCTGGAGCACCAGGGTCGGCACGCCGGCGCCCAGCAGCTCCTCGGCGCGGGACTTCTCGGGCCGGCCCGGCGGGTGCAGCGGGAAGGCCAGGGCGAGCACCCCGACCGCGCCCAGCTCGGCGGCGGTCCGACAGGCCACCCGCGCCCCGGCGCTGCGCCCGCCGGCCACCACGGGCAGGGCCGGCCGGGCCAGGGCGGGCCACAGGGCGCGCCAGCCCTCGTCCAGGACCTTGGGGGCGGCGGCGACCTTCTTGCCGGCGACCCGCCAGGGCTGCTCCACCAGGGCGACGGTGACGCCCCGGGCCGGCAGGGCGGCGGCCAGGGCCACCAGGTCCCTGGCTTCGATCCCGCCGCCCGCGCCGTGGCCCAGGGCGAGGACGAGCTTCGCCGCGCGGGCGGTGTGCCAGGTGATCCGGGCCGGGCCGGCCGGGGTGTCGACGGTCTCGGTGCGGGTGGCGCTCAGGCTCATGCCCCCCATCCTGCCCGGGCCGGAGCCCGGGTCAGAAGAGCGTGGCCTCCTCGGGCGCGGCCAGTTCACCGAGCAGCTCGGGCCCGTTGTTGCGCACGTTGCTCACGGCGCTGGACACCGGGTGGGCCCGCATCAGCCCGCCGGGCGGGGGCGCGAGCAGGTCGCGCAGCTCGTCCCCGTCGGTCCGGGCGGGGTCCAGCCAGGGGTCCCAGCGGTCCGGGGTCAGCATCAGCGGCATCCGGGGGTGGATGTCGGCCAGTGAGCGCGGCCCCTCGTCGGGGGCGACGCCCAGCGGCTCGGTCTCGGCCTCGGCGGTGATCACCGAGCAGGTCGCCCACCAGGCCAGGGCGTGGTCGGCGGGCAGGGTCGGGTCTCGCCAGAACTCGTAGATCCCCGCCATGGCGAGGACGGAGCCGTCGGCGGGCCGGACGAAGTAGGGCTGCTTGCGGGCCCGCTTCTTCTTGCCCTCCACCTCCAGCTGCCGTTCGTCGTGGGCGGTGACCCACTCGTAGTAGCCGTCGGCGGGGACGATGCAGCGGCGCTGCGCGAAGGGGCGTCGGAAGGAGGGCTTCTCGTGGAGGGTCTCGGAGCGCGCGTTGATCATCCGGGCGGCTCCCTCGGGGCTCTTCGCCCAGGACGGGACCAGGCCCCACCTCAGCACGCGCAGCTGGCGAACCGGACGCGGGTCCCGCGCGTCCTTCAGGGGACGGTCGAGGACGACGTGGACCTCTTTCGTCGGGGCCACGTTCCAATCGGGGGCCAGGGTCTCCAGCGGCTCCCACCGCTCGACCCCGAATATCCCCGCCAGCTCCTGGGGCGTACGACTCGCCGCAAACCTTCCGCACATGGCTGACACACTGCCATGGCACCCGCCCACCACCGCAAGGAGTCCGCCACTCCATGGACAGCGTCACGACCGCCGGCCTCTGGGACCGGCTCACCGGCATACAGGCCGAGCCCGACTGGTGGTTGGTGGCCCTGACGGGCGTGGCCGCGCTGGCCCTCGTCGCGCCCACGCCGCTCTGGCGGGTGTCGCGCAACGCGATCACCATCGCGCACGAGGGCGGCCACGGGCTGCTCGCCCTGCTGACCGGGCGGCGCCTCGACGGGATCCGGCTGCACTCCGACACCAGCGGGGTCACCGTCAGCCGGGGCAAGCCCTCCGGCGTCGGGATGATCCTGACCGCCGCCGCCGGCTACACGGCCCCCTCCCTGCTGGGCCTGGGCGGAGCGGCCCTGCTGTCGGCCCACCGCATCACCCTGCTGCTGTGGGCGGCGACCGCCCTGCTGCTGGCGCTGCTGGTGATGATCAGGAACGCGTACGGGCTGCTCACGGTGGTGCTGACCGGCGGAACCTTCCTGCTGGTGTCCTGGCTGACCCCGGCGCAGGTGCAGGCGCTGTTCGCGTACGCGGTGGTGTGGTTCCTGCTGCTCGGCGGGGTGCGGCCGGTGTTCGAGCTGCAGGTCAAGCGGCGTCGGGGCGGTGCGCCGGATTCGGACGCCGACCAGCTCGGCCGGCTCACGCACGTGCACCCGATCGCCTGGCTGCTGCTCTTCCACGCGGTCGCGCTGTGTTCCCTGATCGGCGGCGGGCGCTGGCTGCTCGGCCTCTGACCCGGCCGTGATCAAGATCCGGGCTCGGGGGGAGCCATTAAAGTGAGGGGCATGACCGAGACCCCCGCGCTCCACTCCCTCTGGCCCGCTCCGCTCGCGGACGGGGCCGTCCACGCCACCGTCACCGTGCCGGGCTCCAAATCGGTCACCAACCGCGCCCTGGTCCTCGCCGCCCTCGCGGCCGAGCCCGGCTGGGTGCGCCGCCCGCTGCGTTCGCGCGACTCCCAGCTGATGTCCGACGCCCTGCGCGCGCTCGGCGTGGGCATCGAGGAGACCGTCTCCTCCAGCTCCGCCGACGGCGCCAGCGGCGAGGCCTGGCGGATCATCCCGGCCGTCCTGCGCGGCCCTGCCACGGTCGACGTGGGCAACGCGGGCACGGTCATGCGCTTCCTGCCCCCCGTCGCCACCCTCGCCTCCGGCGACATCCGCTTCGACGGCGACCCGCGCTCCTACGAGCGCCCCCTGGGCGAGGTCATCACCGCCCTGCGCGTCCTCGGCGCCCGGATCGACGACAACGGCCGCGGGGCGCTGCCGCTGACCGTCCAGGGCGGCGGGGCCCTGGAGGGAGGCACGGTCGAGATCGACGCCTCCAACTCCTCCCAGTTCCTCTCGGCGCTGCTGCTGTCCGCGCCGCGCTTCAACCAGGGCGTGGAGGTCCGCCACACCGGCGCGACCCTGCCGTCGATGCCGCACATCCGGATGACGGTGGAGATGCTGCGCGCGGCGGGCGCCCAGGTCGACACCCCCGAGTCCGGGGGCGAGAAGAACGTCTGGCGGGTCTCCCCGAGCGCGCTGCTGGGCCGGGACATGGTGGTGGAGCCGGACCTCTCCAACGCCCAGCCGTTCATGGCCGCGGCCCTGCTCACCGGCGGCACGGTGACCATCCCGGACTGGCCGCACCACACGACCCAGCCCGGTGACGCGCTGCGCGAGATCTTCACCGCGATGGGCGGCTCCTGCGAGCTGACCGACGCGGGCCTGGTCTTCACCGGCACCGGCAGGATCCACGGCATCGACGTGGACCTGGGCGACGTCGGCGAGCTGACCCCGGGCATCGCGGCGGTCGCCGCCCTGGCCGACTCCGAGTCGATCCTGCGCGGGGTCCAGCACCTGCGACTGCACGAGACGGACCGCCTCGCGGCCCTCACCGCGGAGATCAACGGCCTCGGCGGCGACGTCACCGAGACCGCCGACGGGCTCCACATCCGCCCGCGCCCGCTGCACGGCGGGGTCTTCCACACCTACGACGACCACCGGATGGCCACCGCCGGCGCGGTGATCGGCCTGGTGGTGAAGGGTGTGGAGATCGAGAACGTGGCGACGACCGCGAAGACGCTGCCGGACTTCCCGCGGATGTGGGCCGACATGCTCGCCGGGGCGCCGGCGGGTGCGGGAGCGTAGGGAACGTCATGCGCAGGTACGGCAAGAACACCGACGAGGACGACATCCGCCAGCGCCCCAACCCCAAGGGCAACCGGCCGCGGACCAACATCCGACCCAAGCACGAGGACGCCTCGGAGGGCTTCGTCCTGACCGTGGACCGGGGCAGGCTGACCTGCCTGATCGACGGGCGCACCACGGTGCACGCGATGAAGTCGCGCGAGCTCGGCCGCAAGGCCGCGGTGGTCGGCGACCGGGTCTGGATCGTGGGGGACCTGACGGGCAGGAAGGACACCCTGGCCCGGATCGTGCGGATCGAGGAGCGCAAGTCCGTCCTGCGGCGCACCGCCGACGACGACGACCCGTACGAGCGGGTGGTCGTCGCCAACGCCGACCAGCTGGCCATCGTGACGGCGCTGGCCGACCCGGAGCCCCGGCCCCGGATGATCGACCGCTGCCTGGTGGCCGCGTACGACGCCGGCCTGGAGCCCCTGCTCGTGCTCACCAAGTCCGACCTGACCTCCGCCGACAAGATCCTGGAGATCTACTCGACCTTCGGGCTGAACTACGTGGTCACCAACCGCGAGGAGCTGGCCACGGGCGACGCCGCCGACCGGGTGCGCGAGCGCCTCAACGGCCGGATCACCGCCTTCGTCGGCCACTCGGGCGTCGGCAAGACCACCCTGGTGAACTCCCTGGTCGCCGAGGGCCGCCAGCGGGCCGTCGGGCACGTCAACGCGGTCACCGGACGGGGCCGGCACACCACCACCTCCGCGCTGGCCCTGCCGCTGCCCTCCGGGGACGGCTGGGTCATCGACACCCCGGGCGTGCGCTCCTTCGGCCTGCACCACGTGGACCCGTCCCGGGTGATCCTGGCCTTCCCGGAGCTGGTGCCGGGGACGGAGGAGTGCCCGCGCGCGTGCAGCCACGACGAGCCGGACTGCGCGCTCGACAAGTGGGTGGAGGACGGCCACGCGGACCCCGCCCGGCTGTACTCGCTGCGCCGCCTGCTCCAGACGCGGGAACGTCGCGAGGGCGACTGACCGGCCGCCGGGGTTTGCCAGGCCCGGTGCCCGGTGAATGGATAGGCCCACCAAGTGGCGCGAGGTCACGTGACGCGGGGAGGCATACGCCATGGCGTGGCTGCTGGTCGTGGTCGCCGGAATCCTGGAGACCGGTTTCGCGGTGTGCCTCAAGCTGTCCCACGGGTTCACCCGGCTCTGGCCCACGATCGCGTTCGCCTGCTTCGCCCTCGGCAGCTTCGGGCTGCTGACCCTGGCCCTGAAGAAGCTGGACGTGGGGCCCGCCTACGCGGTGTGGACGGGCATCGGGGCCGCCGGGACGGCGATCTACGGGATGATCTTCCTCGGCGACCTGGTCTCCACCCTGAAACTCGTCTCGATCTCGCTGGTGATCCTCGGGGTCATCGGGCTCCAGCTGTCCGGCTCGTCGCACTGAGCCCCGCCCCGCCGCCTCCCCCGGCAGCGGGGCCGAGTCCCACTCCGAGTCCCAGGCCCTCTCCCAGCAGCCGCAGCAGCTCCCCCGTGCCCTGCTCCTCCTCCGGGGCGCTCACGTAGGACAGCGCGAGGCGCACGGCCAGCTCGCAGCGCCAGGGCGGCTCGGAGGCCAGCGCGGCGGCGGCCCGGTCCCGTACCGCCCGGGCCAGCTCGCCGGGACCGAGCGCCTGCCGGCTCCCGGGCGGGGGCGGCACGGGCAGGTCCGCGTCCCAGCAACCCGTCAGCAGGGCTCGTACGAGGGGCCGCGCGCGGGCCGCGCCCACGGTCCACAGCGCGAGCCCCGCCAGCCGTCCGGCGACCTCCCCGGGTCCGGGGTCGGGCCCGCCGGCGCCGGCCGGGGCCAGCACCCGGTCCACCCCGTCGAGGTACCCCTCGGCGGCCCGGCGCACCAGGGCCCGACCGAGGCCCTCCTTGTCGCCGAACTCGTTGTAGAGGGTCTGCCGGGACACCCCGGCGGTGGCCGCCGTCTCGATCATCCGCACGGCCGGCCAGGGGCGCGCGGACAGGGCCGCGTCGGCCGCGCGCAGCAAGGACTCCCGGGCCCCCGGCATGATCGCCTCCCCCACTGGGTCAACCGCCAGAGTTGACGGACCGACAGATCCTGTCAAGGGCGCCTCGGGCCGCACCGTGGACGCCGTTCGCCCGGTCGCGGGAGTCTCGATACTGTTCGGGCATGCCCGAGTATGACGATGACCTGCGCCTTGCCCTCGAACTCGCCGACGCCGCGGACGCCGCCACCATGCAGCGGTTCCGCGCCCTCGACCTCCAGGTCGAGACGAAGCCGGACATGACCCCGGTCAGCGAGGCGGACAAGGCCGCCGAGGAGATCGTCCGGGCCGGGATCCACGCCGCCCGTCCGGCGGACGCGATCCTGGGCGAGGAGTACGGCCTCCAGGGCGAGGGCCCGCGCCGCTGGGTCGTGGACCCGATCGACGGCACGAAGAACTACGTGCGTGGGGTGCCCGTCTGGGCGACGCTGATCTCCCTCATGGCCGAGGGCGACGACGGGGTGTTCCGCCCGGTCGTCGGCGTGGTCTCGGCCCCGGCGCTGGGCCGCCGCTGGTGGGCCTCGCAGGGCGGGGGCGCCTTCTCGGGCGGCGCGCTCGCCGAGGCGACCCCCATCGGGGTGTCCAAGGTCGCGGCCCTCTCCGACGCCTCCCTCGCCTTCTCCTCGCTGCACGGCTGGGAGGAGCAGGGGCGCCTGCCCGGCTTCATGGAACTGACGCGGGCGTGCTGGCGTACGCGGGGCTACGGGGACTTCTGGCCGTACGTGATGGTCGCGGAGGGCTCGATCGACCTGTGCGCCGAGCCCGAGCTGAACCTGTGGGACATGGCGGCCCTCGCCATCGTGGTCCAGGAGGCGGGTGGCCGGTTCACCGCCCTGGACGGCACGGACGGTGTGCACGGCGGGAACGCCGCCGCCTCGAACGGGCTTCTGCACGAAGGCATGCTCGACCTGCTCCGGCCGCGCGCCTGATGCGCGGGGCGTGATGAGCGCGCCCCCTCGCGTGCCTCCTTGCTGGCTCACGGTGAGCGTGGGAATCTGAGAGTCCCCTTGCTTGTGCGCTTGTGAAACCCTTCTCTAACCGGGGCTCCGCTCGCGTACCCACCCGGCGGGGGGACTCACCCAGGAGGTGGCTCTCTTCATGCTCGTCCGTGACGCCATGAGCACACTGATCCTCACCCTCGGACCCGCCCACACCCTGCGTCAGGCGGCCGGCCTGATGTCCGGGCGGCGCGTCGGCGCGGCCGTGGTCCTCGACCCCGACCACAGCGGCGTCGGCATCCTCACCGAGCGCGACATCCTCAACTCGATCGGCGCGGGCCACGACCCGGACCGCGAGTCCGTCGGCGCGCACACCACCAACAACGTCGTCTTCTGCACCCCCGACGCCACCCTCCAGGACGCCGCGGAGGCCATGGTCCGCGGCGGGTTCCGGCACCTGGTCGTGCTGGAGGACGGCGGCCCGGTCGGCATCGTCTCCGTCCGCGACGTCATCCGCTGCTGGACTCCCGAGCTGCGCCGCGTGGCCGCGTAGCGACCTCCGCCTCCACCCCCACGCCCGCGCACGACGACGGGCCCGAACCCTCGGAGAGGATTCGGACCCGTCGTCCTGCTACGACAAGCGCCCGGAACTAGCCGCGAAGGGCCTGGACCGCGGCCTCCAGCCGCTTGCCGAAGTCGCCGTCCGCCTGGCGGAAGTTGTTGATCGCGCGGTCGACGATGTCGTCACGGGAGACCTTGGCGATGAAGCCGGAGAGGTTCTCGATCAGGCGGGACTTCTCGTCCTCCGAGTACAGGCGGTAGAGGTTGCCCGCCTGGACGAAGTCGTTGTCCTCGCTGTGGACAGCGGCGGGGTGGTTGCCCGTGCCGCCGGTCAGCGGGACGGGCTGCCACAGCGGGCGGTCCGTCTGGTGCGGGCCGCCGAAGCTGTTCGGCTCGTAGTTCTTGGCGCCCTTGTGGCGGCCGTCGTACAGGTGGCCGTCGCGGGAGTTGGTGCGCGCCTCGGTGGCGTGCGGACGGTTCACCGGCAGGTGGTCGGCGTTGATGCCGACGCGGTAGCGGTGGGCGTCGCCGTAGCCGAAGAGACGGCCCTGGAGCATCTTGTCCGGGGAGGGACCGATGCCGGGGACGAAGTGCGCCGGGCTGAAGATCGACTGCTCGACCTCGGCGAAGACGTTCTCCGGGTTGCGGTTGAGCTCCAGCTTGCCGATCTCGATCAGCGGGTAGTCCGCGTGCGGCCACACCTTGGTGAGGTCGAACGGGTTGAAGCGGTACTCGGCCGCCTCGGCCGCCGGCATGACCTGGACCTGCACGGTCCAGGACGGGAAGTCGCCGCGCTCGATCGACTCGCGCAGGTCGCGCTGGTGCGAGTCGGGGTCCTCACCGGCGAGGGAGTTGGCCTCGGCCTGGGTGAGGTTCTTGATGCCCTGGTCGGTCTTGAAGTGGTACTTGACCCAGAAGACCTCGCCGGCCTCGTTGTTCCACTGGAACGTGTGCGAGCCGAAGCCGTTCATGTGGCGGTAGGACGCCGGGATGCCGCGGTCGCCGAACAGCCAGGTCACCTGGTGCGTGGACTCGGGCGACAGGCCCCAGAAGTCCCAGACGTTGTCCGCTTCCTGCGATCCCGTGTAGGGGTCGCGCTTCTGCGTGTGGATGAAGTCCGGGAACTTGATGGCGTCCTTGATGAAGAACACCGGGGTGTTGTTGCCGACGAGGTCGTAGTTGCCCTCTTCGGTGTAGAACTTCAGCGCCCAGCCGCGGGGGTCGCGCACCGCGTCGGCGCTGCCGAGGTTGCCTGCGACGGTGGAGAAGCGCAGGAAGGTCTCGGTCTCCTTGCCGACCTCGGAGAGGAACGCGGCGCGGGTCCACTGCGAGACGTCACGGGTCAGCGTGAAGGTGCCGTAGGCGCCGGCGCCGCGGGCGTGCACCACGCGCTCCGGGATGCGCTCGCGGTTGAAGTGGGCGAGCTTCTCCAGGAGGAGCTGGTCCTGGACGAGAACGGGCCCGCCGACGCCAGCGGTCTCGCTGTTCTGGTTGTCGGCGACCGGAGCCCCGGCCTCCGTGGTGAGCGGTCCCTGCTGCGTCACGTGCGCCTCCTGCGTCATTCCTGCATGTCCTGTCCTTGGCGTTTGCCGTGACCGATCCTACAATGGACATTGTCTAAGTCAAGCAAGCATCCAATTCCACACCGGTTCGGGATCTGCACCGAATCCCCACTGTTAGGCTGGCGTGTATGAGTGACCTGCTCGAACGACTTCGCGGACGCGGCTGGCGCATGACGGCGCAGCGACGCGTCGTGGCCGAAGTGCTGGACGGTGACCACGTGCACCTGACGGCCGACGAGGTGCACGCCCGCGCCGTGACCAGGCTTCCGGAGATCTCCCGGGCCACGGTCTACAACACCCTGGGCGAGCTCGTGACCCTCGGCGAGGTGCTGGAGGTGTCGACGGACCGGCGCGCCAAGCGCTACGACCCGAACGCCCACCGGCCCCACCAGCACCTGGTGTGCGCCCAGTGCGGCGCGATCCGCGACGTCCACCCGGGCGGCGACCCGCTGGCCGACCTGCCCACCGGCGAGCGCTTCGGCTTCGTGGTCTCGGCGGTCGAGGTGACCTATCGCGGGGTCTGCCCGAACTGCGCGGCGGCCTGACGCACCCCCGCCGGATCCCCATCCGACGAAGAAGGCCGGGAGCCATGTGGCTCCCGGCCCTTTTGCTGTCTTGGCGTCCGGGAACGGTCCGGAAACGACTCAAGGCCCGGATCCATGGGATCCGGGCCTCGGGCCTTCAGTAGCGGGGACAGGATTTGAACCTGCGACCTCTGGGTTATGAGCCCAGCGAGCTACCGAGCTGCTCCACCCCGCGTCGGTAAACCTGACTGTACGGGAGCCCACCCGGCAGATGCAAATCAGTCAACGGCTTCCCCTCGTCGCCCCCGGGCGGGGGCTGCGAGGGGCTCAGGCCGACAGTTCCTCCGCGAGCGCCTCGCGCAGCCGGGCCGCGCGGGCGGAGACCTCCGCCGGTCCCAGCTCCATGGCCCGTACGCACCACTTCTGGCCCTCCGCGAGGTCCCCGTGCCGGGCGGCGAGCAGCCCGAGCCGCAGGGCGGCCCGCCCGTGGCCCGACACCGCGGCCCGGGTCCACCACAGGGCCGCTTCGGGCTCGTTGCCCTCGCGGGCCAGCAGCAGCCCGAGGTTGAAGGCTCCGTTGCGCGAGCCGGCCTCCGCCGCCTCCCGGTACCACCGGGCGGCCACCGGGAGGTCGCCCCGGGCGGCGGCGAGCATCCCGACCCGGACCTGGGCCCGGCGGTGCCCCTGCTCGGCGGCGCGCTCGTACCACTCCTCGCTCTCGGTGCGGGCGACCCCGGCCGCCGGCTCGCCCAGCGCCACCGGCTCCGGCGGCGGGGCCAGCGACTCCAGCAGGGAGGCCAGCCGGAAGGCCGCCTCCGCGCTGCCGCCGCCCGCGGCGCAGCGCAGGTGCCGCTCGGCGGCCCGGTCCGCTCCGTCGCGCACGAGGGCGATGCCGACCTGGAGCGCCGCGTCGGTGTGTCCGGCCGCGGCGGCCCGCTCGTACCACTTGAGGGCGGTGCGGTCCTCGTCCCGGCTCGCGAAGAGGATCCCGAGGTTGAAGGCGGCGTCCACGCTGCCGGCCTCGGCCGCCTTGGAGAACCACGGCTCGGCGCCGGCGGCGTCCCCGCCCTGGAGGAGCAGGATCGCCAGGGCGTTGGCCGCCTCGCGGTGGCCCGCGTAGGCCGCCCGCCGGTACCACTGCTCGGCCTGGGCGGTCCGCTCCTGCGCGGCGCAGAGCAGGGCCAGGTTGTAGGCCCCGTTCTGGTCGCCCGCGTCCATCGCGGCGCGGTACCACTTCTCGGCCGTCTGGGTCTCGCCGCGCGCGGCGTGCAGGGCCCCCAGGGCGTTGGCGGCGTTGCCGTCCCCGTCCTGGGCGGCGCGGTGCCACCAGGAGGCGGCGCTCTCCTCGTCGCCGGCGTCGCGCAGCAGGAAGCCGAGGGCGCACGCCGCCCGCGCCTCCCCCTGCTTGGCCGAGCTGAGGTACCAGCGCCCGGCCTCCTTCAGCTCCCCGCGGGCCTCCAGCAGGGCGCCCAGGTGCAGTCCGGCGCGCCGGTGGCCGCGCGCGGCGGCCTGGCGGTACCACTGCTCGGCCTCGGCGGGGTCACCCTTGCGCAGGTGCCGGGCCAGTCGGTACGCGGCTTCGCGGTGGCCCTGCTCGGCGGCGGCGCGGAACCACCGCTCGACCCCCTTGTCCCCGCGGTGCTCCAGCAGGTCGGCCAGTCCGTACGCGCCCAGGGCGTGGCCGGACTCCGCCGCCTGGCGCAGCCAGTACTCGGCGGCGGGCTCGTCGCCGCGCTCGCGGTAGTGACGGCCCAGGGCGTGCGCGGCCGGGGCGGATCCGGCGACGGCGGCGACCCGCCACCAGCCGGCGGCGTCGTCGGGGTAGCCGCGCTGGTGGAGGAGGACTCCGAGGTTGTTCGCGGCGGCGCGGTCGCCCGCCGCGGTGGCTCCCCGCAGGTAGGGTTCGGCTCCGGCGAGGTCGCCGCGGCGCAGCAGCAGGGCGCCGAGCACGCTCATGGCACCGGGGTCGCCCTTGTCGGCGGCCACCCGGTGACGGGCCTCCAGCTCGGCGTCGGTGGCTCCCTCGGCCTCGCCGAAAGCCTCCTCCGCGAACGCCGCTTCGGTCAGCGCGGCCTGTGCGGGGACGACCTTGACGGCCTCACCGGCTCCCGTACCCGACTCGACCTCCGCCCTCACAAACCGCCCTGTCTCCAGCAGAGTTGACCTGTCCCCCATAAATCCCATCGTCGCATCACCTGCTACCCGCGTACACCTGGTATGTCGCAGCCAGTGAGGTCACTACACCGTTTTGTCGACATGCCCACAGAGCGACAAGTCAAACACGCTCACACCCCAACTCACCCGCCCCAGTGACCCCGTGTCGCGCGCTTCCCCAGCCGGACACGACGAAGGCCCGGATCCCAAAGGGATCCGGGCCTTCGTCTGCAGTAGCGGGGACAGGATTTGAACCTGCGACCTCTGGGTTATGAGCCCAGCGAGCTACCGAGCTGCTCCACCCCGCGTCGGTGAAACCACAGTATCACGACGCGGGGTGGAGCCATTACCGCTCGTTCCGTCGGGTGGCTAGCCGCCTGACGGGGGTGTCGGGTTGGTCAGCTTCGCCTCGGCCTCGATGGCCCGTTGCAGCGCCGCCTTGATGTCGTCCTGCGCCTTGCCGAAGGCCGTCCAGTCGCCGCCCTGACGGGCCTTCTCGGCGGCGTCGATGGCCTTCTTGGCGTCGTCGAGGGCGGCCTTGACCGTCGGGTCCTGGGCGGTGGGCGGAGTGGTCGTGCCCTCGCCCGGCGGCTTCTCCGGCGTGGTCGGGATCGTCGGCGCCTCGGCTCCGAAGACCACGTTCAGCGCCTTCTCCAGGGTGTCCTCGAAGGCCGTCTGGCCGCCGTAGGTCACGAGCACCTTGCGCAACAGCGGGTACTTGAGCCCGGAGCTGCGGACGTACACCGGCTCCACGTAGAGCATGCCGCCGTCCATCGGCACCGCGAGCAGGTTGCCGTACTCGACCTCGGAGTCGCCACCGCGGAGCAGACGGATCGACTCGGCGATCTTCGGTTCGGACTGGAACTTGCTCTGGACCTGCTTGGGGCCGTCGACCGGCTTGCTCGTCGGCAGCTTCAGGAGTCTGATCTTGCCGTAGTCCGGGGTGCCCGGATCGGCGTTGACCGCCATGTAGGCGCTCAGGTTGTCCCGCTCGTTCGGCGTGAACGTCGTGGTGAGCGAGAAGACCTGGTCCTTCTCCGTCTGGTTCGGCATCTTCATCGACAGGTAGTACGGCGGAACGGCCGTACCGGCCTTGGTGGTCGGGTCGTCCGGGACGGCCCAGGCCTCACTGCCGCTGAGGAAGGTCTGCGGGTCCGTGACGTGGTAGCGGGTCAGCAGCTCGCGCTGGACCTTGAAGAGGTCCTGCGGGTAGCGCAGGTGGTCCATGAGCGGCTTGGAGATCTCGCTCTTGGGCTTCACCGTGCCCGGGAAGGCCTTCATCCAGGTCTTGAGGACCGGGTCCTGGGTGTCCCACTGGTACAGGTCGATCGTGCCGTCGTAGGCGTCGACCGTGGCCTTCACCGAGTTGCGGATGTAGTTGACCCGGTTCTCCTGGGCTACGACCGCGCGCTGGCTGTTGGTCAGCGAGTCGGCCGTGCTGTCGCCCAGCGTGGTGCGCGAGGCGTAGGGGTAGCCGTTCGTCGTGGTGTAGGCGTCCACGATCCACTTGACCCGGCCCTCGACCACCGCCGGGTACGGGGCCCCGTCGATCGTCAGCCAGGGCGCGACGGCCTCGACGCGCTCCTTGGGCGTGCGGTTGTACAGGATCCGCGAGCCCTCGCCGATGGCGCCCGAGTACAGGATCTGCGGCTCGCTGAAGGCGAGCGCGTACGCGGCACGGTTGACCGGGTTGTCCAGGTTGACCCCGGAGTTCCCCTTGTAGCTGGTCTCCTTCTCGCCCTTGTCGTCCGAGTAGTCGAGCTCCTTCTGCGGACCGCCGACGATCGAGTACTGCTTCGTCTGCTCGCCGTAGTAGATGCGCTGCTCGAAGTCCTTGCCGAACATGCCCTTGGAGGGCAGGTCGGACTGGGTGAAGTCGGGAGCGCCCTGGTCGCCGACCGTGGTGCCCTTGGCCGCGACGACGCCGTAGCCGTGGGTGTACTTGAAGTGGTCGTTGATCCAGTTGTTCTTCGGGATGCCGCCGATGTTCAGCTCGCGGAGCCCGATGACCGTGTCCTGGCCGCTGTAGCGGTCCACGGCGAGCGTGGACGGGAAGCCGTAGTAGCCCTTGACCTGCTGGAGCTGCTGGAAGGCCGGGGAGACGATGTTCGGGTCGAGGAGGCGGATGCTGGCGGTGGTGTCCGCCGTCTTGCGCAGCTGCTCCTTCTTGGTGCCCGGGTTGGGCACGCCGGCGTAGTCCTTGACCTCGGCCCCGCCGATCCCGTAGGCCTCGCGCGTGGCCTTGATGTTCTTCTCGACGTACGGGGATTCCTTGGCCTGCTCGTTCGGCTGGACCTGGAACTTCTGCACGATCGCCGGGTAGAGCCCGCCGATCAGGATCGCCGAGAGGACCATCAGGCCGAAGCCGATGACCGGGAGCTGCCAGGTGCGCCGCCACAGGGTGGCGAAGAACAGCACCGCGCAGATCGCGGCGATGGCGACGAGGATCGTCTTCGCCGGGAGGTAGGCGTTGGCATCGACGTAGCGCAGGCCCGTCCAGTTGTCCGCGGCCTTGAAGTCACTGGACTTCACGGCGAGGCCGTACCGGTCGAGCCAGTACGCGATCGCCTTGAAGGTGACGAAGAGTCCGAGCAGCACCGACAGGTGCCCGGTGGCCGCGGCGGTGGCCCGGGCGCCCGGGCTGGTCACGCGCAGTCCGCCGTACAGGTAGTGCACGACGACGGCGGCGATCACCGAGAGCACGACGGCCGCGAAGCCGAATCCGAGCAGGAAGCGGTACCAGGGCAGGTCGAAGGTGTAGAACGACACGTCCAGGTGGAACTGGGGGTCCTTCTGCCCGAACGGCGTCCCGTTCACGTACAGCAACCAGGTCTTCCACTGGCCGGCCGCCGAGGCGCCCGCGATCAGCCCGACGATGGCGGCGATGCCCAGGAGCAGCCACTTCTTGTACGGGGCGACGCTCATCCGGTAGCGGTCGAGGCTCTGCTGCTCCAACGACATCGCGCTGAGCGGCGGCCGCAGCCGGTACGCCAGCCAGATGTTCAGCCCGACGGCTCCGGCCATCAGCAGGCCGAAGACGGCGAAGAGGCCGATCTTGGTCCACAGGGTGGTGGTGAAGACGGTGGAGTACTCGACGGATCGGAACCAGAGCCAGTCCGTCCAGAACCCGGCGAACATGATGAACGCCATGGCCAGGACGGCCAGGACGCCCAGGGTCATGAGGAGGGTCCGGGCACGCCGGGAGGGGCGGCCGACTCTCATCCGTGGCCCGGAGGGGCCTCCGCCGCGGTCCGGCATCTGGAAAGCCAAGGTGCGCACCTCGAAAGTCGCTGTGTCTGGTCTGTCTCTGGCGTACTGAAAAAGTTTCCAAAGCTGGGCCACCGATCGTAGGGCCCACTCATGCAACTTACTGAGGCTTTAGTCAGTTCCCGGTATCCGGGAGAAAGGAGGCAGGATGTTGTCCATGTCCAACCTTTCGCCCTCCCCCGGCACCCCGATGGCGGCCAGCCCGCTGACCCGCGCCGTCCTCGAAATCGACGAGTACGCCTCCACCCTCGGCTGGGACAGGCCCGCCCGGCTCTTCGCCCTGGTCGACACCGCCCGGCTGCGCCGGCAGGAGCCGCGGCTCGCCGGTCAGCTCGGCCTGGACCAGGACGACTCCGGCAAGAGCCAGCTCACTCCGATCGAGCAGGACGAAGTGCCGCGCGGGACGCCGCTCGACAAGTTCCTGGGCACCCTGGCCTGGCCGGACACGATCGTGGGCTGCGCCCTGACGGTGGAGCGGCTGATGCTGCCGCCGTCCGCGGAGGCCTCCGTACCGGAGGGCCTCAACGACAAGCAGCTGGCGAAGTGGGTCGCGTCGCACCCGGACCGGCAGGAGGTCCGGCTGACCGTGGGCGTCCTGCGCGACGGCTCGCGCGAGTCGGCCGTACGGCTGCGCGAGAAGGACTCCTCCACCGAGGTGCTGACCGGGGCGAGCCTGGTCCCGGGCCTGGCCGACGCGTTGGCCGCGACCTTCCTGAGCTGAGGGCGGTACGAGGGGGCGGGGCGGTCCTGGTCAGGACTTCGCGCACAGCGGCAGGGCCGCCGTGTCCCCCTTGCCGATCTTCGCCAGGGCCTTGGCGGCGTCGTCGATGGTGGAGACCTTCACCAGGGTCAGCCCGTCGGGCCGGTGCGTTGCGGCGGAGGCGCAGTTCTCGGCCGGGGTGAGGAAGTACTCGGCGCCGGCCTGACGGGCTCCGATGATCTTCATCTGGATGCCGCCGATCGGGCCGACCTTGCCCGCGTCGTCGATCGTGCCGGTGCCCGCGATGAACTTGCCGCCCGTGAGGTTCTCCGGGCTGAGCTTGTCGACGATGCCGAGGGCGAACATCAGGCCCGCGCTGGGGCCGCCGACGTCGGCGAGCTTGATGTCGATGGGGAACGGGAAGGTGTGGTCCGTACCCGCCCTGATCCCGACGATGGCCCGGTTGTCGTCCGGGGCCTTGCCCGCGGTGACGGTGACCTTGGTGGTGGCGGTGGGCTCGCGGTTCGCCTTCTCGGCCTCGGCCGCCTCGGCGGCGGGCACGACGGTGAAGACGACCGGCTCGCCCGGCTTGTGCTTCGTGACGAGCTTGGCCACGTCGCCCGGCTCGGTGACGGCGGCGCCGTCCACGTCCTTGATCACGTCCCCGGCGTGCAGCGTGCCCTCGGAGGGGCTGCCCTTGACGACGGTGGAGACGATGACGCGGGCGGAGACCGGGATGCCGATCTGCTTGAGGGCGGCCACCTTGGCGCTCTCCTGCGACTGGCTGAACTCCTCGGCGTTCTCCTGCGTCGACTGCTTCTCGGTCTTGCCGTCCGGGTAGAGGTTCTCGTGCGGTACGACGATGTTCTCGTCGGACAGCCAGCCGTAGACCGCTTCGAGCAGGTTCATGTTGAAGTCGGCGCCCGTGACCCGGACCGTGGTCATGTTGAGGTGACCGGTGGTCGGGTACGTCTTGTGGCCCGAGATGCTGAGGACCTGCTCCCCCCGCGACTCGCCGAGCGTGTTCACGGTGGGGCCAGGGCTCATCTCGGAGTACGGGACCTTGATGAACACCCCTGCGCAGAGAAGCGCGAACAACACGAGGGTGGAGGCGAGCATCGTCGCGGTGCGGCGTGGCATGGATCCGACAGTACGGGACGGCCTGGGTGGGCGGCCCCTGGGGCCGGTCCGTACGGGGGCCGTGCGTCGAACTCTCAGACGTTTCTCAGGGGATTCCGGGCGGGCGGCTCGCGGAGGGTCCGCTCTCGGGACGCCTCAGACGGCGTCGGAACCGGAGTGTGCCTTCTCCTTGGCGGCGGCCTGATCGGCCTTGCCCATGGCCTCGCGGAATCTCGCGTAGCCCGCGAGTTCGGATATGTCGCCTTGAGTGCGGTCGCGAGCCGCCCAGCTGCCCCATATCGCCGCTCCGATCGCGGCGAACAGCGGAATCAGCAACCACGCCAGTGACGCCATGGACGTGCCTCCCTGCCCCGAAAGTACGTGTCGTTGGTGGCTTCAACGCTCGTGCCCGGAAAGGGGTTACGCAAATCGAGGGCGTGTTGCGCGGCCGAACGGGTGCGACGTTACCCCCTGCCGGGGACGGAACCCGGCCGGGGGGCATCAGAGCGCGTCAGGGGTACCGGGCGTCCGCGCGGACGCGGGGCCGGGTGGTGGCCGGGGGCCGGGGGTCAGCAGGCGCCGACCCACTCCTCCGTGCCGTCCGCGAACGTCTGGTGCTTCCAGATCGGGACCTCGTGCTTGAGGTCGTCGATCAGCATCCGGGCGGCCTCGAAGGCCTCGCCCCGGTGCGGGCAGGAGACGGCGACGACGACGGCCAGGTCCCCGACGGCCAGGTCCCCGACGCGGTGGACGGCGGCGAGGGCGCGGACCGGGTACTTCTCCACGACGCGCTCGGCGACGCGGCGCATCTCGGCCTCCGCCGAGGGGTGGCAGGAGTAGCCGAGGGACTCCACGTCGGCGCCGCTGTCGTGGTTGCGCACCGTGCCGACGAAGAGGGTCGTGCCGCCTGTGGAGTCGTCGCCGACGGCCGTGAAGACCTCGTCGATGGAGAGCGGGGTCTCGCGGATCTCAAGCAGGCGGATCGGGTCCGAAGCGGCCTGCTCGCCGGGGTGGTCGAAGTGCGGTGCCATGTCATCCATCGTGCCCTAGCGGCTGACGTGGCGGAATAGCCGATTCGCCCGGGGCGGGTCCGCGCGGTTGGGAGCCTCCTACAGGAGCCCGGTGCACACGGGCCCGGGCTGGGGCCCCGGCCTGGGCCCCACGCGGGTCCGGCCCCGACCGCGGCCCGCTCCGGACCGGCCTCGGGCGCGGCTCGGGATCGGTGGGGACGTGGCTTCGGATCGGCTTCGGGCACCGCTTCGGGCGCGGCCTCGGGCGCGGGCCTCGGGTCGGTCAGATGCCCCGGCGCTTGCGGGCGCGGCGGACCGCCGCCGCGGCGCCCAGCAGGGCCACCGTCGCGCCCGCCGCGCCCGCGGCCGTGGCAGCGTCCTTGCGGCCCAGCCGGCGGCCCGCGACGGTGTGCCGACCCGCGACCTCCTGGAGGAGCTCGGCCAGCACCTCCTCGTTGGTCCAGCGGGGCCGCCAGCCGGCCGCGTGCAGCCCGCTGACGCTGACCACCCACGGGTGCATCGTGTACGCGAGGTCGCCCGCCGGGGACGGGGTCAGGCCGATCCGGTGCAGTCGGGCCGCCGCGCCGAGGGCGACCGCCGAGGGCAGCTCCATGCGGCGGATGCCGCTCAGCTCCTCGACCTCCTCCTGTTCCAGCCAGCCCTCGCAGCCCACCGCCAGCTCGCCCTCGACCTTCTCCAGCGCCGCGTACTCCAGGGCGCTGACCAGGTCGTCGACGTGGCAGAACTGCCAGGTGGGCCGGGAGCCCGTGACGACGAGCAGGCGCGGGGACTCGAAGTACCGGGTCAGGGCCGTGTCGGTGCCGCCGACGAGGACCGCCGGTCGGACCACCGTCACGTTCAGCCCGGGGTGCGCCCGGGGTGCCCGGCGGCCCAGGCGCTCGATCTCCAGGAGGTCGCCGACGCCGGTGGCCTCGGCGGTCGCCCGCAGCTCGGAGTCCTCCGAGAGCGGGATGTCGTTGTCCGGGAGCGCCCCGTAGACCATCGCGGAGGTGCAGAGCACCACCCGGTGCACGCCCGCCGCGGCGGCGGCCGTCAGGACGGTCTGGGTGCCGCGCACGTTGTACGCGGTACGGGCCGCCGGGTCGGTCTCCAGGTCGAGGTCGAGCGCGAGGTGGACGACCACGTCCGCGCCGCGCAGCTTCTCGGCGATGGCGGGGTCGCGCACGTCGAGGATGTGCCACTGGGCGGCGGCGCATTCGCCGCGCCGTTCGTCGATGGCGACGACCTGTTTGACCTCGTCGGATGCGGCGAGGCGGCTGACCAGGGCCGCGCCGACTCCGGAGGCGGCCCCCGTCACCGCGATCACGGGGCTGCGTCGTCGGGGGCCGTCCTCATTTCGCGGCTGGCGAACGCCGGGGGCGCTGTCGCCGTGCTCAGGGCGGTTTTCGGCGTCGTGCGGCGCGCGAGCCTGCGGATCTGGGGAACTCACCGGGCGTCTCCAGCGGTTGTCTTCAGTGGGGCCGCGCTGTGACGCGTACCCACCAGGTGATGTCCATCCTGCCGCAGCCCAGGAGTCGGCGGAGCACCGAGCCCGGAAGCGGGACAGGTGTCTACGCTGGGTGGTGTTGTCGGACCATTGCCCGTCGGCTCCCGCCGGCGGCCCTACGAGCCGAGGAAACCCGTGAGCGACACCCCATTCGGATTCGGCCTTCCGCCGGAGGAGCCGGAGAACGGCGACGAGGGCAAGAAGGGCGGCCAGGGCGGTCAGGGGGGCCCCGACAATCCGTTCGGGTTCGGCCCCGCGGGCCTGCCGGGCGGTGCGGACAATCCGTTCGCCGCGATGTTCGGCTCGATGAACCCGAATGACATCGGCGCCGCCTTCCAGCAGATCGGCCAGATGCTGAGCTACGAGGGCGGTCCCGTGAACTGGGACATGGCCAAGGACATCGCCCGCCAGACCGTCGCGCAGGGCACTGCGGACGGCGTGAAGGACGCCAGCGTCGGCGTCGCCGAGAAGTCGGCGGTCCAGGAGGCCGTGCGCCTGGCCGACCTGTGGCTGGACGGGGTCACCTCGCTGCCCTCGGGCGCCAACACGGCCGTCGCGTGGAGCCGCGCCGAGTGGGTCGAGGAGACCCTCCCGGTGTGGAAGGAGCTCGTGGACCCCGTCGCGGAGCGGGTCGGCGCGGCCATGGGCAGCGTGCTGCCCGAGGAGATGCAGGCCATGGCGGGCCCGCTGCTCGGGATGATGCGCTCGATGGGCGGCGCCATGTTCGGCCAGCAGATCGGCCAGGCCGTGGGCACCCTCGCGGGCGAGGTCGTGGGCTCCTCCGACATCGGCCTGCCGCTGGGCCCGGTCGGCCGGGCGGCGCTGCTGCCGCTGAACATCGCGGGCTTCGGCAAGGACCTGAGCGTCCCCTCCGACGAGGTGCGGCTGTACCTGGCCCTGCGCGAGGCGGCCCACGCCCGTCTCTTCGCGCACGTGCCGTGGCTGCGCTCGCACCTGTTCGGCGCGGTCGAGGGCTACGCGCGCGGCATCACGGTCGACACCTCGAAGCTGGAGGACGTGGTCGGCCAGCTCGACCCGTCCAACCCCGAGCAGCTGCAGGAGGCGCTCCAGGGCGGCATGTTCCAGCCGCAGGACACCCCGGAGCAGAAGGCCGCCCTGGCCCGCCTGGAGACGGCGCTCGCGCTGGTCGAGGGCTGGGTGGACGCGGTCGTGCACGAGGCGGCCTCGCCCCGACTGACCTCGGCGGACGCCATGCGCGAGACCATGCGCCGGCGCCGTGCCTCCGGCGGTCCGGCGGAGCAGACCTTCGCGACGCTGATCGGCCTGGAGCTGCGGCCCCGGCGGCTGCGCGACGCCTCGCGGCTGTGGGCCTCGCTCACCGACGCCCGCGGGGTGGACGGCCGGGACGGCCTCTGGGAGCACCCGGACATGCTGCCGACCGCCTCCGACCTGGACGACCCGGACGGGTTCGTGCACCGCGAGCAGCCGGACTTCTCCGAGATCGACAAGATGCTCGGCGAGGCCGCCCGCACGCGTGACGAGAAGCCCGGCGACAAGCCCGGCGACAAGCCCGACGGGCAGCCCGGGGACGGGACGCCGGGCGACGAGGGCGACGGCCGGAAGTGAGCCTGCACGAGGACGCCACCCTGGTCCTGAAGGCGTACGCGGGTAGGGACGACCAGCAGCGCGAGCTGCGCGACGTCTACCTGGAGCACTTGGCCGCGCACCCGGACGGGGTCTACAAGCCCTGCCGGGCGGGGCACGTCACCGGCAGCGCGCTGGTGATCGACCCGGCGCGCGGGCGGGTCCTGCTGACCCTGCACAAGAAGCTCGGCAAGTGGTTGCAGATGGGCGGGCACTGCGAGCCGGACGACGCCACCCTGGCGGCGGCCGCCCTGCGCGAGGCCGTCGAGGAGTCGGGGATCGCCTCCGGGCTGACCCTGCTGGACGGCGGCCCGGTGCGCCTGGACCGCCATCCGATCCCGGCGCCCTGCAACTGGCACCTGGACGTCCAGTACGTGGCGCTGGCCCCGGCCGGGGCGGTCGCGGAGATCAGCGAGGAGTCCCTGGACCTGCGCTGGTTCTCGTACGAGCAGGTCGCGGAGGTGGCCGACACCTCGGTGGTGCGGCTGCTGGAGGAGACCCTGGCGCGCCTGGGCGCGTAGTCCCGAGGGCGCCGCGGCGCACCGGGACGGCCGGACGCGGAAGGGGGCGGGCCCGTGGTGCGGGCCCGCCCCCTTCCGTACGTCCGGTCAGTTCCAGGCGTTGTTCTGGTTCTGGGCGTGCGCGCCCTGCTGGCCCATGCCGTACTGGGCGGCCATGCCCTGCCCGAGCTGGGCGTTCTGCGGCGGCAGCGCCTCGCTGGGCTGCACCAGCGCGAATCCGGTGCCGAGGAAGCTGAGCTCCCAGCCCTCGCCCGTGTTGCCGCGCCGACGCCAGACCCCGGTGGAGTGCGTCTGGGCCTGCATCTGCACGCGCAGCGAGGTGGACCAGGCGACGATCGCGTCGGCGTCGGCGTTGACGTACTTGTCGGGGGTGACCTGCATCATCAGCGGCTGCCCGGAGGTCATCAGGGCCACCTTGCCCCGGCCGGTGATGTTGAGCTGGTACTTGCCCGAGCCGGAGATGCCGTACTGGCTGTCCACCGCGATGGCCTCGGTGTGCAGGGTGGAGTCCAGGGCGAGGACGTAGCTGCTGTCGACGGTGAGGCCCTCCTGGTCCACGTCCACGACGTGGACGTACTGGGCCAGGTTGGCCAGGTAGACCGTGCCCTGCCCGGAGCAGCGCATGAGGTCCAGGCCCTCGCCGGTGCGGGCGCGGGCGTTGCGCTGGCCCGTGCTCTGGTACTCCCCGTCGAAGTCGATGATGCCCTGGTAGGCGACCATCGCGCCCTTGCGGGCGAGGACGTCGTCGGTGCCCGTCAGGGAGACCCGCAGGAGCTGGGGGTTCTGGACGGTGTACCGGTCCTGGGACTGCGCTTCGGCGTAGCCGAAAAGTGAGCTCTGCATGATGTGTCCGCTCCCCCTCAGCCCCGGGCCCGGAGCCGGTCGGTGCTGTCCTCGCTGGGCTGTACGACGACGATTCCCTGGCCGGAGAAGGCCATCTGGTAGGCCTCCCCGCTGCCCCGGCCGATCATCGACGAGGCCTTGAAGCTGCGCTTGCCCTTGATCTTCAGGTTCGGGGACCAGGCGACGAGCGCGTCGGGGTCCACGTAGGTCTCGTCCTCGCCCCGGCCGCAGTCGACCACGATCGGGGTTCCGCGGGAGGTGATGGCGACCCAGCCGGTACCCGAGACCTGGACGTTGAACAGTCCCTGGCCGGCGAACTTCGCCATGCCCTTGACCCGCTCGACGCCCCACTGGAGGTGGGCGTCGAAGGCGAGGAGGTTGGTGCCGTTGACGGACAGGGCGTCGTTGTTGAGGTTGATCACGACCACGTCGGCGCCGTAGTCCGCCAGGTAGAGCAGACCGTCTCCGGTGCACTTCATCAGCGGGGCGCCCTCGCCGGTCAGCCACTGCGAGGCCATCTGGCGCACGGCCGGCGGATTGGGCTCGTACTGGACGAAGCCCTCGTACGCGACCATCGAGCCGGTGCGCGCGAAGAGGTCCTGGCCGCTCTGCATGGCGACCTTGAGCATGGCCCGGCCGTGGTTCTCCATGCGGGCCGTGACGGGGGTGGGGGCGTAGCCCGCGAGCTGCTGGTTCATTGCGTTCATGACGGGCTCCCTCAGACCTCGTACGGCTGGACGACGATGAAGTTCCCGGGGGCGCCGCGGAACTGGAGGTTCACGGTCTCCCCGCTGTGTCCGGGATAGGCGTTGCGCCGCAGCCGGACCTGGCTGGAGATGATCACCTGGGAGGCGGCCGACCACGCGACGATGGCGTTGCTGTCCGCGAAGGTGGTCGGGGTGACGGGCAGGACCACGGGCACGCCGTGGGTCTTGACGATCACCGTGCCGGAGCCCTGGAAGAGCATGGTGAACAGGGCGCCGCCGGGGATGCCGTGACCCTCGATGCGACGGACCTCGTGCTGGAGGGACTCGTCGAAGGCGAGGACGTTCTCCGCGGAGACGCAGATCCCGTCGCCCTGGAGCTCGATGGCGTGCAGGTGCGCTCCGGTCTCGGCGAGGAAGACCTGCCCCCGGCCGGAGCAGCGCATCAGCTGCATCTCCTGGCCGGTGGCGTTGCCGACGACGCGGCCGGCGAAGCCCGCGCCCTTGTAGCTGAAGTCCACCTTGCCCTGGTACAACACCATGCTGCCCTGGCGGGCGAGGACGGCCTGGCCGCCCATCGACAGGTCGACGCGCATGAGCTGCTGGTTCTGCGGGGTCCAGCGGGCGCCCGTGGGGGCCTCCTTGTACGGCTGGAGCGCGGCGGCGAGACCCGGGGCGGCGGCGGCCTGCGCCGGCTGCCCGTAGGGGGCCGGGGCCTGCTGACCGTAGCCGGGCTGCTGACCGTACGGGGGCTGTTGGCCCGGGACCTGGCCGTACGAGGGCTGCGGCTGTTGGCCGTAGGGGGCGGGCACGGGCCCGGGGGGCGGCACTTGGCCGCCGTACGAGGGCTGCGCCGGCTGCTGGTGCCCGTACCCGGGCGGGCCGGGCTGCTGCGGGGGGTGCGGCGGCCCGCCGTACGGGGCCTGCGCGGCGGGCGGTACCAGCGGGCCGACCATGGTCGGGGCGGTGTGCACCGCGGCCGGGGCGGGCTTGTGGTGCTGGGGCGGCTGCGGCTGGTGTTGCTGCTGGTGGTTTTGCTGCGGCGGCGGGGCGTACGGCGCGGGGGCGGGCGGCTGCTGCTGGGCCGGGGCGCCGAAGGAGGGCGCGGGCGCGGCGGCCTGCGGCGGCGGGGCGAACCCGGGGGCCGCGGCCGGGGACTGCGCCTGGGCCGGGACCTGCTGCTGCGGCTGTTCCTCCTCCTCGGCGACCTCGCCGCCGAAGTTCTGGAGGAGCGCGGCGAGTCCGCCGTCGAAGCCCTGGCCGACGGCGGCGAAGCGCCAGACGTCCTTGAGGTAGAAGTCCCCGATCATCAGCGCGCGTTCGGTGCTGAACTCCGCGCCCGTGAAGGAGTACCGGACGACTTCCTCGCCGCCGGCCACGATCCGGATGTAGCCCGGGCCGATCTGCGACATCTGGCCGGGGCCGTCGAGGGTCGCGGTGAAGGACAGCTTGTGGATCGCGGCCGGGACGCGGTCGAGCGTCACCCGGAAGGATTCCGTGTCACCGGACTGCGCGCCGAGCTGCTGGATGGACTCCTCGGGCGACTTCGGCTGGTTGAAGAACACGAAGTAGCGGTCGTCCGAGAGCTGCTCGTTCGCGTCGAGCCCGAAGCAGCTGATGTCGAAGGCGAGTCCGGGGCCGGCGATCTGGACGCCCACGTACAGATCCGTGCCCGCTGTGAGATCGCTGACCTTGGCCTTGTGGCCGCGTTGGAATTCCCTGGCCATACGTCCGACCGTCCCCCATCCCCACTGTGCCCGCGTGCCGCTGAGTGCGGCCTGCCGAATGCGTGCCGCTCAGGCTAACGGCTCCCGCCGACATCCGGACAAGCCGGTGCCCACCCGGTACCGACCCGGTACACATCACGCTTCGTGACCGCCCGGTGCCGCCGGCCGCTCGCCGCCACCCCGCTCCACCGTTGCGCGGTGGAGGTCGTGGCGGCAGGTCGAGCCGGCAGCTCGTCGCGGAAGGTCACCGCTCGCGGGAATCCTCGGGCGGGATCTCGGCGGAGTCCTCGCCCGGGTCCGGGATCCGGGGCAGGCGTTCCGCCGCGACGATCCCCTCCAGGTACCCGCGCGCCCGTTCCGTCTTCGGGTACGCCTCCAACAACTCCCAGAAGCGGGGGCCGTGGCCGGGCACCAACAGGTGTGCCAGCTCGTGCAGGAGCACGTAGTCGACGACGTACTCCGGCATCCCCTGGAGCCGGTGGGAAAGCCGGATGCTGGCCTCGGCCGGGGTGCAGGAGCCCCAGCGGGTGTTCTGGTTGGTGACCCAGCGCACCGACCGGGGGCGGGCCCGGCCGGCGAAGTACTGCCCTGAAAGACGCTCGGCGCGCTCGGCGAGTTCCGCGTCCCCGAGGGTCCGTTTGCTCTCCTGCGCCGCGAGCTTGTCGAGCATGACGCCCACCCAGCGCTTCTCCTCCGCCTCGGACATCCGGGCAGGGATCAGGACGACCGTCCGCTCGCCCTCGCGGTAGGCGGATACGGTCCTGCGGCGGCGCGCGCTCCGGCGTACTTCGACGGCGCGCTGCGGTGGGTCGGCGGACACGCCACGACCGTACCCGCTCGTCATGGCGGAAGTCCCGCGCCTCCGCGGTTCGAACAGGATCGATTCTTCGGCCGGGCCGGAACCGCCCGTTCGCCGCCGCCCCAACGCCCTTCCCCGCCTTTCACTCTTCCTCTCATATGACTGATACGCCCTGCCTGTGGACAACTTTCCGCAGAGTCCGCGAAACCCGGGCATCGTGGCGGAAGACGAAACCGGGAAACGAACAACGCAAGCGGAAGCGGAAGCGAACGAGGGGGCGGCGCGATGTATCCGAAGGTGAAGCAGGCACTGGCACGGGCCTGGCGCGATCGGCAGACGGTCCAGTTCGGGGTGACCCCCGCGCACGCGGTGGTGCTCGGCCCGGTGGACACGGCCACCGGATCCCTCATCGACCGGATCGACGGGACCCGCGGCATGGAGTTGCTGCGGTCCGAGGGCGCGGCCCTCGGACTGCGGCCGGGGCAGGTGGACGAGCTGGTCCGAAGGCTCGCGGGGGCCGGGCTGCTCGACGACGCCACCGCGGGCGGGCCACGCGCCCAGTCCTTGCGGGACCACCCCGCGTTCCTGGAACGGCTGGGGCCCGACCTGGGCTCGTTGTCGCTGGTGCGCCGGGAGCCGGGTGGGGACTTACGGGCCCTCGCCGCGCGCGGCGCCCTACGGGTCCAGGTGCGCGGGAGCGGTCGGGTGGGGGCGGTGATCGCCTCCGTCCTGGCGGCGGCCGGAGTGGGCCGGGTCGAGGTGCTGGACGGGGGCCGGGCGGAGACGGCCGATGTGGCCCCCGGCGGGGTGGATCCGGCGGCCGTGGGCCGGCTCAGGGCCGAGGCGGCCTCCGGGCTCGTACGGGCCGCCGCCCCGGGGCGGGGCGGGCGGGCCCTCGGGGCGGAGGAGCCGGAGCGGGGGCTGGCCCTGGTGGTGGTGGCTCCGCGGGACGGCCTCCAGGCGTGGGCCCCCGATCCCGGACCGGCGGCCGGGTGGGTGGCCACCGGCACCCCGCACCTGTACACGGGGGTGCTGGAGGGGACGGGGCTGGTCGGCCCGCTGGTCCTGCCCGGGGCCACGGCCTGCGCCGGGTGCATGGAGCGCGACCGCGTCGACCGGGATCCGGCCTGGCCGAGGATGCTGGTGCAGTGGCGTTCGGCGCACCGCCGTCGGGCCGCCGGCGCCTGCGACGTGGGGCTGTCCACGGCCGTGGCCGGTCTGGCCGCCGCCCACGCCCTGTCCTTCCTCGACGGAGAACTGCCCGCTTCGACGGCGGCCCGCTGGGAGGCCGCCCTGCCGGGCCTGCACTGGGAGCGCTCGGAGCTGAGCCCGCACCCGGAGTGCCCGTGCGAGGCGGCCGTCCCCGCCCGGGAATCGGTGGCGGTGCCCTCGTGAGGGCGGCGGGACCGGGCCCTCCGGTCGAGGGTGGGGCGGGCCCACCGGTCGGGGAGGGTGCCCGGCTCCGGGTGTCCGGGACCGCATGGCAGGATGCTTCGGGGGGCCGGTCGTACCCCCGAAGCACCGCTCGCGGCACGGCTGTCTGGGAACTGGAGGGGCTTCAATGTCTGATCTTCCCCGGAAGGCGGTCACCCGCACCGTCAAGCTGGCCGCGCTGCCGCTGGGCATCGCCGGCCGCGCGACGTGGGGGCTGGGCAAGCGGATCGGCGGCAAGTCCGCCGAGATCGTGACCAGAGAACTCCAGCAGCGCACCGCCGAACAGCTCTTCCGCACGTTGGGCGAGTTGAAGGGGGGCGCCATGAAGTTCGGGCAGGCCCTCTCGGTGTTCGAGTCGGCGCTCCCGGAGGAGGTGGCCGGGCCCTACCGGGCGGCGCTGACCAAGCTTCAGGAGGCCGCCCCGCCGCTGCCCGCCGCGCGGGTGCACGAGGTGCTGGCGCAGCGACTCGGCGAGGACTGGCGCGAGTTGTTCGAGGAGTTCGAGGACAAGCCGGCCGCCGCCGCGTCGATCGGGCAGGTGCACCGGGCGGTGTGGCACGACGGCCGGCAGGTCGCCGTCAAGGTCCAGTACCCGGGCGCGGGGGAGGCGCTCCTTTCGGACCTCAAGCAGTTGGGGCGCTTCGCCGGGCTGTTGGGGCCGCTGATCCCGGGCATGGACATCAAGCCGCTGATCACCGAGCTGCGCGACCGGGTCTCGGAGGAGCTGGACTACGAGCTGGAGGCCGAGGCCCAGCGCACCCACGCGGACGCCTTCGACGGGGACGAGGACGTGGTCGTCCCGGACGTCGTCCACCAAGGCGACGAAGTGCTGGTGACGGAGTGGATGGAGGGCGTCCCGCTCTCGGAGGTGATCGCGGACGGCACCCAGGAGGAGCGTGACCGCGCCGGGCAGTTGCTGGCCCGGTTCCTCTTCTCCGGTCCGGCACGCACCGGGCTGCTGCACGCCGATCCGCATCCGGGGAACTTCCGGCTGCTGCCGGGGGCGGACGGCCGGATGCGCCTGGGCGTGCTGGACTTCGGCACCGTCGACCGGCTCCCGGGCGGCTGGCCCAAGCCCATCGGCCGGTCGCTGCGGATGACCCTGGACGGGGACGCCGAGGGGGTCTACGGACACCTGCGCGCGGAGGGCTTCGTGAAGGAGTCCGTCGATCTGGATCCGGACGCGCTGCTCGCCTACCTGAAGCCGATCATCGAGCCGACCGAGGTCGACGCCTTCACCTTCGCCCGACCGTGGCTGCGCGGGCAGGCGGCCCGGATCGCCGATCCCCGGTCCCCCGCGCACCAGTTGGGGCGGCAGATCAACCTGCCGCCGTCGTACCTGTTGATCCACCGGGTGACGCTGAGCACCATCGGGGTGCTGTGTCAGCTGGGGGCGACGGTGCGGCTGCGCGACGAACTGGAGGCCTGGCTGCCCGGGTTCCTGCCCGAGGACTGACCGGACCGGCGCCACCGCGCGGCGGTGGGGCGGCGGGGGCACGGAGTCGGGCTCACCACCAGGCGGAGTCGAGTCTGCCCTCGATGGCCCGGAGGTTGGCGCGCGCGCAGTCGACGCAGAAGTACTGTCTGGCGCCGTTCTCGACCGAGCAGGTCCAGGTGGGCGGCGCGCCGTCCGGTGAGCGGGCGCCGCAGCGCGCGCAGACGACGGGCTGGGCCTCGGTACCCGGCGGAGCCGGGCGGGGGGTCGGCTGGTCCACCTCCAGACGATATCCCCGAGGGGCCGAGCGGGCCGCGCAACGCACCGGGGGGACCGGTCCCTTCGGACCGGTCCCCCCGGTGGCGCCGTTCACGGCCGAGTTCGGCCCCGATCGGTGTGTCAGTGCATGACGGCCATGGCGAGCGCGCGCCGGGCGCGCAAGGAGACGCGCTCGGCCTTGCGCTGCATGCGCCGGGCGGCGACCAGGCGCAGGGCGTGACGCTCGGCGTCCGCCTCACGCATGCGGTCGTCCATATGGGCACGAGCCAGGGCTTCTGGGATGAGTTGCATTTCGCGGGTCCTGTTCTGACGCGAGGTCATCGCGCCGGCGGTGATGAAGTCTGCTGTGGCGGAGCCGTGCGGCTGCTCGCTCGTGGTGGCGTGGGGGGACATGAGGGCCTGCTTCAGGGGGTCGCGCGTCAGGGGGCGGTCGATGGTTCCGGTGGCGGTCATGCGGCTGCGACCGGGTTCTTGCGCGGGCGGCCGCGGGGCCGCTTGCGGGCCACGACCACGCCCTGGACGAAGAGCTCGCCGCCCCAGACGCCCCAGGGCTCGCGGCGCTCCTGCGCACCGGCGAGGCAGGCCTCGACCAGCGGGCAGGTGCCGCAGAGGGCCTTGGCGTACTCGACGTCCGCCGGGGACTCGGCGAAGAAGACCTCGGGGTCGAAGGTGCGACAGGGAACGGGTACGCCGAGGTTCTCGATGGCGTCGTCGAGCGCGGTGAGCGCGGTGAGCGGGGTCAAGGTGGTGGCCTCCGGGACTGCGGGCGGGGTGATCGTTCGGGTCTGCGGTACGGACGGGGCGTGCGCTTCGAGTTGCACGGTGGTTTCTTCCTCGTCTGGTTCGGTTAGTCGTTCCGGCCGGTCGGCCGGTCGCGGCTGGTACCTGGTCTTGCCAGTCCCGAGGCCCCTTCGCTCCGTCGTCCCCGTTCGGGGACAAACAGAAGGGCCGCGGATCCCGGGTGGGGTTCCGCGGCCCTGAAGGCGCCGGCCTGATCATGCGATCAGGCTGGATCACTCCAGGGTTCGAGCCCGCGGAAGGCCCACATCAGGTGGTGCTGGTGCTTCTTCGTCTGCGTCGACTGCTTGACCTGGGATCCGGCACCGGCTGCGGCCGCGAAGCCATAGGCGCCATGTGCCTGGGCTTCCAGTACTGCCACCGGTGCCTGGATCGGTCGCTCATTGCGCTCGCTGACCGGAAGGGCCGCGAGCAGGGCAGGGCTGCCGGCGGAAATCGCGGACAGACCGGTACCCAGGATCGAGACGGAACCGAGCAGGCAGGAAGCGTCGACCGAGCGATCGGTCATTTTGGTGAAGGTCATGAAGCTGGTCACTGGTCTCGCCTCCTCTCGGCGTCTCGGGGACTCGGCCCGGAGGCCTGTCCCATGCGTATTCGGATAAGTACAGCACGGATCCAGGGCTCCGGAGAAGCCACCGTTTCCGTTGCTAAGAACCTATGGGGATTCGTTGGGCATGTGCAAACTATTTTTCCGACGAGTTTCTACGCGTCGTCAGGATCCGCGCCGGCAGGCTCCTGGCCTGCGCAGATGGCGAGCACATCCGCTCCGTACCGGTCGAGCTTGCGGCCGCCGACTCCGGAGATCATCGAGAGCGCTCCCGCCTCGGCCGGGCCGGTCTCCGCGATCGCCATCAGGGTCTTGTCCGTGAAGACGCAGTAGGGGGGCAGTCCCTGGGTCTTCGCCTGACCGGCACGCCACTCGCGCAGGCGTTCGTAGAGCCCTTCGTCCATGTCGGACGGGCACTCCTCGCAGCGCATCAGTTTGATGTCGCCGGCCTCGGTCAGGGTCTTGCCGCAGACCCGGCAGAGCACCGGCCCGCGCCGGCCGCGCTTGCGGGTGCCGGGCTCGACCGGGGTCCCCGCCCGGCTTCCGGGGACGGCGGAGCCCGGTCGCAGGCCGTTCAGGAAGCGGCTGGGCCGACGGGAGGCCCGGCCGCCCGGAGCCCGCGAGAGGCCCCAGGAGAGCGTCAGGTGCAGCCGCGCCCGGGTGACCCCGACGTAGAGCAGTCGGCGTTCCTCCTCGACCTGCTCGTCGGTCTTCGCGTACGTGATCGGCACCATGCCGTCGGTGAGGCCGACGAGGAACACGGCGTCCCACTCCAGGCCCTTGGCGGCGTGCAGCGAGGCGAGGGTGACGCCCTGGACGGTCGGGGCGTGCTGGGCGGCCTTGCGTTCCTCCAGCTCCACGGTGAGGTCGGCCAGGGTGGCGCCGGGGCGGGCGCGCGCGAAGTCCTCGGCGAGACGGACCAGGGCGGCCAGCGATTCCCACTGGTCGCGGACGGCGCCGGAGCCGACGGGCGGCTCGGCGGTCCAGCCGGTGGAGCTGAGGACGGCCCGCACCTGGGACCCCAGCTCGACGACGTCTTCGAGCAGGGGGTCGTTGCCCGCGGAGCGGGAGGCTCCGCGCAGGGAGAGGACCGCCTTCTGGACCTCGGCGCGCTCGAAGAACCGCTCGGCCCCGCGCAGCTGGTACGGGACCCCGGCGTCGGCCAGGGCCTGCTCGTACACCTCGGACTGGGCGTTGATCCGGTAGAGCACGGCGATCTCGCCGGCCTGGACCCCGGCGGCGATCAGGTCGCGGATGCGGTGGGCGACGCCCTCGGCCTCGGCGGGCTCGTCGGGGTACTCGGCGTAGACCGGGTCGGGGCCGGCCTCGCGCTGCGAGACCAGTTCGAGCCGGTGTTCGGCGGCCCGGCCCTTGGCCTGGTTCAGCAGGCCGTTCGCCAGGTGGACCACCTGGGGGGTGGAGCGGTAGTCGCGGACCAGCTTGACCACGGTGGCCTGCGGGAAGCGGGTGCGGAAGTTCAGCAGGTGGTCGGGGGTGGCGCCGGTGAAGGAGTAGATGGTCTGGCTGGCGTCGCCGACCACGCAGAGGCTGTCGCGCTCGCCCAGCCACAGGTCGAGCAGCCGCTGCTGGAGCGGGCTGACGTCCTGGTACTCGTCCACCACGAAGTGCTGGTACTGGGTGCGGATCTGCTCGGCGATGTCGTGGCGATCCTGGAGGATGGCGACGGTCAGCAGCAGCACGTCCTCGAAGTCGATCATGCCGCGGTCGCGCTTGAGCTGCTCGTACACCCCGTAGATCTGGGCGATCTCGGCCATGTCCCGGGGGGCCTCGCGGCCCGCCTTGAGGGCGGCGGCCGGGTAGTCGGCGGGGACGGTCTGGGTGACCTTGGCCCACTCGATCTCGCCGGTGACGTCGCGCAGCTCGCCCCGGTCGAGGCGGATGCGGCAGCGGGAACCGGCCTCCGCCACGAACTGGATCTTCCGCTCCAGCAGCCGGGGCACCTCGCCGCCGATCGCGCGGGGCCAGAAGTACTGGAGCTGACGCAGGGCGGCCGAATGGAAGGTTCGGGCCTGGACCCCGCCCGCGCCGAGGTTGCGCAGGCGGCCGCGCATCTCTCCGGCGGCCCGGTTGGTGAAGGTGACGGCCAGCACGCTCGCGGGCATGAGCTGCCCGGACCGGACCCCGTAGGCGATGCGGTGGGTGATCGCGCGGGTCTTGCCGGTGCCGGCGCCCGCCAGCACGCACACCGGACCCCGCAGGGTCGTGGCGACCTCGCGCTGCTCCGGGTCGAGGCCCAGGAGCACGGCGTCCGCCTCGGGCGCGTCCGTGCCCGCGCCGGCCGTGAGGGATGAGGAGTGCGTTGCTGATGTCACCCCGCCATGCTGCCAGGTCGCGTGGGTCGGGCGGGAAACCCGTCCACAGGGCGGGGGCCGCGGTCATACCGGCGGCTCGGAGGGAATGGCGGGGCGTTCCCGTACGTTCGAGTACTCGGACCGGCACTCGGACCACCGCGCCCCCACGAAGGAGAACGCAGCATGCAGGACACGGGCACCGTCACGATGTACAGCACGACCTGGTGCGGCTACTGCCGTCGGCTGAAGTCCCAGATGGACCGGGAAGGCATCGCGTACAACGAGATCAACATCGAGCTCGACCCCGAGTCCGCGGCGTTCGTGGAGAAGGCGAACGGCGGCAACCAGACCGTGCCGACCGTCCTCGTGAAGTCCTCCGCCGGCAACGAGTCGGTCATGACGAACCCCTCGCTCGCGCAGGTCAAGCAGGCCCTCGCGGTCTGATCCGGGCCGGGCGGCACGACGGTTTCCGACAGAAAGGCCCCCGCCGAGGCGGGGGCCTTCCGCTGTGACGAACGTTACGCGGCGACGAACGTCACGCAAGGGCCTTGGGGAGCGGCCGGCCGTACCAGAGTTCCAGCAGTCGGGCCGCGATGGAGATCCCCGACGGAGGCAGCACCTCGCCGGACTCGAACGCGGCGCGCAGGTCCTCGCGGGAGAACCAACGGGCCTCCTGGATCTCCTCGCCGTCGACCGTGATCTCCGAGGTGACGGCCCGGGCGGTGAAGCCCAGCATCAGGCTGTACGGGAACGGCCAGGGCTGGCTGGCGACGTACTCGACCGTGCCGACCTTGATGCCCGCCTCCTCCCACACCTCGCGGATCACCGACTGCTCGATGGACTCGCCCGGCTCGACGAACCCGGCCAGCGTGGAGAAGCGGCCCTCCGGCCAGTGCACCTGGCGGCCCAGCAGCGCGCGGTCCTGATCGTCGGTGACGAGCATGATCACGGCCGGGTCGGTGCGCGGGTAGTGCTCGGCGCCGCAGCCGGGGCAGCGGCGGATGTGTCCGGCCGCCGCGACCACGGTGCGCTCGCCGCAGCGGGAGCAGAAGCGGTGCAGGCGCTGCCAGTTCTCCAGCGCCACCGCGTGCACCATCAGTCCGGCGTCGCGCGCGGACAGCAGCAGCCCGGCCTCGCGCAGTCCGGCCGGTCGGGCCGACTGGTCCATGCGGCCCGGCAGGGAGTCCTTCTGGAGCGCGAAGTACCGTACGCCGTCCTCGTCCGTGCCCAGGAAGTAGCGGTGGGTCTCGGTGAGGGGGGCCTCGAAGGCGGGGGTCATCACGATCCCGGTGTCGCCTTCGGGGGTGTCGTCGATCAGGACCTGCCCGCCGGAGACCACGAAGACGCGGGTCGCCGGGTGGCTCCAGGCGGCGGCGAGCCAGGCCTCGTCGAGGCGGTGGTGCGCGGCGCGGTCGACACCGCTGGGCGCGGCGAGCGAGAGAGGGCGCTCGGGCTCGGTATGGGTGCTCACAGGTACTTCCAACTCCCCCGGTGGGTGGGACAGGCAGGCGGCTCGGGCAGCGGTGGTGACGGTGACACGGAAGGTGTCGGTGTTGTCGGTGATGCGGGCGGTGCGGGTGGTGCGGGTGGTCAGGCGGGGGCGGGCTTCCAGTGCTCGGCCAGGTCGCCCCACAGGTAGGCGGCGGTCTCCACGCCCTTGAGGAGGAGGTCCAGCTCGACCTTCTCGTTGGGCGAGTGCCAGCCGTCGGAGGGTACGGAGATCCCCAGGAAGAGGACGGCCGCGTCCAGCACGTCCTGGAGGTCGGCGGCCGGTCCGGAGCCGCCCTCGCGGGTGAAGAGGACCGGCTGACCGAAGGCGCGGCCCATGGCCCGTACGACGGACCGGAGCGCGGGGTGGTCCAGGGGCGTCAGGCAGGGCCGGGTGGGCGCGCCGAAGGTGATCGCGTGGCGGATCCCGGCGGGGACGCGGGCGGCGACCCACTCCCGGACGGCCGCCTCGACCACGTACGGGTCCTGGCCCGACACCAGGCGGAACGACAGCTTCAGGTGCGCGGAGGCGGGCACGATGGTCTTGCCGCCGGGGCCCTGGTAGCCGCCGCCGATGCCGTTGACCTCGGCGGTCGGGCGGGCCCAGACGCGCTCCAGGGTGGAGTACCCGGCCTCGCCGGCCGCCGCGTGGGACTTGGCCGTACGGAGCCACTCGGCCTCGTCGAAGGGCAGCTCGGCGATCAGGGCGCGCTCGGCGTCGGACAGCTCGGTGACGTGGTCGTAGAAGCCGGGGATCGTGACCCGGCCGTCCTCGTCGTGCAGGGCGGCGACGAGGCGGGCGGCGGCGGTGGCCGGGTTGGGCACGGCCCCGCCGAAGGCGCCGGAGTGGATGTCCTGGTCGGGCCCGTGGAAGTCGATCTCGCAGTCGGCGACGCCGCGCATGCCGGTGCAGACGGTCGGGGTGGTCTCGGACCACATGCCGGTGTCGGAGACGATCACGACATCGGCGGCGAGTTCGGCGGCGCGGGCCTCGACGAGCGCGCGGAAGTGCGGGGAGCCGGACTCCTCCTCGCCCTCGATGAGCAGCTTGAGGTGCACGGCGGGGGCGGCGGAGCCGGTGGCGGCGAGATGCGCGCGGACGCCCAGGGTGTGGAAGAGGACCTGGCCCTTGTCGTCGGCGGCGCCGCGCCCGTACATCCGGCCGTCCTTGACCACCGGCTCGAAGGGCTCGGTGTGCCAGCCGTCGGCGAGGGCGGCGGGCTGCACGTCGTGGTGGCCGTAGACGAGCACGGTGGGGGCGGCCGGGTCGGCGGCGGGCCAGTGGGCGAAGACGGCGGGGGCTCCGGTCCCGTCCGGGGTGCCGGTCTCCCAGATCGCGGTGGTCGGGAAGCCGGTCTCCTTCAGCTTCGCGGCGAGCCATTCCGCGCTGCGGCGTACGTCGCCCGCGTGTTCGGGCTGCGCCGAGACCGAGGGGATGCGCAGCCACTCGGCGAGGTCGTCGAGGAAGGCGGCGCGGTGGGTGTCGACGTACGTGCGGACGACGCTGTCCGGCGGGGTTTGGCTCATGCCCACGAGCCTAACCTTCCGCCTCGCCGTCACCGTCCGTGCCCGTTCGGCCTTGGAGGATCCGCTCAAGGCGGGCGCGGTCGGGGAGGTCGCGGGGGCGTATCACGCGGCCGCTGCGGACGTGCAGGAAGGCGGCCGTGACCCGGTCGAGGGGCGTGCCGGTGGCCTCGGCCCAGGCCAGCCGGTAGACGGCGAGCTGGAGGGGGTCGGCCTGGGTGGTGCGGCCGGTCTTCCAGTCGACCACCTCGTACGAGCCGTCGGGGTTCTCGTAGACGGCGTCGATCCGGCCCCGGACGACCCGCCCCGCGAGGGTGAGTTGGACGGGGGCCTCCATGCGGTACGGGGTGCGCTCGGCGTACTCGCTGCGCTCGAAGGCGGCCTTGAGGAAGTCGAGGTCGGCCTCGTCGGCGATCTCCTGGTCGGAGCCGGGCAGCTCGCGGGCGGGGTCGAGGAGCCCGTCGAGGAGGGGCAGGGGCAACTCGTCGAAGCGGGACTCGACCCAGGCGTGGAAGCGGGTGCCCTGCCGGGCGGCGGGCTGCGGGGGCTTGGGCATGGGGCGGGCGAGGTCGCGGGTGAAGCCCTCCTCGTCGGCGGCGAGGCGAAGGAGCTGGCTCGCGGACAGGGCGGAGGGCAACTCCACGTCCCGTACGGCGGCGCGGGCACGGCGGAGCTCGCCCTCCAGGGCGTCGAGGTCGCGGTCCCAGGAGGCGATGGTGCGGGCCTCCTCCGGGGCGGCGCCGGGGGCGCGCTCCGGGGCACCGGTCGCCCCGCCGGGTCGGATCGGCTCCGGGGCGCCGAAGCCCGGGGCCGGGTGGACGGCCTCGCCGGCCCACAGGTCGTCCTCGGCGGCTTCCGGACGGGCGGCTCCGGGGGCGGCCGGGGCTCCGGCCCGGCGGGGGGCGGGCACGGTGGCTTCGCCCGCCCAGAGGTCGTCATCCGGGCCTCCGGACGCGGTGGGGCCGGGGTCGGGGTCGGCTGCGGGCCCGGGGTAGGGGTCGGCTGCGGGGCCCGGGGCGGGCGCGGGCGGGGCTTCGGCCCGGGGGCCGCCGTGCGGGTGCTCGGGCCGGGGGCCGCCGGTGGTGCCCGGTTCCTCGGCGTACGGGAGCGGGGCCTCCTCGGGCCAGGGGGCGTCCGCGTCGTCCGGCTCCTCGCAGTGCGGGGGCCAGAGGTACGGCTCCTCGGGGTCGACGGCGGCCGGGAGCGGGGCACCCGGGCGGGAGTCGCCCCGGGAGGGGTCGCCCCAGGGGGATTCGGCCCGGACGGCGTCGCCCCGGAGGGCGTCGAGCAGGTGGGCTTCGACGAGCGCGGCGGCGTGCCGGCGCAGGGCCAGGGAGTCCCGGTCGAGCGGGAGGGGCCAGGAGTGGTCCGGGGTGGAGTCGTCGGCCAGGGCCGGGTTCTCGGCGTCGGGGGCGGGGGCTTCGGCCCAGACCTCGACCTCCCCGAACCCGGCGGCGCAGTGGTCGTGCAGGGCGGTGAGGAACTCCGACGGACCCCGGCGGCGCTTCTGGGTCGGGCCCCACCAGTGGCCGGAGGCCAGCAGCAGGGAGCGGGGGCGCGTGAAGGTGACGTACCCGAGGCGGAGTTCCTCGACGGCCTTGTGCTCCTTGAGGGCGGCCTTGAAGGACTTCAGGCCCGCCGCCGTCCACGCGGGACCGGCCGGCAGGGTCTCGGCGTCCCCGCGCAGGGCGTACGGGAGCACCTTGGCGTACGAGGTCCAGGCCTCCGGGGCCTTCTCCTTGGGGAAGGCGCCCGCGCACAGGTCGGGGACGACCACCACGTCCCACTCCAGGCCCTTGGACTTGTGGGCGGTGAGCACCTTCACGGTGTTCTCCCCGCCCGGCAGGGCGTGGTCGAGGCCCTTCTCGTATTGGGCGGCGGTGCGCAGGAAGCCGAGGAAGGCGAGCAGGGACGCCTCCCCGTCCAGGGCGGCGAAGCCGGCGGCGACGTCCATGAAGTTCGACAGGGTCTCGCGGCGGCGGGCGGCGAGGGCGTGCGGGGAGGCGGACAGCTCCACGTCCAGCCCGGTCGCGGCCAGCACCCGGTGCAGTACGTCCATCAGCGGGTCGGCGAGGGAACGCCTCAGGTCCCGCAGCTCCTGGGCGAGGTGCGCGAAGCGGACCCGGGCGGCGGCCGAGAAGGGGAGTTCGTCGGGGGCCCGGCCCGCGCCGTCGAGGAAGGTCTCCAGGGCGTCGGCGAGGGAGATGACCTCGGCCGGGTCCACGCCCTCGACGGCCGCCGCGAGGCGTCCGTCGGGCCCGGCGTCGGCGCGGTCGCGGGCCACGAGCTGCCGGGCCCGGCGGCCGAGCAGTGCCAGGTCCCGGGCGCCGATGCGCCAGCGCGGGCCGATGAGGAGCCGGACCAGGGCGGCGTTGGCCCCCGGGTCCTGGAGCACCTCGCACACCGAGACCAGGTCGGCGACCTCGGGCAGGTGCAGGAGCCCGGACAGGCCGACGACCTCGACCGGCACGTCCCGGGCCACCAGCACCGCCTGGATCCGGGCGAAGTCGGCGGCGGAGCGGCACAGCACGGCGATGTCCCCGGGCTCCTTGCCGGTGCGGACCAGGTGCGCGACGGAGTCACCGAGCCACTCCAGCTCCTCGGCGTGGGTCTCCAGCAGCGCGCAGCGGACGATCCCGTCCCGCTCGGCGCCGGGCGCAGGGCGCAGGGCCTCGACCCCTTCGTGCAGGGCGCGCAGCGGGGCGGCGAGGCCGTTGGCCAGTTCGAGGAGGCGCCCGCCGCTGCGCCGGTTCTCGCTGAGGGAGAGGCGGGTGGCGGGGGTGCCGTCGGTGTGCGGGAAGTGCTCGGGGAAGTCGTCGAGGTTGGCGACGGAGGCTCCGCGCCAGCCGTAGATGGCCTGGCAGGGGTCTCCGACGGCGGTCACGGCGTGGCCCGTGCCCCCGCCGAAGAGTCCGGACAGCAGCAGCCGCTGGGCGACGGAGGTGTCCTGGTACTCGTCGAGGAGGACGACGCGGAACTCCTGGCGCAGCAGGACCCCGACCTCGGGGCGGGTGGTGGCGAGCCGCGCCGAGAGGGCTATCTGGTCGCCGAAGTCGAAGAGGTCGCGTGAGCGTTTGGCGAGGCGGTAGCGGGAGACGAGTTCCAGCAGTTCGAGGCGGCCCCGGACGGCCTCGGGGACCTTGCGCAGGTCGTCGTTGGTGAGCTTGGCGTCGGCCAGCTCCGCCAGCAGGGCGGTGTCGTACGCGCGCAGGCCGTCCGGTTCGATCAGGTGCTCGGAGAGTTCCCCGTCGAGCGCGAGGAGGTCGCTGACCAGGTCGGGAACGGACTTGGTCAGGGAGGGGTAGGGGCCGGGGGCCTCGCGGAGCACCTTCGCGGCGAGCTGGAAGCGGGTGGCGTCGGCGAGGAGGCGGGCGCTGGGCTCCAGGCCGATGCGCAGGCCGTGGTCCTTCAGGAGCTGCCCGGCGAAGGCGTGGTAGGTGGAGATCCGGGGCTCGCCGCCGGCGGTCTCGGCCTCGGCCGGGGAGGGGTCCGGATCGGTGATCCCGGCGCGGGCGAGGGCCTTGCGGACGCGCTCGGCGAGCTCTCCGGCGGCCTTGTTGGTGAAGGTGAGGCCGAGGACCTGTTCGGGGGCGACGGCGCCGGTGCCGACGAGCCAGACCACGCGGGCGGCCATGACGGTGGTCTTGCCGGAGCCGGCGCCGGCGACGATGACCTGGGGGGCGGCCGGGGCGGTGACGCACTCCAGCTGTTCGGGCGTGAACGGGATCCCGAGGAGCTCCTTGAGCTGTTCGGGATCGGAGAGGACGGGGGCGGCGGGGGCGCGCCCGGACTCGTACGCGGTCACCTCGAAAGGCTAGCCGCCCGCACCGACAGTCCCCGACCGGCGGGAACGGCCGTCCCGCTCCACGGGCACCGCGACCGCCGCGGACCGGGGGATCCGCCGGGCTCACTCCACGGTCTGGCGGCCCTCGGGCAGGGCGCTGCACGCGCTGCGGAAGGAGCAGCGCTTGCAGTGTTCGCCGGTGGCGGGGGCGAACCGTTCGTCCAGGACCCGTCCGGCGGCGGTGGCGAGGAGGTCGCCGACCCACTCGCCGGAGGCACCGCCGTCGAGCGGCGGCTGGGCCTGGATCTTGGGGACCTCGTCGCCGCCGTCCTTCTTGGGGGCGCCCTGGCGCAGCTGGACGAGTTCGGCGCCGCCGGTCTCGGGGCGGCGGCCGTCGAAGACCGCGTCGACGGCGCCCTCGCGGACGGCGAGCTGGTAGACGGCGAGCTGGGGGTGGCGGGCGACCTCGTCACGGGTGGGGGCGCCCTTGCCGGTCTTGAAGTCGACGACGTACGCGCGGCCCTGCGGGTCGGCTTCGACGCGGTCCATGGAGCCGCGGACGCGGACGGCGTACTCGCCGGCGTCGAGGGTGACGTCGAAGTCGTGCTCGGTGGCGACGGAGGCACGGCCGCCGCGGTCGGTGGTGTGCCAGCGCAGGAAGCGTTCCAGCGCGGCGCGGGCGTTGTCCTTCTCCTGGCGGGACTTCCAGGGGGCGTCGAAGGCGAGGCCGTCCCAGACGGAGTCGAGGCGTTCCATCAGGACGGCGAGGTCGGCGGGGGTGCGGCCGGAGGCGACCTCGTCGGCGAGGACGTGGACGACGTTGCCGAAGCCCTGGGCGGCGGTGGAGGGGGCGTCAGCCTTGACCTCGCGGCCCAGGAACCACTGGAGGGAGCAGGTGTTGGCGAGTTGGTCCAGGGCGCTGCCGGACAGGGTGACGGGCCGGTCGCGGTCGCGCAGCGGGACGGTGGAGGCGGTGGGCTCGTACAGGCCCCACCAGCGCTGCGGGTGCGCGGCGGGGACCAGCGGGCGGTCCTCGTCGTCGGTGAGCGCGGCGAGTCGGGCCAGGCGGCGGGCGGCGGCGTCGCGCAGCGCGGGCGAGGCGTCGGGGTCGACGGTGGTGGCGCGGAGTTCCGCGACGAGCGCGGGGACGGCGAGGGGGCGGCGGGGCCGGCCGCTGACGTCCTTGGGGGTGACACCGAGTTCGGTGAGGAAGCGGGAGGGCTGGTCGCCGTCCTCGGCGGGGGCCTTGACGGCGGTGACGACGAGGCGGTGGCGGGCGCGGGTGGCGGCCACGTAGAAGAGCCGGCGTTCCTCGGCGAGCAGCGCGCCGGGGGTGAGGGGTTCGGCGAGGCCGTCCCGGCCGATGCGGTCGGCTTCCAGCAGGGAGCCGCGGCGGCGCAGGTCGGGCCAGAGGCCTTCCTGGACCCCGGCGACGACGACGAGGCCCCACTCCAGGCCCTTGGAGCGGTGTGCGGTCATGAGGCGGACGGCGTCGGTGCGGACGGCGCGGGTGGTGAGGGTGTCGGCGGCGATGTCCTCGGCTTCGAGCTGTTCGAGGAAGTTGAGGGCGCCGCGTCCGCCCGTACGTTCCTCCGCGCGCGCGGCGTTGTCGAAGAGGGCGCAGACGGCGTCGAGGTCCCGGTCGGCGTTGCGGCCGGCGGCGCCGCCGCGGCGGGCCCGGCGCTCCAGGCGCTGCGGCCAGGGGGTGCCGTCCCACAGGGTCCACAGGGCCTCTTCGGCGGTGCCGCCGCCCTGGAGCAGCTCGCGGGCCTTGCGCAGGAGCAGGCCGAGGCGTTGCGCTCCGCGGGCGTAGGCGGGGTCGTGGACGGTGAGCCGCTCGGGCTCGGCGAGGGCGCGGGCCAGCAGGACGTCGGAGGGCGCGGGGGCGATGACCCCGGCGGCCCGCTCCTCGTCGCGCAGGGCCCGGCCGAGCCGGCGCAGGTCGGCGGCGTCCATCCCGCCGAGGGGCGAGGAGAGCAACGCGACGGCATCCTCGACGGCGATCCCGGCCCCGCCGTCGGCCGACTCGGCCGGGCCGGACACGGGGTCGGGCTGGGGCTCGGGTACGTGCTCGGGCTCCGGCTCCGGCTCCGGCTCGGGCTCCGGCTCCGGCTCCGGCTCCGGCTCGGCGCCGGTCGGAGCGGCGCCCGACGCGGGCTGCCCGGCGGGTACGGAGCGCGGGGCGGGCAGCGTCGGCCCGTCCGTCACCCCTTCGGGGTCGACCGGCGCCGGCTCGGACCCCGGCGCGGGGGCGGCGACCGGCGCGGGGGCCCCCGCCTGGGTGGGCACGGGGGTGGGCCGCGTCGGATCGACGCCGGGCGGGCCCGGATCGGCGGGGGCCGGGAAGGACACCGGCACCGGCTCGGAACCCGGCGCGGGGTCGGCTGCGAGCGCAGGCTCGGAACCCGGCGCGGGCTCGGACTCCGGTGCGGGGGTGGGGAGGGAGGCGGTTGCCGTGAGGCGGAGGGCCGTCAGGAGGGGGGCCACCGCCGGTTCGTGGCGCAGCGGAGTGTCGCCGCCGTCGGTCTCCGCCGGGACCCCCGCCGTGATCAGGGCGCGTCGCATCGCCGGGATGGTGCGCCCGCCCGAGCGGACCAGGACGGCCATGTCCCCCCACGGCACGCCGTCCTCCAGGTGGGCCCGGCGCAGGATGTCGGCGATGTTGTCGAGCTCCGCCCCGGCCGTCGGGTACGTGTACACCTCCACCCGGCCGCCCTCCCGTACGGGCTCCAGCGCCCGGTGGGCGCGGACGGCGGCGGACGGCAGGCGCGGCACCGGCATGCGCGTGGTCAGCAGCCGGGTCGCGGCCAGCAGCGCCGAGCCCGAGCGGCGGCCCACGGTCAGGGCCCGGACGGCCGCGCCGGGGAAGGCCGACTCGAAGTCGAGGACGTTGTTGATGTCGGCGCCCCGGAAGGCGTAGATCGACTGGTCGGGGTCGCCGAAGGCGATCAGCGTGCCGCCGGGTCCGTTCAGCGCGCGCAGCAGCCGCAGCTGCGAGGCGTCGGTGTCCTGGTACTCGTCGACGAGGATCACGTCGTAGGACCCGGACAGGGCCGGGGTGCGCTCGGCCAGCAGGACGGCCCGGTGCAGGAGTTCCGCGTAGTCGAGGGTGCCCTGCATGTCGAGGACGTCGAGGTACTCGGACAGGAAGGCGGCGGCCGCCTTCCAGTCGGGGCGGCCGATGCGGTCGGCGAAGGCGGACAGGGCGCGCGGCCCCAGGCCCAGTTCACGGGCGCGCGCGAGGACGGCGCGGACCTCGTCGGCGAACCCGCGCGTGGTGAGCGCGGCCCGCAGGTCGTCGGGCCAGCGGATGGAGCGGATCCGGCGCTGTCCTTCGAGCAGGGTGCGGACCATGACGTCCTGTTCGGGGCCGGACAGCAGCCGCAGCGGGTCCGCGAACAGATCGTGGTCCTGGTGGGCGCGGACCAGGCCGTAACAGAAGGAGTGGAAGGTGGTGGCCTGTGGGGCGCGGGCGCCGCCGAGCCGCAGGGCGGCGCGGTCGCGCAGCTCCACGGCGGCCTTGCGGCTGAAGGTGAGGATCAGGATCCGGGCGGGGTCCACCCCCGCCTCGACGCGGGCGGCGGCCGTCTCGATCAGGGTGGTGGTCTTGCCGGTGCCCGGACCGGCCAGGACCAGGAGGGGGCCGCGTGCGTGGTCAACCACCGCGCGCTGCGCTGCGTCCAGCACAGGAGGATCCACCTGTTCCGGCCCGGTGCGCACCAGGCGGTACGCGTCGGGGGTCCGCGTACGCCGCTCTGCGCGGCCGGAGGAAGAGGTGATCACGTGAGGTGCCGGTCCTGGTGGGTCTGCGGGTGCTGCCGTAACTGCGGATGCTGCGGTGACAGCGGGCGCTGCGGTGACAGCGCGTGCTGCCGTGACAGCGATGACAGTCGTGACAGCTGTGGCTTCGATGACCGCGGTCGCCTGCGCGAGCGCGGCGGGGTCCGCGACAGCCCGGGCCGTCGCGTACGCCGAAGGGGCCACGCTACGCCAACCGCGCCGGCTCCCGCAGTCCGTCCCGGCGGGCCGCGACGTCGCCCCGGGGGCCCGCGATGTCGTCCTCCGTACGGGCCTTCGACCGCCCGCCCCGACCCCGCATGGCGGAAGCTGTCAGGTGTGAGCCTCGTCGCCTCCGTCACCCTCCTCCCCGCCGTCCCAGCGGGCCCGCCGCATCGCCAGCCGGGGCTCGCCGGACGCGGCCTCGCGCAGCGGGGTGCCCTCGACGCGGTAGTGCTCCAGGGCCCGCCGCTCGCTGCCGGGGAGGGGGCGCCCGTCCGCCCGCACCACCCGCCACCAGGGCACGGCTCCCCCGTACAGCGCCATGACGCGCCCGACTTGGCGCGGTCCGCCCTCCCCGAGCCACTCCGCGACGTCCCCGTACGTCATCACCCGGCCGGGCGGAATCCGCTCGGCCACCTCCAGCACCCGCTCCGCGTACGCGGGCAGCTCTTCGCTCATTCGACCCATGCTGCCGGATGCCACCGACATCCGGACGGAAGCGTCGGTTCCGTACCGGCGCGCACCCTGATGCCCCGACCGACCGTCGGTCCGTGCCACCATCTTCCGGGCGGTGACTGGTGATACGTGATCAAGAAGAGACGGATGTGACGGCGAAGGAGCAGGGTGTGAGCCCTCCGGACGGCAGTACGCGGGGCGACGGCAGCGGGCGCGCGCGCGAGAGCGACGGTGTCGGCGACCGTGCCGGCGACGGTGGGGAAGCGGGCACAGGCCCCGCCTCCGCCCCGGGCGCCGACGCGCCCCCGCCCGCCCGCGCCGCCGCCGCGCCCCCGGCCGAGGACGGCACGCGTCCGGCCGACTACTCCCACCCCGACGACCCTCCGGGCCACACCCCGACGTCGGCGGACCGGGTCGAGGTAGACGAGCCGCTGCTCGCCGCCCGCGTGCACCGGCCCTCCGACCTCGTACGGCTCCTCGCCGGCGTCCTCGGCATCGCCGTCGTGCTGGCCATCGCCGCCTTCGCCCACGGCACCACGGCGGGGCTGGAGCAGGACATCACCAAGGGCACCGGCCAGGCGCCCGACCTGCTGATCAAGGTCGCGGGGCTGGTGTCGTCCATCGCGGTGCTCCTGGTCCCGGTGGCGTTCGCCATCGAGCGGCTGATCAAACGCGACGGGCTGCGCATCGCCGACGGCGTCCTCGCCGCCGTCCTCGCGCACGGGGTCACCCTCGCCACCGACCTGTGGGTCTCGCAGGCCGCCCCCGGAACCATCCAGGACGCCCTGACCCGCCCGACCGGGGTCGCCGGGGCCCTCACCGATCCGGTGCACGGCTACCTCGCGCCCGTGATCGCGTACATGACGGCCGTCGGGATGACCCGGCGGCCGCGCTGGCGGGTCGCCCTGTGGGTGGTCCTGCTGCTGGACGCCTTCGCGATGCTGGTCAGCGGCTACACCACCCCCTTCTCGATCATCCTGACGGTGCTCATCGGCTGGAGCGTCGCGTACGGGACCCTGTACGCGGTCGGCTCGCCGAACGTCCGGCCCACCGGGCAGAACCTCCTCGCCGGCCTGCGCCGGGTCGGCTTCCAGCCGGTCAGCGCGATGCGCGCGGAGGCCCCCGACGGCGACACCTCCGAGGTCAGCGACCGGGGCCGGCGCTACCACGTCACCCTGGAGGAAGGCCCCGCGCTGGACGTCACGGTCGTGGACCGCGAACAGCAGGCCCAGGGCTTCTTCTACCGGGTGTGGCGGCGCCTGACCCTGCGCGGGATCACCACCCGCCGCAGCCTCCAGTCCCTGCGCCAGGCCCTGGAGCAGGAGGCCCTCCTGTCGTACGCGGCCATCGCGGCCGGGGCGAACGCGCCGAAGCTGATCGCCACCTCCGAGCTGGGTCCCGACGCCGTGATGCTCGTCTACGAGCACCTGGGCGGGCGGAGCCTGGACGCGCTCCCCGACGAGGAGATCACCGACGAGCTGACCCGCAACGCGTGGGAGCAGGTCCGGGCCCTCCAGTCGCGCCGGATCGCGCACCGCCGGCTCACCGGGGACGCCCTGGTGGTGGATCGTTCCGGCAAGGTCATCCTGACCGACCTGCGGGGCGGCGAGATCGCGGCCGGCGACCTGGTGCTCCGGATGGACATCGCCCAGCTGCTGACCACGCTCGGCCTGCGGGTCGGGGCGGAGCGGTCGGTGGCCTCGGCGGTGTCCGTGCTCGGGCCCGACGCCGTGGCGGACTGTCTGCCGCTGCTCCAGCCGATCGCGCTGAGCCGCTCCACCCGCGCGACGCTGCGCAGGCTCGCGCGGGAGCGGGCGGACCGGGAGCGCGAGGCCGTACTGGAGTCCTCGCGGGCGGCGAAGGCGGCCCGCATGGCCGGCGCGGAGCCGGCCGCGGCCAGTCCGGCGGCCGAACGCAAGGCGGAGAAGCGGGCCCTGGACGACGCCCTGGAAGAGGCGCGGGAGGAGGACCTCCTCAGCCAGATCCGCCGGCAGGTGCTGCTCATCCGCCCGCAGGCGCCGGTGGAGCCGGCCCGGCTGGAACGGATCCGTCCGCGCACGCTGGTGTCCTTCATCGCGGGTGCCTTCGCCGCGTACTACCTGCTCACGCAGGTGGCCGACGTGGATTTCGGGACCCTCATCGCGGACGCCCAGTGGGGCTGGGTCGGAGCGGCCCTCGGCTTCTCGGCCCTCAGCTACCTCGCGGCGGCGATGAGCCTGCTGGGCTTCGTACCCGAACGGGTGTCGTTTCTGCGGACGGTGGTCGCGCAGGTGGCGGGCTCCTTCGTGAAGCTCGTCGCTCCGGCGGCGGTCGGCGGGGTCGCGCTGAACACCCGCTTCCTCCAGCGTTCGGGGGTCCGGCCGGGTCTGGCGGTCGCCAGTGTGGGCGCCTCGCAGTTGTTCGGACTGGCGAGCCACATCCTGCTGCTGCTGTCCTTCGGCTACCTGACGGGCACCGAGAAGACCCCGGAGATGACGCCGTCCCGGACGGTCATCGCGGGTCTGCTGACGGTCGCGGTGCTGGTGCTGGTCGTGACGGCGGTGCCGTTCCTGCGGAAGTTCGTGGTGACCCGGGTACGAGCGCTGTTCGCGGGCGTCGTGCCGCGCATGCTCGACGTCCTCCAGCGCCCGCAGAAGCTGCTGACCGGCATCGGCGGCATGCTGCTGCTGACCGGCTGCTTCGTGATGTGCCTGGACGCCTCGATCCGCGCCTTCGGGGGCGGGGAGAACATCAGCTACGCGAGCATCGCGGTGGTCTTCCTGGCCGGCAACGCGCTGGGCTCGGCGGCGCCGACCCCCGGCGGCATCGGCGCGGTGGAGGGCACCCTGACGCTGGGCCTGGTCGCGGCCGGCATGCAGGGCGACGTCGCCTTCTCGGCGGTGCTGCTGTTCCGCGTCATGACCTTCTGGCTGCCGGTCCTGCCGGGCTGGATCTCGTTCAACTTCCTGACCCGCAAGGGAGCGATCTAGGCCGTCTCGTTCGGATCCTGCCGGGCCCGGCGCGGGCCTGGTTCAGGGCCGCACGGGGAAGGCCGCCTGGAAGGCGAGCCGCGGGCCGGCGCCCTCGCCGATCCGTTCGAGCAGTGTGTCGAGGGCGAGGTACTCCTCCCACGGGGGCCTCCCCGTGGCCTCGCTCAGCCGACCGACCAGGAGGTCCCCGGCGGCAGGGGCCGCAGGCCCGGGGCGGCGTCGGATTCCAGGGCGCGTGACAGTGCGTCGGGCAGGGGCATCCGGGCAGGGTAACGGCGCGCGCGGGGTGGTGTCAGAAGACGGTGAGCAGGGTCGTCAGGAGTGCGGCCGAGAGGGCGAGTTCCAGGGCGCCGATCGCCGCCGGGCGCAGGGCGCGGCCCGGGAGGGCGGCGGCGCGGGTCAGGCAGGCCGCGAAGGGGAGGGCCAGCCAGGGGGAGAGGGCGCCCGCCACGGCCAGGGCCACCGCGTGGTAGGCCACCGAGCCGCGCCGGTACGCCCGTGAGCCGCGCTCGCGGATCATCGTCTTGACGTAGGGGACCGTCCCCGCGAAGTACAGCAGGCAGGCCAGCGCCGCCGGCCAGGCCCGGTCCGGGCCGAGGCCCCCCAGGCGGGCGGCGACCAGCAGCATCCCGCAGGCCGGGACCACCGCCGCGAGGCCGTTGACGAGGGCCCGCTCGCGGCCGGTCCGGGCGTAGTGGGTGTTGACCGCGACGAACGGCGCCGCCGCCGCGGCGGCGAGCGCCAGCCAGGGGTGCAGGAGGGCGAGGGGGATCCCGCACACCGCGAGGGCGGCGCCGAAGACCAGCGCCGGCCGGCCGTGGCGGCGGGCCGAGCGCAGCCCCCGCGCGCGCAGCCGCAGCCACTGCTGGGCGTGGAAGACGGCGACGTACCCGAGCAGCCAGGCGGCGAGCAGCAGCACGTGCCGCGGGCCGGGGTGCGGGGCGAGGAGGGCGCCGGCGAGGAAGGGCACGACGAGCATCGCCCAGGCGCCGTGCTGGTCGGGGAGCCACGTGTACCGCCTGCGCGCCACCGGTGCGGTCCGCCTTCCCGAATGCGGCGTCCCCTCGCGTGATGTGACGCCTGGTGTGACGCCCGTTCCGTGCGGTCGGGCCTCCTCCAGCCTCGCACCGGCGGTCCCGCGAAAGACCGGAAGGAGGTCACGCCCACACGGGACCTTTGTCACCGGGTTCGTCCCCGCGCCGGGCGTAGCGTCGATTCCGGGCTCTTTCGCCCGGATTGGCACGCCTGTGCCGCCACCCCCTTTCCTGCCTGGAGGACCGCTTTGGACGAGCGTCAGGACACTCGGACGCACCAGGCCGCCGCCGACGCGCTCCTCAGGGCGGGCAGTTTCTTCACCCGCTCCGAGGTGTCGGACGACCTGCGCTCGGTGCACCGGACCGGTGGTCGGGCCGCCGAGGCCTTCTACCGGGACCGGTGGAGCCACGACAAGGTGGTCCACTCCACGCACGGCGTGAACTGCACCGGTTCGTGCCGGTGGAAGGTGTACGTCAAGGACGGGATCATCACCTGGGAGACCCAGGCGACCGACTACCCGTCGGTGGGCCCGGACCGACCGGAGTACGAGCCGCGGGGCTGCCCGCGCGGGGCCTCGTTCTCCTGGTACTCCTACTCCCCCACCCGCGTGCGCTACCCGCTGGTGCGCGGCACCCTCCTGGAGATGTACCGCGAGGCGAGGTCCCGGCTGGGCGACCCGGTGGAGGCGTGGGCCGACATCCAGGGCGATCCGGAGCGGCGCCGCGCCTACCAGCGGGCGCGCGGCAAGGGCGGTCTCGTACGGGCCACTTGGCAGGAGGCGACGGAGATCGTCGCGGCGGCGCACGTGCACACCATCAAGGAGCACGGCCCGGACCGGGTGGCGGGCTTCTCCCCGATCCCGGCGATGTCGATGGCCTCGCACGCGGCGGGCGCCCGCTTCCACTCGCTGATCGGCGCGCCGATGCTGTCGTTCTACGACTGGTACGCCGACCTCCCCGTGGCCTCGCCGCAGGTGTTCGGCGACCAGACGGACGTGCCCGAGTCGGGCGACTGGTGGGACGCGGCCTACCTGATGATGTGGGGCTCGAACGTCCCCGTCACCCGGACCCCGGACGCGCACTGGATGACGGAGGCCCGCTACCGGGGCCAGAAGGTCGTCGCCGTCTCCCCCGACTACGCCGACAACACCAAGTTCGCCGACGAGTGGATGCACCCGCACCCCGGTACGGACGGCGCCCTGGCCCTGGCGATGGGCCACGTCATCCTGAAGGAATTCTTCGTCGACCGGCAGACCCCCTTCTTCACGGACTACGTCCGCACCTACACGGACCTGCCCTTCCTGGTCTCCCTGACGGAGACCGAACAGGGCCTGGTGCCGGGCAAGTTCGTCACCGCCGCCGACCTGGGCGGGGCCGCCGCCGACACCGAGAACGCCCGGTGGAAGACGGTCCTGGTCGACGACGCCACGGGCGAGCCGGTGGTCCCGAACGGCACCCTCGGCCACCGCTGGGGCACGAACGAGACCCCGGAGTGGAACCTCGACCTGGGCGACACGGTGCCCCGGCTGTCGCTGCTCGGCGAGGGGGAGGCCAGGGAGATCGTGCTGCCCCGCTTCGAGGACGACGAGCGGGGCGGGACCGTCCGGCGCGGGGTTCCCGTACGGCGTCTGGGCGACCGTCTGGTCACCACGGTCTTCGACCTGATGCTGGCCCAGTACGGGGTGGCCCGCGAGGGCCTGCCCGGCGAGTGGCCGACGGGCTACGAGGACGCCTCGCAGCCCGGCACTCCCGGCTGGCAGGAGTCGCTGACCTCGGTCCCGGCCGCCCAGGCGGCGCGCGTGGCCCGGGAGTTCGCGCGGACCGCCGAGGACTCCCGGGGTCGCTGCATGATCCTGATGGGCGCGGGCACCAACCACTGGTTCCACTCCGAGACCATCTACCGCTCCTTCCTCGCGCTGCTCACCCTCACCGGCTGCCAGGGCCGCAACGGCGGCGGCTGGGGCCACTACGTCGGCCAGGAGAAGTGCCGGCCGGTCACCGGTTGGGCCACGCTCGCCGCCGCCTCCGACTGGTCGCGCCCGCCGCGCCAGATGATCGGCGCGGCCTGGTTCTACCTGCACACCGACCAGTGGCGCTACGACACCCTCCCGGCCGAGGCCCTGGCCTCCCCCCTGGCCACCGGCGCCTTCGACGGCATGACCGGCGCGGACTGCCTGGCCGCGAGCACCCGGATGGGCTGGATGCCCTCGTACCCCACCTTCGACCGCAACCCCCTCGAACTCGCCGAGGGCCTGGACCCGGTCGCCGAAACGGTGCGCCGACTGAAGAGCGGCGAGCTGGGCTTCGCGGGCGAGGACCCGGACGCCCCCCGCAACTGGCCGCGCGTGCTGAACGTGTGGCGCGCCAACCTGCTCGGATCCAGCTCCAAGGGCAACGAGTACTTCCTCAAGCACCTGCTCGGCACCCACTCCAACCTCCCCGAGGCCGGACCGCGCTGCACGCCGAAGGACGTCACGTACCGGGAGGCGGACGTCGAGGGCAAGCTCGACCTGCTGATGAGCATGGACTTCCGGATGACCTCGACGACGCTCCTGTCGGACGTGGTGCTCCCGGCGGCCACCTGGTACGAGAAGCACGACCTGTCCTCCACGGACATGCACCCCTTCCTGCACGCCTTCACCCCGGCCGTGGACCCGCCCTGGCAGGCCCGCTCCGACTACGACGCCTTCCTCGGCATCGCCCGCCGCTTCGGCGAGCTGGCCGCCACCCACCTCGGGGTCCGCAAGGACCTGGTGGCGACCGCCCTCCAGCACGACACCCCGGGCGGCGAGATGGCCCAGCCGGGCGGCGTGGCCCTGGACTGGTCGAAGGGCGAGTGCGAGCCCGTACCGGGGCGCACCATGTACAACCTGACCGTGGTCGAGCGGGACTACGGGGCGGTCGGCGAGAAGTTCGCCGCGCTCGGCCCGCTGGTCGACTCCCTCGGCGTGACCACGAAGGCCATCACCTTCGACGTCGGCGAGGAGGTGGCCTACCTCGGCGCGAAGAACGGCACGGTCCGCGGCGGCGTCGCCGACGGCCGCCCGCGCCTGGAGACGGCCCAGCAGGCCTGCGAGGCCATCCTCTCGCTCTCCGGCACCTCCAACGGCCGCCTCGCCACCCAGGGTTTCGAGACCCTGGAGAAGAAGGTCGGCAAGCCCATGGCCCACCTGGCCGCCGAGGCCGAGGGCAAGCGGATCACCTTCGCCGACACCCAGGCCCGACCGGTCCCGGTGATCACCTCGCCCGAGTGGTCGGGCTCGGAGGCCGGCGGGCGCCGCTACACGGCCTTCACCGTCAACACCGAACACCTCAAGCCCTGGCACACCCTCACCGGCCGCCAGCACTTCTTCATCGACCACGACTGGCTGCACGAGGTCGGGGAGTCCCTCCCCGTCTACAAGCCGCCGCTGAACATGCACACCCTGTACGGGGAGCCCGAACTCGGCGTCGTCGACCACAAGACGGTCGCCGTCCGGTACCTGACCCCGCACAACAAGTGGGCCATCCACAGCCAGTACCAGGACAACCTCTACATGATGACGCTGGGGCGCGGCGGTCAGACCGTGTGGATGTCCCCGCAGGACGCCGAGGCGATCGGGGTCCGGGACAACGACTGGATCGAGGCGGTCAACCGCAACGGCGTGGTCACCGCCCGCGCGATCGTCTCGCACAAGATGCCGCCCGGCACGGTCTACATGAACCACGCGCAGGAGCGCACGGTCGGCGTCCCCAAGACCGAGAAGACCGGTCGACGGGGCGGCATCCACAACTCGCTGACCCGGGTGATGCTCAAGCCCACCCACCTCATCGGCGGCTACGCCCAGCTGACCTGGGCCTTCAACTACCTGGGCCCGACGGGCAACCAGCGCGACGAGGTGACGGTCATCCGTCGCCGCGACCAGAACGTGGAGTACTGATCAGATGCCCCGTCGCGAAGCCCCCGTCGGACGTGTGATGGCACAAGTGGCGATGGTCATGAACCTCGACAAGTGCATCGGCTGCCACACCTGCTCGGTCACCTGCAAGCAGGCATGGACCAACCGGCGCGGCACCGAGTACGTCTGGTTCAACAACGTCGAGACCCTCCCCGGCCAGGGCTACCCGCGCCGCTGGGAGGACCAGGAGAAGTGGAAGGGCGGCTGGGAGCGGACCCGCTCGGGCAGGCTGCGCCTGAAGGCGGGCGGGCGCCTCGCCAAGCTCGGGAAGATCTTCGCGAACCCCGACCTGCCGGAGATCGAGGACTACTACCAGCCCTGGACCTACGAGTACAAGAACCTCACCGAGGCCCCGGCGGGCGACGACATGCCGACCGCCCGGCCCGTCTCCCAGATCACCGGGGAGCCCATCGACAAGGTCGAATGGGGTCCGAACTGGGACGACAACCTCGGCGGCGCCCCCACGCACGGGCCGAAGGACCCCATCGTGGAGAAGATCCGCGACCAGGTCGGCGAGAAGATCCGCTTCGAGTTCGAGCAGAGCTTCATGTTCTACCTCCCCCGGATCTGCGAGCACTGCCTGAACCCGGCGTGCGTCTCCTCCTGCCCCTCCGGCGCGATGTACAAGCGCGAGGAGGACGGCATCGTCCTGGTCGACCAGGACCGGTGCCGGGGTTGGCGGATGTGCGTGACCGGCTGCCCGTACAAGAAGGTCTACTTCAACCACCAGACCGGCAAGGCCGAGAAGTGCACCTTCTGCTTCCCGCGCATCGAGGTCGGGATGCCCACCGTCTGCTCCGAGACCTGCGTGGGGCGGATGCGCTACCTCGGCGTGATGCTGTACGACGCCGACAAGGTGGCCGAGGCCGCCGCCGTGGCCGACGAGCACGACCTCTACCCCGCCCAGGTGGACTGCTTCCTCGACCCGCGCGACCCGGCCGTGGCCGAAGCCGCACGCGCCGCCGGGATCACCGAGGAGTGGCTGGAGGCCGCCCGTGACTCCCCCGTCTACGACCTGATCGCCACCTACCAGGTCGCCCTCCCCCTGCACCCGGAGTACCGGACCATGCCCATGGTCTGGTACGTGCCCCCGCTCTCCCCCGTGGTCGACGCGGTCGCCGCCACCGGCAGCGACGGCGAGGACGCGGGCAACCTCTTCGGCGCCATCGACGCCCTGCGCATCCCCGTCGAGTACCTCGCGGAGATCCTCACGGCGGGCGACACCTTCCCGGTGGAGGCCGTACTGCGCCGGATGGCCGCGATGCGCGCCTACATGCGACGGATCAACCTCGGCGAGGAGCGCGACGAGTCCCTCGCCAACGCCGTCGGGCTGACCGGCCGGGAGATGGAGGACATGTTCCGCCTGCTGGCCATCGCCAAGATCGAGGACCGCTTCGTGGTGCCCAGCGCGGCCCGCGCCGAGGCCGAGGCCCTGGCCGGGTCCCACGGCCCGATGGAGGACGACTGCCCCGTCGCGGCCCTCCCCGAGCCCCGCACGATGCTCAACCTCGCTCCCACCAGGAGGAGTTCGTGAATCCATATGCCCTGGTACGGCTCGTCGCGGGGTGCGTACTCCAGTACCCCGGCGACCGCTTCCACGACGAACTCCCGCGCCTGCGTGCGGCCCTCACCGGGGCGCCCGCCGAACCGGCCGCACTGCTCGGCGCCTTCCTCGACCGGGTCGAGGGGCTCTCTCCCGTCGCGCTGTGCGAGGAGTACACCTCCACCTTCGACACCCGCAACCGACGCTGCCTCTACCTGACCTGGTGGACCGACGGGGACACCCGCCGGCGCGGCCTGTCCCTGGTCCGGCTCAAGCGGATCTACCGGGACTTCGGGCTGGAGTTCGCGGGCGAGGAGCTGCCCGACTTCCTGCCCGTGGCCCTGGAGTTCGCCGCGCTGCGCGAGGACGCCGGCACCGAGCTGCTCCAGGAGCACCGGGCCGGTCTGGAGCTGCTGCGCCTCGCCCTCGTCGAGGCGGACTCCCCGTACGCCCGGGTCCTGGAGGCCGTCTGCGCGACCCTGCCCGGGACCTCGCCCGAGACCAAGGCCCAGGCGAAGGCGCTCGCGAAGAACGGGCCCCCGCAGGAACTGGTGGGCGCCGGCTCCCCGCTGGAGCCCTTCGGCCCCGGCATCGACCGGCCGGAGGACCGCCCGAGCGACCTGCCGACCCGCCTCCCGCGCGACCTGCCGCTGCCCCGCACCGCCGACCTCCCCTGGCCCACCACGGAAAGGCAGAGCGCCTGATGGACCTCCTCCTGTGGGGCGTACTGCCGTACGTCTCGATCGCTCTGCTGGTCGCGGGCACGCTGTGGCGGGCCCGGTACGACAAGTTCGGCTGGACCACGCACTCCTCACAACTGCACGAGTCCCGACTGCTGCGGATCGGGTCCCCGCTCTTCCACTTCGGCATGCTCTTCGTGGTCGTCGGCCACGTCGTGGGGCTGCTGATCCCGATGAGCTGGACGGACGCCCTCGGGCTGAGCGACCGCGCCTACCACCTCCTCGCCGTCTCCACCGGCGCGGTGGCGGGCGTCGCGGCGGCCGTCGGCATCGCGATCCTCGTCTACCGGCGCTTCACGGTTCCCGCGGTGCGCCGGGCGACGCTCAAGAGCGACCACCTGATGTACACGTTCCTGCTCGGCGCGATGGTGCTGGGCCTGACGGCCACGGTCCTCAACTCCACCGGGCAGACCGGCGGCTACAACTACCGCGAGGGCGTCTCGGTCTGGTTCCGCGGCCTGTTCACCCTCCAGCCCGACCACCAGCTGATGGCGGGCGCCCCCCTCGCCTTCCGCCTGCACGTCCTCTTCGCTTTCACCCTGTTCGCGCTGATCCCGTACTCGCGTCTGGTGCACATCTTCTCGGCGCCCCTGCGGTACCTGTTCCGGCCGTTCGTCGTCTACCGCAAGCGCGACCCGGAGCTGCTGGCGAACCGGCAGCCCGAGCGCGGCTGGGAGCGCGTCTCGTGACCGACCCCGTCCCCGACCGCCCCGTGACGCCCCCGCCGGCCGGGCGCCCCGCGCGCACGGTCGTGCGCCGACCCCGGCACGCGGTCGCCGAGCGCCCCTTCATCGTCATCTGGGAAGCCACCCGGGCCTGCCCGCTGGCCTGCCTGCACTGCCGGGCCGAGGCGCAGACCGCCCGGCACCCGCAGGAGCTGGACGGGGCCGACGCCCGCCGGGTGATGGACCAGGTCGCCGCCTTCGGCAGGCCCTCCCCGCTGTTCGTGATCACCGGCGGGGACCCCTTCCAGCGCGCCGACCTCCCCGACCTCGTCCGGTACGGGACCTCGCTGGGCCTGCGCGTGGCGGTCTCCCCCTCGGGCACGCCCACCCTCAGCCGGGCCAACCTGACCGCCGTCCGCGACGCGGGCGCGGTGGCCCTCTCGCTCTCCCTGGACGGCTCCACCGCCGAACGCCACGACACCTTCCGGGGTGTGCCCGGCGTCTACGACTGGACCCTGGACGGCTGGCGAGCCGCCCGCGCACTCGGGCTCAAGGTCCAGATCAACACCACCGTGAGCCGGTACAGCCTGGAGGACCTCGCCGACATCGCCGCGCTCGTGCGGCGCGAGGGCGCGATGCTCTGGTCGGGCTTCGTCCTGGTACCCACGGGACGCGGGGAGCGGATGGACCAGCTCACCCCGGACGAGGTCGAGGACGTCCTGCACTTCCTCTACGACTGCGGGACGGCGCTGGCCACCAAGACCACCGAGGGCCACCACTTCCGTCGGGTCGCCCTCCAGCGGACGATCCTGGACGCGCGCGGCGAGCGCCCGGTGCTCGGCCCGCTGTACGGGCGGCTGCGCGAGCGCGCGGAGGCCCTCGGGCTCTTCGAGGGGGAGCGCAGGGCGGTGCGCAGGGCGCCGATGGACGTCTCCTCGGGGCGCGGGTTCGTCTTCATCTCGCACACCGGCGAGGTGCACCCGAGCGGGTTCCTGCCGTTGTCGGCGGGGAGCGTGAGGGAGCGGCCGCTGGTGGAGATCTACCGGGAGTCCCCGCTGTTCGTCTCGCTGCGCGACCCCGGGCTGTTGCGCGGGAAGTGCGGGGCCTGCGAGTTCAAGACGGTGTGCGGGGGCTCACGGTCCCGGGCGTACGGGTTCACGCGGGACGTGCTGGAGGCGGATCCGTACTGCGCGTACGAGCCGGGCACCTTCCCCCACCGGGCGGAGCTGAGGGCTCTGACCGAAAGCACGATGCGCTGAGCTCCAGCCCGCACATATGTTTCACACGGGAACATTTCGGTCAACGGTCCATGGTCAACGGTCACAGGAGAAGACATGCGTTCAGTGATCGTCGTCGGCGGCGGCATCAGCGGTCTGGCGGCGGCGTGGCAGCTGCGCGGGCAGGCGGACGTCACCGTGCTGGAGAGCCACACCAAGGTCGGCGGCAAGCTCCGCACCGGGACGATCGCCGGCATCACCGTCGACGAGGGCGCCGAATCCCTGATGGCGCTGCGCCCGGAAGCGGTGGAACTCGCGGCGGCCGTCGGACTCGGCGACGCCCTGTGCGACCCCGCCTCCTCCCCCACCACCATCTGGACCCGCGGCGGACTGCGCCCGCTGCCGGCCGGGCACGTCATGGGCGTCCCGACCGACCCCGCCGCCCTGGTCGGCAGCGGACTGCTGTCCCCGGCGGGCATCGACCGCGTCGCCCGGGAGGAGACCCTCCCCGCCACCCCCCTCACCGAGGACTGCTCCGTCAGCCGCTACCTCGCCGGCCGCTTCGGCCAGGAGGCCGTGGACCGCCTGATCGAGCCGCTCCTCGGCGGGGTCTACGCGGGCCGCGCCGAACGGCTCTCGCTGCGCGCGGCCATGCCCCGGATCGCGGCCCTCGCCGAACAGGGCGGCCCGCTGCTGCCCGCACTGCGCCGGATGAAGGCCGCCGGCGCCCCCCGCTCGGCGGCCGTGGCCGTCCAGGGCGTGGTCGGCGGCACCGGCCGCTTCCCCCAGGCCGTCGCCGAGGCCTGCGGCGCCCGCATCCTGACCGGCACTGCGGCCCGCTCCCTCCAGCGGCTCCCGGGCGACCGGTGGCGGGTCCTCGCCACGACCGCCGACGGCCCCCTGACCATGGAGGCCGACGCCGTGGTGCTGGCGCTGCCCGCCTTCGCCGCCGCCGAACTGCTGCGCCCCCACTCCCCGGCGGCCGAGGCGGAACTCTCCGGGATCCCGCACGCCTCCACCGCCGTGATCACCATGGCCTTCTCCCGCAGCCAGGCCCACGTCCTGCCCCAGGGCAACGGGTTCCTCGTACCGCCCGTCGACGGGCACACCCTCAAGGCCGCCTCGTTCCTGTCCAACAAGTGGCGCTGGCTGCACGACGCGGCACCGGCCACCTTCGTCGTGCGCGCCTCCATCGGCCGCATCGGCGAGGACGAGCTGCTGGACCGGCCCGACCGGCACCTGGTCCGCACCGCCATCGCCGAACTCCACCGCGCGGTCGGCGCCATGGGCGAGCCCCTCGCCACCCGCGTGACCCGCTGGGACCGCGGCCTGCCCCAATACGGCGTCGGGCACCGCGAGCGCGTCACCCGCATCCGCGAGGCCGCCGCCGAACTCCCCGGTCTCGCCCTGTGCGGCGCGGCCTACGAGGGCGTGGGCGTCGCCGCGTGCGTGGCCACCGGCCGCGCCGCCGCCCGCCAGGTCCTCGCCGGCGTCCCCGCCTGACACCTCCCGGACGCGGTGCGCCCGGCCCCGAATGGACCAGGGCGCCGGGCGCACCGGAGCGGACGCCCACAGGATGGGGACATGCCCACCAAAGCCCTGCGGACAGCCGCTGCCGCCGCCCTCGCCGCCGCGCTGCTCACCACCACCGCCTGTTCGAGCGACGGGGGTGGCGGGAAGAAGACCCAGGCCGGAGGCGGGGAGGCCAAACCCCTCAGCTGGGGCGAGTGCGAGGCCCCCACCGCCGCCGAGGGCGGCGGATCGGTCCCCGGCAAGGACTGGCAGTGCGCCACCCTCGACGTGCCGCTCGACTACGCGAAGCCCGAGGGCGAGACCATCCCGCTGGCCCTGATCCGCGCCAAGGCCCGGGACCAGAAGAACCGCCTGGGCTCCCTCGTCTTCAACTTCGGCGGCCCCGGCGGCTCCGGCATCACCACGCTGCCCGGAGCGGCCAAGGAGTACGAGGCCCTGCGCGCCCGGTACGACCTGGTCAGCTTCGACCCGCGCGGGGTGGGCCGCAGCGCCCCCGTCCGCTGCGAGGACGACGCGCGGCTGGACAAGTACTACGCGCAGGACTCCTCCCCGACCACCCCCGCGCAGGAGAAGAGCTACCTCGACGGCGTCAAGGCGTACGTGAAGGCCTGCTCGACGAACTCGGGCAAGATCCTCCCCCACGTCGGGACCTCCAACGCGGCCCGCGACCTCGACCGGATCCGCCAGGCCCTCGGCGACGAGAAGCTCAACTACTTCGGCATCTCCTACGGCACCGAACTGGGCGGGGTCTACGCCCACCTCTTCCCCAAGAACGTCGGCCGGGCCGTCTTCGACGCGGTCGTGGACCCGACGAAGACCTCCGAGGAGGGGGCCCTCGGCCAGGCGAAGGGTTTCCAACTGGCCCTCGGCAACTTCGCCCAGGACTGCGTGAACCGCGGCGACGCCTGCCAGCTCCAGGGCAGCACCGCCAAGGAGATCGAGGCGAACGTCATCAAGCTCCAGAAGCAGCTCGCCGCCAAGCCCATCCCCGGGATCGGCGACCGGCAGTTGACCGAGTCCGCCGCGACCAACGGCATCGCCCAGGCCCTGTACTCCAAGGAGCTGTGGCCCCTGCTGGAACAGGGCCTGGACGAGGCGGACGGCGGCCAGGGGCAGTTGCTCCTCGCCCTCTCCGACGCCCTCAACGGTCGTGATCAGCAGGGCCGTTACAGCAACATCGGGGCGGCCAACACGGCCATCAACTGCGCCGACTCCAAGGAGCGCTACACCCTGGCGCAGACCAAGGCGAAGCTGCCGGAGTTCCGGGCGGCCTCCCCCGTCTTCGGGGACTTCCTCGGCTGGGCGATGCTCAGTTGCACGGACTGGCCGGTGGCGGGCGCCTGGCAGACCCCGGACGTCTCGGCCCCCGGTTCGGCCCCGATCATGGTGATCGGCAACACCGGCGACCCGGCGACCCCGTACGAGGGCGCCCGCAAGATGGTGGAACGGCTCGGCAAGGGCGTGGGCGTGGAGCTGACGTACAAGGGCGAGGGGCACGGCGCGTACAACAGCGGCGACACCTGCGTGCAGCAGGCCGTGAACTCCTACCTGTTGGACGGCAAGGTGCCCGCCGCGAACACGGTCTGCACCGCCGGCCCCGGCTCCTCGACCTCACCGGCGCCCCCCACGGCCGCCTGACCCGTCCCGGACGCGCCGGAGGGGCCGCCACCGCGACTGCGGTGACGGCCCCTCCGGGCTGTGACTCGGTGGCTCGCCGACTCGGGGAGCCGGTGGCCTCAGTAGATCGGCTTGTCGGGCTCGATCTGGTGGACCCAGCCGATGACGCCGCCGCCGACGTGCACCGCGTCCGCGAAGCCCGCGGACTTCAGGACCGCGAGGACTTCCGCACTGCGGACACCCGTCTTGCAGTGCAAGACGATGCGCTTGTCCTGCGGGAGGTCCGCCAGGGCGGTGCCCATCAGGAACTCGCCCTTGGGGATCAGCTTCGCGCCGGGGATCGAGACGATCTCGTACTCGTTGATCTCGCGGACGTCGATGATCTCGATCGGCTCGTCGTTGTCGATCCACTCCTTGAGCTGCTTGGGAGTGATCGTGGAGCCGAGCGCGGCCTCCTGGGCCTCCTCCGACACGACGCCGCAGAAGGCCTCGTAGTCGATGAGCTCGGTGACGGTCGCGTTCGGACCGCAGACCGCGCAGTCGGGGTCCTTGCGGACCTTGACCTGGCGGTACTGCATCTCCAGGGCGTCGTAGATCATCAGGCGGCCGACCAGCGGGTCGCCGATGCCCGTGAGGACCTTGATGGCCTCGGTTACCTGGATGGACCCGATGGACGCGCAGAGCACGCCCAGTACGCCGCCCTCGGCGCAGCTCGGGACCATGCCCGGCGGGGGCGGCTCCGGGTAGAGGCAGCGGTAGCACGGGCCGTGCTCGGACCAGAAGACCGAGGCCTGGCCGTCGAAGCGGTAGATCGAACCCCACACGTACGGCTTGTTCAGCAGCACGCAGGCGTCGTTGACCAGGTAGCGCGTGGCGAAGTTGTCCGTGCCGTCGACGATGAGGTCGTACTGGCCGAAGATCTCCATCACGTTCTCGGCTTCGAGCCGCTCTTCGTGGAGGACCACGTTCACGTACGGGTTGATGCCCAGCACGCTGTCCCGGGCGGACTGCGCCTTGGAACGGCCGATGTCCGCCTGGCTGTGGATGATCTGGCGCTGCAGGTTCGACTCGTCGACCTCGTCGAACTCCACGATGCCCAGCGTGCCGACGCCGGCCGCGGCCAGGTACATGAGGGCGGGCGAGCCGAGGCCGCCGGCGCCCACCGCGAGCACCTTGGCGTTCTTCAGGCGCTTCTGCCCGTCCATCCCGACATCGGGGATGATCAGGTGGCGGGAGTACCGACGGACCTCGTCAACGGTGAGCTCGGCAGCCGGCTCAACCAAGGGTGGCAGCGACACGGGGACTCCTGGGTCGTCCCCGCGGGTGCGGGGAGCATTTAAAAGCTTGTTCTGCCCGTAACACTGCCACGCCCCTCTTCATTCCAAGACACCCGTCCCGATCCGCGAGACGATTTCGTCCCAATACGCGGGCATCGATGCCCAGGGGTCCCGGTGGCCGGCTCCGCTGCGGTCCGTGAACCAGACCGTGCCGGCGCCCTGCCAGCGGGCGACCCGGACCGCCTCCTCCAGATGGGAGCGCGGCACCCCGTGGACGAGGTGGCAGAACCGCTCGGGCGGGTGGTCGGCCGTCCACTCCGCCACCTGTGACCAGCGGTAGTCGGCCCAGGCCCCGGAGAAGGTGACCAGCTGGTCGGCGGCCTCCAGGTAGCCCTCGTGGGGATGGGTGCCGTGCCCGAGGACGATCCGCATCCCCTCCCCGAGCCCCCGCAGGGCGTCGCAGAGGCGTTGCACGGCGGCCAGCTCCGTACGGTCCGCCGGGGCCTGCGCGAGGTAGAAACCGCCCACCCCGTACCAGTCGCGGAAGCGGTGGGCGTCGGAGACCAGCTCCCCGAAGGACCGCGATCCGTCCCGCATGGCGAGATGGCCGAGGACGGTGCCGCCCGCCCCCCGGAGCTTCGCCGTGGCCTCGGAGCAGTGCGGGTCGGGACGGCCGCCCGGACCGTCCGTGACGTTGAGCACCGCCCAGTGCAGCGGGGTCCCCGGGCGGGTCAGTTCGGCCCACTCCACCGGGGCGAGCAACGGGTGCGCGTAGCCGGGGATGCCCAGACCCGGCCGGCCGGACTCGGTCGAGGCCTCCTTGGTGGTGCCCGGCGGGGTGGTCAGATGCGGCACGCCGCCTCCATCCAGATGTCCGCGAGGGACTCTTCCAGGTTGATCCGGGGCCGCCAGCCGAGCCGGTCCCGCGCGGTGCGGACGTCGGCCTGCTGCCAGGCCCCGCAACCGTCCGGGTAGGGGTACGGGGGCGGCGCGGCGGCGGCGAGCTGCTCGGGCGTGGCCTCGGACCGGGGGGAGCCGATGGCGGCCAGGCCCGCCGGGCGGCCGGGGTGGCCGGGGTGGCCCTGCTGGGGTCCGCCGTGCGGGACGTCCAGCTCGTGCAAGGACCCGCCGTACCCGGCGACCCGGGCCAGGACGGCCGCCGCGTCGCGCAGCCGGACCGCGCGGCCGGTGCCGATGTTGACGACGCCCTGGGCGGCGGAGAGGGAGGCGGCGTGCACGGCGCGCGCCACGTCCCGCACGTCGACGAAGTCGCGCTGTACGCCGAGCCCGCTGAGCTTCAGCTCCCCGTCCCCGGACTGCATGGCGCGCCGCATGGCCTCGGCGAGGCGGCCCAGGGGGGATCCGGCCGGTGTGCCGGGCCCGACGGGCGAGAACACCCGCAGGACGACGGCGTCCAGGCCGGAGCCGAGCACCAGCTCGGTGGCGGCGAGCTTGCTGACCCCGTACGGCCCACCCGGTCTGGGCACGGCGTCCTCGGCCGTGGACGATCCGGGCTGGCTGGGGCCGTACTCGGCGGCGCAGCCCAGCTGGACGAGCCGGGCCCCGCAGCCGCTGCGGCGCAGGGACTCGCAGATGGTGGCGACGGCGACGGTGTTGTGCCGGGTCAGCTCGCGGGCGCCGCCGCGGGTGGCTCCGGCGCAGTTGACGACCACGCCCGGGTGGACGGCGTCGAGGAACCGGGTGAGGGCTCCGGGGCTGCCGGTGGCGAGGTCGAAGCGGACGTCGGCGTCGTCACCGCGGCCGAGCACGGTGAGTTGCACGGCGGGGTCGGCGAGCAGCCGGTCCGCGACGTAGCGGCCGAGGTACCCGTTGGCTCCGATCAGCAGCACCCTCATCGCGCCGCCCCTTGGTTGATTGGCTGGCCGGTCATCCTGTTTCTCCTTGGGTGGGTCGGTCGTGGGGGCGTTGCCAGGGGTGCGGCGCTCAGGGGCGCGCGTGTGCCGAGGCACGTGACAGCGCGAGGACGGCGTGGACGAGGAGTCCCGCCGCCGCGACGGGGACCGCGGCCGCCACCGGGACCAGGGCGAACGCCAGGGCCAGGGCGACGGGTACGCGGTGGGCACGGCGGGAGCCGTGGGTCAGGAGCAGCCGGGCCACGAAGAGCAGCACGGCGAAGGGCACGGCCACCGCCGGGGCCGCTCCGGCCACCGCGGCGGCCCCCGTGGCGGCCGCGGCGAAGAGGAGCAGGATCCCGCCGAGCAGGGGCCGGGCCCCGGCGGCGAAGTCCTCCAGCGCCCGGCTCCCGGCGAGCCGGCGCCGGGCCCGGGCCGCGAACAGCGACCCGGCGAGGTGGCCGGGGGCGACGGCCAGGGCGAGGGCGACCCCGAGGGCGGGGCCGTGGCGGTGCACGGCCCAGCCGACGGCGAGGGCGGCGAGGAGGTGCGCGGTGGAGGCGAGGCGGCCCCCGGCGGCGCGCCCGGGCCACACGAGCGCGGCGACGGTGACGAGCGCCGCGAGCGGGCCCGCTCCCGGCATGCCGACGGAGCTCGCTCCGAGGGCGACGGCGCCGGGCAGCAGGGCGTAGCCGAGTCGGCGCGCCGCGCGGGGCCCGGCCGGGGTCCCGGGGGCCGCGAGGGGGGCGCCGCCGCCGCGCGGGGTGCGGGCGTACAGCTCCTCGGCGAGGGAGAAGACGTCCCGGTGCCGGAAGCGCGCGGCGGTGCGGTCGGTGATGCCGTGGGCTTCCAGTCCGGCGGCGATCTCCAGCGGGTCGACGGCCCGCTCGCACAGCTCCCGGTGGCGGTGGAGGAGGGCCTTGACGGGGTCCCCGCCGGTCCGGCGCGCGCCCTGCGGGCCCGCTCCGTTGCCGCCGGGCCCGTTGGCCCCGCTCGCCGTCCCGGACGGCGTCCCGTCTCCGGCGCCGGGGGCGTGGGCCACCCGGTAGCCCGGGGGGACGGTCGCGACGCCGGGCGGTCCGGTCACCGCGTCCGGGGTGGTGGTGTCCGCCGGGTCGGCGGTGTCCAGGGCGTAGGGGTCGAGGGTGGTCATACCGCCGCCTCCGAGGTCGGGGCCGCGCCGAAGCCGGCGGCGGTTCCCGGGTCCGCCGGAGCGGCCCACGTCGGGGTGGTCCAATGCCCGGGCACCCGTGCCTCGGCGGGCCGCCCGAAGGGGACGTCCCCGGCGGGCCGTTCGGAGCCGCGGGCGAGCAGGCTCAGGTAGCTGTCGCGGAAGGCCTCCACGTTCTGCTCGACGGTGAACAGCTCCAGCGCGCGGGCCCGCGCCGCCGCCCCGAGCCGCTGGGCCCGCTCGGGGTCCCCGAGCAGGGCGAGGCAGGCGTCGGCCAGGGCCCGGGGGTTGCGGGGCGGGACCACGAGCCCGGTGCCGCCGATGACCTCGCAGACGGCGCCCACGTCGGTGGAGACGGTGGCCCGACCGCTGAACATGGCTTCGGCGAGGGTGATGGGGAAGCCCTCGATCACCGAGGACAGCACCACGATCCGCCCGGTGGCGTACGCGTGGGCCGGCGTCGGCGCGTCGGGGCCGCCGACCTCCTCGAAGGAGACGGGGTTCTCGCCGACCGCGTGGGCGTCGGCGGCCTCGTCGGGGAAGAGCTGCGCGGCCAGGGCGCGGCAGTCGGCGAGGTAGCCCGGCGCGACGGCCGTGGCGAAGATCCTCAGCCGGGCGTGCGGGGCGCTGCGGCGGACTTCCGCGAAGGCGTGGAGCAGGGCGACGAGGTCCTTGGCGGGCTCTATCCGCCCGACCCAGACCAGGGTGTCGGGGTCCCCGCACGCCGGGTCCTCGCCGACGGCGGCGAATCGGTCCGCCTCCATGCCCGGGTAGACCGTGCGCATCCGGTCCTTGGGCGCCCCGCAGCGTTCCTGCCAGCGGCGGGCGTGCGCGTTGCCCGGGGTGAGGAGGTCGGCGCGGGCGTAGATCTCGCCGGCCAGCCGGGTGTGGAAGGCGCCGAGCAGGGCCCGTACGGCGGGCCGGTCGTCGCCGGAGTCGTCCAGGTAGTGGGCGCGGAGCCGGACCCCGTACTCGGTGACCAGCAGCGGGACTCCGAAGAAGCGTTTGGCCAGCAGTCCGGGGATGGCGGCCACCCCGCCGGCGGCGGCGTGGCAGATGTCGACGGCGGCGAGGCCGGAGTCACAGTCCTCGTACCAGTCGAGGGACAACGGCCGCAGCATGCGCTCCAGTTCGTCGACGAACCGCAGCAGGTCGGTGACCTGCGCGGCCCGTACGGAGGAGGTCGCGCCGGGGGCGCGGCAGGCGGACTCGACGGCCCTCACGGCGGTCTCGGAGCGCAGGGCCGCATACATCCCGCCCTGGTCGCGGGCCAGTTCGGCCAGTCCGTAGAGCCCGGCGGCGAAGGGTTCGGCCCCGGTGGCGCAGACGCCGCTCACGAGGTCCTTGAAGCAGTCGGCGAAGCGGCGCCGTTCGCGCCGGGAGTACGTGCGTCCGTCGTCGGCGGGGGCCCACAAGGGGGCGGTCCGCACCCGGGTGACGTGCCGCGGGAGCGGGACGCGGCCCCGCTCCTCCTGTTCGGCGCTGCGGCTCAGCGCGTAGAGCTCGAACTCGTGCTGCGGGAGACCGCGCACGAGCCGGTCGCACCACAGCCTGGCCTCTCCCGCCGCATACGGATAACCACCTTCAGTGACCAGTCCGATCCGCACGAGTGGCACCCCCGATCCCGTTCAGGCGGTCACCGTCGGTCCGGCGACCCGCCGCGACAGAACTCAAGCGGATGCGCCGGTGGCGCGACGGACGGTTGTCCGTCGCGCCACCGGAAGGGGTGAAGAGTCGTAACTTTCCCGTACGGTTCGCGTTCGAGCACGCTAGAAAGGGGGGCGCCCGCGCGTCCCCGGGCCTCCGCCCACCGGCCTCCGCGCACCGGCCCGCGCGGTCGCTACGCGAAGACCTCCCGTCGGGCGGACCGGCGGCCGGCGGCGAGCGCCGGGTCCAGTGCCGGGACGGCGTGCAGCAGCCGGCGGGTGTAGGCGTGGGTGGGGTTGCCGTAGACCTCGTCCACGGGCCCCTGCTCGACGATCAGGCCGCCGCGCATGACGGCCACCCGGTCGCTGACCTGCCGGACCACCGCGAGGTCGTGCGCGATGAAGACGAGCGCGAGGCCCAGCTCCCGCCGGAGTTCTGCCAGCAGGGCGACGACCTGTGCCTGGGTGGTGACGTCGAGCGCGGAGACCGGTTCGTCGCAGACGATCAGCCGGGGTTCGGGCGCCAGGGCGCGGGCGATGCCGACGCGCTGGCGCTGGCCGCCGCTGAACTCGTGCGGATAGCGGTCGTAGTGGCCGGCCTCCAGGCCGACCCGGGTGAGGAGTTCCCCGACCCGGGCCCGTACGGCGGCCCCGTCGCGCCATCCGGCGGCGCGCAGCGGGTCGGCGATGGACTCGCCGACGGAGCGGCGCGGGTTGAGGGAGGCCACCGGGTCCTGGAAGACCATCTGGGCGCCGGGGCGGATGCCGGCGACCTCGACCCCGGCCCGGTGCACCTGCCCCGAGTCGGGCTCCAGCAGCCCGACGAGCATCCGGCCGAGGGTGCTCTTGCCGCTGCCGCTCTCCCCGACGATCCCCAGGGTCTCCCCGGGGCGCACGGCGAGGGAGACCCCGTCCACGGCCTCGACCCGGCGCCGGCCCCGCCCGAAGCCCTTCCGCAGGGCGAAGGCCTCGACGACGGGCGGCGGCGGGAGCCCGTCGACCCCGTCGGCCCGAACCGTCCGAACCGTCCGGGCCGCCGGTACGCGGACCGCGCGCGGCCCGTCCAGCCGGGGGACGGCGGCGAGCAGCTCGCGGGTGTAGGGGGCCGAGGGGCGCGCGAGCACCTCGGCGACGGGGCCCCGCTCCACGGCGGCGCCGTCCCGCATGACGAGCAGCTCGTCCACGCTCTCCGCCGCCACGCCCACGTCGTGCGTGACCAGCAGCAGCCCGAGGCCGCGCTCCTCGCGCAGTCCGTGCAGCAGGTCGAGGATCTGCGCCTGGACGGTGACGTCGAGGGCGGTGGTGGGCTCGTCGGCGATCAGGAGCTTCGGCTCGCAGGCCAACGCCATCGCGATCAGGGCGCGTTGGCGCATGCCGCCGCTGAACTCGTGCGGTCGGGACCGGGAGCGGCGTGCCGCGTCGGGGAGGCCCACCCGGTCGAGCACCTCGACGGCGCGGGCCCGGGCGGCCCGGCGGGAGGCGGCGGTGTGGATCCGGTGGACCTCGGCGATCTGGTCGCCGACGGCGAGGTACGGGTCGAGGGAGCTGAGCGGGTCCTGGAAGACCATCGCGGCCGTCCCGCCGCGCAGTGCGCGCAGCCGGGCCGGGGTGGCGGCGGCCACGTCGGTGCCGTCGACCAGGACGGAACCGGCGAGCCGGGCGCCGGTGCCCCGGTGGAGCCCCAGGAGGGCGGCGGCCACGGTGGACTTGCCGCTCCCGGACGCGCCGACGAGGCCGAGGGCGCGCCCGGCCACGAGGGTGAAGGAGATCCCGTCCACGGCGCGCACGTACTCCCCCGCCGCGCCGACCGGGAACTCGACCGCGAGGTCGGTGACCTCCACCAGCAGGTCGCTCATGCGAGGGTCACCCTTCGGTCGGCCACGGCGTAGAGCAGGTCGGCGACGGCTCCGGCGAGCACCACGGCGGCGCCGATGGCGAGGACCACGCCCACGACGACGGGCAGGTCCACGACCCGGACCCCGTCGATGAGGGTCTTGCCGAGGCCGGGGATGCCGAAGAGGGACTCGGTCAGCACGGCTCCGCCGATCATGGTGCCGAAGTCCACGGCGCTGAGGGCGATCACGGGCGCGACGGCGCCGCGCACCGCGTGCCGGGTGACGAGCGCCCGCTCGCCCACCCCGTAGGCGCGGAAGGTGCGGATGTGGTCCTCGGCCAGGGTCTCCAGGGTGGAACTGCGGGTGATCCGGGCGTACTTGGCGCTCTCGAAGAAGCCGAGCGTGACCCAGGGCAGCAGCAGGTTCCAGGCCCACTGTTCGGGGTCCGCGGTGAACGGCACGTACGTCGGGAAGGGCAGCCACTGGAGGTAGGCGCAGACGGCCATGAGGAGCAGCAGTCCGAGGATGAAGACGGGGGTGCCGGTGGCCGCGAGGGTCACGACGGTCAGGGCCCGCTCGGTGAGCCCGCCGCGGCGCAGCGCGGACAGCAGTCCGGTGCCGACGCCGAGGACGAGCCAGATCACCAGGGCGCCGAGCGCCAGCGAGACGGTGGCGGGCAGCCTCTCCAGGAGCAGTTCGGTGACCTGGCGGTCGTTCTGGTAGGAGAAGCCGAGGCAGGGTGCGTCGCAGCGCAGCACCAGCCCGGCGCCGCCGGAGTAGTCGCGGCCGACCAGGACGCCCTGGAGGAAGCGCAGGTACTGCACGACCACGGAGTCGCCCAGCCCGAGCTGTTCGCGGACCTGGGCGATCTGCGCCGGGTTGCAGCGCTCCCCGCAGGCGAGGCGGGCGGGGTCGCCGGGCGCCACGTAGAAGAGGGCGTAGACGGCGACGGACAGGGCGAGCAGGACGAGCACCGCCCCGGCGAGGCGTTTGAGCACGAAGCGGGTCACGCCTTGCGCTCCTTTCTGGTGCCGACCCGCAGGCGCGAGCCCTCGCGCGGGTCGAGGGCCGTGCGGACGGCGTCGCCGAGGACGGTGAAGGCCAGCACGGTGGCGAAGAGCAGCCCGGCGGGGAGCAGGACGTAGGTGGGGTCGGCGCGGAACCAGGTCTGCGCGCTGGACAGCATCTGCCCCCAGGACGGGGTGGGCGGCTTCACGCCGACGCCGAGGAAGGAGAGGGAGGCCTCTCCGACGATGTTGGACGGGACCATGATCGCGGCGTAGGTGATGACGGGCGCGGCCAGCGAGGGCAGCAGTTCGCGGCGGGCGACGCGCAGCGTGCCGTTGCCCGCGAGCCGGGCGGCCTCGACGAAGTCCAGGCCGCGCAGGGCGAGGGTCTGGGCGCGCACCACGCGGGCGGTGGAGCCCCAGCCGAGGAGCCCGAGGACGAGGATCAGCAGCAGCGGGCGCGGGAAGTCGGGCGGGACGACGGCGGTCAGCGCGATGGCGAGGACCAGCATGGGCAGGGCGATCATCACGTCGGTGACCCCGCCGACGAAACGGCCGACGAAGCGGTTGCCGAGGGCCGCGGCGAGTCCGGCGGCGATCCCGATGAGGACCTGGACGACGGTGGCGCCGAGGGCCACGAGCAGCGAGATCCGCGCCCCGTACAGGAGCCGGGTGAAGAGGTCGCGGCCGTTGCCCGGTTCGACGCCGAGCCAGTGGTCGGCGGAGATCCCGCCGAAGGAGCCGATCGGCACCCCGCCGCGGGCGGAGTCCACCAACTCGTCGTGGTAGGCGTTCGGGTCCTGCCCGGTGAGGTGCGCGAACAACGGTGCGGTCAGGGCGAGGAGGACGAGGAGGGCCAGGACCCCGGCGGCGGCCACGGCGGACGGACGTCCGCGCAGCCGTCGCAGGACCTGGCGGCCGACGCCCGCGGTCGGGGCGGGGGCCCCGACCGCGGGCGTCGGCCCGTTCAGCAGGACGCTCACTTGACGGAGACCTGCGAGATGTCGAGGACGCCGGTCCAGTCGCTGATGACGACGTTCTTGACGTCCTTGCCGACGAGACGCTTGTAGACGGGGTGGAAGAGCGGCACGTCCAGGGCCTGCTCGCCGATCTTCTTGTCGAGGGCGCCCCAGCGCTTGCCCGCCGCGGCGAGGTCGGTGAGCTTGGCGATCTCGTCGATCTCGGTGTTCACGGCCGCGTCGTCGAGCTGGGCGTGGTTGTAGTTGGAGCCGTTGGTGACGATCTGCCGGCCGTCGAAGATCGGCGCGAGGAAGGGGCCGCCGGACGGCCAGTCGGCGCCCCAGCGGGAGAGGAAGAAACCGGGGGTGTTCTTGGTGTCCCAACGCTTCTCGTTGAAGGCGTTGGTCTCCAGGCCCTCCAGCTTGACGGTGATCCCGGCGGCGGCGAGGGCCTGCTGCACGGCGGTGGCGATCTCGGGGCTGGTCTGGCGGTTCTGGGCGTTGGAGTGGGTCAGGGTGACGGTGACGCCGTCGGGGAAGCCCGCCTCCTTGAGCAGTTCCTTCGCCTTGGCCGGGTTGCCGGTCTTGCCCGCCGGGAAGTGGTCGTAGGCGGTGAAGCCGAAGGCCTCGCGCTCGGGCAGGAAGGTGGTGGCCGGCTCGGCGAGGGCGGAGCCGCCGGCCGCGTTGACGACGCTGGTGCGGTTGATCGCATAGGAGATGGCCTGGCGGACCTTCGGGTTGTCGAAGGGGGCGACCTTCGGGTTGAAGGCCAGGTAGTTGACGTAACCGAAGTGGCCGGTGCCCACGCGCGCCTCCAGCTCCTTGTTCGAGCCGATCTGGGCGAGTTCGGCGGGGCCGAGGTTGGTGTCGGTGGTGACGGCGGCGGCGTCGGGGCCGGAGCTGGTGGACAGGCGCTGGTTGATGACGGCCGCGTCGAGGCCGGAGCGGACGTCGATCCGGTCCGGGTAGGCCTTGCGCTCCTGGTCGGTCTTCGGGTCCCAGTGCTCGTTGCGCTCCAGCAGCAGGGTCTCGCCGTCGCCGGTGTTCTTGGTGACCTTGTACGGGCCGGAGGAGACCGGGTGTTCCTCGTACTTGACGCCGGTGTCCTTGGCCTTGGGGACGGGAGCGAACTGGGTCTGGGTGGCGACGAAGGGGAACTCGCCCTCGGGCTTGCGGAGCTTGAAGACGATCGTCTTCGCGTCCGGGACCACGATGGAGTCGAGCCCCTTGCCGCCGTCCTTGTACGGACCCTCGTAGGTCTCCCCGCCGACCAGCCAGTCCCGCAGGTAGGGGGCGCCGCCCGACAGCTCGGCGGCGAAGGACCGCTCGATGCCGTACTTGATGTCGGCGGTGGTGATCGGGGAGCCGTCCTCGTACTTCAGCCCGTCCTTGAGGGTGTACGTCCACTCGGTGGCGTCGGCGTTGGGCTTGCCGAGGTCGGTGGCCAGGTCGGGGACGACCTTGGCGCCCTCGGGTCCGCTCTCGCGATTGCGGGTGGTCAGCGTGCGGAAGACGAGGCTGGGGACGTTGCCGCCGCCCGAGGTGTAGAGGCGCGCGGGGTCGAAGTCGCTCTGCGGCTCGTTGTTCAGGACGGTCAGGGTGCCGCCGGCCCGCGGAGCGGAGCCGGGGGCGCTCGACCCGTCGCCGGCGGAGGCCTTGTCCGAGCCGTCCTCGGGCCCGCACGCCGCGGCTCCCCCGGCCAGTACGAGGCTGACGGCGACCGCGGCCACGCGGCGCGATATGAGGGACTGACGGACGGAACCGGCGGAAGGCATGGGAAAGGGGGACCTCTCGGCGTGAAGGGAAATACGGAAGGGGCCACGCGAGGGGCGGTGTTCACAGGTCGACGTGGTTCGATCCGCGCCGAAAAGAAAAAGGGCCGCGCCCGCGGGCAGGAAACACCCGGGCGCGGCGAAACGGTCCGAAAGGGGAGGGAGTCGCGCGCTCAGGCAGGCGTCAGCGACACAGGATGTCGGCCACGCTGTGCGCGGCCACACCGAGGAGCGCCAGCTCTATGGCGGCGCTCGCGGCGGTGGTGTGGCGGTGCGACATGCGGAGAACAATGACCGATGATCGGACACCTGTCAACGAGGGAACCGGCCACCTCGCGACCGCTGCTGTCAATTGCCGGGAAACACCCAGGGGTTGGGGCGGCAGTGAATGTTGTCGATGTCGAGCGACTTCGTCTGCTGCTGCATGATCGGCGCGAGCGCGCCGGGCGTCTGGCAGCTCACGTGGCCGTGGCCGAGCCGGTGCCCGACCTCGTGGTTGATCAGCATCTGGCGGTAGGCGAACATCTGGTCCGCGCCGTAGGTCGGCGAGCCCTGCCCCCAGCGGAAGGCGTTGATCATCACGCGCTCGGTGGAGGCGGAGTCGCAGGAGACGTTGTCGACGGTGGTGTCCAGACCGGACTTCGCGCACCACACGCCGGTGGTCCCGGGACTGGCCAGGGTGATGGCGAAGTCGACCTCGCCGGCCGGTACCCGCTCGAAGGTCATGGCGTCGCCGTGGGACCAGCTGCGCGGGTCGTTGAGGGTGCGCTGTACGGCCTCGGCGAACAGCGCGGGGTCCATGCCGAGCCCCTGCTCCACGTCGACGCGGTAGCGCACCACCTTGCCCTTGCCGGGCGCCTTGGCGACCCCGGGCACGGTGTCGAAGGTGCCCGGCCCGCTGAGCTTGGCGTCGATCGGCAGCTGCTTCTCCATCTGCTGCTCGAAGGTCAACGGCTGCGCGGGCGCGGCGGCTTCGGGGGCCTGCGGGATGGGACGGACGTCCGAACGGGAGGCGTCGTTGCGCCCCCTCGTCGAGCGGTCGGCGCCGTCGTCCCCGGCGGAGAGCGAGCCGGCGACCAGGTCGTGCTCGGTGGCCACCTGCCCGGCGACGACCACGGCAAGCACGGTGGTCACGGCCGCGGCGGCCATTCCGGTGTACGTACGGAACTTCGAGCCGCGGCCGGTGACGGGCCGTTCGGCGTCGGCGTCCTCGGGCTCGGCGGGCTCCACGCCCGCGGCGTCGGCGCCCACGGCCTCGGCGCTCTCGGCGGGACGCGGCGCGGGGACCCGGCGGTGGGAGCCGGTGGAGGTCAGGGGCTCCGGCGCGGGCGCCGCGAAGACCTGCGGGAAACCAACCGCGGGGGTCCCGAAGGCGGGGGTCTCGGTGTCCCGGCGGGGCGTGGCCCGCGGGGCCTGCGTCGCGGTCGCGAGGGAGGCCGCCCCGGGGGTCCCGCGCCAGTCCCCGTACACCTGGCCGGACGCCGGCCCCGGCCCCGCGCCCCAGGCGCCGCCGGTCTCGTACTGCTCGGGGTGCCCGCCGGGCCGCGCCCCGACGGGGGCCGGGCGGACCGGGGGGACGTACCCCTGGTGGATGACGGTGGGTTCGGCGGTGGTGCGCCGACCCTGCGGATCCTCGTACGGTCGGGGGCCCCCGAAGGCCTCGAAGTCGCCCCGGTCCTCGTGGCCCGCGTACGCCTGCGGCCGCCCCGGCGGCGGACCCTGCTCCGAACGGGTCGGGGCAGGGTCCTTGCGACTATGTCGTCCCACGGTCCTCAGCCCTTGCCGTCTTCGGTGTCCCGCTCGGTGTGACGCTCCGTGCGCCGCTCGGCCGCGCAGTCGCGCAGCAGTTCCCGGAAGGCGGTCGCGACCACCTCGGGGTACTCCATCATCGCCACGTGTCCCGCCTCGGGCAGACACAGCAGCCTCGAACCGCCGAAGGCCGAGGCGGCCTTGCGCGCCATACGGTACGACACCAATTGGTCCCGGCCACCGTAGACCAACAGGGTCGGCGCGAGCACCCTTCGCGCCTGGCGCCACAGTCCGTGCTGCCCACCGAGGGTGTAGGCGTCGACGATCCCCCGGGAGGAAAGGCTCAGTGCCTCCCAGAAGTACGGCAGGTTCATCCGCCGTTCCATCTCCTCGACGGCTCCCAGGAATCCCTCGGGCGTCACCCGTGTGGGGTCGCCGTAGCAGAGCGCCGTCACCCCCCGGGTGCGCTGTTCCGCCGTCAGACCCCGGCTCAGGCGCCCGAAGAGGGCGGCCGCGCCCGGTACCGCGAGCAGCGCGGTGGGCACCGCCGAGCGCTGCACGCGCAGCTCCGGCAGGGCGGGCGAGACCAGCGTCAGGGTCCGTACGAGGTCGGGCCGCACGGCGGCGACCCGCGTGGAGACCGCGCCGCCCAGGGAGTTGCCGAACAGGTGGACGGGGCCGCGCCCGGCGGCGTCGAGGTGACGGATCACGGCGCGGGCGAGCCCGCTGATGGAGTAGTCCCGGTCCTCGGGCGGCAGGGACCAGCCGAAGCCGGGCAGGTCGATCGCCTCGCCGTCGACCCCGTCGGCCAGCAACTCCATCAGGGCGGACCAGTTCTGGGAGGAGCCGCCGAGCCCGTGCACGAACAGCGCGGGCGGCAGACCCTCCCCCGCGGCCGGCCGGAAACGTACGTTCAACTCCAGGCCCGGCAGCCGGACCGTGCGCAGCCGCTCTCCTTCGGCCACCCGGGCCGCTCCCACCGGGGAGGTCGGCTCGGCCGTGGACCGCACACCCGGCAGCTCCGTCGAAGACATGGGCCAATGTTACGAGACGATCACGCCGACCCTCCGGACTTCGCTTGTGTTGGCGGTCACAAGACCGTCTGGCGGCGCACCCTCGATCCTCCTAGGCTCATAGGGCAGGACGGCTCACAGGCACGACGAGCGAAGGCGAGGGGAGCGCGATGACGGTCGACCCAGCGGAGCCGGAAACCTTCCGCGACCGGATCGAGGAGGACCTCGACGCGGAGGCGCCGGAAGCGGACGCCGTGGAGCAACGGACCGACCTCCGACCGGAGGAGGACGGACCCGCCGCCACTCTGGAGCCGGGCGAGGCCGACGACGCCGATGCCGCCGACCAGGCCCGCGTGGTCCCCCTCGACGAGGAGGACTACCGCTGACCAGCGCCTCGTGCGGGTCCGTAGCGCGAGAAAACTCGGCTTGAACCCACCAGATCCGGTTACCGAAAAGTACGATGGCGGCGCGGCGCATGGCGCACTGTGTTCTAAGTGAAAGTGGGAGGCGGCGTGACAGCCATCGAGCAGACCGAAGCGGCGCGACCGCGGGGCACGCGACTGCCGCGCCGGGCCCGGCGCAACCAGCTCCTGGGCGCGGCCCAGGAAGTGTTCGTCGCGCAGGGCTACCACGCCGCCGCGATGGACGACATCGCCGAACGCGCCGGAGTCAGCAAGCCGGTGCTCTACCAGCACTTCCCCGGCAAGCTGGACCTCTACCTCGCCCTGCTGGACCAGCACTGCGAGTCCCTGCTGAGCGCCGTGCGCACCGCGCTGGGGTCGACGACCGACAACAAGCTGCGCGTGGCCGCGACGATGGACGCCTACTTCGCGTACGTGGAGGACGAGGGCGGCGCCTTCCGGCTGGTCTTCGAATCCGACCTGACCAACGAGCCCGCCGTGCGCGAGCGCGTCGACCGGGTCTCGCTCCAGTGCGCGGAGGCGATCTCGGACGTCATCGCCGAGGACACCGGCCTGTCGAAGGACGAGTCGATGCTGCTCGCCGTGGGCCTGGGCGGGGTCTCGCAGGTCGTGGCGCGGTACTGGCTGTCCACTTCGAGCCCGGTGCCCCGGAACACGGCGGTAGACCTGCTGACCTCCCTGGCCTGGCGCGGCATCGCCGGTTTCCCGCTGCACGGCTCGGAGGCCTGACGCCCTCCGACGGAGGTCTGACCGGCCGGTGTTCGCTGCCAGCATGTCCGCGGCGAGCCGATCGGTCCCCTCACCGGGCTAATGTGGACCGGGTACGGCGCGGCTGATCGCGCGAACCGGACCGTCGGAGGGACAAAGCCGTGGAGGTCAAGATCGGCGTGCAGCACGCACCCCGGGAGATCGTGCTGGAGAGCGACCTGAGCGCCGAGGAGCTGGAGAGCGTCGTCACCGCCGCGCTGTCCGGCACGTCGCCGCTGCTGAGCCTGACCGACGTCAAGGGCCGCAAGGTCCTGGTGCCGTCCGATCGCCTGTCGTACGTCGACCTGGGCGAGCCGAGCGGTCGCAAGGTCGGTTTCGGAGCAATCTGAGGCACCGGAAGAACCATGTGGGAACGGCCCGGCGGATGCTTCCGCCGGGCCGTTTCCGTTGGTTCCGCTTCGGGTAGGACCGCAGTGACCCGGTTTGCCCACTCGCATGGGAGTCGTCTGATGCTGCTGATGGAGGCGTTCGGTGCCGGTCTGCTGGGCCTCGCCCTGGCGGGCGCGGCGGTCCGGGTACTCGCCAAGCGACTGCCGTCCACCAGAACGGTGCTGGTCAGCGGAGTCTCGGGGGCCCTGTTCGGCGCGTACCTGACGCACACCGCGCTGGGGCCCGGCCACAACACCCTCGCCGCGACCTTGTTGGGCGGGCTGGGCGTGGCGGCCGTGGTGCTCTCGCTGCTGCTGCGGCCGGCGAACGGCTCGGGCAGGAGCCCGCGCCGCCCTCCGTTTTCGCTCCCGTCCCGGGGCTGACCCCCGACGGTGAGGGGCGGGGTGTCCCCACCCCGCCCGACCGCGCGTTACGCGGCGAGCCCCAGGGCCGCCATCCGCTTGGTGTGCGCCTTCGTGATCCGGGTGAACATCTCGCCGACGGCCGCCAGGTCGAAGCCGGCCGCCATCCCGTCCACCCCACCCACCAGCATGGTGGAGAGCGCGTCGCGCTCGGCGACCACGCGCTGCGCCTGCGACAGCGCCTCGCCCATCAGGCGGCGGGCCCACAGCGCGAGCCGCCCGCCGACGCGCGGGTCGGCCTCGATCGCGGCCCGGACCTTCTCCACGGCGAAACCGCCGTGGCCGGTGTCGTCGAGGACGCCGACGACCAGTTCGCGGGTGTCGGTGTCCAGGTGGGTGGCGACCTCGCGGTAGAAGTCGCTGGCGATGGAGTCGCCCACGTACGCCTTGACCAGGCCCTCCAGCCAGTCCGACGGAGCGGTCTGACGATGGAAGTCGTCCACGCCCTTGGCGAAGGGCTCCATCGCGGCGGTCGGCTCGGTGTCGATCGCCGACAGCCGGTCGCGCAGCCGCTCGAAGTGGTGGAATTCGGCGGAGGCCATCTTCGCCAGTTCGGCCTTGTCCCCGAGGGTGGGCGCGAGCTTCGCGTCCTCGGCGAGGCGCTCGAAGGCCGCGAGCTCTCCGTACGCCAGCGCTCCGAGCAGGTCCACGACGGCGGCCCGGTACTGCGGCGAGGCCGAGGCGGTTTCCCAGTCCTGGGCCGCGATGCCCTGCGCCTCGACGGGGGCGTTCTCGTCGGCGGGAGATGCGTTTTCTACGGTCGACATGCTCCGCACAATAGCCCGCCCCATGGCAGCACGAACCACCTGCTCAGTCCACCTAAACGCGCCTACCTGGTGAATTCACCCGACACACCTGCGCGATTCCGGGGTACAGTGGTAATGCGCCTGCCGAATACTCGGCGGGCCGTCCGAATGAGGATGCCCGGTCGGTGGCCCGATCGGCTCCACCCCGACCGCCCTCGGTGCGGTGCGTACGTCCATGCGTACCGCCTCCGCACGAGGGGCCCCCTCAGCGGCAGAAGCGCTTGAGCGAAGGCTAGTGGTCCCGCGCAGCTTCGTATGTACGTAGCAGTACAGCAAGCCCGGCACGGTACGACCCCCCTCGCCGCCTCGCGCCGCGTCTCACAGAAGAGGCAGCACCCTGACTACGTTCCGAGACCTCGGGATCTATCCCGAGACGGCCGAGGCCCTTGAGGCCGTCGGCATCGTGTCCCCCTTCCCGATCCAGGAGATGACCCTCCCCGTCGCCCTTTCCGGCACGGACGTCATCGGCCAGGCCAAGACCGGCACCGGCAAGACGCTGGGCTTCGGCCTCCCCCTGCTGGAGCGCGTCACCGTCCCCGCCGACGTCGAGGCCGGCCGCGCCCGCCCCGACCAGCTGACGGACGCCCCGCAGGCCCTCGTGGTGGTTCCCACCCGCGAGCTGTGCACCCAGGTCACCAACGACCTCCTCACCGCGGGCAAGGTCCGCAACGTCCGCGTCCTCGCCATATACGGCGGCCGCGCGTACGAGCCGCAGGTCGAGGCGCTCAAGAAGGGCGTCGACATCATCGTCGGCACCCCGGGGCGCCTGCTCGACCTGGCCGGCCAGAAGAAGCTCGACCTGTCGCACGTCCGCGCCCTCGTCCTGGACGAGGCCGACGAGATGCTCGACCTGGGCTTCCTGCCGGACGTCGAGCGGATCATGAGCTACCTGCCGCCGAAGCGACAGACGATGCTGTTCTCGGCGACCATGCCGGGCGCGGTCATCGGCCTCGCCCGCCGGTACATGACGCAGCCGACGCACATCCGCGCCGTCTCCGAGGACGGTGAGGGCGCGACCGTCGCCAACACCAAGCAGCACGTCTTCCGTGCGCACAACATGGACAAGCCGGAGCTGGTCTCCCGCATCCTCCAGGCCGAGGGCCGTGGCCTCGCCATGATCTTCTGCCGCACCAAGCGCACGGCGGCCGATATCGCCGAGCAGCTGGAGAAGCGCGGCTTCGCCTCGGGCGCCGTCCACGGCGACCTGGGCCAGGGCGCCCGCGAGCAGGCCCTGCGCGCCTTCCGCAACGGCAAGGTCGACGTGCTGGTGTGCACCGACGTCGCCGCGCGCGGCATCGACGTCGAGGGCGTGACCCACGTCATCAACTACCAGACGCCGGAAGACGAGAAGACCTTCCTGCACCGCGTGGGCCGCACCGGCCGCGCGGGCAAGAAGGGCATCGCCGTCACCCTGGTCGACTGGGACGACATCCCGCGCTGGCAGCTGATCAACAAGGCGCTGGAGCTGGACTTCCACGACCCGGTCGAGACGTACTCCACGTCTCCGCACCTGTACGAGGAAATGAACATCCCGGCCGGCACCAAGGGCATCCTGCCCCGCGGTGAGCGCACCCGGGCCGGCCTGAAGGCCGAGAACCTCGAAGACCTGGGCGAGACCGGTGGGCGTGGTGGCCGTGGTGGCCGCGGCCCCGCCGCCGCCCCGGTGGTGACCGAGGAGCGTCCCGCCCGCACCCGTACGCCGCGCCAGCGTCGCCGCACCCGCGGCGGCTCGGAGTCCGACGCCGAGGGCGTGGGTACCGAGGCCGTGGCCGCCGTCGTGGCTTCGGCCGTCGAGGCTCCGGCCTTCGCGGCCCCGGTCGCGCCCGCCGTGACCGAGTCCGAGGAGTCGCGCCGCCCGCGCCGTCGCCGGACCCGGGTGGCCGCTTCCGCCGCGGTGGCCGAGGCCGCCGTGGTCGAGGCTCCCGTCGCCGTCGCCGCTCCGGTCGTGGCTCCGGTCGTCGTCGAGGTCCCGGCTCCGGCCGTGGCCGAGGAGGCTCCGGTCAAGGCCCGTCGCACCCGCGCCCGCAAGGCCGCCGAGGCCGCCCCGGTGGTCGTCGAGACCGCTCCCGTGGTCGAGGAGGCCCCGGTTCGTCCGCGCCGCGCCCGCCGGATCGTCGCGCCCGCCGTGGACGAGCCCGACTTCCAGATGGCCCCGCTGGTGGAGCCGGTCAACGCCCGCCGCACCAGGGCCCCGCGCAAGGCCGCCCCGGCGCGCGCCGCCGCGGTCGTCGAGGCCCCGGTCGCGATCGCGGTCGCGGTCGCCGAAGAGGCGCCCGTGAAGCCGAAGCGCACCCGGACCCGCAAGGTCGCCGAGGCCGCCCCGGTCGCCGTCGAGGCGGCTGCCGTCGCCGAGGAGGCCCCGGTCAAGGCGCGTCGCACCCGCGCCCGCAAGGTCGTGGAGAGCGCCCCGGAGGCGTAGCCCCCGCAGGCCCGTACGGCGGCCCCGGTCCCCTTTCGAGGGGGCCGGGGCCGTTCGCGTACCCCCCGCGACGCCTCCCCGCGATCCCTCGTCCCCGGGTGTACGGGCCGGTAACCTCGGGCCATGAGCAAGCCGCCGCGCCTCACCCCGCCGCCCGCCGCCCGCGCCCGCCTCCTGGCCACCGCCCGGGGCGCCTTCGCCGTGCACGAGGCCGGCGAGCCCGTGCGCGGGACCGCCCTGTTGGTCCCCGGGTTCACGGGCAGCAAGGAGGACTTCGTCGCCCTGCTGGAGCCCCTCTCCCTCGCCGGCTACCGGGTGGTCGCGGTGGACGGCCGGGGACAGTACGAGAGCCCCGGCCCGCGCGAGGAGGCCGCGTACGGCCTGGAGGAGCTGGCCCGTGACGTCCTCGCGCAGGCCGCCGCGCTCGGCGGTGGCCCACTGCACCTGGTCGGGCACTCCCTGGGCGGGCTGGTCTCCCGCGCCGCCGTCCTGCGCGACCCCGCGCCCTTCGCCTCCCTCACCCTGATGAGCAGCGGCCCCGCCGCCATCGCCGAGGAACAGCAGGCCCGTACGAAGCTGCTGGTGGCGGCGCTGGAGGCGCTGCGGGAGGACATGCCGGCCGTGTGGGCGGCGATGCGGGCCCAGGACGCCCCGCCGCAGGAGGGCGCGGCGCCCGATTCCCCCGAGCTGACGGAGTTCCTGCGCGAGCGCTGGCTGCGCACGGTGCCGGAGCAGTTGATCGCCACCGGGCGCGCGTTGATCTCCGAGCCGGACCGGGTGGCGGAGCTGGCGGCGGTGCCGCTGCCGAAGCTGGTGCTGTCCGGCGAGGTCGACTACGCGTGGCCGGTGCCGCTGCTGGACGAGATGGCGGTTCGCCTGGGTGCCGAGCGGGTAGTGGTGGAGGGCGCGGAGCACTCCCCCAATGCGGAAAATCCGCAGGTCACGGCACATGCACTGGCCGCCTTCTGGGGATCCTCCGCAGGCTAGTCGTTAGGTAGTGAAAAAATTTCCTTAGCGTAGGGAATGTTTGCCCCTTGCGCTTCGTTAACCCTGTGCAAGGAGAAACCGACGAAGGGAGAAGCCGTGCGCTTCGAGATTCTGCGCCTGGACGATGTCGACGGAAGCGCCGTGGACAGCACCGTCGTGGACGCGGCCTCCGTCAACCGGATCGTGCAGCAGGCCGCAGCCGTGGGCCAGCGCATTCTGATCCGACCGGCCGAGACCGCGACCTCCTGACCATCCCGAAACGCCCCCGCACCGAATCGGTCCGGGGGCGTTCGCATGTGCGGGGTCCGGCGGGCTCCGGCGGTGCGGGCTCAGGCGCCGTGGACGACCTGGAGCACGCCGTTGATGATCTGCTGGACGGCGATGGCGGAGAGCATCATGCCCGCGAGCCGGGTGACGAGCACGACGCCGCCGTCCTTGATGACCCGGATGATCACCAGCGAGTAGCGCATGGTGATCCACAGCACCACGTGCATGGCGATGATCGCCGACCACACGGAGAGCTGCCCATCGAAGCCGTCGGCCTTCTGCACGGCCAGGATGACGGACACGATCGCGCCGGGGCCGGCCAGCAGGGGCATGCCCAGCGGGACGAGCGCGACGTTGACGTCCTTGGTCTGCTTGGGCTCGTCGGTCTTGCCGGTGAGCAGGTCCAGCGCGATCAGCAGGAGCAGCAGACCGCCCGCGATCATCAGCGCGGGGACGGAGACGTGCAGGTAGTCCAGGATCTGCTGGCCGCAGATGCCGAAGACGGCGATGACGCCGAAGGCCACGCAGACGGCCTGCCAGGCCATGCGGCGCTGGACCTTCGCGGCGCGACCGGAGGTCAGGGCGAGGAAGATCGGGGTGATTCCCGGGGGATCCATGATCACGAACAGGGTGAGGAAGAGGGAGCCGAAAACGGCGAAGTCGAACACAGTGATGCCTTGCGGGAGAGGGGTGTGGAGAAGAGAAGACGGTGCGGAGCGGCGCTTACGCGCGGACGTCTCCGCCGGCGCCGGGCACGGGGAAGGCGCCGGTCGCGCGGCGCGTGATCTCGCCGTAGATCTCGGGGTCGGTCGTGTAGTCGCCGAGCCGGCAGGTCTTGCGGCTGCCGTGGTAGTCGCTGGAGCCGGTCGTCAGCAGCCCGAGGTCGGCGGCCAGGCCGCGCAGGTGCTCCCGGGTCGCCGGGTCGTGGTCCATGTGGTCGACCTCGATGCCGTCCAGGCCGGCGGCGGCGAGTTCGGCGATCGCCGACTCGGGGACGCAGGTTCCGCGCTTGGCGGCGCCGGGGTGGGCGAAGACCGTGACCCCGCCGGCCGCCTTGACCAGGCGGACGGCGTCGAAGGGGTTCAGCTCGTGCTTCTCGGCGTAGGCCCGGCCGCCGTCGGCGAGCCAGTCCGGGGTGAAGGCGTCGGACACGGTCGGCACGACGCCGAGGTCGACCATGGCGGTGGCGATGTGCGGGCGCCCGACGGAGCCGTCGCCGGCGATCCGGGCGACCTGCTCCCAGGTGACGTCCACGCCGAGCGTGCGGAGCTTGCCGATCATCGCCTTGGCGCGGGGGGTGCGGTCGTCGCGGACCAGCTCGCGCTCGCGGAACAGCTCCGGCTCCTGCGGGTCGAAGAGGTAGGCCAGCATGTGCAGACCGATCCCGTCGAGCCGGCAGGACAGCTCGGCGCCGGTCACGAGCGTGAGCCCGGCCGGCAGCGCGGCGATGGCCTCGGCGTATCCCCCGACGGTGTCGTGGTCGGTCAGCGCGACCACGTCGAGCCCACCGGCGGCGGCGTTGCGCACCAGCTCGGCGGGAGTGTCGGTGCCGTCGGAAGCCGTGGAGTGGGCGTGCAGGTCGATGCGCACAGCCATGCTCCAGGGTTCGGGACGTACGGGGGGACGCTCAAGGGTACCCCCGCCCCGACCGGGCCCTTACGTGTCCCGTACGTGGTCACGGCCTGTCCCGGGTCCGCGACGGGGCGCGTCAGGAGCCCAATATGCGGGGGCTGAGCGCCCCGCAGGGCAGGAGTTCGACCTCGGAGCCCGCGTCGCGGAGGTCCGTCAGGACGAGTTCGTCGTACATCAGGAGCCCCGACTGCTCCGGCCAGACGATGGCCCACAGCCACAGCCCCCTCGCCTCCCCGGCGAAGACGGCCCGGTCGTCGGGGGCGGCGGCGACGTGCCACAGCGGCGTCGGCCGCCCCGCCGCGACGACCTTGGTGTGGGGCGGGGCGGCGACGTTCAGGTACGGGCCCGGGTCGGGGCTGTCGATGCCCGCGAAGCGGGAGCCCAGGCCGACGCCGAGTTCCTCGGCGATCAACACCAGCTCGCCGATGCCGCCCAGCGGCCCGGGGCCCGAGCAGGCCACGGCGGTGGCGCGGCCCCCGGTGCGGTCGTCGCCGGCGGACACGACCCCGGTGAACAGCCACCCCACGGGCAGCGGCCACGGCATCCAGACCGGCACCTTCGCCCGGCCGACCACCACGCCGAGGCCTTCGACGCTGGGTGGGATGACAGGCTGTAGCGGGTGGACGGCGCCGTGTGCCGCGCACTGCCAGGAGTCGGCGAAAAGGCCGGGCGCGCGGACCCGGCCACCGCACTTCGGGCAACTCGGTTCGCCCCTCATAGGAAGCACGCTCCTCCCAGCCCGGCGCCCCGTCAAGGCACGATCACCCGTCCGGATGCCATCCGTACCCAAGGGGGCGCCGCTCAGTCCAGTGCGACGGCCGTACGCAGAGGGTCGCGCAGATCGGTGCCGCGCGCGAGCCAGCGTTCCTGGAGGGCCGGCGCCCCGTGCACCCGCTTCCAGGCGGCCTCGTTCGCCGTCATCGGCAGGAGGGGCAGGAAGCGGACCGGGTCCATGGGCTCGTCCAGCTCCAGGTCCTCGACCAGTCCCCCGGGCTCGGCGACCAGAACCGTGCTGAACGCGGCCCCGTCCCACAGCGGTTCACCCACGTCGAGGGAGGCTCCGGGGGCCACGATCAGGCCCTCGACCATCGGGGAGGCCGCCAGCACCGCGAGCGGGCGCAGCAGTTTGTCGGTGGGGGCGAGGCCGGCCCGTACGGTCAGGACCAGCTCGGCGCGCGGTCCGCGCACCGGGTCGGCGACCACGGCCGTCGGGTCGGTCATCGGGTGTGCGGACATGCCGAGGGTCGCGTACCGGACGAGGTCGCCCTCGGCGAAACGGAGTACCTCGATGCGGTCGGTGCCCAGGAAGGTGACGGAGGCGCGGGCGTCGGGTTCGCCGAACGTGGTGCGCAGCCGGGCTTCGACAAGGGCCAGAATTTCTGCCATGGAGCGAGCATAGAACTCGTATCCGGCGGGTAAAGGGCGGGTCTTGACCATCCGTCGGCTGATAGTGTTGACAGCTGGTCGGGGCCGCGTGCAGAAGCATGTTTCGAGGCCCCGGCGACAGGACGTCCCCCACGGGGGACCGGCCGGAGGAGGTGGGGCTGCCATGGATCGAAGTCGATCGTGCAGTACCGATCGCTCTTCCGCTTCTGTGCCGGGCGACTCCGCCCCCCTTTGATCGTCTGATCAGCAGAAGAGCGACGGCGGAACTTCGTCCTCCCGTCCTGTTTCCCTCCACGGCGCCCGGGTCTGCCCGCCCGTGTCCGATCGAGGGCCTCCCACCCGTACGGCCCGCAGCCGTGCGCGCGAAGGAGCCTGCCATGGCGATGCTGCCCTACCTCCGTGCCGCCGTCCGCCCCGCGCTGCGCCGGTCCACGCCCGTGCAGCCCGGCTACGACACCACCCGCGATCCGTCCGCGAGCAGCGCGGTGGTCGACTGCGCCGTGTACCGCGACGGCCGGCGGGTGCAGGGGCCGCGGTGCCTGTCGCCCCGCGAATCGATGCGACGGGTCCGCGAGGACGGCGGTTTCGCCTGGATCGGGCTGCACGAGCCCACCGAGGCCGAGTTCGCCGGGATCGCCGCCGAGTTCGGGCTGCACCCGCTGGCCGTGGAGGACGCGGTGCACGCGCACCAGCGGCCGAAGCTGGAGCGCTACGACGACACCCTCTTCACCGTCTTCAAGACGATCCACTACGTGGAGCACGCCCAACTCACCGCCACCAGCGAGGTGGTGGAGACCGGCGAGGTGATGTGCTTCACCGGCCCCGACTTCGTGATCACGGTCCGGCACGGCGGTCAGGGCTCCCTCAAGGGACTGCGCCACCGCCTCCAGGACGATCCGGAGCTGCTCTCGCGCGGCCCCTCGGCGGTACTGCACTCGCTCGCCGACCACGTGGTCGACGGGTACATCGCGGTGGCGGCGGCCGTGCAGGACGACATCGACGAGGTGGAGAGCGAGGTCTTCGCCGCTCCCGCCAAGGGGGTCAGCCGGGGCGGTGACGCGGGGCGGATCTACCAGCTCAAGCGCGAGGTGCTGGAGTTCAAGCGGGCGGTGTCCCCGTTGCTGCGGCCGATGGAGCTGCTGAGCGAGCGGCCGATGCGCCTGGTGGACCCGGCCGTCCAGAAGTACTTCCGCGACGTGGCCGACCACCTGGCCCGCGTACACGAGCAGGTCATCGGCTTCGACGAACTGCTGAACTCGATCCTCCAGGCCAATCTGGCGCAGGCGACCGTCGCGCAGAACGAGGACATGCGCAAGATCACCTCCTGGGCGGCGATCATCGCGGTGCCCACGATGATCTGCGGGGTGTACGGGATGAACTTCGAGCACATGCCCGAACTCCACTGGCGGTACGGCTATCCGATGGTGATGGTCACGATCGTCGGCACCTGCCTCACCATCCACCGGGCCCTGCGCCGCCACGGCTGGCTCTAGACCTTCCCCCTCGGATCCTGTCCCCTTCCGGCCCGGCTCCGGACACCGCCAAGGGGGGCCTCGGACGGGTGGCTACCCTGTGCGCATGACTCTCAGCACGCTCGATCTGGCCCTCGTCGAGGAGGCCTCCAAGAAGTCCGGCCTGATCTGGGTCCGCGGCACGGGCGCCGACCGGGCCCTGTGGCACGCCTGGCTGGACGGCGCCGCGCACGTCCTCGGCGACGGTCCCGGCGAGCAGCCCTTCCCGGGACTGGCCGACGGGTCGGCGGCCGAGGTGACCGTACGGAGCAAGGACAAGGGCGGTCGACTGGTCGCCTGGACGGCGGCGGTGCGCGAGCTCGTGCCCGGCAGCGAGCCGTGGGAGGCCGCGGTGGCCGAGCTGAAGGGCAAGCGGCTGAACGCCCCCGACTCGGAGCGGATGACCGAGCGGTGGGCGCGGGAGTGCCGGCTGCTGCGCCTGGAGCCGGTCGCGGTGGCGGACGGGCTGCCGTCGGGCTCCCTGGCCGCGGCGCCCCTGCCCTCCCCGGCGCTGACCCGCGAGCCGGCCCCGGCGGCCCTGCCGAGGCTGCTGCTCAAGCGGAAGAAGCGGGCCCGCTGACCCTTCCGGCTCAGCCCCCGGCCGAGGGGCTCGGGCTCGCGCCCGGGGCGGTGGCGCTCGCCGACGGGGAGGGGGACGCGGAGGGGCCGACGTCCGTACCGGTGCCCGTGCTCCTGCCGGCGCCGGAACCCGTACCGCCGCCCGTACTCGTACCCGAGCCCGTACCGCTGCCCGAGCCGGTGCCCGAGCCCGTCCCGGTTCCGGTGCCGCCGCCCCCCGTGGTCGGGAGCTGCGAGCCCATGTCGACGGTCTGGTCCTGCGCGGGCGCCTCCAGCGGGAAGGTCTTGCCCCACTCCGACAGCTCCACCCGGCCCGCGCCGCCCGCCCGTTCCATCAACAGCGGGTACGGGGTGCCGACCAGGGCCACCGAGAGCTTGCCGCCCTTGCCCCCGTCCGCCGAAACCGGCACCGCCCGGGTGTGGCCGACGCTCGTGTAGGGGCCCTTGGTGAGCTTGCCCTGGAGGCCGAGCAGCCCGTCGAGCAGGACGTGCATGTCGGTGAACCCGCGGAACTGCTTGTAGGAGGGGTCTTCCTCAGGGACCTTCACGTACTTGTCGCCGAGCTTGCCGGCCGAGTCGGACTTGCCCCAGAAGGCCGCGTCGGCCTTCAGGTAGAGCTGTTCGCCGACGCGCAGCAGTTGGAAGGTGTCGGCCTGGGACTTCACCTCGCCGGAGCCGCCGTCCCCCTTCAGCCGCATGTCGAGGGTGAAGGTCTTGCCGCCGGTGACCAGGGTCCCGGACAGGTGCACGGAGTTCGCCGCGCCCGCCGCCGCCTTCGCCTGGCTCTCGATCTTGTCCGCGGCGAGCTTGCCGACCCCGTTCGTCCCCTTGTCGGGGTCCTCCGCGGTCCCGCCGCAGCCCGTCGCTGCCACGGCGAGACCCGCGCACAGGGCGATCAGGGCGGCCCGGCGCAGGCGTACGGCGGGGGTGTAGGCGGTCACGGGCGAGGGCCTCTCGTCGGTGGTCGGCGGCAGCAGGCAGCGTACCCGCCCCTGGTGGCGCCCCTCCGGGACCCCCGGGCGGACGGCCCCACCAGGACGCTCGGCCCCGCCACGGGCTAGCCTGAGGCTCGGCAGAACCGGTGCACGACGTGTGCACGATCGGTGAGGAACGCTCCAGGAGGCGCTCGGATGGCTGCAGGCGCCCCGCGGATCTTCGTCTCGCATCTGTCGGGTGTGCCCGTCTTCGACCCCAACGGCGACCAGGTCGGCCGCGTCCGCGACCTCGTCGCGATGCTGCGCGTCGGCGGCCGGCCGCCCCGTCTGCTGGGCCTGGTGGTCGAGGTCGTCAGCCGGCGCCGGATCTTCCTGCCCATGACCCGGGTGACGGGCGTGGAGTCCGGACAGGTCATCACCACCGGGGTCGTCAACATGCGGCGCTTCGAGCAGCGGCCCACCGAGCGGCTGATCCTCGGCGAACTGCTGGACCGGCGGGTGCGCCTGGTCACGGACGACCAGGAGGTCACCGTCCTCGACGTGGCCATCCAGCAGCTCCCGGCCCGCCGCGACTGGGAGATCGACCGGATCTTCGTGCGCAAGGGCAAGGGCGGGGCGCTGCGCCGGCGCGGCGAGACCCTGACGGTGGAGTGGTCGGCGGTGACCGGCTTCTCGCTGGAGGAGAACGGGCAGGGCGCCGAGAACCTGGTGGCGACCTTCGAGACGATGCGCCCCGCCGACCTCGCCAACGTCCTGCACCACCTGACGCCCAAGCGGCGCGCCGAGGTGGCCAACGCCCTCGACGACGACCGCCTCGCGGACGTGCTGGAGGAGCTTCCCGAGGACGACCAGGTGGAGATCCTCGGCAAGCTCAAGGAGGAGCGCGCCGCGGACGTCCTGGAGGCGATGGACCCGGACGACGCGGCCGACCTGCTCTCCGAGCTGCCCGAGGAGGAGAAGGAACGGCTGCTGACGCTGATGCAGCCCGACGACGCGGCCGACGTGCGGCGCCTGATGTCCTACGAGGAGAACACCGCGGGCGGTCTGATGACCACCGAGCCGATCGTGCTCCGCCCGGACGCCACGGTCGCCGACGCGCTGGCCCGCGTACGCCAGTCGGACCTGTCGCCGGCCCTGGCGGCGCAGGTGTACGTGTGCCGGCCGCCGGACGAGACCCCCACGGGCAAGTACCTGGGGACGGTGCACTTCCAACGGCTGCTGCGCGATCCCCCCTTCACCCTGGTCAGCTCGATCGTGGACACCGACCTGCCGCCGCTGCGGCCGGACGCCTCGCTGCCGGTGGTGACCGGCTACCTGGCCGCCTACAACATGGTCGCGGTGCCGGTCGTGGACGAGAGCGGCTCGCTGCTCGGCGCGGTCACGGTCGACGACGTACTGGACCACCTGCTGCCGGACGACTGGCGGGAGACGGACTTCCACTCCGAGGAGGCCGTGCGTGGCCACTGAGCGGGGCCGCGGGGACGCGGCGCGCGAGCGACGCCGGGAGCGGCGCGACCATGCCCGTGAGGGGCTCTCGGACCGGCTGGAGGAGACGGCGGAACGGCTGCGCAACGAGCGGCCGGAGCGCTCCTCCGACCGGGGGAAGCCCGGCGGGCCCTCGGGAGCGGGCGCGGCGTCGCGTTCGCGCGTCCGGCTGGACCAGCCGCGGCCGGCCCGGCGCCGACTGCTGCCCGAGTACGACCCGGAGGCCTTCGGGCGGCTCTCGGAGAAGGTCGCGCGCTTCCTGGGCACGGGCCGGTTCATCGTCTGGATGACGATCGTCATCATCGCCTGGGTGCTGTGGAACATCTTCGCCCCGGACCACCTGCGCTTCGACCAGTACCCGTTCATCTTCCTGACGCTGATGCTGTCCCTCCAGGCCTCCTACGCCGCGCCGCTGATCCTGCTCGCGCAGAACCGGCAGGACGACCGGGACCGCGTCAACCTGGAGCAGGACCGCAAGCAGAACGAGCGGTCCATCGCGGACACCGAGTACCTGACCCGGGAGATCGCGGCCCTGCGGATGGGCCTGGGCGAGGTCGCCACGCGCGACTGGATCCGGTCCGAGTTCCAGGACCTGATCAAGGAGATGGACGAGCGGCGCCTCTTCCCCGGCGAAAGTGACGAAGGCGACCGCTGACGGGCTTTCCTGCGGCGAGCCACCGAGCCGTACCATCGGGGCATGGCTACCGACACAAGCTCTGCCGCCGACGCCGCCGCGCCCGAGCAGGACGCGATCCTGGACGCGCTGTCGACGGTGAACGACCCCGAGATCCACCGCCCGATCACCGAACTCGGCATGGTGAAATCGGTGGAAATCGGCGAGGGCGGCGCCGTGGCCGTCACGGTCTTCCTGACGGTGTCGGGATGCCCCATGCGCGAGACGATCACCAAGAACGTCACCGAGGCCGTGGAGGGCGTCGCCGGCGTCACCTCCGTCTCCGTCACCCTGGACGTGATGAGCGACGAGCAGCGCAAGGACCTGGCGGCGACCCTGCGCGGCGGCACCGCCGAACGCGAGGTGCCCTTCGCCCAGCCCGGCTCGCTGACCCGCGTCTACGCGGTCGCCTCCGGCAAGGGCGGCGTCGGCAAGTCCTCCGTCACAGTCAACCTGGCGGCGGCGATGGCGGCCGACGGGCTCAAGGTCGGCGTGGTCGACGCGGACATCTACGGGCACAGCGTCCCGCGGATGCTCGGCGTCGAGGGCCGTCCCACCCAGGTCGAGAACATGATCATGCCGCCGTCCGCGCACGGCGTGAAGGTCATCTCCATCGGCATGTTCACCCCGGGCAACGCCCCGGTGGTGTGGCGCGGTCCGATGCTCCACCGGGCGCTCCAGCAGTTCCTGGCGGACGTGTACTGGGGCGACCTGGACGTCCTGCTGCTCGACCTGCCGCCGGGCACCGGTGACATCGCGATCTCGGTGGCGCAGCTGGTGCCGAATGCCGAGATCCTCGTGGTGACCACCCCGCAGCAGGCGGCCGCCGAGGTCGCCGAGCGGGCCGGGTCGATCGCGGTGCAGACCCACCAGAAGATCGTCGGCGTGGTCGAGAACATGTCGGGCCTGCCCTGTCCGCACTGTGACGAGATGGTGGACGTGTTCGGCTCGGGCGGCGGCCAGCGCGTCGCCGACGGCCTGACCAAGACGGTCGGCGCCTCGGTGCCGGTGCTCGGCACCATTCCGATCGACGTACGGCTGCGCGAGGGCGGCGACGACGGCACGCCCGTGGTCCTGTCCGACCCGGAGTCTCCGGCGGGCGCCGCGCTGCGCGCCATCGCGGGCAAGCTGGGCGGCCGCGCGCGCGGTCTGTCGGGCATGTCGCTGGGGATCACCCCGCGCAACAAGTTCTGAGCGGGCCCCCGGCCCCTGCCGGCGGGCACGGACACGCGCGAAGGCACCGTCGGGTATCCCGGCGGTGCCTTCGCGCGTGGGGGGCGTGGCGCCGGGGGCACCCGGGGGCGTCGGGCTACTCGTAGGTGCCGAGGTCGCCGATGACGGCGAAGCCGAGCCCGTAGGCGCTCATGCCCCGTCCGTACGCGCCCAGGTGGACGCCGCCCCGGGTGGAGCCGGCGAGGACCCAGCCGAACTCCGACTCGCGGTAGTGGAAGGGCGTCGGCTCCCCGTCCACGGGCAGCGACAGCGTGGACCAGTCCGGGCCGGCCAGGTCGTCGGCCAACTCCCAGGCGGCCTCGATCTGCTGATCGAGCCAGTCGTCGCGCAGCGCGTGGTCCATCTGCTGGGGCCAGCTGTACGCCAACAGGCCCGAACCCGCCAGCCAGGCCGCCGAGGAGACCGAGGTGGCCTCCAGGACGCCGGTGCCGTCACCGCTGCGACGGTTGGGGTGGGCGGCGACGGTGACCACCACCGCGAAGCGCTCCTTCTCCCCGGTGACGATCTCACCCCGGACGGACGGCTCGTCGCCGTGGCCGGTGGAGCCGTGCTCCACGGTGCCGTCGGCGCCGGTGCCGACCTGCATCAGCCGTCGGGGGCCGGTGAACGCCCCGTCCAGCCCGTACCAGGGGAAGTCGGCGGCCAGGAACCCCTCGGCCGCGCGGCGGGCGGCCGGGACGGGTGCGGCGCCCTCCGGGGGCGACTGCTCGGTCTGCTCGGTCTGCGGGGACGCTGCGGCGGGGGCTTCGGCCGGCTGCGCGCCTACCCGGCTGCTGCTCGTGGTCTCCATGTGAAGCGGCCTCTCGTTCCGTGGGGTCCGGAACGGACTCCCCCTCGGTCTCGCTGGGGGGACCCCCTCCCTCGGGCGTCCTGCGTCCGGACAGATGGAGAGGATAGCCATCCGGCTCGGGATCGCCGGGCAGGCCGTGGCTCAGGTGGCGTCGGCGTCGAAGGGCGCACGGGGCTGCGGGGCCGGTACGTCGGGCCTCTTCACGAGGTCGGGACCGGCCGTCGCGGCGGGCGTGGCGACGGGCGTGGCGGAGGAGACTCCGGTGGCCGGGGCGTCCGCGGCCTCGCTGCTGTTCACGGCGTCCGTGACGTCGCTCAGTTCCTTGCGGAGGTCGAAGCTGCTGCGGATGTCCTTGAGGTCCTCGTTCTCCGTCAGCTGCTTGCGGATGAAGGTCTTCGGGTTGAGGTCCTCGAACTCGAAGTCCTTGAATTCCGGACCCAGTTCGGAGCGGATGTCCTGCTTGGCACTGTCCGAGAACGACCGGATCTTGCGGATCACGTTGCTGACGTCCTGGATGACCTTGGGCAGCTTGTCCGGCCCGAAGATGAGGATGGCGAGCACCACGATCGTGACCAGTTCGAGTGCGCCTATGTCGTTGAACACCTTGCCGCTCCTCGGCTCTCTCCACTTCGGGCCAGGCCAACGGTACCCGGCGATGCCCGGGCTGCCCTACGCCGGTGGTGACCCTTTCGCGGATTCACCCGGGCGTCATGCCGCATTCGTGTCAGGAAGCGTCCGCGGAACCGAGCACCACGTCCAGCGTGCGCTCCTTTCCGTCACGGAGCACGGTCAGGGCGAGGTGGTCGCCGGGGCGGTGCGCACGGATCTTGATGATCAGCTCGTCGCCCCCGTGCACGCGGACCCCGTCCACCTTCGTGATCACGTCGTCGGGCTTGATCCCGGCGCGGGCGCCCGGGCCGCCGGACACCACGGAGGGCTTGCCGGCCTCGCCCTTGGCGTCCACGCGGGCCCCGTCCCCCTGGTACTGCATGTCGAGGGTGACGCCGATGACGGGGTGGGTGGCGTGGCCGGTGCGGATCAGTTCCTCGGCGACCCGCTTGCCCTGATTCACCGGGATGGCGAAGCCCAGGCCGATGCTGCCGCTCTGGCGGTCGCCCTCGGAGTCGTCCTCGCCCTTGTCCGCGCCCCGGATCGCACTGTTGATGCCGATGACGTGGGCCTGCGCGTCCAGGAGCGGGCCGCCGGAGTTGCCCGGGTTGATCGGGGCATCGGTCTGTAGCGCGTCCACGTAGCTGACGTCGCTGCCGTCGCCCTTGTCGCCGCCCGCCGTGATGGGGCGACCGGTGGCGCTGATGATGCCGGCGGTGACGGTGTTGGAGAGGTCGAACGGGGCCCCGATGGCCACCACCGGGTCGCCGACGCGGACGTTCTCGGAGTTGCCCAGGGACAGCGGGCGCAGGCCCCGGACCCCCTCCACCTTGACGACGGCCAGGTCGTAGCCGCCGTCGCGGCCGACGAGGGTCGCCGCCACGCTCTCGCCCGTGCTGAAGGTGACCGTGATGTCCTTGGCCCCGGCGACCACGTGGTTGTTGGTGAGGATGTGTCCCTCGCCGTCCAGCACGAAGCCCGTTCCGGTGCCGCCGCCGCCGCTCCCGCTGACGTGCAGGGTGACCACGCCGGGCAGGGCCGTCGCGGCGATGCCGGCCACGCTGTCCGGGGCCCGGCCGCGGGTGTCCGCCGCCGCCTGCGGCAGCTCCAGGCGGGTACTGCTGCGGCGCTCGACCACGATCCCGAGGAAGCCGCCGATGCCGCCCGCGAGGAGGGCGACGGCGGTGGCGAAGGCCAGCACCTTCACGAGGCCTGGGCCGCCGCGGACCGGCCGGCCCTGGTCGGCGACGTGCAGCGGGACCTCGGCCCAGGGGTCGTAGCGCGGTCCGGGGGCGGCGTGGGTCACGGGGGCGCCGGCGGCATCGGGCGCCGCGGGGGCGTCACTCGGGCCGCCCTGCGCGGGGATCGCCGGGGGCGGGGCCTGGGTGACGGCGGAGGGTTCGGCCCGCCCCGCGTCCGCGCCCGCGGCGGGATCGGCCGGGCGGCTCCACCAGGTGGGCGCCGGATCGCTCTGCTGGCTGTCGGACATCGGCGCTCCCCCGCGGGCCTGTCGCGCCGCGGGGCGGCGCATCTGCCGCGAATTCAATCAGGTACCCGGGCCTCGCGGAGGCCCGGGTCCCCAGCCCGTGGCCCCGGTGGGGTCAGCGGGACAGCGAGACCGGCCGCGCCGTGGCCGGGGCGGAGGTGACGGCCGTCGGGAAGCCGCCGCCGGGAGCCAGCGTGGGCACTCCGCCCGGGCTGGGCATCCGGTCGCGCACGACCGCGTCGGACAACGGCAGGGACGGTCCGGGCCGGGCCGCGGGGGCGTCGCCCCGGGCGTTGGGCTCGATCGTGTCGAGCGGCAGCGAGCCGCCGAGCGCGATCGCGGCCAGGGACACCGCGCCGGCTGCGACGAAGGCGAAACGGCGTCTGGGGCGGCCCACCTCGTGGATGGGGAACCCCTCGCGCGGGGAGGCCGGGACGGCGTAGCCGAAGGAGGCGAAGGGATCGACACCCGGAGCCCCGGAACCGAGCGGACGGCCGGGACCTCCGCCGGAGGGACCCGAGGGGCCCTCGGGACCGGCCCCTGGCAGGCCCTGGAGCCGGGCCAGGAGCCCTGCGGAGAGCGGGGGCGGGGCGCTCTCCACGAAGAGGGCTTTCAGGCGCCGCTGGGCATCGGCCTCGGCCTTGCACTTGGCGCAGGTCGCCAGGTGCGCCAGCACCCGCTCGCGGGCGTCGTGCTTCAGCTCCCCGTCCACCAGGGCGGCGAGGCGGTCGCCCAGGTGTTGTTCGGCGGGGGACGGACTGACTCCGCTCACTCGGCTCCGCCCTCTCCCCCGGCGCCGGGGGCACCCACCGACACGCCCGCCAGCGCGCGCTGCTGCTTGCGCGCCTCGGGGGAACGGTGCTTGAGCGCCTTGCGCAGGTGCGAGCGGCCGCGGTGGATGCGGCTGCGGACGGTCCCGAGCTTCACCCCCAGCGTGGCGGCGATCTCCTCGTAGGACAGGCCCTCGATGTCACACAGCACCACGGCGGCCCGGAACTCGGGCGCGAGGGTGTCCAGCGCCTGCTGGACGTCCGCGTCGAAGTGGGTGTCGTGGAGCACCTGCTGGGGGGACGGCTCGCGGCTCGGCAGCCGCTCGGCGGCGTCGTCGGCGAGCGCGTCGAAGCGGATCCGCTGCTTGCGGCGGACCATGTCCAGGAACAGGTTGGTGGTGATGCGGTGCAGCCAGCCCTCGAAGGTGCCGGGCGTGTACGTGGACAACGAGCGGAAGACACGGACGAAGACTTCCTGCGTCAGGTCCTCGGCGTCGTGCTGGTTGCCCGTCAGACGGTAGGCGAGACGGTAGACACGCGCGCTGTGCGTGCTGACGATCTCCTCCCACGTGGGAGGGGTCCACGCCTGCGAGCCCGCATCGGCGGCAAAGGTCGCGGTGGTTGCGGTGGTGGCGGTGTGGAAACGGTCAGCGGTGTCGGTCACGGATTTCGGCTCACCGGCCGACCAGAAGAGGCGTCTCAGCACACCTCCACGATCCACAGGCGCAGCCGCACCTCCCCTGTCGGCTCTGGTGGTGTCCAGCGGAGCCCCTACCATAACCACCCCTCCCGTCAGCTCTGGATAAGCATTTTTGCAGTAACTTTGCCCGGGACCTTGGTCCCGGGCCGACGATCTGCCCGGTGCCGTCCCCTCTATCCCGCCTCTACCCCTCCCAACGCCCGGTCCCATCTGCGGGTTCCCGACGTCAGCGGATACAGTCACCGTTGCGCCAACTATGGGGACAGGAGAGGGTCATTAGCGGCAACCGGCAGACGAGCTGGGCGTTCGCCGACGCGTTTGTCGCCGAGGACGACGCTCTGCGATGGGCCCGCGACCGGTCCAGGGAAGCGGGACTACGGTCCGTCTCCCCCGGCACCGGGGCCGCGCTGCGCCTCCTGGCCGCCATCGCGGACGCCAAGGCGGTCGCCGAGATCGGCACCGGAACCGGGGTCTCCGGCATCCACCTGCTCCACGGGATGCGCGCCGACGGCGTCCTGACCACGGTGGATCCCGAGGCCGACCGGCAGGCCTTCGCCCGCCAGGCCTTCCGCGCGGCCGGCTTCGCCGGGAACCGCGCCCGCTTCATCCCCGGCCGGGCCCTGGACGTACTGCCGAGGCTCGCCGACGGCGGCTACGACCTCGTCTTCTGCGACGGGGACCCCGCCGAGTCCCTCGACTACCTCGCGGAATCGTTGCGCCTGCTTCGGCCGGGCGGGTTGGTGTGCTTCGAGGGAGTCTTCTCCGACGGCCGTACGGTGGACTCCGCCGCCCAGCCGGTGGAGGTCATCCGGGTCCGCGAGCTGCTGCGCAGCGTCCGCGAGAGCCCGGCGCTGGAAGCCGCCCTGCTCCCGGTCGGCGACGGCCTCCTCTGCGCGGTCCGCCGCTAGGCCATGTCGTCAACGTCCCGCCCGGCCCTCGGGGCCCGGCGCGGCGTGTCGGCGCGGCGTGTCGGCGCGGGAAACACAACACCGCCCCGACTGCCGGAGCGGTCGGGGCGGTGCAGAGATCAGATGGTGCCGACGCTTCAGCCGACGACCTTCTTGAGGGCGTCACCCAAGGCGTCCGCCTCGTCCGGAGTCAGCTCGACGACGAGCCGACCGCCGCCCTCGAGCGGTACGCGCATGACGATGCCCCGCCCCTCCTTGGTGACCTCGAGCGGGCCGTCGCCCGTCCGCGGCTTCATGGCCGCCATGCTCGTTCCCCTTCCTGAAACCGGTTCATCGTCAGCCGACGGCCCCGTTCAGGCGCCTAGTACCCGGCATCGAACACATTGCTTCCCGGCCATTATCCCGCATGTCAGGACCCGATGACCAACATCGGATGAGAACGCTTGCGCAACGCGCTCGACCAAAACCACTCATTTCGGGGATCCGCCTGCGATACTTCGCCGCTGCTCCCGGTCCCGGGCACCCCGATTGTTTGACGCACATCACATGTCGGGCCCCGTCCCCGTCCGCCATGCTGGCACCCGGACCGGCCGGTACCGGCCGGTAGCCAAGCCCGCGACGAAGGGGGACCCCCGCCATGGCCGACAGCGTGCTCTACGAAGTCACCGACGGACTCGCCACCATCACGATCAACCGGCCCGACGCGATGAACGCCATGAACACCGAGGCCAAGGTCGCCCTGCGCGACGCGGTCCGGGCGGCGGCCGAGGACACCGCGGTACGGGCGGTGCTGCTCACGGCGGCCGGGACGCGGGCCTTCTGCGTGGGCCAGGACCTCAAGGAGCACATCGGGAACCTGGCGGCGGACCGGGAGCACGGCTCCTCCCTGACGATGAGCACCGTCGCGGAGCACTACAACCCGATCGTGCGGGCCCTCACCGAGATGCCCAAGCCCGTCGTGGCGGGGGTGAACGGGGTCGCGGCCGGGGCCGGGTTCGGATTCGCGCTGGCGGCGGACTTCCGGGTGGTGGCGCAGACGGCGTCCTTCAACACCTCCTTCGCCGGGGTGGCCCTGACCGCCGACTCGGGCGTGTCCTGGACCCTCCCCCGCCTGATCGGCGCCTCCCGCGCGTCCGACCTGTTGCTCTTCCCCCGTTCGGTGAAGGCGGCGGAGGCGTTCGAGCTGGGCATCGCCAACCGTCTGGTGCCGGCGGAGTCCCTGCACGCCGAGGCGGAGTCCGTGGCCCGCGCCCTGGCGGCCGGCCCGACGGTCGCGTACGCGGCCCTGAAGGAGTCCCTGGCCTACGGGGCCTCCCACACGCTCTCCGAGGCACTGGAGCGGGAGGACCTCCTCCAGGCCCGCGCGGGGGCCTCCGAGGACCACTCCATCGCCGTCAAGGCCTTCCTGGCGAAGAGCCCGCCGCAGTACCTGGGGCGCTGAGACCCCGTAAGACGACCGACGGCCTACGCCTCGCGGGACAGGCACCCCGCGAGGTGGTCGTTGACCAGGCCGCAGGCCTGCATGAGGGCGTAGGCCGTGGTGGGGCCGACGAAGCGGATGCCGGCCTTCTTGAGGGCCTTGGCCAGGGCCGTGGACTCCGGGGTGACGGCCGGGACCTCCCCGGTGAGCTTCGGGGCCCGCCCCGGCTCCTCGGGCGCGTGGGACCAGATCAGCGCGTCCAGCTCCCCCGGCTTCCACCCGGCCAGCTCCTTCGCGTTGGCGAGGGTGGCCTCGATCTTGGCCCGGTTGCGGATGATCCCCTCGTCGGCGAGGAGGCGCGCCACGTCCTCGGGACCGAAGCGGGCGACCGCCGCGATCTCGAAGCCGGCGAAGGCCGTGCGGAAGCCCTCGCGCCGGCGCAGGATCGTCAGCCACGACAGCCCCGACTGGAACGCCTCCAGGCAGAGCCGTTCGTAGAGGGCGTCGTCCCCGTGGACGGTCCTGCCCCATTCGGTGTCGTGGTAGGCGACGTAGTCCTCGGTGGACAGCCCCCACGGACAGCGCAGGGCGCCGTCCGGACCGGCCAGCAGCCCGCCCTCGCTCATCGCTCCTCCTTGGTGAGGTCGACCGCGTCGGCACCGGCGCCGTGGGCCTCGCTCCGCGGAGCGGCGGCGGCCGTCAGTTCCGCGATCCGCGCGTCCCGTTCGGCCAGTTCGGCGGCGAGGCGGTCCAGTACGTCGTCCACCTCGGCCATCCGGTAGCCGCGCGGCGCCAACGGGAGCCGCAGGGCGTCGATGTCCGCCCGTACGACCGGCCGGCTCTCCGGCAGCGCGTCGGCGACCCGGTCGGGCTCGGCCTCGGGCAACACGGCCCGCTCGCCTCCGCCGACCACCGCGAGGGTGACCGCGGCCACGACCACGACCAGCGCGATCAGCAAGAACCAGAACACGATCAACTCCCCTGAGAGACTCCGGCCACCAGGTTAAGGTCGCAGACGAGGCGAGCGGGTCGCCGAAGGAGGAAAGAGCAGGATGCTGCGACTGGGCAGGCGCGAGTTCGACACCCACGAGCCGGTGATCATGGCCATCGTGAACCGGACGCCGGACTCCTTCTACGACCAGGGCGCGACCTTCCGCGACGAGCCCGCGCTGGACCGGGTGGAGCAGGCGGTGGCCGAGGGCGCCGCCGTCATCGACATCGGCGGGGTCAAGGCGGGCCCCGGCGAACACGTGGACGCCGCCGAGGAGGCCCGGCGCACGGTCGGCTTCGTGGCCGAGGTCCGGCGCCGCCACCCGGACGTGGTGATCAGCGTGGACACCTGGCGGCACGAGGTCGGCGAGGCCGTCTGCGAGGCCGGGGCGGACGTGCTGAACGACGCCTGGGGCGGGGTGGACCCCAAGCTGGCGGAGGTCGCCGCGCGGTACGGGGCGGGGATCGTCTGCACCCACGCGGGCGGCGTCGAGCCGCGGACCCGGCCGCACCGGACCTCGTACGAGGACGTGATGGAGGACATCCTGCGCGTCACGGTCGGGTTGGCGGAGCGGGCGGCGGCCCTGGGCGTGCCGCGGGAGTCGATCCTGATCGACCCGGGTCACGACTTCGGGAAGAACACCCGCCACTCCCTGGAGGCCACCCGTCGGCTGGCCGAGATGACCGACACCGGCTGGCCGGTGCTGGTCTCGCTGTCGAACAAGGACTTCGTCGGCGAGACCCTGGACAAGCCGGTCAAGGAGCGACTGCTCGGCACCCTGGCGACCACGGCCGTCTCGGCCTGGCTCGGCGCGCAGGTCTACCGGGTCCACGAGGTCGCGGAGACCCGGCAGGTCCTGGAGATGGTCCGGGCGATCCAGGGGCACCGGCCCCCGGCGGTCGCCCGCCGCGGGCTCGCCTGAGCCCGGAGCCGACCGGACGGGGCCCGGGCCGTGAGGCCCGGGCCGGGGCGGCTACTTGCCGACTTCCTTGGTCACCAGCGCGATGGCCTCGTCCACGTCGTCCGTGACGTGGAACAGGTAGAGGTCCTTCTCCGAGGCCTTGCCCTGGGCGATCACCGTGTTGCGCAGCCAGTCGATCAGGCCGCTCCAGTACTCCGTGCCGAACAGCACGATCGGGAAGCGGGTGATCTTCTGGGTCTGCACCAGGGTCAGCGCCTCGAACATCTCGTCCAGCGTGCCGAGACCGCCCGGCAGCACCACGAAGCCCTGGCTGTACTTCACGAACATCGTCTTGCGGACGAAGAAGTACCGGAAGTTCAGGCCGAGGTCGACGTGCTGGTTGAGCCCCTGTTCGAAGGGCAGCTCGATGCCGAGGCCGACCGAGATGCCGTTGGCCTCGCGGGCCCCCTTGTTGGCGGCCTCCATCGCGCCCGGACCGCCGCCGGTGATGACGGCGAAGCCGGCGTCCACGAGGGCGTGCCCGATCCGTACGCCGGCCTCGTACTCCGGCGAGTCCACCGGGGTGCGGGCCGAGCCGAACACGCTGATCGCCGGCGGCAGCTCCGCGAGCGTGCCGAAGCCCTCGATGAACTCCGACTGGATGCGCAGGACCCGCCAGGGATCGGTGTGCACCCACTCGGAGGGGCCGTCCGAGTCCAGCAGCCGCTGGTCCGTCGTACTGCCCGCCTGCACCTGGCCCCGCCTCCTCAGCACCGGCCCGAGCTGCTGCTCCTCGGGCCGACGACGAGCGGAACCTTGGGGGTTGGTGGGGTTGCCCATGATGTGCTCCCTCCTGCTGATCGTTGGATCAGGTTAGGCGCACAAAGGTGACGACAAGCGGAATTCAGGAGGTCAGCCAGGCGCGGAGTCGTTCCTCGCAGTGCAGGATCGCCTTCGTCTCGACGCGTTCGTCGACCTTGTGGGCCAGCAGCGCGTCGCCCGGACCGTAGTTGACCGCCGGAACGCCCAACGCGCTGAAGCGCGAGACGTCCGTCCAGCCGAACTTCGGCATGGCGTGTCCTCCGACGGCCTCCATGAAGGCGGCCGCCGCCGGGTGGCCGAGGCCGGGCAGGGCGCCGGGCGAGGAGTCGTCGATCACGAACTCGGAGATGTCGCAGTCCGCGAACACCTCCCGCACGTGGGCGATCGCCTCGTTCGGGCTGCGGTCGGGGGCGTAGCGGAAGTTCACGGTCACCGTGCAGGCGTCCGGGATGACGTTGTTGGCGACGCCGCCCTCGATGCGCACGGCGCTGAGGCCCTCGTGGAACTCCAGGCCGTCGATGACCGGCCGGCGCGGTACGTAGGCGGCCAGCTTGGCCAGGATGGGGCCGGCGGTGTGGATGGCGTTGGAGCCCATCCAGCTGCGCGCGGAGTGGGCGCGCTCGCCGGAGGTGCGCAGCAGGACGCGCAGGGTGCCCTGGCAGCCGCCCTCGACCTCGGCGTTGGAGGGTTCGAGGAGGACGGCGAAGTCGCCGGTCAGCCAGTCGGGGTGGGCCTCGGCGACCTTGCCGAGGCCGTTGAGGTCGGCGGCGACCTCTTCCTGGTCGTAGAAGACGAAGGTGAGGTCGCGGTTGGGCTCGGGGACCGTGGCGGCGATGCGCAGTTGTACGGCGACGCCGGACTTCATGTCCGTCGTGCCGCAGCCCCACAGGACGTCGTTCTCGTCCAGGCGGGACGGGACGTTGTCGGCGATCGGCACCGTGTCGAGGTGACCGGCGAGCACGACGCGCTCGGCGCGGCCGAGGTGCGTGCGGGCGACGACGTTGTTGCCGAAGCGGTCCACGGTGAGGTGCGGGAGGCCGCGCAGCGCGTTCTCCACGAGGTCGGCGAGTACCTTCTCGTCGCCGCTCACGGAAGGGATGTCGACGAGCCGGGCGGTCAGCTCGGCAGCGTCCATGGTGAGGTCCAGCTCGGATTCGGGCATGGCCCGACCCTAACGCCCGGGAGGGTTCGCACCCGTGTCCGTCCGGCCGATGGACGCGTCATATGCCTCAAGTACGGTGGGCCGCGTGTCCGAGACCGATCGCATCCGCCCCCGTCGTCGCCGCCCGCTGCGCGCCGCCCTGGGGCTGGCCGTCCTGCTCGCGGTGATCGGGTACTTCGCGGTGCAGAGGGACAGCACGGGCGGTGGGCCCCCGTCCTGCACGGCCGGCACCACGGAGGCGGGCGGCGCCGTCCGGACCTACACGATGACCCCGGAGCAGGCCTCGAACGCGGCGACGATAGCCGCGGTCGGGATCTCCAAGGGACTCCCGGACCGGGCCGTGACGATCGCCTTGGCCACGGCGATGCAGGAGTCGGCGCTGCGCAACCTCGACCACGGGGACCGGGACTCGCTGGGCCTGTTCCAGCAGCGGCCCTCGCAGGGGTGGGGCACCCCGGAGCAGATCATGGACCCGGTGTACTCGGCGGGGATCTTCTACGACCGGCTGGCGGAGATCAAGGGCTACACCCGGCTGCCGCTGACGGTCGCGGCGCAGCGGGTGCAGCTCAGCGGTTTCCCGCAGGCCTACGCGAAGCACGAGCCGGACGCGACGGTCCTGACGGCGTCCTTCGGCGAGGTCGGGGCGCGGGCCACGCTGTCCTGCTCGGGCCCGGTCCCCGCGCCCGGCAGCGCGGAGCGGGTCTCGGCGGAGCTGGTGCGCGCCTTCGGCAAGGAGGCGACGCCGGCGGCCCGGAGCACCGGGGGCGTCGGCGGCGCGGGTGCGAAGAGCGGCGCGAAGGCCGGTGCGAAGACCGGCGCGGAGGTCAGCCTGCGGTTCAAGCGGGACGGCGGTACGGCCGAGGCCCGGCGGGTGCGGGCCATGGCGCACTGGGCGGTGGCCCGGTCGCAGGAGTTGGGGATCTCGCGGGTGTCGTACGGGGCCTCGGGCTGGGTCGCGGGCCAGGACGGCGGCCGCTGGCGGCCGGCCGCCGACGCCTCCGGCGGGGGCGCGGACCCGCACGCGGCGGCGCCGGACGAGCTGCGGATCTTCCTCGGCGGCTGAGGGCGCGGGCCGACCGCTCCAGGGGCCTCGTTCGCGCGTACGGGACGTCACCCGTGAGGGGGTCGGGGGCGCTCGCGCCCGGGGGCCGGGGACCGGGTGTCGCGGACCGGCAGAAGGCCAGGTCGGGGCGGGCGGGGACGGCTTCCGGTGGGCTTGTCGCGGAAGCCGATTAAACGATGCGTTACCGATCCTTTACCTATGGCGTCCGCAACTCGGGCCACCCCGGGGGCGGTTGTACACGGCGTACTCAGCCGCTACCGCTTAGGAGCATCATGTCCCTCCCCCTGACCCGCCGGATCGCCCGTACCGCGCTGCTCCTCGCAGCCGGTGCCGCTCCCGTGGTCGGTGCGGCCGGCGTGGCCAGTGCCGCGGGCCTGGAGTCCGTGCCGCAGCTGGGCGCGCTCACCGCACCGGACACCTCGGTCGCGGGTGACGCCGCGGGCGCCGCCGGCGAGGCCCTCCCGGCCGCCGCTCCCGCCGCCGAGGTCGCGGGTGGCGCGGGCCAGGTGCTGGGCGGTCTGCCGGTCGCCGGTCAGCTGCCCGTGAAGGACCTGCCCGTCAAGGACCTGCCGGTGAACGACCTGCCCGTCAAGGACCTGCCCGTCGGGCAGCTCCCGGTGGGCAGCCTGCCCCTGGCCGGGCTGCCGCTGGGCGGCTGACCGCCGCGGACACGCCGAAGGGGCCGGGAGCGCGAACTCCCGGCCCCTTCGGGCTGTCGTACCCGGCCCGCACGGGCGAACCGGCCCGTGCGGGCCGCGCGCCGCCCGGGCGGATCAGCCCAGGCGCTTGACGGCCGCTTCGACCCGCTCGTCGGTGGCCGTGAAGGCGACGCGAACGAAGTTCGCCCCGGCCTCGCCGTAGAAGTCGCCCGGTGCCACCAGGATGCCGAGGGAGGCCAGGTGGGCGACGGTGTCCCAGCAGGGCTCGTCGCGGGTCACCCACAGGTAGAGGCTGGCCTCGCTGTGCTCCACGCGGAAGCCGTGCGCCTCCAGGGCCGCGCGCAGCGCGTCACGACGGGCGGAGTAGCGGGCGCGCTGCTCCTCGACGTGCTCGTGGTCGCCGAGGGCGGCCACGACGGCGGCCTGGACGGGGGCGGCCGTCATCATGCCGCCGTGCTTGCGGATCTGGAGCAGTTCGCCGAGGACTTCGGCGTCGCCGGCGATGAACGCGGCCCGGTAGCCCGCCAGGTTGGAGCGCTTGGAGAGCGAGTGGACGGCCACGAGGCCCTCGTAGGAACCGCCGCAGACGTCGTCGTGCAGGACGGAGACCGGCTCGGCCTCCCAGCCCAGCTCCAGGTAGCACTCGTCGCTGAAGATCAGGATCCCGTGCTCGCGCGCCCAGGCCACGATCCGGATCAGCTCCTCCTTGGCGAGGACCTTTCCGGTGGGGTTGGACGGGGAGTTGAGCCAGAGCAGCTTCACGCCGGTCGGGTCGAGGGTGGTCGGGTCGTCGTAGACCACGGCCTCGGCACCGCACAGGCGCGCGCCGACCTCGTACGTCGGGTAGGCGAGGCGGGGGTAGGCGACCTTGTCGCCGGCGCCCAGGCCCAGTTGGGTCGGGAGCCAGGCCACGAGTTCCTTGGAGCCGACCACGGGCAGCACGTTGTGGTGGCCGGCGGCGCTCGCGCCGAGGCGGCCGCGCAGCCAGCCGGTGATGGCGTCGCGCAGGGCGGGCGTGCCCCAGACCGTCGGGTAGCCCGGGGAGTCGGCCGCCTCGATCAGGGCCCGCTGGATCAGCTGGGGCACCGGGTCCACGGGGGTGCCGACGGAGAGGTCGACGATGCCGTCCGCATGGGCCGCCGCGGTCGCCTTGTACGGCTCCAGCTTGTCCCAGGGGAAGGTGGGGAGACGGTCGGAAACTGCGGCCACGGTGCTCTCTGCTCTCTCTTCGGTGCGGGGAAACGACTCGGTCCCGCGCGGCAGTGCCGTACGGGACCGAAGTGCGCGTCTGCCGTGAACGGTCAGTGCTCGTCGCCGTTGATGCCGGCGGGCAGTGCGGCGACGAAGGGGTGGTCGCGCTCGATCAGACCGAGCTTGGAGGCACCACCGGGCGAACCGAGCTCGTCGAAGAACTCGACGTTCGCCTTGTAGTAGTCCTTCCACTCCTCCGGGGTGTCATCTTCGTAGAAGATGGCCTCGACCGGGCAGACCGGCTCACAGGCGCCGCAGTCGACACACTCGTCCGGGTGGATGTACAAGGACCGCTGGCCCTCGTAGATGCAGTCGACGGGGCACTCTTCGATGCATGCCTTGTCCTTGACGTCGACACAAGGCTCCGCGATGACGTAGGTCACGCTCTCGTTCCTCCTCGGTGGGGCTTTCCATTCGCGCGGGAGCGCGGCGTCGTCGATGCCCGCACCTAGTATCTCCGTTCCCGGGCACGATCCGAACAGGAGGGGCGGACAGAGCTGTGGAATTCACTGCCGGAGGGCTGCTGGAGATCCGTATCACCCACGCTGACGTGGGTAAACGAGTCTCCGTACGACGGGTGGTCGCGGGGGTGGGGCACAAGCCGTCCTTCAGTGACGCTCTAGGGGTTCTCACATCCTGGACCGAGGGTGTGCTGACGATCACACGCAGAGACGGGTCTTCCGTCCACATCCCGGAATCGACGCTGGTCGCGGGCAAGACGGTGCCGCCCGCGCCGGCCCGGCGACGAGGCCCCGCCGCCTCCTTCGAGGAACTGACGCGGGTCACCGCGCGGGCCTGGCAGCCGCTGGAGAGCGAGCCGCTGGGCGAGTGGACGCTGCGCGCCGCGGAGGGCTTCACCCGGCGGGCGAACTCGGTGCTCCCCGCCGGCGATCCCGGCATACCCGTGGACGAAGCACTCGCGCGGGTGACCTCCTGGTACGCGGAACGCGGGCTCCCGGCCTACGTCCAGGCCGCCACGGGCGCCGCGGGGACGCAGGAGACGCTCTGCGCGGAGCTGGAACGGCGCGGCTGGGTCAACGAGGTCTCGGCCGAGGTCCGGATCGGGGCGTTGGCCCCGATCGGGGACATCGACGCGGAGGTGTCGGGCGTACGGCTGACCCGGGAGCCCGACGAGGAGTGGCTGGGCCGCTACGGCAAGGTCCAGGATCCCGGGTTGGCCCGGCGGATGCTGGTCGAGGGGCCGTCGGTGTGGTTCGCCTCGCTGGACGGCGGCCGGGCGGTCGGACGGTGCGTGGTGGACGGCCGCTGGGCCGGCTTCGGCGCGGTGACGGTGGACCCGCAGCGGCGTCGGCGGGGGCTCGCGACGGCGGTGATGACCGCGCTGGCCCGGCGGGCGCTGGAGGAGGGGGCCTCGGCGGCCTGGCTCCAGGTGGAGACGGACAACGACGGGGCGCGGGCGCTCTACGACGCGATGGGCTTCGCCACCCACCACGCCTACCACCACTTCCGGGCGGGGCGGCCGTGAGCGCGGCGTCGCGGGCGCAGTTCGCCGCGGAGGCCCGCTCGGAGCGGCCGGACCTGGCCCTGCTGTGCCTGTTGCTGGCGGCGGAGGCGGATCCGGCGCTCGACGACGAACGGGTCATGGACTGGGCCCAGATCGAGCTGGACCGGCTCGCGGGGATGCTCCCGTACGGACTGCGGGGCGCGCGGGCCTGGGCCTCGGCCGTGACGGAGCTGCTCGGCGGCCGGCTGGGCTTCCACGGGACCCCGGCGGACTACGACCGGCTGTCGTCCTCGCTGCTGCACGAGGTGCTGCGGCGCAGACGGGGGCTGCCGATCCTGCTGTCGGTGGTGTGGATGGAGGTGGCCCGGCGGGCCGGAGCGCCCGTGTACGGGCTGGGGCTGCCGGGGCACTTCGTGGTGGGCTTCGGCGACCCCGAGGAGGGGGTCACGGTGGACCCCTTCGCGGGCGGGGCCTCACTGGGGGCCGGTCCGGCGGAGCTGGCGGCCGGACCGAGGACGCCGGCGCGGACGCTGGACGTCGTGCTGCGGATCCTGAACAACATCCGGGCGTGGGCCGCCGCCCGGCCGGAGCACTCCGCGGTCGCGCTGTGGACGCTCGACCTGGCACTGCTGCTGCCCTCGCACCCGGCGGCGCTGCGGTACGAGCGGGCGCGGCTGCTGGTGGAGCGGGGCGCGTTCCAGGAAGGGGCGGCCGAGATGGAGGGCTACGCGGAGGTCATGGACGCCGTCGACACCGGGGAGGCGGCCCGGATCCGCGCGGAGGCCGTCTCGGCCCGAGCCCTCCTGAACTGACCCCGCCACGGTGTCCCTGCCGGGCGGGGCGGGGGGCTGCGGGGCGGTGACGGCGGGCGCCGGGCTCTGGCCCGGGCCCGGGCCAGGGCTGGGCCGTCTCTTCGCGAGGTGCCGTGCCGGACGATCCGGGCCCGGCGTGATCCGAAAGAGACGGCCTAGAGCCAGCCTTTTTCGCGGGCCGTGCGGATGGCCTCCGCGCGGTTGCGGGACGCGAGCTTTTGGATCGCCGTCGAGAGGTAGTTGCGGACCGTGCCCTGGGACAGGTGCAGGCGGGCCGCCAGTTCGGCGTTGGTCGCCCCGGACTCCGCCGCCCGGAGCACCTCCCGCTCGCGGTCCGTCAGCGGGTTCGCGCCCTCCGCCAGGGCCGCCGCCGCGAGGGTGGGGTCGATGACGCGTTCACCCGCCAGGACCTTGCGGACGGCGTCCGCGAGCTGCGCGGCCGGGGCGTCCTTGACCAGGAACGCGGAGGCGCCCGCCTCCATCGCGCCGCGGAGGTAGCCGGGGCGGCCGAAGGTGGTCAGGATGACGATCTTGAGCGAGGGTTCGGCGATCCGGAGGGCCGCCGCCGCCTCGATGCCCGTCATCCCCGGCATCTCGATGTCGAGGAGGGCCACGTTCACGTCGTGGGTCCGCGCCGCCGCCACGACCTCGTCCCCCCGCGCCACCTGGGCCAGCACCTCGATGTCCGGCTCCAGCCCCAACAGCGCGGCCAGCGCCTCTCGGACCATCGACTGGTCCTCGGCCAACAGGATCCGGATGGGCGCGGTGTCGGTCATGAGGGGGATCCTAGGGGGACCCTGGCCCGCAGGCGGAAGCCGGTCTTCCCCGCCGGGCCGGCCGACAGGGTGCCGCCGACCGCCTCCAGGCGTTCCGTCAGGCCGGTCAGCCCGTTGCCGGCGGGAGCGCCACCCGCGCCACCGCCCGCGCCGTCGTCGGTGACGGACAGCTCCGCGACGGGCCCCGCCAGGGTCTGTGAGACGTCCAGGACGACGGTGCAGCGGCGGGCACCGCTGTGCCGGACCACGTTCGTCACGGCCTCCCGCAGCGACCAGGCCAGGGCCGATTCGATCTCCTCCGGCAGGTCCTCGACGGCGTCCGCGGCCTCCGTGGGCAGGTCGGCGACGATCCCGGCCGCCGTCAGGGCCGTGCGGGCGCCCGCCAGTTCGCCGGGCAGGGTCGGCCTGCGGTATCCGCTCACGGCCTCCCGCACGTCGACCAGCGCCTGCCTGCTGACCCGCTCGATGTCGGCCACCTGCTGCGCGGCCCGGTCGGGGTGCTCCGGCAGCATCCGGCCCGCCAGCTCGCTCTTGAGGGTGATCAGCGACAACGAGTGCCCCAGCAGGTCGTGCAGGTCGCGGGCCATCCTGAGGCGTTCCTCGTTGGCGGCGAGCTGCGCCACCGTGGCCCGGGCCTGGCGGAGTTCGACGGTGGTACGGATCATCGCGCGGATGCCGACCATCGCGAAGCCGCCCATCAGGGCCGGGATGAGCAGCCCGGCCAGGTAGGCGGTGCCGCCGGGGACCGCGTACGCCGTCACGGCCAGCAGCGCCGTCGCGCCCGGGACCGTCCAGCGGGAGATCTCCCCCGGCAGGGCGGCTCCGGAGGAGATGGCCACGTAGACGAAGAGCACCAGCCACTCGCGGCCCAGGGCCAGCGACAGGACCGTGGCCTGGGCGGCGAGGACGGTCAGGGAGAACAGGACCCGCCGTACGGCCATCTGTCGGGCGGTGCGGAAGACCAGGGCCAGGTACCAGCCGACGAAGGCGACCAGGCCCAGGGCGCCGATCACCCGCGCCCCGGTGCTGTGTCCGCCGCTGACGAGGTCGGTGACGGGGGCGCTGAGGTAGAAGAGCCACACGCCGATCCACAGGCCCTTGACCACCTTGTGGCGGGTGTTCTCCGGCGCCATGCCGATCCGGCTCGCGTCGTCCGCCGGCTGCGTATGCGACTGCGTCAGCGCCACGGGTCTCACGCCTTCAGGGAGTCCTTGCGGTACAGCCAGGCGGCCGCACCGGTGAACAGTACGAAGTAGACGGCGAGGACGGCCACGTCCTTGGCGTGCGGCGCGCCCCCCAGCTCGATGGCCTGGCCGAGAGCGGCGTAGGCGTGGGTGGGCAGCCACTCGCAGATGTTCTGGAGCCACTGCGGGAAGTTGGCGGTGGGCATCCACAGGCCGCCCAGGATGGACAGGGAGAAGTAGACGAGCATGGTCAGGGGGCGCGCGGTGTCGCCGCTCGCCAGGTAGCCGATGGCCACGCCGAGGGCGGCGAAGACCAGGCTGCCGGCCCAGATCGCGCCGGTCAGGGCGAACCATTGCCAGGCCTCGAACCGTACGTCCTTGACCACCGCGGCGACGAGGAAGACGACGAGGATGGCGGGGAGGGAGAGGACGCCCGCGCTGGCGGTCTTGGCGAGGACGTAGCCGCGTCCGGGCAGCGCCGTCAGGCGCAGTTGGCGGACCCAGCCCTTCTCCCGCTCCTTGGCGATGCGCTCGCCGTTGCCCATCAGGACCGCGGTGAGGGCGCCGAAGGAGGCCATGGCGACCATGTAGAAGGCGGGCATGGTCAGCTGGGTGCCCATGACCTTGGTGGTGCCGTTCAGGGTGCCGCCGAGCATCAGGAACAGGGCGGCCGGATAGGCGACCGTGAAGAACAGGTACTTCTTGTTGCGCAGCGCGCGCGAGATCTCCAGCCGGATCAGCCGGAGCGTGCCCGCGGTGGCGGCGGCGTTCTTCGGGACGGGCTGCGCGGCGGGCTTCGGGGCGGGCTGCGCGGCGGTGTCGACGGCGGTGTTCATCGGGTGGCCTCCTCGGCCTCGGTGAGGGCGATGAAGGCCTGCTCCAGGCCGAGGCCCGCGACCTCCAGGTTGCGGGGGTACAGCCCGAGCGCGTAGAGCGCGTGGACGGTGGCGTCGGCGTCGCGCGACTGGAGCCGTACGGTGGCGCCGGTGCGCTCGAAGGCGGTCAGGGCGGGCAGGGCGCGCAGGGCGGACTCGTCGACCTCCGCGTCGGGGGCGAGGTCGAAGGCGACCTTGCGGGCGCCGGCCTTGGCCTTGATCTCGGCAGCGGTGCCGTCGGCGAGGAGGCGGCCCTTGGCGAGGACCAGCACCCGGTCGGCGATGGCGTCCGCCTCTTCCAGGTAGTGGGTGGCGAACAGGACGGTGCGGCCCTGGGCGGCCTGCTCGCGCATCGTGGCCCAGAAGGCCTGGCGGGAGGTGACGTCCATGCCGGTGGTCGGCTCGTCGAGGACGATGAGGTCGTTGTGGCCGGCGGTGGCCAGGGCGAAGCGGACGCGCTGCTCCTGGCCGCCGGAGAGCTTGTTGACCATCCGGCCGGCGATGTCGACGATCCCGGCGCGCAGGAGGACCTCGTCCACGGTGTGCGGGCGGGGGTGCAGTGCGCAGCCGAGGGAGACCAGCTCGCGGACGGTGACGTCCTCCATCAGGCCGCCGCTCTGGAGCATCGCGCCGACCCGGCCGGCGGCGAGGGCCTCGCGGGGGGTGGTGCCGAAGAGGCGGACCTCGCCGGAGTCGGCGGGGCGCAGGCCCAGGAGGAGGTCGAGGGCGGAGGACTTGCCGGCGCCGTTGGGTCCGAGGAGTGCGACGGTCTCGCCCGGGTGGAGTTCGAGGGAGAGGCCGTCGACCGCTCGGACGGCTCCGTAGTTCTTCGTCACGTTCCGGAAGCTCACCACCGGGCCGGCGCCGGTGTGCGGGGTGGCGGTGTGCGCCGAGGTCGTCGTCATGGCCCAAGGTTCGCCCGTACGGGGGTGGGCGCGGCAGTGTCCGCCGTCGTGACTGCCGCATGACGGATGTCATGTCCCGGGCGTGACGCCCGCGTACGGGGGCCCGGGGCCGCGACGCGGACCGGAACGCGGACCGGCCCCTCCCCGGGGTCCGGGAAGGGGCCGTGGGCCGCTCGCGCCGGGGCGGGCCCGGGGCGGTGCGGAACCCGTCAGCTCGGGTTGGTGTCGATCGTGACGGTCCGCTCCGCGGGGGTCTTGCCGACGAGGGCCTTGCGGAGGGCTCCGACGACGTCCTCGGGCGTGACGGCGGTCTTCGAGCCGTTGCCGCGCGTGATCAGGACCCCGTCGAAGGCGTTGCCGTAGGTGGCCTTGAGGGCCTCCTTGTCGTACTTCTCGACGAGGTGTCCGTCCACGGCCTGCATGGAGAGGATCTTCGGCAGGGACTTGGCGCCGAAGGGGATGGACTTGGCACCGGCCCTGACGGTGGCCACCCCGGACATCGCGGGCTCCGCGAACTCCTTCATCGCCCGGTCCAGTTCGCCCTGGTTGATCGTCGGTTCCTTGGTGGCGGTGGGGAGTTCGACGGGGGCCGCCTTGCCCGTGCCGACCAGTTCGCGGAAGGCCGCGGTGACCCGTTCCACGGAGCCGTCCACGTCGACGGAGGCGCCCGCCTTGCCGGGGACGGCGACGGCCTTGCCCGTGTCGAACGTGATGGTGCCCTCGCCGGCCGAACCGGCCGCGCCGGCCAGCTCCTGGAGCGAGACCCGCAGCTTCTCCTCGTCCACCGGCATGACGGCCTGGGCCGTCCGCTCGGCGCCGAAGAGGGAGCCGATGACCGTGACCGGGTTGTAGTCGCTGCCCGCCGCGTTGCGGACGGTGGTCTGACTGTCGAGGGTGAGCCCCGCCTTCTCGGGCTTGAGCTCGACCTGCTTGCCGCCGACGCTGAGCTGGAGCGGGGCGGAGGCGCGCTTGCCGAAGGCCGCGTCGAGCTTGGTGACGGCCTCGTCCCGGGTGCCGCCGATGTCCTCGCCGAGGACGGTGGTGCCCTTGGGCACGTCGGAGTGGTTCATGAGCAGCCCGGCTCCGTAGGCGAGGCCGACCAGCCCGAAGAGGGCGCCACCGAGCAGGGCCACCTTGGAGCGGCCCTTCTTGGCGGGCTTCCCCGCCGCGGGCTTGGACCCCTTGGCCTGCTTGCCGGGCTTGCCCGCCGGGGCGGGCGTCGGACCGGTCGGCCGCGGGCCGGGGGCCGGGGGCGCCGGGACGGGGGCAGCGGCGGGCACCGACGCGGGGGTGTAACCGGAGGCCGGGGCGGCCAGCGCCTCCGGACCGGGCCAGCGCGAGGGCTCGTCGTGCACCGGGACGGTGCCCATCGCGGGGCCGCCGGTCGGCCCGGCGGGTGCGGTGGGCTCCGCGAAGGCGGGGAAGGCCTCGGTGACGGGGCCGTTGTCGTACGCCCCGTACGGGGTGCCGACCCCGGGGCCGCCGACGGCGGGGGCCGGCGCGAAGCCGCCGCCGTTGCCGTACGAGGCGTTGGACTGCTGTTGCTGCTGCGGGTGCTGCTGCTGCCCGCCCGGGCCGGCGGGCGGCGCGAAGCCTCCACCGGAACCGGAACCGGAACCGGGGCCCGGGCCGGCGGGGGGCGCGGGGGCCGGGGCGGGCGCCGAGCCGTAGCTCGCGCCGGCCGGGGCCTGCGGCGCCGGGGGCGGGGTGTTCTTGCGCGGGGCGAACCAGTTGCCGGTGGGTTCGCCCCCACCGCCCTGGCCGGGCGCGGGAGGCTGTCCGCCCTGGCCGGGCGCACCCCGGCCGGGCGCGGGCGCGCCGGGCCGGTCTCCGCGGGCCGGGGCGGGGCCCCCGGCCGAGGGCTGGGCGGGGTGCGGAGCGGGCGCCGGCGGCTGCGGGTCGGCCGCGGCCGGTGAGCCTGCCGACGAGCCGCCCTTCACGGGCTTGCGTACGACCACGGGCGGGATCGGCCGCGAACCCGGGATGTTGATCCGGATCCGGGTCGTCAGCGTGGTCTCGGTCTTCGGCCCGTCGTTTTCGGGCGTGGACGGGTTCGACGTCACAGGGTTCTCCTCCGGGGCGTTCGCCGCGCCAGGCCCGGTTGGCACAGTCGTGGACGGATACCGGCCGGTTCCATACGGCGGCGTACCCGAGGGGTAGGCGGCTCCACCGTGCCCTTGGGGCCCGGGGGACGAACTGTCAGTTTCACGGCTCAAGGCAGGTTCTCCCGGTTGGCTCCGCCGCCCGTCATACCGTGCGCGGGCAGCTCGGCGGCCCGTCCACCATACTGGCCGCCGTCCGGGGGCAACTGTCCCCGGGGAATCCGAGGTTCCCCCGGAGCGGCGACGCGGGCCGCCCCGAGGGACCGTCAAATCACCGCAAGCCATCCCCCATCGGAGGTCAGCGGAGCGCGACGGCTCGTCATCCGCGGGCCCCGGGGGCCGAAACCCGCCCCTGCACCGGGCCGCGCATCGTGGCACAGATCACAGCGATCACGGCACCCCCCAAAAGGTATGTGTACGTACCGATTCCGGATGAACCGAGCAGGAAATCCCCCTCGGGGCGCGGGGCGCCGAGCAGGACGTACGACAGGAACCAGCCGGCCGCCGCCGCGCCCACGCCGCTCCCGGTGCCCATCAGGATCCGGCCGCCGAGGAAGAGGCCGAAGAGGCCGAGCAGCGCGAGGACCAGCCCCGCCGGGAACCACAGGTCCACCACGAGCCAGCCGGCCGCGCCCGTCAGGGTGCCGAGGACCAGCAGGGCGAACAGGGCGGCGATCCGCCTCGCGGTCCGGGTCGCGCTCACGCCTCGACCCCCGCGAAGAGGTCGTGCTCGCGCCCGCCGGCCGGGGCTCCCGGCTCGCCCGCCACCAACTCGTAGTACTCGCGGGCGAACAGGGGCTGGGCCAGGTCGTTGGAGAGGGCGAAGACGGGGCCGTCCACCGCGATCTGGGTGGCGTGGGCGCGCATCGCGGCCACCTTCGCCGCCACCGGGCCGCGGCCGGCGGCCCCGCCGATCTCACCGACCCCGCCGATCTCACCGACCCCGCCGTCCTCACCGATCTCGGCGGTGATCCGTTCGTCCGCGACCACTCCCGGGACGTCGTCCGGACTCGCGATCCCGGGGAAGGGGCTCGGCCTCTTGGCTCCGGCCGCGTGCAGGCGGGCGAAGCCCTCCTCCACCACGGAGCGCGGGACGCGGTTCCAGTAGACCTTGGCGATGGCGTGCGGGGCGCCCAGCTCCGGGCGGTGGCCGGCCAGCGCGGCCAGCTCCGCGCCGCGGGTGGCGACGCGGTGGGCCTGGATGTGGTCCGGGTGGCCGTAGCCGCCGTCGGGGTCGTAGGTGACGAGGACCTGCGGGCGCAGTTCGCGGATCACCTCGACGAGGTGGTCCGCGGCCTCGTCCACGTCGGCGGACCAGAAGGCGCCGGAGCGGGTGTTCTGGGGGGCGCCCATCATCCCGGAGTCCCGGTAGCGGCCGGCGCCGCCGAGGAAGCGGTGGTCGGTGACCCCCAGTTCCTTCATCGCGGCCGCCAGCTCGCCCACCCGGAAGGGGCCGAGGGTGTCGTCCCGGTCGGGCGCCAGGTGGGCCAGCTCGGCCGGGATGACCTCGCCCTCCTCGCCGAGGGTGCAGGTCACGAGGGCGACGTGGACGCCCTCGGCCGCGTACTTGGCCATGGTGACGCCGTTGTTGATCGACTCGTCGTCCGGGTGCGCGTGCACGAGGAGCAGACGACGGGCGGGGAGACCGTTCATGGGGTCAGCCTACGAGCAGGACCTACAACTTGAGGCCACTGATCATGCTCGCCACGTTGTTGGTGAGCTGGCTGAGGGTCGGGGCGACCGTCGAACTGGCCAGGTAGAACCCGAGCAACACACAGACGAACGCGTGCCCCGTCTTCAGCCCCGACCTCCTGACCAGAAGGAAGACGACGATCGCCAGCAGCACCACGGCGGAGATCGAGAGTGCCACGGCGTTTCACCTCCAGGTCGAGCGGACATCGGTACGCGGACTCGTGCTCGGCGGAGTCATACCCACCGTGCGCTACGGATCATAACTATCCGTACCAGCGCATCGATCGAATTCCGGCAGCACGAGGGGCGCATGCAGCGCACGTCCCGGAGCGTGCGACCGGCGCTCGGGCGGGTGCCGCGCCGACCCGTCCGACCACAGGCCCTTGATCTCGGGCCCGCACGGCCAAGTCGCCGCCGCCCGCGCCTCGTTGCGGTGACGGAGGTCAGCGAAACGCGATCACCGGCAGCCTTTTGGGGGTGGCCGGAAAACGTCGGTGGAGGTCCACGTTCCGCCCTCGTTTCACTCCTTTCGCACAGGCGTGGACGGCGGCGACGGCGGTGTCGCCGGCGGCGGGGTCGCCCCCGGTCCCGGCGGCGCCGGCCGCTCGGCGGCGAAGTGACAGGCGGACGGGTGGGCGGCGGGGCCCGAGGGGAAGACCGCCGGGACGGCCAGCAGCGGCACCTCGGTCGCGCAGCGGGATTCGGCCTTCCAACACCGGGTGCGGAAGCGGCAGCCGGAGGGCGGGTTGGCCGGGGAGGGCACGTCCCCGGACAGGATGATCCGGTCCCGGTCGGCTCGCGCGGCCGGGTCCGGGACGGGGACGGCGGAGAGCAGGGCCTGGGTGTACGGGTGGGTGGGGTGGTCGTAGATCGCCTCGTCGGAGCCGATCTCCACGATCCGGCCCAGGTACATCACCCCGACCCGGTCGGAGATGTGCCGGACGATCGAGAGGTCGTGCGCGATGAAGACGTACGACAGGTCGAACTCGTCCTGGAGGCGGGCGAGCAGGTTGACGACCTGGGCCTGCACGGACACGTCGAGCGCGGAGACCGGCTCGTCGGCGACGATGATCTCCGGCCGCAGCGCGAGGCCGCGGGCGATGCCGATGCGCTGGCGCTGGCCGCCGGAGAACTGGTGCGGGTAGCGGTTGATGTACTCGGGGTTCAGGCCCACCACGTCGAGCAGGTCCTGGACCTTGCGGCGGCGGTCGCCCTTGGGGGCCACCTCGGGGTGGATCTCGAAGGGCTCCCCGACGATGTCGCCGACCGTCATGCGCGGGTTCAGCGAGGTGTACGGGTCCTGGAACACCATCTGGATGTTGCGGCGGACGGCCTTGAGGGCCTTGCCGGACAGCCGGGTGATGTCGTCGCCCTTGTACGAGATCGAGCCCGCGGTCGGGCGCTCCAGGTTGACCAGCATCTTGGCGACGGTGGACTTGCCGCAGCCGGACTCGCCGACGATGCCGAGGGTCTCGCCCGCCCGGAGGTCGAAGGAGACCCCGTCGACGGCCTTGACCGCGCCGACCTGCTTCTTGACGAGGACGCCCTGGGTGAGCGGGTAGTACTTGACGAGGTCGCGGACCTCCAGGATGGGCTCAGTCATCGAGGCACTCCTGCCAGAAGAAGCACGCGCTGGAACGTTCCGGGGCCACCGCCGCGAGCGGCGGGACGTCGGTCCGGCACACGTCCCGGGCCATCGGACAGCGGGGGTTGAAGGCGCACCCGGGCGGGATCGCGAGGAGGTTCGGCGGCAGGCCCTTGATCGCGTACAGCTCCTGGCCCTTCTGGTCCAGGCGCGGGATCGAGTCGAGCAGGCCCCGGGTGTACGGATGGGCGGGCGCCTTGTAGATCTGGTGGACGGGCGCCGCCTCGACGATCCGGCCCGCGTACATCACCGCGATCTTGTCGGCGACGTCGGCGACGACGCCGAGGTCGTGGGTGATCAGGATCAGGCCCATGTTCAGCTCGCGCTGGAGTTCCGCCAGGAGGTCCATGACCTGTGCCTGGACGGTGACGTCGAGGGCGGTGGTGGGCTCGTCGGCGATGATCAGGGAGGGCTCCAGGGCCAGCGCCATCGCGATCATGATGCGCTGGCGCATGCCGCCGGAGAACTGGTGCGGGTAGTCCCCCACGCGTTCCTTCGCCGCCGGGATCTTCACCCGGTCCATCAGCTCCACGGCCTTGGCCTTGGCGTCCTTGCGGGACATCCCGCGGTGGACCTCGTACATCTCGCCGAGCTGGGCGCCCACGCTGAGGACGGGGTTCAGGGAGGACAGGGCGTCCTGGAAGATCATGGCCATGTCGGCCCCGCGGATCTTCCGGCGCTCGTCCTCCTTCATCTTCAGGAGGTCCCGCCCCTTGAAGAGGATCTCGCCGCCCGCGATGCGCCCGGGCGGCATGTCGAGGATCCCCATCACGGCCTGGGCGGTGACGGACTTGCCGGAGCCGGACTCGCCGAGCACGGCGAGCGTCTCGCCCTCGTCGACCGAATAGTCGACTCCGTTGACGGCCTTGGCGACGCCGTCGCGGGTCTTGAACTCCACGTGCAGGTCGCGGACTTCGAGCAGCATCTGCCGACTCACTCCTCAGCGCAGCTTGGGGTCGAGGGCGTCGCGCACCGCGTCGCCGAGCATGATGAAGGCGAGCACGGTGATGCTCAGCGCACCTGCCGGGTAGAGCAGCATGTGCGGCGCGTTGCGGATCTGCGAGGCGGCGTTGGAGATGTCGATGCCCCAGGAGACCGTCGGCGGGCGCAGGCCCACGCCGAGGAAGGACAGCGTGGCCTCCAGGGCGATGTAGGTGCCCAGCGCGATGGTGGCGACGACGATGACGGGGGCGATGGCGTTGGGCGCCACGTGCTTCAGCATCATCCGGCCGTTGCCGGCGCCGAGCGCGCGGGCGGCCTGGACGTAGTCGTTCTGCTTGGCGGTGATCACCGAGCCGCGGGCGATGCGGGCCAACTGGGGCCAGCCGAGCAGGACGATGAAGCCGACCACGGGCCAGACGGTGGTGCTGGTGACCACGGACAGGAAGACGAGGCCGCCGAGGACCACCGGGATGCCGAAGAAGATGTCGGCGATCCGCGAGAGCAGGGCGTCCCACCAGTGGCCGAAGAATCCGGCGAGCCCGCCGAGCACCGACCCGAGCAGGGCCGCGCCGAGGGTGGCGCAGACGCCGACGGTGATGGAGGCGCGCGCCCCGTAGACCGTACGGGTGTAGACGTCGCAGCCCTGGGTGTCGTAGCCGAAGGGGTGTCCGGGCTGGGAGCCCTGCTGCGATTTGGACAGGTCGCACTGGAGGGGGTCGCCGCTCGCGATGAGCTGGGGCCAGATGGCGATGACCACGAGGAAGAGGATCAGCAGCGAGGAGATGATGAAGACGGGGTTGCGCCGCAGTTGGTGCCAGGCGTCGGACCACAGCGAGCGGGCCTTCTCCCGGGGGCCTCCGGGAGGACCGGACGCCTTGTCGGCGCCCCCGCCCTCGATGCTCTCCGCCTCCTCCAGGGCGAGATCCATGGCTCCTCCCTGGCCGGTGGGCGCGATCACCTCGTGGGCTCCCGGGCCGACCGGATCGTAGGTCCTCGGGCGTTCGGGGTGCTCGGGGCTCGCGGGGCGCTCCGGGCTGTCGGGACGCTCGGGCTCAGGCATAACGGATCCTCGGGTCCAGGACCGCGTAGAGCAGGTCGACGAGCAGGTTCGCCAGCAGGAAGACGATGACGAGGATGGTCACGAAGCCGACCACGGTCGGGGAGTTGTTGCGCAGGATGCCCTGGTAGAGCTGGTAGCCGACGCCGTGGATGTTGAAGATCCGCTCGGTGACGATGGCCCCGCCCATCAGGGCCCCGATGTCGGTGCCGATGAAGGTGACCACCGGGATCAGGGAGTTGCGCAGCAGGTGGCGGGTGATGACCCGGTGGCGCGGCAGGCCCTTGGCGGTGGCGGTGCGGACGTAGTCGGCCTTGGCGTTCTCGGCGATGGAGGTCCGGGTGAGGCGGGTGACGTAGGCGAGGGAGACCAGGGCGAGGACGATGCCCGGCAGGATCAGCTCGCTGAAGGGGGCGTCCGGGGAGACGGTGGGCCTCACCCAGCCCCATTTGACGCCGAAGAGGTACTGGAGCAGGTAGCCGGTGACGAAGGTGGGCACCGAGATGACCACCAGGGTGAGCACCAGCACCGAGGTGTCGACGGACTTGCCCCGACGCAGTCCGCTGATCACGCCGAGGGTGATGCCGAAGATGATCTCGATGACGATGGCGACGATCGTCAGGCGCAGGGTCACCGGGAAGGCCGAGGCCATCAGCTCGGTGACCTCCTGACCGTTGAAGGCCGTGCCGAAGTCGCCCTGGAAGATCTGGCCCATGTAGTGGAGGTACTGCTTCCACAGGGGCTGGTCGAGGTAGAGGTCCTGGCGGATCCGCGCGGCGGTGGCCGGGTCGGGGGCCTTGTCGCCGAAGAGGGCCGCGACGGGGTCGCCCAGCGCGTACACCATGATGAAGATCAGGAAGGTGCTGCCGATGAACACGGGGATCATCTGGAGCAGCCGCCGGATCACATAACGTCCCATGGAGTGCTCCATGCGGTCGGTGGGCTCGGCCGGCCCCCGCCCGGGTGGGGCGCGGGGCCGGGGGCGGTCCGTCGGGTGGGGAGGGTGCGAGGCCCGGGGGGGCGGGAGAGCGGGAAGGTCAGCTGACCTTGATCTCGTTGTAGACGGGGACGCTGAACTGGTTCAGGGCCACGTCGGAGATCCGCTCGGAGTGCCCGGCGCTGCCGTTCTGGTACCAGAGCGGGATGGAGGGCATCTGCTCGGCGAGGACCTTCTCGGCGTCCTGGAACGACTTGACGGCCTTGGCCGTGTCGCTCTCCCGGTTGGCCTCGTCGACGAGCTTGTCGAAGTCCGGGTTGCTGAACTTGCCGTAGTTCGAGGAGGCGCCCGTGTAGTACAGCGGCTCCAGGAAGTTCTGGATCAGCGGGTAGTCCGCCTGCCAGCCGGAGCGGAAGGGGCCGGTCAGCTTGAAGCTGCTCTGCTGGTTCCTGAAGTCGGCGAAGGTGCCGACCGGATTCACCGTGCAGACCGGGCCCTCGCCGAGCGCGTTGTTGACGCTGTTGCAGACGGCGTCCATCCAGTCGCGGTGCGAGCCGGTGTCCACGTTGGAGGTCAGCGTGACCTTGCCGCCGGGAAGGCCGCCGGCCTCCTGGATGAGCTTCTTGGCCTCGGCGGGGTCGTAGACGCAGGCGTCGCCGCAGACGGTGGCGGAGAAGCCGCCCTTGGCCCCGAGGGCCGGGGAGGTCCAGTCCTTGGCGGGAGTGCGGGTCTCGCGGAAGATCTGCTTGGTGATCTCGTCGCGGTTGATCGCCCGTGAGATGCCCTGGCGGACCTTCTCCATGCCCGCCTTGCTCCACTGCGGGTCGTACAGCGGGAAGGTCAGGGTCTGGATGATCAGGGCGGGCTGGTTGATGTACCGGTCGCCGAGGTCGTTCTTGACGTTCTTGAGCTGCTGCGCCGGGATGTCGTCGACCAGGTCGAGGTTGCCGGAGATCAGGTCGGTGTAGGCGGTGTTGTTGTCCGTGTAGACCTTGAGGTCCACGCCGCCGTTCTGCGCCTTGTCCGCGCCGGGGTACGCCGCCCACGCGCGCAGCTTCATCCCGGTGCCCTTGGTGTAGGAGTCCACCGTGTACGGGCCGTTGCCGACGGGCTTGTTCAACCAGCCGGAGTGGTCGCTGAAGAACGACTTGGGCAGCGGGGAGAAGGCCTGGTAGCCGAGGGTGTCCGGCCAGGTGGAGAACTTCTCCTTCAGGGCCACCGTGAAGGTCTTGGGGTCCTTGACGACCAGCCCGCGCATCGTTTTGGTCTTGGGGTCGCCGGACTTCGGGTGCAGGTCGTCGTAGCCCACGATGTCGGAGAAGAAGGGCGAGTTGTTCTGCTTGTTGCGCACGTCCGCGCCGTAGTTCCACGCGTCCACGAAGGACTGCGCGGTGACCGGCTCGTCGTTGCTGAACTTCCAGCCGTCCTTCAGCGTGATCGTGAAGTTCTGGCTGTCGGTGGTGTCGATCTTCTCGGCGAGCACGTTCTGCGCCGCGCCGGTCTTGGGGTCGTAGCGCTTGAGCCCCCGGAAGAGCATGTCGAGCACCTTGCCGCCCTGCACCTCGTTGGTGTTGGCCGGCTCCAACGGATTCTGCGGGTCACCCCAGGAGGAACTCACGATCCCCGCGTCCCCGCCGCCGCCACTGTCGCTTCCACCGCCGCAGGCCGTCGCCGCGAGGGCGACGGCCACCGCACATGCGGCCCACTTGGCGTGGGTGGCTCCGCGCATCGAGTGCCTCCTATGGGATCCCAGGACTGACTTAGGGGTCAATCTCGCCCCCTATGGGATCCCACACACCGCGAGTTGCACCGATTGCACCCTCACGCCTCGCGGCTGCCATCCTTTCGAGTGACGGCGGGTGGGGTGAACTTCGGCGACCGGCCGTATCCGGCCGCACCCCCTCTCACCAGGCGAGTTCCCAGGTGTGGACCGCGTAGTGCACGGTCATGCCGTGGGCCTCGTAGAGGGCGAGGGCGCCCGTCTCGTTGCCGGTGTCCACCCCGAGGCCCACGGTGTCGCGACCCCGTGCGGCGTAGGCGGCGAAGCCGTGGCGGAGCAGGAAGCCGCCGACGCCCCGGCCGCGCGCGTCCTCGCGGACTCCGAGGTGACTGACCCAGCCCATGCTGGTCCGGTCGTCGCGGGTGAGCAGGACGGCCACGTCCCCCTCCTCGGGCAGGCTCGCGATCCAGACGAGGGACCAGTCGAGCGCGTGGCCGTCGATGTGGTCGAGCCAGGGCTCGTACGCCCGCTCCACATGGCCGTAGTGCGCGGCGAAGGTCTCCTCGATCAGGGCGTGGGCCCGCGCGCGGTCGGCCTCGTCGGCGGCGCAGTCGCGCAGGGTGAGGCCGGGCGGGGCGGGGGGCGCCGGGTCGGCGTCCGGGCGCAGCGAACGGGTCATCACCTGGTAGCGGCGCACGGTGCGGTAGCCGCGTTCGGTGAGGAGGTCGAGGTCCAGGGTGGGCTTCACGTTGAGCTGGAGGTGGAGGGCCACTCCCCCGTGCCCGGCGCCTCCCCCGTGCCCGTCCGCTCCCCCGTGCCCGCTCGCTCCCCCGTGCCCGCCCGCGAGGGCACGGGCTCGGGACTCCGCCCGCTCCAGCAGCCGCAGGGCCGCCTCCCGCTCCCCTGGCAGGACGTAGTGGTCGCAGTCGACGCGGCCGGGCCCGGAGTCGGCCCACACCAGGGCGTAGGCGACGAGCCGGCCGCCCCGGAAGGCCAGCCAGGAGTCGCGGGCGAGGTCGACGGCGGGGTTGCGCAGGTCCGCCTCGACGGTGCCGAGGTCGGTTTCGGGTCTGCCGATCTCGATGACGTCGACGGCGTTGAGCAGGGCGCAGATGTCGGGGGCGTCCCCGGGCCCGGCGGGCCGGACGGTCAGCTTGTCGCGCATCGGCCCACTCTCGGCCGGGCCGGGAGCCGACCGCAAGGGACTTTGGGCCCCGGCAGCCGAAAGAGGCGGCTGCGGCGTCCGGGAACGCCGGAGCGCCCGGGCCGGATCGGATCCGGTCCCGGGCGCCCTGGAACGCGTACGTCGGGGAGGGTCAGACGGCCAGGATGGCCTTCTCCTCGGCGAAGTGGCAGGCCGACTCGTGCGCGGCCGCGGTGTCGACACCGATGAACCGCGTCGGGATCGCCAGCACCGGCTCCTCCGTGGCGCAGCGGTCCTCCGCCTTCCAGCAACGGGTGCGGAAGCGGCAACCCGAGGGCGGGTTGGCCGGGGAGGGGACGTCACCGGTGAGGATGATGCGCTCGCGGGCCTCGCGGACCTCGGGGTCCGGGACGGGCACGGCGGAGAGCAGGGCCTGCGTGTACGGGTGGGTCGGGTGCTCGTAGATCGCCGCGTCGGAGCCGATCTCGGCCATCTTGCCCAGGTACATGACGCCCACGCGGTCCGAGATGTGCCGGACGATCGAGAGGTCGTGCGCGATGAAGACGTAGGAGAGGTTGAACTCGTCCTGGAGCTTCTCCATCAGGTTGATGACCTGCGCCTGCACCGACACGTCGAGCGCGGAGACCGGCTCGTCGCAGATGATGATCTCCGGGTTGAGCGCGAGGCCGCGGGCGATGCCGATGCGCTGGCGCTGGCCGCCGGAGAACTGGTGCGGGTAGCGGTTGATGTACTCGGGGTTCAGGCCCACCACGTCCAGGAGCTCCTGGACCTTGCGGCGCCGGTCGCCCTTCGGGGCCACCTCGGGGTGGATCTCGAAGGGCTCCCCGATGATGTCGCCGACCGTCATGCGCGGGTTCAGCGAGGTGTACGGGTCCTGGAACACCATCTGGATGTTGCGGCGGACGGCCTTGAGGGCCTTGCCGGACAGCCGGGTGATGTCCTGGCCCTTGTAGAAGACCTCGCCGGCGGTGGCCTTCTCCAGGCTCATCAGCAGCTTGGCGACGGTGGACTTGCCACAGCCGGACTCGCCGACGATGCCGAGGGTCTCGCCCCGGTAGAGGTCGAAGGAGATGCCGTCGACGGCCTTGACCGCTCCGACCTGCTTCTTGAACAGGATCCCCTGGGTCAACGGGAAGTGCTTGACCAGGTTGCGCACCTGGAGGATCGGCTCGCCCTTGGGCTCGGTCAGGTCAGCCATGGATCTGCTCCTTCCAGAAGTGGCACGCGCTGCTGCGGCCGGGCAGCTCGGCGCCGTCCCGCTCGGTCACCTGGTGCAGGACCGGCACGTCGGTGCGGCAGACGTCCTGGGCCTTGGGGCAGCGCGGGTTGAAGGCGCAGCCCGACGGGATCTTGAGCAGGTTGGGCGGCAGGCCCTTGATCGCGTACAGCTCCTGGCCCTTCTGGTCCAGGCGCGGGATCGAGTCGAGCAGGCCGCGGGTGTACGGGTGCGCCGGGCGCTTGTAGATCTCGTGCACCGGGGCGTTCTCGACGATCCGACCGCCGTACATGACCGCGATCTTGTCCGCGACGTCGGCGACGACGCCGAGGTCGTGGGTGATCAGGATCAGGCCCATGTTCATCTCGCGCTGGAGTTCCGCGAGGAGGTCCATGACCTGGGCCTGGACCGTCACGTCGAGGGCCGTGGTCGGCTCGTCGGCGATGATCAGGTCGGGCTCCAGGGCCATCGCCATGGCGATCATGATGCGCTGGCGCATGCCGCCGGAGAACTGGTGCGGGTAGTCACCCACGCGCGCCTTGGCGGCGGGGATCTTCACCCGGTCCATCAGCTCGATGGCCTTGGCCGTGGAGGCCTTCTTCGACATGCCGCGGTGGACGCGGAACATCTCTCCGAGCTGGGCGCCGACGGTGTGCACCGGGTTCAGCGAGGACAGCGCGTCCTGGAAGATCATGGCGATCTTCTGGCCGCGGATCTTGCGGAACTCCTCGGACGGCAGCTTCAGCAGGTCCGTGCCCTGGAACAGGATCTCGCCGTGCGGGATCTTGCCCGGGGGCATGTCGAGGATGCCCATGATGGCCTGCGCCGTCACGGACTTGCCCGAACCGGACTCGCCGAGGACGGCGAGGGTCTCGCCCGCGTTGACGGAGTACGAGACACCGTTGACGGCCTTGGCGACACCGTCGCGGGTGTGGAACTCGACGTGCAGGTCGCGCACTTCGAGGAGGGGGGTCGCGTCGGAGCCGGACCGGGGTCCGGGGACGCTCGAGGTCTTTTCGATGATGGTCAACGTACGCCCTTCCTCAGCGCAGCTTCGGGTCGAGGGCGTCGCGCACCGCGTCGCCGACCATGATGAACGCGAGCACGGTGATGCTCAGCGCGGCGGCCGGGAAGAGGAGCACGTGAGGTGCCTGCAGCCAGCGGATCGAGGCGTCGCTGACCATCAGGCCCCAGGAAATGCCGGGCGGCTGGACGCCGATGCCCAGGTAGGACAGGGCGGCCTCCGCACCGATGTACACACCGAGGCTGATGGCTCCGACCACGATCACGGGGGCGATCGCGTTCGGCAGGATGTGGCGCATCGTGATGCGCAGCGTGCCGGCGCCGAGGGCGCGGGCGGCCACCACGTAGTCGTTGTTCTTGTTCTGGAGCACCGAGGACCGCATGATGCGGAAGATCTGCGGCCAGCCCAGGGTCGCCATCACGATGGACACGGTCCAGGCGTTGCCCTTGCCGAGGCCCGACATGATCAGCATGCCGCCGAGGAGCAGCGGGATCGCGAAGAAGACCTCGGTGAAGCGGGACAGGAGGCTGTCCGTGAGCCCACCGGCCCAGCCGGCCAGCATGCCGAGCACGCCACCGACGACGACGACCAGGGTGGTGGTCACGACGCCGACGATGATCGAGTTGCGGGCGGCCCACACGGTTCGCGTGTAGACGTCGCAGCCCTGGACGTCGAAGCCGAACCAGTGGTCGGCGCTCGGCGTCTTCAGGGAGTCGCCCAGCTGGCAGGCGTTGGACGCGAAGGGGCTGCTGGAGGTGAACAGCTGCGGCACCGCGGCCAGCAGGAGCAGGAAGAGGACCAGGCCCCCGCCGATCAGGAAGATCGGGTTGCGGCGCAGGTCGGCAAGAGCGTCGGACCAGAGGCTGGCCTCGCGCTCCTTAGGCGCCTTGCCGGCGTCCTTGGTGGCCCGGCCGCTCGCGGAGGGAGCACCCGCGGTCTGGGTGTCGGTCAACTCATCCCCCACCGTAGTTGTGTCACGCATAGCGGATCCTCGGGTCGAGCACGGCGTAGAGCATGTCCACGATCAGGTTGGCGACGAGATACACGATGATCAGGAGCGAGACGACGCCCACGATCACGGTGCCTTCCTTCCGGTAGACCGACTCGGCCAGCAGGCCGCCGATCCCGTGGATGTTGAAGATCTTCTCCGTGATGACCGCGCCGCCCATCAGGCCGCCGAGGTCGGCGCCGAGGAAGGTGACGATCGGGATCAGCGCGTTGCGCAGCGCGTGGCGTCCGATGACGCGGCGGCGCGGCAGGCCCTTGGCGGTGGCGGTGCGCACGTAGTCCGCGCGCATCGTCTCCATCAGGCTCGTACGGGTCAGTCGGGCCACGTACGCCAGCGAGGTCGAGGCGAGCACGAGCGCCGGAAGGAGATAGGCCCTGATGCCGTCGTTCTCGTTGAAGGAGACGGGGAAGAAGTCGATGCCCCAGCTGTTCTTCAGCTGCACGCCGAGCGTCAGCTGGAGGATGAAGCCACTGACGAAGACCGGGATGGAGATGACCATCAGCGTCGACAGAAGGACGAGTTGGTCGAGGAACTTGCCCCGGCGCAGAGCGGCCATGATGCCCGCGAGGACGCCGACGACGGCCTCGATCAGGAAGGCCACGATGGCGAGGTTCATCGTGTACGGGAAGGACTCGGTGATCTTGTCCCAGACGGATCGTCCGGTCAGGGTCTCTCCGAAGTTCCCCTGGAACAGGTTGGAAATGTAGTTCCAGTACTGCGACAGGAAGGAGTCGTCGAGGTGGTACTTCTCGCGAAGCATCGCAGCGACGACCGGGTCTGCCTTCTTCTCTCCGGCCAGTGCCTGAATCGGGTCACCGGGGAGCTTGAAGGACAGCCAATAGATCAGGAACGTGGCACCGATCAGTACAGGGATCGCCTGTATGAGTCGGCGGATGAGGTAGCGGCCCATCAGACCTCCAGCGGAAGAACAGGGGGAAAGGGCCGGCAGGCGGAAACCTGATTCCGCCTGCCGCCCCAGATGTCCCCTTAGTGAAGAGGGGTGTTAGTTGAGCTCGACGTTCGGCAGGTCGATACGACCCTGGGCGTCGACCTCGACGTTCTTCACGGTCTTGGAGTAGGCCGAAGAAGACATGTACGTGTAGACCGGGATGTACGGCAGCTCCTTGAGGAGGATGTCGTCGGCCTGCTGGTACAGCTTGAGACCCGCGGCGGCGTCAGGGGCCCTGTCGGCCTGGTCCATCAGCTTCTCGAAGTCCTCGTTGACGTAACCGCCGTAGTTGGAGCCGTTCTCGATCGCGACCTTCGAGAAGATCGGACGGAGGTAGTTCTCCGCGGCCGGGTAGTCCATCTGCCACGCCATGCGGAAGGCGCCCTTGTACTTCTTCGCCTGGAGGTCGTCCAGCATCTCGCCGAACTTGGCGAACGGCTTGGTGGTGACCTCGAGACCGAGGTTCGCCTTCAGCTGGTTCGCGACGGCCTCGATCCATTCCTTGTGGCCGCCGTCGGCGTTGTAGCCGAGTTCGATCTTGTTACCGGGGATGCCACCGGCCTGGGTGAAGATCTCCTTGGCCTTGGCCGCGTTGTACGTGCCGGCCTCGCCCAGGGCGCCCTTGCGGTAACCGGGGACGATCGGGCTGATGAAGTCGTCGGCCGGCTTGCGCGTGCCGTTGAAGATGGTCTTGCCGATGGCGTCCCGGTCGATCGCCATGGAGATCGCCTTGCGGATCTCCGGCTTGCCGAAGGCCTCCGGGTTGGTGGAGATCGGCAGACCGATGTAGCCCACGCCCGACTCGGGCTTGTAGATGTAGCGGTCGCCGAACTCCTGGGAGACGGTGGCCATCGCCGAGACGGGGAGCTTGTTGACGATCTGGAGCGTGTCGGCGCGCAGGTCGTTGTACTGCGTGTCGAGGTTGTCGTAGATCTTGAAGTTGACGCCCGCGAGCTTCGCACGGCCGTCGGCCGGGAACTTGTCGTAGCGCTTGATCTTGATCTGCTTGTTGTGCTCCCAGGCGCCGTCCATCTGGAAGGGGCCGTTGCCGATCGGGTTCTCGCCGAACTTCTTCGGGTCGGCGTCGAACGCCTTCGGCAGCGGGTAGAAGGCGTTGTAGCCCAGCATCGTCTTGAACTGGGAGAACGGGTCCTTCAGCGTGACGGTGAAGGTCTTGTCGTCAACGACCTTCAGGCCCTTGAGCTCCTTGGTGGTGGGCTTCTTGCCCTTACCCGGAGCCAGCTCGTCGGAGCCCTCGATCTTCGCGTAGAAGGGCAGGCCCTCCGCGGCGTTGTCCTGGTTGGCACCCCAGTTCCAGGCGCGGACGAACGACGCGGCGTCCACCTTCTCGCCGTTGTGGAAGGTGTAGCCGTCCTTGATCTTGATGGTCCAGGTCTTCGAGTCCGTGGTCTCGATGGACTCGGCGACCGCGAGCTTGGGCTCGCTGGTCTTCGGGTCGTACTTGACCAGACCGACGAAGATCGCGTTGAGGACCTGCGCACCCTCGGACTCGGCGGTGTTCTGACCCACCAGTCCGTGCTGCGGCTCACCGAGCCCAACGGTGATGTTGCCGCCGGCGGCGCCGGCGTTGTCGTCCTTGCTGGTGCTGCATGCCGTGGCAGCCATCGCCACGATGACGGCACCCACGACCCACTTGGCGCTCGTTGCTCCGCGCATGGGTATTTGCCTCCTCAGGAGTCACTGTCGATTCGTGAAGGACCCGGTTCGTGCTGACACCCCTGACAGCGAGATCCGGTCCCATCGTGTGTGCTCGTGAGTCGACGCTCCCCACAGCGTGTGACCCATTGACCCGAGCTCAATGGAGCCAATCCTCGGGGACGCCCAGACCGTAAACCACACTTAAGTGGTCTCGTTTTCACAACATCACCGCATAGCGAAAACCCGATATCCGGACAAACAGATAGGAGACAGACACGTGCGAAACGGACGGTTAGCTCACCTTCCGGAGTGTCACGGTCGTTATGCGGACATCAGAACGTCACAATCCGTTTGACAAACGAGAACAGCCCCTCCCCACACCGGCGCGGTGTGGGGAGGGGCTGTTTTCGGCCGTACGACTCTCAGACAGTCGTCAAGCGGTGGTACAGGGGCCCTACTTGCCGGACTTGGCGCGCGAAGCGGTGCGCGAGCGGTCCTTCTGGTCCAGGACGACCTTGCGGATGCGGACGGCCTCCGGGGTCACCTCGACGCACTCGTCGTCGCGGCAGAACTCCAGGGACTGCTCCAGGGAGAGCTTGCGCGGGGGCACCACGTTCTCGGTGTTGTCCGCCGAAGCCGCACGCATGTTGGTGAGCTTCTTCTCCTTGGTGATGTTCACGTCCATGTCGTCGGAGCGCGAGTTCTCGCCGACGATCATGCCCTCGTACACCTCGGTGCCGGGGTCGGTGAACAGGACGCCGCGCTCCTGGAGGTTGATCATCGCGAACGGCGTGACCGAGCCGGAGCGGTCGGCGACCAGGGAACCGTTGTTACGGGTCACCAGGGGGCCGAACCACGGCTCGTGGCCCTCGTGGATGGAGTGGGCGATGCCGGTGCCGCGCGTGCCCGTCAGGAACTCCGTACGGAAGCCGATCAGGCCGCGCGACGGGACGACGAACTCCATGCGGACCCAGCCGGAGCCGTGGTTCGACATGTTGTCCATGCGGCCCTTGCGGATGCCCATGAGCTGCGTGACCGCGCCCATGTGCTCCTCGGGGACGTCGACCGTCATGCGCTCGACCGGCTCGTGCACCTTGCCGTCGATCTGCTGGGTGACCACCTGCGGCTTGCCGATGGTCAGCTCGAAGCCCTCGCGGCGCATCTGCTCGACCAGGATGGCGAGCGCGAGCTCACCACGGCCCTGGACCTCCCAGGCGTCGGGACGCTCGGTGTCGAGGACGCGGAGCGAGACGTTGCCGACCAGTTCGCGGTCGAGGCGGTCCTTGACCTGGCGGGCGGTGACCTTGCGGTCCTTGACCGCGGACTTGGCGTCCGCGCCCTTGCCGCTGCCGCCGCGGCCGACCATCGGGGAGGTGTTCGTACCGATGGTCATGGAGATCGCCGGCTCGTCGACCGAGATCAGCGGGAGCGCGATCGGGTTCTCCGGGTCGGCCAGGGTCTCGCCGATCATGATGTCGGGGAAACCGGCGACCGCGCAGATGTCACCCGGGCCCGCCATCTCGGCCGGCTTGCGGGTGAGCGCCTCGGTCATCATCAGCTCGGTGATGCGGACGTTGGAGATCGTGCCGTCACGCTTGATCCACGCGACGGTCTGACCCTTGCGCAGCTCGCCCTGCTCGACGCGGACGAGCGCGATGCGGCCGAGGAAGTTGTCGGCGTCCAGGTTGGTGACGTGGGCCTGGAGGGGGGCCTCCTCGTCGTACACCGGGGCCGGGACGTGCTCCAGGATGGTGGAGAAGAACGGCTCCAGGCTGTCGCTGTCCGGGGGGACGGTGCCGTCCTCCGGCTTGGTCAGCGAGGCGACGCCGTCACGGCCACAGGCGTAGACGATCGGGAACTCGATCTGGTCCTCGTCGGCGTCCAGGTCCAGGAACAGGTCGTACGTCTCGTTGACGACCTCGTCGATCCGGGAGTCCGGGCGGTCCGTCTTGTTGATGCACAGGATGACCGGCAGCTTCTGCTGCAGGGCCTTGCGCAGCACGAAGCGGGTCTGCGGCAGGGGGCCCTCGGAGGCGTCCACCAGCAGGACGACCGCGTCCACCATCGACAGACCGCGCTCGACCTCACCACCGAAGTCGGCGTGGCCGGGGGTGTCGATGATGTTGATCGTGATGGGCGCCCCGCCGTCCTTGGGGTGGTACTTCACCGCCGTGTTCTTGGCGAGGATCGTGATGCCCTTCTCACGCTCCAGGTCGTTCGAGTCCATCATGCGGTCGTCGAGGTGCTGGTGGGCGGCGAAGGCACCGGCCTGCTTGAGCATGGCATCGACGATGGTCGTCTTGCCATGGTCGACGTGGGCGACGATGGCGACGTTACGGATGTCGTGGCGCGTGGGCACTTCGGCGCTTCTCCCGGGATCGTGGATGGCGACGCGTACGGTCCGGCACGCGAGCCTCGACCGGGCGGAAAACCTGCCACGGCCTTACCCCATCGTACGTCGCGTGGCGGGAACTGCCTGCCGGGGGGTCTGTCAAGAGGCCGGGGGACTGAGCGCGACCGGGCTGTGGGTGGGGAGCCCGGGTCGTGGGGGGAGCCTGTGTTCATGCGGGTCAACGGGTACTTACGACCTTGCCCGCCGGGGGATCCGGCGGGCAAGGGACTTGAGTCACTTCTGAGCTTGTGACCCGTGCGTCAACCCGACAGGCCCCGTTTTTTCACCACTTCTCCTCCCCGCAGGTTCTTCGCGCCGGCAGTTGTTCCGCGGCAGCGGCTAGCCGTTCTTCTCGGCGTCCTCGGCCGTGGCCGGCTTCTTCCAGCCGATGTCCTGGAACCGGGGCGCGCCCAGACCGAAGGCGCCGGCATTGGCCAGACCGGGCTTGGCCGCGACCAGCTCGGGGCGCTGGTAGAGCGGGATGGAGCCGGCCGCGGCCCAGATCCGGGCGTCGGCCTTGCGCATCAGCTCGCGCGCCTTCGCTTCGTCCAGCTCGCCGAGCGCCTGATCGAACAATTGATCGACCTGGTCGGTGCCGACCCGGGTGTAGTTCTGTTCGACGAGGAGCGAGCCGTCGGCGGCCGGCTCCGGCTTGGCGAAGATCGGGCGGGCGTCGGTGGCCGGGAAGGCCGTCGCGGGCCAGGAGTACAGCGCCAGGTCGTACTGGCCGGAGGCGATGTGGTCCTTGAAGAAGGACTCGTCCGTGACCTTCTTCAGCTCGGTGTTGATCCCGACCTTCTGGAGCATCTGGGAGATCCGCTCGCCCACCGTGCGCAGCGCCTCCGAACCGGGTCCGGCCGGGAGCACGAAGCGCAGGCTCAGCGGCTTGCCGTCCTTGGCCAGCATCGCGCCCGAGGTGCGGGTCTGCTTGGCCGGGGCGGGGGCCGGGCTCGCCTTGGCGGGCTCCTTGTCGTCGCCCTCGGCGCCCTGCTCCGCCTCGGCGGGCGCGGCCGGCGCGGCGGCGGCCTTGGCGTCGTCGAGGCCGCGCGCCTGGGTCAGCAGTACGTGCTCCTGCTCGGCCGCGAGCGATCCGGGGGCGAGGACCGGGGAGGTCCGCTCCCCCTCGGGGAGGGCGGGCCGCCCGCCGTTGCGGCCGTCGTCCTGGCCCACGATGTAGAGGCCGTCGTTGCCGGTGCCCGGTCCGGCCGGGCTCGCGGGGCCCGCCGGCGTCTTGGAGTCGTCCTGGGTGCTCTCGGCGCCCGCCTTGGCCCCGACGGGCTCGGTGATCTTGCCGCCCCGGCGCCACCCGGCGTCCGCGAGCAGGGCCTGCGCGGCCTGGGTGTCCTGGCCGCCGAGGGCGTCGCTGTTGTCGGCGTACGCCTGCTGCCCGGCCAGCGCCAGGTGGCTGCCGACCGGCTTCGCGGGCAGGCCGAGCGGCTTGAGGACGATCTCGGCCAGCGCCGTACGGTCCAGGGCGCGGGCCACCGCCCGCCGGACCCGCTCGTCGGACAGCGGTCCGGAGGCGCCGTTCATGGCGAGCTGCGTGTAGGCGGGCTCCAGCGACCGGCGGACCGTGAAGCCGCCCAGGGCCCCCTGCTCGTCCGCGTACTTCTTGACCGCCGCCGCGTTCTTCTCGCGGATCTCCTGCTCTTCCCTGGCCTTGCCCTCGTCGGCGCCGTGGGCCAGCGCCCAGGAGAGGGTCGCCTGGGCCGGGGTGAGGGAGGCGCCGGGGCCGTGGGCCCCCGTGGTCTTGCCCGCGTCGCGGTGCGCGAGGGCGATCCGGTCGGCCCCGGCCCGGTCGATCTCCGCCAGGTCGAGCTTCCCGGCGGCCAGCGCGGCCGGGCGGCCGGCGCGGGGCACCGCCGTCAGGACGAGGGTGTCGAGCTTGGCGGTGCGACCCCACCAGCGGGGGTTGCGGGTGAGGGCCGCGGTGCCGGTCTTCTTGTCGATGGCGCCGAGGCCGAAGGGGCCGGCGGTGACCTTCAGGGCGCCGCGGGCGCCCTCGTTGAAGGCGTCCGGGGTGCCCGTGACCTGCTTGGGGTAGAGCGGGGTGAACAGGGCGCGCCAGTCCCCGTACGGCTTGTTGAAGGTGACCTTCACCTCCAGGTCCGTCTTGCCGCGCTCGATCTTCTCGATCCGGTCGTAGCCGGCGTTGCGGGCCGTCCAGTACGCCGAGTCCTTGCCGTTCAGGGCGCGCCACTGGGCCACGAAGTCGGGGGCGCCGATCTCGCGCCCGTCGCTCCAGACCGCCTTCTGGTTCAGCTTGTACAGGACGACCTGTTTGGGCTCGCGCTCGACGACGTCGGCCTTCTCCAGGTAGTCGGGGTTGGCCACCGGCCGGCCCTTGGCGTCGAGCACGAACAGCTGCGGCAGCACGGCTCCCGCGATCCGGGAGGTGGTGGCGTCGGCGTCGGCCTGGAAGGTGTTCAGGGTCTCGGGGAGCCCGTCCACCGCCCAGCGCAGGACGCCGCCGTCGGCGATCCGGTCGCGGGCCGTCGTCGCGATGTCGGGTCCCGCCGCGGCCGGTCCGCCCTCGTCGTCACCCGCTCCGCAGCCCGCGAGGAGCGGCAGTGCAAGGACTCCCGAGGTGAGGAGCGCCAAGGACCTGCGCCTTCTCTGGGTCATGGGGGTCATGGGTGGTACCTCCGGCGGGGCGTGGGCCGTGACAAGGGCGGGTGGTGATCACGTTCGGCGGTATATGGAGCTGATCACACTGGTGCGAAACCCACTGAAATCCACCCACCCCCAGGTCCTTCGGAGCGCACCCGCGCCACGCCGCGAACCCCACCCGTGCGGACCAATCCCGCTTGCGGACGGGCGGGCGTTCCCCCCGGGAGGGGGAGGGACCGGGGTCAAAACCGGGGTCGAAAGGGGCGCACGGTTCCGGCCTGCGCGCCCGCAATCGCCGCACGTCCCTTCACAACCGGGGACGGGAGGCGCGACACTCGCAGGCGCCCGTGAGCGTTGCACCGCACCCGCGGAAGTGAGGGTCACGTCATGTCCCTGCAAGACGATCTGAGTGCCGTACGCCGCAACCTCGACGAGCTGGTCCGCTCGGTGGAGCGGCTGGAGCGTGACGTCGGGGACGCCGCCCCGCGCCCGCCCGGCGCGCCCGGCCCGAAGCCGACCGGCGCCGCCCCGGTGATGGTCCCGGTCCCCGACACCCCGTACGACAGCTCGCTGTGGACGGACTCCGACGACGAGGGCCTGGGCGTCCGCGACCGGCGCGCGCCCTAGCGGATCTTGCCGGGCCCGGGTCGTCCCGGCGGGGCCTTCCGGCCCGCGCGTTCCGGCGTCCGTCCGCACGAGCGCCCACCCCATCTGGCCCGGCCGCACGCGCCGCCGGGCCTCCTGGGCCACCCCTCATCACTCCACCCGGAGTTCCCCTTGGCCACAGGCACGGAACCACCCCAGCAGCGGCCCGGAGGCGTCCACGGACCCTCCCGGGCCGCCATCGCGGCCCGGCACCTGCGGACCGACCGGTGGTGGCTGTCGCCCGCCGGCACCGCCGCCGGGCTGCTCGCCTTCATCGTCTACTCGACCTGGCGGGCGTTCTCCGACGCCCACTACTACGCCGCCCCCTACGTCTCGCCCTTCTACTCCCCCTGCCTGGCGGAGAACTGCGCGACCATGCGCGGCGGACCCAACTGGGACCTCTTCGGCAGCTGGTGGGGCCTGTCCCCCGCCCTGATCGTCCTGGTCTTCCCGCTCGGCTTCCGGCTGACCTGCTACTACTACCGCAAGGCCTACTACCGGGGCTTCTGGGCCTCGCCGCCCGCCTGCGCGGTCGCCGAGCCGCACGCCTCGTACTCCGGCGAGACCCGCTTCCCGCTGGTCTTCCAGAACATGCACCGGTACTTCTTCTACGCGGCGCTCCCGGTCGCGGGCATCCTCACCTACGACACCGTGCTGACCTTCCGGGACGCGCACTACGCGTGGGGCCACATGGGGCTGGGGACCGTGCTGTTCCTCGTCAACATCGTCCTCATCTGGGCGTACACCCTCTCCTGCCACTCGTGCCGGCACATCATGGGCGGCCGCCTGAAGCACTTCTCCCGGCACCCGGTGCGCTACCGCCTGTGGGGCTGGGTCAGCCGGCTCAACACCCGGCACATGCAGCTGGCGTGGGCCTCCCTGATCAGCGTGGCCGCCTGCGACTTCTACGTGTACCTGCTGGCCACCGGCACCTTCACCGACCCGAGGATCTTCTGACATGGCCCAAGTGGAACGGCAGCAGTGGGACGTGGTCGTGGTCGGCGCGGGCGGCGCCGGACTGCGGGCCGCGATCGAGGCCCGCGAGCGGGGCGCCCGTACGGCCGTGATCTGCAAGTCCCTGTTCGGCAAGGCCCACACGGTGATGGCGGAGGGCGGGATCGCCGCCTCCATGGGCAACGTCAACAGCGGGGACAACTGGCAGGTGCACTTCCGCGACACCATGCGCGGCGGCAAGTTCCTCAACCAGTGGCGGATGGCCGAACTGCACGCGAAGGAGGCCCCGGACCGGGTCTGGGAGCTGGAGACCTGGGGCGCGCTCTTCGACCGGACCCCCGACGGGCGGATATCCCAGCGCAACTTCGGCGGCCACGAGTACCCGCGCCTCGCGCACGTCGGCGACCGGACCGGTCTGGAACTGATCCGCACCCTCCAGCAGAAGATCGTCCAGCTCCAGCAGGAGGACTTCAAGGAGTTCGGGGACCACGAGGCCCGCCTCAAGGTCTTCCAGGAATGCACGGTCACCAGGGTCCTCAAGGACGGCGACCGGGTCTCGGGCACCTTCTGCTACGAGCGCGAGAGCGGCCGCTTCTTCGTCCTGGAGGCCCCGGCGGTCGTGCTGGCCACCGGCGGGATCGGCAAGTCCTTCAAGACCACCTCCAACTCCTGGGAGTACACCGGCGACGGCCACGCGCTGGCCCTGCTCGCCGGGGCGCCCCTGCTGAACATGGAGTTCGTGCAGTTCCACCCGACCGGCATGGTCTGGCCGCCCTCGGTGAAGGGGATCCTCGTCACCGAGTCGGTGCGCGGCGACGGCGGGGTGCTGCGCAACAGCGAGGGCACGCGGTTCATGTTCGACTACGTCCCGGACGTCTTCAAGGAGAAGTACGCGGAGTCCGAGGAGGAGGGCGACCGCTGGTACGAGGACCCGGACCACAACCGGCGCCCGCCCGAGCTGCTCCCCCGCGACGAGGTGGCCCGGGCCATCAACTCCGAGGTCAAGGCGGGGCGCGGCTCCCCGCACGGCGGGGTGTTCCTGGACGTGTCCACCCGGATGCCGGCCGAGAGGATCAAGCGGCGGCTGCCTTCGATGTACCACCAGTTCAAGGAGCTGGCGGACGTGGACATCACCGCCGAGCCGATGGAGGTCGGCCCGACCTGCCACTACGTGATGGGCGGGATCGCCGTCGAATCGGACACCGCCGCCACCCTCGGGGTGCCGGGGCTGTTCGCGGCGGGCGAGGTCGCGGGCGGCATGCACGGCTCGAACCGGCTGGGCGGGAACTCCCTCTCCGACCTGCTGGTCTTCGGCCGGCGGGCCGGGCTGCACGCGGCGCGGCACGCCGCCTCGGCCGCCGCGCCGCCGCTGGTGTCCCAGGCCGAGGTGGACGCCGCCGCGGCCGAGGCCCTGGCCCCCTTCCGGGCGGAGGACGGCGCGGAGAACCCGTACACGCTCCACCAGGAGCTGCAGACGACGATGAACGACCTGGTCGGGATCATCCGCCGGGCCGGGGAGATGACCGAGGCGCTGGAGCGGCTCGCGGCCCTGCGGGTACGGGCGGCCCGCGCCGGGGTGGAGGGGCACCGGCAGTTCAACCCGGGCTGGCACCTCGCCCTGGACCTGCGCAACATGCTGCTGGTCAGCGAGTGCGTGGCCCGCGCCGCCCTGGAGCGCACCGAGTCCCGGGGCGGGCACACCCGGGAGGACTGCCCGGCCATGGAGCGGGAGTGGCGGCCGGTGAACCTGCTGTGCCGCCCCGTCGAGCCGGGGCCGGGGCCCGTCGATCCGGCGGCCGACCGGATCGCCCTCGTACGCACCCGGACCGATCCCATCCGCCCGGACCTGCTCGCGCTGTTCGAGAAGGAAGAGCTGGCCAAGTACCTCGCCGAAGAGGAGATGTACGAGTGAGCGCATACGATGCCGCCTTCCGCGTGTGGCGCGGCGACGCGGAGGGCGGGGAGCTGCGGGACTTCACCGTCGAGGTCAACGACGGCGAGGTGGTCCTGGACATCGTCCACCGGATCCAGGCCACCCAGGCCTCGGACCTGGCGGTGCGGTGGAACTGCAAGGCGGGCAAGTGCGGTTCGTGCAGCGCGGAGGTCAACGGTCGGCCGAGGCTGCTGTGCATGACCCGGATGTCGACCTTCGACCGGGACGAGACGGTGACGATCACGCCGCTGCGGGCGTTCCCGGTGGTCCGGGACCTGGTCACGGACGTCTCGTTCAACTACGCGAAGGCGCGCGAGGTCCCGGCCTTCGTGCCGCCGGCGGGGGTGGCCCCGGGCGAGTACCGGATGGCGCAGGTGGACGTGGAGCGCTCACAGGAGTTCCGCAAGTGCATCGAGTGCTTCCTGTGCCAGGACACCTGTCACGTGGTGCGCGACCACGAGGAGAACAAGTCGGCCTTCGCCGGTCCGCGCTTCCTGATGCGGGTGGCGGAGCTGGACATGCACCCGCTGGACGCGGCCGCCGAGGCGGGGCTGGACCGCAAGCGCACCGCCCAGGAGGAGCACGGCCTGGGCCTCTGCAACATCACCAAGTGCTGTACGGAGGTCTGCCCCGAGGGGATCAAGATCACCGACAACGCACTGATCCCGCTGAAGGAGCGGGCGGTGGACCGCAAGTACGACCCCCTGGTCTGGCTGGGTGACAAGATCCTGCGCCGGGGCGAGGGCCGGTAGCCGCACGCCACACCTTGCCGACACCTCCGCCGTGGACAATGCCCCCTGGTAACCGTCGATTGACGTGGTGTCAGGGGGCTTCGCGGTGCGGGTGGGGGATCTACTGGCGGGCCGGTACCGGCTGGACCGGCGGCTCGGTGCGGGTGGGATGGGCGAGGTGTGGCGCGGCCACGACCGGTCGTTGGACCGGGCCGTGGCCGTGAAGGTGCTGTTGGAGGCCGCGACCGACGCGGAACTGATCGCCCGCTTCCGTCGCGAGGCCACGATCGGGGCGCGGCTCACGCATCCCGGCATCACGGTGGTGCACGACGTCGGGCAGCACGACGGCCGGCTGTTCATCGTGATGGAGCTGCTCTCCGGGGAGGACCTGGCGGCGGTCCTGGCCCGGGAGACGGACGGGCTCGCGCCGGCCGTGGCGGTGGACCTGGCCGCGCAGACCGCCGAGGCCCTCGCCGCCGCGCACGAACAGGCCGTCGTCCACCGGGACCTCAAGCCCGGCAACCTCTTCCTGCTGCCCGGGGGCCGGCTCAAGATCTGCGACTTCGGGATCGCGCACTCCGCCGACGCGACGGCGGGCTGGACGGTGACGGGGCGGATGTTCGGCACCCCGCCGTACATGGCGCCGGAGCAGTGGCGGGGCGAGCACGTGGACGCCCGCTGCGACCTGTACGCGCTGGGGTGCGTGCTGTACGCCCTGCTGAGCGGAGGGCCGCCCTTCGGGTCGTCGGAGCCCGTGTACGCACTGATGCGCCGGCACGTGGAGGACCCGCCGCTGTCGCTGCGCGAGGCCGGGGTGGCGCTCTCCCCGGAGCTGGACCGGCTGGTCCTGGCGCTGCTGGCCAAGGACCCGGCCGACCGGCCGGAGTCGGCGGCGCGGGTGGCGGCGGCCCTGCGGGAGGTGGCCGTGGAGCCGACCCTCGCGGTCGTCGTGGAACCCGCCGTCGCGGTGGCCGGGGTGTCGGCCGTCGCGGTGGCCGGGGTGCCGGTCGTCGCGGTGGCCGGGGTGCCGGTCGGGGTCGCGGCGGGGGTTCCCGGGGGCACGGCCGCGCGCTCCGTCGGCGGGGAGCCCGCGCCCGTGGAGCCGGGCGGAGGGATACCGGCCGACGTACGGGAGTTCGTACGGGAGCTGCTGCGCGAGGCGGAGGGGATCCTGACCGCCCTGCCGCCCGGCGCCGGAGCCGCCCGCACCGAGGGGCTCGCCCTCGCGGCGGAGGCCGCGGCCCGCTTCGACGCGGGTCTGGCGAGCCGGCTGCTGGCGGACGCGGAGCTGTGGGCGTGGGCCGACGGGGAGGGCGACGGGGCGCGCGTCGCGGGGCTGCTGACCGGGCTGGCCCGGCGGATCTCGCGGGACGCCCCGGCGCGCACCGAGCGGGTGCTGACCGACGCGCAGCAGGCGCTGTTCACGGTGTCCGGGCCGGCCCGGACGGGTCGGCTGCGCAAGGTCGCCGAGGAGCTCGCGGCGGTGGCCCCCGAGCGCGGGGTGCGGCTGGCCCGGCGGCACTTCGCGGGCGGCCCGGCGCAGGAGGCCGTCCTGGCCCGGGCGGCGCTGGCGAGCGTGGCGGCCGATCCGGTCCGGGCCGAGGGGTACCTGTCGATGATCCGGAGCCCGGTGGTGCGGGCGGCGACGGAGGCCAAGACCGTCACGGTGGTCGCCCGGCAGGACCTGACGGCCGCCCTGCGGCTGGCGGAGCGGCTCCCGACCGGCGGGGCCCGGGTGCGGGCCCTGTGCCGGGTGGCGGGCGAACGGTCGGGCGTCGGGGACCAGGCCGGGTCGGCGCGGGCCCTGGCACTGGCCGGGGTCGCGCTGGCGGAGCTGGAGGGGGCGGCGGGCGCGCCCGGCGGTGACGCCGGCGCCGAGGGGGAGCGGGAGGCGGCCCGCGCCGCCCTGGAGGCCGCCCGGGAGCCGGCCTCGGACGGCGCCGAACCGGTGTTGGAGCCGGCCACGGCCCGGGAGCGGGTCGCCGCGGCCCGGCGGCTCACCGACCCGGCCGAGCGGGGGCGCGAGTTGGCCTGGATCGCTCGGGACTGCACGGCGGGCGCGCCCTGGCTGGCCGCCGCCGCCGCGGACCCGGGGGCGCCCCCACCGCCCGGGGTGGCGGTGCTGCTCGGCGCGGAGCCGCCCCTGCCCCCGGGGCGGTGGCCCGGGCCGGGCGAGGAGCTGTGGCGCGGGGAGGTGGTCCCGGAGGCGCTGTTCGCCGCCGGGAGCGGTGTGGTGTGGGCGGCGGGGTCCGGGGTGGGGGCGGTGACGGGCGCGACGGGCGCCGAGCGCTGGACGGCGCACTCCGACGAGGGGGTGCGGGCGTGGCCCCTGCCGGAGCCGGAGCGGGTGTGGTGCGCGGCCGACGCGGACTCCGTGTGCGTGGTGGTGGAGTCGGGCGCGGGGCCCCAGGGCCGGCTGGTGGTCCGGGAGCCGGCGGACGGGCGGGTGCGCTGGTGGCGGGAGCTGCCGCAGGCCCCGGAGCCGGGCGCGCTGACCCTGGCGGGGACGCTGCTGCTGTACGCGGCGGACGGGGAGCTGACCGCCCTGGACCGGACGGACGGCGCGCGGGTGTGGCGCCGGCCGTTGCCGTTCGCCGCTCCGCGCACGGTGACGGTGTCCGGGGAGTGCCTGGTCCTCGGGGAGGGGGGCCGGCTGCGGGCGCTGCACCTGCCGAGCGGGGAGCCGTTGTGGTCCTGGCCGCGCGGGTACGGCTCCGGGGCGGGGTCGGCCCCGGCGGGTCCGGCCTCGGCGGGTCCGGCCGGCGGGCCCGTGCACGTCCTCGACGGGAACCTCGTGCGGGCCCTGGAGCGCCGCCGGGGCTACGAGTTGTGGCGCTTCGACCCCGGCACGCCGGCCGCGCGGGCGCCGCTGGTGGAGGAGGGGGCGGTGTACGTGGCCGCGTACCGCCCCGAACAGGGCGGCGACGTGGTGTTCGCCCTGGACGCGGAGAGCGGCTCGGTGCGCTGGCAGCGGCAGGTGACCCGGCGCGAGGGGCCGCACTGCGGGCTCGAACTGCTCGGCGTGCGGCGCGGGGTGCTGTACGTCCGCTCCGCGCACGGCGGTCGGCGGGGTCTGCTGGGGCGGGCGGGGCTGCCGTCCGTGACGGGCCTGTCGACGGACTCGGGCAAGCCGGGCCGCCCCTGGGAGCACCCCTCGGCAGCGCTGGGCCCCGCCGCCCTGACCACCACGGCCCTGCTCGTCTCCCTCCCCGCCCTGACGGCCCTCACCCCGCCCTGATCCGCGCCCGGGACCCCCGTACCCGCCGGGGCGGAGGCGGGCTCCGCTCCGGGTGCGGGGGTACGAAGGTGCCCATAGCCTGCCAAATGTGTATCCGCCGAGAAGCCAGACCCGCGAGACGAACGGCCGCCGGGCACGCCGCAGGGCCTGGGTGCGCTCCGCGCCGGCCCTGGCCGCCGCGCTCCTGGCGTTCGGCGGCTGGGGCCTCGTCGGAGCGCCGCAGGCCCGCGCCGAGGATCCCGTCACCCTGTCCCGGCAGGGGCAGATCACGGACCGGGTGGGGGCCCTGGGCGACCGGCGGCCCGCCGTCACGGCCGCGCTGGACAAGCTGTACGCGGATCGCAAGGTGCAGCTGTTCGTCGCCTACGTGAACGACTTCTCCGGGCGCTCCGCACAGAGCTGGGCGGACGCGACCGCGCAGAAGAACGGCCTCGGCCAGAACGACGTCCTGCTGGCGGTGGCGACCGGGGACCGCCAGTACGCCTATTCGGCCGATGTGGACTCGGGGTTCACCGAGGCGCAGCTGGCCGAGGTGGCCCGCACCGCCATCGAGCCCGCCCTGCGGGAGAACGACTGGGCGGGGGCGGCCGTCGGGGCCGCGAACGGCTACGCCGCCGTCCTGGGCGGGCAGCCCGTGCCGACGCCCGCCATCACCCCCGGCGAGGCCGATCCGGGCGGCGGCGCGAGCGGCACGGACGGGGCGGGCGACTTCGTCCTCCCGGTGGTCGTCGTCGGCGCGGCCGGCGCCTTCGGGGCCTACGCGTACTCCCGCCGCAAGCGCGGCCGGGGCGGCAGGGGCGGCGGGGGCGCGACGGCGACCGCCCATCCGGGCTGGGACGGGCAGCGGGCCGAGCCGACCCCGCTGCCCGAGCTGGACTCCCGGGCCAAGGCGCTGCTCGTGGAGACCGACGACGCGATCCGCACCAGCACAGAGGAACTCGGCTTCGCCTCGGCCCAGTTCGGCGAGGAGGCGGTCGGGACCTTCACCACGGTCGTGGAGCACGCGAAGAGCGAGCTGACCCAGGCCTTCAGGCTGCGCCAGCAGTTGGACGACGCCTATCCCGAGGACGACGCCACCCGGCGCAGGATGCTGGACGAGATCGTGGCGCGGTGCACGGAGGCGAGCCGCCGGCTCGACGCCGAGTCCGAGGACTTCGACCGCCTGCGGGACCTGCAGAAGAACGCCCCGCAGGCGCTGGCCGCCGTCGAGGAACGCTTCCGGGCGCTGGCCGGCCGGACGACCACCGCGAAGGCCACCCTGACGGCCCTGACCGGCCGGTACGCGGACTCGGCGGCCGCGCCCGTGGCGTCCAACCCGGAACAGGCCGAGGACCGGATGCTGTTCGCCACCACCCACCTCGGCGAGGCCCGCGCGGCGCTGGCCGGCGGGGAGAACGGCAGGGCGGCCGTGCACGTACGGGCCGCCGAGGGCGCGGTGGAGCAGGCGACGACCCTGGTGGACGCGGTGGAGCGGCGGGCGCAGGAGTTGGCGGAGGCCGCCGGGAAGCTGCCGGGGGCCCTGAGCGAGACGGAGACCGACCTCGCCGACGCCCGCGGCCTGCTGACCGGCACCGCCGCCGGCACCTCCACGGCGGACCTGCGCGGCCGGATCGGGCGGGCGGAGTCCGTGCTGGCCGAGGTGCGCCGGGAGACGGAGGCGGGCCGGTACGACCCGATCGACGCCCTGCGCCGGGTCGAGGAGGCCGACGCGGCCCTCGACGAGGCCCTGGCCGGGGCCCGGGAGCAGGAGAGCGGGCGCCGGCGGGCGGCCGGCCTGCTGGACCAGGCCCTGTTGTCGGCCCGCAGCGCGATCGGCGCGGCGACGGACTACGTCACGACCAGCCGGGGCGCGGTCGGCAGCCAGGCTCGGACCAGGCTGGCGGAGGCCCAACGGCACCTGGAGCGCTCGGTGTCGCTGGAGCGGTCCGATCCGCCGGGGGCACTGGCGGAGGCCCAGCAGGCGGACTCCCTCGCCCGGCAGGCTCAGCAACTGGCGGAGCAGGACGTACGGGCGTACCAGGACCCGTACGCGGGCCGGCGGGGCGGCGGCGGCCAGAGCGGGGCGGTGCTCGGCGGGATCATCCTGGGCGAGATCCTCCGGGGCGGCGGCTTCGGCGGCGGCCGGGGCGGCGGCTTCGGCGGGGGCGGCTTCGGCGGAGGCGGGGGCGGACGCGGACCGGGCTCCTTCGGCGGGGGCGGCACGCGGGGCCGGATGGGCGGTGGCGGCCGCTTCTGACCGCAGGACCGCGCCGGTCGCCCAGGCCCAAGTCCCCCAAGTCCCCCAACACCAACGGGACCAACAGGACTCCCGGGAACCATCCTTCACGCACCAGGAGAGACCCGTCATGAGCAAGCAGACCATCCTCGGCCGCGTCACCCAGCTCGCGAAGGCGAACATCAACGCGCTGCTGGACCAGGCGGAGGATCCGCAGAAGATGCTCGACCAGCTCATCCGCGACTACACGAACAACATCTCGGAGGCGGAGCAGGCGGTGGCGACCACCATCGGCAACCTGCGGATGCTGGAGGCGGACCACAAGGAGGACGTGGACGCGGCCGCCGAGTGGGGCGGCAAGGCCCTCGCGGCGAGCCGGAAGGCGGACGAGCTGCGCGCCGGCGGTTCGGCGGCGGACGCCGACAAGTTCGACAACCTCGCGAAGGTGGCCCTCGGCCGGCAGATGCAGTCGGAGAAGGAGGCGAGGACGGCCGAGCCGACGATCGCCGCGCAGACGGAGGTCGTGGACAAGCTCAAGTCGGGCCTGGACGCGATGAAGGGCAAGCTGACGGAACTCCAGGCCAAGCGCGACGAGCTGGTGGCCCGCGCCAAGACCGCGCAGGCGCAGAACACGATGATGGACGCGGTCAAGAACATCGACGTCCTGGACCCGACGAGCGACCTGAACCGCTTCGAGGAGAAGGTCCGCCGCGAGGAGGCCATGGCGATGGGCAAGCAGGAGCTGGCGGCCTCGTCCCTGGACGCCCAGTTCGAGTCCCTGGAGGACCTGGGCAAGACCTCGGAGATCGAGGCCCGGCTGGCCGCGCTCAAGGCGGGCAAGGCGGCCTGACGCCCTTTCGGTCGACGGCCGGCGCCCGTCCGTCCCGTCCGTCCCGTCCCTCAGGTCACGATTGTGTCGAGTCCGAGTTCCACCGAAAAGCCGTTCATATGATGTGAATCATTTGTACGGCTTCAGGTGGGGGTACCGATGCACAGCGCCGTCCGCGCGAGCGGAAGAGCCAACGAAGTCCACGGATCCGGGCGGCCGGGGGGCCCGCTGAGGCGGGCGCTGGTGGCCCTGCTGGTGGCGGGGGTCGCCGTCGCCTGCGGCCCCGCCACGGACAAGGGGCCCGCGGATCCCGCTCCGCCGCCCACGGCCTCGGCGAGCGTCACGCCGACGCCCGAGGCCTCGCCGACACCGAGCCCGTCGCCCACGCCCTCCGCCGGCTCCGCCACGCCCACGCCCCCGCCGCCGCCGCCGTCACCGACGGTCGCCTCCGACGCGAAGGCGTACGAGACCCCGGCGCCGGCCCCCTCCCGGACGGCGCCCGCGCCGGCTCCGAAGCCGACCACCAAGGCGCCGGCCGAGCCCGCGACCGCCGACTGCGAGATCGTCTCCAACGCGGGCAACTGCTACAACGCGGGCCAGTTCTGCCGCGACGCCGATGTCGGCCGCTCCACCCACGCCGGCAACGGCCGCATGATCCACTGCCGTCCGGACGGCAGCCGGGCGCGCTGGGGCTACTGACCGCGCCACCGGGGCCCCGCGCACGCCGCGGGGCCCCGGTGGGAGGCGTTCGGGCCGGCCGTCACCCGTAGACCGGCCCTCACCCGTAGAGGCCGAGCAACTCCTCCGCCGACAATTCCGTGCCGGTCTCGGGCACCGGGCCGCCCGGCATCGGGAGCGGGAGTTCGAACCAGACCGTCTTGCCCCGGTGGGTGCGGCGCGTGCCCCAGCCCGCCGAGAGCAGGCCGACCAGTTGGAGGCCCCGGCCGCCCTCGTCGGTGTCCCGGGCGCGGCGGCGGCGCGGCTGGGCCAGGTTGGCGTCCCAGACCTCGCAGACCAGGGTCCGGTCCAGCAGCAGACGGAGCCGGATCTCCCCCTCCCCGTACCGCAGGGCGTTCGTGACCAGCTCGCTGACCAGCAACTCCGTGGTGTCGAGCAGCCCTTCCAGCCCCCACCCGGGCAGCTTCGCCCGGGCCAGTTCCCGCGCCCGGCCCACCGAGCGGGCCTCGCGCGGCAGTTGCCAGTCCCCCACCGCGTCCAAGGGGAGCCCCTGGACCCGGGCCATGAGCAGGGCGATGTCGTCCTCGCCGTGCCGGGTGGGGAGGGTGTCCAGGACGTGGTCGCAGACCTCCTCCAGCGGGCGGGACGGATCCGCGACCGCCTCGCGCAGTCCGCGCAGCCCCTCCTCCAGGGGGTGGTCGCGGGACTCGACCAGCCCGTCCGTGTAGAGGGCCAGGAGGGCGCCCTCGGGCAGTTCCACCTCGACCTCCTCGAAGGGCTCGCCGCCCACGCCGAGCGGCATCCCGGTCGGGATCTCCAACAACAGCCCGGGGCGGGGCAGGCCGCCCTCGTCGGCCGGTTCGACCAGCACGGGCGGCATGTGGCCCGCGTTGGCGATGGTGCAGCGCCGGGTGACCGGGTCGTAGACGGCGTACACGCAGGTGGCGAGGTACACCTCGGAGCGGTCGGCGTCCCGGGAGTGCAGGGCGGCCCGGGAGGCCTGCTGGGAGCCCCCGGGGGCGCCGAGCCCGCGGGCGATCTCGTCGAGGGCGGTGAGCACCTCGGCCGGCTCCAGGTCGAGCAGCGCCAGGGTCCGTACGGCGGTGCGCAGTTCGCCCATCGCCACGGCGGCCCGCAGGCCCCTACCCATCACGTCGCCGACGACCAGGGCGGTGCGGTGGCCGGGCAGCTCGATCACGTCGAACCAGTCCCCGCCGACCTCGGTCGCCGCGTTGCCCGGCAGGTAGCGGCAGGCGATGTCCAGGCCGGCCGCCTCCGGGTCGCCGGGGGGCAGCAGGCTGCGTTGCAGTATCAGGGCCCGCTCGTGTTCGCGCCGGTAGAGGCGGGCGTTGTCGATGCAGACGGCGGCCCGTGCGGCGAGTTCCACGGCGACGGCCCGGTCGCGCTCGCCGAAGGGCTCGCTGCCCTTCGTACGGGAGAACTGCGCGAGGCCCACCACCGTGTCGTGGGCGACCAACGGCACCATCAGCGTGGACTGGACGAGGTCGTCCGCGCCGCCCCCGGCCACCAGTCGGGGCCGGGCGGTGCGCAGGGCCAGCGCGCCGGGCGAGGCGGCCGGGTACCGGTGCACCTCCCCCACGGCCACCAGCGGTCCGGGCCCCGACAGCGGGGCGTCGGAGACCGCGGAGGAGAAGGCCACCCGGCGCAGCGGCGCCGACGGGGCCCGTCCGGTCCCCTGCCCGGGCAGCGAGGGCATCCCCGGACCCTGCGGCCGGGCGGGCCGGTCGTCGTCGCCGAGCAGCAACCCCTGGTAGAGGTCGACGGCGGCCAGGTCGCAGAAGCCGGGCACGGTGACGTCGAGGAGTTCGCGGGCGGTGGTCTCCAGGTCGAGGGAGTTGCCGATGCGGTGCCCGGCCTCGTTCAGCAGGGCGAGGTTGCGCCGGACCCCGGCGGCCTCGCGGGCGGCGAGGTGGCGGCGGGTGACGTCGGTGCCCAGGCCCGCGACCCCGATCGGACGGCCGGTGCCGCCGTGCACCCGGTAGAGGTTGATCGACCAGTGGCGCTCGCCCCTGCCCCGGCCGCCCGGGGCCGCCCCGGTGATGCGGAGGTCGGTGACGGACTCGCCGGTCTCCAGGACCCGGCGCAGGGCCTCCGTCATGCGGTCGGCCTGGTGGGCGGGGAGGTAGTCGTGCACGGTCCGGCCGCGGTGCTCCTCCACGGCGCCCCCGAAGACGGTGGCGAAACGGCTGTTGGCGCGCTGCACGGTGAGGTCCGTGCCGAAGAGCAGGAAGCCGAAGGGTGATTGACCGAATATCGCCTGCGAGGCAGCCAGATCGGATTCGATACGTCGCAGCGCGCGGACGTCCACGACCACGCACAGTGCCGCCCGCTCGGCCCTCTCGGTCTGGGTGGGCATCACATAGATCTCCGCGACCCCGTGCGCGCCGTCGCCGCCCGGGATCCGGAAGGGGACCAGGCCCGTCCATTCCTTGCCGTCGAGGATCTCCGCGACCTTGCGATGACCGCCCGCGCGCAGCTCGGGCGGCATGAAGGCCTCGACGGGGTCGCGCCCGACCGCCTGGGCGGCGGTGAGCCCGAACAGCTCCTCGGCGCGCAGGCTCCATTGGTCGACGAGCCCGTCCGGACCGATCGAGAAGGAAGCGACCTTTATGTAGTCATATATCGAGCCAGGCGGGCTGCTGTGCCACAAGGAGTCGTGCCACGCCTCCCCGGACAACCGGGCCTGATGTGCCTGCGCAGGTATCTCGCTCACGCGACCGTCCCCTCCAGCTCACCGCAACCGGACCGGCCATGACCGAAGTATTCAGCACCACGGCCCCGTACGGCACGGCGTTCACGATCACAAAAGGGTCCCGTTGTTTTTCAGCCATGCCCGGCGGTCTCCCCCAGGCTGCGCCACCGGGAGACCCCCTTGCCACCCTTCCCCTTGTTACTCACCAGGAAGAGCCAACTCGAACCACACGGTCTTCCCCGATTTCCCGTGCCGGGTCCCCCAGCGCTGCGCGGACACGGCCACGAGGTGTAGCCCGCGCCCCCCCTCGTCGTCCGGTGTGGCCACCCGCTCGCGCGGCGGGTCCGGAAGCGGATCGGAAACCTCCACGAGCAGGGCGGGCCCTCCCACGAGCCCCTCCCCGTCGGGGTTGCGGCGCTCCAAGCGGACCCCGATGGGGCCGGAGGCGTAGCGCAGGGAGTTGGTCACCAGCTCGCTGACCAGCAGGACGGTCACGTCGCCGACGGAGTCGAGGCCCCAGGAACGCAGCGTGCCGCGCACGGCATGGCGGGCGGTGCGGACGGCACCGGGCTCGGCGGGAAAGGCCCACTCGGCGCATTCGCCGTCTGTGTCGATCACGCCGATCACTTCCCGGGCCACCATCGACCCCAGTCCGGTTCGTCGGGGACGAAGGAGGGACGAGATAGGGACAATAGCGACATACCCTACATTCGGGGCGCCGTACCACCCGATCCCACCCGATCCCCCACGCACGGCGCACTGTGGCGCAGACGGCCTAGAACGCGACCCTCACGCGCCCCGGCGCGCCCCGGTGTGATCCCCACGGCCACCCTCGTGATCGCCGCCGCCCGCATGGTCGCCGGCGGCGCGCAGCCGGCGTCCGGCCTCCTCGACCGCAGGGCGGTCCTGGTCGAGCCAGTCCACCGAGTCCAGCTCGTGCGGGCCGAGCCAGCGCAGTTCGTCGTGGTCCTCCAGCGGGGCGGGCTCCCCGGCCAGCAGGCGCGCGGTCCACACGTGCAGGACCAGCCCGGGCTTGAGCGGCCACTCCCCCGGGATCCGCTCCAGCGCCTCGGTCTCGACGCCGAGCTCCTCGCGCAGTTCGCGCACGAGCGCCTCGGGGACGGACTCCCCCTGTTCGGCCTTGCCGCCGGGGAGTTCCCAGCGGCCGGCCAGCTCGGGGGGCGCGCTGCGCCGGGCGGCCAGCAGGCGCCCGTCATGACAAAGGGCTCCGCCCACGACCACTCGTACAGTCATGGACGGAGCCTATGCCGGCGCCTGACGTCAGTTCGTCGTGGCGGTCTGGCTCCCCTGCCCGACCCGCTCGACCCAGTAGAGCTGCTTGTGACCCCGGTCGTCGAGGCTGTCGACGACCTTCTGGGCCTCGGCCCGGGTGGAGTAGCGACCCACCCGGTAGCGGTTGCCGTTGTCGTCCTGACGTATGACCAGCCATGGAAGCAGGGCACCGCTGTCGTTCATCGAGCTTCACCCTCCGCCGATGTACCTGACCGGGAAACCGCATTGCGCATATGCCCGAGCTTACGCCCGACCTTTACTGAGCGGATACGGTTTTTCACGAAGAGGTACCTGGGGGGCGTACGCATCCGGCCAGGCGTACGAAATGGCCGTCCGCGCCGGTTCAGCCCCGGCGTACGGAGGGCATCGGGAGGATCACCGCGCCCCCTCGGGGCTCCTTGCGGCACACGTCACCGCAGGTGGCGTCGAGGGAGCAGCACAGGGAACAGATCGGTCCGGACCAGACGGGGCAGTCGGCGATGTCCGGGAGTTCGTACGCCGTCTCGCACACCGCGCAGGTGTGCGTCGCGGTGACGTCCTCGACCCGTGCGCCGGGGCCGCTCACCGTGTTCGGACGGGCGAGGTAGTACTTCCCCTTGGTCAGCCACGCGATCAACGGGCACAGGGAGAGGGCCAGTCCGGCGGCGATGAAGGTGGAGAAGGCCTCCGCGTAGGTGCCGAAGAGCCCGAAGAAGGCGAGGATCGAGACGGCGGAGGCGATCACCATCGCGCCGAAACCCGCCGGGTTGACGGCGTACAGGTAGGCGCGCTTGAACTCGATGTAGGGCGGGCTCAGTCCCAGCCGCTTGTTGATCACGAGGTCGGCGGCGACGGCCGCGATCCAGGCGATGCCGACGTTGGAGTAGAAGCCGAGCAGCTTCCCGAGCATCGCGAACATGTTCATCTCCATCAGCGTGAGTGCGATGGCGAGGTTCAGGAAGATGTACCAGACGCGGCCGGGGTGGCGATGGGTCACGCGGGAGAAGAAGTTGGACCAGGACAGCGAGCCGCTGTAGGCGTTGGTGACGTTGATCTTCACCTGGGAGACGATCACGAAGAGCGCGGCGGCGGGCAGCGCGAAGGTGCCGAGCCAGGGGCGCAGCGCCTCTACCTGCGGGGCGATCGGCTCCAGGGCGTGGGTCTTGCCGACCGCTTCGAGGGCGACGAAGGCGAGGAAGGCCCCGCCGAGCTGTTTGGCGGCGCCGATGATCACCCAGCCGGGGCCGGCGGCGAGCACGGCGAGGCGCCGGACCCGCCTGTTGGCGGGGGTCTTGGCGGGCATGAACCGCAGGTAGTCGGCCTGTTCGCCGATCTGCGCGATGAGGGACAGGGCGATCCCGGTGCCGAAGCCGAAGCCGATCCAGGAGAAGCCGGAGCCGGCCCCTTCGGTGCCCCCGAAGTGGGCGAAGGCGCCCCAGGAGTCCGGGGACTCGAAGGCCAGGACGAGGAAGGGCAGGACGAGGCCGATCAGCCAGACGGGCTGGGTCCACGCCTGCACCTTGGCGAGGGCGCCCATGCCCTTGAACACGATCGGGATGACGATCAACGTCGTGAGCAGGTAGCCGATCTGGACCGGGAGGCCGAAGGCCTGGTGCATGGCCTGGGCCATGATCGAGCCTTCGAGGGCGAAGAAGATGAAGGTGAAGGAGGCGTAGATCAGGGAGGTCAGCGTCGACCCGAAGTACCCGAAGCCGGCGCCCCGGGTGACCAGGTCCATGTCCAGGCCGTACGTGGCGCAGGCGCGGGCGATGGGGATGCCGGTCAGGAAGATGATCACGGCGGCGGCCAGGATCGCGGCGGCCCCGCTGGTGAACCCGTAGGCGAAGACGATCGAGGCGCCGATGGCGAAGTCGGCGAGGTAGGCGATCCCGCCGAGCGCGGTGCCCGCGACGGTGGCGGGGCTCCAGCGTCGGAAGGACTGGGGGGCGTACCGCAACGAGTAGTCCTCGCGGCTCTCGTCTGCGGCGAGCTTGGCGTAGCTGCGGCGGGGCGGCGCGGGAGCCTGCGGCGCGGGGGCGGTGTCGGTCATAGCGCCGGAATGTAGGGCCCGCGCGTGACGACCCGTCACACCCCGGCATTGCCCGCGCGTTACGCCCGACTCACCCCGTCACCGCCGGGGCGAGCCCGTCACCGCCGGCCGCCGGGGCGAGCCCGCGCCCCGGGCCCCTCACCGCCGTCCCGTACGCGCCCACCGCCCTCCGGCCGCCCGCCCGACGCGGTCGGCGTGCGGGCGGCGTGCGGCCGGGTCACCGTACGGGGAGGTGGTAGGCGAGCCGGTAGCGGTCCGCCGGGACGACCACGTCCGCCGTCTCCACGGCCCGGCCCGACGCGAAGTAGGTGCGGCTGACCACCAGCACCACGTGTCCGGGCACCCCGCCGAGCGACATGATCTCCTCGGCCAGGCCCGGCCGGGCCCCGACCTCCTCGACCACGTTGTCCACGACCACGTCGATCGCCGCCATCCGGTCGACCACTCCCGAGCCGCCCAGCGGCCCCTCCTCCGGCAGCATCACCGGGGTCCGACCGGTCACGGCCAGGGGTTCCCAGGAGGTGGAGAGCATCATCGCCTCCCCCGCGTCGCGGAAGACGTACCGGGTGCGCATGACCCGGTCCCCCGGCTCGATGCCGAGCCGTTCGGCGATCTCGGTCGGCGCCCCCGCCTGCTCGCTGTTCGACTCCCACGTGCCGCGGGCGCCCGACTCCGCCTGCTCCTGGCGGAACGGCGTCGAGGCGCCGCCCGTCCGGTAGCCGGAACGGGAGACCCGCCGGGGCACCGGCTGCTCGCGCACGTACGTACCGGATCCCGAGCGGCCCTCGACCAGGCCCTCCGCCATGAGGACCTTGCGCGCCTCCAAGGCCACCGTGTCGGAGACTCCGTACTCCTCGCGGATCCGGGCCTGGGAAGGGAGGCGGGCGTGCGGGGGCAGGGACCCATCGACGATCTTCCGTCGCAGATCCCCGGCGACGCGCAGATAGGCCGGCTGCTCACCGAAAGTCACTGGCCACTCCCATCAGGTTGACAGACAGCTACACCCTGGCAACCGACGGTTGAAGTGCGCAAGCACGGGCCAGAGTTTCACCCGAAGTGATGAAGCCAGGTCACTCAAACCCGCTACCGCGCGTTACCCGATGGACTTCAGATCGACTCCGACGACGGACCTCCCCCGCCATCCGGACCAGAACCCTCCACATAGTCCGACAGCCACTCCGGAACCGTGGTCGCCAGCCCGAACGCCCCCCGCAACACCTTCTCCGTCTCCGGGTCGAGCGGGGCCCGCGCCGCGTCCCACGCCACCCGGAACTCCTTCGCCCCCCTCGCCCGCGCTGCCCGTCGCCAGTGCGCGCGGCTCGCCTCCACCGCCTTCAGCTGCGCGGCCGCCGCCGCACTCGCCGCCGGCTCCACCGGCTCCGCGAGCAGTCGGGCCTCCCGGCCCAGCTCCGTCTCGACCCGACCCGCCCACTCCCGGTACTCCGCCAGGGCGTTCTCCACCTCGGGGTCGGGGCTGCCCAGCCGCGCCCGGTCCACCGTGTTCAGCGTGTTCGTCAGGGCGGTCTGTTCGGGAGTCAGGTCCTCGCGCACGCGCAGGCTCCCGCGGTGCTCCCCGTCCGGGGTGCCGAGCACGCACAAGAGCCTCTCGTACCCGTCGCGCCAGTCCTCCTCCGAGGGCCCGTAGTAGATCATCTGCACGTCCGCGGGCAGGGCCCAGGTGTCCCTCACGTAATCGTCCTCCGCCATCCAACACCGTTCCCGCGCCGCCCGGTCCAGCGCGGAATCCTCCGGCGCACCGGCCAGGGGGAGCGCGCCGGCGAAGGTCACCTCGGCGTCGTGGACCTCCTCGCAGGCGATCCGGTAGGGCCGCGGGTCCGCGCCGAAGAGGTCGCCGCCCTCGACGTTGAAGCAGTCGCCGACGCCCAGGGCACGGGAATCGACCGGCCGGCCCTCGGGCCGCTGCGAGGCGATCGCGACCGCGGCCCGGTCGAGGTAGCCGCCCAGTCGGGGGACGACGCCGAGGACCAGGACGCCCGTCATCGCCGTCGAGACCGTCAGGCCCACCACCGCCAGCGCCCTGCCTCGCTCGCGGCCCCCCGCCGTCCGCACCAGGGCAATCACCCCGAAGACGATCCCCAGCGGCGGCAGGCAGAGCAGTCCGACCAGCAGGGACGCGACGGCGAAGCCGCTGAACCCGGGCGCGGCCGGGTATCCGTACGCGTACCCGGGCGCGACCGGGTATCCGTAAGCGGGCGCGCCCCACACCGGCGGCGAGGACGGGAGGCCCGGGTGGTGGGGCTCGGGGCCCTGGCCGGAGGGGGGTTGCGGAGCGGGCGGCGTGCTCACAGGGCGGGGACTCCATGACGGCGGGGGCGAACGAATGCGCGAATCGTACGCAGCGGGGGCGACCGAGAAATCGGTCGCCCCCGCGTTCATCGCGCGATCCGGCCCCTATCGCGCCGGCCGCCCGGCCGCCCGGACGGTGGCCGGTTCACGTCCCGCTCGAAGCCCTCAGAACTGCAGGGCCCAGGAGTCGATCTTCCCGGTGTCGGCGCTCGCGAGGTCGGCGACCCGCAGCTTCCACACCCCGTTGGCCACCTCGGAGGAGGCGTTCACGGTGAAGGTCGCCACGATGTTGTCCGCGCTGCCGCCGGTGCGGTTGCGCAGGTTGTAGACCGTGCCGTCGGGGGCGACCAGGTCGACCTTCAGGTCACCGACGTAGGTGTGCGTGATGTCGACCGGCACGCTCAGCGTCGCCGGAGCGTTGCCGGATATCCCGCTGACGGTGATCGGCGACTCCACGGTGGAGTTGTCGTTGACCGCGTAGTCGGCGGCGTTCTCGAAGCGGGTGCCCGGGTTCGGCGGGGTGGTGCCGGCGCCCACGTTGAGCAGGCGGTTCGGGGAACCCGTACCGGGGCCGGTCACCACGTTCGGGGTGGCCGCCGCGACCAGGCCGTCACGGACCTGCGCCGGGGTGCTCCCCGGGTTCTGCGCGAGGTACAGGGCCGCCGCACCCACGACGTGCGGGGTGGCCATCGAGGTGCCCGAGATGGTGTTCGTCGCCGTGTCGCCCGTCCCCCACGAGGAGGTGATGGAGGAGCCGGGGGCGAAGATGTCCAGGATGGTGCCGTAGTTGGAGTAGCTCGCCTTGGCGTCGGTGTTGGTGGTGGCGCCCACCGTGATGGCCTCGGCCACCCGCGCCGGCGACTTGGTGGAGGCGTCGGTGGACTCGTTGCCCGCGGCCACGCCGTAGGTGATGCCGGAGGCGATGGAGTTGCGCACGGCGGTGTCGAGCGCGGAGTCGGCCCCGCCGCCCAGCGACATGTTGGCCACGGCCGGCTTGACGGCGTTGCGGGTCACCCAGTCGATGCCCGCGACCACCTGGGCGGTCGTGCCCGAGCCGTTGTTGTCGAGCACCCGGACGCCGACGATCTTGACCTTCTTGGCCACGCCGTACGTGGTGCCGCCGACGGTGCCGGCCACGTGCGTGCCGTGGCCGTGGCCGTCCTGGGCGGTGTTGTCGTTGTCGATGGCGTCGTAGCCGTCGGAGGCGCGACCGCCGAGGTCCTGGTGCGTCGTGCGGACGCCGGTGTCGATGATGTAGGCCGTCACGCCCGCGCCGGCGCTGTCCGGGTAGGTGTAGCTCTGGTTCAGCGGGAGGGCCCGCTGGTCGATGCGGTCCAGGCCCCAGGACGGCGGGTTGGGCTGGGTGGCGTCGACGGTGAAGACGCGGTTCTGCACGACCGACTTGACGGCCGGGTCCGCCGCGAGCTTCCGGGCCTGCGCCTCGGAGAGCTCGACGGAGTAGCCGTTGAGGGCCGCGCTGTAGGTCCGGTCGATCTTCGCGCCGTAGCGCTGGGCGACGGCCTTGCCGCTCGGGGCGGTGGAGCGGGCCGCCGAGTCGTTCAGGGTCACGATGTAGCTGCCGGGGACGGCGCCCGCCACTCCGGCGTTCTCGATGACGCCCTGCGGGCCGGAGTCGGCCGCGGAGGCGGGTAACGCGGCGGCCGTACCGAGCGCGAGGGCCACGACGGCGGTCGCGCTGATGCCGGCGAACTTCCGGCGGGTGTGACGCATCACGGACATGTGAGGGGTCCTCCTCATTGGGTGGTGCGTTGCGGGGGGTGTGCGGGTGGGGCCCGGAGCACGTGCGGGCATGCCCGAGGACAGGACGGCATGCCCATGACAATTCGAAGAGCCCAACGGCCCGTCGCCTCCGAAAGGTTGACCCAGCCGTGCGTCATCCCACAAGAGGACAACGGACGCGTAACATCCGTGCCATACAACGGCCATGAACGAGCAAAGGCGCTCCGCACATGTCGCACGCACTGCCTGGTTACCTCTGCCCCGAGGACGGAACGCGCGCGGACGTGCGGACCGCCCCGTGGTGCTGCCCGCTCTGCGCCGGACCCTGGGACCTCGACTTCGCACCGGATCCGGCCGGCGCCCTGGAACCGGCGGCCGGGCCCCCTTCCCTGTGGCGGTACGCGGCCGCGCTGCCCCTGCCGGGGGCGTTCTCGGTGTCCCTGGGCGAGGGGCACACCCCGCTGGTGCCGCTGGCGGAGCGGATTCACGCCAAGCTCGACTTCCTGATGCCGACGCTGTCCTTCAAGGACCGGGGCGCGGTGATGCTCGCGGAGGTGGCCCGCCGGCTGGCCCCGGAGCGGGTGGTCGCGGACAGCAGCGGCAACGCGGGGACCTCCGTGGCGGCGTACTGCGCGCGGGCCGGACTGCGTTGTGAAGTTTTCGTGCCCGAGGGCACCTCGGAGAAGAAGACGGAACAGATCCGGGCGCACGGCGCGACCGTACGGATCGTGCCGGGCGGCCGCGAGGCCACCGCGCTGGCCGCCCGGGAGGTCGCCGACGAGCCGGGGGTCTTCTACGCGAGCCACGTCTTCAACCCCTACTTCCTGCACGGGACGAAGACGTACGCGTACGAGATCTGGGAGGCGCTCGGGGGCCGGCTCCCGGAGACCCTCGTCGTCCCGGTCGGCAACGGCACGCTGCTGCTCGGCGCCGCCCTCGCCGTGGAGGAGCTGGCCCGGCGCGGAGTGCGGCCGCCCGCGCTGATCGCGGTGCAGGCCGAGGCGGTCGCCCCGCTGGCCGCCGCCTTCGCGGCCGGCGCGCAGGACGCCGAGCCGGTGCCCCAGCTGCCGACCCTGGCCGAGGGCATCGCCATCCCGGCCCCGCCCCGGGCCCGGCAGATCCTGGCCGCGGTGCGGAAGTCCGGCGGCACCTTCCTGACCGTCCCGGACGACCGGCTGCGCGAGGCCCAGCGGGACCTGGCACGCCGGGGCCTCTACGTGGAGCCGACGGCGGCGGCCTGCTGGGCGGCCGTCGGTCCGCACGCCCCGGACGACCCCCTGCGCGGCCGGACCACGGTGATCCCCCTCTGCGGCTCGGGCACCAAGTCCGGCCTGCCCTCCGCGCCCCACTGACCCGAACCGCCGCTCCGAGGGGGCGCTCCGGGCCCGGGGTCCGGGGTCCGGGGTCCGGGCCCGGGGTCCGGGGTCCGGGCCCGGGGTCCGGGGTCCGGGGTCCGGGAAGGACGGCGACGGAAATCCGCCGGCCGGGACCCCGTGCGGCTGGTGAACTGGCCCCATGAGCAACCACCTTGACCTCGCGGCCCGCGCCACCGCCTTCGCCGGCCTGCACACGCCCGCCGCCCCGCTCGCCCTGGCCAACGCCTGGGACGTGGCCAGTGCCCGTCTCGTGGAGGCCGCCGGGGCCGCCGCCGTCGCCACCACCAGCGCCGGGGTGGCCTGGTCCCTCGGGGCGCCCGACGGTGACGCCCTCTCCCGGGACCGCGCCCTGGACCTGATCGCCCGGGTGGCCTCGGCCGTGTCCGTGCCGGTGACCGCCGACATCGAGGGCGGCTTCGGCGTGGACGCCGCCGCCGTCGGCGAGACCGTCGCCGGGGTGCTGGCCGCCGGCGCGGTCGGCGTGAACATCGAGGACGGCAACCGCGCCCCCGCCGAGCACGCGGAGCGACTGGCCGCGGCCCGCGCCGCCGCCGACGCCGCCGGGGTCCCGCTCTACATCAACGCCCGCGTGGACACGTACCTCTTCGGCCTCGGCGCCCCGGAGACCCGGCTCGACGAGACCCTGCGCCGCGCCGCCGCCTACCTCGCCGCCGGCGCCTCCGGCGTCTTCGTCCCGGGCGTCCTGGATCCCGCGGTCCTCACCGAGCTGGCCAAGGGCGTCGACGCCCCGCTCAACGTGCTCGTCGGCCCCTCCGCCCCCTCCGTCTCCGAGCTGGGCGCCCTCGGCGTGGCCCGGGTCAGCCTCGGCGCGTGGGTGGCCGAGGCCGCCTATGCCCTGGTGCGGCGCGCCACCGAGGAACTGCTGGCCGACGGGACGTACGGGGCGCTCGCGCACTCCCTCCCGTACGGCGAGGTGAACGGCCTGCTCAAGGGCTGAGATACCGGGAAGCATGCAGGGGCCACCGACCGTAGGATCCGGCCATGAGCACCCTGACCCCCGTAAAGAGCCGCCCGGCGCCCGCCTCGGTGTGGACCGCCCTCGGTCTCGTGTACGTCGTCTGGGGCTCGACCTACCTCGGCATCCGGATCGTCGTGCAGACGATGCCGCCCTTCCTCTCCGCCGGGTTCCGCTTCATCACCGCCGGGCTGGTGCTGGCCGGGATCGTCGCCTGGCGGTTCGGGCCGGCCGCGCTGAAGGCCACCCGGGCGCAGGTCGGTTCGGCGGTGGTGGTCGGCCTGCTGCTGATCCTGGGCGGCAACGGCCTGGTGGTGCTGGCCGAGACCTCCGTGCCGTCCGGGCTGGCCGCGCTGCTGGTGGCCGCCGTCCCGATGTGGGTGGTCGTCCTGCGGGCGCTCACCGGGGACCGGCCCCCGCTGCGGACGCTGCTCGGGGTGCTGGTAGGGCTCGCGGGGCTGGCGGTCCTGACCAGCCCGGGGCTCAGCGGGGAGGTCCGGCTGTCGGGGGTGCTGCTGGTCGTGGTGGCGTCGGTGCTGTGGTCGCTGGGCACCTTCTCGGGATCGAAGCTGCCGCTGCCGACCAACCCCTTCACGGGCAGCGCCTACCAGATGCTCGCGGGCGGGAGCGCCGGCGTCCTGGTCGGGGTGCTGCGCGGCGAGCACCACGGCCTCGACCTCGGTTCCTTCTCCACCGCCTCCTGGGTGGCCCTGGGATACCTCGTGCTGATCGGTTCGGTGGTCGGCTTCACCGCGTACGCGTGGCTGCTCCGGTCGGGGGCGCCGCTGTCGCTGGTGGCCACGTACGCGTACGTCAATCCCGTCGTGGCCGTCGCGCTGGGCGCGCTGATCCTGGACGAGGCCCTGACCTGGCCGATCCTGGTCGGCGGCGCGATCGTGGTGGCCTCGGTGGGCGCGATCGTCAGCACGGAGCGCAAGAAGTAGCGGGGCGCTCGGGCCGGGGGCGGCCGGAGCGGCGGGCGCGCCGCCGGTTCAGCCCTTGGCCGCCCGCTCGTAGAGCGCCTTGGCCTTCTCGTCGTAGAGCGCGGCCGTGGAGTCCACGTCCGTGTCACCGCCGCTGAGCACCCCGATCAGCCGGCCCGGCTGCCCGCTACCGCCCCGGTCGGCGATCCAGGGGCTGCCGCTGGTGCCCGTCCAGAAGCCCGAGCAGCTCATGTAGAGCATGTCGGGGTCGTCCGCGTCGTGGGCGGTCCGAGTGGTGCAGGAGACGGGCCGGTTGTGCGGGTTGTGGTCGGACTCGGGGTAGCCGACGACGGTGACCTCCCGCTCGTAGCCCGAGGTCCAGTCGGCCTTGGGGGCCTCGCCCGCGCCCACCCGGTCCTGGACGCTGCGGCCCTGCGCGTCGGGCTCGATGGTCAGGAAGGCGAAGTCGGCGGTGTCGTCGCCCCACTTCGTCCAGCGCTCGTCCACGTGGATCGAGCGGACCTTCCACACCCCCAGGGGCTGGGTCCCCGCGCCCTCGCCGGAGAAGGCGGGCGCGAAGGACAGCTCGCCGATGGCGAGGCCGTCGTGGGCGACCTCACCGGGCTGTCCGTCCTCGCCGGCCGGGGCGACGCAGTGCGCGGCGGTGGCGACGACGTTGCCCCGGGGGCTGTCGACCACGCTCGCCGTGCACCAGTGCTCGCCGCCCGCCATGAGCACGCCGACGGTGGGGAAGGGGTGCACCGCGTTCTCGCCGGACGCCTTGAGGAACACGACCGCGCACACGGCCGCGATCCCGGCGGCGGCGGCCGCGGAGACCCCCTTCACCACCGGGCTCATCCCACGCCGGGGTCGGGGGTCGGTCCTCGCATCACCTTGCTGATCCACTCCAGGGAGCCCTCCCTCATGCCACGCACGTACGACTTCCCGTTGTGCTCACCATCCTGGATCACCTGGAGCCGGGTGTGCACGGGGCCCCTCCCGTACGTGCGCATGAACCGCTCGGCCGCCTCGCGACCGCTCTCCTTGGTGCCGATCTGGAAGTTCACGTAGACGTCCGGGCCGCCCGCCTTGATCAGTTTCTCGGCGAGCTTCTCGGGGTTGTTCGCGTCCATGGCCTGGCGGTTCCCGTTCCACAGCGGGGAGTCCGGGACGAAGTCGACCCCGCTGGCGATGACCGCCTTGAAGCGCTCGGGGTACTTCATGACGTTCTTGAAGGCGCCGAAGCCGCCCGAGGAGGACCCCATGAAGGCCCAGCCGTCGCGGGAGGTGAAGGTGCGGAAATTGGCCTTCGCGAAATCCGGCACGTCATCGGCCATCCAGGTGCCCATCTTGGGCTGGCCGGGGATGTCGGAGCCGTCGAAGTGGTGCTTGGTGTCGGCGTTGATCACCGGCATGACGAGGATGAAGGGCAGGCTGGTGCCCGCCTTCACCCCGTCGATCACGGCCTGCTGGAGGCCGAGGGCGGGGCCGGTGCCCCAGTAGTTCTTGGGGTAGCCGCGGCCTCCGGGCAGGGAGATCAGCACCGGGAAGGCGCTCTTGGCGTAGCGCGGGTCGTCGTACTCCTTGGGCACCCACACCCACACGTCGCCCTTGAACCCCGACTTCGGGCCGGTCAGCGTCGTCATGCCGATCTGGGTGCCGTCCGGGAGCCTGCTGGTGCGGGCGAACGGGGCCTTCGGGCCGGTGGGCATCAGCACGCCGGGCCGGATGTCCTCGGCCGCGGCGGCCGACTCCTGGGTCTTCCCGAAGGAGACGGGCTCCCCCAGGTCGGAGAAGAGCCCGAAGGCGTACGCCCCGCCGCCCCCGGCGGCGAGGACGGCGGCGATCCCGCCACCGATCAGGGTCTTGCGCAGGCGCCCGGGCCGCCGGCCGGCGCTGTCGGGCCCCGACTCGGTCGTGGGGCCGTCGTGGGGCGCGGTGCGGTCCTCGGTCGTGGGGCCGTCGTGCGGCGCCCCGGCGTCCTGGGTCGTCGAGCCGCCGTCGCCTTGCTGGTCTTGCTGCACGGATTTGTTCCCGTTCCTTCTCCGGCGCCCTGGTTGGGCGCGGGTCGGACCGATTGGTCCCCCTTACACACCTGTACAGAGGTGTGAACGACCGTAGGGGTTGCCTGGGACCGGGGCGACGTGGCGAGGGCCACGTGGCGGAAGGTCACGGGAGCCGGCGGACCGGCGGGCGAGCCGGGTGGGCGGGTCAGCCGGCCTCGGGCTTGGGACCCTTCAGCACCTTGCTGACCCACTCCAGCGAGCCTTCCTTCATGCCGCGCACGTAGTGCCAGCCGTTGTGCTCGCCGTTCTGGATGTCGCGGATGGTTGTCTTGACCGGGCCCTTGCCGTACTGCTGGACGAAGGTCGTCATCCGCGCCCGGCCGGACTCCTTGGTGCCGATCTGGAAGTTGATGTAGACCTCGGGGCCCTTGGCGTCGATCAGCTTCTGCGCGAGCTTCTCAGGGTTGTTCGCGTCCATCTCCGCCTGGTGGCCCTTCCAGAGCGGGGAGTCGGGGGTGATCTCGCCACCGCTGGCGATCACGGCCTTGAAGCGGTCCGGGTACTGCAGGAGGGTCTTCATGCCGACGAAGGCGCCGGAGGAGGAGCCCATGAAGGCCCAGCCGTCGCGGGACTTGTACGTGCGGAAGTTGGCGCGGGCGAAGTCCGGGACGTCCTCGGCGATCCAGCTGCCCATCTTGGGCTGGCCCGGTATGTCGGCCCCGTCGTAGTAGTACTTGTTGTCAGGGTTGAGGACCGGCATGACCAGGATGAAGGGGAGGCTGGTGCCCGCCTGGACGCCCTCGGCGATCGCCTTCTGGAGGCCGAGGCTGCGGTCGGCCCAGTAGTTGGTCGGGAAGCCGTTGCCGCCGGGGAGGGCTATGAGGACCGGGAAGGCGCTCTTGTCGTACTTCGGGTCGCCGTACTCCTTCGGGGTCCAGACCCAGACGTCGCCCTCGAAGCCGGACTTGGCGCCCACCAGGCGGGTCTTGGCTATGACGGTGCCGTCGTCGAGCTTGGCGGTCTGCTTGAACTCGGACTTCGGGCCCGACGGCAGGAGCACGTCCGGGTCGCCGGTGGGCGCGGCCGGGGTGGAGGGCGCGGCCGAGCCCCCCTTCTGACCGGAGCCGGAGCCGGCGCCCGAACCGGAGCCCGACGCGCCTCCCGAGCCGGCCGCCGGGGTGTCGGTCCCGCCGAAGCTGACGGCCTCGCCGTTGCCGGAGAACCATTCGTTCTTCCACGCCGCGAAGCCGGTGCCGCCGAGCAGCAGCGCGCAGACGACGCCCGCGCCGATCCACCGCGCGCGCCGTGCCTTCCGGCGCCCGCCGCGCTCCCCATCCCGCTCGGGCTCCCGGCCGTAGGACTGCTGCGGGTCTTCGTGCACGGACTTCGCTCCGAACGGTCGTGCCTGCCCCGGGCGGGACAGAGCGGCGTACATCCCTTTATCTGGATGTGCGAATCATCCGGAAAGTTCCAAGCGCAGGCAAAAACTCGCCCCGAACACCAGGGGTCGGTCGGGTCACCGCAGGGTGTCGAGCACCTCGGCGCACCGCCCCAGCAGCTCCAGGAGCCGCTCCCGTTCCTCGGCGGAGAAGGCGGCGGCGAGCGCCCGCTCGACGCGCACGGCCCCCTCGTCCGCCCGTTCCATCACGGCGCGCCCCTCGTCGGTGAGTCGGGTCTCCAACACGTTGCGGTGCAGTTCGTGGGGGGTCCGCTCGATGAGCCCGCGCTCCTGAAGGTTCTTCAGGACGGTGTTCATGGTCGGCGGCGTCACCCCGCACAGCCGGGACAGGCCGGCGGCGGAGAGGCCGGGCTTCTCGGCGAGCCAGAGCAGGGCGGCGTACTGAGGAACCGTTACTGCCGCCGGCTTGCAGGCGGTGTTCTTCGCCGCGAGGAGCGCCTGCTCGGCTCGCTTGACGTGCGAGCCGATGCGCTCCTCGGGGGGCATGGAGGTCATGCGGGCATCCTACGACCCTTGCCAATCATTAGACCTCTAACTAGTCTTCGGGAACACCTCTTCGAAAGGGCTCACTCGTGCCGTCGTTCCCGAAGCTCCTGCCGGTCGCCGCCCTCGCCCTGACGGCCGCCCTCGCCACCACCACCGCCTCCGCGTCGCCCGCCCCCTCCCCGCCCCGGGTCACCACGGCCTTCACGCTCCCCGGCACCAAGGTCTACCCGGAGGGCATAGCCACGGACCCGCGCACGGGCACGGCGTACGTCGGCTCGTACGCGGACGGCACCGTCTACCGCGCCCGCCCCGGAACCCGGGTCGCCGAGGTCTTCCTCCCCGCCGGAACGGACGGCCGGCACACGGCGAACGGCCTGCGCGTCGACTCCGCGCGGGGGCGCCTGTGGGTCACCGACTCCACGGCCGGGGTCGCCGTGTACGACACCCGCACCGGCGCGCGCCTGGCCCACTTCGAGGTCCCGGGCACCGACCCGCGCTTCCTCAACGACCTCACCCTCACCCCGGACGGCACCGCCTACCTCACGGACAGCGTCCGCTCGGTGATCTACCGGGTCACCCCCGCCCAGGTCCGCGCCGGCTCGGGCCCGCTGACGGCGGCCTACGACCTCAGCGGGCAGCTCACCCCCTCGCCCCCGGGCAGCTTCGCGCTCAACGGCATCGTCTCGGACCCGGCGGGCCGCTACCTCCTCGCCGTCGACATGACGGCGGGCGACCTCCACCGCGTCGACCTGCGCACGGGCGCCCTCAGCCGGGTCGCCCTGACCGGCGGCGACCTCAAGTTCGCCGACGGCCTCGACCTCTCCCCCGACGGCACGCTCCGGGTGGCCCACAACATCCCGAACACCCTGACCCGCTGGCAGCTCGCCGCGGACGGCACCCGGGCCCGGCTGACCCGCACCGTGACGGACCCCTCGCTCCAGATCCCGACCACACTGGCCCGGGGCCGGGGCGCCACCCTGGTGGTCCGCTCCCAGTTCGACAAGGGCGGCCCCATGACCCCGTCGACGGGGTCCCCGACGGCGTTCACGATCGCCTCGGTCCGCGGCTTCTAGGCGGGCTTCCAGGCGGGCATTCCCTGCGGACCCGCGCGGGTCCGGGGACAAGGGCGGCCCGACCCGCCTGGTGGCGGGTCGGGCCGTTCCTCACTCGACCGCCGGGGGCAGTGGCCGAGAGCATCGTGGGCCGCGCATCTGGTGGGGGTGGCGGCAGACGTCCGCGCGTCCCCTTCAGAAGTCGTCGGCGCCGTTGCGCAGCTCGTACGTCCAGTAGCCGGTCTTGGCGGCCGCCGCGTCCACGGCGATGCCGCCGGCGGGCGCGGTGACGACGACGCTGCCCTCCGCGGGACCGTTCGCCGCGAACAGGTTCACGTTGAACCGGGCGACGACCTTGTTGCCCTCGTGGGCCCCGCCCCCCGCGACCCGTACGTTCGCGTACGCCGGCTCGCCGGCCTTCAGCACGATCGGGGCGGCCGGCTTGCTCTTGGCGACCGCCGGGACGTCCTTGGCGGTCTGGACGTCGCCGAAGGCGATCAGCGGGTACTCGAAGAGCCGGCAGGCGCGGCCCGAGGCGTTGACGGCGGTCAGGACCACGTGCTCGGTGGGGACCTCGTCCGCCTTGGCCACCGTGATCCTGACGTCCTTGGCGGCGCACGCGGGAGCGTCCTTGGACACCGTGCCCGTCACCTTCGCGGGGCCGCCGGCCTTGCCCGTACCGTCGGCCGTCGCGCCGTCCTTGCCCACCGCGCCGCCTGCGCCGCCCGCGCCGTCCGTCGACTGCCCGCCCGCCGGCGGGGCCTTCGTGTGCGGCGCGGCCTTGGAGGCGCCACCGGTCCCGCCGCAGGCGGTCGTTCCCAGCGAGAGGACGGCCGCGGCGGCCAGGACCAGGACGGTGTTCTTCCGGTGGGTGCGCATGGTGGTGGGTCTCCCCCGTGACGATCGGTCGGCCCCGCGTTCGGTGCTGGATACAGCTTCCGGGGTCGCGCTGCCGTCCCGCTTGCGCGTCGCTAACGATCCGCCGGCAGCCGCGACAGCAGCCGCGCCGCCCGCTCCGCGCCCTCGGTGAACCCGACCGCCTCCGCCGCCGCGGCGGCCCGTCCCAGCAGGTCGGCGGCCTCCGCCGGGCGGCCGAGTCCGGCCAGGGCCTCGCCCCGGGTCATCTGCAACTGGGCCCGGCCGACCTTCGCGTCGGGCGAGACGAGCCGCTCCGCGCCGGTGACGTGCCCGAGCGCCGCTTCGTACGCCCCCTCGTCCAGGCAGTGGCGCGCCAGGTGGTGAAGGGTGAGCACCTGGGTCGAGGGGTGGCCGATCCGGTCCGCGAGCGAGACGGCCCGGGCCATCAGGTCGCCCGCGCGGGACCGCTCCCCGACGCCGTCCAGGACCACGCCGAGGTTGACGTACGCGATCGCCTCGCTGATCGGGTCCCCGGCCCGCGCGGCCAGCCCGGGCGCCTCCTCCAGGTGGACGAGGGCCTCCACGTCCCGGCCCTCCTCGTGCAGCACCCAGCCGAGCAGCGCTCGCGTGCGCGACTGCGCGGCGAGGTCGCCCTCGGCCCGCGCCGAGGCCAGTCCCGCTTCGAGGAGCGGGGTCCAGCCGTCCCGGATCCGCCACAGCATCAGCGGCCACGGGACGAGGGCGAGCCGCCAGGCCCGGTCGTGCAGGCCCAGCTCCGCGGCGGTCAGGGCCGCGCCCTTCAGGGCCGCCCGTTCCGCCTCGTACCAGGCCATGGCGGCGCAGCGGTCCTCGAACTCCCGTACGGCCGGCGGCCGTCGGAAGTCGGCGGGTACGGTGAAGCAGGGCTGGGAGCCCGGTTCCGCGGCGGCGTCCGCCGCGAGCCCGGTGGCGAGGTAGTGGTCGAGGAGCCGGCGCACGCCCGCGGGGTCCGCTTGCGGGGCCACCTGACGGGCGTAGAGCCGTACGAGGTCGTGCGCGGCCCAGCGGCCGGGGACGGACTCGGTGAGCAGGTGGGCCGCCGCGAGCCGGTCCAGGTCCGCCGAGGCCTGGGCGGGCGAGGTCCCGGCGAGCGCGCTCGCGGCGAAGCGGTCCACGTCGGAGCCCGGGTGCGGACCCAGGGAGCGGAACATCCGGGCGGCGGAGTCGGGGAGCTGCTGCACGGTCAGGCGCAGCGCGGCGGCGACCCCGGTGTCCTCCACGTTGAGGGCGGCCAACCGTCCTTGTTCGTCGGCCAGCTCGGCGGCCATCTCGTCGAGCGTCCACTGCGGTCGCTCGGCGAGGCGGGCCGCCGTCACCCGCAGGGCGAGCGGCAGCCCGTCGCAGAGCGTGGCCAGCCGCGCGGCGGCCTCCGGTTCGGCCGTGACCCGCTCCGTACCGAGCACGCTGGTCAGCAGCGCCGCCGAGGCGTCCGGCGGCAGGTGCCGCAGGGGCACCGGGCGGGCGGCGTCGGAGGCGATCAGGCCGCCGAGCCGGTCGCGGCTGGTGACCACGGTCGCGCAGTGGTCACCGCCGGGCAGCAGCGGCCGGACCTGCTCGGAGGAGCGTGCGTTGTCGAGTACGACGAGCAGCCGGCGCCGCGCGGTGAGCGAGCGGAACAGCGCGCCCATCGCGTCGGCCGTCTCCGGCATCCGCTGCGGCGCCACCCCGAGGGCCAGGAGGAACTCCCGCAGGATCACGCCCGGTTCGGACGGCGGCGCGTCGCTGAAGCCGCGCAGGTCGTGGAAGAGCCGCCCGTCGGGGAAGTCCGCGCGCCTTTGGTGCGCCCAGTGGACGGCGAAGGCGGTCTTGCCGACGCCGGCGGGGCCGGTGACCAGGCAGACGGGCGCCTCGTCGGCGCCCACCACCCCGTCGAGCACGGCCAGTTCGGCCGCCCGGCCGGTGAACCCGCGGGGCGGGCGCGGCAGCAGCTCGGGGACGGCGGGCCGGTCGGACGGCCGGTCGGGGACGGGCGCCGGTTCGGCGGAGCGCAGGAGGGTGGCGTAGGCCCCGGCGAGCACCTCGCCCGGGTCCACACCGAGTTCCTCGGCGAGCAGCCGGCGCGTGCGGTGGTACCAGCCGAGGGCGTCCGACTGCCGGCCCGAGCGGCCCAGCGCGAGCATCAGCGCGGCCGCGAGGGACTCCCGCAGCGGGTGCGCGACGGCCTCGGTACGGAGCACGGCGGCGGCCCGGCCGTGCTCACCGAGCTGCCCGTACGCCTCGGCCAGCGCCTCCACCGAGGCGATCCGCAGCTCCTCCAGACCGCCGGCCGCCCCTTGGAGGTGCAGGCTCTGCACGGTTCCGGTGAGGGCGGGCCCCTGCCAGAAGGAGAGCGCCTCGCGCAGCATCCTCACGGTGTCGGCCGGTCCGCCCTGCATCCCGGCGAGCCCGACGAGTTCCTCGAAGCGGTGCGCGTCCACCAGCGACTCCGGCACGCGCAGCACGTACGCCGCCCCCTGCGTGGCGATCTCGACCCCGTACTCCCGCGCCCCGTGCTCGGCGAGCAGCGCGCGCAACCGCGAGACGTGCCCCTGCAGGACGGTCCGGGCGTGGGCGGGCGGCTCCTCTTCCCAGAGCGCCTCGATCAACCGGCCGACCTGCACGGCCGTATTGGGCCTCAGCAGCAGCATGGCGAGCAGACTGCACCGCTTGGCGGGCCCCGGCACCACGTCCCCGCGCCCGGTCACCAGCGCCACGGACCCGAGCAGCCGAAACTCCACCCGCCACCCCCCGCGTTCCCCACCACCAAACCCCGAGGATACGCACCCCGAACCACCCCACCGAACAACCCCCGCCACCCCCGGCCCGACGGACGGGAGCTGTCCGAGCGCTCCCCACGCGACCGCGCGAAGAACCACGAAGGGGCCGATTCACCGGGTAGCCCGGCCCCTTCCGCCCTGCGCGCGAAACGTCAGACGTTGAAGCGGAACTCCACCACGTCGCCGTCCTGCATGACGTACTCCTTGCCCTCCATGCGGGCCTTGCCCTTCGAGCGGGCTTCGGCGACCGAGCCGCATTCGACCAGGTCGGCGAAGGAGATGACCTCGGCCTTGATGAAGCCGCGCTGGAAGTCGGTGTGGATGACGCCCGCCGCCTCCGGGGCGGTCGCGCCCTTCCTGATGGTCCAGGCGCGGGTTTCCTTCGGGCCGGCCGTCAGGTAGGTCTGCAGGCCCAGGGTGGCGAAGCCGACGCGGCCGAGGGTGGCCATGCCCGGCTCCTCCTGGCCGACCGACTGGAGGAGTTCGAGGGCCTCGTCGTCCTCCAGCTCGATGAGCTCCGCCTCCAGCTTGGCGTTCAGGAAGATCGCCTCGGCCGGGGCGACCAGCGCGCGCTGCTCGTCCTTGAAGGCCTCGTCCGTCAGCTCGTCCTCGTCCACGTTGAAGACGTACAGGAACGGCTTCGTGGTCAGGAGGTGCAGCTCGTGGAGGAGGTCGCCCTTCTCCGTGCCCTTGGTGATGCCCTTCGAGAAGAGGGTGTCGCCGGTTTCGAGGATCGCCTTGGCCTCGACGACCGCGGCCAGGACCGCGACCTTCTCCTTCTGGAGGCGGGACTCCTTCGTGAGGCGCGGCTCGGCCTTCTCGATCGACTGGAGGTCGGCGAGGATCAGCTCGGTGTTGATCGTCTCGATGTCGTCCTTCGGCGAGACCTTGCCGTCGACGTGGACGACGTTCTCGTCCTTGAAGGCGCGGATGACCTGGCAGATCGCGTCGGACTCGCGGATGTTCGCGAGGAACTTGTTGCCGAGGCCCTCGCCTTCCGACGCGCCGCGCACGATGCCCGCGATGTCGACGAAGTCCACCGTGGCCGGGAGGACCTTCTGCGAGCCGAAGATGCCCGCGAGGACGGCCAGACGCGTGTCCGGGACGCCGACGACGCCGACGTTCGGCTCGATCGTGGCGAACGGGTAGTTGGCCGCCAGCACGTCGTTCTTGGTCAGGGCGTTGAAAAGGGTCGACTTGCCGACATTCGGCAGGCCGACGATTCCGATCGTGAGCGACACGTTGGCGACTTCCCGTAGCTGGAGGGGGCGGCGACCCGGAGTGGGCCGTCGGACAGTTTACTTTCCGATGAGCGGACACGTGTTGTACGCGTGTCCGGGGGGCTTCCGTGGGGGTCGGCCGCCTACTTTGGTGCGGTGGAGCACTACAAAACGCGTTCGGTACCTCACCCTCAGGTGCGTCGGCCCCGGCCCGCCGCCGCCCGCCGGCTGCCCCGGCCCCGCTTGACCGGACTCGGCGCCGGGCTGTTCGCGTGCGCCGCGATGCTCCTGGTCGCCGGGGTCTGCCGGCTGCTGTTCGACTCCTCGCTCTTCGTCTACGGGCTGCTGTTCCTGCCCGTGGCCGCCGCCGTCGGAGTCTGGGTCCGGCCGGCCGACCTGGTCACCGCGCCCGTCTCGGCCCCCATCGCCTTCGCCGCCGGGGTCTGGCTCGTCTCCGGCGGCTCCGGCGGCTTCGGCGGGCACCTCATGGGCGTGGTCTCGGCGCTGTCCCTGCACGCCGGGTGGCTGTACGCGGGCACCCTCGCCGCCGCCCTGATCGCGCTGGGGCGCCGCGCGGCGCTGAGCGGACGCCGCCGGGCCGCCGCGGCCCGGCGGAGCAGCCCCGCCTAGCGGTACGAAGAGGTACGAAGCAGTACGCGGGTCCCCCGGGCGGGGAACCCGCGCGGCCCTACGCGGGCGCCGTCCCGTGCTTGCGGGCCGCCATCGCCGCGCCGACGATGCCCGCGTTGTTCTGGAGCTCGGCCGGGACGATCTTCGCCCGGATCCCCTCCAGCAGCGGGACGAACTTCTCGGGCTTGCGGCTGACGCCGCCGCCGAGGATGAACAGGTCCGGCGAGAACAGCATCTCCACGTGGGCCAGGTACTTGTCGAGCCGGTGCGCCCAGTGCTCCCAGCTCAGGTCCCCGTCCTCCTTGGCCCTGACCGAGGCCCGGGTCTCGGCATCGTGCCCCTTGAGCTCCAGGTGGCCCAGCTCCGTGTTCGGGACGAGGAGGCCGTCGCGGAAGAGGGCGCTGCCGATGCCGGTGCCCAGGGTCAGCAGGATCACGGTGCCGTCGATCCCGCGCCCCGCCCCGTACGTCATCTCGGCGACGCCCGCCGCGTCCGCGTCGTTGAGGACCGTCACCGGCAGCCCGCCGAGTTCCCGCGAGAGCAGCGTCGCCGCGTCCGTGCCCACCCAGGACTTGTCGACGTTGGCCGCCGAGCGGGTGACCCCGTCCGTGACCACGCCGGGGAAGGTGACCCCGACCGGGCCCTTCCAGTCGAAGGCTCCGACCACCTCCGCCACGCACGCGGCCACCCCCTCGGGGGTGGCCGGATGCGGTGTCAGTACTTTGTGGCGCTCCTGCGCGAGTTCGCCGCGCTCCAGGTCCACGGGAGCGCCCTTGATCCCGGATCCGCCGATGTCCACACCCATGATCTGCATGGACATACCGTACGAAAGGAACTACTTGTCGGCTACCAGTTCGGCTGCTTCCGCACGCAGGTCGCGGCGCAGTTCCTTCGGCAGGGAGAAGACGATCGACTCCTCGGCCGTCTTGACGATCTCCACGTCCGCGTAGCCGCGCAGCGTCAGCCACTCCAGGACCTCCTCGACGAGGACCTCCGGCACCGAGGCGCCCGAGGTCAGGCCGACCGTGGTGACGCCCTCCAGCCAGGCCTCGTCGATCTCGCTCGCGAAGTCCACCAGGTACGCGGCGCGCGCGCCGGCGTCCAGGGCGACCTCGACGAGGCGGATGGAGTTCGAGGAGTTCTTCGAGCCGACGACGATGACCAGGTCGGAGTCGGCGCCCATGACCTTGACGGCGGCCTGGCGGTTCGAGGTGGCGTAGCAGATGTCGTCGCTCGGCGGGGAGACCAGCAGCGGGAACCGGGTCTTCAGCGCGTCGACCGTCTCCATGGTCTCGTCGACCGACAGCGTGGTCTGGGAGAGCCACACGACCTTCGACTCGTCGCGCACCTCGACGCCCGCGACGTCGTCGGGGCCGTCCACGATCGTGATGTGGTCGGGGGCCTCGCCGGAGGTGCCGATGACCTCCTCGTGGCCCTCGTGGCCGATGAGGAGGATGTCGAAGTCCTCGTTGGCGTACCGGACGGCTTCCTTGTGGACCTTGGTGACCAGCGGGCAGGTGGCGTCGATCGTCGCGAGCCTGCCGCGCGCCGCCTCCTCGTGGACCACGGGCGCCACGCCGTGCGCGGAGAACATCACGATGGAGCCCTCGGGCACCTCCTCCGTCCGCTCGACGAAGATGGCACCCTTCTTCTCCAGCGTCTGGACGACGTACTTGTTGTGCACGATCTCGTGGCGCACGTAGACCGGCGCACCGTACTGCTCAAGGGCTTTCTCGACGGCGATCACGGCTCGGTCCACGCCCGCGCAGTAACCGCGCGGGGCGGCGAGCAGGACGCGGCGGGAAGCGGCAGCGGGGGCGGGAGCAGTCATGCCGTCCATCGTACGGGGGTCTCCAGCAGGCCGGACGTCGCCCGTTCGACACAGACTTGGTCGAACGTCCGTCCCGGCCCTACCCCGGAGGAACGATGACATCCGCCACCGATTCCGCCGCGCCCGCCTCCACGGCGCTCCGGCGGAGTCTCGGGTTCCGGGATCTGGTCGTCTACGGCCTGCTCTTCATCGCCCCCATGGCCCCGGTCGGGATCTTCGGCACCCTCGACGCCAAGTCGCACGGGGCCGTGGCCCTCGTCTACCTCGTGGCGACCGTGGCCATGGCCTTCACCGCCTTCTCCTACGCGCAGATGGTGCGGGTGGCCCCGCAGGCCGGCTCGGTCTTCACCTACGCCCGCAAGGGCCTCGGGGAGGGGCCGGGGCTGATCGCCGGCTGGATGGCGATGCTGGACTACCTCCTCATCCCGGCCGTCGCGTACCTCTTCTCCGGGATCGCGATGAACGCGCTGGTCCCGGAGGTCTCCCGGTGGGTGTGGACGGCGCTGGCCGTGGTGATCACCACCGCCCTGAACCTCTGGGGCGTACGGGCGGCCGCGCGCGTGGGTTTCGCGGTGCTGGCCCTGGAGATCGTGGTGCTGCTGGTGTTCGTGGTGGCGGCGGTGACCGTGCTCGTCCAGGACGGGCCCCGGCGCGGCTGGCTGTCCCCGCTGTCCGGTGACGGCTCCCTCGGCTTCAGCACGGCGGCCGTGCTGGGCGCGGTGTCGGTCGCGGTCCTGTCGTACCTGGGCTTCGACGCCATCGCCTCCTTCGCCGAGGAGGTCACCGGAGGCTCGGCGAAGGTGGCCCGGGCCGTGCTGTTCTGCCTGGCGCTGACCGGGGCCCTGTTCGTCGCACAGACCTACCTGGCGGCCCTGCTCACGCCGGTGTCCTCGGCGGAGCTGGCCGCCGACCCGGCGGCGCAGGGGCCCGCCTTCTACAACGCGGTGGAGGCCTCGGTCGGGGGCTGGCTGCACGACCTGGTGGCGGTGAGCAAGGCCATCGGGGCGGCCTTCGCGGCCCTCGCCGGGCAGGCCGCGGCGGGGCGGCTGCTGTTCGCGATGGCCCGTGAGCGGCGACTGCCGCGCGTGCTGGCGCGGACCTCGGACGGGACCCCGCGGGCGGCGCTGCTGGTGGCGGCGACGGTGACGCTGGTGGCGGCGGTGTGGGCGGCCCGGCGCGACGACGGCCTCGACCACCTGGTCTCCGTGGTGGACGTGGGGGCGCTGGTGGCCTTCACCCTCCTGCACGCCTCGGTGGTGGGCTGGTTCGTGGTGCGGCGGGAGGAGGGGCCGCCGCGCTGGCTGCCGCACCTGGTCGTCCCGGTACTGGGCGCCCTGGTGACGGTCGCGGTGATCGTGGAGGCGTCCTGGACGGCCCAGGTGGTCGGGGCCGTCTGGCTGGCGATCGGCCTGGCGGTACTGGTGGCCCAGCGCGGCCGTCGCACGCCCGGCGCGGGGGCGGCGGGGACGGCCGGGGCCGCCGAGGGGCCCGACGCGGGGCCCCGTCCCTGAGACGCTGTCAGCCGGGGCGGTTAGCCTGCCTGCATGGCTCTCAACACGTCGGCGGACGCGCCGCTCCCGGTCGGACAGGTCTCCCGGCTGATCGGCGGCTGGATCGACCGGCTCGGCCAGGTGTGGGTGGAGGGGCAGATCACCCAGCTGTCCCGGCGGCCCGGGGCGGGGGTGGTGTTCCTGACCCTGCGCGATCCCTCCCACGACATCTCGGTCAGCGTGACCTGCTTCCGCCAGGTGTTCGAGGAGGTCGCGGACGTGGTCACGGAGGGCGCGCGGGTCGTCGTCCTCGCCAAGCCCGAGTGGTACGCCCCGCGCGGGCAGCTCTCCCTGCGGGTCACCGAGATCCGCCCGGTCGGCATCGGCGAGCTGCTCGCCCGGCTGGAGCGGCTCAAGCGGTCGTTGGCCGCCGAGGGCCTCTTCGCGCTCGACCGCAAGAAGCCGCTCCCGTTCCTGCCGCAGCTGATCGGGCTGGTCGTCGGGCGGGCCTCGGCGGCCGAGCGCGACGTCCTGGAGAACGCCCGGCGGCGCTGGCCGGCGGTCCGCTTCGAGGTCCGCAACGTGGCCGTCCAGGGGGTCCACGCGGTGCCGCAGGTGATCGAGGCCGTCAAGGAGCTGGACGCGCGCCCCGACGTGGACGTGATCATCGTGGCCCGGGGCGGGGGCAGCGTGGAGGACCTGCTGCCCTTCTCCGACGAGGAGGTCGTACGGGCCGTCGCGGCGGCCCGTACGCCCGTGGTCTCGGCGATCGGGCACGAGCCGGACTCCCCGCTGCTGGACCTGGTCGCGGACCTGCGGGCCTCCACCCCGACGGACGCCGCGAAGAAGGTGGTCCCGGACGTCGGCGAGGAGCTGGAGCGGGTCAGCCAGCTCCAGGGCCGCGGGCTGCGCGCCCTGCGCTCGCTCCTGGACCGCGAGGAGCGGGGCCTGTCGCACGCGCTCGCCCGCCCGGTCTTCGTCCACCCCCAGCGGATGGTGGAGACCCGGGAGGCGGAGCTGGAGGCGCTCCTGGCCCGCACCCGGCGCACCCTCGGGCACCTGCTGGACCGCGCCGACTCGGAGCTGGAGCACACCCTGGCCCGGGTGGTGGCCCTGTCGCCGGCCGCCACGATGGAGCGCGGGTACGCGGTGCTCCAGCGGGCGGACGGGCACGTGGTGCGGGCGCCGGAGGAGGTCGCGCCGGGTGAGCCGCTGCGGGCGCGGGTGGCGGCCGGCGAGTTCGCGGTGACGGTCGCGGTGAGCGTCGCGGCGCCGGCCGACGGCGGGTCCGCGTGAGCGGACGCCTCCGGGCGCCGCATGCGGTTGTAGTGCACACATACGATGGAGAGTGGGAACGGGAATGACTGAAACCGATACGGCGCTGGGGTACGAGCAGGCCCGCGACGAGCTCGTGGAGGTGGTCCGCCGGCTGGAGGCGGGCGGTACCTCGCTGGAGGAGTCCCTCGCGCTCTGGGAGCGCGGCGAGGAGCTGGCGAAGGTCTGCCGGCACTGGCTGGAGGGCGCCCGCGCCCGCCTGGACTCGGCCTTGGCCGCCCGCGAGGCGGCGGAGCCCGGCGAGTGATTGGGATCACCGACCACCCCCGGCCGATTTAGTTGAAAGTTCATCTACTTCCGCCGTACAGTCGGAGACACCGCGCTTCACCTCCGTACAGAAGAAGGCTTTCCGATGTCTCTCGTGCTCGACGCCGCCGCTCAGGACCTGCTGTTCCGCGAGGCCCGTACCGCCAACTCGTTCTCCGACGAGCCGGTGACCGAGGAGCAGGTCCAGGCGATCTACGACCTGGTGAAGTACGGCCCCACCGCTTTCAACCAGACCCCGCTGCGCATCACCCTGGTCCGCTCACCCGAGGCCCGCGAGCGCCTCGTCAAGCACATGGCCCAGGGCAACCAGGCCAAGACCGCCGCCGCGCCGCTGGTCGCGATCCTCTCCGCGGACAACGAGTTCCACGAGGAGCTTCCCCAGCTGCTCCCGCACTTCCCGCAGGCCAAGGACGCCTTCTTCTCCGAGCGCCCGGTCCGCGAGCAGTCCGCCCTGGTCAACGGCGCCCTCCAGGCCGCCTACTTCATCGTCGGCGTCCGCGCCGCCGGCCTGTCCGCGGGCCCGATGACCGGTCTGGACTTCGCCGGTGTCCAGAAGGAGTTCCTGGACGCCGACCACACCCCGCTGATGGTGGTCAACATCGGCAAGCCGGGCGAGGACGCCTGGTTCCCGCGCTCCCCGCGCCTGGACTTCGACCAGGTCGTCACCACCGTCTGAGCCCACGGGCCCGTACGGCGACCGCACGCACGCGAGAAGGCCCCCGCCCCGGGATTCCCGGGTGGGGGCCTTCTCGCGTTGTGTGCGTACGGGGACGCGGGCGCCCCTACCGGGCGGCCTCCGGCCCCTGCCGGAACTCCAGCGCCGCCGCCATCGCGCCGAGCCGCTCGAAGCCGGCGGTCCCGGTCACGACCGTCACGGAGCCCTGCTCGCGGCGCACCAGCGCGTCGTACTTCTCGCCGTCCCAGCGCTCCCAGGCCAGGTCGCCGACCTGCTGGGTCTGCCCGGTGGCCTCGGCCTTCTGGGTGACCCGCTCCAGGTACTTGGCCGAGGTGTCGCTGGACTGCTCCACCGCCACGTACTGCCGGTCCGGGTCCTGGAAGCCCAGGTGCCAGGCGTTCGCGTTCCTGCGCTCGTACGTCACCGAGGTCGCCCGCCACTCCGGCGCCAGCCCCACCGGGGCCGCCACCGGGTACGGGGCCGCGCGCCGGGCCGTGAGCGTCTCCACCCGGTAGTCGACCGTGCGGGTCGGGTCGGCCTCGTCGTCGTGGGGGATGAAGAGGTAGATCCCCGCCACCACCACGCCGATCACGGCCAGAGACCGGACCATGTCCCAGATCGTCTGCTTGCCTTTCATACCTGCCACGCCCCCATCGTCCCGCATCGCCGGACGCGATCAGCGCCGGGGTGGGTGTGGCGGACGCGGAACGGGGAAGCGTCGGAGCACAAGGTGTTCGCTCAGGCCAACGGTCTGACCGATATACCGCTCATACGTGACCCGCCCTGCTCAATATGTCGACGTACCGATAGAGTTCGAGCACCCTCACTTCCGGCCGTCGCCGTACAGAAAGGTGCGCTCCGATGACCGAGCACAACCTGCCGCCCCAGCTCGAAGTCTCTCCGGAGGCCCCCGACCGCAACCTCGCCCTGGAACTCGTCCGGGTCACCGAGGCCGCCGCCATGGCCGCGGGCCGTTGGGTCGGGCGCGGCGACAAGCTCGGCGCCGACGGCGCCGCGGTCAACGCGATGCGGACCCTGATCTCCACCGTCTCCATGAACGGCGTCGTCGTCATCGGCGAGGGGGAGAAGGACGAGGCCCCCATGCTCTTCAACGGCGAGCGTGTCGGCGACGGCACCGGCGCCGAGGTCGACATCGCGGTCGACCCGATCGACGGCACCACCCTGAACGCCAAGGGCATGCCGAACGCCATCGCCGTCCTGGCCGCCGCCGACCGCGGCACCATGTTCGACCCGTCCGCGGTGTTCTACATGGAGAAGCTCGTCACCGGCCCCGAGGCCGCCGACTTCGTCGACATCAACGCCCCCGCCTCGGTGAACATCCGCCGGGTCGCCAAGGCCAAGGGCATGGCCGTGGAGGACGTCACCGTCGTCATCCTGGACCGCCCCCGCCACGAGGGCATCGTCAAGGAGATCCGCGAGACCGGCGCCCGCATCAAGTTCATCTCGGACGGCGACGTCGCGGGTTCGGTCATGGCGGTGCGCGAGGGCACCGGCGTGGACCTGCTCCTGGGCATCGGAGGCACCCCCGAGGGCATCATCTCGGCCTGCGCCATCAAGTGCCTCGGCGGCACCATCCAGGGCAAGCTGTGGCCGAAGGACGAGGCCGAGCGCCAGAAGGCCATCGACGCGGGCCACGACCTCGACCGGGTCCTGCACACGAGCGACCTGGTCTCCGGCGACAACGTCTTCTTCGTCGCCACCGGCATCACGGACGGCGAGCTGCTGCGCGGCGTCCACTACCGCGCCGAGACCGCGACCACGTCCTCGCTGGTCATGCGCTCGAAGTCGGGCACCATCCGACAGATCGACTCCACGCACCGCCTGTCGAAGCTGCGCGCCTACAGCGCCATCGACTTCGACCACGCCAAGTAGGAGCGGCGCGCGGGCCCCGACACCGGGGCCGCGGGCGGCACGACGAAGGGGCGGACCCTGTGCGGGGGTCCGCCCCTTCGTCGTGCGGTACGCGCGGCCCGTGCGCCGGGGTCCGCCCCGGTGCGCGGGTCCGCTCAGCCCGCCGCGGCGATCGGTCCGGGCCCGGCGGCCCCGGGCAGCAGTTCGGTGGCCCGACGGCGCCGGCGGCCCAGCACCACACGGCGCTCGGCGGCGGTGAGGCCGCCCCAGACCCCGTACGGCTCGGGCTGGAGCAGCGCGTGCTCCCGGCAGGCCACCATCACCGGGCAGCGCGCGCAGACCCGCTTGGCGGCTTCCTCGCGGGCCAGTCGGGCGGCGGTGGGCTCCTTGGACGGTGCGAAGAAGAGACCCGCCTCGTCCCTGCGGCAGACGGCCTCAGCGTGCCAGGGGCCGTCCTCTTCCCGGGCCGGCACCCGTGGCCTCGGCACGACGGTCGGGCGCGCGCCGGGACCCTGGACGCCCTGGACGACGGCTGCCTGCAGGGACTGATGCGGCGGAAGCGGCACGGTCTACTCCTGACGACGTATACGCGAGCGAGAGACGATGCACCAGTCCCTACCCGCTGGGCGTGCCCCTAAGCGCCGCGTGCCACCGGGCGCGGGAGGTTCGACCGAAAACGATCCGCGCGCGGACCCGGCGCACGCGGGCGCGAAAGCTCACCCGTCCAGGCGCTTGCGCAGCCGCGCGGCGAGGTCGACGAGGAAGGCGCCGAACTTGGGGCGGGCCTCGATGTTGCCCAGCAGCGCGAAGCCGCGGACGATCACCACCGGGGCCTGCGGGTCGGTGGCGCCGTGGCCCGTGCCGCGCACCTCGAAGTTGCCGAGGACCCCGCTGCCGTAGCCGCGCAGGGTGACGTTCTCCGGGACCAGCACCTCCACGTTGCCGAGGACGCAGGTCACGTTGATCTCCGTGACCTGCTGCTCGAAGACGGCCTCGGTGAGGTCGATCGTGATGTCGCCCATCACCGAGACGGCTCGGGTGTGGGCGCCGGGCCTCCAGCGGCCCTTGCGGGCGGCGCTGCTGCACACCGCCACGACCGTCTCGACGGGGCCGCCGCGCGCGGGCGTCGGGTCCGGGCCAGGGAAGGCCGCGGCGGCGGGGCCGGGGGCGCCCGGGAGGTCCCGTACGAGGACGTCCAGCTCCTGCACCGTCTTGAAGGCGTAGAGGGAGTCGAGGCGCTCGGAGTGCTCCTCGGCGGTCAGCCGGCCCTCCGCGAGGGCGTCGGAGAGGATCTGCGCGATCCGGTCCCGATCGGCGTCGGAGGCCCGCAGCCCCACGGGGGCGGGGGCCTCGGGGGCGGGGGCCTCGGGGGCGGGGGCGGCGGGGTGCTTTTCCAGGTCCACGGAGGTCAGCATAGCGAGACACGATAGATCGCGATACTGCCAAGTGAGCCCTACCTCACAACGACCGGCCGGCGGGGAGGTCCTACGCTGGATAGCCGCGCTGCCAAACCGGTCGCCAGCGCCGCCTGCCGAGTGAGGAACGACTGCCGTCATGCCAGAGTTTGCGTACACCGACCTGCTGCCCCTGGGCGAGGACACCACCCCGTACCGACTGGTGACCGCCGAGGGCGTGTCCACCTTCGAGGCGGACGGCCGTACGTTCCTCAAGGTGGAGCCGGAGGCGCTGCGCAAGCTCGCCGAAGAGGCGATCCACGACATCCAGCACTACCTGCGCCCCGCGCACCTCGCCCAGCTCCGCCGGATCATCGACGACCCGGAGGCGAGCGCGAACGACAAGTTCGTGGCGCTGGACCTGCTGAAGAACGCGAACATCGCGGCGGCCGGCGTGCTGCCCATGTGCCAGGACACGGGCACGGCGATCGTCATGGGCAAGCGCGGCCAGAACGTGCTCACCGAGGGCGCGGACGAGGCGGCGCTCTCGCACGGCATCTACGACGCGTACACCCGGCTGAACCTGCGCTACTCGCAGATGGCCCCGCTCACCATGTGGGAGGAGAAGAACACCGGCTCGAACCTGCCCGCGCAGATCGAGCTGTACGCGACCGACGGCGGCGCGTACAAGTTCCTCTTCATGGCCAAGGGCGGCGGCTCCGCCAACAAGTCCTTCCTCTACCAGGAGACCAAGGCGGTCCTCAACGAGGCCTCCATGATGAAGTTCCTGGAGGAGAAGATCCGCTCGCTGGGCACGGCGGCCTGCCCGCCATACCACCTGGCGATCGTCGTCGGCGGCACCTCCGCCGAGCACGCCCTCAAGACCGCCAAGTACGCGTCCGCGCACTACCTGGACGAGCTGCCGCGCGAGGGCTCCCCGCTGGGCCACGGCTTCCGCGACGAGGCCCTGGAGCAGCAGGTCTTCGAGCTGACCCAGAAGATCGGCATCGGCGCGCAGTTCGGCGGCAAGTACTTCTGCCACGACGTGCGCGTGGTGCGCCTGCCCCGCCACGGCGCGTCCCTGCCGGTCGCGATCGCCGTGTCCTGCTCGGCCGACCGCCAGGCCACCGCGAAGATCACCGCCGAGGGCGTCTTCCTGGAGCAGCTGGAGACCGACCCGGCGCGCTTCCTGCCCGAGACGACGGACGAGCACCTCGACGAGGCGGCGGACGTGGTCTCGATCGACCTGAACCAGCCGATGGACGAGATCCTCGCGACCCTCACGCGGCACCCGGTCAAGACCCGTCTGAGCCTGACCGGCCCGCTGGTCGTGGCGCGCGACATCGCGCACGCCAAGATCAAGGAGCTGCTGGACACGGGCGCCGAGATGCCGCAGTACCTGAAGGACCACCCGGTCTACTACGCCGGCCCCGCGAAGACCCCCGAGGGCTACGCGTCGGGTTCCTTCGGCCCGACCACGGCCGGCCGCATGGACTCCTACGTCGAGCAGTTCCAGGCGGCGGGCGGCTCCAGGGTCATGCTGGCCAAGGGCAACCGCTCGCAGCAGGTGACCGACGCGTGCGGCGCGCACGGCGGCTTCTACCTCGGCTCGATCGGCGGCCCCGCGGCGCGGCTCGCGCAGGACTGCATCAAGAAGGTCGAGGTCCTGGAGTACGAGGAGCTCGGCATGGAGGCGGTCTGGAAGATCGAGGTCGAGGACTTCCCGGCGTTCATCGTCGTGGACGACAAGGGCAACGACTTCTTCCAGAACCCGGCCCCGGAGCCGACGTTCACCCACATCCCGGTCCGCGGCCCGGGCCTGTAGCGGCCCACGACCTCCACAGCGGTCCCGCGAGGGGCCCTCTGCCGATCGGCGGAGGGCCCCTCGCCCGTTTCCGCCGATCGGCAGATGGAGCGCGGGGCGCTGCGCGGCGAGGCTTCACCCGTAGCCGAAGAGCCTCTGGACCACGGGAGTTCACCATGAAGAGCCGCACCCGCACCCTTGCCGTCGCCGGTTCCACCGCCGCGCTGTCGGCCGCCGTCGCCGCAGTCGCCCCCGGTCCGGCCGCCGCCCCGGCGGCCCGGGTCGCCGCCGTCCACGGGGCGGCCTCGGTCCTGTACGCGTACGTCCCGAAGGACGACATCCGCTTCACGGTGGAGGCCGAATCGGCTTCGTTCAGCAGGCCGTTGAACCACCCGGACGCCCGCAACGGCCTGCCGACGGACGCGCGCGGCAAGGTGACCGTCCACCACCACGCCGACGCGAACGGCGACACCCGCACCTCGGAGGCCGAGGTGGACTGCCTGGTCACGGGAGGCCGGACGGCGACGCTCAGCGCGGTGATCACGAGCGGGGACGGCGCCGAGGTGGGCAAGCGGATCGGCATCAGCGTCCAGGACGGGCAGCACGGCGAGCCCGACCGCCTCGGCTTCTCGTGGGGCGTCGGCAACGTCGACGTGCTGCCCGACGGCACGCCCCCCGAGGCCACGGTGGGCACCTGCATGGCCCTGGCCCCCTTCACGACGGTCGTCAAGGGCGGCTTCACGGTCACCCCGGCGCCACTGGCGCCGCTGCCCCACTGATCGGCTCCGCCGTGCGAGGGGGGTTAACGTCGGGGTCACAGAGGCGAAGTCGCCTGTTCACCCCGGTTTGCCATGATTTCGCCATGACCTTGACGCCCTCCCTCCGGAACTCCCTCCGGACCGCCGACCGGAACGCCGACCGGAACGCCGCCCGCATCCGGGTGATCGCCCACCGCGGGGCCTCGTACGAGCACCCCGAGCACACCCTCGCCGCCTACCGTCAGGCCGTCGCCGACGGGGCCGACGGCCTGGAGTGCGATGTGCGGCTGACCGCCGACGGGCGTCTGGTGTGCGTGCACGACCGGCGGGTGGAGCGGACCTCCGACGGGCGGGGCGCGGTCTCCGCGATGACCTACGAGGAGCTGGCCGCGCTCGACTTCGGGGCGTGGAAGGGGCCCGCCCACGCGGGGTCCCGGGTGCTGCTCTTCGAGGAGCTGCTGCGGGAGGCGCTGGACGCGCCCCGGCCGGTCGCCCTGGCCGTGGAGACCAAGCACCCCTCGCGGGCGGGCGGGCGGCTGGAGGCCGAGCTGGTGCGGACGCTTCGGGAGCACGGGCTGGCGGACGGCCGCTCGGGCCTGGTCGAGGTGATGAGCTTCTCCCGTACCGCCCTGAACCGGATGCACCGGCTCGCACCCGGCCTGCCCGCCGTGCACCTGGTCGAGCGCCGGCTCCGCCCGGCCCGTCCCCCGTACGCGACCCACGCGGGACCGGGGATCGACCTCGTCCGACGGGACCCGGGGCTGGTGGCCCGGCTGAGGGCGAAGGGGCTGGGGGTACGGGTGTGGACGGTGGACGAGCCGGAGGACGTGGAGCTGTGCGTACGGCTCGGGGTGGACGCGATCATCACCAACCGGCCGCGTGACGTGCGCGAGTCGCTGCCGGACCGGTGAGACCCGGCCGGTGACACCCGGCCGGGGTGCGCCGGCCGGGTGGGGAGGTGTCGCGGTGTCGCGGTGTCGCGGTGGAGCCCCCTGGGGGGCGGGGGTTAGGCGAAGCGCTGGTTGGCCGAGCCGTTGCAGGGCTGGAGGCGCAGCGGCTCGTGCGCGGCCGACACCGTCAGGCACATGCCCGTGGCGGCGGCGGGGCGCAGGGTGGCGCCGTCGCGGACGAACTGCTGGTTGGCGCCGCCGTGGCAGTTCCACAGGACCAGGGCGGTACCGCCGGTGTAGCCGCCGGGGACGTCGAGGCAGCGGTCCTGGGTGAGTTCGACGTGCACGGCCTTGCGGGCGGAGTCGTACCACCAGCCCTGGTTGCGCCCGCCGTGGCAGTCCCAGCCGACCACCTTGGTGCCGTTGGCGCTGGAGCCGCCGAAGGTGTCGAGGCAGTTGCCGGTGGCCTCGTTCTTGAGGGGCGTGTAGAGGTCGTCCCAGGCCCCGGCCTGGAGGACGGGGGTGCCGGTGCTCGCGGGGTCGGCGCAGGAGGCCTCGCGCAGGCCGGAGGCGTAGAGCTGGGTCAAGCAGGACGCGAAGGCGCCGTGGCCCCGGTAGTTGGGGTGGAAGGACTGGCGGGCGGTGTTCTCGTCCCACGGGAAGTGGTCCCCGAGGTCGAGGTAGAGCCCGCGGGCCCAGGTGTCCTCCATGCACACCTCGTGGCCGTGGAAGAGGCGGGAGTTGTCCAGGTAGATCGCGCCGGAGGCGAGGGCGGCGGCCCGCATGCCCTTCTCGAAGGTGGGCACGGCGTAGTTGCGGCCCCAGGTGGCGTCGGAGTCGTAGCCGCCGCAGCCTCCGGGGAGCTTGCCGGGGAAGTTCGGGTTGTCGTTGAAGTCGGGGCCGATCGGGCTGGGGTAGCCCATCACGACGAGCTTGTAGTCGGAGTCGGCGTAGCCCGCGTCGCGCATGACCGTCTTCAGGTCGGCGACGGTGGCCTCCACCTTGGGCTTGAGGCCGTCCACGCGGGCCTGCCAGCCGGGTCCGTACTTGGGTTCGCAGGTGCCCTGGCTGAGCACCCACCGGGTGACGCAGTCGGTCATGACGGGGCCGAACTGGAGGTCGTCGTTGGCGCCGGCGACGAGCAGCACCATCTTGATCTTCGTGTTGCGGGCCTTGACGGCGAGGTTGTCGCTCTGGACCAGCTCGTCGGCGTACTGCTTGCTGCCGCCGATCCGGATGTTGCCGGTGTAGCCCCCGGAGCAGGCCACGTTGAAGGTCAGGTCGGCCGGGATCCCGGTGCGGTGGATGGCCGAGTCGGGCGAGCGGTGACACTGGTTGGTCGGGGTGTTCGTGGCGGGGTCGTAGGTGCCGACGCCCTCGCCCGAGATCTCGCTGTCGCCGAGCGAGATGAGCCCCGTCTTGCGCTCCGCGAGGGGGCGGACCGCCGGGTCCCCGTAGATCTTGGTGGCCTCGGCCGCCCGGATCGCCTCCAGTTCCGGTGACAGGGGTGCGACGGAGCGGGCCGTGGAGCCCGGGGCGGCAGGGGCCGCCTGGGCCATGGGGGTGATGGCGGCGGTGCCACCGAGGGCGGCCGCCACGGCGGCGACCGCCGCAAAGGTAGATCTGAACCTGGATCCGGTACCCGAACGAGCCATGAACGCCTCCGCGATATCGGTGTTACCCACGGTATTTACTGGCCGGTAGCGGACTTGGGAACACTTCGAACAAGACAATTGCTCAACTTTTCGAGGAAGCTGAGGACATGACCGACGATCAGCAGGCCGACGCGTACCGCACCGAGCACGACTCCATGGGCGAGGTACGGGTCCCCGCGCACGCCAAATGGCGGGCTCAGACCCAGCGCGCCGTGGAGAACTTCCCCCTCTCGGGCCAGCGCCTGGAGCGCGCCCACATCGAGGCCCTCGCCCGGATCAAGGCCGCGGCCGCCGCCGTGAACGCCCGGCTCGGCGTGGTGGAGGAGGACGTCGCGCAGGCCATCCGCTCGGCCGCCGCCGAGGTGGCCGAGGGCCGCTGGGACGACCAGTTCCCCGTGGACGTCTTCCAGACCGGCTCCGGCACCTCGTCCAACATGAACGCCAACGAGGTCATCGCCACCCTCGCCACCGAACGGCTCGGGCGCGACGTGCACCCCAACGACCACGTCAACGCCTCGCAGAGCTCCAACGACGTCTTCCCCTCCTCGATCCACATCGCCGCCACCGGCGCCGTCGCCAACGAGTTGATCCCCGCCTTGGAGCACCTCGCGTCCGCCTTGGAGCGCAAGGAGACGGAGTTCGCCGGGGTCGTCAAGGCCGGGCGCACGCACCTCATGGACGCCACCCCGGTCACCCTGGGCCAGGAGTTCGGCGGCTACGCCGTCCAGGTCCGCTACGGGGTCGAGCGGCTGCGCGCGGCCCTGCCGAGGCTGGCCGAGCTGCCGTTGGGCGGCACGGCGGTCGGCACCGGCATCAACACCCCGCCCGGCTTCTCCGCGGCCGTGATCGCCGAGGTGGCCGCGGCCACCGGGCTGCCGCTGACCGAGGCGCGCAACCACTTCGAGGCCCAGGGGGCGCGGGACGCGCTGGTGGAGACCTCGGGGATGCTCCGTACGATCGCCGTCTCACTGACCAAGATCTGCAACGACCTGCGCTGGATGGCATCGGGGCCGCGCACCGGATTGGCCGAAATCAATCTGCCGGATCTTCAGCCGGGGTCCTCGATCATGCCCGGGAAGGTCAATCCGGTCGTCCCCGAGGCCGTGCTGATGATCGCCGCACAGGTGATGGGGAACGACGCGACGGTCGCCGTGGCGGGCGCTGCCGGGAACTTCGAGCTCAATGTGATGCTCCCGGTGATGGCCAGGAACCTCCTCGAATCCGTCCGCCTCCTCGGCAACGGCTGCCGCCTGCTGGCCGACCGCACGGTGGACGGGATCACCGCCAACTCCGAGCGGGCCAGGGAGTACGCCGAGTCCTCCCCCTCCGTGGTGACCCCGCTGAACCGCTACATCGGCTACGAGGAGGCCGCCAAGGTCGCCAAGAAGGCCCTCGCCGAGCGGAAGACGATCAGGGAGGTCGTCCTGGAGTCCGGCTACGTGGACCGGGGCGCGCTCACCCTCGCCGAACTCGACGAGGCCCTCGACGTCCTGCGCATGACCCAGCCCTGAGCGGGCCCCCGCGCAGGGGCCGAATCCGGTCGTTTACCGTTCCCGCCCCCCTCCGCGACCTGCACCGCGGCCACTCGGGGGGTGCCCGCCCTAAGATCTGCCCATGACAGCTGCCCACAGGTCCCGGAGCGGCGCGGACCACGACCTCACGCGGGGCGCGCACTGGGCGCCCGGGGACCGGATCCTCTGGCGCTACCGCGACCACGCCCCCGGGCTGGAGGGGCAGGTGCACATCGCCCGCCCGGTGACCGTGGTCCGCGACACCGACGAACTGCTCGCGGTGTGGATGGCCCCCGGCACCGAATGCGTCAAGCCCGTGCTCGCGGACGGCACCCCGGTCCACGAGGAGCCCCTCGCGACCCGCTACACCGCCCCGCGCACCACCGTACGGTCGCGCTGGCACGGGGCGGGGGTGCTCAAGCTGGCCCGGCCCGGGGAGCCGTGGTCGGTCTGGTTGTTCTGGGAACACGGCTGGCGGTTCAAGAGCTGGTACGTGAACCTGGAGGAGCCGCGCGCGCGGTGGTCCGGCGGGGTGGACTCCGTGGACCACTTCCTCGACATCTCCGTCTACCCGGACCGCACCTGGAAGTGGCGCGACGAGGACGAGTTCGCGCAGGCGCAGCGGACCGGCCTGATGGCCGCGGAACAGGCGCGACGCGTCGAGGAGGCCGGCCGTGCGGCCCTCGACGTGATCAAGGCCTGGGGCCCTCCGTTCGGTGACGGCTGGGAGGATTGGAGACCCGATCCGACCTGGACCGTCCCGGCCCTCCCCGAGGACTGGGACCGCACCCCGGCGCATATGACCTCATGAGACCCTTGATGCGCCCCCGGGGTTCAAACGTAGGATCGTCCTCCGCCGGTCGTGCGCGGTGCGCCCTACGGGCCCGCCGCCACAAATGACGCGGGGCGGACGGTACTTGACCGGAGGTCCACGCCGAGGGAGAGGTGGCGAGCCGGACAGGGGCACTCCCGGACGAAGTCTGGGGGAGGATACCGGGGGCGATGGTGCCCCCGCCGCTGAGCGGGTATACCGCGACTGACCGAGTTGAGTGCAGCGCACATCGAGCGCGAACGGACGGACTTCCACGCGTGACGGAGTACCCCACCTCCCAGGAGGGCCCGCAGCCCGCTGCCTCCGGCGGAGGAACGGACGAGGTCGGCCACGGCAAGGCGCCCCGCGCGGCGGCCGAGGCCGTACGCACGCATGCGCAGACCCCGCCCGCCGGCGCCGAGGTGCCGCGCTCGCGCGGCGCGACGGTCCCGGGCGCGGGCGGCGGCGCGGCCGGCCACGGACCGGCGGACGCCGGACCGGCGGACGCCCGGACCCGGGACGGCGAGGCCGCCCGCAACGCGGGCCGGCGCGAGGCGGAGGCGGTGCCCGCACCGGGCCCCCTGTCCCCGCTCGTCCCCGGTTCCGGTTCTGGTTCCGGTTCCCTTTCCGGAATGGTCCCGGCGCCCACACCGGCGCCCTTGTCGGGGACGGCGCCGCCGCTCTCCGGTTCCGACCCGGTCTCCGGTTCCGGCTCGGTCTCCGCAAGCGGCGAGCTGAGCGTGGCACGTCGCGAGGGCGACCGGCTGCGCTTCGTCGGCGCCGCCACCCGGCGGATCGCGCGCGGCATCGACCTCGACGAGATCGTCCTCGGTCTGTGCCGGGCGACCGTGCCCACCTTCTCCGACGCCATCCTCGTCTACCTGCGCGACCCGCTTCCCGTGGGCGACGAGCGGCCCGTCGGACCCGTCGTCCTGAGGCTCAGGCGCACCGACCGGCTCCGGCCGATCGACGAGATCACCCAGGCCGCGGACTCCTCCGAGGGCGCGGGGGCCGCGGGGGCCTCCGGCGAACTCGACTTCAGCCAACTGCCGCTGGTCGGCCCGCAGGGTGACCTGCCGGCCGCCGAGCTGTGCGAGATCCGGACGGGCGGGGCCCTCGCCGAGGTGCTGCGCGGCGTACGGCCCGTCTTCGGTTCGGCCGCGGGGGCCAAGGACGCGCTCGCGGAGCTGCTGGGCTCCGAGCACCCCGTGCCGCGCGGTCAGCGGGCCATCCTGGCCCCGCTGCGGGGCCGGCGGCGCGTGATCGGCGCGGCGGTGTTCCTGCGCACCCCGGACCGGGACGCCTTCGAGCAGAACGACCTCCTCGTGGCCGCCCAGTTGGCCACGCACACCGCGCTCGGCATCGACAAGGCGATGCTCTACGGCCGCGAGGCGTACATCGCCGACGAGCTCCAGCGCACGATGCTGCCCGACGGCCTCCCCCAGCCCACCGGGGTCCGGCTGGCCTCGCGCTACCTGCCCGCCGCCGAGACGGCCCGGGTCGGCGGGGACTGGTACGACGCCATACCGCTGCCCGGCAGCCGGGTCGCGCTGGTCGTCGGCGACGTCATGGGCCACTCCATGACCTCGGCCGCGATCATGGGCCAGCTGCGCACCACGGCCCAGACGCTGGCCCAGCTGGACCTGCCGCCGGCGGAGGTGCTGCACCACCTGGACGAGCAGGCCCAGCGGCTCGGCTCCGACCGGATGGCCACCTGCCTCTACGCGGTCTACGACCCCGTCTCGCACCGGATCACCATCGCCAACGCCGGCCACCCGCCGCCGGTGCTCCTGCACCTGGGCGGTCGCGCCGAGGTGCTCCGCGTACCGCCTGGCGCCCCCATCGGGGTCGGCGGCGTGGACTTCGAGGCCGTGGAGCTGGACGCCCCGGCCGGGGCCACCCTGCTGCTCTACACGGACGGCCTCGTCGAGTCCCGGCTGCGGGACGTGTGGACGGGCATCGAGCAGCTGCGCGAGCGGCTCGCCACCACCGCGCAGCTGACGGGGCTGGACCACCCGCCGCCGCTGGAGGCCCTCTGCGACGACGTCCTGGACATGCTGGGCCCCGGGGACCGGGACGACGACATCGCCCTGCTGGCGGCCCGCTTCGAGGGCATCGCGCCCAGCGACGTCGCGTACTGGTTCCTGGATCCCGAGGAGACCGCTCCGGGCCGGGCCCGCCGGTTCGCCCGGCGCGCGCTGACCCGGTGGGGTCTGGAGGAGCTGAGCGACTCCCTGGAGCTGCTGGTCAGCGAGGTGGTCACCAATGCCGTCCGGTACGCCGAACGACCCGTGACCCTGCGCCTGCTCCGTACGGACGTGGTGCGCTGCGAGGTCGGGGACGACTCCCCGCAGCTGCCGCGCCAGCGCCGGGCCCGGGACACCGACGAGGGGGGCCGCGGCCTGTTCCTGGTCAACCGGCTGGCCCGGCGTTGGGGGGCGACCCGGCTCAGCAGCGGCAAGGTCGTCTGGTTCGAGCTCGGTCTGCCGGGGACGGTGCCGGCGCCGGAGCGCCGCTGAGCCCCGGCCGCCCGTACGACGACCTCCCGTACGACGAAGGACCGCCCCGCAGCGCGAACGCTGCGGGGCGGTCCTGTGTCCGGGCCCGTGTCCGAACGGCTCGACCCTGCGGTCAGTCGCGCGGCGGGAACGGGATGAACGGCGGGGACTTGGTCGGCCCGGGCGACTTCGTCGGGTCCGGGGACTTCGTCGGGTCCGGGGACTTCGTCGGGCGGCCGGAGCTGCCGGACGGGTCCGGGGTGCCCGTGGGCCGGGTGGCCGAGGTCGTCGGGGTCGGCGTGGTGGACGGGCTCGACGAGCCGGACGGGCTCGGGGTGATCGACGGGCTGCGGGTCGGGGCGGGCGGGGTGCCCATCTCGGCCTCCGACAGGTCGAACTCCCCGGTGCTGACGCCCTTGAGGGCGGCCAGGGTGTAGGCCTTCCAGATCTGCGCGGGGAAGCTGGAGCCGCCCGCGCGTCCCAGACCGGCGGTACCGGTCAGGGTGACCTGGCTGTGCGTGTTGGGGTCCTCGCCGAACATCGCGACGACGGTGACCAGCTCCGGGGTGTAGCCGGTGAACCAGGCGGCGACGTTGGACTCGGTGGTACCGGTCTTGCCCGCCGCCTCGTAGGCGGAGCTGTTGACCGCCTTGCCGGAGCCGTTCGCGACGACGCCGGTGAGCACCTTGGTGACAGTGTCGGCGGTCTCCCGCTTGATGGCCGGTGCTCCGATCGGGTTGACGGCCTTGTAGGAGCCGTCCACGTGCTCGGCGGCCTTGATGACGGTCGGGGTGACCCTCTTGCCGTGCGCGCCGAGCGAGGCGTACACGCCGGCCATCTCCACGGTGTTGGCGCTCATCGTGCCGAGCGACATGGCGGGCTTGTCCGCCGGCCAGCCCGCCCGGTCCTTCATCCCGAGGGCGAGGGCCTTCTCCTTCACCTTCTCCGGCTTGGCGTCGACGATCATCTGGGCGTAGACGGAGTTCACGGAGGCGTTGGTGGCGTCCTGGACCGTGAGCATCGGGTCGCCGTAGTTCTCGTTGTCCTGGTTCTGCGGGTTGAACGGGGTGTCGCTGCCGACCACGGGGCGCTTGCTCGTGCCGTCGTAGAGGGCGTTGGGCGTGATCGGCCGACCGTCCTGGGTCTTCGCACCGTTGTCGAGGGCGGTGGCGAGCACGACCGGCTTGAAGGTCGAGCCGGGCTGGAAGTCGGTGCGCAGGGCGTTGCTCGCGGACTTCTCCGTCGGGCCCACGCCGCCGTACATCGCGACGATGTTGCCGGTCTTGGCATCCACCGAGGTGGCGCCGGCCTGGACGCTCTGGTCCTGGGGGCGGTCCTTGGTGTCCTTGCGGTCGAGCTTGGACTCCAGCTCGTCGTTGACCGCCTTCTCCAGCGCGGCCTGCTTCTTCTTGTCGATGTTGAGCGTGATGTTCCAGCCGCCGGCGCTGACGTCGGCTTCCTTGATGTTCTGCTTGGCCAGCTCGGCCATCGCGGCCTGGACCAGGTAGCTCTTCTGTCCGTCCATGCCCGGCTGGGGCTTGGGCTTGATGGGGTCCTGGAACTGCAGGGTGTCGCGCTTGGCCTTGTCCAGCTCGCCCATCTCGACCATGTTGTCGAGGACGGCGTTGAAGCGGATCTTGGCCAGGCGCAGGCCGTTCGGGCCGGCGGTCGCCACGTCGTACTGGCTGGGGGCCTGGATGAGGGCGGCCAGGTAGGCGCCCTGCACCAGGGTGAGCTTGTCCGAGTCGACGCCGTAGTAGGCGCGGGCGGCGGCCTGGATGCCGTAGGAGTTGCGGCCGTAGTAGTTCGTGTTCAGGTACCCGGCGAGGATGTCGTCCTTGCTCATGCGCTGGTCGACCTTGAGCGAGATCACCAGCTCCCGCAGCTTGCGGGTCGGCGACTGGTCCTGCGTCAGGTAGTAGTTCTTCACGTACTGCTGGGTGATGGTCGAGCCACCGGCGGTGCCCCGCCCGAGGGCGGTGTTGAACAGGCCGCGGCCCACACCTATGAGGTCGATGCCGCCGTCCTTGTAGAAGGACTTGTTCTCGATCGCGATGAACGCGGTCTGCACGTCCTTCGGGATCTTGTCGAGCGTCACGTTCTCGCGGTTCATCTCGCCGGTGCGTGCCATGACGCTGCCGTCGGAGTACCGGAAGGTGTTGCTCTGGAGCGTCGCCGTCGCGTTCGCGTCGGAGGGCTCGTCCACCGAGAAGTAGAGGGCGAACGCGCCGACCACGAGGAGCACGAGCCCTCCGAGGACGGTCCAGAGGAGGGTCTTCCAGTTAAGGAAGCGGCGTATGCCACTCCGCTTCCCGGTCGCCTTGCCGCGCCCGCGTGGTGCTTTCCGCGCACCGCGCTGCTGCTGCGCCCGTCGCGCTTCTGCTCGGCCCATCGCTCCCGCTCCGCTCGATTACCCCCCCGACGTCAGCTCAGAAAACTAACACCGCGAGCTGTGGCAAAGGTTGGCTATGCCTGATCAATACCGGTCAATTCGGACGTGAGAATCAGCACCCACACCAGTGGAACCGACGCCCATTAGAGCCGAAGGGTTGCGGTCCCCGCGAAAAGTGATATCACTTTGCTAGGTGCTCCGGTCGACCGTGACCGGGCGCGGCCGATCAAACGGGGGCAATCCATGACGACTTCAGCGGACACACGGGCGACCGAAGTACGGGAGTTCACCGCGCACAGCATCGGCGGCGGGGCGGCCCTGCTCCTCGGGCTCGCGGGGATGCTCGCCGGGGCGGGCCTGATCGTCACGGGCGCCGTGACGGCGGGCGCCGGGGCGAAGGCCGCGCTGATCGCGGGCGGGATCCTGCTGGCCCTCCTGGCGATCATCGCGATGTCCGGGCTGAACACGGTGGCACCGGGCGAGGCCCGCGTGGTCCAGCTGTTCGGCCGCTACCGGGGCACGATCCGCGCGGACGGCCTGCGCTGGGTCAACCCGCTGACCTCCCGCGAGAAGATCTCCACCCGGGTCCGCAACCACGAGACGGCCGTACTGAAGGTCAACGACGCCTACGGCAACCCGATCGAGCTGGCGGCGGTCGTGGTGTGGCGGGTCTCCGACACGGCCCGAGCGCTCTTCGAGGTCGAGGACTTCACGGAGTTCGTCGAGACCCAGACCGAGGCGGCCGTGCGGCACATCGCCATCGAGTACCCCTATGACGCGCACGACGAGGGCGGCCTCTCCCTGCGCGGCAACGCCGAGGAGATCACCGAGAAGCTCGCGGTGGAGCTGTCGACCCGGGTCGAGGCGGCGGGAGTGCAGATCATCGAGTCCCGCTTCACCCACCTCGCGTACGCTCCGGAGATCGCCTCCGCGATGCTCCAGCGCCAGCAGGCGGGCGCCGTCGTCGCGGCGCGCAAGCAGATCGTGGAGGGCGCCGTGGGCATGGTGGAACTGGCCCTGACCCGACTGGCCGAGGAGGACATCGTGGACCTGGACCCGGAGCGCAAGGCCGCCATGGTCTCGAACCTGATGGTGGTGCTCTGCGGCGACCGCGCGGCCACGCCGGTCATCAACACGGGCACCCTCTACCAGTGAGCCCCGGCGGCGAGGACCCGGACACGGACCGGCCCGCGACCCGGACGGGACGCCAGGCGCGCAAGCAGGTCCTGCTGCGACTGGACCCCCAGGTCTACGACGCCCTCGCGCGCTGGGCGGGCGAGGAACTGCGCAGCGCCAACGCGCAGATCGAGTTCCTCCTGCGCCGGGCCCTGTCGGAGACGGGCCGCCTGCCGGGCGGCGCCGCCCCCATCCCGCCGCGCGGTCGCCCCCGCTCCACCCCCGATTCCTGAACCATCCGCCTACGCCACACCCGGGCCCACCGGCGCGCACCGCGCGCCGGTGGGCCCTTCGGCTTGCCTCCCGCAGGGTCTCAAGTCCCGTCGAACCCTGGGGAACGTCCCGAATCCCCACTCTTCCCTCGGCGTATACACCGTGCGTATACACCGCATGTATAGTCGCCGGCATGTCCATCGGTCACACACTGCTCGGTCTCCTGGAGGCCGGCCCGCGCCACGGGTACGACCTGAAGCGCGCCTTCGACGAGAAATTCGGCCACGACCGCCCCCTCGCCTACGGGCAGGTCTACTCGACCATGTCCCGCCTCCTGAAGAACGGCCTCGTCGAGGTCGACGGGATAGAGAGCGGCGGCGGCCCCGAGCGCAAGCGGTACGCCATCACCGACGCCGGGATCACCGACGTCGGCGCCTGGCTCGCCCAGCCCGAGAAGCCCGAGCCCTACCTCCAGACCACGCTCTACACCAAGGTGGTCCTCGCCCTGCTCACCGGCCGCAGCGCCGACGAGCTGCTGGACACCCAGCGCGCCGAGCACCTGCGACTGATGCGCATCCTGACCCAGCGCAAGCGCAAGGGAGACCTCGCCGACCAACTCGTCTGCGACCACGCCCTCTTCCACCTCGAAGCCGACCTGCGGTGGCTCGAACTCACCGCCGCCCGCCTCGACCAGCTCGCCCGGGAGGTACGCCGATGACCCCCGCCGGCACCCTGCTCTGCGCCACCGACCTCTCCAAGGCCTACGGGCCCACGAAGGCCCTCGACGGAGCCGGCTTCTCCATCCACCCCGGCGAGGTCGTCGCCGTCATGGGCCCCTCCGGCTCCGGCAAGTCGACCCTCCTGCACTGCCTCGCCGGGATCGTCCCCCCCGACTCCGGCACCATCACCTACGACGGCCGTGAGCTGTCCGCCATGAACGACGGCGAGCGCAGCGCCCTGCGCCGCTCCGAGTTCGGCTTCGTCTTCCAGTTCGGGCAGCTCGTACCGGAGCTGACCTGCGTGGAGAACGTCGCCCTCCCGCTGCGCCTGACCGGCGTCAAGCGCAAGGAGGCCGAGGCGAAGGCCCTCGCGTGGATGGAACGGCTCCAGGTGGAGGACGTCGCCGCCAAGCGCCCCGGCGAGGTCTCCGGCGGCCAGGGCCAGCGGGTCGCGGTGGCCCGGTCCCTGGTGACCCGGCCCCGGGTGATCTTCGCCGACGAGCCGACCGGCGCCCTGGACTCCCTCAACGGCGAACTGGTCATGCAGTTGCTCACCGAGGCCGCCCGGTCCGCGAACGCCGCCGTGGTCCTCGTCACGCACGAGACCCGGGTCGCCGCCTACTCCGACCGCGAGATCGTCGTACGGGACGGCAAGTCCCGCGACATGGAGCGGATCGTATGAGCGCGTCCAAGGTGTGGATCCGCGATCTGGCCATGGGCTTCCGCTTCGCCTTCGGCGGCGGTCGCGAAGGCTGGACGCGCACCGCGCTCACCGGTGTGGGCATCGGCCTCGGCGTCGCGCTCCTGCTGATCAGCACCAGCATCCCCGGCGCGCTGGCCGCCCGCAGCGACCGCGGCACGGCCCGCGAGCCGGTGACCGCGTCCCCCGCCCTCGGGCCGGGACCGGACACCCTGCTCATGGCCGACGCGAACATGACCTACCGCCACCGGGACATCGACGGCCGGCTGGTGCGCGCCGAAGGGCCCCGCGCGCCGCTGCCGCCCGGCCTCACCGCGCTGCCAAAGCCCGGCCAGATGGCCGTCTCCCCCGCCCTGCGCAAGCTCCTCGACTCCGGCGACAACCCGCTGCTGCGGGAGCGCTTCGAGCGGTGGCAGCCCACCCAGACCATCGGTGACGCGGGCCTGACCGGCCCCGGCGACCTGTACTTCTACGCCGGGTCGGCGGACCTCCACCGGGCCGGCCCGCAGGACTTCGCCACGCAGCGGGTCCAGGCCTTCGACCAGGAGATCGTGAGCAAGAAGCTCGATCCGGTGCTGCTGCTCCTGATCGTCCTGACCTTCGTCGCCCTGCTCCTGCCGGTCGCGGTGTTCATCGCCACCGCCGTCCGCTTCGGCGGCGAGCGGCGCGACCGGCGGCTCGCCGCCCTGCGCCTGGTCGGCGCCGACAGCCGGATGGTCCGTCGGATCGCCGGCGGAGAGGCGATGGCCGGGGCCGTGGTCGGCCTGGCGCTCGGAGTGCTCTTCTTCCTGCTCGGACGCGGCCTCGTGGGCCTGCTCACCGTCAGCGGACGCAGCGTCTTCCCCTCCGACCTGGCTCCCACCCTGTGGCTGGCGCTGCTGGTGGCCTGCGCGGTGCCCGCGGCCGCCGTGGGCGTGACCCTGTTCGCGCTGCGCGGTGTCGTCATCGAGCCGCTGGGGGTGGTCCGCACGGCCAAGCCCCGCAAGCGGCGCATCTGGTGGCGGCTGCTGATGCCGCTGGCCGGACTGGCCCTGCTGGTCCCGCTGACGGGCCGCGGCAACGACCACGGCAACTTCAACCAATGGCAGGTCAGCGCCGGCGTGGTGCTGCTGCTGGTCGGCATCACCGCTCTGCTGCCCTGGCTGTTGGAGCGCCTGGTCGGCGTCAGCGCGGGCGGCCCGGTCTCCTGGCAGCTGGCCGTGCGCCGGCTCCAGGTCGACAGCGGCGGCGCCGCCCGCCTGGCCAACGGCATCGCGGTGGCGGTCGCCGGGGCCATCGCCCTCCAGATGACCTTCTCCGGCGCCGAGGGCAGCTACACCGCGGAGACCGGCCAGGACCCGGGGCGCGCCACCATCTCGATCCTGGTGCCCAGCGGCCACGAGGGGACCACCGACACCGTCGCCCGGCAGGTCGCCGCGGCCCCGGGGATCACCCGAGCCGTCGCGATCACCGGCTTCTCCGCCGCCCGCAAGGCCAAGACCGACGGCGACACGATCAACGTCACCGTCGGCACCTGCGAGGCGCTCGGCGAACTCGCCCGGCTCGACCGCTGCGAGGACGGCGACGCCTTCGCCCTGAACTCCCCCGGCGGCGCCCCCGATCCGGCCGGCACGGCCCGGCCCGGCGAGCGCCTCTACGGGGGCAACGTGCAGGGCTACGACGGCTTCGGCGGGGCCCCCGCCGAAGCCCCGGTCGCCTTCACCTTCCCCGCCGGGGCGCGTACCGCGACCCCCCGCGCGGACCCCACGGGCAACCTCCGCGAGGGACTGCTGCTGACCCCGTCGCTCGTCCCCAAGGGCCTCGGGTGGTCGCAGAGCGCGCAGATCTACGTCCAGGTCGACGAGAGCCGCCCGGACGGCCTGGACCGCGCTCGCACCGCGGCGTTCAGGGCCGACCCGCTCGCGACCGCGATGACCCTGAAGTCCACCGGACGCGACAGCGGCTTCTCCACCATCCGCACCGGGCTGTTCTTCGGCGCCGCCGGGGTCATGATCCTGATCGGCGGCAGCCTGTTGGTCTCCCAGTTGGAGCAGCTGCGCGAGCGCCGCAAGCTGCTGTCGGCCCTGGTCGCCTTCGGCACGAAGCGTTCGACCCTGAGCATGTCGGTGCTGTGGCAGACGGCCCTGCCCATCGGCGTGGGTCTGCTCCTCGCCACCGGCATCGGGGTGGCCCTGGGCACGGTGCTGTTGCGGATGGCGAACCAGCCCGTCCGGATCGACTGGTCCTCGGTGCTGGCGATGACCGGCGTCGGCGCGGGCGTGGTCGCCCTGGTGACCCTGCTCAGCCTGCCGCCCCTGCTGCGCCTGATGCGCCCGGACGGCCTGCGTACGGAGTAGCACCCGCAGCTCCCGCCCCGCACGAGCCGTACGCCCGCTCCCGTCACGCCCCCTGTCAGTCGGTGGGCCAGACGGGCAGCGGGCGCACGGCTTCGCGCAGGGCGGCGGCGATGGCCCCGAACTCCTCCTCGCGGGCCGTGCCCGTGCGCACCGCGAGGGCGATCCGCCGGGAGGGGGCCGGCTCGGCGAAGTACCCCGTCGCGAGGTACTCGTTGCGGGCGGTCTCCAGCCGCAGCGCGGTGCGCGGCAGCAGGGTCACCCCGAGCCCCCCGGCGACGAGTTGGACCAGGGTGGAGAGTCCGGCGGCGGTGGTGGTGACGTCGGCCCCGGCCGTGCGGCCCGCCTCCCGGCAGATGTCCAGGGCCTGGTCGCGCAGGCAGTGCCCCTCGTCCAGCAAGAGCAGCTGGAGCCCGCGCAGTTCCTCGCGCGGGATGTCCCTGCGCCCGGCGAGCGGGTGCTCCCGGGGGGCCAGGAGGACGAAGTCCTCGTCGAAGAGGGGCAGTTCGGTGACCCCGGGGACGCCCAGCGGCACCGCGAGCAGCAGCAGGTCGAGCCGGCCGCCGGTGAGTCCGTCCAGCAGCGAGGCCGTCTGCTCCTCGTGCACCTGGAGGTCCATGCGGGGGTAGCGCCGCTGGAAGAGCCCGAGCACGGTCGGCAGCAGGTACGGGGCCACGGTCGGGATCACCCCGAGCCGGAGCACTCCGGTGAAGGGGGCCCGTACCGCCTCGGCCTCCTCCAGCAGCCCCCCGACCGCCTCCAGGACCGTCCTCGTCCGGGCGGCGATCCGCTCCCCCGCCGGGGAGAGCAACACCTTGCGGGTGGTGCGTTCCAGCAGCCGCACCCCGAGGGCCTCCTCCAGGGCGGAGACGGCTCCCGAGAGCGCGGGCTGGCTCATGCCGATCGCGGCGGCCGCGTCGCGGAAGTGGAGGTGCTCGGCGACGGCGGCGAAGGCGCGCAGCTGCGCCAGGGTCGGCTGCCTGGTTCCCCTATTACTGACGGCCACTGATAGGTATCTCCGATCGCTTGGAACAAGAGTAGCTATTTCTTTAATCAATCCAGGTGTGCCAGCATGTGAGATCCGTCCAACCCCCTCGGAAAGCGCGCAAATGCCCCACAAGGGCGCCGCTTTCGATTCCGCAAGGAGAGTCCGTGCTCACTGTCGGTGACAAGTTCCCCAGCTACGACCTGACCGCCTGCGTCTCGCTCGAAGCCGGTAGCGAGTTCGCCCAGATCGACCACAAGACCTACGAGGGCAAGTGGCGCGTGGTCTTCTTCTGGCCGAAGGACTTCACCTTCGTCTGCCCGACCGAGATCGCCGCCTTCGGCAAGCTGAACGAGGAGTTCCTGGACCGCGACGCCCAGATCCTCGGCGTCTCCGGCGACTCCGAGTTCGTCCACCACGCCTGGCGCAAGGACCACGCCGACCTGCGTGACCTGCCCTTCCCGATGCTGGCCGACTCCAAGCACGAGCTGATGCAGGCCTGTGGCGTGCAGGGCGAGGACGGCTTCGCGCAGCGCGCCGTCTTCATCGTGGACCAGAACAACGAGATCCAGTTCACGATGGTGACCGCCGGTTCCGTGGGCCGCAACCCCAAGGAGGTCCTGCGGGTCCTCGACGCCCTGCAGACCGACGAGCTGTGCCCCTGCAACTGGAACAAGGGTGAGGGCACCCTCGACGCCGGCTCGCTGCTGGCCGGTGAGTGACCCGTGTCCCTCGACTCCCTCAAGTCCGCCGTACCGGACTTCGCCAAGGACCTGAAGCTGAACCTCGGTTCGGTCATCGGCAACAGCGACCTCCCGCAGCAGCAGCTCTGGGGCACGGTGCTGGCCTGCGCGATCGCCGCCCGCTCCCCGCGCGTCCTGCGTGAGCTGGAGCCGGAGGCGAAGGCGGCGCTCTCCCCGGAGGCGTACACCGCCGCCAAGTCCGCCGCCGCGATCATGGCGATGAACAACGTCTTCTACCGGACGCGCCACCTGCTCTCCGACCCGGAGTACGGCACGCTGCGCGCGGGCCTGCGGATGAACGTCATCGGCAACCCGGGCGTGGAGAAGATCGACTTCGAGCTGTGGTCGCTCGCGGTCTCCGCGATCAACGGCTGCGGCCAGTGCCTGGACTCGCACGAGCAGGTCCTGCGCAAGGCCGGCGTCGACCGCGAGACGATCCAGGAGGCCTTCAAGATCGCCTCGGTGATCCAGGCCGTCGCCGTCACCGTCGACGCCGAAGCGGCCCTGGCCTCCGAGTAGTCGACCCTGCGGGCCCACGTCCCGTCGCCCAGGGCCCCCGCAGCCGCTCCGGCCGCCGCGGGGGCCCTTCGCGTTCACTCGCGCAGGCGGGCCATCAGCGCGCGGACGTCCTCGATCATCGCCGACCTGACCGCGTCCTCGTCGATCTCGGGTCGCTCCTCCTCGATGCCCCGGAACCACTGGACGTCGAGGGTGAAGACCGCCCCGCCGTCGAGCACCGTGATCCGGGGCGCCTGCGCGAAGCCGGTGAACACGGCGCGCTCCCCCAGCCCGGGGACCAGCTGCGGGTCGACCGGCAGCCCTTCCTCGGAGAACATCCCGTACGGCTCGGGCCGCTCGCCGAACTCCGGTTCGGGATCGGTCCTCCCGTGCAGCTCGACCAGCACCCGGGCTCCGTAGGCGAACGTCCGCCGCGCGTCGTGCGAGACGAAGTGCTCGCAGGAGGACCACTTCAGCGCGGGGTTCTGCCCGTGCTCGAAGGTGCCCGTGCCGAAGCCGCCCCCGATGGTGCCGACCGCCTTCAACGGCGCCTGCACGCACAGGTCTTCGACGTACCGGTACGCCAACGGGGGCCCTGCGGCGGTGAAACGATCCTGCGCGAGCAGGACCCCGGCCCACACGGCGGAGGCCGCCAGGGCCCCGCTCACGGCCCATCTCCAGGGCCTACGGCCGGAACCCGCCGGGGCCTCCGGCTCGGCGAGCGGCTCGGCCGGTTCGGCCCCCGACCACTCGCCCTCCAGTTCAGGCGGGCCTATCATCCCCGGCCTCCGCGAGCCCGGCGCCCAGGGCGGTGGCCCCGTGCGGGGACGGACCGCTGCCGACGGGCCCGACCGGGTGCTGTTCGCGCGAGTACGCCCGCAGGTAGCCGACGACCGCGTTGGTGACGGCGACCAGCGGCACCGCGACCACCGCCCCGCCGATGCCCGCGATCATCCCGCCGGCGGCCACCGACAGCACCACCGCGAGCGGGTGGACCCGTACGGCACGGCCCAGGATGAACGGCTGGAGCACGTGCCCCTCGATCTGCTGGACCGCGAGCACCACGACGACCGCCATCAGCGCGACGAACGGCCCCTGCGTCACCAGCGCCACCACCACGGCGAGCGCCCCGGAGACCACGGCGCCGACGAGCGGGATGAAGGCGAAGAGGAAGATGAACACGGCCAGCGGCACGGCCATCGTCACGTCGAGGAAGTACAGCCCCAGTCCGATGAAGACGGCGTCGATGAGCGCGACGAGCACCGTCCCGCGGACGTACGCGGTCAGGGTGCGCCAGGCGCGCGGACCGGCGCCCGCGACGCCCTGCCGGGCGGCGGCGGGGACCAGCCCGAGGACCCAGTTCCAGATCTTCTTGCCGTCGTAGAGCAGGAACAGCGTCGAGAACATCGCCAGGAGCATGCCGGTCAGCACCTCGACCAGCACGGTCACACCCTGGAGCCCGGCGGAGGTGATCTCCTCCGTGTTGGTGCCGATGGTCTCGCTGAGGTTCTTCGCGATGTCGTTGATCTGCTTCTCGGTCACGTGGAACGGACTGTCCAGTGCCCAGGTCTTCAGCTCGTTGATGCCCTCGCGCAGCCGGTTGGAGAGGTCGTCGAGGTTCTCCATGACCTGCCAGACCACGAACCAGCCGACCAGCCCGATGACGACGAAGCCGAGGATCGCCGTGACGGCCGTGGCCAGTCCCCGGGGCAGCCCGAGACGGCGCAGCCGCACCACGAAGGGCTGGAGCAGCGCGGTCACCAACAGGGCGGCGGCGAAGGCGAGGACGACGAGACGGACCTCGCTGATCACCTTCATCAGCACCCAGACCATGCCGGCGAGCATCAGCAGCCGCCAGCTCGCCTCGGCGGCCACCCGCACCCCCCACGGGATCACGGTGACCGGGTCCGGTCGTCGCGGCCCCGGGCGCGCGTGCTCGTACGTCTGCGGTCGCTCGTCCTCCCGCAGGGCGAGGGCCCCTTCGACGGCGGCGGGTGCGGAGGGAGTGCTGACGGCCGTGACCCCACGGCCTCGCGGCGGCGTTTCGCCGCCGTCCTCGACATCGGCATCGGCATCGGTCTCGGCCGCGACCTCGGCCCGCCGTTCGTCGAGGCGCGCCTCCATCCGGGTCAGCCTGTTGCCGAGCCGGCCGAGCCAGCCTGCCCTCTTCGCCATGTCGTTCCCTTCCCCCGCCCGCCGCTCCGCGGCGCCTCGCCTGCCCATCGCCTCGCCCGACCGTACACGCGAGGAGCCCCGCACCGTAGAACGGTGCGGGGCTCCTCCAGGCGGATCGGACCGGCGCGCGAGCGCCGTCGTCCTAGTACCAGCCGTTGGCCTGGTGGAAGCTCCAGGCACTGCACGCGCTGCCGTAGCGCTCGTTCATGTAGCCCAGGCCCCACTTGATCTGCGTGGCCGGGTTGGTGCGCCAGTCAGAGCCGGCCGAGGCCATCTTCGAACCGGGGAGCGCCTGGACCAGACCGTAGGCCCCCGAGGAGGAGTTGACGGCCTTGTAGTTCCAGGTCGACTCCTCGTTGATGATGTTGGAGAAGCACTGGAACTGACCCGAGGGCACGAGCTGCTGGGCCATGGCCTTGACCTGGGAGACCGTGTAGGAGCCCTGGATCGGGAAGTCGCCGGCGTCGCGGGAGGCGGATCGACTGGCGACCTCCTCCTTCTGGTCGCGCTCTTCCTTGAGCTTGGCGTCGGCCTCGTCCTTCTTGACCTTCTCCGCCTTCTCGGCGTCGGCCTTCTTGGACTTGGCGTCCTCGGCGGCCTGGACGCGCGCCGCCTCCTCGGCCGAACGCTTGGCGTCGACGTCGGCGGCGTGGGCGATGGCGTCGGCCTGCTGCGTCAGGGACGCGCTCTGGACCTGGGCCTGGTCGCCGACCGGGATTTCGGTGAGCAGAGTCGCACCGGAGGCGGTGGTTTCGAGATCGTTCGAGGAGGCGGCGTCGCCTGCGGCGACTCCGACAACTGCTCCGACGGTGGTGACCGCGGTGGCCGAAGCCACTGCGAACCCCCGAACCGAGATCCGGCTCACACGGTGTCCTTCCAGCAGCGTCCGCAGTGACCGCGCGGGCGCGAGATTGCCCTCGACACTGGCCTCCGTGGTGGTGCGGTCACAGGAAGCGCGGGCCCGTGGGCAACTCCCTTGCGGGGGCTGCCGCGTGAAACCGGGCGGCATACGGTCATCGGCTGTGGAGTTGTGGTGCTGCGCTAGCGCAACAGGAGATACAGGTGTGCCGTATGCGGGGCCTGACGAAAAACAGACTCTGCCGGACCTCGACGCCGCAGGGCAATTCTCCGTTGCGTGGGAAAGGTCACACCTGGAACATCGCGATCGGTTCTCCCGAAGGGCTGTGCAGCACGACGCCGCCCGGCTAGGCTCCTGGACCTTTGCCGGGCGGCGCCAACTCGACTTCCCACTATGGGCGGTTTGGCCCCTTGATGCCCCCTGGGAGGCATGGAGGGGTTAGAGCGTTTCGAGCATTTCGGTGACCAACGCCGCGATCGGGGACCGCTCGGAGCGGGACAGCGTGACGTGGGCGAAGAGCGGATGCCCCTTCAGCTTCTCGACCACGGCGACGACTCCGTCGTACCGGCCGACCCGCAGGTTGTCCCGCTGGGCCACGTCGTGGGTGAGCACCACCCGCGAATTGGCCCCGATCCGGGACAGAACGGTCAACAGGACGTTGCGCTCCAGGGACTGGGCCTCGTCCACGATCACGAAGGCGTCGTGCAGCGAGCGACCGCGGATGTGCGTGAGCGGCAGGACCTCCAGCATCCCGCGGTTCAGCACCTCCTCGATGACCTCGCGCCCGGCGACCGCCGAGAGGGTGTCGAAGACCGCCTGCGCCCAAGGGCTCATCTTCTCGGAGGCGTCACCGGGCAGGTAGCCGAGGTCCTGGCCGCCCACCGCGTACAGCGGTCGGAAGACCATCACCTTCTGGTGCTGCCGGCGCTCCAGTACGGCCTCCAGCCCCGCGCACAGGGCCAGCGCGGACTTTCCGGTGCCCGCCCGGCCGCCCATGGAGATGATCCCGATCTCCGGATCGAGCAGCAGGTCCAGCGCGATGCGCTGTTCGGCGCTGCGTCCGTGCAGACCGAACGCCTCCCGATCGCCCTTGACGAGCCGCACGTTCCCGTCGGCGGTGACCCGGCCCAGGGCCTTGCCCCGCTCGGACTGGATGACCAGCCCGGTGTGCACGGGCAGTTCCGCCGCCTCCGGCACGTAGAGCCGATCCTCGGAGTAGAGGAGGTCCACCTGCTCCCCGGAGAGCGCCAGCTCGCTCATGCCGGTCCAGCCGGCATCGGTGATCGCGAGCTCCGCGCGGTACTCCTCCGCCATCAACCCCACGGAGGAGGCCTTGATGCGCAGCGGAAGGTCCTTCGAGACGACCGTGACGTCGTATCCCTCGGCCTGCAGATTGCGAGCGACCGCGAGGATCCGCGAATCGTTGTCCCCCAGTCGGAAGCCGGTGGGAAGGACGCTCTGGTCGGAGTGGTTGAGCTCGACGCGCAGGGTGCCGCCCAGATCGCCCAGCGGGATGGGTGCGTCGAGACGTCCGTACCGCACCCGGAAGTCGTCGAGCAGGCGCAGGGCCTGGCGCGCGAAGTAGCCGAGTTCGGGATGGTGCCTCTTTGCCTCCAGCTCGGTGATCACCACGATCGGGAGCACGACCTCGTGCTCGTCGAAGCGGGAGATCGCGTTGGGGTCTGCCAGCAGGACGCTGGTGTCGAGGACGTAGGTCCGCCTGTCGGGCAGGCGGCTCTTAGTGCTGGTCACCACGGAAGGACGTACCCCCTCGGAAGAGGTCGGGCCATGAAGACCGGACCGGTCAACGGCACCCATGCCAGGGCCGCTTTCCGGCCCTCCAATCCGACCGTGCGAACCGCACGCGCGTCCTGGTGCAAAGGGCCTCCCGGGCGGACGGCCCTGTGCCGTCCGCTGAGATTCGACACCCGTGGATCGGACGTCGACCTGCAGGGGTTATGCCCTCGAACGAGCGCCGCCATGCCATGGCATATGACGGACGCTCGGTGAACCCCTGGTGAAGGCCTTGCGCCGGGGACGAAGGGGGGCAGAGGGGGTGCGCGGGGGGCGGAAGGGATCCGTCAGTTGCCGTAGCGCCGGTGACGGGCGGCGTAGTCGCGCAGGGCCCGGAGGAAGTCGACCTTGCGGAAGGCCGGCCAGAAGACCTCGCAGAAGTAGTACTCCGAATGGGCGCTCTGCCACAGCATGAAACCGGACAGCCGCTGCTCGCCGCTGGTGCGGATGACCAGGTCCGGGTCGGGCTGGCCCCGCGTGTAGAGGTGCTCCGCGATGTGGTCGATGTCCAGGACCTCGGCCAGCTCCTCGAAGGAGGTGCCCTTCTCGGCGTGCTCCAGGAGCAGCGAGCGGACCGCGTCGGCGATCTCCTGGCGGCCCCCGTAGCCGACGGCGACGTTGACCAGTATCCCGTCGATGTCCTGGGTGCCCTGCTCGGCTTCCTTCAGGACGGACTGGGTCCGCGCGGGCAGGATGTCCAGGTTGCCGACGTGGTGGACGCGCCAGCGGCCGTCGGCGGCCAGGCCCCGGACGGTGTTCTCGATGATGTTGAGCAGTGGGCGGAGCTCGACCTCCGGCCGGTCCAGGTTGTCGGTGGAGAGCATCCACAGGGTGACGACCTCGACGTCCGTCTCGGTGCACCAGCCGAGCATCTCGGAGATCTTGTCGGCCCCGGCCTGATGGCCCTGCTCGGTCGTCCCTCCGGACGCCTTGGCCCATCGCCTGTTGCCGTCCAGGATGACGCCGATGTGCTTGGGCGCCGCGTCATGGTCGATGCGGCCTTCCACCCGGTGTGCGTAGAGCCTGTACACCAGGTCGCGCAGCTTCACGATCTTGCAGCCCCTCCGTGCCGTGCCCCCGTGCGGAATGTGGTCTCCCCCGAGGCGGCCACATTACTGCGCGGTGGGATCGGGTACCCAACTCGGTCGGTCACAAGTCCGTGATAGGGAGGACATCGTGACTGATACCAATCCCTATCGGGCAGACCCCTCGCGCTACGACTCCATGGAGTACCGCCGCACCGGCCGCAGTGGCCTCAAGCTCCCCGCGATCTCGCTGGGCCTCTGGCACAACTTCGGTGACGACCGGTCCCTGGAGTCCCAGCGGGCGATCCTGCGCCGTGCCTTCGACCTCGGCGTGACCCACTTCGACCTGGCCAACAACTACGGCCCGCCGCCCGGCTCGGCCGAGCTGAACTTCGGCAAGATCTTCGCGCGGGACTTCGCCTCCCACCGCGAGGAGCTGGTGCTCTCCACCAAGGCGGGCTACCTGATGCACGCCGGCCCGTACGGCGAGTGGGGCAGCCGCAAGTACCTCCTGGGCTCGCTGGACGCCTCGCTGGAGCGGATGGGCGTGGACTACGTCGACGTCTTCTATTCGCACCGCTTCGACCCGGAGACCCCGCTGGAGGAGACCATGGGCGCGCTGGCGTCCGCGGTGCAGCAGGGCAAGGCGCTCTACGTCGGCGTGTCCTCGTACACGGCCGCGCAGACCGCCGAGGCCGCCCGGATCCTGACCGGCATGGGCGTGCGGCCGCTGATCCACCAGCCCTCCTACTCCATGATCAACCGCTGGACGGAGGAGGACGCGCTGCTGGACACCCTCCAGGAGGCCGGCATGGGCTGCATCTCCTTCGCCCCGCTCGCCCAGGGCCTGCTGACCGGGAAGTACCTCCAGGGCATCCCGGAGGGCTCGCGGGCCACCCAGGGCAAGTCCCTCAACCCCGACCTGCTCTCGGACGACGTGCTGCGCCGCCTGACGGGGCTGAACGAGATCGCCGCGCGGCGCGGGCAGTCGCTCGCGCAGCTGGCGCTGACGTGGGTGCTCCGGGACGACCGGATGACCTCGGCGCTGATCGGCGCGTCGAGCGTGAAGCAGCTGGAGGAGAACATCGCCGCGCTGGCCGGGGCGCCCCTCTCCGAGGGGGAGTTGAAGGAGATCGACTCCTTCGCCGTGTCCACCCCGGGCACCAACATCTGGGCCCAGCGGGGCTGACCTGCGGTGATGGTGGGCGCCTGAGCGCGCGGCCCCGAAAGAAAAAACGGGCCGGTCCGTGGGGGGGATACGGACCGGCCCGAGGGGGGGGTTCCACCATAACCCTTCGTAAAGGCGGATGGGTGCATCGGCGCGAAACGACTACGCTCCGAATCCGCCCAACAGCACTCCGGAGAGGGCTCCGGCGGCCATGAAGGGGCCGAACGCGAAGCCCGTGCCACCGCTCGCGCGACCCCGAACCACCAGGCCAAGGCCGTAAAGGGCCCCGTAGGCGAGGCCGAGGAAGGCCCCCGCCATCCATACCCCCCACCCGTACCACCCAAGAGCGACCCCCAGGGCGAGCGCCAGCTTGACGTCGCCGAGCCCCATTCCGGCGGGGTTGATCAGGAAGAGCACCAGGTACGCGGCCCCGAGCGCGGCCCCGCCCTGGAGCGCGAGCCGCCAGGAGCCCGCCGCGCCCGGCAGCAGGGCCGCGCCGCCCAGGAGGGCGGCGGTGGCGAGGGCCAGCGGCAGGGTGAGGACGTCGGGCAGCCGGTGCACGGCGAGGTCGACGAGGGCCAGCAGGACGAGCACGGGGACGAGCGCGACGAACACCGCCGCCTCGGGGCGCGCCCCCGGGGCCGCCGCCAGGGCGGCGCAGGCGGCGGCGGCGACCGCGGCGGGTCCCGCGCCCCGGGAGCCGTAGGGCGGTCCGGCGCAGCCGGCGCAGCGGGCGGGGCCGAGCCACCCGACGACCGGATGCCCGGCGGGGCAGTCCCGCGGCCGGGGCTCCCCGGACGGGACGGACAGCCGGTACGCGGCGCGCGGCAGCACCAGCCCGGCGGCGGCGCCGTACGCGGCGGCGAGGAGGATCAGCGGGGTGCCCATCCGGCGAAGGTAGGGCCGGCGGCGCCCGCTCTGGAAGGGCGTCCGCCGGTCTGCGAGGGTGTCGGCCATGGCTGCTGACTGGCACGACGGGCGGGGCGTCCTGCGGATCACCGCGGACGGGGCGTCGCGGGAGGCCGCGCGGGGGGCGGCGGCGGAGGCGTCGTCGGGGGTGCCGTGGGAGGCATCGTCGGAGGGCGCGACGACGGGTGCGTCGGAGGTCGCGTTGGAGGTCGCGGCCTCCTACCGGGCCCGTACGCGCGGACTGCTGGGGCGCGACGGCATCGAGGGCGCGCTGCTGTTGACCCCGGCGGCGAGCGTGCACACCTTCCGGATGCGGTTCGCGATCGACGTGGCGTACCTGGACCGGCGGCTGCGGGTGCTGTCCGTGGTCACCATGGCTCCGGGCCGCCTCGGGCTCCCCCGCCCGCGCTCGCGCCACGTCCTGGAGGCGGAGGCCGGGGCGATGGCCCGCTGGGGCCTGCGCGCGGGCACCCGGGTGACGGTGGAACGGTACGGACCGGCCGCGACCGGGGGCGTGGCCGCGAAGTAGCGGCGGGCGCCCGAAGGACGTGGTGCCCGGCCGGCGGGACTTTGCGGCCGCGGCCTAGGTCATCGGGGCGGTGGGCGGTAGGTTGGGGCGGTTGGGCTGGGGTGTCAGGGGAGCGGCATGAGTGAGAACGCGCGCGTCAAGGCGCTTGAGCAGATCATGCCGGCGACGCACGGCGCCGACGAGGACATCGACTGGCAGGCCGTCGAGGCCGTCTGGGGTACCCGGTTCCCGTCCGACTACGTGGCCTTCATGGGCCGGTTCGGGGCGGGCTCCATCAACGGCGAGGCCGGCATCCTGCTGCCGCTGCCCAAGCCGGGGCTCCAGTGGGCCCCGGCCGAGATGGCCGAGGAGACCGCGAACGCCCGGCAGGCCTGGGAGGCCGAGGGCGGCCGGGCCGCCTTCGACGTGGACCCCGAGTCGATCATCGCCTGGGGTGTCACCGGCGGCTCCGACATCCTGTGCTGGCTCGCCACCGACCCGGACCCCGAGCGCTGGCCGGTCCTGGTCGCGGGGCGGCACACCGCCGACTCCTTCGCGGTGTACCCGTACGGCATGGCCGAGTTCTTGCTCCGCCTGTGCTCCGACGAGTTCGACGTGAGCCCGGTCGGCATCACCTTCTGGGACGGCGGCCACCTCAGCTTCGTGCACTGGCGCAAGGCCCAGCGCCGCTGGCAGGAGGGGCGCAACCCGGAGACGGGCGAGCCCGACCCGTACGCCGGCGACTTCGCCGACGAGCCGACCGACCAGCCGACCGACCAGCCGACCGACTAGGCGACCGGCCGACCGACCGGCACCGACCGACAGGCCCCGACCGCTCAGCCGACCGTACGGCTGTTTTCGCCATCCCCTCCCCCCGCTCCCGCCCGCGACCCGTATTCCTGCCGGAAACGGGCTTTTCGGCATGTCTACGCGCGTCCGAATTGTTGATCACATATCGGAAAACACCATGGGGAATAGCCGCAGTTGGAGCATTGCCCACAACTGCCGCCCCAATGGAATCAACCGCCCACCCGGCAGGAGAGAATTCCGGCCATAGGGCCATGGTGGGACACCTCAGCCCGGAGCAACTCATAAGTAACAACAGGATCCAAACGAAAATCAGGGGTATCCACCCGTGCGACGAAGAATGTTCGGCACGTCCGCCACGGCGGTCGTGCTCGGTCTGTTGGCGCCGTTGTCCGGCTGTGGGAGTTCCGACGGCGGCAGCGGGAGCGGCGATACGCTGAAGCTGGTCGCCGCCGAATACGGCGACAACTCCGGCAACAGCTCCAAGTCCTACTGGGACAAGGTGACACGCGAGTTCAGCACCGCCCACCCCGACATCAAGGTCGAGGTGAAGCTGCTCCCGTGGGCCGACATCGACCGCGAGGTGACCCGTATGGTCGCGGCCGACAAGGCGCCGGACATGGCCCTCATGGGCTCGTACTCGGACTTCGCGGCCCAGGGCAAGCTCTATTCCGCGGAGGAGCTGCTCTCCGTGAGCGGCGAGGCGAATTTCCTCCAGCCCCTCGCCGAGGCCGGTTCGGTCGGCAACACCCTCTACGGCCTGCCTTTCGTGGCGAGCAGCCGCCTCCTCTTCTACAACGAGGCCCTGTTCAACCAGGCCGGGATCAAGCAGGCGCCCAAGACCTGGACGGACCTGAAGGCCGACGCCAAGGCCCTCAAGGACAAGGGCGTGAAGTTCCCCTACGCACTGCCGCTGGGCCCGGAGGAGGCGCACGCCGAGGCGATGATCTGGGAGCTGAGCAACGGCGGCGGCTACGTCGACAGCGCCGGCAACTACAGCCTGTCCTCCGACCAGAACCTCCAGACCTTCAACTGGATCCGGGACCAGCTCGTCGTCCCCGGTCTGGTCGGCCCGATCGCGCCCTCCAAGCTCAACCGGGCCGACGCCTTCGCCGCCTTCATGCGCGGCGAGGTCGGGATGGTCAACGGCTACCCCTCGCTCTACCACGAGGCGCGCGCCAAGGGCATCAACGTCAAGGCCGTCCCCATGCCGGTGTCGGACAACCTCAACCAGGGCGAATCCACGCCCACCGTCGGCGTCGCCGACTGGATGATGGCGTTCAAGCAGAACGGGAACGGCAAGCAGATCGGCCTGTTCCTCGACTACGTCTACAACGACAAGAACCTGTCGGACTTCGCGGGGCGCTACCACCTGCTGCCCTCGACGGTCTCGGCCACGCGCTCCCAGGGGGGCGGGCTCGACGACACCGACAACCAGTTCCTGACCGCCCTGCGCGGCGCCCAGCTCTACCCGGTGAACAACCCGTCGTGGGTGACGGTCAGCGACACCATCAAGCGCAACATCGGTCGCGCGGTGGAGCCGGGCGGCAACGCGAAGGGCATCCTGGAGGACCTCTCCAAGAAGGCCACCGAAGCCGAGAAGAACCAGCACTGAAAGACCCTCGAATCCGGGACTTTCGTCTCGTCGCCGCGCCCATCCCGTGCGGCAGAATGGCTGTGACGGCACTCGATCCGAGGCCGCGGCCAGGTCGCCCGCCGAGCACCCACAAGGTGCGCGGGGCGGCAGGCCTTCTGCTTCCCCTTTTCCTTTGGCGGGCTTGCTCCGTCGCGCGCCCTCCCTCGTACGCTCTCCCCTCGTACGCTCTCCCTCGCGACGGCCTCGCCCGCGACGGCCTCGCCCGCGGTTACTTCGGGCCGTGGTCCTCGGCGAACGCCGTCCGGTACTGCCCGCAGTCGGAGTCCCAGCGCAGCGTGCCCGTCAGCGTCCCGTATCCCGTGCGGGTGACCGACCACTCCACCGTGTACTCCCCGGTGTCACACGCGATCCGCTTGCCGCCCGCGACCTTGTGACGTCCCGTCGCCGGCTGCCCGGTCAGTTCCTGGCGCACTTCCCCCGCCTTGGCCCGCTTGGCGTCACGCAGCACCGCGTGCACGACGAACGGGTGCTTGCCGTCCTTCGTGGTCAGGGCCTTCTTCACGAGCGTCGAGTCCGAGACCGTCCAGGCGAACTCGTACGAGGGCAGCCAGGCCAGCGTCTTCGGGTCGCCCACCTGCCGCTTCCACTCCGGAGCGCCGTCGGGGCCGGGGCGGGTGACCGTCTTGTACTGGACCCCCGGATAGAAGCGGAACTGGGCCTCCACCTTGTGCATGTCGTCCTTGGTCCACATCTTCTTCATCGCCCCCTCCGCTCCGGCCGGGTCTTGGAGGTAGGGCGCGGCCGGTGCGGCGGCGCCGGCGCTCTGGCCGAGGCTCGGGGCGAGGGCCGCGACGACGGCGGCCAGGGTGAGCGCGGCGGTGCGGGCGGTGGTGCGGGTGCGGGTGCGGTTCATGCCCGGTCCAACGGGACCCCACGGCGGGCCGGAACGACGCCGTGCGCGCGTTCACCCGTACGGGAGCCGCCCCGCGCGCCGAGGTGACAAAGTGCCCGCTCGCGACGGAATGGTCCCCGCCGGACCCTGGTTGGGTGATCGACGAGACCGGGAACGTCCGCGCCGAGGGCGCGCGACGTGCACGCGAACGGGGAAGAGAACGATGGAGACTGACATGTACACGACGGTTCAGGGCACGGTGGCGGCGGGCTGGGAGCCGGTCCGCGAGGAGTTCGCGGCCTTCCTTGCGGCCGAGCCGCTCGCGCCGGAGGCCCAGTTGGCCGTCCGCCACCACGGCCGGCTGGTCGTCGACCTGTGGGGCGGCGAGGACACCGAGGGCGACACCCTCGGCCCGGTCTACTCGATCACCAAGGGTGCCACCCACCTGGTCGTGGCCCTGCTGGCGCAGGACGGGCTGCTGGACCTGGAGCGGCCGGTGTCGGCGTACTGGCCGGAGTTCACCGGCCACGGCAAGGAGCGGCTGACGGTGCGGCAGCTGGTCGCGCACGGCTCCGGACTGCTCAACACCCCGGAGGGCCTGTCCTACGACGAGATAGCCGACGACGCCCTCGTCGCGACGCGGCTGGCGGACGCACGACCGCACTGGGAGCCGGGGACCGCGTACGGCTACCACGCCTTCGTGATAGGCGCGTTGGTCGGCGAGGTGGTCCGGCGGGTGACCGGCCGCTCCCTCCAGGAGGTCTACGAGGAGCGCGTGCGGGCCCCGTACGGGCTGGACCTGTACATGGGCCTGCCGGCCCGGCTGGAGGACCGCTGGAAGCCGACCCTGGAGATGGTCCTGACACCCGCCCAGGCGGCGGCCTTCGCGGCGGGCGGCCCCATGCCGGAGGCCATGAGGACCGCCTTCAACATGCACCGCGAGCCCCCGATGGACCTGATCGCCTACGCCAACCACCCGCGCGTGCGCGAGCTGGGCGGCGCCTCGGCGGGCGGCACCGGTACGGCCCGGGGGGTGGCGGGGCTGTACGCGGCGGCCATCAGCGGGCTGGCCGGCCGACCGGCGCTCCTCAAGCCCGACACGGCGGCCGAAGTGGCGCGGCCGCACACCCCGGGCACGGACCGGGTCACCTCGGAGACAGACCACTTCGGCCTCGGCTTCGAGCGGCAGCACGCGGTGGGCCCGGAGGCCTTCGGCCACTGCGGGGCGGCGGGCGGCCTGGGCTTCGCGGACCCGGCCACGGGGATCGCGTACGGGTACACGCGCCGCCGCTTCGCCTTCCCGGGCGCCGCGGCCCCGGAGAACGGCCCCCTGGCGGCGGCGGTCCTGGCGGTGGCGCGGGGGCTGTAGGGCCCGACGGGCGGGGTGGACGGGGCCGGCGGGGTCGACGGGGGCGGGCGTACGGGGGGCGGGCGTACGGGTCAGGCCTGGCCGGTCTCGAAGCGGCTGACGCGGCGGCCGTCGGGGGTGACCTCGAAGCGCCAGGCGGTGCGCATCGCGCCCCAGGTCTCGTTGCGGTAGTCCACGACGAGGGAACGGCCGTCGGCGGTCTGCGAGTCGATCGCCATGTGACCGCCGGCCGAGAAGATCTCCCGGTCGGCCCACTGGGCGAGGTCGCGGTCGGAACCGTCGTCGGACATGGTCGCGCCGGGGGCGAGGAGCGCCGCGAAGGCCTCCCGGTCCCCGGTGTTGACGGCGTCGACGAAGGCGCGGACGGCGGGGTCGGCGAGCTGGGCCGGATCGATCACGGGGCCTCCTCGGGGTTGCGCGCGTGGGTACGCGGCTGGTCACGACGCGACCAGGGAACACCGCGGGAGGGGCGCGGACGGCGATCCTCACCCGTTCGCCACCGGACGGCGTGTCAGGGCGCGGGGTGGGTGCGGGTGCGGGTGCGGGTGCGGGTGCGGGTGCGGGTGCGGGCTGCGTACGGGACGGGTCCGGGTCAGGGCGCGGTGCGCACGGGGAATCCGGTCGGGCGGCCCTGCTCGTGGAGCCAGTCGAGCACCTGGTCGAGGGCGGCTACGGTCTGGGTGCGGTCGCCACCGCCGTCGTGGAACAGGATGGTGGGGCCGTTGCCCAGCTGCTTCTTGACGGCGTCGACGATGGCGGCGGTCCCGGGCCTGCCGAAGTCCTTGGTGTCCACGTTCCAACCGAGCGGCCGCATTCCGGCGGCGGCCGCGATCCGGCGGCTCTCGGGGGTGAAGGCCCCACCGGGCGCGCGGTAGTAGTCGACCTTCGCGCCGGCTCCGGCGGCCTCCTCGATCAGCCGCCGCGCGTCGAGGATCTGCGCCTGCTGGTAGGCCACGGGCTTCTTCGCCATGCCCGTGTCGTGGTCCATGGTGTGGTCGCAGAGCCGATGCCCGGCCGCGACCACCTCCTTGACCAGGTCCGGGTGGGCCTTGGCCTGCGGGCCGATCATGCAGAAGACCGCCTTCACGTCGTGCTCGGCCAGTACGTCGAGGATCTTCGGGGTCCAGCGGGGGTCGGGGCCGTCGTCGATGGTGATGTTGACGGCGTTCGCGCCACCCTCGGAGGCGTGCGCGATGCCCTCGGGTATCCCGGAGGGGGCTCCCGGGGCGCCGGCACCGTCCGGGGCCGGGGGCTCGTCACCGGTCCGGCGGGCCACGTTCTCGTGCGCCGGGGAGGCGGGTTCGTGCGGATCGAGCAGGCTCGTCACTCCCCAGACGGTCGCGGCGACGGCCGCCGCCGAGGCCGCCACGGCCAACCTGGTCCGCAGGAGGTCCTTCTGCGTGCGCGTCATCTGTCCACTCCCCATCCTGACTTGCGAGGGTTCTGTGGGTCAGGACGCCTTCGGACTGCGAGGGGTTCCGCCCGAATGCCCCATAAATTGCAGGTAATAAGGACTTTGGGCCTCAATAGTCCCTGATGCCACACAAGTCGGAACTCACCCGGTGCGTCACTCCCTCCTCCTCTGCGTCGCGGGGCTCAGGGCCCCGTACCCGGCAGGAGGTCCCGTTCCCCATGCGCAAGCGACTCACCACGACCGGCGCTCTCGCCAGGCCCGTCCGACTCGACGGGCCCGTCCCACGCCTCAGGCCCGTCACCCTCGTCGCACTCGTCACGCTCGTCGCCGCGGCGACGACCGGTTGCGGCGGGGGCGACACCGCGCACGCGGCCGCCTCCGGCCCGCCGGCGAGCGCCCACGGGAGCGGCACGTCGCCCTCCCCCACCCCTCCTCCCCCGCCCACCCCCTCGCACGAGGAGACGCTGGAGGTGCTGCCCGCGACCGGGTCGACGGTGGGCGTCGGTCAGCCGGTATCCCTGGTCTTCGACCATCCGGTGACGAACAAGGCGGAGGTGGAGCGCCGGTTGACGGTGACGACGGACAACGGCACCGAGGGCGCGTGGGGCTGGCTCACCGACCCGTCCAACGGTCACGAGCGCGTGGACTGGCGCCCGAAGGAGTACTGGAGGCCCGGGACGAAGGTGACCCTCGACGCGGCGTTGGCCGGGGTGGTGACGGAGCCGGACCGCGCCGTGGCCGCTTCGCGTCGCACCACCTTCACCATCGGCGCGCGGCAGGTGGCCACCGTGGACGTCCCCGCCCACACGCTGTCGTTGGAGCGGGACGGGCGGGTGGTGAAGGAGGTCCCGATCACGGCCGGCGATCCGGCGAAGTACCCGACCTGGAGCGGGCGGATGACGCTGATGTCCAAGGAGGGCACGATCCGGATGCGCTCCCAGTCGGTGGGGCTGGGGAACGCGTACGACCTGCCGGTCCAGCGGGCGATGCGGCTGACCACCTCGGGCACGTACGCCCACCAGGCGGAGTGGGCCGAGGGCTACATCGGCAGCGCCAACCGCAGCCACGGCTGCATCGGGCTGACGACGGCGGACGCGAGGTGGTTCTACGGCCAGGCTCGGGTCGGGGACGTGTTCGAGGTGAAGGGCGCCGGAGCGACGGTGGAGGCGGGCAACGGGTTCGGCGACTGGAACCTCGACTGGGCGCGGTGGCGGCTGAAGTCGGCCCTGCACTGAGGGCCGGCGGGGGCGCACCACCGCGTACGGGCATGCCCGACCGCGTCCGGACGCGCGAACGGCGGGCCGGGCCGGGGATTCCTCCCGGGCCGGACCCGCCGTCGGCGGTGCGTCTGCGCGTCCGTCAGTGCGCGAACGAGTCCTGCGGAGCGGCGGTGGCCTTGGCGTCGCCGCCCTCGCCCTCACCGCTGCCGGCCTTGGCCGGACCGGCGCCCCGCAGCGGGACCTCCTTGACGAACCAGGCGAGCACGAAGCCCACGACGGCCACACCCGCACCGAGCAGGAACGCGGAGTGCGTACCGGCGGCCACCGCGTGCTGGTAGGCGTCGCGGACGACCTCGGGCAGCTTCGCCAGGCCCGCCGCGTCGAGCTGCGCCGTGCCGGCGGCCTGGCCGGCCTGCGCGCCGAGGCGGTCGGTCATGGTGTCGGTGAGCTGCGTGGTGAAGAGGGAGCCCATCAGCGCCACGCCGAAGGAACCGCCGAGGGTACGGAAGAGCGTGGCGGAGGAGGAGGCGACGCCCATGTCCTTCATCTCGACGCTGTTCTGCGCGACCAGCATCGTGATCTGCATCAGGAAGCCGAGTCCGGCACCGAGGACGGCCATGTACACGCCCGACATCAGGCGGGTGGTGCCGGTGTCCATGGTCGCGAGGAGGAAGAGCCCGACGACCATCAGCGCGCCGCCGACGATCGGGAACACCTTGTACTTGCCGCTGCTGGTGGTGATGCGGCCCGCGATGAGCGAGACGACCATCATCGAGAGCAGCATCGGCAGGAGCAGCAGGCCGGAGTTGGTGGCCGAGGCGCCCTGGACCGCCTGCTGGAAGAGCGGCAGGTAGAGCACGCCGCCGAACATCGCGAACCCGACGAGGAAGCCGATCACCGACATGAGGGTGAAGTTGCGGCTGCGGAAGATGTGCAGCGGCATGACCGGCTCGGCAACCTTGGTCTCCGTGTAGAGGAAACCGGCGATGGACAGCACGCCGACCACGATCAGGCCGATGATCTCGGGGGAGCCCCAGGCGTACTCGGTGCCGCCCCAGGTGGTGAGGAGGACGGTCGAGGTGATGGCGACGGTCAGCAGTGCGGCGCCGAGGTAGTCGATCTTCGGCTTGGGCCCGGTCTTCTTGGGCAGGTGCAGCACCGCGGTGACCATGGCCAGGGCCACGGCGCCGAGCGGGAGGTTGATGTAGAAGGACCAGCGCCAGCCCATGTGGTCGGTGATGGTGCCGCCGACCAGCGGGCCGCCGATCATGGCGAGGGCCATCACGCCGGCCATCATGCCCTGGTACTTGCCGCGCTCGCGGGGCGGGATCAGGTCGCCGATGATCGCCATGACGCCGACCATCAGACCGCCGGCGCCCAGACCCTGGATGGCACGGAAGCCGATGAGCTGACCCATGTCCTGGGCCATGCCGCTGAGCGCGGAGCCGATCAGGAAGATGACGATCGAGGTGAGGAAGACACCCTTGCGGCCGTACATGTCGCCGAGCTTGCCCCAGATCGGGGTCGAGGCGGCGGTGGCCAGGGTGTAGGCGGTGACCACCCAGGACAGGTGCTCCAGGCCGCCGAGTTCACCGACGATCGTCGGCATCGCCGTGCCGATGATCATGTTGTCGAGCATGGCCAGCAGCATCGCGATCATGAGGGCCATGAGTACGACGCGGACGCTGCGGGGCTTCACCTCCTCCGAGGTGTCCGCCTGCTTGACTGTCTCGCTCATGTCCACTCCCCTGGCACCGGTACCGCGTCTTCTCCTGCCGGGTGCCTTACTTGCCGCCCGGCTAGTTCACTACACTGGGGAAGGTAGTCCGGTCACTAGCCGGGCGTCAAGTAAGTTCGTGTGGGGAGAGCCATGTCCAGCAGCTCCAGCGGTAGCGCTCAGCAGCCGAGGCGGGGAAACACGCGCCAGCGCATTCAGGACGTCGCCCTGGAACTGTTCGCCGAGCAGGGGTACGAGAAGACCTCGCTGCGGGAGATCGCGGAGCGGCTCGACGTCACGAAGGCCGCGCTCTACTACCACTTCAAGACCAAGGAAGACATCATCATCAGCGTCTTCGAGGACGTGACGCGTCCGATCGACGAGCTGATCGAGTGGGCCCAGCAGCAGCCCCACACCCTGGAGACGAAGCGCGAGGTGCTGCGCCGCTACAGCGAGTCGATGGCGGCGGGCGCGCAGCTGTACCGCTTCATGCAGGAGAACCAGGCGACGATGCGGGAGCTGAGCATCGGCGAGACCGTCAAGAAGCGGCTCTTCACCCTCGTGGAACTGCTGCGCACGGAGGACGGCCCCCTCGTGGACCAAGTGCGCTGCGTGAGCGCCCTGTTCACCCTGCACGCGGGGATGATGTTCCTCCAGCACGTGGAGGGCGACCCGGAGGAGACGCGCCAGGCGGCGCTGGAGGTCGCCACGGACCTCATCACGCGGGCCCACCCGACGACGTAACCGCTCACGGGTCGCCCGCAGGCCCCTGACGGGTTCCCGGCGGGTCACTCGTTGGAGCGGATTCGCCCGGATTCCACTACTCTCCGTAGCCGATTCCACGCTACGTTAGGTCATGGCCGACGGTCGCGAGGCCCGGGGGCGGGCGCCCTGCCGACCGGCTGCCAGAGCGAGGGCGCGCCCGCGCTCAGCCGGGTTGACCACTCGCGGGGGCCTCCGTCAGAGGCGGCGGTCGGCGGCGGTGATGGGCACGTCGTTGATGCTCGCCTCGCGGCGGCTCATCAGCCCGTCCGCGGCGAACTCCCACTGCTCGTTACCGTGACTGCGCCACCACTGACCCGCCGCGTCGTGCCACTCGTACTCGAAGCGGACGGAGACGCGGTTGCCGGTGTGGGACCAGAGTTCCTTGTGGAGGCGGTAGTCGAGTTCGCGCTCCCACTTGTCGGCCAGGAACGCCCGGATCTCGTCGCGGCCGGTCAGGAAGCGGTCGCGATTGCGCCAGACCGAGTCCTCGGTGTAGGCGAGGGCGACGCGCTCGGGATCCCGGCTGTTCCAGGCGTCCTCGGCGGCCCGAACCTTGGCGCGGGCGGACTCCTCGGTGAAGGGAGGCAGGGGCGGGCGGGGTGCGGACACGGGGGCTCCCGAGGGTCGGCCAAACGGGGAGAACGATCGTTCTACCCACTCGATCGACCCTAGAGAACGCACGTTCTCCACGCAAGGGCAACTCGACTACGCTGCCCCCATGGACGACGAAGAGGCCCGGACCCGACTCCTGGACGCGGCGGAGGCACTCTTCTACGCCGAGGGGATCCAGGCGGTCGGCATGGACCGCGTCCGGACGGAGTCGGGGGTGCCGCTCAAGCGGCTGTACCGGCTCTTCCCCGCGAAGGAGGCCCTGGTCGCGGCCTACCTGGACCGGCGCGACCGACGCTGGACGGCGAGCCTGCGGGCGGCGGTGGACGAGGCCCCGGACCCGGTGGCGGCCATCTTCGACTGGCTGGCGGCCTGGTTCTCGGAGCCGGACTTCCGGGGCTGCGCCTTCCTCAACGCCCACGGGGAACTCGGCGCCGGACCGGAGGGCGTGCTGGACGTCGTACGCCGCCACAAGGCGGAGCTGCGCACACTCCTGGGCGGCTTGACGGACTCCCCCACGGCCGCCGACCACCTGCTGATCCTGGTGGAGGGCGCGACGGCGGTGGCAACCCTCACCCCCGGCCCCGAACCGGCCCACAGGGCAGCGGAACTGGCAGCCCTCCTACCGACCCGCCACCCGTAGGCGCCGCCCCGGTCCGGTCGGGTCCCGGATCGGGCGGGGCGGCGGGGCCTAGCCGGCGGAACCGCGCGGGAAGGTGATCTCCACGCGGCGGTTCTTCTTGCGGCCTTCCTCGGTGCCGTTGTCGGCGATCGGGTAGTCCTCGCTGTAGCCGCGCACGTCGAAGGTGACCCCGGGAGCGGTGACGGTCTTGGCGAGTTCCGCCTGAACGGCGTCGGCGCGCTGCTTGGAGAGCTCCTTGCCGTGCTCGTAGCTGCCCTGGTCGTCGGTGAAGCCGAAGACGCGGATGCGGGTGGCCTTCTGCGTGTTGATCTCCTGCGCGATGGCCTGGATGCGGGCGGCGGCCTGCGCGTTGAAGACGGCGCTGTTCTCGGGGAACAGCACCTCGGACTGGAGGGCCATCATGACCGTCTGGTTCGTCTCCTGCCGCCGCTGCTCACCCCCGAGGTCCTCGACGACCTCGGCGATGTCGAGCACCTTGACGGGCGCGAGGGTCCCGCCCTGCGGGATCTTCAGCCCGGGCGCGTTGGAGTCGATGGCGACGGGCGCGGCAGCGGACGGCTCCGTCCCGGGCGGCACGGACGGCTTCACTTCGTCGGCATGGGCGCCTGCCGCGCCGATGAAGTGTGCCCCGGCGATGACGAGCGCGACGACGGCTGTCGAGGCGGCGGTGCGGTGGCGTTTCGTCATGGCGTCACCCAGAGATCTTCAGCGTGGTTGAAGCAAACGTCGGGAAGTTGAACTCGACATCGGCGGTGGTCGCAGGAGGCGCCGGGAACTGCGCGAAGAAGGGAACCGATTGACCGGCGTCGATGATGGCGACACCCGTGGTGCAAAGGCACCGTCCATCCGTGTCACGAAGCACGTAATACCGCTTCTTTCCCGCCTTGTCGACCAACGTGACACCCGCAACCGAGACGCCGCTGGACTTGAGTTCGTTGCCACGCCAAGCCGAGGTATTCGCGAACGGCTTGTCACCGGAGTTCTTGATCTGGCCGCTGACAGTCACGAATCCCCCGGCGTCCCTGGAGGCAGAGGTGATGTCCAGGGCAATTCCTGCTTGCCCCTTGACCGTGGCGATGACCTGCTCGGGCTCCACAGCCTTGCTGCTGTCGGCCGACGGTGACTTGGCTGAAACGGAAGGGGCTGCCTTCGGCGTCGAACTCCCTTGAGCACCCTTGGGCTGATCGCCCCCGCCACACCCGGCCAAGGTGAAGAGCAAAAAGGCCGATGTTGCGACAGCCGCTCCTCCGCGCGCTGATACCTCACGCCGAATGCTCATCGAAGCAGTTTCCTCGTCTCTCATTCAACTGTCAGCCGGCCAATCGCACATCAAAGAGGCTTCGCGCCAGCACTTTCCAGGGGTCCGGATGAGTAGGGTCAAACTTCACGATCGCTCCACCCCGGCACTTGATGACCACTGCGCCCGGTAGCACCGACGCGGTGGGAGCAGGAGTCGCGGGGACAGGAGTAGTGGGTGCCGGTTCCGGACTGGAGGGAACGGATGGAGCCGAGACGAGTTCACAGCGAGGGACGATCTCTGCAATGGCTTTCGCCTTCGCATGCACGCTGTCTGTCCCGGGAATCACCGAATCACCAACCGTCCCGTCGGTGATCACGTCCACGGTGAACCTCAGCGCCCGGGACGTACATGTGGCAGTCGAATTGTTGCGCCCCGCGAAGTCCTCAGCGGCTGAGCATGCCCGCGCCTCATCGAAGGCGCCCCCTTCGATGAGGTCTTCCCAGCCCTCGGGCTTGAGCAAAGCTAGGTCCAGCGCAGGATCCAGGTGGTCCCGCGCATCCTGGGCGGCAGCCAGGGCAGCCGCGTCCGCCGCACCCTGGGAATCGCTGCGCACTGCGGCTGCCTGACCAAAAGCGAAGAAGGCAAGCGCGGCAAACAGCATGGCAACCACCGCTACCACATACAGGGGAAACGCCTGCCCGCTGTCACGCGGCAGCCTCCGAATCACGAACCAGCCGTGAGGTTTGCAATCGCCGTCGTGATGCGGTCGACAATCGCGGTGCCGATACCCGTGCCGACCATCGCTCCGATGATCACCACGACCACCAGAATGATCCCGAGATATTCGAACGCCGTCTGTCCTCGATCCTTCGTGCCCTTTCCCGCGTACCGGTTGCGCATCCTTGCCAGGGTGTTGTGCGACATGGGGGTCCCCTCCCGGGCCGGTGCCACTGTTGATGGGCGGACGGTACGGGGAGTCACCGGTGATAACCAAGGGTCCCGGGGCCCAAATACGGACCCACTGCGTCGTGCGTCTACCCATGTCCACTCACTCCCGGACGGGCGGTTCCCAGCCAGCGGGCTATGGCCTCGCTGCGGGTGGGGGTGTGGAGCTTCGCGAAGATGCGGTTGATGTGGTTCTTGACCGTCTTCTCGCTGATGAAGCAGGCGGCGGCGATCTGTTGGTTGTTCATTCCGGACGCGATCAGATCCATGATCTCCACCTCCCGCGAACTCAGCCCATGAGTAACGGAGTTGTGCATGCGCTCCGTTGAGGATGCCATACTTCGTTGCGGTTGCGAAGAGGCTCGGAGTTCTTCGAGGAGGGCCGTCGCCGCCGACGCCGTGAACTGGGCGCGGCCCGCGCGGACGTCGCGGACCGCGCGGGTCAGGTCGTCCGCCGTGAACTCGCCGTGGACCAGGTACCCGCCCGCGCCCAGGAGCAGCGTCTCGCGGACGGTGCCGGCTTCGCGGCTGTACGTCAGCATCAGGACCGGCGCCAGGGTCACCAGGTGCGGCAGCGCCGAGATGCCGTCGACCCCCGGCATGCGGACGTCGAGCAGGATCACGTCCGGGGCGTGGAGGCGGGTCAGTCGGAGGGCTTCGCGGCCGTCGCGGGCCTGCGCCACCACCCGGAGGTCGTCGGTGGCGGCCAGCAGGGCGACGAGGCCGGCCCGGACGACCGGGTTGTCGTCGGCGATCAGGACGCGGATCGGCATGGTGGCTCACCCGCCCCCGAACAGGGCGCCGAAGTCCACGTTCGCCCCGTAGACGAAACCGCACACGAGCAGGATCAGGGTCCCCGGGAGCATGAACATGGTGACGGCGAAGGTGGCCTTCGGGACGGCGCGGGCGGCCCGGCGGCGGGCGCTCTGCGCGTCGGTGCGGCGCATGTCCTCGGCGATGGCGATCAGGGTGTCCACGATCGGCGAGCCCAGTTCCTCGCCCTGCTGGAGCGCGGTGACGAATTGGGCGACCTGCTCGGAGTCGTTGCGCCTGCGCAGTTCGTCGAAGGCCTGGCGGCGGCTGACGCCCATGTCCATCTGCTGGAGGGTGATCCGGATCTCGTCGGACCAGGGGCCCGCGTACTTGTCCGCGACCCGGTCGAGGGCCTGGCGGAAGCCGAGTCCGGCGCTGACGACCACCGCGAGGACGTCGAGGAAGTCCGGGAGGATCCGTTCGATGTGGTCCCGGCGCATCCGGATCGCCGACCAGAGACCGAACTCGATCCAGAAGAGGCCGAAGGCCACCATGAGGAGGGCGAAGACCAACTGCCCGTTCAGGAGCATCGCGAGGGCCCCGAGCCCGCCCAGGAAGCCGTACACCGCGCGCCGGGCGGCGTAGCGGTCGATGGTGAGGCCGGCCGGGTTGCCCGCCATGTCGATCTGGCGGCGCTTGCGGTCCACCCGCCGGGGGCCCATCAGCCGCAGCACGAGGGGCGCCCAGCGGATGCCGAGGCGGTCGACGGCCGAGCCGACGGCGGTGGTGCGGGTGGCGCCGACCTCCAGGGCCAGGGCGAGGTCGGAGGGGAGCTTGACGTCGGCGCGGTAGAGGCGGATCCCGTGGAGGGCGCCGAAGACGGACAGGGCGCAGGCCAAGGCCAGGAGGAGGGGCAGGTAGGCGGTCATGTGGTCGTCCCCCTCACACGTCGATCTTCGACAGTCGGCGGATCAGCACGAAGCCCAGCGCGAACAGCCCGAGCGACACGATCACCGCGACCTGCCCGAGGAAGGCGCCCGTCATCCGGTCCAGGGCGCCCGGCATCATGGCGTTGACCAGCAGCAGCGAGGCCAGGCCGATGGCGGGCACCAGGTAGGCGGTCACCGTGACCTGCGAGAGCTGCGTACGGATCTCCCTGCGCGTCTCCTTGCGCTGTTCCAGGGTCACGGTCAGGTTCCGCAGGCTCCCCACGATGGCTCCGCCGGCGCGCGCGGACAGGACCAGGGTGGAGACGAGGACGACCAGTTCGCGGGAGGGGAGCCGGTCGACGATCTCCCCGAGGGCCTCCTCGATGGAGTGGCCGACCGCGAGCCGGTCCGCGACCCGGGACAGTTCCTCGCCCGCCGGGGCCTCCAGTTCCTCCGCCGCGATGGCGATGGCGGTCCGCAGGGCCAGGCCGGCCTGGGTGGCGTTGGCGAGGATGCGCGAGAGCTCGGGGAGCTGGTTGATGAACCGCTCCGTGCGCCGGGCGCGCTGCCAGTTCAGGAAGCCGTTGGCGGCCCAGACGCCGATGAGCCCGGCGAGCGGCCCGAAGAAGGGCGCCAGCAGGGAGGCGCACACGAGCCATGTCCCGGCGATGGCCAGCAGCATGTAGACGAAGAACTCGCCCGGGGTGAGGTCCAGGCCGGTGGTGGCCAGCTTGATCCCGATCCGGCGGCCGAGCCTCGTCCCGCGCAGGCGCCGGTCGACTCCGGGGAAGCGGCGCCGGCGGCCCGGGGGCGGGGGCTCGCCGCTGGCCGAGAGGCGTTCGATGAGCGCGGCGCGCTGGGCCCGACCCGCGGAGTACGCGTGCACGCCGAGGACCACGAGCAGGCCGGCCAGCAGGGTGGCGCCGAGGGTGAACAGGACGAGGTCGGTCACAGGACGGTCCGGGGGGGCATCGAGGACGTCGGGGGCATCGGAGACATCGGGGGCAGCGGGTCGAGGAGGACGTCGGGCTGGGCCACCCCGAAGGCCTGCGGGATCGGCTGGCCGGTCATGTAGAGGCGGTCCGCCATCCGGCGCGGCAGCGGCCCGTACGCGAAGTAGCCCTGGACGCGGCCATCGGCGCCCATGGGCTGGGCGACGAAGCGGCAGACGGTGGTGATCCGGAAGGGCTCGCGGCCGTGGGATTCGAGGATGGAGATCTCCGTGATGCGGCGCGAGCCGTCGCCGAAGCGGGTGAGCTGGACGATGACGTTGACGGCGCTGTTGATCTGGTCCTGGAGCGCCTCGAAGGGGATCTCCACCTCCGACATGGAGGCGAGGGTCTGTAGGCGGGTCAGGGCGTCGGCGGAGCTGTTGGCGTGGACGGTGGCCAGGGAGCCGTCGTGGCCGGTGGACATCGCCTGGAGCATGTCGAGGGTCTCGCCGCCACGGACCTCGCCGACGATGATGCGGTCGGGGCGCATGCGCAGGGAGTTGCGTACGAGGTCGCGGATGGTGATCTGGCCCTTGCCCTCCACGTTGGCGGGCCGGGATTCGAGGCGGATCACGTGCGCCTGCTGGAGCTGCAGTTCGGCGGAGTCCTCGATGGTGATGATGCGCTCGCCCTCCGGGATCAACCCGGAGAGGGCGTTGAGGAGGGTGGTCTTGCCGGTGCCGGTGGCGCCGGAGACGATCACGTTCAACTTCGCCTGGACCAGCCCGGACAGCAGCAGGAGCATCTGCTCGTCGAGGGAGCCGAGGGCGATCATCTCGTGCAGGGTGAAGGCGCGGGGGAAACGGCGGATGGTCAACGTCGCGCCGGTGAGGGAGAGCGGCGGGATGATGACGTTGACCCGCTCGCCGCTGGGCAGCCGGGCGTCGACCATCGGGTTGGCCTCGTCCACGCGCCGGTTGACGGTGGAGACGATGCGCTCGATGGTCTGCATCAGTTGCTCGTGCGAGGCGAAGCGCAGGGGCAGTTGCTCGACCCGGCCGGAGCGCTCGACGAATATCTGGTCGGGTCCGTTGACCATGATCTCGGAGATGGACGCGTCTTCGAGGAGCGGTTCGAGCACACCGAGCCCGAGGGCCTCGTCGACGACGCGGCGGATCAGCTGCGCGCGCTCGGCCGTGGACAGCACCGGACCCTCGCGGCTGATGATGTGCCCGAGTACGCGCTCCAGGCGCGCCCGGCGCTCGGCGGGCGCGAGCGCGGACATCTCGGCGAGGTCGATCTCCTCCAGGAGCTTGGCCCGGTAAGAGGAGACCAGGCGGCCGTCCTCGCGGGGGCCCTGGCGGTCTTCGGGGGTGTTGACCCGGGAGCGCAGGCTCATGGACGGGCTCCGTTCGGGTCGTCGTTCGGCATGACGGCGGTGGCCCTGGCCGGGCCGGGGTTCAGGCCCGGGATGATCGAGTTGATGTCGATGGAGACCGTCGCGGTGACGGCGTCGTCGCTTTTGCTCACGGTGACGTCGGCGGTGAGTCCGCCCCGGACCGCCGCCTGGCCGGCGGCGACCCCGCCCGAGCCCTTGCGGGCCTCGACCCTGGCCGCCGTGCGCGCGGCGCTGTCGGCCTGTTCGTGGACGTACGCCACCCAGCCGAGCTGGATCCCGCAGAGCGCGACGAACAGCAGGATGGGGATGAAGCCGATGTACTCCAGGGCCACTTGGCCCCGGTCGGAGTGCGCTCGTCGCCGCATGCCGTCAGCCCTCCCGCTCCATCGCCGCGCCGGCCGTGCCGTCGATCCCGCCGAAGTTCAGCCCGGGGAAGAACACCGGGATCCGCACCGTGACCTTCGCCTTGTAGACGTCGCCCGCGTCGTTGCATTCCACGCTCATGCCCCAGGCGCCGCCGATGTGTTCGCCGGCCGCCGCCTGGCAGGCCGCGCCGCCCTTCACCGCGCCCGCCCGGGCCGCCTCGTCGGCCGCGTTGCCGACCAGCGAGAAGGCGTAGCCGATCAGGACGCACTCCCACACCGCCGCCACGAGCAGCAGGATCAGCGGGACCATGCCGACGAACTCGACGGCCACCTGGCCCCGGTCCCGGCCCGTGGCCCGGCGTACGGACGCGCGTCCCGACCCCATCGCTCAGCCCTCCCGGCCGCGTCGCAGGCGGGCCACCGGGCCGGCCGCCCGGACCGCGAGGGCGGAGCCCCCGCCGGCCTGCGCCGCGGCGGCCGCGGGGGCGGCCCCCGCCACCGCCGCCCCGGGGGCGTCGAGCAGGCCGAGTTCCCCGGCCAGGGCCCACAGGGCCTGCTTGACCGTGGAGCGGTTGTCGAGGTCCTGGACCCGCCCGGCGTCCACGACGGCCTGGAGTTCCTTGAAGGCGGCGGGGACGGGGGTGCGGGTGGGCCGGGTCTTGGTGATCTTCTGGATCAGGGCGGGTTGGATCTCGGTGTGCCTGCTCCAGCGGTTGACCACCATCGTGGTGTCCTCGGCCTTGCGCACCTGGAGTCGCTCCCACATGCGCACCAGCCGCTTGGCGGCCCGTACGGCGACCACGTCCGGGGTGGTGACGAGGACGGCGAGGTCCGCGCTCTCCACGGCGGCGGCGTTCGCGCCCGTCACCTGGCTCCCGCAGTCGATGACGACCAGCTCGTAGCGGGCGCGCAGGGCGGCGATGACGTGCCGGGCGGCCCGTTCGTCGACCTCCTCGCCCCGCTCCCCCTCCGCCGGGGCCAGCAGCAGCGCCAAGCCGGTGCGGTCCTCGTAGACGGCGTCCTGGAGGACCCGGGGCGAGATGTCCTGGATGCCGGCGAGGTCGGCCACGGAGCGGCGGAACTGCACGTCGAGGTAGGAGCCGACGTCGCCGGCCTGGAGGTCGAGGTCGACCAGGGCGGTACGTCGTCCCGCCGCGGCGGCGGCGAGCGCGAACTGCACGGCGGTGAAGGTGGTGCCGACCCCGCCCTTGGCCCCGGTGACGGTGACGACCCGGCCGCCCGGCCCGGTCGGCGCGTCCGGGGACCGGCCCAGGTGGCGGCGTACGCCCACGGACCACTGGGCGGCGGCCTGGACGCGGGCGGCGAGGTCCTCGTAGCCGAGCGGCAGGGTGATCAGGCCGCGGGCGCCGGCGTCCATGGCGGCGGCGAACAGGCCGGGGCTCGCGTCGGAGGTGACCAGGACGACGCCCACCGCCGGGAAGCGCAGGGCGACTTCGCGGATCAGCTCCAGGGCGGGGACGGGGCCGATCCGCTCGTGGACCAGGACCACCTCGGGCAGCTCGTCGAGGGACTCGGCGGCGAGCCGGCCCAGGGTGTTGAGCAGCGTGGTGGAGTCGGGCACGGGACCGGCCGGCTCGGCGTCGGGGAGCTGGCTGAGCAGCGCCACGAAGGCGCGCGCGGCGTCCGCGTCACCGGCCGCGGGGAGGATTCGGGTGACCATCGGTGCCTCACTTGTCCCCGTCGAGGGTGTACGTGCGGTCGCCAGGGCTGGGTGCGGAGTCGGTGCCGGGGGCCACCAGGGCGAGGCGGACGTGCTCGGCGAAGGACTCGGCGTAGGCGACGCGCTGGGTGTCCTTGGTGTTCAGGGCGAAGGTGATCGGGACGACTTCGGCGGGGCCCTGCTTGTTGGTGTCCTTGTCCAGGGAGGTCAGCTTGCCGACACCGAGGACGCGGGCGTTGGAGACGATGATCACGGAGCGGGACGGGTCGGTCTCCTTGGCACCCTTGAAGGTGGCGATGATGTTGACCTTCGCACCCGAGGTGATCTTGCCCGCCACCCCGGTGGCGGCGTCGATCATGATCGCGATCTCCTGCTCGCCCGCCTGGAGTTGGGGCTTGTCGACGAACATGTCGCTCTGCAACAGGGAGCCGCGCTTGAGGGTGGTCAGCGCGATCTTGCCCTGGAGGGTGCCGAGATCGCTCACGGCGGTCTCCGAGAGCCACCGCTTGGGGACCTTGACCTGCTCGAACTGGGCCGGTGCGAGCGGACTGTAGGGGGCGATGTCCCCCTTCACGCGGTACGCGACGACCTCCGAGCCGACCTTGGAGTTGACGTCGCCGATCACCACCAGGACCCCGACGAAGGCCGCGAGGGCGCACAGGACCGACAGCAGGAGCAGGATGACGCCGCGGCGCTGGCGTGAGTTCATGGGCCGTACTACCTCGCCGTTCTTCGTTCGGGCCGGGGGGTGATCATGGTCTGGGACGTGCGTGGGCGCCTGCGTGGCCGCCGACGGCGGCGCCCGCGCGGGCCGGAGCCTCGGGCGGCGGTGCGGCCAGCGGCGCCGCGCAGAAGCCGCAGCGGTCACCGATCAGCTCGAAGCCGCACCAGCGGCACTCCTCGCGGCGTACGGAGGCGACGAGTTGATAGAGGACGGAGACGTCCGGGATGGCGGCGGCGAACTCGACCAGCTTCGGGGTGGCCCACCAGCCGGCCGAGTCGGCGGGCAGCGGGTTCTCCATGACCCCCTGCACCTGCCAGGCGGGCGCCAGGTCGGTGGTCACCCAGTCGGAGGCGAGCTGCCCGCGGGCGAAGGTGAGGTGCGTGGCGAACCCGGGCCCGGCCGGCACCTCGCCCGTTCCGGCGCCCGCGCCCCCACCGCCGCCCCCCTTCGCCGCCCTGCCGCTCCCCAGCTTCGCCAGGTGCGGCGTCGGGTGTGCGAGGACGGCGAACTGCGCTCCCGGCGACCAGGAGCGCGCGTGCGCCTTGAGCCCGACCGGGACCCGGTCCAACTTTGCGACCGTACCGAGCAGGGCGCCCGCGTAGACGTAGTGGGAGAGCAGCCGGGCTGCCGAGGCGATCACCCCGGGGCTGAAGTCGCAGACGCTGAGCTGGCGCAGCTGACGGACCAGCACGGCGGTGGCCAGCGGCGGGAGGTCGACGTCGAGGAGCGCGATCCGGTCGGTCTCCAGGATGGCCCGTACGGTGTGCAGCCGGCGGGCGGTGGACCGGGGCAGCCAGGGCGGTACGACGACCACGAGGTGGCCGTGGCGCTCCAGCAGGTCGGCGGTCTCGGCGAGCGCGGCGTCGAGGTCGGCCTCACCGGGCGGGCGCAGTAAGACGGCCGACGGAGTGTGCCGGTCCGGGGACGGCAGCACCAGATCGGCGCTGGTGACAGCGATGGCGGTCGGCATGCGCATCCCCCTGTTCACCCCGTACGCCGTACCCGTTCTCCTGGTCGCCACACAGGTGCGTGTGCTGCGCGACCGCAAACGATCGACGTGCCTCCCCCTTGCTCCAGCACCATATCCGCGTCGCCCCTGGCAGGGCAGGGCCTTGCTGATTCCCGTGCCGGAAGCACGTGTCACAGGTGGCGAAAAACCCGGACAACAGGGATCGTCCGTGCGCTCATTTCAAGCCACATCGCAAAGACCCTTGACACGGGGATTGGTCTGGACCAACTTGGCCGCACCGGAAGTTGCACCCCGACGAGAGCCCGACACGCCCCGCCCGCCCCGTCGCGATCCGACGCGCCCCGTCGCGATCCGCCGCGCCCCGAGATCCTCCCGAGATCCCCGAGTCACGTCGAGACCCCCGAGACGCCTCCCCCTCGGGATCCCCACGCCCCACCGCCCGTTCACCCTTCCCCTCCCCCCACGGAGCCCACGTGAACCGCATACGTTCCCTCGCCCTGCTCGGCGCCGCCACCCTGACCGCCGGCGGACTGACCGCCCTGGCGGCGGGCACCGCCCAGGCCGCGGACATCAACGTCGTCCGCAATGGCGGCTTCGAGTCCGGCCTCTCCAACTGGTCCTGTTCCGCCGGGTCCGGCGCCGGCGTCTCCTCCCCGGTGTTCGCCGGCGCGGGCGCCCTGAAGGCCACCCCGGCGGGCTCGGACAACGCGCAGTGCGGCCAGACCGTCACGGTCAAGCCGAATTCCACGTACACCCTCAGCACCCAGGTCCAGGGCAGCTACGTCTACCTCGGCGCGACCGGCACCGGCACCCAGGACGTCTCCACCTGGACCCCCGGCTCGGGCGGCGGCTGGCAGAAGCTGTCGACCACCTTCACCACCGGCCCCAACACCACCCAGGTCACCGTCTGGACGCACGGCTGGTACGGCCAGCCCGCCTACCTCGTCGACGAGTTCAGCGTCTTCGGCCCGGACGGGGGCGGCGGCACCGACCCCGGCCCGACGGTCCCCGGGGCGCCCGCCGGGACCTCCGTTTCCGGCCAGAGCTCCAGCGGGCTCGGCCTTTCGTGGAACGCGGTCAGCGGGGCCACGGGCTACCACGTCTACCAGGGCGGGGTCCGGGTCCAGACGGTGTCCGCGCCCGGCGCCCAGATCACCGGGCTGACGCCCTCCACCTCGTACTCCTTCCAGGTGAGCGCGTACAACGCGGCGGGCGAGGGCCCCAAGTCGGCCCCGGTCACCGGCACCACCACCGCCGGCGGCGGCCAGAACCCGAACCCGGCCGTGCCCAAGCACGCCCTGACCGGCTACTGGCAGAACTTCAACAACGGCGCGACCGTCCAGAAGATCTCCGACGTCTCCTCGCAGTACGACATCATCGCCGTCTCCTTCGCCGACGCCACGACCACGCCCGGCGGCATCACCTTCAACCTGGACTCGGCGGGCCTGGGCGGCTACACCGTGGCCCAGTTCAAGGCGGACGTCGCGGCGAAGAAGGCGGCCGGCAAGTCCGTCATCCTCTCCATCGGCGGCGAGAAGGGGACCATCTCGGTCAACGACTCCACCTCCGCGAACAACCTGGCGAACTCGGCGTACGCGCTGATGCAGGAGTACGGCTTCACCGGGATCGACATCGACCTGGAGAACGGCCTCAACCCGACCTACATGACGCAGGCGCTGCGGTCCCTGGCGGCGAAGGCGGGCCCCTCGCTGGTCCTGACCATGGCCCCGCAGACCATCGACATGCAGTCCACCCAGGGCGGCTACTTCAAGACGGCGTTGGCGGTCAAGGACATCCTCACCGTCGTCAACATGCAGTACTACAACAGCGGCGCGATGAACGGCTGCGACGGCAAGGTCTACTCGCAGGGCTCGGTGGACTTCCTGACCGCCCTGGCCTGCATCCAGCTGGAGGGCGGCCTCGACGCCTCGCAGGTGGGCATCGGCGTCCCGGCCTCGACCAGTGGCGCGGGCAGCGGCTACGTCTCGCCGGCGATCGTGAACAACGCCCTGGACTGCCTGACCAAGGGCACGAGCTGCGGTTCCTTCAAGCCGTCGAAGACCTACCCGGGCCTGCGCGGCGCGATGACCTGGTCGACGAACTGGGACGCCAAGGCGGGTGGCACCTGGTCCAACACGGTGGGTCCGAAGGTCCACAGCCTGCCGTAGGCGGTACGTGTGGGGGTGGCTGGTTCGACCCGGTGAACCCGAGGGGTTCTTGACCCGGACATGCCATGAGAGCACGCTGTGCGCGTCCGCACGGCTACCCCCACACTCCCCACCCAGGAGAACGCATGCGGCTCCACAACCGCCGGAGGGCCGCCGTCACGGCGGCCCTGCTGGCGCTCGCGCTCGGCGCACCCGCCTACGGCATGAGCGCGACGGCAGCCCCACCGCCCACCCCGTCCACCGCCACCCAGGACGAGGCGATCACCCAGTACGAGGTCCAGGGCCCCTCCACCGCGGCGGAGCGCACCGCGCTGCTGCGCACCGGTGTCTCCATCGACGAGGTGGACGCCCGCTCGGTGGTGGTCAGCGCCGACCCGGCGCAGGCGAAGAGCCTGCGCGCGCTCGGCTACCGGCTGACGGCACTGCCCGGCCCGCCGGACCGCTCCGAGCGGGGGGTCGCGGTGAACCCGATGGACTTCCCCTCGAAGGACTCGAACTACCACAACTACGCCGAGGAGAGCGCGGAGATCGACCAGCGGATCGCCCAGTACCCCGGGATCATGAGCAAGCGGGTCATCGGGAAGTCGTACGAGGGCCGCGACCTCTACGCCATCAAGATCAGCGACAACGTGGCCACGGACGAGGCCGAACCCGAGGTGCTGTTCACGGCGCACCAGCACGCCCGCGAGCACCTCACGGTGGAGATGTCCCTCTACCTGCTCAAGGAGTTCGGCTCCAAGTACGGCAGCGATTCCCGGGTCACCAACATGGTCAACGGCCGCGAGATCTGGATCATCCCGGACCTCAACCCCGACGGCGGCGAGTACGACATCGCCGCCGGCTCCTACCGGTCCTGGCGCAAGAACCGGCAGCCCAACAGCGGCTCCTCGTACGTGGGCACCGACCTGAACCGCAACTGGGACTACAAGTGGGGCTGCTGCGGCGGTTCCAGCAGCAGCAAGAGCTCCGAGACCTACCGCGGCCCCGCCGCGGCCTCCGCGCCCGAGGTCAAGGTCGTCTCCGACTTCGTGCGCAGCCGCGTGGTGGGGGGCAAGCAGCAGATCAAGGCCGCCATCGACTTCCACACGTACAGCGAACTCGTGATGTGGCCCTTCGGCTGGACCTACAACGACACCGCGCCGGGCCTGACCGCCGACGACCTCGCCGCCTACAAGAAGATCGGCACGAGCATGGCGGCCTCCAACGGCTACACGGCCGAGCAGTCGAGCGACCTCTACATCACGGACGGCACGATCGACGACTGGCTGTGGGGCAACCAGAAGATCTTCGCCTACACCTTCGAGATGTACCCGACCGACTCGGGATCCAGCGGCTTCTACCCGCCCGACGAGGTCATCGACCGCGAGACGGCGCGCAACAAGGACGCGGTGCTCCAACTCCTGGAGAACGCGGACTGCATGTACCGCTCGATCGGCAAGGAAGCCCAGTACTGCGCGTGATCCGCACGGAGCCGGCAGCGCGCGTGCTCCGCACGGAGTGAGGAGGGGCGCCCCACCGCCGGGGGGGCGCCCGTCTTCCAGCCCCCACCTCGCCCCGGAGGGTCAGGAGGACAGGACCGCCAGGGCGTCGATCTCGATCAGGAGACCGGCCGGGAGGCCCACGTAGACCGTGGTGCGGGCGGCCGGGGCCTCCTTGAGGCCCTGCTCCTCGAAGTAGGTGTTGTAGATGCCGTTCATCTCGGCGAAGTGGTCCGTGTCCGTCAGGTAGACGCGGATCATCATCACGTCGTCCCAGGAGGCGTCGCCCGCCTCCAGCACCGAGCGGACGTTCTCCAGCGTCTGGAGGGTCTGCTCGCGCAGGGTGGGACCGGCGGGGGTCGGCGGCTGTCCCTCCACGTGCGGGAGGAAGCCGACCTGGCCGGCGACCTGGAGGATGTTGCCCTTGCGCACGCCGTGCGAGAACTTCGCGGGCGGGGTCGTGTGCGTGGCGGGGGTGATGGCGGTCTTCTCGGTCACGTTCTCGGTCACGAGGGGTCCTCTTCTTCCTGTGGGGATCTCGACACGTCTTCCGGCACGTCTTCCGGCGGGGCGCCTGAGTACTCCCGGCCGACGGCCTCGGCGGTACGGCGCACCAGGGGCAGCAGGTCCAGCAGCGCGCCCGCGTCGACCACCACACCGGGCGCGGAGACGGACATCGCCGCCACCACCCGCCCGTCGGGGCCCCGCACGGGCGCGCCCACGCAGTTGATCGACTCCTCGTGGCCGCCCAGGTCGGCCGCCCAGCCCTGTTCCCGTACGAGGTCCAGCTCGCGCAGGAACGCGGCCGCGTCCGGGGTGGAGCGGGCGGTGTAGCGGGGGTAGTCGATGCGCTCGGCCAGGGCCCGCCGGTCGGCCTCGGGGAGGTCGGCGAGGAGGAGCTTGGCCACGGCGGCGACGGTCAGCGGGACGGGCTTGCCGATGCGGGAGTACATGCGCACCGGGTAGCGGCTGTCGACCTTGTCCACGTAGACCACCTCGTCGTCCTGGTGGAGGGCGAGGTGCACGGTGTGTCCGGTGACCCGGTTCAGCTCGACCAGGTGCGGGTGGGCGACGGCGCGCACGTCCAGGTTCTCGATCGCCTCGGCGGCCAGGGCGAACAGGGTCGCGCCGAGCCGGTAGCGGCCGTCGGGCTGGCGGTAGACGAACCCCCGCCCGTGCAGGGTGCGCAGCAGCCGCAGGGCCGTGCTCTTGTGGACGCCGAGCACCTCGGCGACCTCGCCGAGACCGGCCGGGCCCTTCGCGAGCGCGGGCAGGATGCTCAGGGCCCGCTCCACCGACTGGCTCACGCCGCCTCCACTCGCCGTCCGTCCGCCCCTGGGGACGTTGACCCACCGTCACCCGGGATGTTAGACAGCATGCAGCACAACGCGCAACGCACGTTGCGGGACACGCAACGCTGTCGACCCGGGAGGCCCGTCCATGCCCAGCGACCCCGTCCAGGCCCTCGCCGACGAACCGGTCGACCACCGGTTCAAGGGACTGCCCCCGGACGCCGAAGCCGCGGGCCTCACCGTCGGCGCGCTCGCCGCCCAGGCCCGCGACCTCTACACGGGCGGGTTCACCACCCCGGTCCTCACCCTCGACGCGGAAGCGCTGGAGCACAACCTCACCGCCCTCGGCGCCTACGCGAGCCGGCACGCCCTCGCCTTCGCGCCCCACGGCAAGACCTGCATGTCCCCGCAGCTGTTCCGCCGCCAACTGGAGCACGGCGCCTGGGGCATCACCGCCGCCGTCCCCCACCAGGCCCGCGTCTACCGCGCCTTCGGCATCTCGCGGATCTTCCTCGCCAACGAGCTGGTCGACCCCGCCGCCCTGCGCTGGGTCGCCGCCGAACTCACCGCCGACCCGGAGTTCCGCTTCGTCTGCTACGTGGACTCCGTGCGCGGCGTCCACCTCATGGACCGGGCCCTCCAAGGGCAGGGCGCCGTCCTCGACGTGGTCGTGGAACTCGGCGCCGGCGAGGGCGCCCGCACCGGGGCCCGCACCGACGACGACTGCCGGGCCGTCGCCGACGCCGTCGCCGCCACCGACACCCTGCGCCTGGTCGGCATCGCCGGCTACGAGGCCGAGGTCCCCGGCGCCGACCCGGACTCCGTGCACGCCTACCTGCGCCGGCTGACCTCCCTCGCCGTCGAGTTCGACAAGGCCGGGCGCTTCGCCCCCGACCTGGCCGAGATCGTCGTCAGCGCGGGCGGATCCGCCTGGTTCGACGCCGTCGCGGACGTCTTCGCCGAGGTCCCCGAGCTGTCCCGGCCGGTCCTGAAACTGCTGCGCTCGGGCGCATACGTCTCCCACGACCACGGTTGGTACGGCCGCCTGACCCCCTTCAACCGGATCCCCGAGGAGGGCGGACTGCGCCCCGCCTTCCGGCTCTGGACCCAGGTCGTCTCCCGCCCCTCGGCCACCCAGGCCTTCGTCAACGCCGGCAAGCGCGACGTCGCCTACGACCTCGGGCTCCCCGAGGCCGAGCTGATCCGCGACGCCCTGACCGGCGAGGAACGGGCGGCCGACGGGGTGCGCGTGGTGAAGCTGTCCGACCAGCACGCCTGGCTGGAGACGGACTCCGCCGAGGACGTCCAGGTCGGCGACTGGGTGGCGCTCGGCATGTCGCACCCCTGCACCATCTTCGAGAAGTGGCCGCTGATCCCGGTCGTGGCGGCCGACGGAACCGTCACCGACTACGTCCGCACCTTCTTCTAGGCCGCCCGCCATGGACCTCGTCATCCGGGGCGCCCGCGTGGTCGACGGCACGGGCGGGCCCTCGTACACCGCCGACGTCGGCGTCCACGAGGGCCGGATCGCCGAGATCGGCCGGCTCCCCGGCGGGGGCCGCACCACCCTCGACGGGGACGGCCTGGCCCTGGCCCCCGGCTTCGTGGACATGCACGCCCACAGCGATCTCGCCCTGCTGCGCGACCCCGACCACGCGGCGAAGGCCGCCCAGGGCGTCACCCTCGAAGTCCTGGGCCAGGACGGCCTGTCCTACGCGCCCGCCGACGAACGGACCCTGACCGGGGTCCGGGCCGCCATCGCCGGCTGGAACGGTCCGGGCGACGACGTCGACTTCGACTGGACCACCGTCGGCGGCTACCTGGACCGGCTCGACACCGCCCACGGCGGGCAGGGCATCGCGGTCAACGCCGCCTACCTCGTCCCCCAGGGCACGGTCCGCGCGTACGCCCTCGGCTGGGACGACCGGCCCGCGACCGACGCCGAGCTGGACCGGATGCGCGAGCTGGTCGCCGAGGGCCTGCGCCAGGGCGCCGTCGGCATGTCCTCCGGCCTCACCTACACGCCCGGCATGTACGCCTCCGGCTCCGAACTCGCCGAACTGTGCCGGGTCGTGGCCCGCCACGGCGGCTACTACTGCCCCCACCACCGCAGCTACGGCCGCGGGGCGCTCGCCGCCTACGCCGAGATGCTCGCCCTCACCCGGGAGGCGGGCTGCGCCCTGCACCTGGCCCACGCCACCATGAACTTCGGCGAGAACGAGGGCCGGGCCGGGGAACTCCTCGACCTCCTCGACGCGGCGCTGGCCGACGGGGCCGACGTCACCCTGGACAGCTACCCGTACACCCCCGGCTGCACCACCCTGGTCGCCCTGCTCCCGAGCTGGGCGAACGAGGGCGGCCCGGAGGCGGTCCTGGCCCGGCTGCGCGACGACGCCACCGCCGAGCGGATCCGCCACGCCCTGGAGGTGGAGGGGGCCGACGGCTGCCACGGCGTCCCGGTGGACTGGTCGACCGTCGAGGTGTCCGGCACCACCGACCCCGCCTACGGGTCCCACGTGGGCACCCGCCTCGACGGCTGGGACACCGCCCGCCGGCTCCTCCTCGGGGACCGGCTCGGGCCGACGGTCCTCCAGCACGTCGGCCACGAGGACAACGTACGGACGATCATGCGCCACCGGATCCACACCGGCGGCTCGGACGGCATCCTGCACGGGGCCAAACCGCACCCGCGCGCCTGGGGCACCTTCCCGCACTACCTCGGCCACTACGTCCGCGAGCTGGGCGTGCTCTCCCTGGAGGAGTGCGTGGCCCACCTGTCCGGGCGCCCGGCCGCCCGGCTGCGCCTGCCCGACCGGGGTCTGGTCCGGGTCGGCCACCGGGCCGACCTGGTGCTCTTCGACCCGACGGCGGTGGCCGCCGGCTCCACCTTCGAGCGCCCCCGCGCCCTGCCCACCGGAATCCCGCACGTGCTGGTCGACGGGCGATTCGTCATGCGGGACGGGCGCAGGACCCAGGCCCTCGCGGGGCGTTCGGTACGCCGCACGGCTGTTCGCGGCTGACACTTACGATGGGCGCCATGGTCGCCTTCGCCCCCGCCGCACTCCTGTTCCTCGCCTTCTGCATAAGCGCCCGCAGGGACCGTCGCCGCTTCAGCAACGCGGTGCTGCTCGGGCTGACCGGCGTCACGTTCTCCTTCGCCGTGCTCCTCCACCTCGCGATGCTGCCGGGCTGGTTGGCCCCCGTCGCCCTGCTGCTGGTCCTCTCGGCCCCCACCCTCGGCCTGGTCGGCGGCGGCGCCTTCCTCGTCGCCAACGGCGTGACGATGGTCCGCAAGGAGGGCACCCGGCTGCCCAACCTGCTGTCGCTGCTCGCGGGTCTCGGCGTCTTCGCGATGATCGCGCTGCTGTTCGTCGTGGGCCGCACCGACTCCGTTCTCCTCACCGGGGCCGTCGCCACCCTCGCCCTGGTGGCCGCCTACGTCACCTTCGTCTTCCTCTCCTTCCTCGGCTACGCCTTCCTCTACGGCCGGATCAAGGTGCGCGGCGAGGTCGACCACGTGGTCATGCTCGGCTCGGGCCTGATCGGCGGGGACCGGGTGCCGCCCCTGCTGGCATCCCGGCTGCGCAAGGGGCGGCAGATCCACGAGGCCCAGATCGCCCGGGGCGGCCCGCCGCCGGTGCTGCTCGTCTCGGGCGGCAAGGGCTCGGACGAAAAGGTCTCCGAGGCCCGCGCGATGGCGGACTGGCTGATCGGTGAGGGCGTGGCGCCCGCGTACGTCCGGCTGGAGGACCGCTCCCGCACGACCGAGGAGAACATGCTGTTCAGCCGGGAGATCATGGAGGCCGACGACCCCGGCTACCGCTGCGTCGTGGTCACCAACAACTTCCACGCGTTCCGCGCCGCGATGATGGCCCGCAAGGCCGGGGTCAACGGGCAGGTCGTGGGCTCCCCCACGGCCCGGTACTTCCTGCCGACCGCGACCCTGCGCGAGTTCGTCGCGGTGTTCTGGGAGCACCGGACCGTGAACCTGGGAATCTGCGGAGCGCTCGTCGCCCTCGGCGCGCTGGCGTCGGCGACCGCGATGATCGTCTGAGGCCCGCGGTCCGCGGCCCGTGCCCCGCGGGGAGCGTGGAGGTGCGTTCATGGGCCGGCCGCCGCAGGATGGGGGCCAGGGGGCAGTGGAAGGGGTACGCGATGGACAGTGAATCGGATCAGCAGCCCACCAGGTCGGACCGGCTCTTCACCGGTGGGGAACGGCCCTACGACCCCGAGGACCTCGTGATGGCGACCGGACACGACCCGACTCCGGAGCGGGTCGAGAAGGCGCGCCTGATGATCGAGAAGGAGGGCCCGCAGGTCATCGAGCGCTACCTGCCGTAGCCCTCGGCCGATGATGACGCTGCTGCGGGTCGCGGCCCGGGGCACCCGCCCCGGGCCGCGACCCGTTCCCCGTGCGGGACCCGTTCCCGTACGGGGGCGCGGGTGCGGAGGCCGGTGCGGGGGCCGGTGCGGATGTGGGTGCGGGTGCGGATGTGCCGCGGGTGTGCCGCATCCGGAATCGAGTCGGGCTCGTTAGCCGCCCGGGGGCCGCCACACGGAGGTCAGATGAACAGCGTCGCCGTCACCGTCGACTGGGCCCGCCCCGCGGACCCGCCCCCCGGGCCCCGGCTCGACCACGTCCGTACGTACGTCTCCAGCGGGGGCGCCGACGGCCACCTGTGGCACGGGGTCCCGACCCTCCTGCTGACCACGCTGGACCGGGCCCGCGGCCACACCGTGCGCACCCCGCTGATCTACGGCCGGGACGCCGACCGGCTGCTCCTGGTCGCGGCCGCCGGCGGCGGCCCGCACCACCCCGGCTGGTACGAGAACCTCCGTGCCCACCCGGAGGTGAGGCTCCAGGTGGGCACGGAGGTGTGCGGGGGCCTCGCCCGGACGGCGGACCGGGCGGAGCGGGAGACGTACTGGGAGGCGATGACGGCGCTGTGGCCGCTCTTCGACGACCACCAGGCGGTGGCGTGGCCGCGGGAGATCCCGCTGGTGATCGTTGAGCGCTGAGCGCCGGCATTGAGCGCCGAGCGTTGAGCGCCGAGCGGCCGGGACTGGGCGCCGCCGGGCCTCAGGAGGCGAGGTCGGCGTCCGCGATCCAGGAGCCGTGGATCATCGCGGGCACCCGGCGGGGCAGGTGGACGGTGGCGACCGGCGACAGGGTCGGGTCGGAGGCGTCGAGGACGAGCAGCCGGGAGGCGTCGGCGTTCAGGTCTCCGACGACGGTCAGCAGGTACCCGGCGTCCTCCCCCGCCTCGTCGGCGCCCGTGTGGGCGGCGGGCACGAACACCGCCTCGCTCGGGAGCTGCCCGTTGCCGAAGGGCCGCGACTGCCGGGCGCCGGTGCGGCGGTCGTACTTGACGAGGGCGTGCTGACCGATGCCGAGGTCGTCGGGGAAGGACAGCGCGTACTGGTAGCGGTGCTCGCGGCCGGTGAAGGCGTCGTTGATGGTGGGGAACTCCACGGTCAGATCGTCCGTCCGCTCCTCCTTGACGGTGCCCGCCGTCAGGTCGACGGTCCAGCGGTGCGCCCGGGAGCCGGAGTTGGGCTCGGCGCCGCGATCCGGGGCGCCGACCCACCAGTTCCAGGACCGCCGCCAGCCCTCCCGCCCGACGGCCGGGCCCTCGACGACGATCCGCCCGTACGGGTCCTCGTAGGCGTTGGCCAGGTGCATCGCGTAGCCCTGGCCGATCTCGAACCATCGCACCCGGGCACCGCCGCCGGCGCCGCGCGGCATCACGCCGATGCGCGAGGGCTGTGCGTCGCTCCAGCCGTAGGGGATCCCGGAGTGCTCGGCGGGGTCGAAGGTGACGGAGCCCTCCAGGAAGACCACGTGGTGCGCGGTGAGCGCGAAGTCGTGCTTGAGGGCGGCCGTCGCCCCGGGCACCTCCCGGCTGTCCAGGACCTTGCCGTCCGGGGAGGCGACGTGGTGGATCAGGTAGGGCGGGTAGGGGGAGGAGGCGAAGAAGTGCAGCTCGCCGGTGACCGGGTCCTCCTTGGGGTGCGCGGTCATCGCGGAGGTGAGCCGGCCGCCGAAGTCGTACGGCCCCACGGTGTCCAGATCGGCCGTCAGCTCGAAGGGCAGGGCGGCCTCGCTGAGCGCGAGAAGTCGTCCGGCGTGCTCGATGACGTGGGTGCCGGCGGTGCTCGCGGTGAGGTCCGGGCCCCGCTCGGTCATGTAGGGGGCGCCGTCGAGGGCGGGTGTGTGCACCCACCGGTTGCGGTACCACTCGGCCCGCCCCTCGCGGAGCCGGATCCCGTGGACCATGCCGCTGCCCTTGAACCAGTGGGTGGGGGTGATGCCGGGCTTCGGGTTGTGGCTGTTGCGGATGAGGCGGCCGGTCAGCTCCGGGGGCAGGGACCCCTCGACGACCAGCTCCGTGGCGGTGATCTCGTCGGCGACGGGGGTGTAGTGGCCGGTGAGGTAGGGCGGCTTGACGGTGGTGGTCATCGCGAGGTCCTCGTCTCGTGGGGGGGCGTCGGGGGGCGTTGAGGGGTGGGCGCCCGGGGGTGGGCGGGACGGCTAGCCGCGCTCGGCACGCTCCTTGAGCCGGCCGAGCCAGCCTTCCAGGGACTGCCGCAGCAGCCCGCCCAGCTCCTCGGGCGCCGCCTCGACCGGAGCACCGGCCCAGGACTCCTCGGTGCGGACGGTCACGGTGTCGTCGGCCTCCTCGACGAAGGTCCACACGTGGACCCCCTCGATGCCCTGCGCGGGCCCGCCCCAGACGATCCGGGCGCCGGGCACGATCTGGAGCACGGTGGAGGTGATGTCGAGGCCGTGCGTCAGCCAGTGGAAGGCGACACCGGGGGCGAGCGGACCGTCGAGCGCGGCGCGGGTGACGTCCGGGTTCCAGTCGGCCCAGCCGTCGATGTCGGTGTGCAGCCGCCAGATCCGGTCGAGCGGGGCGGCGATCGTGGTGGAGAGACGGACCACGACGGGGGCGCTCTCGTCGACGGGAACGGTGGGGGTGGTGGGGTCTGTGCCGGCGTTGATGTTGGCGTTGGCGTTGGCGTTGGCGTCCATGGTGGGGCTCCTTCGGTTCGTGAGAACGACTGCGATGCACCTGAGTGGTTAACCACTCACTCTTTGGTCCGAAGAAACGGCAGCTCACCTTCCGGTGAGCCGCCGCCCCCTCGGGCCCGACGTCAGTAGTGGCGGATGCCCGCCGTGAGGGTGCGCGTCCAGGGGGCGTCGACCGCCTCCGCGTCCATGGAGACCAGCAGGTGGCAGAGCATCCCGACCGCGAAGAACTCCTGCACCTGGCGGTCGTCACCCCCCGAGGCCCCCCGGACGTATTCGACCGTGCGGGCGTACCCGTTGCGCACCGCCTCGCGGACGGCAGGCTCGGAGACGGCGGCCGCCTGGGCGTGCAGCTGCACCAGCAGGAGGTCGTTGTCGCTGATCAGGCGGGCGTACGCGTCCCCCATCGCGGAGAGCACGGCCTCCGGGGAGCTGCCGACCGCCTGGGCGGCCCCGACTTCCAGACTGGCCCGCACCTGGACGAAGCACCGTTCGACCACGGCGACGAACAGGGCTTCCTTGTCGGCGAAGAGCCGGTAGACGTAGGCCTGCGAGATCCCGGCGGCCTTGGCGACCTCCGTGGTGGTGGTGCCGAAGTACCCCCGCGCGGCGAACGCCCCGATCGCGGTGCTCAGCACCGTGTCGCGACGTTCGTCCGCCGTGGAGAGTCGGCGTTGCCGTTCCGATTGCATGTGAGTACTCAACCACTCACACTTTTCTCCGTCAACCCCTGCGGGGGACAAGAGAGGCGAGCGGTGAGCGGCTGCGACCAGGCGGCCGGTCAGACCGCCCTGTCGCCCCTGGAGTCCTTCGCGTCCTTCACGTCCTTCGCGTCCTTGACGTCGAAGCGCACCGACCGCAGTTCGAGCCGGTCGCTCGCCTGCCGCCCGTGGGCCTTCAGGCGGAACTCGGGACCCTCGCAGTTCGCGCCGAGGTAGACCGTCGCGTTGGCGTCGGTCTGGTTGTGGGGGGCGTAACCGGGCGGGACGTCGTCGTCTCCGATGGCGTGCAGGTTGACGCACTTGCCGCTGTGCGGGTCGTGCAGGACGACCCGCCGCTCCTGGCCGTAGCCGTCCACGTACTTGTACGAGAAGTCGCCTTGGGCGGCCTGGGCCGAGCCGGACATCGAGAGGACCAGGGTCAGGGCGCCGAGCGTGGCGGCCAGGGTGTTGCGGAGCTTCATGGGGGGTGGATCCCTTCCGGAGGCGAGCCGAGGCGGGGCCGGGACGATCACGATGGTGGTGCGCGGCCGACCCTAGGAGGGAGCGTGGCGGCGAATCGATACGGCGGGATCACAGGGTGCGGCGCGTCCCCCGATCACCACTCGTTCGGGTCATTTCCCCTCCCGCGAGTGGACCAGCCCCCTCAATGTCGGCTACCAACAAGGCGACGAGGGGGGACAGTTGAGTACAAACACCCAGGAGCGGGACGGCGGCCAGGACGGCGGCCCGTTCCTGCTCGCGAAGGTCCTGGCGGACGCCCTGGTCACCACGATGGGCCGACAGCGCCGACCCGCGGTCCCGGAACAGCCCGGCCCGACCGCCGCCTGTCGGAGCTGCGGCGAGGCAGCCCACTGGCACCGGACGGTCCGCGGCAAGTGGATCCTGATGGAGCCCGGCGCCGTCCACACCGTCCCGGCGGGGCAGCGGTGGCGCATCGCCCCGGACGGCACCGCCGTCAACCTCGGCTCGGCCTCCCCGACGGACACCTGCCGGATCAGCCACTTCTACGTGTGCGCGGGGGGCGCCGACGCCTGAACCTCGGCCGCGGACCGGCTCGGGGACAGGCCCCCGCCGGCTACGCGCCGGCGGGCACCTCGGCCGCCACGGCGGTGTAGGTGCGTCCGGCAACCTCGTACGTGCCCAGCGGGAGCATGCCGAAGGCCTCGACGTGCACCCGCCAGGAGGGCAGGTTGCCGTCCTCGATGAACGCCACCAGCAGCTCCGCCCGGCCGGCCGCCTCCTCGACAGCCCGCGCGAACAGGCCCCGGGCGACACCGTGGCCGCGGAACGCCCCGTCCACCACCACGGGCCCGTACAGCAGCCACGGCGCCCCGCCCAGCGGGCGGCCCCGCCACAGCAGCACGTCCTGCGCCCGGAGCAGGCCCAGCACCGGGGGCGGCGGGTCGCCCATGTCCCGCGCCACCGACAACGCGAGCAGCCCGGCGACCCGCCCCGGCCCGGCGTCGCCGTCGGCGTCGGCCACCAGCAGTTCCCCGGCGCGGGCCATGTCCCGCAGCGCGGCCTCACCGAAGCCGCCCTGGACGAATCCGTGGGCGGCGCGCTGCTCCTCGGTCAGGGCGTCACGGTGGTTGGCGGCGAACAGCGCGGCCAGGGCGGGGACGTCTGCCTCGTTCGCGTATCGGTAGCGCATGGGGCGATGCTGCCACGGGGGCCCGCGCCTCCCCCGGAGGCTCAGTCGTGGTCGTAGACGGTCACGTCCACGTCCCGCGCACACAGGGCCGTGGTGATCAGCGGCTCGATGCGCGACCACTTCCCCCCGGCGAGCCCGCACCCGATGCGGGGCATGTGAACCCCCGCGCCCAGTTCGAGGGCGTGGACGGCGAGGGCGTCCAGGCACCGCTCGACGGCGTCGTACCGGATCGGCGGACCACCGCTGCCGGTGCGGATCCCGCGCTGACCGACCATGTTGGCCACCCACACGTCGGGTTTGACCCGCACCACTTGGACGGCCCCGAGCCCGAAGTCGTTCCCACTGCGCCCCCGGTGCCAGGCCCGGAACGCCGCCTCGGGCTCGGGCCACCGCCGCGAGACGGCGAGAACGAAGCCCTTCCCCCACCCCCCGAGGTCGTTGCACACGTGCGCGATGACCTTGGGGCCCTTCCCCTGGGGACTGGTCGCGTCCCCCGCAATGATCTTGAGCGGCTTCATCGAGGCAGCCTACGGGCGGCCTCTGACAAGGGGGCGGGGGCTGCGGGGAACCTCGGCGGTACCTGTGTGGGGCGGTCTCTCGGATGGTGTGGGGGTTTCCCGCCAGTCCACTGGGCCGGCCTCTGCTCGCAAGGGGACCCCGGGACATCCGAGGTGAGGGAGGTGAGGGAGGTGATCACTGTCCGTGGTCCTGCCTGCGGTCTTGGGTAGTGGACACGGATTGACGAGGATTGTTATTTAGGTAAGCCTTACCTCGCCTAACTGAGGCCTCTCATGTCGTTTTCGTTCCCCGGAGCCAGCTCAGATGTCGCCCCCTGCCGCGAGACTTTCCCCCCGCCCGATCCGCCTCTACGACTCGTGGTGGACGGTGGCGGCGGGGGCCTTGGCTGCGCTGCTCATGCTGACCGCCGGCCTGTGGTGTTCGCTCCACCTACAGACAGACGCGACGATGCACACGGCCGCCTTGTTCGCGCACCTCGCCTCTCTCGTCCTCGGTTTCGGCGCGGTTCTCTCCGCCGACTACTACGGACTGCTCTGGGCAACCGGTCGGTGCACCATCGCCGAGGTGATCGGGGCGACCTCCCGCCTGCACGTGCCCATCTGGGTCGGCCTCGGCGGGTTGGTGCTGAGTGGGTTGATGCTCCACCCCGACCTGCACTCGCCCCTGACGCTCACCAAGCTGGCGTTGGTGGCCGCACTCACCCTCAACGGCCTTCAAGCCGGCCTGCTCGGCCGCCGTCTCGACGCTGCGGCCGAGGACCCGGTCGGCTCCAAGCTCCTCATCTGGGGAGGCCTCACCGCCCTCGTCTCGCAGGCCTGCTGGTGGGGCGCCGTAATCATCGGATTCCTCAACACCAACACCTGACGCGGCCGCACGGCGACATCAACCGACCATCAAGCCCCTGCGGCGGCCGTGCCCAGCCCCTGACGGGTCGCAGTCGCTGAGCCGAGAGCAAGTGTGTAGCGATCCGATGCGCCCTCGGTGCCGTTCGGGTGTCCTGATCAACCTGCGGTGTGGAGTGGTCCGAGTCGAGTCCTGAAAGGGGCTGTGAGGGACCCGAATGCCATGCGTGCTCGCCGAAGCGGCCGTCCCATCGCCTATGACGGGGCCGCTCCTCGTCACTTCAGACCAGCCCGTTCTTTTGGGGGCTTCCCGACAGTCTTTGGCATTCCGGGACGGGCCGGTCGGTCAAGGGTGGCCGAAGGCCATCGCGTAGCGACGTGACCGTAGGGAGCGCCCTTGAGGGACCGGACCGGCACGGAAGGACAGTGGACTGGCGGGAAACCCCCACACCATCCGCGAGACCGGTCAACGGTGCACCGCCGAGGTTCCCCCCGCCCCCGCCGGCCCCACCCCCGCCCGCGTCTCTCCGTACGCCCTTCCTCGGCATCTCCCGCTCCCCCGTTCGGCCGTATCCCGCCCCACCGATCGCGGACACCCTGGGCTCCTCGGCCGTGCTGCGGAGTTCCCCGAGGTGACGAGCGCAACACGGATGTCCGGCCGCGCCGGGAGCCATCCGATCCGCAGGTCGGGGCGGCGCGTGGCCGCCGTTTCAAAGGGCGGACACCACCGCCACCCACCCTTCGCGCTAAACGGGACATATCGCTCACTTGAGTGCGGCCATAAAGGCTCGGCGGGCGGGCCCCGCGGCCCGTAAGCTCCCGTCATGCAGGTGATCCAGTCAACGAAGCTCGCCAATGTTTGCTACGAGATCCGCGGACCCGTCCTCGAAGAGGCGATGCGGCTCGAAGCGGCAGGTCATCGCATCCTCAAGCTCAACACCGGCAACCCCGCGGCCTTCGGCTTCGAGTGCCCGCCGGAGATCCTTGAGGACATGCTCCGCAACCTGGGCAGCGCCCACGGCTACGGGGACGCGAAGGGGCTGCTCTCGGCGCGGCGCGCCGTCATGCAGCACTACCAGACCAAGGGCATCGCCCTGGACGTCGAGGACATCTACCTCGGCAACGGGGTCTCCGAGCTGATCCAGATGTCGATGCAGGCGCTGCTCGACGACGGCGACGAGGTGCTGGTCCCCGCTCCGGACTACCCGCTGTGGACCGCTTCCGTGAGCCTCGCGGGCGGCACGGCCGTGCACTACCGCTGTGACGAGCAGTCGGACTGGATGCCGGACCTCGCCGACGTCGAACGCAAGGTCACCGACCGCACCCGCGCGATCGTGATCATCAACCCGAACAACCCGACCGGCGCCGTCTACGACGACGAGATGCTGCGCGGGCTCACGGACATCGCCCGCCGCCACAACCTGGTGGTCTGTTCGGATGAGATCTACGACCGGATCCTCTACGACGGCACGACCCACACCAACACCGCCGCCATCGCGCCGGACCTGCTGACGCTCACCTTCAACGGCCTGTCGAAGAACTACCGCGTCGCCGGTTTCCGGTCCGGCTGGATGGCGGTCTGCGGCCCGAAGAAGCACGCCTCCTCGTACATCGAGGGCCTCACGATCCTCGCGAACATGCGACTGTGCGCCAACATGCCCTCGCAGCACGCGGTGGCCACGGCCCTCGGCGGGCGGCAGTCGATCGAGGACCTGGTGCTGCCGGGCGGTCGGATCCTGGAGCAGCGCAACGTCGCGTACGACCTGCTCACGCAGATCCCGGGCGTCACCTGCGTGAAGCCGAAGGGGGCGCTGTACGCCTTCCCGAAGCTCGACCCGGCGGTCTACAAGATCAAGGACGACCGGCAGATGGTCCTTGACCTGCTGCGGGCCGAGAAGATCATGGTGGTGCACGGTACAGGCTTCAACTGGCCCGAGCCCGACCACTTCCGGATCGTGACCCTGCCCAACGCGAAGGACCTGGCGGACGCCGTGACCCGGATCGGCACCTTCCTGGACGGCTACAGCCAGCACTAGACACCCGCGGCCGGGGTCCCGTACGGGGCCCCGGCCGTGTCGTGTCAGGGCGTGGGGTCCCGGGTTCAGGACGTGAGGCCCAAGGCGCAGGGTTCAGACTTCAGGATTCAGGTCAACTTTAGAACGGATCCAATGTAGGATGGTCTCCTGACCACGCAGGAGGCCACGATCATGTACGAGCCGACCCGTTCCAAGACGGTCGTCCACCACAACGGCGGCCACCGCGACCAGTACCCGCGCAGCAGCCGTGGCGAGGCCCTCGACATCCAGCTCGCCGGACACCTCTCGGCGCTGCTCGCCGTCACCGACGAACTCGGGCTGGACGAAGCCGCCGAGCACATCGCCGACCAGGTGACGCGCCTGCGCGGCGCCCGGCCGACGCGCGCCTCCGCGCACTCCCCCGAAGACCCCGCCGCGCTGCACCACCGCGCCCACGACCTCGCGGCCCGGGCCCTGCTCGTCGCCGCCTCCCGCGCCGACACCGCCGCGGCGATCCTCGCCGCCGAGCGGATGGACGCGCACGCCGCCGCCCTCGACTCCGTCGACCTGGCCGGCGCCCTCTGACGGCCCCGGTCCGGGGCCGTCGAGGCTCCGGACCGGGCGCCATACGCGTGCCGGGGCGCGCTTCTCCCCCGCGACCGCCGCCGCGCCCCGGCTCGACGCCCGTCCACCCGCTCCGCGGGCGGGTCAGGGCGTCGTCGCGTCCGCCGTCGTCGCGGTCGGCGACGGGGTGGTCGAGGCGATGCCGCACCACGGGGTCGTCGCCGGGGGCCAGACGGGTCCCAGGGCCTCCGCGCGGGCCGCGGGGTCCGGGGTGAGACCCGGGATGCGGATCAAGGACTGGGACGTACGGGTGTTCGGGCCCGGGAGTTCCCGGTCGCGGAACTCCACCGTCACCACGTACGAGCCCTCGCCCCGCGCCTCCACCACCGCCACCACCCGCCGGCTGACCGGGTCGATCCGACACTCGGCGACCCGCACCTCGGGCGCGGCGACACGCGGCGCCGGAGCACCGGCGCCACCCCCGCTGGCCCATACGTAGAGCCCCAGCGGGGCGAACACCAACAGTGCCGCCAGGCCCATCAGGCCCACCAGCCAGCCCTGCCACTTCAACGCGCTCACGCCCATGGCACGATCCTCCCGGCCTCCCGCCCCGCCCACCAGCACCCACGGGCCCACACAGCATTTCGAAGTGGGACCGCCTGGACACCCGACGTTCACCCAACGCCGCGCGGAATGTGGGTTTCCGCGAGGACGCTGCACCCGTGAGACGCATCCTGGGAATCGCTCTGGCGGTCCTCCTGATCGGCGGCGTGATCGCCGTGATCTTCGCAGGGGGACAAGAGCCGGAGGGCACGGCAACGAAGACCGTGCGCGGCGTCATCGGGTCGGAGAAGTCCGAGTTCTTCCGCGACCCCGACGTAGTCAAGGCCCTCGCGAACAAGGGCTACACCGTGAAGGCGGAGACCTCGGGCTCCTGGGCCATGGACCAACTGGCCCTCAAGGAGTACGACTTCGCCTTCCCCAGCAGCAGTGAACCCGCCGAGGAGATCCAGGCCAAGGCCGGGGTGAAGGGCGCGCAGACCGCGAAGCCCTTCTTCTCGCCGCTCGTGGTCATCGCCCGCGCCAACGCGGCGAAGGTCCTCGCGGACAACGGGCTCGTGAGGATGAACGGCAAGAACACCGGCACCCTCCTCATGGAGCCCTTCCTCAAGGCGGCCGGCGAGAACCGGACCTGGCAGCAGCTGCCGGGATCCGCCGCCCACGCCGAGCTGAGCGGCACGGTATTCATCAAGACCACCGACCCGTCCACCTCCAATTCGGGCGCGCTCTTCATCGGCGCCGCCTCCAATGTCGCCAACGACAAGACCGTGGTCTCCGACCAGGCGGGCATCGACCGCGCCGGTCCCCTGCTGCGCAAGCTGATCTCCGTGCAGGGCTCCCTGGAGCCGAGCACCGACGGCCCCTTCCGCTCCTTCATCAGCGGCAGCGGCGAGCCCCTGGTCCTGGCCTACGAGGCCCAGGTGGCCGCGCTGTTGACGCAGAAGCAGGCCACCGGGGAGGCCGCGGGCATGGTGGTGCTCTACCCGGACACCACCGTCAACTCCCCGCACACCTTCGTACCGATCGGCGAGGGCGCCGCGGAGCTCGGCAACCTCCTCGCCACCGATCCGAGGCTGCGCGAGCTGGCCGTGCGCCACGGGTTCCGCCCGCAGGAGGGCGTGGCCGAGTTCACGGCCGCCACCGCCCCGTACGGCGGCTACCTCAACCCGCAGCTGACCGGCATCCGCCAGGTCGGCGCACCGACCGTGAAGGTCCTCAAGGCGCTGGCCGCCCGCGCCACGGGACAGGGGGACACACCGTGACACCGACACCGCCCGAGGACGCGCCGCTGGTCCTCACCGCGCCCGAGCCCGTCGCCCCCGTCCTCCGGGAGCAGGCCTCCGGCCTGGTTCCGCTCCAGGACGGGGTGCGGGACGAGATGTCCCGTCGCGCCGGGGAGTGCGTGGAGCAGCTCGCCGGGATCGACGTCCGCTCCCCCGAGTTCGCCGGCCGCATCGGGGAGATCTCGGCCCTCGGCTCGGCCGACATGCGTGCCGCCGCCCAACAGTCGAACCGGATGCTGGAGCGGGCCGTGCGCTCGCTGGGCTCCGACGGGTCCGGCGACGCCCAGGCCAGGGTCGCCGGGTCGCTCGTCGAGCTGCGGCGCACCGTCGAGGACCTCGATCCGCGGGACGCGCCCGCGAAGGGGTTCGGCAGGCTGCTCTCGAAGCTGCCCGGCGGGAACAGGTTCCGCGACCACGTGGCGAAGTACGCCTCCTCGCAGGCCACCTTGAACCGGATCGTGGGCGCGCTGCGCGGCGGTCAGGACGAGCTGCGCCGCGACAACGCCGCCCTGCACACCGAGCGGGCGCGCCTGTGGGAGACCATGGGCAAGCTCCAGGAGTACGCGGTGCTCACCGAGGCCCTGGACGGGGCGGTGGAGCTGCGGATCTCCGAGACGGAACGCGCCGATCCGGGGCAGGCCGACGCGATGCGCGCGGACGTGCTGTTCCCGGTGCGGCAGAAGCACCAGGACCTGTTGACGCAGTTGGCGGTGTGCGCGCAGGGGTACCTGGCGATGGACGTGGTGCGGCGCAACAACGAAGAGTTGATCAAGGGCGTGGACCGGGCCGCGACCACCACCGTGTCCGCGCTGCGGATCGCGGTGATGTTGGCGTCGGCCCTGGAGCACCAGCGCAAGGTGATCGCGCAGGTCGACGCGTTGAAGGGGACGACGGAGGAGCTGATCCGGGGCAACGCGGAAATGCTGTCCACGCAGAGCGGGGACATCCAGCGGATCGCCGCCGATCCGGCGGTGGGCGCCGAGACCCTGCGGGTGGCGTTCGCGCAGATCTACGAGACGTTGGACGCGATCGACACCTTCAAGGTGCGGGCCACCGAGAACATGGCGGCGACCGTGGAGTCCCTGACCGGGGAGCTCCGGTCGGCCTCCGACCACCTGGCCCGGACCCGGACCACGAGCGCCCTGGAAGGCGGCGAGCGATGAGCACCCGTACGAGGAGGCCGCGCGTGGCGCGGATGCGTCGGCGGTTGGCGACGGCCGTGGCGTTGGCCGCGACCCTGCTGGGGGCGGCGGCCTGCACCTCGCAGGAGCCCGCGTCGAGCGCGGGCGCGTCGGGCGCCTCCGGTGGTTCGGCCGGTTCGGGGGACGCGAAGCCGCAGCCGTACAAGGAGGGCAGGCTGCGGGTGTTGGCGTCCAGCGAGCTGACGGACATGGAGCCGATCCTCAAGGCGGCGGGCAAGGAGACCGGGGTGTCGGTCGACTTCACCTGGTCGGGGACCTTGGACGCGGCCGAGCAGGTGGCGTCGGGGAGGGCGGACGGGAGGTACGACGCGATCTGGCTCTCCTCCAACGACTACCTGCGGCTGCGGCCGGAGTCCGCGGCGAAACTGGCGAACGAGACCCCCGTGATGTCCTCGCCGGTGGCCGTCGGGGTGAGGCCGGAGGCGATGGCCCGACTGGGCTGGAAGCCGCAGGAGGTGACCTGGTCGGCGGTCGAGGAGGCCGTGGCCGCCGGGAAGCTGTCGTACGGGATGACGGACCCGGTGCGCTCCAACTCCGGTTTCTCCGCGCTGGTGTCGGTGGCCTCGGGCCTGTCGGGGGCGCAGTCGGCGCTGACCGAGGCCGATGTCGCCAAGGCGCAGCCGCGGCTGCGGGAGTTCTTCAAGGGACAGAAGCTGACCTCGGGTTCCTCGGGTTGGCTGGCGACGGCGTACGCGAAGCGCGCGGACGTGGACGCGCTGGTGAACTACGAGTCGGTGCTGCTGTCGATGAACGCCGGTTCGAAGGCGCCGCTGACGGTGGTGCGTCCGAAGGACGGGGTGGTGACGGCTCACTACCCGCTGACGCTGTTGACGTCGGCGCCGGCCGGCGCGCGGGATTCGGGCCGCCGGCTGACGGACTACCTGCGGGGTGACGCGGCGCAGAAGGCCATCACGGAGCGGACCTTCCGGCGGCCGGTGGCGGCCGGGGTGGCTCCGGCGGCGGGGCTGGACACGGAGAAGCGGCGGGAGCTGCCGTTCCCCGGTTCGCGTGCGGTGGCGGACGGGCTGTTGGCCTCGTACGAGAACGACCTGCGCCGGCCCTCGCGGACGGTCTACGTGCTGGACACCTCCGGTTCGATGGCGGAGGAGGACCGGATCGGTCGCCTGAAGGCGGCGCTCACCGAGCTGACGGGGACGGGGAGTTCGGGTACGGGTCGGCGTTTTCGGGACCGGGAGGAGGTGACGTTGCTGCCTTTCGGTGACAAGGTGAAGAAGGTGCTGACGCACGTCGTCGAACCGGGGAATCCGGGGCCGGCCCTGGACGCCGTCCGCGCGGACGTGAAGTCCTTGCGGCCGGAGGGCGGTACGGCCGTGTACGGGAGTCTCAAGGCGGCGTACCAGCACCTGGGGGAGGGGAACGCCGACGCGTTCACCTCGATCGTGCTCATGACGGACGGTCAGAGCGGGGACAAGGTGCAGGACTTCGACTCCTTCTACGAGGGGTTGCCGGAGGGGCAGCGGCACACTCCCGTGTTCGCGGTGCTCTTCGGTGACTCGGACCGCAAGGAACTGACCCACATCACCGATCTGACCGGCGGCCGGCTCTTCGACGCCACCGACGGCAACGGCTCCCTGGGCGGGGCCTTCGAGGAGATCCGTGGCTACCAGTAGGGGGCCGTGGGCGCGGACGCTCGGGTTCCTGGAGTCGCGCAAGAACCTGGCGGGGAGCGTCGGCGGGCTGGCGGGTCTGGGCCTGACCCTGGCCGGGGTGGCGGGGACGTACTGGCCGGTGGTGATCGCCGGGCTGTACGGGGCGGGCGCGCTGATCGCCCCGCCGGACCGGATCGACGCCCCGTACTTCCCCGATCCGGCCGAGCAGTTGGGTGTCGTACGGGAGGACCTGGTCCGGCTGCGGGAGTACGTGGCGGAGGTCGAGCTGGCGCCGGCGGCCGAGGGCAAGCTGAGCGAGCTGCTCGATCTGTACGGGGCGCTGTTGGATCCGGGGTGGGTGGCCGACGTGCTGGCCACGGAGCCGGAGGCGGTGCACACGCTGTCGCGGGCGATCCGGCTGGACGTGCCGGAGTGCGTGGACACCTACAACCGGACCCGCTGGTGGACGAGGTTGACGCCGGGCGGGGAATCTCCGGAGCGGCACCTGGAACGCCAGCTGTCGGTGTTGTTCGAGGAGGCGGAACGCGTGACGGCGGACCTCCACGATGTGGAGGCCCGCCGTCAGCAGACGCACACGACCTATTTGGAAGGTCGCGGGGAGCCCTAGGTCGGGGCATCCCGCGTCGGTCCTCGGCCGGGGACAGCCGGCCGCGGTTCTGGGGGGGTGGGGCGGGGATCAGCCCAGGCGCTCGACGAGCGCGTGGTACTGGTCCCACAGCTCCTTGGGGGTGTGGTCGCCGTAGGTGTTCAGGTGCTCGGGGACCAGGGCGGCCTCGTCGCGCCAGATCTCCTTGTCGACCGCGAGGAGGAACTCCAGGTCGGCGGTGGGGAGGTCCAGGCCGTCGGTGTCGAGGGACTCCAGGGTCGGCAGGACGCCGATGGGGGTCTCGACGCCCTCGGCGGTGCCGTCGAGTCGGCCGACGATCCACTTCAGGACGCGGCTGTTCTCGCCGAAGCCGGGCCACACGAACTTGCCCGCGTCGTTCTTGCGGAACCAGTTCACGTAGTAGATCTTCGGGAGCTTCGACTGGTCCTTGCCCTTGGCGACGTCGATCCAGTGACCCATGTAGTCGCCCATGTTGTAGCCGCAGAACGGCAGCATGGCGAAGGGGTCGCGGCGCAGTTCGCCGACCTTGCCCTCGGCGGCGGCGGTCTTCTCGGAGGCGATGTTCGAGCCGATGAAGACGCCGTGGTTCCAGTCGAAGGACTCGGTGACCAGCGGGACGGCGGAGGCGCGGCGACCGCCGAAGAGGATCGCGGAGATCGGGACGCCCTTGGGGTCCTCCCACTCGGGGGCGATCGTCGGGCACTGGGAGGCGGGGACGGCGAAGCGGGCGTTGGGGTGGGCGGCCGGGCTCTGCGAGTCCGGGGTCCAGTCGTTGCCCTTCCAGTCCGTGAGGTGGGCGGGCGAGGTCTCGGTCATGCCCTCCCACCACACGTCGCCGTCGTCGGTGAGCGCGACGTTGGTGAAGACGGTGTTGGCGTACATGGTCTTCATGGCGTTGGCGTTGGTGTGTTCGCCGGTGCCGGGGGCCACGCCGAAGAAGCCGGCCTCGGGGTTGATCGCGTACAGCTGGCCGTCCTCGCCGAAGCGCATCCAGGCGATGTCGTCACCGACGGTCTCGACGGTCCAGCCGGGGATCGTGGGCTCCAGCATGGCGAGGTTCGTCTTGCCGCAGGCGGAGGGGAAGGCGGCGGCGATGTACTTCGGGCCCTCGGACTCGCCCGCCGGCGGGGTGAGCTTGAGGATGAGCATGTGCTCGGCGAGCCAGCCCTCGTCGCGGGCCATGACGGAGGCGATGCGCAGGGCGTAGCACTTCTTGCCGAGGAGGGCGTTGCCGCCGTAGCCGGAGCCGAAGGACCAGATCTCGCGGCTCTCGGGGAAGTGCGAGATGTACTTGGTGGTGTTGCAGGGCCAGGCGACGTCCTGCTGACCCTCGGCGAGCGGAGCGCCGAGGGTGTGGACGGCCTTGACGAAGAAGCCGTCGGTGCCGAGTTCGTCGAGGACGGCCTTGCCCATGCGGGTCATGGTGCGCATGGCGACCGCGACGTAGGCGGAGTCGGTGATCTCGACGCCGATCGCGGAGAGCTCGGAGCCGAGGGGGCCCATGCAGAAGGGGACGACGTACATCGTCCGACCCTTCATGGAGCCGCGGAAGATGCCCTGGTCCCCCGCGAAGATCTCCTTCATCTCGGAAGGGGCCTTCCAGTGGTTGGTCGGGCCCGCGTCCTCCTCCTTCTCGGAGCAGATGAAGGTCCGGTCCTCGACGCGCGCGACGTCGGAGGGGTCGGAGGCCGCGTAGTACGAGTTCGGGCGCTTCGCCTCGTCCAGCTTCTTGAAGGTGCCCTTGGCGACGAGCTCCTCGCACAGGCGCTCGTACTCGGCCTCGGAACCGTCGCACCAGACGACACGGTCCGGCTGGGTCAGGGCGGCGATCTCGTCCACCCAGGAGATCAGCTCCTGGTGAGTCGTCGGGATGGAAGTGGGAGCCGCGTTGTCGCGCGCCACGATTGCTCCTTGTTGAGGGGTTTGTTTGGTGTTGCCCCGTGGGGGCTGCGACCCGGACGCTTCGCGCTCCGCTCATCCGGTGCCGACCGCACTCATCTGATCATCCGGTGCGTATGCCCATATGTCCAGGGGGCCTCTCACGTGAGCATCGCCACGTCCGTCAATCTTCCGTAAAGAGGACTGACGGAAACCTACGCAACCGTAGGTAGCATGTGGCCATGACTTCTGACGCCGCCGCCGAACCGGCCGCCGGAGCCTCCCCGGTCGTCCAGGTCCTCGAAGCCGCCGAGGCCACTCTGGAAGCCAAGCCACTGATGCGCGGCTGGCTGCACACCGCGATGTTCCCCGCGGTGGTGGTCGCGGGCCTGGTCCTGATGGCGTTCACGGAGTCCACCCGGGCGCGCGTGGCCTGCGGGGTGTACGTCCTCACCGCCTGCCTGCTCTTCGGAGTCAGCGCCGTCTACCACCGCGGTACGTGGGGGCCGCGCGGCGAGGCCATCCTCCGGCGCCTCGACCACGCCAACATCTTCCTGATCATCGCCGGCACGTACACGCCGCTGACCGTCCTGCTGCTCCCGGACTCCACCGGGCGGACCCTGCTGTGGGCGGTGTGGATCGCGGCCGCCGCCGGCATCGCCTTCCGCGTCTTCTGGGTCGGCGCCCCGCGCTGGCTGTACACCCCGTGCTACATCGCGATGGGTTGGGCGGCGGTGTTCTTCCTGCCCGACTTCATGCGGACCGGCGGGATCGCCGTCCTGGTGCTGGTGATCGTCGGCGGTCTGCTCTACAGCGCGGGCGGGGTCATCTACGGGATGAAGCGCCCCAACCCCTCCCCGCGCTTCTTCGGCTTCCACGAGGTCTTCCACCTGCTGACGCTGGCCGCCTTCGTGGCCCACTACGTCGGCATCTCGATGGCCGCCTACTCACACTGAGACCGGCACGGGCGAACGGCCCCGGCCCCGGCGGATTCCGCCGGGGCCGGGGCCGTTCGCCGTCCGGCGCCCCCCTGACCGGCGCTCACCCCTCGGGGTCGGCCGCCGCGTCGCGCGGGCCTCGCGGCAGGTAGACCAGGGCTTCGGTGGCGGCGAAGCGCAGCACGAAGGTGGTCACGAGCGCGAGGGCCGTCGCCGGCAGCACCCCGAGGCCGAGCTTCGCGACGAACAGCGCGATGAGCGGGATGCGCAGCAGCAGGTCGGCGTTGGCGAGGAGCGCGAAGCGGCCGAGCCGGTCCGCCCAGTGACGGTGGTGGCGGCGGTCGCGGAAGAGCAGAGTCTCGATGAGGAGGAAGTTCCACAGCACCCCGGCCTGGTTGGCGAGCACCTCGGCGGCGAGGTACTGGATCCCGGCGTGGGTGAGCAGCCAGAGCGCGGCCAGGTTGGGGACGAACCCGGAGAGCCCGACCAGCCCGAAGCCGATCATCCGGGCGAGCGGGCTCGCGGACCGCAGGGCGGCCAGGTGCGCGAGGAAGCGCAACCCCTCGCGGACGGTGGGCCCGGACTCCCCCGCGTACCGGTCCCGTCGGACGAACGGGACCTCCGCCCTGCGGGCGGGGCGGCACCGGACGGCCAACTCCAGCAGGACCTCGTGGCCGAGCGGTCGCCGGGCCCCGGCGGGTCGGGGGGCTTCGGCGGGTCGGGGGGCTTCGGCGGTGACGGCGGTGAGGGCGGAGCGGCGCACCGCGAAGAAGCCGCTCGTCGGGTCGCCGATCCCGCTCAGGGCGCGCGGGAACAGCCCCTTGGCCAGCCAGTTCGCGGCCCGCGAGACGACGACGCGGCGGCTGCCGGCGAGTCCCGCGCGCCCGTCGCCACCGACGCCGGGCAGGCGACGGGTGGCGACGACGAGGTCGGCGCCGGTGCGCACGCCCTCGTCGACGAGTTCGAGGACCAGATGGGGCGGATGTCGCAGGTCGGCGTCCATGACGACGATCCAGTCGGATCCGGCGCGGGCGATCCCGGCGACGACGGCCCCGCCGGTACCGCCTTCGGGGCTCTCGCGGCGCAGGACGTCGACGGGGAAGGGGCAGTCGGCGGCGGCCCGCTCGATGACGGCGGGGGTGTCGTCAGTGGAGTCGTCGACGAACAGCACCTCCCACTCCCGTCCGGCGGGCAGCGCCTCGCGCAGCCGCACGAGCAACTCCACCACGCCCGCCGCCTCGTTGCGGGTCGGGATGATCACCGTCACGCCGCCTGCGGCCGGAGCCCGCGCGGCGGCGGTTTTCGGATCACCCGGCGCGTGGCGGTGCCACAGGTCCTCGCTCATGGCGCTCAGCTCCCGGTCTCGCGGTCGGTGCGGCGGATCTCGACGATCTCGACGCGGCCCTCACCCGCGCCGCGGGCGGAGGCCGGGGCCGGGCCGAGGTCGTCTCCAGCTCCGCCCTGTAGAACCGGACGGCGCCCCCCGCGGGTGCCACTCCGCGGTGAACAGCTCCGAGCCGGAGCGCGTCGCCGACGAGGACGCACGGGTTCGCCGGGACGTCGCTACGGCCCCACCGCTCGGGGCGCACCGGGGTCTCGACGGGATTCAGGTGCGCGTCGCGCCCAACTGCTCGGCCAGTTCACCGGGTTCCGTCGTGGGCCGCGCGCAGACGAAGTGCCGGCACACGTACGCCGTCGGGAGGTCGCCCAGGAGCGGGCGGTCGGCAAGGAGGGGGAACTCCCCGCCGCTGCCGTCCGCCTCCCGCGGCACTCCGACGGCCACGACCGCCCCGGGAGCCGTGCCCAGCAGCGCCGTCCGGTGCAGCTCGGCCCGCGCCGGATCGTCGGCGTGTCCCACGACGGCCACCTCGCGCGGCCCGTCCACGAGCGCCTCCGCCACCGCGAGCCCGTGCCCGATGAAGCGCGGGGCGCGCGGCCCGAGGGCCTGCACCACCCCGAGCGCCCGCTCGGCCGCCTCCCGGTGGGGCCCCGAGCCGGTGTGCGCGGCGTACGAGAGCAGCGCCCCGGCGGCGGCGGTCCAACCGGAGGGGGCGGCGGTGTCGGTGGGGTCCTGCGGGCGCCTGATCAGCTGTTCGGCGTCGTGCGCGGTGTCGTAGAGGGAGCCGTCCTCGGCGGTGAAGCGGGCCATGACCAGGTCGACGAGGAAGCCGGCGAACTCCAGCCAGACCCCTTCCCCGGTGACGGCGGCCAGCGTCAGGAACCCCTCGGCGACGTCGCCGTAGTCCTCCAGCACCCCGGCGTTGGGGCCGACGCGGCCGTCACGGCTGGTGCGGGCGAGGCGGGCGGCGCCGTCCATGTGAACGCGCACGAGGAGGTCGGCGGCCTCCGTGGCCCGCTCGACCAGGTCGGGCCGGTCGAAGAAGGCCCCGCACTCGGCGAGCGCGGCGACGGCCAGGCCGTTCCAGGCGGCCACGATCTTGTCGTCCCGGCCGGGCGCGGGGCGCTCGGCGCGGGCCGCGAGGAGCCGTTCCTTGATTCCGGCGATCCGCTCCGGCTCGACGGCCGGGCCGTCCGCGGGGAGCTGGAGCACGGACGTGCCGTGCTCGAAGGTGCCCTCCTCGGTGACCCCGAAGTACGCGCGGGCCAGGGCCCCGTCGGCCTCGCCGAGCACCTCGTCGAGTTGCGCGGGGGTCCAGGCGTAGTAGGCCCCCTCGACGTGCTTCCCGCTCAGCGGCTCCTCGCTGTCGGCGTCCAGGGCGGAGGCGAAACCGCCCTGTTCGGTGCGCAGTTCGCGGACCATGAAGTCCGCGGTCTCCAACGCCACCCGCCGGGCGAGATCCGATCCGGTCGTGCGCCACAGGTGCGCGTACACCCGGCACAGCAGCGCGTTGTCGTAGAGCATCTTCTCGAAGTGCGGGACGATCCACTCCCGGTCCACGGCGTACCGCGCGAACCCGCCGCCCAACTGGTCGTAGATCCCGCCCCGGGCCATCGCCTCGCAGGTGTCGGCGGCCATCTGGAGGGCGCCCTCGGAGCCGGTGCGGGCGTGATGGCGCAGCAGGAACTCCAACGCCATGGACGGCGGGAACTTCGGCGCCCCGCCGAAGCCTCCTCGGACGGAGTCGTACTCGCGCGTCAGCCCGAGCAGCGCGCCGGCCAGTTCCTCGGCGCCGGGCATCTCGGCCTTGCCGTAGTCGAGCTGACGCCCGGCCAGGTCGCGCACGATGCGCTGCGCCACCTCGGCGACCTCCTCGGGCCGGCCGACCCAGGCGGTCCGGACGCCTTCGAGGACCTGCGTGAAGGAGGGCATCCCGTGCCGGGGCTCGGGCGGGAAGTAGGTCCCGAAGTAGAAGGGCTCGGCCTCCCCGGTCAGGAACACGGTCATGGGCCAGCCGCCCTGGCCGGTGGCAGCCTGCACGGCCTCCATGTAGACGGCGTCGATGTCGGGGCGCTCTTCGCGGTCGACCTTGATGTTGACGAAGTGTTCGTTCATGTAGGCGGCGGCCAGTTCGTCCTCGAAGGACTCGTGCGCCATCACGTGGCACCAGTGGCAGCTGGAGTACCCGACGCTGAGCAGCACGGGCACCCCCCGCTCCCGCGCCGCCGCGAACGCCTCCGGCGACCAGGGCCACCAGTCGACGGGATTGTCGGCGTGCTGGAGCAGGTAGGGCGAGGTCTCGTTCGCGAGGCGGTTCGACATGCCGCCCATCCTCGCTTACGAGCACCCCCGGACCCGCCCACGGCACCCCACCCGGCCGGGTCACCGCGCGAAGCCCGCCATCGCAACCCGGTTGCGGGGTAAGAATCACAGCACCCCCATCGTGCAGACGCTCGCCCTGGGTGTATTGGGCCGGCAGTTCCTGCGCCGTACGGAGCGGTAGACCGGCGCCGCCGGACCCGGTCCACGCACGCGTAGGACCCCTGGTTCGCGGAAGCGCGGGCCGGCCTCCGCTATTCGGTCAGCGGGTGTCCAACTCGGGCCGGGGCAGTTCGTCCAGGTCGAGGGTGTAGGTCCGCCCGTCGGCCAGCTCGATGGGCAGCTTGCCCGAGCCGTACTTGTGCGTGTGAGCCGCGATGTAGCCGAAGCCGGTGGGCTGGGTGTGGACGACGACCTCCGCGGCGTACGGGTCCACCACCACGTAGACCGGGATGCCGTAGCGGCCGTACTTCGCGGTGCAGTCGTCGTAGTCCTTGCGCGCGGAGGAGACGGACACCACCTCGGCGATCAGCAGCACGTCCTCAAAGCCGTAGCGCTTGCCCTGTCGCTGGGCGTCCTCCCGCAGGATCGCGAAGTCCGGGGCGGAGTTCTCATCGGCCGGGAAGTCCAGGTAGACGTCGGAGGCGGTCTTCGCGTGCCGGCCGAGCGAGAGCGAGTCGATCTGCATCGACTTGATCGTGCTGGAGTGCTCAAAGCTCCGCGGAGTCATGATCACCTTCCCATCGGTACCGAAGAAGACCACGTACCCGGCGGGGAACTCGGCGTGCATGACCGCGTCGACGCTCATCAACGGCTCCTTCCTGTCGCCTCTCAGAATATGGGGCTGCCACGGCCCCGCACGGGATCCACTACGGGTGTGCCGGCCCAGTAAGAGCAGCGGGGGTGCTGATCCCCAGTCCGAGCGTTGATGCCCTGCCCCAGTCGCGCACCATAAGCATCCACGTCAACACTCTCCGGAAACATCCCAGGTCAGGACTACCCGCTTGTGTTCATCTATGGGCACCAGTGGCAGCTCGAATAGCCGACGCTGAGGAGGATCGACACCCCGCGCTCGCGGGCCTCTGCGAACGCCTCGGGCGACCAGGGCCACCAGTCGACCGGGTTGTCGGCGTGCTGGAGCAGGTACGGCGAGGTCTCGTTCGCGAGGCGGTTCGGCATGCGCCCAATCCATCGGCCGCGTCCACCGGTGGGCCGGGCGTGGGGGGTGGATGGGGTGGCGACGAAATCCGTAGGGCGAGAGGCGTGAAGTCATTGTTTTCGTTGGCCTGGATGGCGATCCACAAAAGAAACCGAAGAGTAGGCCTTGTGCGAGCCCGGAGGCGTCGGCAAGATCTTGGCCCTGTGACACCACCGGAAGGAGCACCGCGTGAGCAAGAGGGCCCGTCACGATGACGGAGGCGGGCTGCGGGCCGGGACGTTGGGGACCTTCGACTCCGCGGTCATGGCCGTCGCGGGCTGCGGACCCGCCTACACCGTCGCCGCCACGCTTCCCGCGCTCATCGCCACCGTCGGGGTCGCCGGGCCGGCCGTGTTGCTGTACTGCGCGCTGCCGATGATCGGGATCGCGCTCGCCTTCCGGCACCTGGGCCGGCTCGACGTCAACGCCGGGGCCACGTACTCCTGGGCGGCGCGGGCGCTGCACCCCTTCCTCGGGTTCCTCGGCGGTTGGGCGCTGGTCGTCGCCGCCACCGCCTTCCTCGTCTCCGCGACCCTGCCCGCCGGCGCCGCTACCCTCGCCCTCGTCGACCCGGCCCTCGCCGCCCGGACCGGGCCGGCCACGGCCGTGGGCGCCGGGTGGGTGGTGGTGATGGCGGTCGTGGTGGCGCTGGGCGCGCGGATCGGCCCGAACGCCCGGCGGATCATCACCGGCGCGCAGCTCGCGCTGCTCCTCGTCTTCGCGGTGGCGGCCCTGGTGCGCCACGGGAAGGGGCCCGAGTTCTCGGCGTCCTGGTTCGGCTTCGGGCACTTCGACGCCTCGCACGGCTTCGTCGCCGGGGCGCTGGTCGCGGGGGTGGCCTACTGGGGCTGGGACGTGGCCGGGAACCTCAACGAGGAGACGCGGGGCGGCCGTCGGTCCTTCGGGGTGGGCGGGCTGGTCGGCGTGGTGACCTCCTTTACGGTGTTCGCCCTGTTCACGGTGGCGACCCTCACCGTCATCGGCCCGGACGCGGTGCGGAGCAACCCCGACGGGTACCTGTCCGAGCTGGGCGAGGCCGTCTGGCCGGGCTGGGGCGGGCGGCTGCTCGTGCTCGCGGTGCTGCTGTCGATGGTGGCCACCCTGGAGACCAGCATGCTCCAGGCCACCCGGACCCTCTTCGCGATGGGCCGCGACCGTACGGTGCCGAGCGCGCTGGGCCGGATCCACCGCACCTGGCGGACCCCCGCCCTGGCGACGGCCTCGGTGGCGGCGGTGGCCCTGCTGCTGGTCGCGGCGGCGGCCCGGGCCGGGTCCGGAGAGCGGTTCGTCCGGGACGCGGTCAGCGGGATCGGCCTGCACATCGCCTTCTACTACGCCCTTGCCGGCCTGTCGGCGGTGGTCGCGCACCGCAGGGTGCTCTTCCGCTCAGCGGGCACGTTCCTCTTCGTCGGGCTGTGGCCGCTGGGCGGGGCCCTGTTCATGGCGTGGATCTTCGCGATGTCCCTGCCGGAGCTGTCCGGCTCCGCGCTCGCGATCGGCCTCGGGGCGCTCGCCCTGGGGGTGGTGCCCATGGCCGCGGCCCGGATGCGGGGCGAGGCGTACTTCCGGCCGAGGCCGTTGGATCCCGAACGGGAGCCCTCCGGCGGGGAGTCGCAGGGCGGGCCCGGGTTCGCCGCCGCCCAGGGGCGTGGCGCGGCCCGGGGGCGCACGGGTGTGCTGAGCGACTTCTGACCCCGGTCCGGGACCTCCCGACCACCTCCCCCACCCCCGAGGAGTGCGCATGTCCGCCTGGCTCCGACGCCGTTCCGGCGCTCCGGTCTACGACCGCACCTACGGCGACCGCCCGTTGGAGGAGGCCTGCCAGGACATGGTGCTGGGGCGCTGGGAGGGAGCCCGCGACCTGCTCGCGGAGCAGCCCGGCACGGACTGGGACCGGCGCTCGCACCGCGTACGGCTGCTCGCGGACGCGGCGGCCGACCGGCGGACGGTCGACGTGTGGCAGGCCGCGGACCCCACCGATCCGGACGCGGCGGTGCTGCGCGCGGAGACGGAGGTGATGCGGGCGTTCGCCCTGGCGCGGGACGGGTCGACGCCGGGGCGGGACGGGCTCGACCGGGTGGCCCGGGTCTGTCTGACGGCCTGCGAACTGGCTCCGGCCGACCCGCACCCGTACGTCTCCCTCGTGACCCTGGCCCGGCTGTACGAGGGCGGGGATTCGAACACGGGCCACTGGTGGCGCGAGTTGCGCGCCCGCGACCCCTTCCACCGCGAGGGCCACCACCAGGCGCTGCGCTACCTGTCCGCGCGCTGGCACGGCTCGCCCGGGGAGGCGTACAACTTCGCCTGGGACGCGGCCGTCTACGCGCCGCCGGGCTGTCCGTTGGCCGTACTGCCGCAGGTGGCGCGGGCCGAGCACTACCGCCACCTCCAGGAGACCGAGGGGCGCGGCTCGATCGGGTTGTCCACGCACTGGAGCGGCGACCGGGCGCGGTGGGACCTGCGGGAGGCGCTGGGGAAGTGGATCGGGGGGCGCACGGGCGAGTCGGCCCAGGACGTCGCCGACCTCAACCACCTCGCGCACGGGCTGGTCCACGCCGGGATGGAGGACGCGGCGGGGCCGGTCTTCGCCCTGTTGGACAACCGGGCGACGATCCTGCCGTGGGCGTACAGCGGGGACCCGGAGACGTTGTTCCGGCGGTGGCGCGACCGGGTGGGCCCCGTCACCTGAGCAGCGGGGCGAGGGCGCGGATCCAGCCGTCGCGGGCCGCCCGCCAGGCGCCGGCGCAGTCCGCTCGGTCGGGTGTGGCGAGCTCCGGATGGCGCTGCGGGGCCTCGACGTGGACCGCGCAGCGGTGGCCCCGGGCGCGGTCCGCCGCCGGGGCGTGCTCGTCCGCCGGGTCGGGGACGGGGTCGGCGATGGCCCCCAGGTCGTAGGCGCGGGCGGCGGTCAGGAGGGCGGCCTCGCCCGCGGGGCCGGCGCGCAGCAGCACCAGGCGCGCGAAGTCGTCGGCGGAGGCCTCCTCGGCCCGGTCGCCGTCGACCGGCAGGCGCAGCGCGTCGACGAGGGCGTGGCCCGCCTCGTGGTGGAGGGTCTCGCGCACCAGCTCCGCCACCTGCCCGTCGCCGACGCCGCCGGCGGGGTCGAACAGCGCGCGTTCCTCGGCCAGGTCGTCGTAGCAGAGCTCGATGCGGCGGGTGTCGGGGTCGTAGCCGGTGCCTTCGCCCCGGCAGGAGCGGGCGACGACGGCGACCCGGTGCGGGAGGTCGACGTAGGCGTTGAGTTCGGCGAGGGCCGACTCGGCGATCCGTCCGTCGCGCAGGAAGCGGCGGGCGTCGCGGTCGGCGGCGTCCGGCTCCTCGTAGGTCAGGGCGAATCCCGGCGCGGGCGGCGCCTGTTGGCATCCGGTCGCCGGCAGCGACAGGATCGCCGCGCACAGTGCCCACGCCCACCGGTGTCTGGCCATCGGACCACCCTATGTGACCGAATACACTCCAACTCCCTCTGAAATAGCTCAGATTCCTCGCGCCGATGGCAGTCCCGCAGGACACTTGCACTCCGATGGGGAGCTCTGCGAGGAGGATGCCGATGCGGGACAACCATCGTGTCGAGGCCGAACGGGTGCTGGAGCGGGCCGTGGAGGAAGAGGCCCGGCGGGCGGCCGGTTCGGGGACGCCCGTCGATAAGGAGGCCCTGCTCGCACTCGGCGTGGAGTCCCTGGACACGATCGCCGGGGCCGCCGCCGAGGAGTACGCGGCGTACGTGGCGGCCGTGGACGAGATCGCGGCCGGGTCGCAGACCCTCGGGGAGGCCTTCCGGCGCGGGAACACCTCGACGGCCCTGTGGGTGACGGCGGTCGCGGCCGTCGCCGCGGCCGGGGCCGACCTGTCCCTCGGCGTCTCGGGCGGGACCGCGCTCGGCGCGGGCGTCGTCGTGGGCGTCGCGGGGGCGGCGACGACGGTGGTGAAGGTGACCGCCGCGCACCTGCCGGCGGCGAACCGCCGGGCCGGGGCCGCGGGCCGCCCGGGCGGTCCCCAGCAGCTGAGGTTGCAGTGGCTGACGGCGCTGGAGGTGCGCGGGGTACGCCCCTTCCTGGAGCAGCGGCGCCTGATGGCGACGGCGGTACGCACCCCCGCGCGCGGCCGGGCCTCGGTCAACGGCGGGGTGAACGGCGGGGTCAACGGGACGGGCCCGGGCGGTGGCGGCGCCTCGACCGGCGCCGGGTCCGGATCCGGCATCGGCATCGGCTCGGCGACCGGATCCGGGTCGGGGTCCGGATCCCGGTCCGGGCCCGGGACGGCCCTCGCCGGATCCGCGCGCCCGCCGGGCGGCCGCTCCGACCGCAGCGCGGAGGCCCGCAGGCGGGCCGTGCTGGAGCACTCCTTCGGGCAACTCCCGGACGCGGGAGCCGTCTTCGCGGGCCGTCGGGCCGAGCTGACCCGGATCGCGCAGTTCGTGCAGGCGGCCCGGGCCAGTACGGAGACCCGGCCGGTGGTCGTGGTCCTGCACGGGGAGCCCGGGGCGGGGCGCACGGCCCTGGCCCTGCGGGCGGCGCACGTCCTGCGCGACCAGTTCCGCGGGGCGTGCCTGGTGGACCTGCGGGGTTCCACCGCGCCCGGGGAGGCTCCGCTGTCCACGCGGGAGGCCCTGCTGCACCTGTTGAACCGGCTGGGGGCCCCGCGCGAGCAGCTGCTCTTCCGCGAGGGGGCCTCGGCGGAGCAGCAGGTGCGCCGGCTGGGCGAGCTGTACCACCAGCACCTGCGGGGGCTCCCGGTGACGGTGGTCCTGGACGACGCGGTGGATCCCGAGCAGGTCCGCGCGCTGGTGCCGGAGCGCTCCGAGAGCCTGGTGCTGGTCACCGCGCGGGCGCCGCTGGAGCTGCCGCCCGACCTGGCAGCCTGGGTGCACCAGGTGCCGGTGGCGCGCCTGGCGGAGCCGGATGCCGCCGAGGTGCTGCGCGCCGGGCAGACCGGCGGGCGCCCGGCGGCCGGGGAGGCCGCGCTGCTGGAGCTGGCCGCCGGGTTGCCGCTGGCGCTGCGCGTGCTGGCTCCGATCGGCTCGGCGCGGGCCTCGGACGGGGCCGCCGCCTCCCTGGAGCACGCCCTGGACCTGGCCTACGCCCGCCTGCCCGAGGAGCGGCGCCGCCTGCTGCGGCGGCTCACCCTGGCCGGGCGGGCCTCCCTCGGGGCCGCCGCGGCGGCGGCCCTGGTGGACGCGGACCGGGTGGAGGCCGGGCGGCTGCTGGGCGAGCTGGCCGATGCCGGGCTGCTGGACCTCGTACGCGGGGAGCGCTACCGGATGCACGACGCGGTGCGCGCGTACGCGGCGGCGCGGCTGACGGCCGACGAGGACCGGGCCGAGTCGGCGGCGGCGCACGAGCGACTGATCCGGGACTACGCGCAACTCGCGGACTCGGTGATCCGGATGGTCGACGGGAAGATGTCGACGCGCGCCAACCACTTCGGCGGGCACGGCTTCGCCTCGCTGGACGCGGCACTGCGCTGGCTGGACGAGGAGTCCAGCTTCATCACGGCGGCGCTGCGGAACTCGGAGGGCGTGGACCGGCAGGTGGTGCTGGACCTGTTGGGCGCGCTCTGCGACTTCTGCCTGTTGCGGGGGGACCTGTACCGGCTCGGTGAGATCAACGAGCTGACGCGGGCGGTGGACGAGGGTCGCCTGAACCGTTCCGTGCAGTGGCGTACGGGTATCGCGGCGCGTCAGCTCGGGGAGCTGGACAAGTCCCGCACCACCCTGACCTCGCTGGTGGACCAGTACAAGGAGGACCGGCAGGAGGCCGCCGCCGGCATGGCGCTGGTCTCCCTGGGGATCACCCTCCACCACCAGGGAAACCTGCCGGAGGCGGCGACCCGGATCCGCGAGGCGCTCGTCCTGCAGGAGCCGGAGGAGCTGGCCGGGGACCGGGCCTGGGGACTGCACGCGTTGGCGGCGGTGGAACGGGACCGGGGCCGGCTGGCGGAGGCCGCGCACCTGCTGGAGCGGTCGCTGGCCCTGCACCGGGAGAGCGAGAGCGTCCACGGCGAGGCCTGGGCGCACTTCCAGCTGGGTCAGGTCCACCTGCGCAGGGGGGACGTGGCGGGGGCCGAGGCGGAGCTGGGCCTGGCCCTGGAGCTGTACGGGCGCACCCGCGACGACCGCGGCGAGGCCTGGGCGCTGACCCAGCTGGGTCGGGCCCGGGTGGTCGACGGGGATCCGGACCCGGCGTTGGAGCGGCTGCGCGACGCGCTGGCCCGACACCGGCTGGCGGAGGACGCGCGGGGCGAGGCGTGGACCCTGTACTACCTGGGGCAGGCCCTGGAGGAGGCCGGGGAGCGGGACGAGGCGGTGCGGGAGCTGGAGCGGGCCCGGACGATGTTCTCGCGGATGCGGGACGTGTACGGCCTGGCGCACGCCCGCCACCACTCGGGCCGGGTCACCCGCGACCAGCGGGCGGCCCAGACGGGGAACCTGCGCAACTCGGGATTCGCCCGGCAGCTGCTGGTGGACGCGCGGGCCGACTTCCGCCGGATCGGGCTGGCCCACGGCGAGGGCTGGACCTGCCTGGAGCTGGCGGTGATCGACGCGGGCAACGGGCGGCTGCCGCAGGCGGTCGCGCTGTGCGAGGAGGCGACCCGGCTGTTCGTCTCGTACGGCGACCGGCGCGGCGAGGACTGGGCCCGCTTCCTGCGCTGCACGGTCCTGCCGTACGCGACCCCGAACGCCCTGGAGGAGGCCCGCGGGGAACTGACCCGGCTGTCGCAGGCCCGGCACCCGCTGCGCGACGCCCGGCTGGAGGACTGCCTGGAGGCCTACACGGTGGTCCTGGGTCGGGGCGTGGACCCGGCCGAGGGCTGGCAGGCCTGGCGCCTGGGCATGGTCCCGAACCTCCACTCCCGCGAGATCATGGGCGTCCCGTCACCGTAGGCGGAAGCGCGTACGGGAGCACGGGCACGGAAGCACGGCTGCCCGCGCCCGCGCGGAAGCCGCCGCCCCGCCCCGGTACCCGTGTGGTGGGGCGGCGGTCTCCGCGCGGGTGGCCCCGCGGGGCGTGCGAGCGGGGCGGTCCTACGGGGTCTTCGCGCCGTCCGCGGCCGGGGAGCCGGCGGAAGCCCGCTCGGGGGCCTCCTGGAAGTCGACGCGGCCCATGTGCCGGCTCATCGACTTCATCAGGCCCCACACGCCGAGGGCGAGGGCCGCGAACACGATGAACCCGAGGATCCCGGGGGTCACCTTGTTCTTGTCGAAGGTGTCGGCGGCCAGGGGAAGGAGCTGGGTGACTGCTGCCTGCGTAGCGCTCATGTCCATGCATTCTCCCGGATGCCCGCGAAGAGGTCGGACTCGGGGAGGGAAGTGTCGACGAGCGACTTCGCCAGCTCGTACTCCTCCGTGGGCCAGACCTCCTTCTGGATCTCCATCGGGACGCGGAACCAGCCGCCGTCCGGGTCGATCTGCGTGCGGTGGGCGATGAGCGCCTTGTCACGGATCTCGAAGAAGTCGGAGCAGGGGACGTGCGTCGTCAGCGTCCGCTCCTTGCGCTCGAACTCCTTCCACCGCTCCAGCCACTCGCCGTAGGGGGACTCCAGGCCGCGCGCGAGGAGCGCCTCGTGCAGGGCGATCGTGCGCGGCTTGTTGAAGCCCTGGTTGTAGTACAGCTTGTGCGGCTGGTGGGCCGGGCCGTACTCGGCCTCCGGGAACTTCTCGGTGTCGGCCGCTCCGTCGAAGGCCACCATCGAGATCTTGTGGGTCATGATGTGGTCGGGGTGCGGGTAGCCGCCGTTCTCGTCGTAGGTGGTGATGACCTGCGGCTTGAAGGCACGGATCTTCTTCACCAGCTCTCCGGCGGCCTCGTCGACGTCCGCGAGCGCGAAGCAGCCCTCGGGCAGCGGCGGCAGCGGGTCGCCCTCGGGCAGGCCCGAGTCCACGTAGCCGAGCCACTCCTGCTCGACGCCGAGGATCTCGCGGGCCTCGTCCATCTCCTTGGCGCGGACGGCGTGGATGTTCTCCTCGATGTACGTGTCCCCCTGGAGCTTGGGGTTCAGCACGGAGCCCCGCTCACCGCCGGTGCACGTCACCACCAGCACGGGCACCCCCTCGGACACGTACTTGGCCATGGTGGCCGCGCCCTTGCTCGACTCGTCGTCGGGGTGGGCGTGGACTGCCATCAGGCGAAGCTGCTCGGTCAAGACAGGATCCTCTGTGATTGGGCACGAGACTGGCTTCTATAGTGACCGAACCGGGGGGCGGAAAATTCCAGGGGTGCCTCACCTCACCGGCGAGAGGAAACGATCATGAGCGCGGTGCGCGAAGGGCTCCCCGAGGGCCGGTACGGCCGGTCGGCGGACGAGCGTGCGGACCGGAAGCTCAAGATCGTCGGGTCCGGGCTCGGGGTTGTCCTGCTGGCCGTGGTCGGCTGGATCGGCTGGGACTACGTCGGCGGTCAGGCCGTCAGCGCCGAGGTGATCAAGTTCAAGATCGCCTCCGCTTCCGAGGTCAAGGTGCACCTGGAGGTCCGCAAGGACGCCTCCGTCGTCGGCGTCTGCACCCTCAGCTCCCAGGACGAGGACCACACCGAGGTGGGCCGGGCCGACTTCACCATCCCCGCCGGCGAGAAGCGCGTGGACGAGGTGGTCACCCTCAAGACCACCGCACGGGCCACCATGGTCGAGCTGATCGGCTGCCAGGCCGCCCCGACCGAGGGCTGAGACCCGCGGGGACCCGCCTAAGCCCGCCGGGACCCGCCGGGCCGGCGGACGGAACGGTCTCGGGCCGAGGGCCGCGCCCTCACCGCTTCCGGGCCCTGGAGAACCTCGATGACACACTTCGTACGCAGTGTGTCCTCCCCCTTTTCTTCCCGAATTGTTAGGCTCGTGGTTTCGCCCACCGCGCTGTGGGCGACTGTGCAGTCCCCCGTACCGACGAAGTCCCTGTACCGACGAGGAGCACCCGTGACCCAGACGAGCGAGAGCGTCACCTGGCTGACCCAGGCGGCGTACGACCAGCTGAAGGCCGAGCTGGACTACCTCTCTGGTCCCGCACGCACGGAGATCGCGGTCAAGATCGCGGCCGCCCGCGAGGAGGGCGACCTGCGTGAGAACGGCGGTTACCACGCGGCCAAGGAGGAGCAGGGCAAGATGGAGCTGCGCGTACGCCAGCTCACGCAGCTCCTGGAGAAGGCCAAGGTCGGCACCGCCCCCGCCTCCGACGGCGTGGTGGCCCCCGGCACCCTCGTCACCATCGCCTTCGACGGCGACGAGGACGACACCCTGGAGTTCCTGCTGGCCTCCCGCGAGTACGCCTCCTCGGACTTCGAGACCTACTCCCCGCAGTCCCCGCTGGGCAGCGGTGTGATGGACAAGAAGATCGGCGAGGACGCCGAGTACGAGCTGCCGAACGGCAAGAAGGCCGCGGTCAAGATCCTGGCCGTCAAGCCCTTCACCGGCTGATCACTCCTTCGGGAGACCCGCCCGAGAGCCCCCGCCGGACCTGGTCCGGCGGGGGCTCCGTGCGTCTGGCGGTCGTGCGTCAGGCGGTCGCCGAGCGGTACTTGCGCACGGCCAGGGTGCGGAAGACCACGACGATCAGCACGGACCACAGGACCGACGCGAGCACCGCGTGCTGCATCGGCCACGCCTGCGAGACCGGGTACCCCTCGGGGAGGTTCCCGAACAGCTCGCGGGCCGCCTGGACGGTCGCGCTGAAGGGGTTCCACTCCGCGATGTGCCGCAGGAAGGTCGGCATGTTCTCGGCCGGGACGAAGGCGTTCGAGATGAACGTCAGCGGGAACAGCCAGATCAGCCCGCCCGAGGTGGCCGCCTCCGGGGTGCGCACCGACAGGCCGATCAGGGCCCCGATCCAGGAGAAGGCGTACCCGAGCAGGAGCAGCAGGGCGAAGCCCGCCAGCACCTCGCCGACGCTCGTGTGGGTGCGCCAGCCGACGAGGAGGGCCACGATCGCCAGGACCACCACGGTCAGGGTGGTCTGGACGAGGTCGGCGAGGGTGCGGCCGGTCAGGACCGCGCCGCGGGCCATGGGCAGCGAGCGGAAGCGGTCGATGAGGCCCTTGTGCATGTCGTCCGCGATGCCCGCGCCCGCGCCGGCAGTGGCGAAGGTGACGGTCTGGGCGAAGATGCCGGCCATCAGGAACTCGCGGTAGGCCGCCGGGGAGAGGCTGCCGCCGACGCTGATCGAGCCGCCGAAGACGTAGCTGAAGAGCACGACGAACATCACCGGTTGGATCACGCCGAAGATGATCATCTCGGGGATGCGGGACATCCGGATCAGGTTCCGCTTGGCGATGACCAGGGAGTCCCGGGCACTCTGGACGATTCCGCCCTGCGGCCGGGGTGCGACGCGTTCCGTGGGTGAGGACGTGATGGTCACTTCGCCGCCTTCCGCGCGGTCTCGTCCGTGGTGTTCTTCCCGTCGCGCGCCGCCTTGCGGGCCTTCCTGCCCTTGCGGTCCGGCTCGGCCGCCTCCCCGTCGCGGTTCTCCTCCGCCGCGAGTTCGGCGGCGTGGCCGGTGAGGGAGATGAACACGTCGTCCAGGGTGGGGCGGCGCAGGCCGATGTCGTCGATCTCGTAGCCGCGCGCGTCCAGTTCCCGGATCACCTCGGCGAGCAGCTTGGCGCCGCCCGAGACCGGGACGGTGAGCTTGCGGGTGTGCTCCTCGACGGTGGTCTCGCCCTTGCCGAAGCCGGCGAGGACCTCCCGCGCCCCCGGGATGTGCGCGCGTTCGTGGACGACGACCTCCACGCGCTCGCCGCCCGTCCGGGCCTTGAGTTCGTCGGAGGTGCCCCGGGCGATGACCTTGCCCCGGTCGACCACGGCGATGTCGTGGGCGAGCCGGTCGGCCTCCTCCAGGTACTGGGTGGTGAGCAGGAGGGTGGTACCGCCCGCCACGAGTTCCTCGACGACGTCCCACAGGGCCTGGCGGTTGCGGGGGTCGAGGCCGGTGGTGGGCTCGTCCATGAACATCACCGGCGGGCGCACGACGAGGGCCGCGGCGAGGTCGAGCCGCCTGCGCATTCCGCCGGAGTAGGTCTTTGCGGTGCGGTCGGCGGCGTCGGCGAGGTGGAAGCGCTCCAGGAGTTCCGCCGCCCGCGCCTTCGCCTCCTTGGCGCTCATCTGGTAGAGCCGGCCGACCATGTCGAGGTTCTCGCGGCCGGTGAGGTACTCGTCCACGGCGGCGAACTGGCCGGAGAGGCCGATGGAGCGCCGGACCTCGTTGGGGTGCTTGAGGACGTCGATCCCGGCGACGGAGGCCGTGCCGCTGTCGGGCCGCAGGAGGGTGGTCAGGACACGTACGGCCGTGGTCTTGCCGGCTCCGTTCGGGCCGAGGAGGCCCAGGACGGTGCCTTCGGGGACGTCGAGGTCCACACCGTCCAACGCACGGACGTCGCCGAAGGTCTTGACCAACCCTTCGGCGTATATGGCACCTGGCATGGGGGTTCTCCCGGAGCGAGTCGGAGCCTGCGCGGTCGTGGGGTGCCCGGGAAGATCCCGGAGCCGCCGGGCCTTCCCCGCCCGACGCCCCCGGACGCTATCGAGTCATATCGGGTGCCGCCACGGATTTGTCGGCCCCGGTCGCCCGGAGGGCCGCTCCGGTCACCGCTCCGGTCGTTCCGGTTCGTCCCCGCGCTCATTGGGCCCGGTCCCGATCAGCTCATGACCGGATAGCCCGCGCCGTGCAGGGTGCGGGCGACCATGGCGCAGTGCTCGGGACCCTTCGTCTCCAGGTGCAGTTCCACCTCGACCTCGGTGAGCCCGAGGCGCGGGTCGGTGCGTACGTGGCTGACGTCCAGGACGTTGGCGTCGACGGTGGACAGCACCGCGAGCAGACCCGCGAGGGCGCCCGGCCGGTCGGTCACGCGCAGCCGCAGCGACAGGTAGCGGCCGGCGGCGGCCATGCCGTGGCGCAGGATCCGCTGGAGGAGGAGGGGGTCGATGTTGCCGCCGGACAGGATGGCGACGACCGGCCCGCCCCCGTACAGCTCGGGCTCGCTGAGCAGGGCGGCCACGGGGCTGCACCCCGCCGGCTCGACGACCATCTTGGCCCGCTCCAGGCACAGCAGGAGCGCGGAGGAGAGGGCGTCCTCGGAGACCGTCCGGACGTCGTCGAGGAGTTCGCCGATGATCGCGAAGGGGATGTCCCCGGGGCGGCCGACCTTGATGCCGTCCGCCATGGTGTTCGGGTTGTCGATCGAGACGGGGTGCCCGACCTTGAGCGAGGGCGGGTACGCGGCCGCCCCCGCCGCCTGCACGCCGACGATCCGTACGTCCGGGCGCAGGGCCTTCACCGCGACGGCGATGCCCGCCGCGAGGCCGCCTCCGCCGATGCCGACGAGGATCGTGCGGACCTCGGGGCACTGCTCCAGGATCTCCAGGCCCACCGTGCCCTGGCCGGCGATGATGTCGCGGTGGTCGAAGGGGTGGATGAACACGGCCCCGGTGCGGTCGGCGTGCTCCTGCGCGGCGGCGAGGGTCTCGTCGACGACCTGGCCGGAGAGGATCACCTCGGCGCCGTACTCCTCGGTGGCGGCCACCTTCGGCAGCGGCGCCCCGACGGGCATGAACACCGTCGAGCGGACCCCGAGCAGGGAGGAGGCCAGGGCCACGCCCTGGGCGTGGTTGCCCGCGCTGGCGGCGACGACCCCGGCGGCGCGCTGCTCGGGGCGCAGGCCCGCGATGCGCACGTACGCTCCGCGCAGCTTGAAGGAGCCGGTCCGCTGGAGGTTCTCGCACTTGAAGTGGACCGGTGAGCCGGTGAGGGCCGAGAGGTGCCGGCTGCCCTCCATCGCGGTCATCCGGGAGACCCCGGAGAGCATCTTCTGGGCTCCCCGGACGTCGTCGAGGATGACCTGCGGGACGGGCTGGGGCACGCGGTAGTTCATGCCGCCAGTCTCGCAGCCCCCGCGCGGGACGCAGGGTGGGCGAAACCCGGGCGCCGACCGGACGGGCCGGCGGGGACTCCGGGAAGGGAGGGCGCGCGGGGGCTCGGGGAAGGCTCGCAAGGGGCTCGGGGAAGGCTCGGGAGAGGGGGGCGGAAGGGGCGAAATCTCGCCATCCGGGACGGGTCGGAGGCGGCCCGACCCAAGGGCCGTACCAGTTCTCGTACGCGGCGTACGTGCCGCCGCACGGCCGCGTACTCTGTCCCCCATCCTTGTCGGCCCCATGCGAAGAGAGCCCACGGCCATGCCCTCCATCCCGGCCAGTTCCGACCTGCCCACGGCGGCCGAAGCGCCCGCCGGAGCCGGTCTCCTCGACGCGCTCCAGCACCAGGTGGCGGTCTTCGCCCGCCGGGCCGAGCAGACCCGCCTGGGCGGCGTCGGCCAGGCCCGCAACTCGATGGACCGGGCTGCGTACCTGTTGCTGAACCGGCTCGACCTGGAAGGTCCGATGGGCGTGAAGGCGCTCGCGGGCGGGATGGGCATCGACTCCTCGACCGTCACGCGGCAGGTGGCCCCGCTCGTCGACAGCGGGCTCGTCAAGCGCACCTCGCACCCCGAGGACGGCCGGGCCGTGGTCCTGGCCCTGTCCCCGCGCGGGCTGGCCCGGCTGGAGGAGGTCCGCTCCTCGCGGCGCGAGCTGATGGCCCGGGTCACCGAGGGCTGGGAGGCGGAGGAGCGCGAGGCGTTCACCGCGCTGCTGACCCGCTTCAACGGCTCCCTGTCGGAGCTGATGGCCGCCGCCTCCGAAGGCGGCCCGGCCTCCTGACCGGAGCCCGACCCGGAGCGCGGCGTCGCGTGCGCCCGGCCGCGTGATGCGGAACCGTCCCACCTCTTGACCGGGGTGGTGTCCCCGGCCCCACCATGTGTGCTGTGGAACGGCGTTCGGGGCGCGACCCGGAGTTCGAGGCCTTCGTCGCGGGTGCGGCGGGGCGGCTCCTGCACGTGGCGATCCTGCTGACCGCCGAATCCCCCGCCGACCCGCCGGCCGGTGCGTCCGCCGCCCGCCGGCTCCTCGCCGGCGCGTTGGCCCGTACGTACGCGCACTGGGACCGGGTGCGCGACGACGATCCGTACGACCACACCCGCCAGGAGTTGTGCGCCGCCTACGCGCGCGGTGCCTGGCGCCACCCCGGCGGGACCGGGGTCCTGGCGCGGCTGAGCCCGCTGGAGCGGCTCGTGCTGGTGATGCGGGTCTACGAGGGCGTCGCGGAGGAGGTCACCGCCGCCCAACTCGGCCTGCCCCCGGAGCGGGTCCAGGCGGTGTGCAACCGGGCGGTGGCCGCCATGCGCTCCACCGCCGGTGCCCCGGAACCCCGACAGGGCGCCGCATGAGCCCCTATGACCGTAAGGAAGCCCAGGTCAGGCGCCTGATGGAGGGGCCGCACCCGAAGGTTCCGGCGGGGCTCGCCCAGGCCGCCGCACTGCGGGGGAGGAAGCTGCTGCGCCGCCGCCTGGCCCTGCGCCGGCTGGGCTGGTGCGTGCTGTGGGCGGCGGCGGTGACCTTCACGGTGTGGGCGGCGCTGACCCACCCCTGGGTCGCGCCGCCGAGCGACGTCTCCCCGCCCCTGGAGGGCTGGTAGGCCCCTGTCCGGGAGCGGGGAACGCGCGCCGTACCGGGCGTACTAGCCGAGGGCCTGGGTGAGGTCCGCGATGAGGTCGTCGGCGTTCTCGATGCCGACGGAGACGCGGATCAGGTCCGCCGGGACCTCCAGGGCCGAGCCGGCGACCGAGGCGTGGGTCATGCGGCCCGGGTGCTCGATGAGGGACTCGACGCCACCGAGGGACTCGGCCAGGGTGAAGATCCTGGTCCGGCCGCAGACCGCGACGGCCTCCTCCTCGCCACCGGCGACCTGGAAGGAGACCATGCCGCCGAAGTTGCGCATCTGCTTGGCGGCGATCTCGTGGCCCGGGTGCTCGGGCAGGCCCGGGTAGAGGACCTTGGTGACCTTCGGGTGGCGCCGGAGCACCTCCACGATCTTCGCGGCGTTCTCCGCGTGCCGGTCCATGCGCACCGCGAGGGTCTTGATGCCGCGCAGCACGATCCAGGAGTCGAAGGGGCCGGCGACGGCGCCCATCGCGTTCTGGTGGTAGGCGAGTTCCTCGCCGAGTGCCTCGTCGGCGGTGACCAGGGCGCCGCCGACGACGTCGGAGTGGCCGCCCATGTACTTGGTCAGCGAGTGCACGACGACGTCGGCGCCGAGGGCGAGGGGCTGCTGGAGGTAGGGGGACGCGAAGGTGTTGTCCACGACCAGCTTCGCCCCGGCGGTGCGGGCGATGTCCGCGACCACCGCGATGTCGGTGATGCCGAGGAGCGGATTCGAGGGGGTCTCGACCCAGATCAGCTTGGTCTTCGGGGTGAGGGCGGCGCGCACGGAGTCCGCGTCGGAGGTGTCGGCGACCGACCACTCGACGCCCCAGCGGGAGACGACCTTCGCGAAGAGGCGGAAGGTGCCGCCGTAGGCGTCGTTCGGGATGACCACGTGGTCGCCCGGGGAGAGCAGCGTGCGCAGCAGGCAGTCCTCGGCGGCGAGCCCGGAGGCGAAGGCGAGGCCGCGTCGGCCGCCTTCCAGCGCGGCGAGGTTCTCCTCCAGGGCGGTACGGGTCGGGTTGCCGCTGCGGCTGTACTCGTAGCCGTCGCGGAGTCCGCCGACGCCGTCCTGCTTGTAGGTGGAGACCTGGTAGATCGGGGGCACGACCGCGCCGGTCCGGGGGTCCGCCGTGTTGCCCGCGTGGATCGCGCGGGTCTCGAAGCTCTGGTGCTCGTGGCTGTCGTCGCTCATGGATCAGATGCTATGCCCCGTCCCGGCCCGGCTCCTCCCCTGCCCCGACCGCGTCGGCGGCGCGCTCGGTCCGTGCGTACGGGGTGTCATTGGCCTTCCCCCACGGCGTCTGGTTCGCTGGGCGGCATGCAGATTATCTGGGTCCTGGTGGGGCTCGCCCTGGTCACGGCCGTGACGTTCCAGTTCGTACGGGCCAGGCGCGGCGGTGGCGGCCCCCGGCTGGTGGCGCCCGACAGTCCGGACGCCGCCGACCCGGCGAACTACGGGTTCGCGCGCGAGGAGGAGCTGGACATCCGGGTGCCCGGTCCCGACCAGGACCTGATGGACGCCCTCGGCAACGTGCAGCGCAGCGGGCAGTGGCAGGCCGCCTCGGGCCTACTGGCGGGGACCCCGAAGGAGGGCGAGCAGCGCTGGCAGCGCGTCCAGGCGTTCGGCGGGTCGGCGGCGTTGGAGCTGGCGCGGGAGCCCGGGGTGGGTGCGCGGTGGCTGAAGGCCTGGCGGCTGGAGGCGGAGAAGGACGCGGGCGGCGCCCAGGTGCACGCGGAACTGCTGGTGCAGCAGGCGTGGCGGCACTCGGGCGGGGTGGGCTCCGACGACCACCGGATCATCCTGGAGGAGGCCCGGGACTCGTGCCGCAAGGCGGCGATGCTGGCCCCGGGCGACCCGGTCCCCTTCATCACGGAGCTGGCCGTGGCCCGGGCGCTGGGGTACTCCGAGGCGGAGTTCGACGCGCTGTGGGCGAAGGTGATGGACGTGGCCCCGCAGCACATGGGCGCGCACCTGGCGGCCCTGCACTACTGGTGCGAGAAGTGGCACGGCTCGCGGGAGCAGGCCGACGCCTTCGCGCACGCGGCGGCGGCGCGCGCCCCGCACGGCTCGCTGCTGGCGGCGCTGCCGCTGTTCGCGGTGTACGAGCACCTGCCCGAGGTGAACCTGGTCAGCACCTTCTGGCGGGGCGCGGTCGTGACGCGGTCGGTGGAGGGTGCGCTGTACGCGGTGCACCAGGCGCGCGCCGACGACCCGATGCTGGCGCACGTGCGGCACATGCTGCTGCTGTTCCTGGTGAACATGGAGCGCTGGGCGGAGGCCATGGAGCAGGTGCGGCACGTGGACGGCTACGTGGGCGCGCTGCCGTGGTCGGTGGCCGGGGAGCCGGCGGCCTCGTACGCGGTGTACCGGGCGATGGCCGTGGCGGGCTACGAGGCCAACGGCGGTTCCCCGGCGACGCTTCCGCACTGACGCGGGCGGGGGCGGGGGGGCGGGCGGGGGCGCGGAGCAACCAAGCTTTGGCCAATAAAGTTGCCGTAAGTGGCCGGAACCAAGCATGATCCGCCCGTGATCCTGAACCGCGCCACCCGCCTCCTCGCCACCCGCTGGGCCCGCACCCGCTTCGACCCGGCCGACTTCGGCCTGGTCCCGAGCGCCCTGCTCGACCCCTCTTCGGCGGGCCCGGCGCAGGACCCGGACCCGCGAGCCAAGCGGGACGCCGTGGTCGGCGCGGCCTACGACGGGGAGTGGCGCACGGTCGCCGCGTACGTCCGGGCCGCCGGGGACGACCCGGACGAGCGGTGGAACCGGCTGGAACTGCTGACCCGCGTCGCCGGCAACGACGACCGCTGGCTCACCGACTGGCGCACGGCCGAACCCGCCGACGGCGACGCCGGGACGGTCCACGCGCTGCTGCTCGTGCGCCGGGCCTGGGCCGTGCGCGGTTCGGCCTACGCCCGGGACGTCCCGACGGAGGACATGCGCAGCTTCGAGGCGCAGCTCCCGGCGGCGATGGCCGCCGCGCAGCGGGCCGCCGACCTGGCCCCCGAACACCCGGGGCCCTGGGTGGTCATGATCATGGCTGCGCGGGCGATGTCGTACGGCCACAGCCAGTTCGCGGACCTCTGGCGCAACCTGACCCTGCGCGCCCCGCACCACTACGGCGGCCACCTCCAGGCGCTCCAGTACTGGTGCGCGAAGTGGCACGGCTCCCCGCAGCTGATGACCGAATTCGCCGAGCGGGCCGTGCGCGACGCCCCGGACGGCAGCCCCCTGCCCGGCGTCTACCTGCACGCGCTGGACGAGGGGCGCGGCGCGAGCGGCCCCCGCTCCGAGCGGAACCGGGCCGTCCTGATCGAGGTGGCCCGACGGCTGGACACCGTACCGGCCGGGACCGGGTCCTCGGACCGGCTGCGCCACCGGCTCGCGCACCACCTCGGCGAGGCCGGCCTGCACGGGGCCGCGCTGGAGCAGTTCCGGCGGATCGGCCCGTACTGCGGCGCGACGCCCTGGGACGGGGACCCGGCCGGCCCGGTGGCCGCCTTCGACCTGGCCCGGGGGCTCGCCGCGCACGGCTCGCGCAAGGACCGGGACCCGGCCCGGGGCTGAGGAGCCCTGGCCGGCGCCGCACGCCGAGCGACCCGGCCCGAACCACCGCGCGCCGAGCGACCGCGCGCCGAGCCACCGGGCCCGAACCGCCGCACGCCGAGCCACCACACACGCAGCACTTACCACGTACCACCGACATCCCGTGGGGGGATCCTTCCTGATGGGCGCTTCACTGCGCGCCTTGCGCGCCCTCGTCCTGCTCGCCGGTTTCTACCTGCTCAGCGTCGTCCTGCTCGTCCTCCTCGGGCTCCTGTACTGGGGGGCGGGCCTCTGGCTGAGCGGCGCGATCATGGGCAAGCTGCTCATCGGCGTGGTCGTCCTGGCCATCCCGGTCCTGCGGGGCATGTTCATGCTCCGCACGCCCAAGGTCGACGCGATGCGCGGCGTCCCCGTCACCGAGGCGCGGGAGCCCGTCCTGTGGCGGACGGTGCACGAGATCGCCGCCGAGGTCGGCACCCGCGCACCCGACGAGATCCTCCTCGTCGAGGACGTCAACGCCGCCGTCTCCGAGGACGCCCGCCTGCTCGGCCTGCGTCCCGGCACCCGCCGCCTCGTCATCGGCCTGCCGCTGATGGCCGGCCTCGACGAGTGGCAACTGCGCGCCGTGCTCGCCCACGAGATGGGCCACTACGCCAACCTCGACACCCGCCTGACCCCGCTCATCGTCCGGGGCCAGTCGCAGCTGAGGCGCACGATCGGCCACTTCCACGACCGGGCCGACCGTACGAAGTCCAGGGAGCGGGTCCGGCAGGAGGAGCGGGCCGCCCGACGGACCGCCAAGGGCAAGAAGGCCAAGGAGATCGACACGGACGGCGAGGGCTTCTCGTACCGGATCATGGCCGGCGTCTACACCCGCTACGCGAAGTTCTACATGCGGGCCACCCTCTCCGGCTCCCGCCGCCAGGAGTTCGCCGCCGACCTGGCCGCCGTACGCGTCGCGGGCCGCGACGCCACCGCCTCCGCGCTGCGCGAGCTGAACGTCCTGGACCCCGCGCACAGCTTCTACATGCGCTGCTACGCCACCATCGGCCTCGACGCCGGGCTGATGCCGCTGCCCGGCCAGGTCTTCGGCGGCCTGCGCCACCTGCTCGAAGCCCGCGCCGAGGAGTTGGACGCGCGGCGCTCCGAGCTGCCGACCGAACCCACCGACCCGTACGACTCCCACCCCGCGCTCGCCGACCGCGTGGCCCGCGTCGAGGCCCTCCCGGACGACGGCCTCGCCTCCCGGACCGCCCGCCCCTCACTGGCGCTGCTCTCCGACGCGGACGCGGCGATGGCGGCGCTGGAGCCCCTCGTGCTCACCCCGGCGGCCCTGGCGCTGCGACGGCTGGACTGGGCGGACCTGGTCCACGAGAGCATGACCCACCGCATCGGCCGGGGCACGGAGTCCTTCCGCGAGGCCCTGGCCGCCGAGGGCGTGATCGCGCCGCCGCCGACCGGTGGGGAGGCCCCCGCCCCGGGTTCCGCCGCCCCGGACACCAGCGCCCCGCACGCCCCCGCCGCGCACGCACCCGCCCGCCCCGCCGACGCGCTGCCCGCCCTCCTCGACGCCTTCGACGCCGACCCGGGGGTGCGCGGACGCCTGACCAACCGCTTCCCGCGGTCCGAGGAGGCGGCGGCCGCCACCGGTCGCGCGGCCCGCGAGATCTCCCGGGCCGTGCTGCGCGAGGCCCTGGACGAGCTGGTCGGCGCCGAGCTGATGGCCCGCGGCACCATCCGCTGGCAGCTGTCCTGGTCCGAGCCGACCACCCTCCGCTACCCGGCCGACGACTTCGAGGAGCGGCTGGAGTCCGCCCTGGACGCCGCCGTCGCCGACTCCTGTGACACCGCACCCCTCCGGAAGCTGGTACTCGCCCCGTGATGATCTTCCTCGCCGTCCTCGGCGTCCTGGCGCTCTCGATCGCCCTGTACGTCGCCCGCGGCTTCTACGTGATCGGCAAGGCCAAGCGGCTGACCGCCGAACTCGACGCCCTGAACGCCGGGACGGCGGCCCTGGAGGGGGAGAACGCCGACCGCGAGGCGCTGGCCCGGGACGCGAAGGGCGTGGCGGCCGTCGCGCTGGGCTTCGTCGCGGAGGCCGACCTCGACCTCGACCGACCCGGCCCCCAGAGCCCGGAACGCACGACCGTCCTGGAGGCCCTGCGCGGCGGCGACTGGGAGGCCGGCGCCGCCTACGTCGAGGCCGCCGGCCAGGACTGGGAGGAACGCTGGCAGCGGGTCCTGGCCACGGCCGAGCAGGCCGCCAAGGAGGACGACGCCTGGCTGCTCGCCTGGCGCGCGGCCCGGCCCACCGACCCGTCGGCGGCCCTGGTCAACGCCCACGCGGCCGTGGTGACGGCGTGGAACGTCCGCGGAAACAAGGTGAGCGGTCACACCACGCAGGAGCAGTTCCGGCTGTTCCACCAGCTCCTCCCGCTCGCCCAGCGGGCCGTGCGGGAGGCCCAGGCGCTCGCCGACCCCGCCGACCCGCTCCCGTACGTGGTCGAGCAGTCCGTCGCCATGGCCACGGGCTACTCGCACGAGCGCTACCGCGCCCTGTGGGCGGAGATCACCTCCCGCGCGCCGAGGATGCTGTTCGCGCACACCAACGCCCTCCAGTACTGGTGCGCCAAGTGGCGCGGCTCGCACGAGTCGGCCCTCGCCTTCGCCCGGGAGTCGGCCGCCTCGGGCAAGCCCGGCGACCTGCTGACGCTGCTCCCGCTGCTCGCGTACTTCGAGCAGGAGTCGCAGGACGAGGACATCGACATCGAGACCTGGTACAAGGAGCCGGAGGTCGTCGCGGCCGCAGACGCGGCGCTCCAGGACCTGGCCGAGGCCGATCCGGAGCACCCGGGCGTGGTGTGGATCCGGCACATGCTGGCCTTCACCCTGTTCTGGCAGGACCGCGACTCCGAGGCCGTCGAGCAGTTCCGGCACGTGGACGGGTACGTCGGTTCGACGCCGTGGGCGTACGCCGAGAACCCGCGCCGGCGGTACGCCCATGCCCGCGACTGGGCGGTGGACGTCACGTCCGGCCCGTGAGGGACTCCGGGGGCCGGACGGGAATCCCGTCCGGCCCCCGGCCGTTGTGACTCCTACAAGGAGGGAATCCCCATGTTCTCGTACCGCCGCACGCCCGAGCTGCCCACCCGCGAGGAGGCCCTGACGGGCCGCGCGCACGCGCTGTTCTCCCTGTCCGAGCGCCACACGGTCCTCGGCAACCCGCTCACCGGCCCGTACCCCGAGCACCTTCAGGTCGCCGACTTCGGCCTGGGCTGTTTCTGGGGCGCGGAGCGCAAGTTCTGGCAGACCCCCGGCGTGTGGACCACGCTGGCCGGCTACCAGGGCGGCTTCACGGAGAACCCGACGTACGAGGAGGTGTGCTCGGGAGGGACCGGCCACACCGAGGTCGTCCGCGTGGTCTTCGACCCGTCCCTCGTCTCCTACGAAACCCTGCTGAAGCTGTTCTGGGAGTCCCACGACCCCACCCAGGGCTTCCGCCAGGGCAACGACGTCGGCACCCAGTACCGCTCCGCGGTCTACACCCACTCCCCGGCCCTCCAGGCGACGGCGGAAGCCTCCCGCGCCGCCTACCAGAAGGTCCTGACGTCCTCGGGATACGGCGAGATCACCACGGCGGTCCTGCCCGCCTCGGAGCGCCCGTTCTGGCCCGCCGAGCCGTACCACCAGCAGTACCTGGACCGCAACGTCAACGGCTACTGCGGCATCGGCGGGACGGGCGTCTCCTGCCCGATCGGCGTGGCCGCGGCCCCGTCGGCGGATGCCTGAGGACGTCCGCACGACCCTCTACCGGCTCCGCCGGGGGCCCTGGGGGATCTGGATCGAGCTGACGGCCTCGGCGGACGTCACCGCCGGGGCCCCCGCGCGCGGCGAACCGGTCGCGGACCGGGTGTGGCTCGACACCACACCGGTCCGCGCTCCCGGGCCGTCGGGCGGGGGATCGCGCCTGCGTGCGGACGAGACCGAGCGGCTGCGCCACGGCCTGGCCTTGGGCGCCCCCGCGATCCAGGACCGCGCGGCGGGCGGCCACACCCTGGTCACCGTCCACCGCGTGGTGTTCCCCGAGTGCGACTACCAGCCGGAAGGGCTGACGGCGGCCCTGCTCCAGTGGCTGGAGGACGCGTTCGGGCTGCCGCCCCACCCCGTCGAAGCGACGTTCGACCGGACCACGAACCGATACCGGTACGACTGGACACCCACGGGGGCGGCCGAGTGAAACCCGACCCACGACACGAGCAACTGACCCGGCTCCGGGAGCGGCGCGTCGGCTGGCTGTCCGCAAGGCCCTCGGGCTACTGAACCACCGTTACGTGGGCTCGGGCCCAGGAGGTGTGGTCGAAGGCGGAGTTCGCGTTGGCGTCCTCCACCACCAGGTGGAGCAGGCGGACCCCGCGGACGTCGAGGTCGATCGCGACGGGGCCCGAGGCTCCGGTCAGGGTGGGGGTCGTCAGGAGGGTCCGGCCGTCCGCGCGGACGACCGCGCGGGTGGCTCCGGCCGCCGACTGCTTCGTCGAGAAGTCGTCGATGCCGACCAGCGCCGTGAAGCGGCCCGCGCGCCCGCCCAGGTGGTAGACGACCTCCGACGGGGCGTGGACCCCCAGCCCCTTGGCGTGGACGACCCCGCCGAAGGCGATCGGGGTGCCGTCGCCCGCCTCCTTGCGGCCGTTGGAACGGTCCCGCTCGACGGGGCCCCAGCCGTTGGCGGCGGAGACCCACGGGAGGTCGCTGAGGTAGGCGTCGGCCGTGGGCGGCGCCGGCAGGGGGGCGAAGTCCGAGGGCGTCGTGAAGCGGAACGCCGACGTGGTGGCGGAGGCCGTGAGGCGGCCGGATCCCGTCGAGGCGGGCGCGGTCACCTTCCACACCGTGGTCAGTGATGCCCCCGGGGCCAGGGTGGCTGCCGTGACCGCCCCGGCCGGGACCGCCGTCCAGCCGGTCGGCACGGCCAAGCCCACCCGTACGTCCGTCCAGGCGCGGGCGGAGCCGTTGGCGAGGCGGGTCGTGGCCGTGACGCCGTCCGAGGCCACCGTCAGGCCCCAGGCCCGGCGCGGGTAGGTGTCCGCCCAGGAGGAGCGCAGCAGCGCCGTCAGGGAGGCGACCACGGCCGGGTTCGCGGCGGCCACGTCCCGCTGTTCCCCCAGGTCGGTCGCCAGGTCGTACAGCTCGAACCGCCACTGCCCGTCGGGGGCCGTACGGTCCCGCGCGGGGGCGAACCGTACGCCCTTCCAGTCGTCCTTGCGGATCGCCTCCGCCACCCGCTTCGCCCGGCCGCCGTCCTGCGCGTTCGCCCGGCTGGTGACCCCCTGCTCGTCCCGGTACCAGTACAGGTGCCCGTGGAGCGGGGCGAGGGCGGGCATGCCGGCCAGGACGGGGGCGGCGGAGAGCCCGTCGATGTCCGTGGGGGCGGGGGCGCCCGCCAGGTCGGCGAGGGTGGGCAGGAGGTCGTGGAGCGGGGTGGGGCGGGCGCTGGTGGTGCCCGCCGCGATCCGGCCGGGGGCCCAGGCGATCAGCGGGACCCGGACGCCGCCCTCGTAGAGGTTGCGCTTGTAGCCGCGCAGCGGGCCGTTCGCGTCGAACAGGTCCGGGTTCACCCCGCCCTCCTCGTGGGGGCCGTTGTCGGAGGCGACCAGGACGACGGTCCGCTCCGCGATCCCGCGCGCCCGCAGCCGGTCCACGACCGCGCCGACCTGCGCGTCGAGGAGGCTGATCTGCGCCGCGTGCGCCTTGTCGGACTGCGACCAGGTGCGGGAGGCGTACGCGCCGACGTCGGGGACCTCGCTGGGCGCGTGCGGGAGGTTCGGGGTGAGGAAGAGCAGGAAGGGGTCCGGTCCGGCGGCGTGCGCGTCGATGAAGTCCAGGGCGCGGGCGGCGATGGCCTCGGGGGCGTAGGTGCCGGCCGCGAGGGTCTCCTTGGCCCCGTTGTGCCAGAGGTAGGCGGGCCGGTACTGGTGGGCGTGCCCGTGGTCGATGTACCCGTAGAACTCCTCGAACCCGCGCGCGCCCGGGTGGCTGGGCTGGTCCGCGGCCTCGGGCCCGAAGCCCCACTTCCCGAAGAGGCCCGTACGGTAGCCGCGCGCCCGCAGCACCTCCGCGACGGTGGTGTCGCCGTCGCGCAGGGACCCTTGGCCGCCGCTGTCGGGGTTGGCCCGGACGGGGGCGTGGCCGGTGTGCAGGCCGGTCAGGAGCGCGGCGCGGGAGGGCGCGCAGACGGCGGCCGCGGCGTAGGCGTCGGTGAAGCGCAGCCCCTCGGCGGCGAGCCGGTCGATGCGCGGGGTGGTGATCAGCTTCTGCCCGTACGCGCCGAGGTCGCCGTAGCCCAGGTCGTCGGCCAGGACCACGACGAGGTTCGGGGGCCCGGCCGGTGCGGCGGGGGCCGCCGCGAGGGCGCCCGGTTGCGGCAGGGCGGCGAGCCCGACGACGGCCGCGGATCCGGCGAGGAAGTGGCGGCGGCTGGGCATGGGCGGACTCCTCGACTGCGCGGAAGGGCGGTGAGGAGATCATCGACAGCGGGGCCGGCGGAGACCATGCACGGGGCATGAAGAACGTGTGACGGCGCCCGGCGCGCGAACGACCCCGGGCACCGGGCCCGGGGTCGCCTGCGGGGGTGAGCGGTGGTCCGGCCGTCAGATGGTCGCCGTGTCGATGACGAAGCGGTAGCGGACGTCGCTGGACTGGACCCGCTCGTAGGCCTCGTTGATCCGGTCCGCCGAGATGACCTCGATCTCCGCGCCCAGACCGTGCTCGGCGCAGAAGTCCAGCATTTCCTGGGTCTCCGGGATGCCGCCGATCATCGAGCCCGCGAGGGTCTTGCGGCCGCCGATGACCGAGAAGAGGTTCAGCTCGACCGGCTCCTCCGGGGCGCCGACGTTCACGAGGGCGCCGTCGACCTTCAGCAGGGACAGGTAGCGGTCCAGGCCCAGCGGCGCCGAAACGGTGGAGACGATCAGGTCGAAGGTGCCGGCCAGGTCCGTGAAGGTGGCCTCGTCGCTGGTCGCGTAGTAGTGGGAGGCGCCCAGCTTCAGGCCGTCCTCCTTCTTGCGCAGGCTCTGCGACAGGACGGTGACCTCGGCGCCGAGCGCGGCCGCGATCTTGACGCCCATGTGGCCGAGGCCGCCGAGGCCGACGATGGCGACCTTCTTGCCCGGGCCCGCCTTCCAGTGCCGCAGCGGCGAGTACAGGGTGATCCCGGCGCACAGCAGCGGGGCGGCGACGTCGAGCTCGACGCCCTCGGGGATGCGCAGGACGTAGTTCTCGTCGACGACCACGTGGGTGGAGTAGCCGCCGTAGGTGGGGTCGCCGTTCTTGTCGCGGGAGTTGTACGTGCCGACCATGCCCTTGACGCAGAACTGCTCCTGACCCCGGAGGCAGTACTCGCACTCGCGGCAGGAGTCCACGAAACAGCCGACGCCGACCCGGTCGCCGACCGTGTACCGGGTGACTCCGGGGCCGACCTCGGCCACGACACCGGCGATCTCGTGGCCGGGGACCATCGGGAAGATGCCCTCGCCCCAGCCGTCGGTGGCCTGGTGGATGTCGGAGTGGCAGATGCCGGCGAACTTGATGTCGATCAGTACGTCGTGTTCGCCGACCGGGCGGCGCGGAACGGTGGTGCGCTCCAGCGGGGCCTTGGCGGCGGGGGCGGCGTAGGCGGGTACCTGGGTGACGGACATGGGGGTGCTCTCTCCTCGGACGAGGACGCCGGGCGGGCCCGGGGGTGTCGGGCCGTGACGTCCGTACTGATGCTTCCACCATGCCCCGCTCCCCGCCCGTCACCCAGCCCCCTGCCGAGCCTAGGACCGGTGGACCTACCCCTGGCGGGGTCAGGCTGGGGCCCGCGCGGGGCGCCCCGCCCCGGGATACTTGCGCTATGGACCAGCTTGATCCGCGAGCCGAACTGGGCGAGTTCCTCCGCACCCGCCGCGCACGCCTGCGCCCCCAGGACGTGGGGCTGCCCGACTACGGGCGCCACCGCCGGGTGCCGGGGCTGCGCCGCGAGGAGCTGGCGCAGCTCGCCGGGGTGTCGGTGGCGTACTACACCCGCCTGGAACAGGGGCACGGTCAGAACGTGTCGGCGGAGGTGCTCGACGCCATCGCGCGGGCGCTGCGCCTGGACGGCACCGAGTCCGCGCACCTGCACCACCTGGCGAGCCCGCGCTCCCGCGGGCGCGGCGCCCGGGCCCGGCGCCCCCAGCAGGTCCGCCCGGAGCTGCACACGCTGCTGGAGGCGATGGACGGCGTACCGGCGTACCTGGTGGGGCGGCGCCAGGACGTCCTGGGCTGGAACCCGCTGGCCGCGGCCGTCTTCGGGGACTTCGGGGCGCTGCCGGCGGCCGAGCGGAACCTGGTGCGGCTGGTGTTCCTGGATCCGGCGACGGCGGAGCTGTACGCGGATTGGGAGTGCCGGGCGTGCGAGGTGGTCAGCAACCTGCGCATGTACGCGGGCCAGCACCCGGACGACGAGCAGCTCTCCGCGCTGGTCGGGGAGCTTTCGGTGAAGAACGAGGAGTTCCGCCGGCTGTGGGCGGCGCACACGGTGGCCGACAAAACGCACGGGCTGAAGCGGCTGCGGCACCCGTTGGTCGGCGAGCTGGTGCTGTCCTTCGAGACGCTGACGCTGCCGGACGATCCCGCGCAGTTCCTGGTGACCTACCATGCCGAGCCGGGCTCGCCGGCGGCGGACGCCCTGCGGTTGCTGTCGTCCTGGTCGGCCCCGGCCCACCTCAGGCCGGACCCGACGGCGCCTCCGGCTCCGGCTCCGGCGCCGCCGTCGGGCGAGGGGACGACGACCTGACGGCGCTCCCTCGGACATGCCCTAGGGGAGCGAGTCGTCGGGCCCGTAGACGATCTTGTAGGTGACGTCCTTGGGGATGGGCGCGGGAACGGTCTTCGGGTAGAGCAGCCGGACCGTGGTGAAGCGGCTCATCTCGGGGTGGGCCGGCCAGGGCTTCGGGTTGGCCAGGGTGACCTCGACCGGGAACGGACGGAAGCGGCCCGCCGCGCAGTAGGGGCGGCAGTCGTTGACCATGTCGGTGCCGACGGCCGTCGCGGTCTTGGCTCCCCAGGTGTTCCAGTCGAGCCCGACCAGTCGGCTGTTGCCGTCGCCGCAGGCGAGGAGGAAGTCCTGGGGGCGCACCTGGCCCTGGGAGCCGCAGTCGACGACCACGGGTTCGTCGAGGTCCACGACCGGCGCGGTACGGGCCCGCGCGACCGAGGCGGAAGCCGGTACGGCGCCGCCCACCGCGAGGGCCGCCGCCGCGCACAGCAGCGCGACCCTGCGGGCCCTGGCGGCGGTGGTGCCCCGGGCCGCCTTCGGCCCGTCCGAGCCCATCGGCCCGTTCGGCCCGCTCGGGCCGTTCGACTTCCTCGACTCCTCGGACGTCTTCGACGCCCCGGTTCCGCCGTTTCCTGAGGTGTCCACGCGACCACCCTCCTCGCCCGTCCGTCCGTGCGTGCGGCCGGTCGCCGACGCTGCGCGACCATGCCCAGCTTCTCCGATCCCGCCGGACCCCGCACCCCGTGGGGGTGGTCAGAGCTTGAGCTGGAAGAGGGCCGCCGCGCGCTCGCGCCGGTAGCCCAGGGCCTCGTTCACGGCCCGCATCGCGGTGTTCTCGTCGGCGACCGTGGTGCCGATGCGGCGCAGTCCGGGACGGCGCGCGGCGGCCTCCGCGACCATGCGCAGCTTGACCGCGCGGCCGAGGCCGCGGCCCCGGTGGGCGGGGACGACGACGGTGTCGTACTGGAGGGCGCGCGAGCCCTGCGGATCGGGCAGCACCAGCACCGTGTACGCCGCCACCTCCCCGTCCGGGGTGACCGCGGCGACGGTGGTGATCTCCCCGCCCCGGTCCACGACGAGCTGTTGGACGGCCCGGACCCGCTCCCCCGTCCAGGACGGGAACCGCTCGTCGCCGTCCCCGCCCGGGGCGTCCTCCATGGCCCCGTGGGCCACGGCGGCGGCGCCGGCCCACTCCTCGGGGACCGGTCCGGGCCAGGTGTGGAACTCGTAGCCGGGGGCGGCCGGCGCCTCGGGGGCCCGGTCGGCCAGTTCTTGGACGTACCAGCCCATCGGGAGGACGTTCCGGAAGCCCAGTGACCCGGCGAAGGCCGCCCCCGGCCCGCCCAGGTCGGCGACGAGCTCCACGGAGGTGCGGCCCCCGGCGAGGAGTTCCTCCCGGACCCGCTCCCACAGGGCCGTGCCCAGCCCGCGCCGGCGCGCGTCGGGCCGTACGGTCAGCTCCTCCAGGAACGCGGTGTGGGTGTTGCCCGGGTCGGTGAACAGCAGCAGGGCGGCGTGTCCGTCGCCGTCCCCGGTGGCCCAGTGCACCAGGCGGCCCCGGACGGGAGCCACCCGCAATCGGCCCGCCGTCTCCACCCGGGCCGGCGCGGGCAGACCGGGCAGGTCGGCCGCGTCGGCGGCGTGGGCGGCCACCTGGAGCGCCCACCACAGGTCGGTCTCGGCGTCGGTCGGGGGCACGGACAGCCGCTGGATCCTCGTCATGCCGACGACCCTAGGCCGGGCCCCCCTCCGACGCTCAGGGGTTTTCGGTGACCGTGACCCGGCCGCGGCGGATGGTGGCCACCCGGGGGGCACGCTTGGCGAGGGCGCTGTCGTGGGTGACCATCACGAAGGTCAGGCCGTGTTCCTTCCACAGGCCTTCGAGGAGCTCCATGACCTCGTCGCGCATGGACTCGTCGAGGTTGCCGGTGGGTTCGTCGGCGAGGAGCACCTTGGGCTTCTTCACCAGGGCCCGGGCTATGGCGACGCGCTGCTGCTGGCCTCCGGACATCTCCCCGGGGAGGTGGCCCATCCGCTCCCCGAGGCCGACGGACTCCAGGGCCTCGGCGGCCCTCGCGCGCCGTTCGGCAGCCTTCAGGGAGAGGGGGACGAGGGCCGTCTCGACGTTCTCCTGGGCGGTCAGGGTCGGGATGAGGTTGAAGGACTGGAAGACGAAGCCGATGCTCTCGGCGCGGACCCGGGTGAGCTTCGCCTCCGAGACGGTGGCCAGGTCGAGCCCGTCGAGGACGACCTGTCCGGCCGTCGGTCGGTCCAGGGCGCCGAGCATCTGCAGGAGGGTGGACTTGCCGCCGCCCGTGGGGCCCTGGATGACGAGCCGGCCGCCGTCCTCGATGGTCAGGTCGACGCCGGCGAGGGCGTCGATGGTTTCCTTGCCGCGCTGGTAGCGCTTGGTGACTCCGGTGAGCTGGTACATCTGGTTCCCTCGATCGTGCGGTGGGGTGTACGGGGCGGGGCCGGTGCGGGCCTCGGCGCCGACGGGCCGCGCGGACCGCGCGGTTGGGCGTCGGCGCCGCCCGCCGCTACTCGACGCGGCGCAGGGCGTCCGCCGGGCGCAGGCGGGAGGCGCGCCAGCCGCCGAAGCCGCCCGCGATGAGTCCGCCGGCGACCGCGAGGGCCACCGCCAGGCCGATGGTGGCGAGCGAGACGGGCGCGGTGAGGGCCACGTCGACGGCCTTGCCGGCGGCCTGACGGGCGCTCCCGCCGAACATGCGCGGACCGCCCCCGCCACCGGCGCCGCGGCCCGCGCCGCCGGCGAGCTGTGCGGTGAGGCTCGGGCTGACGGCGGTGATGACGTACGCGGCCCCGAGGCCGAGGGCGATGCCGAGGACTCCCCCGATCAGGCCGTTGACCAGGGCTTCTCCGGCGACCTGGCGGGTGACGCGGCCGCTCTTCCAGCCGAGGGCCTTCAGGGTGCCGAATTCGCGCACGCGCCGGGAGACGGCGGAGGAGGTCAGCAGGCCGGCGACGAGGAACGCGGCGGCGAGGACGGTGTAGGAGAGCCAGGTGCCGACGGTGGAGGCGAGGGAGGAGGCCGTGGAGAGCGAGCCGGAGACGGTGTCGGCGAGGTCGGCGGAGGTGGTGACGGTGGTGTCGGGGACGTTCTTCTGGATGGCCTGCTTGACGGAGGCGATCCCCTGGGAGTCCTTGGCCTGGACGTAGACCGTGGTGATCTTGTCGGGGGTCTCGGCGAGGGTCTGGGCCTGCTTCAGGGGCAGGTAGACGTTGGCCGCGGCGTCGCCGCTGTCGGCGGTGGCGATGCCGACCACCTTGAACTTGGCCTTCTTGACGGTGATTTCGGCGCCGACCTCCAGCTTGTTCTTCTTGGCGTAGGCGCTGTCGAGGACGGCCACGGCCGCGTCGGTCTCGCCGGCGGCGAACCCGCGGCCCGCGGTGATCTTCGAGGTGGTCAGCGGGCCCAGCTCGGGCCGGGTGACGTCCGTGCCGTACACGGAGAAGGAGTTGACGTCGAAGTCGGCGCCGCCGCCCTGCACGGCTCCGCCCTGGCCGCCGGCGGTCGCGCCCGGCTTGGTCTGCGCGGCGCCGCTGCCCTCGGCGCGCTTGAACTCGCCGCGCCTGAACTGGCCGTTGACCTTCATCACCTGCAGGCTGAGCCCGCCGACGGCGCCGGACACCCCGTCCTGGCCGGCCACCTTGCCCACGGTGGCGGCGTCGAGGGTCTCGAAGCCCTGCGGCATGACCAGGTCGCTGCTCTGCTCGGTGTCGGCGTCACCGCCCTCGCCCTCGCCCTTGGCGTCGAAGCGGAAGCGCGGCCGGGCGGCCGTGGAGCCCTCCTCCGCGGGCTTCTGGGCCTTGGTGACGGTCATGTCGGTGCCGAGGCCGTAGAGCGACTGGAGGACCTTGTCCTGGGCGGCGCTCATGCCGGCGGTGACGGAGGTGACGACGATGACGAGGGCGATGCCGAGGGCGAGTCCGGAGGCCACGACGAGCGCGGCCTTCCTGCGTCGGCGCAACTCGCGCCGGAGGTAGGTGAAGAACATGGGGGTGAAGCTAGGCAGCCGCCCTGATGTGCGGATAAGGCCCGGGTAAGAGTCGTATGAGAAGACGGAACGGAAAACGGGCGGCGGGAACCCTTTCGGGGTTCCCGCCGCCCGTGGTGCCCGCCGTCGGCGGTCAGCCGTCAGCCGTGGTGCGGAGGCCTCACGCGGAGGCCTTCCACTCCGCCCAGCTCATGTTCCAGCCGTTGAGCCCGTTGTCCGCCTTGATGGTCTTGTCCGGGGAGTTCACCACGGTGACCACGTCGCCGATGAGCGAGTTGTCGAAGAACCAGGAACCGGCCGTGCTCGGGTCGTTCGCACCCTTGGAGTCGTTCAGACCGACGCATCCGTGGCTGGTGTTCACGCTGCCGAAGATCGAGTCGGATCCCCAGTAGTTGCCGTGGATGAAGGTGCCGGAGGTGGACAGCCGCATCGCGTGCGGGACGTCCTTGATGTCGTACTCGCCCTTGCCCTCGCCGTTCTTGAAGCCGACGGTGGCGCCGTCCATCCGGGTCTCCTTGAACTTCTCGGAGATCACCATCTGGCCGTTGTAGGTGGGGTTGTCCGGGGAGCCCGCCGAGATCGGGATGGTCTTGAGGACCTGTCCGTCACGGGTGACCGTCATCGTCTTCGTCTTCGCGTCGACCGTGGAGACCTGGCTGCGACCGATCTTGAAGGTGACGGTCTTGCTCTGCACGCCCTGGACGCCCGGGGCGCCCTGCACGCCCTCCAGCGCCAGCTTCAGCGTGACGGTCGAGTTCGCCTTCCAGTACTCCTCGGGACGGAAGTCCAGGCGCTGGTTGCCGAACCAGTGGCCGACGACTTCCTGGCCGCTGCTGGAGGAGACGTTGATGGCCGCCAGAACGGCCTTCTGGTCCTTGATCGGCTTGTTGAAGGTGATCGACACCGGCATGCCCACGCCGACGGTCTCGCCCTCGTCCGGCACGAACGAGCCGATGAAGCTGTTCTCCGGGGAGACGGTCGTGAAGGAGGCGTTCTCGTGCGCCTCGCGCCCGGCCTCGTCCTTCGCTGTCGCCGACAGGGCGTACTTGGTGGAGCGCTTGAGCGCGCCCTCCGGCTTCCAGCTCTTGCCGTCGGTGGAGATCTTGCCGGTCACCGCCGCGCCGTCGACGGTCTTCAGCTCGACCTTGGTGAGCGTTCCGTCGCTGACGGTGACGTTCGTCGCGTCGTTCAGACCGACGTTGGTGGCACCGTCCTTGGGCGTGATCGCTATTCGCGCCTTGGAGGTGTCCTTCGCCGCGGCCGCGTCGACATCCTTCTGCGACTTCCCCGTCTCCGCGCTGCCCTGCGACTTCTCGGTGCCCCCGTCGTTGCAGGCCGAGAGCATCAGTACGCCGCCGAGCACGGCGGACACGGCCACAAGGGACCTGTTCCGCCGCTTGCTGTACGTCCTCACACGTCACTCCATCGTTGCCGGAAATCCCGAGGCTGCATTCCCGGGATCGGGCCGGGCAGGGGGCATGACCCCCTGCTCGTCCTGACAACGCGTGAACAACGTGTTTCGGTTCCACATTCCGTTCGACTGTGTGGAACCCCACGGTCAGGCGTTGTCGGCCTCTTCCTCGAAGTCCCCATCTTCCCCGTCGAGGTCCCACTCCAGGGACTCGGGGTCGTATTCGACCGGTTCGCTGCTCCAAGAGGCCTGTGCGAGTTCCACTCCGACCAGTTCGGCGACCAGGTCCGTGGGGTCCACCAGGTAGGCCAGCGCCTCGGATTCGTCCTCGCGGACCGCCGCCTCGGCGTGGCCGCGCTCCTCGTCCGGCATGAACTCGTCGGCCTTGATGTGCGCGAGGGCGGCGCCGGTGAGTGCGTCGGAGTCGGAGACCTCAAGGACCAAATCCACCCGAAGCCGTACGTATCGTGATGTCTCAGAAGGGTTCATACGACGGAGAGTAAGCCCGCGACAGCCCCGACTTTCCCACGACCCGCCCCTTTCACTAGCATCGGCGCACACGGCCAATTCGCTTCGTCCGCAAGGGGGATCGCACCGTGTCCGCACGACGACCTCTTCTCACCGCTCTCGGAGCGACCACCCTCCTCGCCGTCCTCTGGTTCGTCCCGTCGGCCAACGCCACGGCGCCCGGGCCCTCCACGGGCTCGGACGCCGCCCCGGCGGCGGCCAACACGGGCACCGTCACCGGCACCGGTACGGGAACCGGAAGCATCGCGAACGGCTCCGACGGCGAGGGACACCCCCTCTCCGACTCGGCGTCACAGGGCTCCCCCGTCAGCCTCGCGCTCGCCGACACCGGCAGCATCGACACCACCCCGTACGTCATGGGCGGCACCCTGTGCCTGGGCGTCGGAGCGGGCTTCGTGGCCTTCTCCGTACGCCGCTCCCGCACCCCGTAGCGCCCCGGCGCCGCACGCACGAGGGCCGCACCCCCGGCGAGGGGTGCGGCCCTTGGTGTGTCCGCCCCGGCGTGGGCCGAGGGTGCCGTCAGGCCAGGGGCCCCGTCACCGGCTCCACGGCGGAGACCAGCCCGCCCGAGCGCACGAAGGCGTCGGCGGCGGCCAGGTCGGGGGCGAGGAAACGATCCGGCCCGGGGCCCTCGACGCCCGCCGCGCGGGTCGCCGCGATGGCGGCCCGGCTGGCCGGCGCGGGGGTCAGCCCGTGGCGCAGCTCGATGGCGCGGGTGGCCGCGTACAGCTCGATCGCGATGATCCGCGTCAGGTTGTCGATCGCCGTGCGCAGCTTGCGGGCGGCCGACCAGCCCATGGAGACGTGGTCCTCCTGCATGGCCGAGGAGGGGATCGAGTCGGCCGAGGCCGGTACCGCGAGCCGCTTCATCTCGCTGACCAGGGCCGCCTGCGTGTACTGGGCGATCATCAGCCCGGAGTCCACGCCGGCGTCGTCCGCGAGGAACGGCGGCAGGCCGTGGCTGCGGTTCTTGTCGAGGAGGCGGTCGGTGCGGCGCTCGGCGATGGAGCCGAGGTCGGCGGCGGCGATGGCCAGGAAGTCCAGCACGTAGGCGACGGGGGCGCCGTGGAAGTTGCCGTTGGACTCGACGCGTCCGTCGGGCAGCACCACCGGGTTGTCGACGGCCGCGGCCAGTTCGCGGGAGGCGACCAGGGCGGCGTGCGCCATGGTGTCGCGGCCCGCGCCGGCGACCTGCGGGGCGCAGCGCACGGAGTACGCGTCCTGCACGCGCGGGGCGGACTCCTCCTGGAAGTGGCCGGTGAGCCCGGAGCCGTGCAGGACGGCGGCCATGTTGGCGGCGGAGGCGCCCTGGCCGGGGTGCGGGCGGATGGCGTGCAGCTCGGGCTGGAGGACCTTCTCGCTGCCGAGGAGCGCCTCCAGGGTGAGGGCGGCGGTGATGTCGGCGGAGGTGTAGAGCTTGCCGAGGTCGGCGAGGGCCATGACCAGCATGCCGAGCATGCCGTCGGTGCCGTTGAGGAGGGCGAGGCCCTCCTTCTCGCGCAGTTCGACGGGCTCGATGCCGGCTTCGGCGAGCAGCTCGCCGGCGGGGCGGACGGCCCCGTCGGGGCCCTCGGCGTCGCCCTCGCCCATGAGCGCGAGGGCGCAGTGGGAGAGCGGCGCGAGGTCGCCGGAGCAGCCGAGGGAGCCGTACTCGTGGACGACGGGGGTGATCCCGGCGTTGAGCACGTCGGCCATGGTCTGGGCGACGGAGGGGCGTACGCCGGTGTGCCCGGAGGCCACCGTCTTCAGGCGCAGGAACATCAGCGCGCGGACGACCTCGCGCTCGACGCGCGGCCCCATGCCGGCGGCGTGCGAGCGGACGATGTTGCGCTGGAGCTGCGCGCGCAGCTCGGGGCTGATGTGCCGGGAGGCCAGGGCGCCGAAGCCGGTGGAGACCCCGTAGACGGGCTCGGGCTTGGCGGCGAGCGCGTCGACGATCGCGCGGGAGCGGCCGAGGGCGGCGAGCGCCTCGCCGGACAGCTCGACCCGCGCGTTGCCGCGGGCGACGGCGATGACGTCCTCGGCGGTGGTCCCGGACGTTCCCACCACGACAGTGTGCATATCCATATTCAGCACCCTACGGACTGAATCCCTTCATGTCACTAGCTCCCGTCCCGGCCGCCCCCGGACGCGGCCCACCGGCAGGTCACGGACGACCGCGGAAGCGTCGACGGTCCCCCGGGGTCTCCCGGGCGGCGGCGTCGGCGAGCCGCACCACCGCGGTGTCCCGGCCCGCCACCACGGGCCCCGCCGCCCGAGCGGCCTTGGCCTTGTACTGGGCGGCGTCCGCGAGCCTGAAGAGCCGCCGCGAGGACTTCACGGGCCCGATCGGGTCCCCCGTCGAGGCGACCCCGCAGGCCACCCCCTCGCCGAGTTCCAGCTCGGCGGCCCGTACGCAGACCTCCTCGGTGACCCGTACCACCTCGTCGGCGGACGCCCCCACGCTGACCAGACAGAACTCGTCGCCGCCCAGCCGGGCCACCAAAGCGCCGCCGCCGAGTATGGCGCCGCACAGGCTCAGCACCGATCCGAACCGTTCCAGCAACCGGTCGCCGGTGGCGTGGCCCAGGGTGTCGTTGACCTTCTTGAGGCCGTTGAGATCGCAGACGACCAGGCTCACCACGGCGCCCGTGCGCCGGTGTTCCTCCAGCGCCTCGTCCAGCCGCATGTCGACGGCGCGGCGGTTGGCCAGACCGGTCAGCGGGTCGGTGAAGGCGAGCCGTCGGGCCTCTTCGAGGCGTTCGTTCTGCGCGAGCCCGGCCGCGATCACCGCCGCCAGCACCGTCGCGAACTCGGCGTCGTCCTCGTCGAAGTCGGCCAGACCCTCGTCCCGCGCCACGTACAGCTCGCCCCAGGCCCGCCCGCTGAGCACGATCGGCGCGACCACGCAGGTCCCGCGGCCACGTCGGCGCAGGACCTCGCCGCGCCGGCCGGGTCGGTCGCCGACCGCGCTCTCCACCCAGGCGTGCGCCCCGCCGCCGCCGACCCACCGCTCGTGCAGGAACTCGGTGATCTCGGGGAAGTCGTGCACGGGGTAGGACTCGTCCTCGGGGAACTCCACCTCCCCCGGCCGTCGCTCCCCCTCGTTCACGAGGACCCGCAGGCGCCCCCGTTCCCGCTCCCAGGCCGAGATCGCCGCGAAGGAACCGTCCAGCGCCAGCCTCGCCCCCCGCGCGGCGGCCCGGACACTGTCCCGCGGCGCGCAAGCGGCCGCCATCGCCTGCGCGAGGCTCACGACGGCCCGGAGCCGCCCGTCAAGTCCCATCACCCCAGGCTAGAGGGTTTGTCCTATTTGTAGACAATTGGGCGCGGCTTTTGGCCCCCCGCCACCCCGTCCGAGGTCACGCAGAGCCGCGCGGGGGCGCGCCCGTCACTCCCCCGGCCAGTTCGGCTTCCGCTTCTCGTTGAACGCCGCGACGCCCTCCGCCCGGTCCCCCGAGAAGGCCACCGTCCGCCAGGCCGCGTCCTCGATCTCCAGCCCGGCCGCCAGGTCCATCCCGTGCCCCAGCCGCAGCGCGCGCTTGGCCGCCCGCAGCCCGACCGGGGAGTTCGCCGCCATCGACGCCGCCAGCTCCAGGGCCCGCGCGCGGTCCTCGCCCGCCGGGGCCAGCGAGTCCACCAGCCCCAGCGACAGGGCCTCCGCCGCCTCCACCCGGCGCGCGGTGAAGATCAGCTCGGCCGCCCGGGCCGCCCCGACCCTGCGCGGGAGCAGCTGCGTACCGCCACCGCCGGGGATCACTCCCACCGACACCTCCGGCAGCCCGACCACGGCCGTCTCGTCGGCCACGATCACGTCGCAGGCCAGGGCCAGCTCGAAGCCGCCGCCCAGCGCGAACCCGTGCACGGCCGCCACCGTCGGCATCGGCAGCTCCAGGACGCCCCCGTACGCGGCGCGCGCGGTCGGCCGCTGGCGCACCAGCTCGGCGTCCGAGAAGGAGTTGCGCTCCTTGAGGTCGGCGCCCACGCAGAAGGCCCGCTCGTGCGTGGACGACAGCACCACCACCCGCACCGAGGCGTCGGCGGACAGCGCCGCGCACGCGGCGCCGATCGAACGGGCCATCTCCGTCGAGACCGCGTTCATCGCCTTGGGCCGGTCGAGCACCAGCTCGGCGACCACGCCGCCCTCGCCGTGCCGTCGCACCGCCACGAACTCGCCGAAACGGACCTCGTCCACAGCAGCCACGCCGCACTCTCCCCGGAAACGGTTAACGAACGTTACCCGGGGATCTTAGGCGTCCGCCGCGTCAGCGACCAGGGCTCCACGACGCCCAGCCCGCGCACCGGCCGCTGCCACATCGGCTGGAGCGCGAAGCGGTAGGTGCCGCCGCCCTCCTCCGTCTCGGCGTCCTTCTCCGACTTCGGCGCCGCGCCCGTCCGGCTCAGCTCCTCGGCCATCGCCCCGTCGACCAGGACCGCGTCCTTGGGGGCTATGGAGGTCAACCGGCTCGCCAGGTTCACCGTCGTGCCGAAGACGTCGCCCATCCGGGTCGTCACCGTCCCGAAGGCGATCCCGACCCGCAGCTCCGGCATCTGCGGGTCCGCCTCCATCGTCTCGATCATCCGCAGCGCGATCTCCGCCGCCGTCGCCGCGTCGTCCGCCGCGTACAGCACCTCGTCGCCGAGCGTCTTGATCAGCCGGCCGCCGTGCGCGGCCACCAGGTCCGCCGCCGTCGTCTCGAAGGCCTCGACCAGCTCGCCGAGCTCCTCCTCCTCCAAGCGCCGCGTCAGGCGCGTGAAGCCCACCAGGTCCGCGAAGCCCACCGCGAGCCGCCGGTCGACCATCTCCTCGTCGTCGGCGACCTGCACCACCCGCCCGGTGGCCGCGGCCAGTTGGCGCCGCCACACGTAGACGAGGAACTCCTCCAGCTCCGGCAGCAGCAGCTCGACCAGCGGGTACGTGACCTCCGTGCGGGTCATGCCCGGCTCCGGCGGCTCCGTCAGCCCCTCCAGGAAGGAATCGATCTGCCACTCCGCCAGGCGGGCGGTCGTCTGCCCCGTGGAGCGCGCGACCTGCACCGCCATGGGCTCGCTCAGCAGCCCCGCCTCGACCAGACCCGCCAGGCGCCGCAGCGCCAGCACGTCGGCCTCCGTCAGGGCCTTGGCCTGGCCGATGTCCGCGAAGCCCATCGCCCGCCAGAACCGGGAGGCCAGCTCCATGGACACCCCGGCGCTACGGGCCGCCTGGAAGGGCGTGTAGCGCCGCTCGGCCCCCAGGATGAGCTGCTCCAGCCGGATCGCGAGGGGATCGGCCGTCGGCTGCGCCGTGTGGTCCACCTCGTGCATCGGGGTGTGCTGATCACGCCCGATCGGCCCGGCGGGGCCGGGTGCGGCGCCCGAGGGGGACGAGGACGCGCCGGACGCGCCGGACGCAGAGTCGTCGACGGGCAAGGGCCGCCTCCTGTCCATTCCGTGCGCACTTCCGAACCGGGTGATCACCGCGGGACCGGGATCGCCTAAACCATACGGCAGGTGTGCCGTAGCTCACTCCTTCTCCCGGAGGCCGGTCCGCCTCCGGGAGCCCGCAGCCCCGGAGGCGACTTTCGACCGGGTCGCCCGGCGGGGCACCGCGGCGGGCCCGCCGCGCCCGGGTCAGCGCACCGAGCGGAGGTGGACCACGTCGCCCGCGCCCACCGGCTCGCGCTCGCCCTCGACCGTACGGATCACCAGCCGCCCGTCGGCGTCCACCGCTTCGGCCGTTCCGGTGAGGGTGCGCCCGCCCGGCAGCTCCGCGCGCACGTGTCGGCCCAGCGTCGCGCAGCCCGCGGCGTACGCCTCCTGGAGCCCGCTCTCGGCCGGGTCCCCGCCGGCCTCGCGCCAGCGGCCGTACCACTCCTCCAGCGAGCGCAGCACGGCCTTGAGCAGCGGTTCGCGGTCCGTGACGGAGGCCTTCGCCAGGAGCAGGGACCCCGCGACGGGCACCGGCAGCTCGTCCTCGGTCAGCGTGACGTTGAGGCCGATCCCGAGCACCACGCCCTCCGCGACCCGCTCCGCGAGGATGCCGCCCGTCTTGCGCTCCTCCCCCTCCACCGCGACGAGGAGGTCGTTGGGCCACTTGAGCTGCGTCTCCACGCCCGCCGCCCGGGACAGCCCGCGCGCCGCGGCCACCCCGGCGAGCAGGGTCAGCCACCCCCACCGCTCCTGCGGCACGTCGGGGCCCGGCTTGAGCAGGACGGAGAAGAAAAGCCCCGAGCGGGGCGGCGCCGTCCAGGTGCGGTCGAGCCGGCCGCGCCCGGCGGTCTGCTCCTCGGCGACCAGCACCGCGCCCTCGGGCAGGTCCGCGGCCCGCGCCGCGAGGTCGGTGTTGGTGGACCCGGTGGCCGTGACCACCTCCAGGGAGGTCCACAGCCCGTCCCCGGTGACGAGGGCCCGGGTGAGGGCCGCGGTGTTGAGGGGCGGCCGGTCCAGACTCGACCAGCGTCCGGCGAAAGCTCCGGCTGAAGCATCTGAAGGCGTCATGCAAGCCAATGTAGGTGTGTCAAACGCCGCACTGCCGAGCGCCATGCCCGCCGATACGCTACGCACCAGTAGCCAGCAGCGGTCATTCAGTGACCAGGCAGTTGACACCACCCAGGGAGCCGCGACCCCGATGTCACAACCCTCAGAGCCGATCGACATCCACACGACCGCGGGCAAGCTCGCGGACCTGCGGCGCCGAATCGAGGAAGCCACCCATGCCGGATCCGGACGGGCCGTCGAAAAGCAGCACGCCAAAGGCAAGCTGACGGCACGTGAGCGGGTGGCTCTGCTGATGGACGAGGGGTCCTTCGTAGAGCTGGACGAGTTCGCCCGGCACCGCTCGACCAACTTCGGGCTGGAGAAGACCCGCCCCTACGGCGACGGCGTCGTCACCGGCTACGGCACGGTGGACGGCCGGCCGGTGGCCGTGTTCTCGCAGGACTTCACCGTCTTCGGCGGGGCCCTCGGCGAGGTCTACGGGCAGAAGATCATGAAGGTCATGGACTTCGCCCTGAAGACCGGTTGTCCGCTGGTCGGCATCAACGACTCCGGCGGCGCCCGCATCCAGGAGGGCGTCAGCGCGCTCGGGATGTACGGGGAGATCTTCCGCCGCAACGTCCACGCCTCCGGAGTGATCCCGCAGATCAGCCTGGTCGTCGGGCCGTGCGCCGGCGGGGCCGTGTACTCCCCGGCCATCACCGACTTCACCGTCATGGTCGACCAGACCTCGCACATGTTCATCACCGGCCCGGACGTCATCAAGACGGTCACCGGCGAGGACGTCGGCTTCGAGGAGCTGGGCGGCGCCCGCACCCACAACTCCACCTCGGGCGTGGCGCACCACATGGCCGGGGACGAGAAGGACGCCGTCGAGTACGTCAAGTCCCTCCTGTCGTTCCTGCCCTCGAACAACCTCTCCGAGCCGCCCTCCTTCCCCGAGGAGGCCGACATCGAGGTCTCCGAGGAGGACCTCGCGCTCGACACGCTGATCCCGGACAGCGCGAACCAGCCGTACGACATGCACACCGTGATCGAGCACGTGCTCGACGACGGGGAGTTCCTGGAGACCCAGTCCCTCTTCGCGCCGAACATCCTCACCGGCTTCGGCCGGGTCGAGGGGCACCCGGTGGGAGTCGTCGCGAACCAGCCGATGCAGTTCGCCGGCTGCCTGGACATCAACGCCTCCGAGAAGGCGGCGCGATTCGTCCGGACGTGCGATGCTTTCAATGTCCCGGTGCTGACGTTCGTCGACGTCCCGGGCTTCCTCCCGGGCACGGACCAGGAGTACAACGGAATCATCCGGCGCGGCGCCAAGCTGATCTACGCGTACGCCGAGGCCACCGTCCCGCTCATCACCGTGATCACCCGCAAGGCCTTCGGCGGCGCCTATGACGTGATGGGCTCCAAGCACCTCGGCGCGGACCTCAACCTGGCCTGGCCGACGGCGCAGATCGCCGTGATGGGCGCGCAGGGCGCCGTGAACATCCTGCACCGGCGCACCATCGCCGAGGCCTCCCCGGAGGAGGTGGAGGACACCAGGGCCCGCCTGATCAGCGAGTACGAGGACGCGCTGCTCAACCCGTACACGGCCGCCGAGCGCGGTTACGTGGACGCGGTGACCATGCCCTCCGAGACCCGCGCGCACGTGGTCAAGGGGCTCCGCCAGCTGCGCACCAAGCGGGAGTCCCTCCCGCCCAAGAAGCACGGCAACATCCCCCTGTAAGCCCCCCGAGCCCCCGAGGAGGTCTCTGTGGTGATCAAGGTCGTCAAGGGCAACCCGACCCCGGAGGAGTTGGCCGCCGCACTGGCGGTGGTCCGAGCGCGCGCGGCGGCGCTGGCCTCGGCCGCCCCGTCGGGCGCGCCCCGGGTCCCGGACGAGTGGTCCACGCCGGCGCGCGTGGCGCGGGAGCGGCTGCGGCAGCCGGGCCCGCGGGCGTGGGGCCGTACGTACTGGCCCTCGTAGCCGCAGTGTTTCGAGACGGCCGTACCCCTTTCCGGGGTGCGGCCGTTTGCCGTACCATAATCCGGCAAAATTCGGCCGCGCAGCCGAATTTGCCTTCCCATGGCTTGACAATCAACTGTCGGGTACACAGGCGGGCCGGTTCCCTCTATGCTCACGAAAATTTCCAACGGGGGTTCCGCATGCTGAAGTTCCGGTTGTTGGGTCATTTCCAAGTGGTTACGGAGAGCATCGACGTCTGCCACGTCGGCTCGCCGAAGGTCGCCCAGACCCTGGCCGTCCTGCTCACGAGAGCCAACGAGTTCGTCTCCTCGGAGACCTTGATCAGCGAGCTGTGGGAGGACGCCCCGCCGCGCTCGGCCCTCAATACCGTCCAGACCTACATCCACCACGCCCGCCGCATCCTCGCGTCCCACTCCGACGACCGGGAGCCGGCGCCGCTGCTGGCCACCCGCTCCGGCGGCTACCTGCTCCAGGTCGCCGACGAGAACGTCGACTACAAGCTCTTCGAGATCCTCGTCGCCCGCGGCGCCCAGGCCCTGCGGGCCGGAGAGTACGAGGACGCCTCCGGCCACCTGTCCAGGGCGGTGGCCCTGTGGCACGGCCGGGCCCTGTCCAACATCCCGACCGGGCCCGTGCTCAAGAGCCTCATCGTCCACCTCGACGACCGCCGCATCCAGGCCCTGGAGATGCGCATAGAGGCCCGCTGCGCCCTCGGCCAGCACCGGGACTCCATCCCGGAGCTGCGCGGGCTCGTACACGACTACCCGCTGCACGAGGGGTTCCACAGCCAGCTGATCAACTCCCTGCACCAGACGGGCCGCCGTGCCGAGGCCCTGGAGGCCTACCGGCACGTGCGGAGCCTGTTGCGCGACGAGCTGGGCCTGGAGCCGTCCGTGCTGATCCGGCGGGCTCACGAACGGGTGCTGTCCTCCGACGGCCTGTCCGGCCACCCGGCGGGCTCCACGGCCCGATCCCCCGACGCCGGAGGGAAGTGACCGACCTCCACGAAGAAGTCGACGTACCGGGCGAAGAGGTCCGCGGTCAGCGGCGGGCAGACGATGCCGCTGCCCCGGAGGTCACGCTCCGTCTCCGACGTGTCGATCGGCGGGTAGAAGGCGTCCGTGTCGGAGGTCATCATCTCGAAGGCGTGCAAGAGGGGTTGGAGGGCGTTCTCCCGATCCCCCTGAACGATTTCGCTCCATTCGACCCACTGCTTTTCGGCCAATTCATATCCGAGTGACCTCAGGTGGCCGATGCTCTCGTCCAGTGCCAGCGAACTCTGATTGAACAAATGGTACGTACCGCCCACCGTCTCCGCCTTCCGGGCGAGACCCGTGATCGCGGCACTCACGTAGTCCACGGGCAGAAGATGGAAGCGACCGCCGACGCCGACCGGCACCGCGCCCGCCTGGAGGACGCCCTTGAGGCTCAGCCAGACGAAGTCACGCGTCTGGCAGGCCCCGTTCACCGTGTCGCCCGAGATCACGTCGACCCGGTACACGGACACGGGCAGCCCCCGCTCCCGCGCCTCCCCGATCAGTTGCTCGGCCACCCACTTGCTCTGCAGGTAGCCACTGGCCAGCGCCTCCGCGGGACCCGTCGGATCCGTCACCTTCAACGGGACCCCCTCCTCGCGCACCCCGTCGAAGACGCCGACGGTGGAGACGTAGTGCACCGGGACCGTCCGGTGCCGGGCGGCGAGGCGCAACACCTCTTCCGTACCGGCCACGTTGGCCGCGCGCAGCGCCGTGTACGGGTGCAGCCAGTGGACCCTGGCGCCGTTGTGGTAGACGACGTCGACGGTGCGGGCGAGCCCGTCGAACTCGTCCTCGGTCAGCCCGAGCCGCGCTTCGCCCAGGTCGCCGGGGACCACCACGAGCCGGCTCTCGTCGTACTGGTCGGACAGGCGGTACCAGGCCATGTTGGTCCGGACCCGTTCGAGCGCCTCGGCCCGGTCGGCGCCCCGGACCAGGACGTGCACGGTGGCCGTGGTGGTGCGCATCAGGTCGCGCAGCAGGAAGGCGCCGAGGAAGCCGGTGGCGCCGGTCAGCAGGACGTGGCGCGGGTCCGAGCCGTCCCGGACGACCTCCGCCGCGGGCCGCACGTCCTGCGCGAGGACGGTCTCGGCGGCGAAGTCCACGCTCGGACGGGCCTGCCCGCCCGCCTGCCCGCCGGACACCTCCGCGAGGAGGTGGCCCGCGAGGGCGCCCGGGGTCGGGTGGTCGAAGACCAGGGTGGCGGGCAGCCGCAGGCCACTGATGCCGTTCAGCAGGTTGCGCAGCTCCACCGAGGTCAGCGAGTCGAATCCGAGCTTGGCCAGCGGCATGTCCGGGGCGATGCCGGCGGGGTCGGCGTGCCCGAGGACGGCCGCGATCTGCTCCCGTACGGCGACCAGGACGGCCGCGGCCCGCTCGGCAGGCTGGGCGAGCCCGGCCAGGATGACGGCGAGGGAGTCCGCGGAACCCCGTTCGCCGGCGGCGGTGCGGCGCGACGGCAGCCCGGCCAGTCGTGACAGTACGGCGGGGTTGCGGGCGCCCTGGTCGCGCAGGGCCGCCACGTCCACCGGGGAGGCGACCGCGGTCGGCCGGCCCAGCGCGAGGGCCAGGTCCAGCAGGGCCGGGCCGTCCTGCTCGGGCACGGGGCGGAAGCCGCTGCGGGCGATGCGCAGCAGGTCGGTGTGGCCGAGGTGGCCGCTCATGCCGCCGGTCTGCTCCCACAGGCCCCAGGCCACCGAGGTGGCGGGCAGCGAGAGGGCGTGTCGGTGGTGGGCCAGGCCGTCGAGGAACGCGTTGGCGGCGGCGTAGTTGGCCTGGCCGACGCCGCCGACCACGGCGGCGATCGAGGAGAACAGTACGAAGGCGCTCAGGTCGGCGTCCCGGGTCAGCCGGTGCAGGTTCCAGGCGGCGTCGGCCTTGGGGCGCAGCACGGCCGACAGTCGGTCGGGGGTGAGGGAGCCGAGGAGGCCGTCGTCCAGGACGCCGGCGGCGTGCACGATGCCGGTCAGGGGGTACTCGGCGGGGATCGCGGCCAGGGTGGCGGCGAGCGCGTCGGGGTCGGCCGCGTCGCAGGCGGCAAGGGTGACCCGGGCGCCGAGCGCGGTCAGCTCGGCCTCCAGTTCGGCCGCTCCCGCGGCGCGGGGTCCGCGCCGGCTGGTGAGGAGAAGGTGCTTCACGCCGTGTTCGGCGACGAGGTGGCGGGCGAAGAGCGAGCCGAGGCTGCCGGTGCCGCCGGTGATCAGGACGGTGCCGTCGGGGTTCCACCCGTTGGCGCGGGGGGCCGGGGCGCCTTGGACGGGCGGCGGCGTCCGGGTGAGCCGGGGCAGGTGGACCCGGCCGGCGCGCAGGGCGGCCTGGGGCTCGCCGGACAGCGCGAGGCGGGCGAGCGCGCGCCGGGCGGCGGCGGTGTCGGTCTCCGTGCCCAGGGGCGTGTCGGTGTCGACGAGGAGGATGCGGCCCGGGGTCTCGGACTGGGCGGAGCGCAGCAGGCCCCAGACGGCGGCGCCGGCCAGGTCGCCGATGTCCTCCCCGGGGGAGACGGCCACGGCCCCCGAGGTCAGCACGAGGAGGCGGGTCCCCTCCAGGCGCTCGTCGGCCGCCCAGTCCGCGGCCAGGGCCAAGGCCCGTGCCGCGGTGGCGTGGAGGTGCCCGGGGAGGGCCCCGGCGAGGGAGCCGGCCGGCGGGGGGTCGACCCGCACCACGACGAACGGGATGTCCGCCCCGGCGGCGACCGCGGCGGCCACGTCGTCCGGGGTGGGGTAGGCCGCGTCGTCCTCGGCGCCGGCCGATCCGTCGAGGGCCGCCCACGGGTGGGGGGCCGCGTCCTCGGCGGGGTCGGGTCCGGCGGTCAGCGGGGTCCAGCGGACCTCGTGCAGCATGTCGGCGCGGCGAGCGGCGGCCGGATCGTGCACGGCGTCCTCGACGGTGTCCACGGCCAGGGAGGCCACGGCGGCCACGGGTCGGCCCGCCGGGTCGGCGAGTCGGACGGCGTAACTTCCGGGGGCCTGCGGTCGCGGGGTCAGCCGGACGCGCAGGGCCGAGGCGCCGGTCGCGTGGACCCGTACGCCGTGCCAGCGGACGGCCCGGAGGTCGGGTCCGGTCAGCAGCGGGCTGACGGCCGCGTCCAGCAGGCCGGGATCGAGGACGAATCCGGCGGCGTCCGGGGCGGCCGTCCGGTCCTCGGGCAGCCGCACCTCGGCGAACAGCTCCTCGCCCCGGCGCCACAGCGCGGTGACGCCCTCCCCCTGCGGAACGTCCTGCACGGCGTCGGCCGGGGGCCAGGCGGCGAGGTCGAAGGGGTCACCGGGGGCGGCGGCGGTGAGCGTGCCGCGGGCGTGCCGGGTCCAGGAGGCGCCCGGCTCGTCGGCGCGGCTGTGCACGGTGACCGACCAGCGGCCGTCCGCACCGGTGTCCGCTCCCGCGCCGGGCTCGACGGCGGGCTCGACGGCCACCTGGAGCCGGATCGCTCCGGTCCGCGGAAGCGACAGGGGGCGCTCCACCACGAACGCGTCGAGGAGGTTGGCCCCGGGTCCGTCGCCCGCGCGCACGGCCAGCTCCACGAGGAGGGCGACCGGCAGGGCGGAGGTGTCCGGGCCGAGGTGGCCGGCGAGCCAGGGGTGGCTGCGCAGGGAGACGCGGCTGGTGTGGACGGCGCGCTCGGATCCGGCGACGGTCACGGCCGGGCCCAGGAGCGGGTGGCCGGTGGGGTCGAGGCCGAGGCCGGCGGCGTCGGTCCCGGACGCCGCCGACTGGACCCAGTAGCGCTCGTGTTGGAAGGCGTACGTCGGCAGCGGGACCCGGCGGGCGCCGCTGCCCGCGAAGTAGGCGCTCCAGTCGACGTGGACCCCGTGCTCGTGGAGCCGGCCGAGGGCCGTGACCAAGGCGGCGGGCTCGGAGTGGCCCCGCCGCAGGGCGGGCAGAGCGGCCGGGATCTCCTCCCCCACCGCGCCCGCCACCAAAGCCGACAACACTGCGTCCGGGCCGAGTTCCAACGTGGCACCCACACCCAGGTCCGCCAAGACCCGCACCGCGTCACCGAAGCGCACCGCGCCGCGCAACTGCGCCACCCAGTAATCCGCCGACCGCAGATCGTCCCCCGTGGCCAACGTGCCCGTCAGCGTCGAGACGATCGAAATCCGGGGAACCTCATAGCTCAGGGAAGCCGCGACCTGCCGGAACTCTTCGAGCATCGGATCCATCAACGGCGAATGGAACGCGTGCGAGACCTTCAACCGGGTCGCCTTGCGCCCCCGCGCCTCGAACACCGCGACGACCGAGGCCACCGCCTCCTCCGTGCCGGAAACCACCACGGACCGGGGCCCGTTGAGAGCGGCCAGGGAAACCCCTGCCGACAACAGCGGAAGAACTTCTTCCTCGGTGGCCTGGAGGGCGACCATCGCCCCGCCCACCGGCAACGCCTGCATCAAACGACCCCGAGCCGCCACCAAAGCCGCCGCGTCCTCCAACGACAGGACACCCGCCACATGCGCGGCCACCAACTCACCGATCGAATGACCCGCCAGGAAATCCGGACGCACACCCCACGACTCCACCAGACGGAACAACGCCACCTCGACCGCGAACAACGAGGTCTGCGCGAACACCGTCCGATTCAAAAGCTCCTGATCCCCGCCCCACACCGCCCCGCGCAACGGCCGCTCCAGATGACGGTCCAACTCCACCACCACCGCGTCGAAAGCCGAAGCGAACACCGGAAAAGCGTCGTACAACTCACGCCCCATCCCGAGACGCTGAGCACCCTGACCCGTGAACACGAACCCCACCCGGCCACCCCGCACCGCGACCGGAGCCCCCAACGACGCCAACCCGGCCAGCAACTCCTCCCGCCCCACACCCGACACCACCGCCCGAAACTCCAGAGCCGCACGCCCCGAAGCCAACGAAACACCGACGTCCACCGGGTCGACGGCGGCCTCCGCGGCCACCCACCGGGCGAGCCGCTCCGCCTGCTGCGCCAAGGCCTGAGGGGTCTTGCCCGAGACCACCCACGGCACCACCGGCAGGGCGACGGGGTCTGTCGTCCCGGTCGCGGGGGCTTCGGCGTGCGGTCGTTCCAGGATCACGTGCGCGTTGGTGCCGCTGACCCCGAAGGAGGAGACGGCCGCGCGACGTGCGGTGCCCGTCTCCGGCCACGGGCGCGGTTCCCGCAGCAGTTCCACCGCGCCCGACTCCCAGTCGACCATCGGGGTCGGCTCGTCGATGTGGAGGGTGCGCGGCAGCACCCCGTGCTCCATCGCCTGAATCATCTTGATGACCCCGCCCACTCCGGCGGCGGCGACGGAGTGCCCGATGTTGGACTTGAGGGAGCCCAGGTACAACGGCCGGCCCTCCGGACGACCCTGCCCGTACGTCGCCAGCAACGCCTGCGCCTCGATCGGATCACCGAGCCGCGTCCCCGTCCCGTGCGCCTCCACCGCGTCCACCTCGGCAGCGGCCAGACCCGCGTCCGCCAAGGCCTGACGGATCACCCGCTCCTGCGAAGGCCCGTTCGGCGCCGTCAGACCGTTCGAAGCACCGTCCTGGTTGACGGCGGAGCCCCGTACGACGGCCAGGACGCGGTGTCCGTTGCGGTGGGCGTCCGAGAGCCGCTCGACGAGGAGCAGGCCGACGCCCTCGGCCCACGAGGTGCCGTCGGCGGACGCCGAGAAGGACTTGATGCGGCCGTCGGGGGCCAGCCCGCTCTGTCGCGCGAAGTCCACGAACCCGCCCGGTGTGGCGGTGACGGTCACACCGCCCGCCAGCGCCAGGTCCGTCTCGCCGGAGCGCAGGGACTGCACGGCCAGGTGGAGGGCGACCAGGGAGGAGGAGCAGGCCGTGTCCACGGAGACCGCCGGGCCCTCCAGGCCGAAGGTGTAGGAGATCCGGCCGGACGCGACACTGCTGAGCTTGCTGGTCAGCAGGTAGCCCTCGAACTCGGAGGGACCGTCGAGGCCCAGGTAGCTCTGCTCGATGATGCCGGCGTAGACACCCGTGCGGGTTCCCTTCAGGGAGAGCGGGTCGATGCCGGCCTGCTCGAAGGTCTCCCAGGCCGTCTCCAGGAGCAGCCGCTGCTGGGGGTCCATGGCCAGGGCCTCGCGCGGGGAGATCCCGAAGAGCCCCGCGTCGAACAGCCCCGCGTCGTGGAGGAAACCGCCCTCCCGGGTGTACGAGGTCCCGGGCCGCTCCGGGTCCGGGTCGTAGAGCCGCTCCAGGTCCCAGCCGCGGTCGGCCGGGAATCCGGTGATGGCGTCGGTCCCGCTGTCCACCAGGTCCCACAGGTCCTCCGGGGAGGACACCCCGCCCGGGAAGCGGCAGGCCATGCCGACGATGGCGACCGCCTCGGGCTGCTCGGACGCCTCCAGCCGGGCGATCCGACGGTTCGCCTTCTGGAGGTCGACCGTGACCCGCTTGAGGTACTCGACCAGCTTCTCTTCGTTGGACATCGGGGTTCCTGTTCTCTCCTCGTGCGGTGGGTGCCGGGACCGGCGGTACCGGATCGTGGTGCGCGCCGGAATCAGTCGGCGGAACGGCCGAGTTCGGTGTCGATGATGCTGAAGATGTCGTCGATGGAGGACGCGGCGAGGACGTCGGCCCCGGCGTCGGCTCCGCTGTCCGGGCCCCCGTCCGGGTCGCCTTGCGCCCCCGCCGCCTCCAGGCGGCTGAGGAGGGCGCGGAGCCGGGCGGTGACCGCCGGGTGGTCGGGGTCGTCCCCGGAGAGGCCGTTCAGGAGCGGGTCGAGGCGGACCAGCTCGGCGAGGAGGGCCTCGCCCGGATCCGGCGCCTCGGGGACGAGCCGGGCGCCCAGGTGGGCCGCGAGGGCGGCGGGGGTGGGGTGGTCGAAGACCAGCGTCGCGGGGAGCGTGACGCCGGCCGCTTCGACCAGCCGGTTGCGTAGGTCGAGGGCGGTGAGGGAGTCGAATCCCAGTTCCTGGAAGGGTCGTTCGGCGTCGATGGAGGCGGGCCCGGTGCGGCCGAGGGCGGCGGCGGACTCGGTGCTCACCAGGGTCAGCAGCAGCCGCTCCCGCTCCGCGGGGGTGAGCGCGCCGAGCTGCCCGGCGAGGGTGGTGGCGGCCGGCCCGTCGGACGCCGCCGCGGCCGTCGGGGCGACCGCGGCCCGGCCCCGCAGGCCGGGGAGCGCGGTGAGCACGGCCGGGACGCGGGGGCGGGCCCTCAGGGCGGACAGCCCGAGGGGGACGGCGACCACGGCGGGCCCGGCGCCGGCCACGGCCCGGTCGTACAGGGCGAGGCCCTCGGCGCCGGTCAGGGGCCGGTACCCCTCGTGGGCGAGCCGGTCCAGATCCGGGCCGGTGAGGTGCGCGTTGATGCCCGTACCGCCGCCGGTCGTGCCCGCGGACGGCTGCCAGACGCCCCAGGCGATCGAGGTGGCGGGCAGGTCGTGGGCGTGGCGGTGGACGGCGAGGGCGTCCAGGAAGGCGTTGGCGGCTGCGTAGTTGGCCTGCCCGGGTCCGCCGAGGACGCCGACGCTGGAGGAGAACAGGACGAAGGCCTCCAGGTCCAGGTCCCGGGTCAGCTCGTGCAGGTGCCAGGCGCCGTCCGCCTTCGGGGCGAGTACGGATGCCAGCCGGTCCGGGGTCAGTTCCGGGACCAGGGCGTTGTCGAGGACGCCGGCCGCGTGCACGACGGCGGTCAGCGGGTGGGCGGCGGGGATCGCGGCCACGACGGCGGCGAGCGCCGCCCGGTTGGTGACGTCGCAGGCCACGGCCTCGGCGCGGGCGCCGAGTTCCTCCAGATCGGCGAGCAGCTGCTTGGCGCCTCCGGCGGTGTCGCCCTGGCGGGAGAGCAGCAGGACGTGTCGGGCGCCGCGCTCCGCGACGAGGTGGCGGGCGACGGTCGCGCCGAGTGCGCCGGTGCCGCCCGTGATCAGGACGGTGCCCTCGGCGCCGAGCACCGAGGCGGAGGCAGGAGCCGGCAGGGGGCGCAGGCGCGGGACGAGGACGGCGCCGGCGCGCAGCGCGACCTGCGGCTCGCCGCCCGCGAGGAGCCGGGCGAGGGTGTCGTCCGGAATCCCCTCGGCAGCGGCGGCGACGTCGGTACCGGTGTCGGTCTCCGTGACGAGGCGCGTGTCGGTGTCGACGAGGAGGATGCGGCCCGGGGTCTCGGACTGGGCGGAGCGCAGCAGGCCCCAGACGGCGGCGCCGGCCAGGTCGCCGATGTCCTCCCCGGGGGAGACGGCCACGGCCCCCGAGGTCAGCACGAGGAGGCGGGTCCCCTCCAGGCGCTCGTCGGCCGCCCATTGCCGCAGCAGGCCGAGCACCGCGCGGGTGGCGGTGCGGACGGCCCCGGGGACGTCGGCGGCGGCCGGTCCGGTGGGGGCGGGGAGGGGCAGGACCAGGGTGAGGGTGGGGTCCGCCTCCACCGCGGTGGCGGCGACGGCCAGGGCGTCGGGGTGCCCGAGGTCCAGGACGTGCCGGGTGGGTGTCCGTTCCGCGAGGGGGAGGGTGACGGGCTCCCACTCCAGGCCGTAGAGCACGTTCCGACCGGCGGCCCCGACCGGGGCGGTCGGGAGCAGCGCGCGGTCGAGCGTGCGGAAGACGACCGAATCGACGGAGGCCACCAGCCGCCCTTCGGCGTCGGCGAGTTGGAGCGCGTAGGTCAGGTCGTCGATCTCCGTGGCACGGGCGCGGACTGCGACGGCTCCCGGTACGTGGAGCCTCACGCCGTACCAGTGGACCGGGGCGGCGGTCGCCGCCCGGGCGGGCAGCGCGGCGGTGAGCAGGGCCGGGTGGATGCCGTAGCCGGGGGCTTCGGCGGCCTGTTCCTCGGGGAGGACGGTCAGCGGGAGTCCGCTGTCGGCGGACCAGTCCGCGGCGGGGCCCGCGGTGGCGGTCTCGTCCAGGTAGTGGCCCTGCGCGTGGAGGGTCCAGCCGGTGTCCCCGGCGAAGGCGCCGGCGAAGGCCGGGTCGGTGTCGTCGGCGTCGTCCGTACGGGCGTACAGGGCGAAGCCGCGCCGTCCCGCGGGGTCGTCCGGGTCGGGGGATCCGGCGCGCAGCTGGATCAGGACGCCGCCGTCCTCGGGCAGCGGCAGCGGGGCGAGGAGGTCCAGCTCGTCCAGGGCGGGGCGGCCGAGCGCCTCGCCGGCCCGGAGGGCCATTTCCACCACGGCGGCGGCGGGCAGGACGGGGGTGCCGTGGAGGAGGTGATCGGCGAGCCAGGGGTGGGTGCGCAGGGAGATTCGGCTGGTGAAGACCGTCTCGTCGGATCCGGCGAGGGTGAGCGGTGTGCCGAGGAGGGGGTGGCCCGGGGTGCCGTCGTGGCCGGGGAGGCCGGTCCGGGGCAGGCGGTCGACCCAGTAGCGCTCGTGTTGGAAGGCGTACGTCGGCAGCGGGACCCGGCGGGCGCCGCTGCCCGCGAAGTAGGCGCTCCAGTCGACGTGAACCCCGTGCTCGTGGAGCCGGCCGAGGGCCGTGACCAAGGCGGCGGGCTCGGAGTGGCCCCGCCGCATGGCGGGCAGAGCGGCCGGGATCTCCTCCCCCACCGCCCCCGCCACCAAAGCCGACAACACTGCGTCCGGGCCGAGTTCCAACGTGGCACCCACACCCAGGTCCGCCAAGACCCGCACCGCGTCACCGAAGCGCACCGCGCCGCGCAACTGCGCCACCCAGTAGTCCGCCGACCGCAGATCGTCCCCCGTGGCCAACGTGCCCGTCAGCGTCGAGACGATCGAAATCCGGGGAACCTCATAGCTCAGGGAAGCCGCGACCTGCCGAAACTCTTCGAGCATCGGATCCATCAACGGCGAATGGAACGCGTGCGACACCTTCAACCGGGTCGCCTTGCGCCCCCGCGCCTCGAACACCGCCGCGACGGAAACCACCGCGTCCTCGGCTCCGGAGACCACGACGGACCGGGGTCCGTTGACCGCCGCCACGCTCAACGCGTCGGTGAGGAAGGGGAGGACTTCTTCCTCGGTGGCCTGGAGGGCGACCATCGCCCCGCCCGCCGGCAACGCCTGCATCAAACGACCCCGAGCCGCCACCAAAGCCGCCGCGTCCTCCAACGACAGGACACCCGCCACATGCGCGGCCACCAACTCACCGATCGAATGACCCGCCAGGAAATCCGGACGCACACCCCACGACTCCACCAGACGGAACAACGCCACCTCGACCGCGAACAACGAGGTCTGCGCGAACACCGTCCGATTCAAAAGCTCCTGATCCCCGCCCCACACCACCCCGCGCAACGGCCGCTCCAGATGACGGTCCAACTCCACCACCACCGCGTCGAAAGCCGAAGCGAACACCGGAAAAGCGTCGTACAACCCACGCCCCATACCCAGACGCTGAGCACCCTGACCCGTGAACACGAACCCCACCCGGCCACCCCGCACCGCGACCGGAGCCCCCAACGACGCCAACCCGGCCAGCAACTCCTCCCGCCCCACACCCGACACCACCGCCCGAAACTCCAGAGCCGCACGCCCCGAAGCCAACGACAGCCCCACATCGGAGGGGGACAGCTCCTCGTCGGAAGCCACCCGCGCGGCGAGCCGGCCGGCCTGCTCCGTCAGGGCCTGCGGGGTCTTGCCCGAGACCACCCACGGCACCACCGGCAGGGGGGTGCCGGTGGCTCCGGTGGTGGTGTCGGTCTCGTCGGCGGCGGTGTACTGCTCGATCACCACGTGCGCGTTCGTGCCGCCGAAACCGAAGGAGGAGACGGCCGCGCGGCGCGGTGCGCCGGTCCGGGGCCATTCCCGGGGCTCCCGCAGCAGTTCCACCGCGCCCGACTCCCAGTCGACCATCGGGGTCGGCTCGTCGATGTGGAGGGTGCGCGGCAGGACCCCGTGGCGGATGGCTTCGATCATCTTGATGACCCCGCCCACTCCGGCGGCGGCCTGGGCGTGGGCGATGTTGGACTTGAGGGAGCCCAGGTACAACGGCCGGCCCTCCGGACGACCCTGCCCGTACGTCGCCAGCAACGCCTGCGCCTCGATCGGATCACCGAGCCGCGTCCCCGTCCCGTGCGCCTCCACCGCGTCCACCTCGGCAGCGGCCAGACCCGCGTCCGCCAAGGCCTGACGGATCACCCGCTCCTGCGAAGGCCCGTTCGGCGCCGTCAGACCGTTCGAAGCACCGTCCTGGTTGACCGCCGAACCGCGCAGCACGGCGTGCACGCGGTGTCCGTTGCGGACGGCGTCGGAGAGCCGCTCGACGAGGAGCAGGCCGACGCCCTCCGCCCAGCCGGTGCCGGCCGCGTCGGCCGAGAAGGACTTGCTGCGGCCGTCGGCGGCGAGACCGCGCAGGCGGGAGAACTCGACGAACGCCACGGGGGTGGACATGACCGTGACCCCGCCGGCGAGCGCCAGGTCGCATTCGCCGCGGCGCAGGGCGTTCGCGGCGAGGTGGAGGGCGACCAGGGAGGAGGAGCAGGCCGTGTCCACGGCGACCGCCGGGCCCTCCAGGCCGAAGGTGTAGGAGATCCGGCCGGCGGCGATGGAGCCCGCGCTGCCGCTGAACAGGTAGCCCTCGTAGTCCTTGGCGGGCAGGTCGGAGCGCGATCCGTAGTCGTTGTACATGACTCCGGTGAAGACCCCGGTGCGGGTGCCCTTCAGGGAGAGCGGGTCGATGCCGGCCCGTTCGAGGGCCTCCCAGGTGGTCTCCAGGAGCAGCCGCTGCTGGGGGTCCATGGCCAGGGCCTCGCGCGGGGAGATCCCGAAGAGTTCGGCGTCGAAGCGGGCGGCGTCGTGGAGGAAGCCGCCCTCCCGGGCGTAGGTGGTGCCGGTCCGGTCGGCGTCGGTGTCGTAGAGCCGCTCGACGTCCCAGCCGCGGTCGGACGGGAACTCGGAGACGGCGTCGGTCCCGCTGTCCACCAGGTCCCACAGGTCCTCCGGGGAGGACACCCCGCCGGGGTAGCGGCAGGCCATGGAGACGATGGCGATCGGCTCCCGCTCCTTGTCCTGGATCTCGCGCAGCCGGGTGCGGGCGTCGCGGGCGTCGGCGATGGCCTTCTTGAGGTACTCGCGCAGTTGTGCTTCGTCAGCCACGTGATTTCAGCTTTCAGGAGTGGTGGACCGGTGTCGGGGCGGCGGGCGGTGCGGGGCCGGGGCCGTCAGTCGAGGTCGTCGAGGAGGGCGAACAGTTCCTCGTCGCTGGCGGCGTCCAGGTCGGCGGTGGGGCCGTCCCCGATGTCCCCGGAGCCCTCGGTGGCCTTGAGCAGTTCCCGCAGGCGGGCCGCGATCAGATCGCGGGCCCCGGCGTCGGGGGCGGCTTGGGCGAGGGCCGCCTCCAGGGCGGTCAGACCGGTGAGTACAGGGTCGGCGCCGCCGTCGGCCGCCGGTGCGGCGGTGGCCAGCTCGTTGCCCAGCAGGGCCGCGAGGGCCGCCGGGGTCGGGTGGTCGAAGACGAGGGTGCTGGGCAGTCGCAGCCCGGTGACCCGGTTCAGGACGTTGCGCAGTTCCACGGCGGTCAGGGAGTCGAAGCCCAGTTCCTGGAAGGGCCGTTCGGCGTCGATGCCGTCCGGGTCCGGGTGGGCCAGTACGGCCGCGACCTGTGCCCGGACCAGGTCCGTCAGGACGCGTTCGCGTTCCTGCGGACCCATTCCGGCGAGCCGCTGCGCGAGGGGGACCTCCCCGGCCGCGGCGGTGGCCGTACGGCGCCTCGCCGGTCCCGCGAGGGCGCGCAGGACGGGCGGCAGTTCGGCGGCGCGGGCGCGCAGGGCGGCCGCGTCGATGCGGCTGACGGCGAGGACGGCGTCCCCGGTGCGGGGGGCCGCGTCGAAGAGGGCCATGGCGTCGGCGGTGGCCAGCGGCAGCAGCCCCACGCGGGCGAGCCGACGCAGGTCCGTGTCGTCGAGGCCGCCGGAAAGCGCGCTGGCCTCGGCCCACAGGCCCCAGGCGAGGCTGACGGCGGGCAGGCCCCGCGAGCGGCGGTGGGCGGCGAGGGCGTCCAGGAAGGTGTTCCCGGCCGCGTAGTTGGCCTGGCCGGCGGTGCCGATCAGACCCGCGACGGAGGAGTACAGGACGAAGGCCTCCAGGTCCAGGTCCCGGGTCAGCTCGTGCAGGTGCCAGGCGGCGTCGGTCTTGGGCCGCATGACCCGGTCGAGCTGTTCGGGGGTGAGTCGGGCGGCCACGCCGTCGTCGAGGACGCCGGCGGTGTGGACCACGGCGGTCAGCGGGTGGGCGGCGGGGATCGCGGCCAGGACGGCGGCGAGCGCCGCCCGGTCGGTGACGTCGCAGGCCACTGCCTCGGCGTGGGCGCCGAGCGCGGAGAGTTCCGCGGTCAGTTCGCCCGCGCCGGGGGCGGTGGGGCCACGGCGGCTGAGCAGCAGGAGCCGTCGGGCGCCGTGCTCGGTGACCAGGTGCCGGGCCAGTACGCCACCCAGCGCTCCGGTCGCGCCGGTGACGAGGACCGTGCCCCGGTCCCAGGCGGGCGCCGGCGCGTCGGGGCGGACGGCGGTGCGGGCCAGTCGGGGGACGAGGAGCCGGCCCTCACGGACGGCGACCTGGGCCTCGCCGCTCGCCACGGCCGCGGCGAGTGCGGTGTCGTCGCCGTCCGCGTCGAGGTCCACGAGGGTGATCCGGCCGGGGTTCTCGGTCTGGGCCGACCGGAGGAGACCCCACACACCGGAGTGGACGAGGTCGCCGACGCCCCCGCCTCCGACGGCGACGGCGCCGCGCGTGGTGACGACGAGGGTGCCGCGTGCGAACCGCTCGTCGGCCAGCCAGCCCTGGACGGCCTCCAGTACCCGCCCGGTGGCGGCGCGGGCGCGCTGCGGCAGGGTGTCGGCGGGCCCGTCGGCGGGCTCCAGGGGCAGCAGGAACACGTCGGGCGTCGGGTCGGCGACCGGGGTCTCCTCGCCGAGGAGTGCCCAGTCGGAGGTCGTGGGCGGGGTCGTCGCCGGGGCGGGCGGCTCCGTCCAGGCGACCGCGAACAGTCCGTCGCGGGCCGGGTTCGCGGCCTCCCGCAGGGCGTCCTTCGACAGCGGGCGCAGCAGCAGGGACTCGGCTGCGGCGACCGGGGCCCCCGCTGCGTCGGCGACGGTGAGGGCGACGGTCAGCGAGCCGTCGCCGCCGGGCTCGCCCAGGGCGAGGCGGACCCGCAGGCGGGTGGCGCCCGTGGCGTACAGGCTGACGCCCGACCAGGAGAACGGCAGCCAGGGGGTGCCGCCGTCACGGTCGGCTACGCCGGGCAGCAGCGGGTGCAGCGCGGCGTCGAGCAGGGCCGGGTGGATGCCGAACGCGGCGGCGCGGGCGCGGAGTTCCTCGCCGAGGGCGACCTCCGCGTACAGCGCGTCGGCGGTCCGCCAGACGCGGCGCAGGCCTTGGAAGTCGGGGCCGTAGCCGTAGCCCCGGTCGGCGAGCCGCTCGTAGGCCCCGTCCAGGTCGATCTCGGCGGCGCCCGGCGGCGGCCAGGCGGTGAGGCCCTCGGGTTCGGCGGGGCCGGTGACCAGGAGGCCCTCGGCGTTGGAGGTCCAGGGCAGTTCGGGACCGGCCCCCTCGGCGCGGGAGTGGATGCCGACCGGGCGGGCGCCGTCGGCGTCGGCCTCGCCGACGACCACCTGGAGTTGGACGGCGCCCCGTGCGGGGAGCACGAGCGGGGCGGAGATCGTCAGGTCCTCGATCCGGTCCGCACCGACGGGCTCTCCTGCGCGCAGGGCCAGTTCGAGGAGGGCGGTGGCCGGCAGCAGCACGGTTCCGTGGACGGCGTGGCCGGCCAGCCAGGGCTGGGTGCGCGGGGAGACCCGGCCGGTGAGGAGGTAGGCGTCGCGGTCGGCGAGCCGGACGGCCGCCCCCAGGAGCGGGTGCGCGGCGTCGGTGAGGCCCAGGCCCGCCGCGTCGGCCGCGGCGGCGTCGGCCTCCAGCCAGTAGCGGTCGTGCTGGAAGGCGTACGTGGGCAGGTCCACCAGGCGGGCGCCGGGCAGGACGGCGGACCAGTCGGTGTCCGTGGCGCGCAGCCGGACGGCGGTCACGGCGGCGGCGACGGTGTCGGCCTCGGAGCGGCCGGCCCGCAGCAGCGGGACGATCAGCCCGGGTTCGGTCGCGAGGCAGTCCTGCGCCATGGCGGTCAGGACGCCGTCCGGGCCGAACTCGACGTACTCGGTGACGCCGGCCGCCTCCAGCCGGCGGACCCCGTCGTGGAAGCGGACGGCCGCGCGGATGTGGTCGGTCCAGTAGTCGGGCGAGGTCAGCTGTGCGGTGGTGGCGAGGTCTCCGGTGACGTTGGAGACGACGGGGATGCGGGGCGGGTGGTAGGTGAGTTCGGCGGCGACGGCGCGGAACTCGTCGAGGACCTCCTCCATGTGCGGGGAGTGGAAGGCGTGGCTGACGGGCAGCCGCTTCGTCTTGCGGCCTTGCTGCCGGAAGATCCCGGAGATCTCGTCGACGAGCTCGGCGTCTCCCGAGACGACGGTGGAGCGGGGGCCGTTGACGCCGGCGACGGAAACCCGCGCCGCGTCGTAGTCGGCGAGGACGGAGCGCACCTCGTCCTCACCGGCCTGGAGCGCGGCCATCGCGCCGCCCTCGCGGGCGGCCTGCATCAGCCGGCCGCGTTCGGCGACGAGGACGCAGGCGTCGGTGAGGTCGAGCACGCCCGCCAGGTGGGCGGCGGTGACCTCGCCGATGGAGTGACCGAGGAGGTAGTCGGGCGTGATTCCGTGGTGTTCGGCGAGGCGGAACAGGGCCACCTCGACGGCGAACAGGGCGGCCTGGGTGAAGGCCGTCTGGTCGATGAGGGCGGAGTCCGCGGAGCCCGCGGGGGCGAACAGCACCTCCTTGAGGGGGCGGACGAGTTCGGAGTCGAGGCGGGCGCAGACCTCGTCCAGCGCGCGGGCGAAGACGGGCGAGGAGGCGTACAGCTCGCGGCCCATGCCGAGGCGCTGGCTGCCCTGTCCGGTGAACAGGAACGCGGTCCGTCCGCGCTGCCCGGACCCGGCGCGCACCACCCCGGGCGCGTTCTCGCCCCGGGCGAGGACCGCGAGGCCGTCGAGCAGGCCGGTGCGTCCGGTGCCGACGACGGCGGCCCGTACGTCCATGCGGGCGCGGCCGGTGGCGAGGGTGAGGGCGATGTCGCGGACGTCGACCTCGGGGTGCCCGGCGGCGTGCGCGGCGAGGGCGGCGGCCTGGCGGCGCAGGCCGTTCTCGTCCCGGGCCGACAGCGTCCAGGCGAGGACCTCGCCGGTGGGGGTCTCGGCCGTGGGGGTCTCGTCGGTGGAGGTCTCGGCGGTGGGACCGGCCGCTCCCCCGACGGGCGCGATCTCGGCCTCGGGGGATTCCTCCAGGATGACGTGGGCGTTGGTGCCGCTGATGCCGAAGGAGGAGACGCCGGCGCGGCGGGCGGGGCCGGTGCGGGGCCAGTCCCGGTGTTCGGTGAGGAGTTCCACGGCGCCGGACTCCCAGTCGATGTAGTCCGACGGGCGTTCGGCGTGCAGGGTGCGCGGGAGGGCGCCGTGGCGCATCGCCTGGACCATCTTGATGATCCCGCCGACGCCGGCGGCGGCCTGCGCGTGCCCGATGTTGGACTTGAGGGAGCCGAGCAACAGCGGCCGGTCCTCGGGCCGCTCCCGGCCGTAGGTGGCGAGGAGGGCCTGGGCCTCGATGGGGTCACCGAGGCTGGTGCCGGTGCCGTGCGCCTCGACGGCGTCGACCTCGGAGGCGGAGAGGCCCGCGTTGGCGAGGGCCTGGCGGATGACCCGCTCCTGCGCCGGCCCGTTGGGGGCGGTCAGGCCGTTGGAGGCGCCGTCCTGGTTGACGGCGGAGCCGCGTACGACGGCCAGGACGCGGTGGCCGTTGCGGCGGGCGTCCGAGAGCCGCTCCACGAGGAGCAGGCCGACTCCCTCCGCCCAGCCGGTGCCGCCCGCGTCCGCCGAGAAGGAGCGGCAGCGCCCGTCCTCGGACAGGCCGCGCTGGCGGGAGAACTCCACGAAGGTGTTGGGGCCCGACATGACGGTGACGCCGCCCGCGAGGGCGAGGTCGCACTCGCCCTGGCGCAGGGCGTTCGCGGCGAGGTGGAGGGCGACCAGGGAGGAGGAGCAGGCGGTGTCGACGGTGACGGCCGGGCCCTCCAGGCCGAAGGTGTAGGCCAGGCGGCCGGAGACGACGCTGGACAGGTTGCCCGCCAGCAGGAAGCCCTCGAACTGTTCGGGGCTCTTCGCGAGCCGCGAGGCGTAGTCGTCGTACATGGCGCCGGCGAACACTCCGGTGCTGGTGCCGCGGAGCACGGCCGGGTCGAGGCCGGCGCTCTCGAAGGTCTCCCAGGCCGTCTCCAGCAGCAGCCGCTGCTGCGGGTCGGTCGCGGTGGCCTCACGGGGCGACATCCCGAAGAACGCCGGGTCGAAGCGGTCGGCGTCGTGCAGGAAGCCGCCGTGGCGGGTGTACGAGGTGCCGATGTGCTCGGGGTCGGGGTCGTAGAGGGAGTCCAGGTCCCAGCCCCGGTTCGCGGGGAACTCGGTGATGGCGTCGGTGCCTTCGGCGACGAGCCGCCACAGGTCCTCGGGCGAGGAGACCCCACCGGGGAAGCGGCAGGCCATGCCGACGATGGCGATGGGCTCGTCGGAGGCGCCGGCGGGCCGGCGGCGGGCGACGGGGGCGGACGCGGCGGGCTCGGCGGCCCGGGCGGTCCGCTCGTACAGGTGGGCGGCGAGCGCGGTGGGCGAGGGGTAGTCGAAGACGGTGGTGGCGGACAGGCGCAGGCCGGTGGCGGAGTTGAGCCGGTTGCGCAGCTCGACGCCGGAGAGCGAGTCGAAGCCGAGCTCGTTGAAGGACTTGTCCGGATCGACGCGGTGGGTGTCGGTGTGGCCGAGGACGGCGCTCACGACGGAGCGCACGAGCTCGCGCACGGCCGCTTCCCGGTCCTCCGCGGGCAGGGCGGCGAGTTGTCCCGCCCAGCCGGAGCCGTCGGCCCCGGCGCCGGCCGCGGCGCGGGCGGTGCGTCGGGAACGGACCAGGCCGCGCAGCAGCGCGGGTTGGGTGCCGCCGGCGGCCCGTAGGCGGGCCGGTTCGAGCCGGGCGGGCACGGCGAGGGCGGCGCCCTCGGCGAGGGCCGTGTCGAAGAGGGCCAGGCCCGCCTCGGGGGTGAGGGGGGCGACGCCGGCGCGCGCCCAGCGGGCGAGGTCGCCGTCGCCGAGCTGGGCGCCCATGCCGTGGGTGGCGTCCCACAGGCCCCAGGCCAGGGACGTGGCGGCCAGGCCCCGGGCGCGGCGGTGCGCGGCGAGGGCGTCGAGATAGGTGTTGGCGGCGGCGTAGTTGGCCTGTCCGGCGGTGCCGGTGATGCCGGAGACGGAGGAGAAGAGCACGAAGGCGGCCAGGTCCAGGGCCCGGGTCTGGTCGTGGAGGTGCCAGGCGGCGTCGACCTTGGGGCGCAGTACGGCGGCCAGCCTTTCGGCCGTGAGCTGTTCGACGGTGGCGTCGTCGAGGACTCCGGCGGTGTGAATGACGGCCGTGAGGGGGTGGGCCGGGTCGATGCCGGCCAGCAGGGCCGCCACGTCGTCGGGGTCGGCGGCGTCGGCGGCCACGAGGGTCACCTCGGCTCCCAGGGAGAGGAGTTCGGCGGCCAGGGCGTCGGCTCCGGGGGTGGCCGGGCCGCGGCGGCTGGTCAGGAGGAGGTGGCGGGCTCCGTACGCGGTGACGAGGTGGCGGGCGAAGAGCGCGCCGAGGCCGCCGGTGCCCCCGGTGATCAGGACGGTGCCCCGGGGGTCGAGCGCCGGGGCGGTGGCGGCCCGGTCGGAGGCGGTGTTCTCACCGGGGGCGGGGGGCCGTTCCCGGGTCAGGCGCGGTACGTGCAGCGCGGCGCCGCGCACCGCGATCTGGGGCTCGCCCGTGGCGAGGGCGGCGGACAGCAGCGCTTCGGCGGCGGGGGTGCCGTCGAGGTCGACCAGGCCGACGCGGTCGGGGTGTTCGCTCTGTACCGACCGGATCAACCCCCAGACGGGGGCGCCGGACAGACCGGTGACGTCCTCGCCGGGGGTGACGGCGACGGCCCGGGTGGTGGCGAACACCAGGCGCGGGGCGGCGTTCTCGTCGGCCAGCCACTGCCGGGTGATGTCGAGGGCGTCGGCGGCGGCCCGGTGGGCGGCGCCCGGGGTGTGCGGGGTTTCCTCGGGGACCCGGATGACGAGCACGTCGGGGTCGGCGCCGGCGGTGGTGAGGGCCTGCACGGTGGGCCAGGCGACGTGGAAGAGGGAGTCGGTGCGTCCGGCGGCGTCCGGGGCGACCCGGTCCCTGGCGACGGGCAGCAGCGTGAGCGAGTCGACGGTGGCGACGGGGGCGCCGGTCGGGTCGGCGAGTTCGAGGCGGACGGTATCGCCGCCCGCGCCGGTCTCGGTCAGGGTCAGGCGCAGGGCGGTGGCCCCCGCCGCGTGTACGGCGGCGCCGCTCCAGGCGAACGGCAGCCGGATCGTGTTCTCCTCGCCGGGCCGGGCCGCGTTCAGCACCAGCGGGTGCAGGGCCGCGTCCAGCAGGGCCGGGTGGACGCCGAAGCGGGCGGCTTCACCGTGCCGGGCCTCGGGCAGGGTCACCTCGGCGTAGGTGCGGCCCCGGGTGCCCCGCCAGAGCGCGGTGAGGCCCTGGAAGGCGGGGCCGTAGGTGTAGCCGAGGTCCGCGAGGCGCTCGTAGACCCCGTCGAGGGGCAGCGGCGTGGCGTCGGCCGGCGGCCAGGGCGCGCCGTCCGCGGCCGGTACGGCGGCGGGCGCGGTGTCGAGGGCGCCGGAGGCGTGCCGGGTCCAGGGCTCGGGCTCGTCGGTGTCGCCCGCGTCGGGGCGGGAGTGGATGGTGAAGGACCGCAGGCCGGTCGCGTCGGTGGGGGCGACGGCGACCTGGATGCGTACGGAACGCTGTCCGGTGAGCACCAGCGGCGCCTCCAGGGTGAGGTCGGTGACGCGGGGCGCGTCGGCCTGGTCGCCCGCCGCGACGGCGAGTTCGAGGAAGGCCGTCGCGGGGACGAGGACGGTCCCGTCGATGGCGTGGTCGGCGAGCCAGGGGTGTCCGGCGAGGGAGAGCCGGCCGGACAGCAGCAGTTCCTCGCGGTCGGCGAGGTCGACGCTGGTGGCGAGCAGCGGGTGCCCGGCCGGGTCGAGGCCGAGGCTGCGGGCGTCCGTACGGGCCTCGGGGAGCAGCCAGTAGTGCTCGCGCCGGAAGGCGTACGTCGGCAGCTCCGCCGGCGCCCCGCCCGGGTGCAGGGAGCCGAGGTCGAGGGGGGCGCCGAGGGTGTGGGCGCGGGCCAGGCCGGCGGCGAGCGCGCCGTCCTCGGGGCGGCCGGCGCGCTGGAGGGCGACGGCGGTGGCGGAGCCGGTGGTGAGGGAGCCCGCGGCCAGGGCGGTCAGTACGGCGTCGGGGCCCAGTTCGAGCAGGACGGTGGCGCCCTCGGTCTCCTCCAGGGTGCGGACGGCGTCGAGGAAGCGCACGGCCTCGCGGATCTGGGTGACCCAGTAGGCGGCCGTGGCCAGTTCCTCCCCGGCGCGCCCGCCGGTGACGGTGGAGACGAACGGGATGCGCGGGGGGTGGTAGTCGAGGGACTCGGCGACCTCGCGGAACTCCGCCAGGATCCCGTCCATGTGGGGGGAGTGGAAGGCGTGGCTGACCTGGAGCACGCGCGTCTTGCGTCCGCGCTCGCGCCACGGTGCGGCGACCTCCTCGGCGGCGTCGGCGTCGCCCGAGACGACCACGGCGGAGGGGCCGTTGACGGCGGCGAGGGCCACCCGGTCCTCCCGGCCGGCGAGGGTCTCGGCGATCTCCTCGGCGGTGGCCTGGACGGCGATCATCGCGCCGCCGGCGCGGGCGGACTGCATCAGCCGGCCGCGGGCGGCGACCAGTCGGGCGGCGTCGGCGAGGGACAGCACGCCGACGGCGTGGGCGGCGGCCAGCTCGCCTATGGAGTGGCCCGCCACCACGTCCGGGGTGAGGCCGTGGTGCTCCAGGAGCCGGTACAGGGCGACTTCGAGGGCGAAGAGGGCGGGCTGCGTGTAGCGGGTCTCGTGCAGGAGCGCGGCGTCGGCGGAGCCCTCCGCGGCGAACATGACCTCGCGCAGCGGCCGGTCCAGGAAGGCGTCGAGGGCGGCGGTCGTCTCGTCGAGGGCCGCCGCGAAGACGGGTCGGGTCGCGTACAGCTCTCGGCCCATCCCGGCGCGCTGGGCGCCCTGGCCGGTGAAGAGGAACGCGGTGCGTCCGGCGCGGGCGGAGCTGCCGGTGACGACCTGCGGGGAGTCCGCGCCGGCGGCGAGGGCCGCGAGGGCGGTGGTGAGTCCTTCCAGGTCGGTACCGGTGACGACGGCGCGGTGGTCCCAGGTGGTGCGGGTGGAGCCGAGGGCGTGGCCGATGTCGACGGCGCGGGCCGCGACGCCGTCCTGCGGCGGGGAGGCGAGGTGGTCGCGCAGCCGGGCCGCCTGGGCGCGCAGCGCGTCCTCACCGCGGGCGGACAGCGCCCACAGGTGGTGCCGGTCGGGGTGTACGTCGTCCCGCGGCGCGGCGGGGGCCGCCCGGTCCTGGGGCGCGGCCTCCAGGATGACGTGGGCGTTGGTGCCGCTGATGCCGAAGGAGGAGACGGCGGCGCGGCGCGGGCGGCCGGTGGCGGGCCACGGGCGGGCGGCGGCGAGGAGTTCGACCTCGCCGGCGCTCCAGTCGACGTGCGGGGTCGGATCGCCGGCGTGCAGGCTGCGCGGGAGCACCCCGTGCCGGATCGCCTGGACCATCTTGATGACCCCGCCGACGCCGGCGGCGGCTTGGGCGTGACCGATGTTGGACTTCAGGGAGCCCAGGTAGACCGGGTCGCGGTCGCCGCGCCCGGTGCCGTAGGTGGCGAGGACCGCCTCGGCCTCGATGGGATCGCCGAGGCGGGTGCCGGTGCCGTGGGCCTCGACGGCGTCGACGTCGGCGGCGATCAGTCCGGCGTCGCCGAGGGCCTGGCGGATGACGCGCTGCTGGGAGGGGCCGTTGGGGGCGGTCAGGCCGTTGGAGGCGCCGTCCTGGTTGACGGCGGAGCCGCGCAGCACGGCCAGGACGCGGTGGCCGTTGCGGCGGGCGTCCGAGAGCCGCTCGACGACGAGCAGGCCGACGCCCTCGGCCCAGGAGGTGCCGTCCGCGTCGGCGGAGAAGGACTTGCTGCGGCCGTCGGGCGCGAGGCCGCGCTGACGGGAGAACTCCACGAACATGCCCGGGGAGGACATGACCGTGGCGCCGCCCGCCAGGGCGAGGGTGGTCTCGCCGGTGCGCAGCGAACGGATGGCCAGGTGCAGGGCGACCAGGGAGGAGGAGCAGGCCGTGTCGACGGTGACGGCGGGGCCGAGCAGCCCGAGCTGGTAGGCGATCCGGCCCGACATGACGCTGCTGGTGCTGCCCGTGAGGAGGTGGCCCTCCACGCTCCGCGGGGCCTCGTGCAGGCGGGGGCCGTAGTCGAGGGCGGTGGCGCCGACGAACACGCCGGTGCGGGTGCCGCCCAGGTCCCGCGGGTCGATGCCGGCCCGCTCGACGGCCTCCCAGGCCGTCTCCAGCAGCAGTCGCTGCTGCGGGTCCATGGCGAGGGCCTCGCGCGGCGAGATGCCGAAGAACTCGGCGTCGAAGAGGGCCGCGTCGTGCAGGAACCCGCCGGAGCGTACGGAGCTCTTGCCCGAGCGCTCCGGGTCCCGGTCGTAGAGGTCCTCGCCCCAGCCCCGGTCGGTGGGGAAGTCGGAGATGGCGTCGGCGCCCTCGGCGACGAGCTTCCACAGTTCCTCGGGCGAGGAGACCCCGCCCGGGTAGCGGCAGGCCATGCCGACGATGGCGATGGGGTCGTCGTCGTCCCGGCCGGGGTCGGTGGAGGCGTCGGCGCCCGCAGTGTCCTCTGCGGTGCCCGACAGGGCGGCGTCGAGGTGGGCGGTGAGGGCGGCGGGCGTGGGGTGGTCGAAGAGCAGCCCGGTGGCCAGGCGCAGGCCGGTGGCCTCGGCGAGGCGGTCGCGCAGCTCCACCGACATCAGGGAGTCGAAGCCCAGGTCCTTGAAGGAGGCGCGGCCATCGACGCGTTGACCCGGCGCGTATTCCAGGACGGCGGCCACGTGCCCGGTGACCAGCGCGTCCACGCCGGCTGCGGCGCCGATCCCGGTCGGCCCGGCGGCGCGCGCGGTGTTCCCGGCGGCCGGTGCCGGTCGGGGCGCGGGACGGCCGCCGACCCAGTGCCGCTCGCGCTGGAAGGCGTACGTGGGCAGCGGGACGGGACGCGTACGGCCGTCGGCGGGCCCGGGGTACAGGGCCGTCCAGTCCACGCCCGCGCCGCGGGTGTGCAGGGCGGCCACCGCCGCCACGAGGCTGCGGACCTCGCCGCGGCCCTTGCGCAGGGCGGGGACGGCGCCGCCCCCGACGAGGGCGGACAGGACGCCGTCGGGGCCGATCTCCAGGAGGTGGGTGACGCCCTCGGCGGCCAGGACGTCGACGGCGTCCGCGAACCGGACCGCGCCGCGGACCTGGTCGGCCCAGTAGTCGGGCGTGCGCAGGTCGTCGCCGGTGGCGAGCGCGCCGGTCAGCGTGGAGACCACCGGGATGCGGGGCGCGCGGTACGTCAGCTCGGCCGCGACGGAGCGGAAGGCCTCCACCATGGGTTCCATGCGCGGCGAGTGGAAGGCGTGGCTGACGGTGAGCCGTCGCGTCCTGTGCCCGCGCGCCGCCAGTTCGTCGGCGAGGGTGAGCACGGCTTCCTCGTCGCCGGAGATCACCACGGCGAGGGGGCCGTTGACGGCGGCGATCGACACCCGGTCCCCGTGGGCCGCGAGCAGTTCGGCGACCTCGACCTCGTCGGCCCCCACGGCGACCATCGCGCCGCCCTGCGGCAGTTCCTGCATCAGCCGGGCTCGGGCGGCCACCAGCCGCGCCGCGTCCGGCAGCGTGAGCACGCCCGCGACGTGGGCGGCGGACAGTTCGCCGATCGAGTGGCCGGCGACGAAGTCGGGGGTGACGCCCCAGGACTCGACCAGGCGGAAAAGGGCCACCTCGACGGCGAACAGGGCGGGTTGGGTGAAGCCGGTCAGGTCCAGTCCCTCGCCGGAGGCGATCACCTCGCCGATCGGACGCTCCAACAGCGGGTCGATCTCGGCGGCGACCTCGTCGAAGGCGGCGGCGAACACCGGAAAGGCGGAGTGCAGTTCGCGGCCCATGCCGGCGCGCTGGGCACCCTGACCGGTGAACAGGAATCCGGTCCGGCCTCCTTGGACCTCGCCGGTGACGACACCCGGGGCGGGGTCGCCGGCGGCGAGCGCGGCGAGTCCGGCCAGGAGGTCCTCCCGTCCGTCGCCGACGACGACGGCGCGGTGCTCGAAGGCGGTCCGGGTGGCCGGCAGCGCCCGGGCGACCTGCGCCGCGGTGTGCCCGGCGCCCGGGCCGCCCTCGCTCAGGTGGGCGTGGAGGGCGGCGGCCTGGCCGCGCAGCGCGGCCTCGCCCCGGGCGCTGAGCGGCCATGCGTACGCGCCGGGCCCCGCGGCTTCCCCGCCCGGCTCCTGCGGCGAAGGCCCTTCGACGGCGCGCGCCTCGGCGGGGGCCTCCGTGAGGACCACGTGCGCGTTGGTGCCGCCCATGCCGAAGGAGGACACGCCGGCGGTCAGGGGCCGCTCGGGGTGCGGCCAGGGGACGAGCGCGCCGGGCACCGAGAGGCCCAGCTCGGCCAGCGGGATGTCCGGGTTGGGGGTCTCGAAGTTCAGGCTCGCCGGGATCTGCCGGCGGCTGAGGCTGAGCAGCACCTTGAGCAGGCCGGTCATGCCGGCCGCGCCCTCCAGGTGCCCGACGTTGGTCTTCGCGGAACCCACGAGCAGCGGGTCGTCCGCCGCCCGGCCCGCGCCGAGCACCGCGCCGAGCGCGGCGGCCTCGATCGGGTCCCCGACCGGCGTGCCGGTGCCGTGCAGTTCGACGTACTGCACTTCGGCGGGGCCGATGCCGGCCTTCTCGTACGCCTCGCGCAGCACCAGTCGCTGGGCCTCGCCGCTGGGCACGGTCAGCCCCGGGGTGGCGCCGTCGTTGTTGACCGCGCTCCCCCGGATGACCCCGTACACCCGGTCCCCGTCGGCGAGGGCCCGGTCGAGGGGCTTGAGGACGACGACCCCGCCGCCCTCGCCGCGCACGAAGCCGTTGGCGCGGGCGTCGAAGGTGTAGGCGGTGCCGTCCGGCGAGAGTCCGCCGAAGCGCTCCTCGGTGACGGCGCTCTCCGCGAGGATGTTGAGGTTGACGCCGGCGGCCAGCGCCGTGTCGGACTCGCCGCTGCGCAGCGACTCGCAGGCGAGGTGGACGGCGACCAGCGAGGAGGACTGCGCGGTGTCGACGGTGAGGCTGGGGCCGCGCAGGCCGAGGTGGTAGGAGACCCGGTTGGCGATGACGCCCCGGTTCACCCCGGTCATGGTGTGCTGGGTGATGGCCTGTTCGCCGAGCTGGTTGACCAGGCTCGCGTAGTCGTCGCGCAGGGAACCGACGAACACGGCGGTACGGGAGTCACGCAGTCGGGCGGGCACGATCCCGGCGTCCTCCAGGGCCTCCCAGGCCAGTTCGAGGACGAGCCGCTGCTGCGGGTCCATCGCCTGCGCCTCGCGCGGAGACACTCCGAAGAAGGCGGCGTCGAAGTCGCCGAGCCCCTCCAGGAACCCGCCCCGGCGCGTCCCGGGGCGGTCGGGCGCCGCGACGCCGGCCCAGCGGTCGGCGGGCGCGTCGGTGATCGCGTCCGTACCCGTGCTCAGCAGGTCCCAGAACGCGTCCGGACCGGGCGCCTGGGGCAGCCGGGCGGCGATGCCGACGACGGCTATGGGCTTGTTCTCGCGAGGGAGGTTCATCGCGCTCGGCTGCCTTTCCTGACGCTTTCGAATGGCCCGGGGAATACCCCGACCCATTCACCCTAGGCGGGGCCGTCCAACCCCCTCTCAACCCCTGGTCACCCCTCGGTAACGGAAATTGAATGGCTCGGAGTGGGGGCCTGTTACCGGCGGATGAGCCCGAAGTGGGGAGCCCCTGCATACGCTCGCGGCACACTGCGCTCACGGTTCAGAAGTCTTGAATTCCCCCGGCCCCGCGCCCGATGAAAGTAGGAGCAGCCTCGCATGTCGAATCTCACCAGCGATGTCGAAAAGCACACCGCACTCTACGAAGCCGCCTTCAATTCGGGTGACGCCGACGCGGTGAACGCCATGTACACCGATGAGGCCGTCGCCGTCTGGGAGCCGGGCAAGCCGCTCTCGGGAGAGGAGCGGAAGAACGCCGTCAAGGAATTCCTTGCCGCCAAGCCGAAGATGCGGGCCAAGCCGCGCCAGACGTACGTCGCCGGTGACACGGCCCTGCTGATCGTCGACTGGTCCATCGCCACGGTCGACGAGAACGGCGTCCCGGAGCTGCTGACCGGCGTCGGCGTCGACGTGCTCCTTCAGGGCGAGGACGGCAACTGGCGCTACGCGATCGACGACCCCTACGGCGAGCAGGAGTAGTCCCGCCTCCCCCACCCGGGGACCCAGCCGGCCGCGTGCCGGGTGCGCCGCCTTCCGCACCCGGCACGCGGCTTCCCCACGTCCGGGGCCGGCTCGGCCGCCGGGAGGCCGGCGCCCCCGGCCGAGAACCCCCGGGCTCCCGGGCTCCCGGGCTCGCGGTACGGGCGGAACGCGGACACGGCTGTGCGGGGACGGTGGCCCGCCCCCGCACAGCCGTGGGGTTTCCGGTCGGTCTAGATGTACTCGGTGTCCGGCTCCAGTCCCAGCAGGACCCGGCCGTACGCCTCGAAGCCGCCGAGCTGCGCCAGCAGCCCGTGCAGCGACAGGCCGAGGATGTCGCGGTGGACCCGCTGGAACGCGCCGGACTTCACGATGACCGAGGCCCCGCTCACCGCGTGCAGGGTCTCCACGGCCTCCTTCGCCAGCTGGACGGCGTAGGCGATCCGCCCGCGCGTCTCGACCCGCTCCTCGGTGCTCAGGCGCTCTCCGGCGTCGGCCGCCTCCTGGATCCGGCGCGTGTACAGGGCGGCCAGCCCCTCCGCCGCCGCGATCTTGTTGGCGGCCGCGGCGACCTGGAACTGGACGTACGGGTGCTCCCGCGTCTCGGTCCAGTGCGAGTAGGCGATGCCCTTGCCGGGGGCCTTCTCCAGGAACAGTTCCAGGGCGGCCCGCGCCATGCCCACGTAAGCGGCCACCGACAGCGCCATCACGTACAGGGTCAGCCCGTACTCCCGGCCGCTCTGCGCGCCCGCGTTGGAGCGTCCGGCGACCTCGCCCTCCAGGACCTCGAACCCGTCGACGACCCGGTGGGCCGGCACGAAGTGGTCGGTCAGCGAGGTGGTGGAGCTGCCGGTGCCGGCCGCGGCCGAGACGTCCCAGTCGTCGGCGATGGTCATCGCCGAGGCGGGGACCACCGCGTACACCTCTTCGTGTTCGTCGTCGTCGCGCTCGACGAGGGCGGCGAGGATGTTCCAGTCGGCGCCCCGGATGCCGGTGTTGAAGCGCCAGCTGCCGTTCAGGACGAAGCCGCCCTCCACACGCGTGGCCCTGCCGGTGGGGGTGAAGCCACCCGAGACCCGCAGGGAGCCACCGGCGTAGATCTCCTCCTGGGCCTGGTCGGGGTACTGCGATATCAGCCAGGCGCTGGAGACCCACGCGTTGGCGACCCAGCCGGTCGAGCCGCAGCCGCGGGCGATCTCGGCGACGATGTCGAACTGGTCGGAGAGCGGCAGGTCGAGGCCGCCGAAGGCGCGCGGCACGGCCGTGCGGAACACGCCGGCCTTGTCGAGCAGTTGGATGTTCTCTTCGGGGAGCCAGCCCCGCTCCTCGGCCTCGCGCCCGTTCTCGCGCAGTCGCGCGGCGATGCCCCGCACCGCTCCCAGGACGGCGGAAGCCTCGGTACCGGTCGACGTCATCATGTCTCCTCTACGGCAGTGGCAGAACGGGAAACTCATTGCCGGGAAAGATCGCCCGGATTCGTTTCCCGATGCGACTTTACCGGCGATGTTTTCTCCCGCCCAGAATTCCGTCCACCGATCGCTCATTCCCGGCCCTCCAGATCCGGATGACCGGCGGATTACCTGCTGATGGGCCGGAGGTTCAGGCCGATTCGGTACGGTCCTCAGGAATCCGTGTCCGGAGTGTTCAGCCCGCCACAGCCAAGAAAGCGAGTCTTCATCTCCATGAGCAGCATTCCTGGAATCACCGTCGACTTCGATATCGACAACCCCGACCTGACCGGCGACACCGACACCCAGAACGAGATCTTCCTCCAGCTCTTCAATTCTGGTGACGGCGCCCTCTTCGACCTCCTCTACCGCGACGAGGCCATCTCGAACTTCTCGGGGACCCCGTTGACCGGCGAGGCCCGCCTGGCCTTCTTCAAGGAGTTCCTCGCCCCGAAGCCGCTCCTCAAGGCCGAGGTGACGCACTCGTACGTGGCCGGCGACGTGGCCCTGATCGGCGTGAGGTTCAGCGTCGACAGCACGGGCCCCGACGGCGAGCCCGTGCGGATCGCGGGGTCCTGCACGGACGTCCTCCGCAAGGGCGCCGACGGCCGCTGGCTGATGGCCGTCGACCGCCCCGTCGCGGGCACGCTCCTGCCGGAGTGAGGACCCGGCTCCGGTCCGGTCGGTTACCGCACGACCGGCCGGACCGGCGCCGACCCCAGGACCCCCAGACCCCCCGCGACCCGATGGAACGGAAGGAAGGAGGCGCAGCCATGGACAGGGAAAGGGACCGCGCCCAGAGCGGCACCGGAACCGGTGCCCCGCACCGGGGCACCACCCCCGAGCCCGACACCACCTGGCTCCGCCGCTTCGGCCCCGCCCCGGCCGACCGGCCCGTCCTCGTGTGCCTCCCCCACGCGGGTGGCGCCGCCAGCGCCTACCTCCCCCTCTCCCGGGCCCTCGCGGGCGGCCTCGACGTGCTGGCCGTGCAGTACCCCGGCCGCCAGGACCGCCGCCGGGAGCAGCCCTTCACCGCCCTCACCGACCTGGCCGACGCGGTGGCCCGGGCCGTCGCCCCGCTCACCGGCCGCCCGTACGCCGTGTTCGGCCACAGCATGGGCGCGGTCGTCGGGTACGAGACCGTCCGCCGGCTCGCGGCCCTCGGCCTACCGCTGCCGCGGCGGCTGTACGTGTCCGGCCGCGGCGCACCCACCCCCGTGCCCGCCGTCCACGACCGACTCGTGACCGACGCGCAGGTGTTGGCCGCCGTGGCCATGCTGGGCGGCACCGGTCGGGCCGTCCTCGACGACCCCGAGATGCTGGAGATGCTGCTGCCCACGCTGCGTGCCGACTACCGCGCGCTGGGCTCGTACGGCTGGAGCGGCGGCGATCCGCTGCCCGTCCCCGTGACCGCCCTGATCGGTGACAGCGACCCGGTCGTCACGGTGGCCGAGGCCGCCGGGTGGCGCGCGCAGACCCGGGCGGACTTCTCCCTCCAGGTTCTGCCCGGCGGCCACTTCTACCTCCACGAGCAGCTCCCGCGCGTCGCCGGCGTCATCACGGACGGCCTCGCCGCCCGGGTGAAGGCGTGATCGGTGCGGTCCTGCGCGCCCCGGCCGTCACCGCCGACGCGTTCGCCGACGCGCCCGAACCCTCCGGCGCGGCCCCGCTCTTCCCCGCGGAGGCCGCGCTGGTCGCGGGCGCGGTCGCGGCGCGTCGCGCCGAGTTCACGGGCGTACGGGCCTGCGCCCGCGCGGCCCTGGACCGGCTCGGTGTGGCTCCCGCCCCCCTGCTGCCCGGCCCGGGCGGCGCCCCCGTCTGGCCGGACGGCATCGTGGGCAGCCTGACGCACTGCCGCGGCTACCGGGGCGCCGCCGTCGCCCGCGCCGGCGAGCTGCGGACGATCGGCTGCGACGCCGAACCGGACGAACCCCTGCCGCGCCCGGGGATGTTGGACATGATCGCCCTCCCGGTGGAGCGCGCCCAGCTGCGCGCGCTACGGCTGCGCGATCCGTCGATCTGCTGGGACCGGCTGCTCTTCAGCGCCAAGGAGAGCGTGTACAAGGCGTGGTACCCGCTGACCGGGCGCTGGCTGGACTTCGAGGAGGCCGCCGTCACGCTGGATCCGAAGACCCGTACCTTCCGGGCGGAACTCCTCGTGCCGGGCCCCGAGGTGGACGGACGCGCGCTCACCGGGTTCGACGGCCGCTGGGCGGCCGGCCGGGGCCTGTTGCTGACGGCCGTGGCGGTTCCCGCGGCAGCGGTTCTCCCCGCCGGATGACGACGGGGCGCGTCGGCGCGGGGGTGCCCCTCGGCACCTCGCCCGCGCCCACGCGCCCCGTCGGGCCCCAGGTCGTCCGGTCCGTCCGGTCCGGTCCGCCCCGTCCCGTTCGTGTCAGCGCCGACCCTCCTCCGTCCAGATGCGGCTGCTGAGGTCCGTCCCGCGCAGCACCTGGACCCGCCACGGATCGATGCGGATCAGCTGGTAGCCGGGGTCCGTCACACCACCGCTCCAGAAGTTGCGGGGGTTGTAGCCCACGCCGGCCGGGCTGCCCTTGCGGTAGAGGTCCCAGGCGTACTGCTTGGTCTCCATGTCGTCGATCCAGGTGGACGTACTGTCGATGAACACCGCGTTCTGGCGGGGGTTCCAGTACGAGTACGTCGTGGCCGGATTGTTGGCCAGGTGGGCCGCCTTCACCGGCGTCTTGTACGCCGCGAGCCAGCCGACGGGCCGGCCGTCGACGGTCTCCCAGATCGGCAGGAGCACCCGTGCCCGCGGCCGGTTCTTCTTGTCCACCGTGATCATCGTGCAATAGACGATGTCACGAATGTATTCGTAGAATTTGTCCTCGACCTCTGAGAACTTTTCCACGCGCGCAGCCACGGCGACTCCAATCCGCTTTCATATTTCACAGCGGACTCCGAATATGCAACGCCCGCGTGTAGCCAGCATGCACGCCCGTGAACCCTGCGGGAAGAAGGCACTTCAAAGTGACCGAGTCACCGCCGGGGTACCGCGCCTGGCCGAGGCAGGCTCACTCTCCACCCCCGGTGACCTCGGCAGACCGCTCACGGGCAGGCCAGGGCACCCGTGCGGTCCGGGCTTCAAGAATTCTTCAAGATACGCGTGGTGGGATGACGGCTGAAAACCATTCAGGCTGGAGACACCAGCAACATGAAAAGCTGACGAATCATCGTCCATATCTGGCCGGACCCGGTCCGGGGGTGGCAGGATCCATCTCCTGCACCCAGGAGGGAACAATGCGTTTTCGTTTACTTGGTCCTTTGGAAGCACTGGCCGGTGACACCACCGTTTCCCTGGGCGGGGCGAAGCAACGCGCCACGCTCGGATACCTACTCCTGCATGCCAACCGAGTCGTCGCCACGAGCCAACTCCTGCGGGCTCTCTGGGACGTGGAGGACAGTCCCCCGACCGCACGGAAGATCCTCCAGAACGCCGTCTGGGGGCTGAGGAACGTCATCTCGGCGGCCCCACCGGATACGACGCCCCCCACCGCCCTGCTCACCCAGGCCCCCGGCTACATCCTGCGGGTCGACCCGGAACTAGTGGACCTGTCCGTGTTCCAACAGCGGGCCACCCAGGGCCGGGCCGAGCTGGCGGCCGACGCCCCGGAGAAGGCCGCCGCCCTGCTGCGCGAGGGGCTGGCCCTCTGGCGCGGACGCGTGTTGTGCGACCTCTCCGAAACGGGCATCTCCTGGCCCGAGTTGGACTCCGCGAACAAGGTGCGCCTCGGCGCGATGGAGGACCTGTTCGACGCAGAACTGACCTGTGGGAGACATCACTCCGTCCTGGGCGAGATCGAACTCCTCTTCGCGGCCGAGCCGTTGCGCGAACGCACGGCCGGCCAGCTCATGCTCGCGCTGTACCGGTGCGGCCGGCAGGCCGACGCGCTCAGCGTCTACGACCGGGTCCGCTCGGACCTCGTCGAGAACCTCGGGCTGGAGCCCGGGCGCGGCCTGCAGATGCTCCAGCGCGCCATCCTGACCCACGACCTCGCGCTGACTCCGGGCGACGAGCCGGTGCTGTACGGGACCCGCCCGGCCGCCCGGCCGTCGGTGCGCCTCGTCGAGGCGCCGGCGCCGGCCTCCGCCCCCCTTGCCACCCCCGCCGGCGCTCCCGTCGAGCCCCCGCACGCGACCCCCGACCCGGCCCTCGCCGCGGCGGGCCCGTCGGCCCCCTCGGCGCGGGCGGCGAACCCTCCGGGCGAGGTGGCCCGCCGGCTGACCGTGAGCACCCTGCTGGTCGGCACCCAGGGCGGCGGCGACCTCGTCGCCCCGCTCCCGGAGGAGTTGGAGGACCTGGACGACACCCTGGACCGGCTGGCCTCGCTGATCCGGCTGGAGGTCGAGGCGTTCGGGGGCCGGGTCCTGGCCACCATCGGGTCGACCACCCTGGCCCTGTTCGGCGTGGACGATTCCGCCCCGGCCAACGACGCCGAACAGGCCGTACGCGCCGGCGTCGCGATCCGCGACCTGCTCGCGGCCGAGCGCGGGGTGTACGTACGGGCCGCGGTCACCACCGGGAGCGCCCTCGTACGGCTGCGTCCCGACGCCCCGGGCTCGCTGCCCCACGTCTCGGGAACCCTGCTGGACGAGGGTCAGGTGCTGCTGTCCCAGGTACCGGACGGGGAGGTGTGGATCAACGGCGCGGCGCGGATCGCGACCGCGCACATCGTGGCCTGCCAACCGGCCTCGGACCTCTGGGACTCCTGGCGGGTCGGGGACGTCTGCGACCAGGGCGGCTGCCCCCAGACGGACCGGATTCTCGAACTGGGCATCTTGGGCGGCCTGTTGGATTGGACCCGGCACCGCTCGGTGCCCCACCTCGTCACCGTGCTCGGCGAGGCGGGGGTGGGCCGCACCCACCTGCTGATGGAGTTCACCCGCAGCATCTCCGAACAGTTCCCGCAGTCCACGCGGATCGTGGTCGCCCGCGCCGCCGGCGCGGCCGGCCCGCTGGACCTGCCCGCCGAGATCCTGGCCCGGTGCTGCCGCGTCAAGGCGTCCGACTCGGCGACGGCGGCTCGGGAGAAGCTCGCCACGCTGGTCCGGACCCTGCCGATCGACCCGGCGCACCAGGCGCGCCTGCGCGAGGGGCTACTGCCGCTCCTCCCGCAGTCCGGGACCCGTACGCCCGGCGCCGAACCCGAACTTCTCAGGTACTGGGGCGAGTTCCTGGTCGCCCTGGCCGGCATCGTCCCCCTGGTGGTGGCCATAGACGACCTCCACCAGGCGCATCCGCTGTTGCTCGACCGCATCGAGCGGCTCGCGGACTCGGCCGGGGAGGCTCCCCTGCTGCTGGTGGTGACGGCCCGCACGGAGCTGTTGGAGCAACGGGTGGACTGGGGCGGCGGCAAGCGGCGCGTCTCGACCATCACCCTGTTGCCGCCGGTCGAGGCTCCGGCCTCCGAACGCGTGCCGAACGCGTGCCCGGCCTAGCGGGCACCCGCAGCGCGGCGGCGCCCTCCTGCGCGTGTACCGAGCCGGCCCCCGGGGAACTCCCCGGGGGCCGGCGTCGGGTGGGGGCGCCCCGATCGCTCCCGCTCCGGCGGGGCGCCCCGGCTCACCACCGTGTCAGGCCCTCTCCGTCGTCGGCCCGGAAGAGCGCGCCGACGGCACGCAGCGCCGCCTCCAACCGGTCGATCTCGGCGTCCGAGACGAACAGGGAGGGCTCGAACCGCAGGGTGTTCACCGCGCTGGCGGTGGGGAACGTACGGATGCGGTGCTCGCGCAGCAGGTAGCCGGCCACGGTGTAGCCCAGCAACGGGGCCGCCTCGCGGATGGCCTCTGAGGTGGACCCGGCCTGGTCGTGGAACTCCAGTCCGAGGATCAGGCCGCGCCCGCGGACGTCCTTGACGACGTCCGGGTAGTCCGCGCGGACGGCTTCCAGGGCGCCGCGCAGCCGTTCGCCGCGCTCGGCGGCGATCCGGTAGGCCGCTCCGCCGTCTGCCTCCAGGAGGTCCAGGACCTTCTGCGAGATGTGGCAGGAAAAGGCGTCCTTCGCGAATGTCGAACTGTGTACCAGCTCGAACTCCGACCGGTAGCGCGACTGCTTGGTCAGCATGACGGACGTTTTGGCGATTCCGCCGCCGAGGCTCTTCGCCAGCGTGTAGTAATCGCCGGTGAGGCCGATCTGGGAACTCGCCAGGAATGCGCCGGTGCGGCCCATTCCGCTCTGCACCTCGTCGATGACGATCGGGCAGTCGACTTCGGCGGTCACCTGCTGGATCGCGCGGGCGAAATCCTCGTCCACCTCGCGAATTCCGCCCTCGCCCTGGATGGGCTCCAGCACGAAGGCGCAGAAGACGGGAGCGTTGCGGCGGACCGCGTCCACGCGGCCGTCGACCAGGACCAGGTCCAGGACGTCGACCCGCTCCTCCTCCACCACGGCCTTCAGGACGTCGGCCCGGCCGAAGGGGATGAACCGCGCCTGCGCCGCGAGGGTGGAGAAGGGGGTGCGGTAGCCCTCGTTGTGCGTCAGCTGCACGCTTCCGACCAGCTTCCCGTGGAAGCCGCCCTCCAGCGTGAGGAACACCGGCGGCCGGCTGGTCCGCTCCTCGTTGAGCCGGGTGACCTCGGCGGCCAGTTCCTCGAAGCCCGCTTCCCCGCGATCGGCCCCGGGCACGGCCAGTCCCACCAGGGCGTAGGCCGCGGGAGAGACGGCCGTACCCCCGGCCACGGCCGCCCGGGCCTCCGCCAGGTGCTCGGCCAGCTCGGTGCGCAGCTGTGCCAGGCGCAGTCCCCGGTCCAGCTCGGCGTGCTTGACGGCCGCCTCGACGGCCTCGGCCCCGCTGTTCGCGAAGATCGCCGAGTACGGTTCCGGCGAGCCGGTCTCCCGCTGCACGATGCGGTTCAGCGTGTTCGCGACCTCGTTGGCGTACGGGTGGCGGGAGAACTGCGCGTGCACGGCCACCTGACGGGCGATGAGCTCCCGCGCGAGGGCCGATATCTCCGGGTGGTTGTGTCCCAGGAGGACCGATCCGTAGCCGCCCGCGAAATCGACGACCGGGACCTCCTCCCCCGCCGCGTCCGTGTAGAAGAGGGTATTCCCCTCGGCGCGCACGTACTCGACGTCGAGTCCGACCGATGACAGCCATCCCAGAAGAAATGGCTCCGCGAGCTGAAGCTCGGCAGGGGTGGTATTCATGGCGGTCACCCTAACCACCTCCGCGCAACGGGTCGGAAATCCCTGGGAACCGTGCGGTAATCGAATGCCCTTCCCGGGCCCGCAGAGCGGGCGGTTACCGGCCGGTGCCCGCCGATTGAGAAGACCGTTAGTGCCGTCTGGATATTTTTTGTTCCGGTAAATTACCGGAAGGGCGCGAAATGAATTCTGCAACGACCCAGACCCCGACCCCCACCGGCCGGTCCGCGGCCGCGCGGACGCCGGCCTCGCTGCGCGAGGTGATGTCCCGGTTCGCGACCGGCGTGACGGTGCTGTCCGTCGGCGGCGAGTCCATCCACGGTATGACCGCCAACGCCTTCACCTCCGTCTCGCTGACACCGCCGACCGTTCTCGTCTCGATCGCGCACAGCGCCGTCATGTACCGGGCGATCACCTCGGCCGGGCACTTCGGCGTCTCCATCATGGGAGCCGGCCAAGAGGGGCTCGCCCGCTTCTTCGCCGACAAGAAGCGTCCGCTCGGACCAGCCCAGTTCACCGGGATCGACTGGGAGCGGGGCGAGCGCACCGGCGCGCCGCTGCTCGCGGGCGCCCTGGCCTGGCTGGAGTGCGAGGTGACCGAGGCCCACGACTCGGGCGACCACACCCTGTTCATCGGCACCGTGGCCGACGCCGGCCTCGGCGACCAGGACAGCGGCGGCCTGCTGTTCTACGACGGCGGCTTCCAGCGGCTCGCGCCGCACGGCCGATGACCGCCCCGACGCCCGGCTGGGACGCCGTCATCGGCCCCGGCTTCACCCGGGCGCTGCAAGAGGGGCTGTCCCGCGCGACGGTCGCCTCCCGGGCGCCCCGGCCCCCGGCGGTGGTGGCGCCGGCCCTCCCGGCGCCGCGGGCGTCCGGTCCGGCCCCGGCCCCGGCCCCCGGGTCCGCGGCCCGCGCGGCCCGGTCCGGCCCCGGCCCCGACCTCGGCCGGGAGGTGATCCGGCTGCCCTCCCGGGCGGCGGCCGGCGCGCTCACTCCGCAGGCCGAGATCGACGCCGTGCTGTGCCGGTTCGAGGCGGCGCTGCCGGCCGCGCTGCCGCCGTCCGCCCGCTCCGATCGCGCCCTGCGCCGGGCCCTGTCCGAACAGGCCCGGGCCACGCTCGCGGAGGCCCTCGGCGTGCCTTCGCGCCCCGCCGGCCGGTCCGGGCCCGCGCCCGCGCCCGTACGGCTCGGCGCGGTGGCGGTGTCCCTGCTCATGGAATGCGCGGTCCTCCAGATGTCGGACACCGGCTCCCTGACCGGGGCCACCGTCCGGGCCCTGGGCCAATCGCTGCGCGAGGCCGCCGCCGACACCGAGGCCGCGGCCCGCACCGGAGCGGGAGCCGCCGAGGCGGACTGCTGCTGGCACGAACAGCGCTGGTTCTCCCGAGAGTTGCACGACCAGGTCGCGGTGGGCATCACCACGGCCCGGCTGCTGCTGGCCGGGTGCCCCGCCGGCCCCACCCACGGACCCACCCACGGCGACGACCCGCACCACGAACCAGGCACCGAACCAGGCACCGGTCACGACGCCGAACCAGGCACCGATCACGATCACGACCCCGGTCACGCCACCGCGGACGAGCCCCGACGCTTCCGACAGGCCCTGCGGATCCTCGGCGAGGCCGACGCCCGCCTGCGCTCCCTGGTCTTCGGCGCCCACGAGGAGCAGGAACTGCCCCCGCTCGAAAGGGCCCTGCTCTCCTTCGCCGAAACCGCCGCCCCGGCCGGAGTGCGGGTGAGCGTCAAGGTCACCGGCGACGAGGGCCTGCTGCCCGAGGCCCACCGCCGCGACGTCTTCCTCACCCTGCGCGAGGCGCTGCGCAACAGCTTCGCCCACTCCCGTGCGCGGAAGGTGCAGGTGGCGGTGCGGACCACCCGGCGCTGGGCGTACGCCCGCGTCGAGGACGACGGCGTCGGGTTCGACCCGGAGCGCGAACTGCGTGCGGGCCACGGACACCAGGGCCTGCGGTCGATGGCGGAGCGGGTCGAGGACATCGGCGGCCGGCTGACCCTGCGCAGTTCCCCGTCGGGCGGCACCCTCGTCGAGGCCCACCTGCCGCTCCAGCCCGTGGCCGGCCTCCACCCGCCGGTCCGTCCGCGCCGCCGCGTACCGGCCTGAGCACCGGCCCTCGCGCGCTCGGCGCCCGTACGGGAACACGACGAAGGGCCGACCCCGTCAGGGGGCCGGCCCTTCGGCACGTGCGGACGGCGTCGGGATCAGACGTTCCAGACCCCGGCCGCCGCCGCGTCCTTGACGAAGTCGGCGAAGTCGCGCGGCTCGCGTCCCAGGACCCGGCGCACGGTGTCCGTCGGCTCGGCATTGCGGTTGTCGCGGATCTGCGCGACGAGGTCGGCGACGAAGAGGGCGTAGTCCTCCGGGACCTCGTAGCCGACCAGTTCGGCCACGTAGTCCGCGTGCTCGACCGGTACGTACTCGATCGCCCGCCCGGTGGCGGCGGAGATCTCCGCGACCGCCTCCGCGATGCTGATCGCGCGGGGGCCGCTCAGCTCGTACGTCTGCCCGGCGTGCCCCTCGTCGAGCAGGGCCGCGACCGCGACGGCGGCCACGTCCTCGGCGTCCACGAACGGCTCGCGCCCGTCGCCGGCCGGCAGGGCCACCCGGCCGTCGATCACGGACTCCAGCAGGACGCCCTCGTCGAAGTTCTGGTGGAACCAGTTGGGGCGCAGGACGGTCCATTCGAGGCCCGACTCGCGCACCGCCGCCTCCCCCGCGATGAGCGACTTGCCGCCGACGTCGTCGGTCACGCGGGCCTGGAGCAGGACCAGGCGGCGCACGCCGTTTTCGGCGGCGAGCGCGGCCAGCGCGCGCAGGTGGGCATCGACGTCCCACACCCCGGGCTTGTCCTGGAGGTCGACCAGGTACGCGGCGTCCGCGCCGGCCAGCGCGGGGCCCCAGGTGCCGCGGTCGTCCCAGTCGAAGTGGACGGGACCGGAACGGCCGGCCGCGCGGGCGGTGGCACCGCGCGCCCGGAGGCCCTGGACGACACGGCGGCCGGTCTTGCCGGTGCCGCCGAGCACGAGGACGGTCCGGTCGGTCCTGCGGTTCTTCTCGGTCATGGCGATGGGTCCTTCCGTAGGAGGGCGGATACGGCAACGGGCCACCCGCCGTCGGGGGCGGCGGGTGGCCCGGTGGGATGGCGGCCGGCCCGGTGGAGGGGGGGAAGACGGGCCTGCCGCGGGAGGATCTAGAGGAAGGGGGTGTCCGGGGCGAGGCCGAGGAGGGCGCGCCCGTGCACCTCCTGGTTGGTGTTGAAGGCGAACATGGCGTGCAGCGAGAGGCCCGTGATGTCGCGGTGGTAGCGCTGGATCGGGACGTCCCGCTGGATCGCGGAGGCGCCGCTGGCCTCGAAGAGGACGTCCACCGCCTCCTTGGCCAGCTGGATCGCGTAGGCACCCTGGCCGCGCGAGGCGGCCCGCTCGTCGACGCTCGGCAGGGTTCCGGCGTCGGCGTGCGCCTGGAGGCCGGTCAGCTGGCCCGCCTGGAGCGCCTCGGCGGCGGCGATCTTGTTCGCGGCGGTGGCCACCTGGATCTGGGTGACCGGCGAGAGCTTCTGCTCGGTCCAGGAGGTGTAGGTGATGCCGCGGCCCTGGACGCGCTCCAGGAACAGCTCGTAGGCACCCTTGGCTATGCCGATGTACGAGGAGGTGGCCAGGGTGGTGATGGTGGGGATGAAGCCGTAGTTGCGGCCGTTCGCACCCGTGTTGGAGCGGTCGCCGGTGACCCCGCCGAGGATCTCGATGAGGCTGACGACCCGGTGGGCCGGCACGGTGACGTTCTCGGCGGTGACGCTGGAGCTGCCGGTGGCGGCGGCCGAGGAGGCGTGCCAGTCGTCGACGATGTCGAGCTCCGCGACCGGGACGACGGCCGCGAAGGGGGCGGGGGTGCCGTCGGCGCCCGGGAGGAGGGCCGCGAGGATCGCCCAGTCGGAGCCGCGGACGCCGGTGAGCCACTTCCAGGAGCCGTTGAGCACGTAGGCGTCACCGCTGGGCGCCAGGGTGCCGGTGGGGGTGAAACCGGTCGACGCGCGGACGGAGCCGGCCGCGAAGACCTCCTCCTGGGCGCGGTCCGGGAAGAAGGTGAGCACCCAGGCGCTGGAGACCCAGAGCATCGAGACCCAGCCGGTCGCGGTCTCGGCCCTGGCGATCGCGTTGAGGACCTCGGCCGTGCGCGCGATGGGCGCGTCGATGCCGCCGAAGCGCGCCGGGACGGAGAGGCGGAAGACGCCGGCCTCGTCGAGGTGCTTGACGTCCTCGTCGGAGATCCAGCGGCGCTCCTCGTTCTCGGGGCCGCTCGCACGGAGCGCCGGGGCCAGCGCCGACACCTTTTCCAGTACCGCGGCGACCGCCGTGTCAGTCGTGCTCATTCTGCTCTCCTCAGCATTGAGAATTCATTTGACGATGCGTGACGGGAGGGATTCGCCAGGCTGTACCGAATTACGGCACCGGATGCGCTCCCGAAATGCGGAAACCGACTCCACCAGCACGCCGACCTGCGAGTCCCATTCTCACGACGCCCGGTCACAGGCCGGTAATCGGAAACTCTTCGGAGACTCTTTCCGGATCCTCTCGGATGGGCCGGCGCACGGGAGGGGAGCCCGCGTACGAAAAACACCTCGCCCCGGCCAGGGGACCGGGGCGAGGTGCGACAGGGGGGCCGCTCGGAAGCGGCGCGGGGCGTCTGGGGGTCGTCCGTCAGTGCAGGACCCCCGCGGGCTCGGCCGTCTCGGCACCGCCGACGGCCGGGGCGACCTCGGGCTCGGGCGCCTTGTCGCGGATCCCGAAGAGGCTGATGAGGGCGGCGACCGCGGCGAAGGCGAGCGGGACGATCAGCGCGGTCTGGTAGGCGTCCAGGTCGGCGGCGGCCTGGTTGCCGTCGGTGGCGGCGACCAGCACACCGGTGGCCGCGGAGAGGCCGAGCGCGGCACCGAACTGGAAGGAGGTGTAGAGGAGGCCGCCGGCGACGCCCTGCTCCTCCTCGGCGATGCCCTCGGTACCGGCGATGGTCAGCGGACCGTACGCCAGGGAGAAGGCCAGGCCCAGGATGACCAGGCTCGGCAGCATGGCCAGGTACGTCCAGTCCGCGCCGAGGGGCAGGAAGAGGGCGTAGGCGAGGGAGGCGAGGACCAGGCCGCCGAAGATGACCTTGCCGTTGCCGAACTTCTCGACCAGCTTCGGGGTCAGGGTCGGAGACAGGATCGCGTCGATGCCGATGACGATCATCGCGAAGCTGGTCTGGAGGGTCGACCAGTCGCGCAGTTCCTGGAGGTAGAGAACCACGATGAACTGGAAGCCGAAGAAGCCTCCGGAGAAGAGCAGGGCCGCCAGGTTGGAGCGGACCAGCGGTCCGTTGCGGAAGAGGCCCAGGCGCACCAGCGGCGAGCGGGACGAGCGCTCGATGCCGATGAAGACGGCGAAGAGCAGGAGGCTGGCGGCGACCGTGCCGACCGTCCACAGGGCGTCGACGTGCGGCGCCCGCTCCACGGCGAAGACCAGCAGCAGGATGGCGGCGGTGACGCTGAGCGCGCCGCCGAGGTCGATCGGCTCGCCGTTGCGCGCCGGCTTCTCGGACTTCGGGATCAGGGCGAGGGCCGCGACCAGGATGATCGCCGAGAGGACCACCGGGGCGAAGAACACCAGGCGCCAGCTGACGGCGCTCAGCAGGCCGCCGACGACGAGGCCGATGGAGAAGCCGCCGGCCGCGGTGCCCGAGTAGACCAGGAGCGCCTTGTTGCGCGCCGCGCCCTCCTCGAAGCTGGTGGTGATGATCGACAGGCCGGCGGGCGCCATGAAGGCGGCGGCGACACCGGTCACGAAGCGCGCGGCGAGGAGCATCCAGCCCTCGGTCGCGAAGCCGCCGAGACCGGAGAAGAGCAGGAAGACGGTCAGCCAGAAGACGAACATCTGGCGGCGTCCGAACAGGTCGGCGGCGCGGCCGCCGAAGAGCATGAAGCCGCCGTAGCCGAGGACGTACGAGCTCATGACCCACTGAAGGGTGCTGGTGGACAGGCCGAGGTCCTCGCGGATCGAGGGCAGTGCCACGTTGAGCATGGCGACGTCGATGCCTTCGAGGAAGATCGCGCCACACAGCACGAACAGCACGCCCCAAGCGCGCCCGCTCATGCGGTCGGTGCCACTGTCCGGTGGGGTCTGCGGTGCGGACACAGGAATCTCCTTGAACACTGAGGAATAAATTCGAGAAGAAGCGGCTATTCCCTCCACTCCCATGAGGATCCATTGAGGATTCGGTGAGGGACGACAGCCTTTTATCGGCGGCCGGGGGAGAGTGCCGGTTCCCACTTGTAACCATCGGTATCTTGCGGCAGGCTGACTCACCATGGAAGAAGGCACTTTGAAGTCACCGACGCACTGCACGGGTACCGACGAGGATTACGAGATCCGCCAGTGGGACACCCGCGAGGGCTGCGAAGTGCGGCAGATCCTCGACCGGGTCGCCGACAAGTGGTCACTGCTCGTCATCTCGTACCTCGAACGCCGATCGCTGCGCTTCTCCGAGCTGCGGCGCATGATCGAGGGGATCAGCCAGCGCATGCTGACGGTCACCCTCCGTCAGCTCGAACGGGACGGCATGGTCCGGCGCACGGTCCATCCCGTCGTACCGCCCCGCGTGGACTACGAGCTCACACCGCTCGGGGAGAGCCTGCACGACACCATCCAGGCCCTGGTCGACTGGACCGAGGCGCACGAGACGCAGATCTCCTCGGCCCGGACCGAGTACGACAACCGACTGGCGTACGACGCAAAGGTGTCATGAACTCTTCATGTTCAGGACGTTCGTCGTGAGAAACCGTGGCGCTTGAGTATCCGTACTCAAGCGCCATCGCCGTTCCCGGGGGCAGGATCGGTACATGCTCTGGTCCGACCCCGAGAACGAGCCCCCCGAGGACATGCGCGACGCACAGACCATGCTGCGGCGGATGATCCTGATCCTCGTCCTCGCCATGCTGGTGGTGGTCTACGTCCTCGGCGTCTGAGGGCTGTCCCGCAATCCGTGGTGGATCGGCGCGCGCCCACCAGGGATCACGGGGCGGCCCTTGGGCCGTCTCTTTCGGCGCCGGCCCGCGAGGCCCGGTCGGCCGCGAGGACGGCCCTACGATGGCCCCCATGACTGCTGCCTCGCCCCGCCCCGTCGTCCTCGCCTCCGCCTCCCCCGCACGACTGAACCTGCTGCGGCAGGCCGGGCTCGCCCCGCACGTGATCGTCAGCGGGTTCGACGAGGACACCCTGAACCACGACGAACCGGCCGCCCTCGCCCTGGCGTTGGCCGAGGCCAAGGCGGCCGTGGTCGTCGGCCTCCCCGAGGCGGCGGGCGCGCTGGTGATCGGCTGCGACTCCGTACTGGAGCTGGACGGAGAGGCGTTGGGCAAGCCGGCGGACGCCGAGGAGGCCACCGCCCGCTGGAAGTCGATGCGCGGTCGGGCGGGAGTCCTGCGCACCGGCCACTGCGTGATCGACACCACCACCGGGCGTCAGGTCTCGGCGACGGCCTCCACGACCGTGCGCTTCGGCGAGCCGACGGACGCGGAGGTGGCGGCGTACGTGGCCAGCGGCGAGCCGCTGCACGTGGCGGGCGCCTTCACCCTGGACGGGCTGTCGGCCCCCTTCATCGACGGCATCGACGGCGACCCCGGCAACGTGATCGGACTGTCGCTGCCGCTGCTGCGCGCCCTGCTCGGAGAACTGGGCGTGTCCATCACGGACTTGTGGGCGTGAGTTCCTCGCGCCGCGACCGGCCGTAGAGCATCAGGAACAGCACCAGCAGGCAGAAGATCGTCGTCGTCGCCACGAAGGCGCCCCAGCCGACGACCGCCACGGCAACGACGCCGAGCAGCGCGTGGACCACCGCGGCGACGACGAGCACGAGGCGGGCGGGGACGCCGGGTGCCCGGTCGCGCACCGCCGCCACCGCGAGGAGCACGGCGCACAGCAGCAGGAAGCCCCCCGTCACCGCGCCCAGTACGTAGGTCGCCTTCGACATGAGGGCCGGATCGGCGCCGCCGATCGACATCGACTGGTTCGCGGTGGTGGCGGCCAGCACCAGGTTGACGAGGACCAGCACCACCGCCTCCGCGACCAGCGCCAGCGCGGCCAGCCCGGCGACGAGCCTTCGCGGCACCATGTCCCACCCCCCGCACGCCACAGGCGCGTTCGACGACCGCGTTCGACGACCTGGAGGCTACTTGCGGGTAAACCCCGGGACAAGAGCCCGGGCACCCCCAATACGGATGGCCCCCTCCCCCGCGGGCGCCTCTCAAAGAATGCTCGGGTCGTTCGTAGGGACTCGACAAAGAATCGGCCGGGGCCGCTTACCCGGGGAACAGAGACCTGCGGCGTACAACAGGGCTACTGTGCAGTCGGGGAACTCCCTGACCTGGGGCGACACAAGGGTTTTTCCACTCCGGAGGACTGCGGACGACCCTCTGTGTGGGCAAGGTCACCTGCGGGGAAGGGTCGAAAGGCCGTGTCGGCAGTCCCTAAACTCAGCTTGTTTCAAGGAGGGAGCCATCGTGCGCAAGGTGCTCATCGCCAACCGTGGCGAAATCGCTGTCCGCGTTGCTCGGGCCTGCCGGGACGCCGGGATCGCGAGCGTAGCCGTCTACGCCGATCCGGACCGGGACGCTCTGCACGTCCGCGCGGCAGACGAAGCTTTCGCGTTGGGTGGTGACACCCCGGCCGCCAGTTACCTCGACATGGCGAAGGTCCTGCAGGCCGCCGCCGACGCCGGAGCGGACGCCGTCCACCCCGGATACGGCTTCCTGTCCGAGAACGCGGAGTTCGCCCAGGCCGTCATCGACGCCGGCCTGACCTGGATCGGCCCGCCGCCGCAGGCCATCCGCGACCTCGGCGACAAGGTCGCCGCCCGCCACATCGCCCAGCGCGCCGGGGCCCCCCTGGTCGCGGGCACCCCCGACCCGGTCTCCGGCTCCGACGAGGTCGTCGCGTTCGCCCGCGAACACGGCCTGCCCGTCGCCATCAAGGCCGCCTTCGGCGGCGGTGGACGCGGACTCAAGGTCGCCCGGAACCTCGAAGAGATTCCCGAGCTCTACGACTCCGCCGTCCGCGAGGCCGTCGCGGCCTTCGGGCGCGGCGAGTGCTTCGTCGAGCGCTACCTCGACAAGCCCCGCCACGTGGAGACCCAGTGCCTGGCCGACTCCCACGGCAACGTGGTCGTCGTCTCCACCCGTGACTGCTCGCTCCAGCGTCGCCACCAGAAGCTGGTCGAGGAAGCCCCGGCCCCGTTCCTGACGCAGGCCCAGAACGAGGAGCTCTACGCCGCCTCGAAGGCCATCCTCAAGGAAGCCGGCTACGTCGGCGCCGGCACCGTCGAGTTCCTGGTCTCCGCCGACGGCCTGATCTCCTTCCTGGAGGTCAACACCCGCCTCCAGGTCGAGCACCCGGTCACCGAAGAGGTCGCGGGCATCGACCTCGTACGCGAGATGTTCCGCATCGCCGACGGCGAGGAACTCGGCTACGGCGACCCCGTCCTGCGCGGTCACTCCTTCGAGTTCCGCATCAACGGCGAGGACCCGGGCCGAGGCTTCCTGCCCGCCCCCGGCACCGTCACCAAGTTCAACCCCCCGACCGGTCCCGGCGTCCGCCTCGACACCGGCGTCGAGTCCGGCTCCGTCATCGGCCCCGCCTGGGACTCGCTCCTGGCCAAGCTGATCGTCACCGGCGCCACCCGCGAACAGGCCCTCCAGCGCGCCGCCCGCGCGCTCGCCGAGTTCGAGGTCGAGGGCATGGCCACCGCCATCCCCTTCCACCGCGCCGTCGTCGCCGACCCCGCTTTCGCCCCCACCGACGGGAGCCCGTTCACGGTCTTCACCCGGTGGATCGAGACCGAGTTCGTCAACGAGATCCCCGCCTTCGTGGCCCCGGCCGCCGAGGACTCCGAGGACGAGCCCGGTCGTGAGACCGTCGTCGTCGAGGTCGGCGGCAAGCGCCTCGAAGTCTCCCTGCCGTCCTCGCTCGGCATGACCCTGGCCCGCACCGCGGCCGCCGGGGGCGCCAAGCCCAAGCGGCGGGCCGCCAAGAAGTCGGGGCCCGCCGCCTCCGGCGACACCCTCGCCTCGCCGATGCAGGGCACGATCGTCAAGGTCGCGGTCGAAGAGGGCCAGCAGGTCAACGAGGGCGACCTCGTCGTGGTCCTGGAAGCGATGAAGATGGAGCAGCCGCTCAACGCGCACCGCTCCGGCACCATCGTCGGCCTCAACGCCGAGGTCGGGGCCTCCCTCACCTCCGGCGCCACCATCTGCGAGATCAAGGACTGATCCCGCCGCCTTCGGGCGCGGCGCTCGTGAGCGCCCATGACGCAGGCCCCGCCCGGTTCTCCGGGCGGGGCCTGCGTCGTCGACCGGGCGATCTCCGCGGGGCCACCCTGGCGGGAGCGGCCCCGCGGACACGCCCGGAAGGCGATGGCCGGGTCCTGCCGGCGCTACTGCGACGACGGGATTCAGCGGCGCCGCATGTCGGCGACCCTGGCCCGCTCCCCGGCCTGCTGCTCCAGCATCGAGGCGGGCGCGCTGCGCAGCTGGGCGGTGGGTCCGCCGCGCCGCTGGACCGGCAGCGGGGAATCCCGCCGCGGCCTGCGCCCCTGCATGCCGTCCCCGGACGCGCCGGGGCCGTGGCCCCCGCCGGAGGCCACCGCCGCGCCCGCGACGGTGATCTGCACGCCTTGGTCGGCCAGCGCCTGGAGCTCGGTGGCGGCCCGGTCGTCGTGGGGCGGCGGCTCGTTCGTGACCAGCCGCGTCATGACGTCGGTCGGCACGGTCTGGAACATGGTGTCGGTGCCCAGCTTCGTGTGGTCGGCGAGCACCACCACCTCGGCCGCGGCCTGGACCAGGGCCCGGTCCACGCTCGCGGAGAGCATGTTGGAGGTGGACAGACCGCGTTCGGCCGTCAGCCCGCTCCCGGACAGGAAGGCCCGGGAGACGCGCAGCCCCTGGAGGGACTGTTCGGCGCCACTGCCCACGAGGGCGTAGTTGGTCCCGCGCAGGGTTCCGCCGGTCATCACCACCTCCACCCGGTTGGCGTGGGCGAGGGCCTGGGCGACGAGCAGGGAGTTGGTCACGACGGTGAGTCCGGGCACCCGGGCGAGCCGGCGGGCCAGCTCCTGGGTGGTGGTACCCGCGCCGACGACGACGGCCTCGCCCTCTTCTACGAGGCCGGCCGCGACATCGGCGATGGCGGTCTTCTCCGCCGTCGCGAGATGGGACTTTTGCGGAAAGCCGGATTCACGGGTGAAACCGCCCGGCAGTACCGCACCGCCGTGCCGGCGGTCGAGGAGTCCTTCTGCCTCCAGCGCCCGCACGTCCCGCCGTACGGTCACTTCGGAGGTCTGGACGACGCGGGCGAGCTCCCGGAGCGAAACCGCTCCGTTGGCCCGCACCATTTCGAGGATCAATTGGCGACGTTCTGCAGCGAACACGAAACTGACAGTAACGCCAACGACCGTCTGCTTTCAGCTCTTTGCGCCGGAATACCGAAGTTGTCCATACGGATGGGCGACTAGTGGTATACGCGGCCCGACCGCCGGGCGAACATCCGGCGCGCTCCCGAGGCCCACCTCGCCGACCACCCCAACCCACCTGCGGGCGGGGGTGGTTGGCGCGACCTCAGACCTCGCCGGCCGCCTTGCGGGTGTGCAGCTGACGGGCGACCTCGGCGATCGATCCGGACAGGGAGGGGTACACGGTGAACGCTTTTGCGATCTGCTCGACGGTCAGGTTGTTGTCGACGGCGATCGAGATCGGGTGGATCAGCTCGCTCGCGCGCGGCGAGACGACCACGCCGCCGACCACGATGCCCGTGCCGGGACGGCAGAACATCTTCACGAACCCGTCCCGGATGCCCTGCATCTTGGCGCGCGGGTTGCGCAGCAGCGGCAGCTTCACCACACGGGCGTCGATCTTGCCCGAGTCCACGTCGGACTGGGTGTAGCCGACGGTGGCGATCTCGGGGTCGGTGAAGACGTTCGAGGAGACGGTCTTGAGGTTCAGCGGGGTCACCGCGTCGCCGAGGAAGTGGTACATCGCGATGCGGCCCTGCATGGCGGCCACGGAAGCCAGCGCGAAGATGCCGGTCACGTCACCCGCCGCGTACACGCCCGGGGAGGAGGTGCGCGAGACCTTGTCGGTCCAGATGTGGCCGGAGTCCTTGAGCCGGACCCCGGACTCCTCCAGGTTCATGTTCCCGGTGTTCGGGATCGCGCCGACCGCCATCAGGCAGTGGGTGCCGGTGATGACCCGCCCGTCGGACAGGGTCACCTCGACCCGGTCCCCGACCCGCTTGGCGGACTCGGCGCGCGAGCGCCCGATGACGTTCATGCCGCGACGACGGAAGACGTCCTCCAGGACGGCCGCCGCGTCCGGGTCCTCGCCCGGGAGCACCCGGTCGCGCGAGGAGACCAGGGTCACCCGGGAGCCGAGGGCCTGGTAGGCGCCGGCGAACTCGGCGCCGGTCACGCCCGAGCCGACCACGATGAGCTCCTCGGGGAGCTCCTCCAGGTCGTAGACCTGGGTCCAGTTCAGGATCCGCTCCCCGTCGGGCATCGCGTCGGGGATCTCGCGGGGGTGTCCGCCGGTCGCGATCAGCACGGCGTCGGCGGTGAGGATCGTCTCGGTGCCGTCCGCCGCGGTGACGATGACGTCGCGCGTGCCGTCGATGCCCTGCGGGCCGCCCAGCTTGCCGCGTCCGCGCAGGACCCGGGCGCCGGCCCGGGTCACGGAGGCCGTGATGTCGTGGGACTGGGCCAGCGCCAGGCGCTTGACGCGCCGGTTCACCTTGCCAAGGTCCACGCCGACCACGCGCGCGGCCTGCTCGATGTGCGGGGTGTCGTCCGCGACGACGATGCCCAGCTCCTCGTACGACGAGTCGAAGGTCGTCATGACCTCGGCCGTCGCGATGAGCGTCTTCGAGGGAACGCAGTCGGTCAGTACCGACGCCCCGCCCAGACCGTCGCAGTCGACGACGGTCACCTCCGCGCCGAGCTGGGCCCCCACCAGGGCTGCCTCATACCCGCCGGGTCCGCCGCCGATGATCACGATCCGGGTCACGAAATCCGCCTCACGTCTACCCGGCCGGCTGCCGCCCCGGCCGGTGATCCGGGGGGTCTCCCCGGGGGATGCATTGCGTGCTCCATTGTCCCGCACGCTTCAAGGTGCTTCGCGCCCGGTCCCGCCATCCGGTGCGGAGCCGGGTGCCCGGGGCCGCCCGGCCCGGTCCCGACGGGGCGCGGGGGCGGTCGCGGCGGCCGGGCACGCGTCCCGACCCGCCCCTCCCGTACCCTCGACCACATGTCGCTCTACGCCGCGTACGCCGGCAACCTCGACCCGCGGCTGATGACGCGCCGCGCTCCGCATTCGCCGCTGCGCGGCACGGGCTGGATCAACGACTGGCGGCTGACCTTCGGCGGCGAGCAGATGGGCTGGGAAGGCGCGCTCGCGACCATCGTCGAAGCCCCCCGCCAGCAGATCTTCGTCGCGCTCTACGACATCGCCCCGCTCGACGAGGAGTCCATGGACCGCTGGGAGGGCGTCGGCATGGACATCTACCGCCGGATGCGCGTGCGGGTCCACACCCTGGACGGCGAGGAAGCCGCCTGGCTCTACGTCCTCAACGGCTACGAGGGCGGCCTGCCCTCCGCGCGCTACCTGGGCGAGCTGGCCGACGCCGCCGAGTCCGCCGGCGCCCCCCACGACTACGTGATGGAACTGCGCAAGCGCCCCTGCTGAGGCCCCGCCCCTCTACGGGAACGATTCGGCGGAAACGACAAGACAACGATCCGAACACCGTGAGCTGCGCCATCTACGCGCGTAGGCCGAGAGCGGTTACGCTCGTCCGCGTGAACGCATCTGTTATCGACCCCTTCGCCGCCGCCGACGCCGCCGCCACCCGCCTGCGCGAGCTGACCGGCGTCGACTCCCACGATGTCGCCCTGGTCATGGGCTCCGGCTGGGCCCCCGCCGCCGAGGCGCTGGGCGCCCCCGAGGCCGAGTTCCCGGTCACCGAGCTGCCCGGCTTCCCGCCGGCCGCCGTCCAGGGTCACGGCGGCACGATCCGCTCGTACCAGATCGGCGAGAAGCGCGCCCTGGTCTTCCTCGGCCGGACCCACTACTACGAGGGCCGCGGCGTGGCCGCCGTCGCCCACGGCGTGCGCACCGCCGTCGCCGCCGGCTGCAAGACCATCGTCCTGACCAACGGCTGCGGCGGCCTGCGCGAGGGCATGCAGCCCGGCCAGCCGGTGCTGATCAGCGACCACCTCAACCTGACGGCCACCTCGCCCATCGTCGGCGCGAACTTCGTGGACCTGACGAACCTGTACTCGCCGAAGCTGCGCGCGATGTGCAAGGAGATCGACCCCACCCTCGAAGAGGGCGTCTACGTGCAGTTCCCCGGCCCGCACTACGAGACCCCGGCCGAGATCAACATGGTCCGCGTCCTCGGCGCCGACCTGGTCGGCATGTCCACCGTGCTGGAGGCCATCGCGGCCCGTGAGGCCGGCGCGGACGTGCTCGGCATCTCCCTGGTCACCAACCTGGCGGCCGGCCTGTCCGGCGAGCCGCTGAACCACGAAGAGGTCCTCCAGGCCGGCCGTGACTCGGCCGCCCGCATGGGCAAGCTGCTGACCCAGGTCCTCGCCCGCATCTGAGGCACCGGCACCGTACGAGAGACAAGGCGGAAGTAGTGCAGGACGATCTGATCGCACGGGCCCAGGCCTGGCTGGCCGAGGACCCCGACCGGGAGACGGCGGACGAACTCGCCGCCCTCGTCTCGGCGGGCGACACCGCCGAACTCGCGGACCGGTTCTCCGGCACGCTCCAGTTCGGCACCGCCGGGCTGCGCGGCGAGCTGGGCGCGGGCCCGATGCGGATGAACCGCGCCGTGGTCATCCGTGCCGCGGCGGGCCTGGCGGCCTACCTCAAGGACCAGGGCCACGAAGGCGGCCTGGTCGTCGTCGGGTACGACGCCCGCTACAAGTCGGCGGACTTCGCGCGCGACACCGCGGCCGTGATGACCGGCGCCGGGCTGCGCGCGGCCGTCCTGCCCCGACCGCTGCCGACGCCCGTCCTCGCGTACGCCATAAGGCACCTGGGCGCCGTCGCCGGCGTCGAGGTGACCGCGAGCCACAACCCTCCCCGGGACAACGGCTACAAGGTCTACCTCGGCGACGGCTCCCAGATCGTCTCCCCGGCGGACACCGAGATCGCGGCCCGGATCGCCGCGATCGGCCCGCTGGCCTCCGTCCCCCGGCCCGAGCAGGGCTGGCAGGACCTCGGCGACGAGGTGCTGGAGGCCTACCTGGAGCGTACGGACGCGGTGCTGACCCCCGGGTCCGCCCGCGGTGTGCGGACGGTCTACACGGCCATGCACGGGGTCGGCAAGGACGTCGTCCTGGCCGCCTTCGCCCGGCACGGCTTCCCGGCACCGGTGCTCGTCGCCGAGCAGGCGGAGCCGGACCCGGCCTTCCCGACGGTGGCCTTCCCGAACCCGGAGGAGCCCGGCGCGATGGACCTGTCCTTCGCGACGGCCGCCGCCGCCGGACCGGACATCGTGATCGCCAACGACCCGGACGCCGACCGCTGCGCGGTGGCCGTCCCGGACGCCTCCGCGCCCGCCGGCTGGCGGATGCTGCGCGGCGACGAGGTCGGCGCGCTGCTGGCGGCCCACCTGGTCGACAAGGGCGCCCGCGGCGTCTTCGCGGAGTCCATCGTCTCCTCCAGCCTCCTGGGCCGGATCGCGGAGGCGGCGGGCGTCGGCTACGAGGAGACCCTGACCGGCTTCAAGTGGATCGCCCGCGTCGAGGGCCTGCGCTACGGCTACGAGGAGGCGCTCGGCTACTGCGTGGACCCCGAGGGCGTCCGCGACAAGGACGGCGTGACCGCCGCCCTGCTGGTGGCGGAGCTGGCCTCGGAGCTGAAGGAGCGGGGCCGCACCCTGACGGACCTGCTGGACGACCTGGCGCTGGCCCACGGCCTGCACCACACCGACCAGCTGTCGGTGCGCGTCTCGGACCTGTCGGTCATCGCCGACGCGATGGCCGCCCTGCGCGCCCGCCCGCCGGTGTCCCTGGCGGGCCTGCGGGTGGTCTCGGCGGAGGACCTCTCCCTCGGCACGGCCGCGCTGCCGCCCACGGACGGCCTGCGCTACCACCTGGACGGCGCGTACAAGGCGCGCGTCATCGCCCGCCCGTCCGGCACGGAGCCCAAGCTCAAGTGCTACCTGGAGGTCGTGGTCCCGGTGGCCGGGGCCTTCGACCTCGCCGCCGCCCGCGTCCGCGGCCAGGAAGTCCTGGACGCGATCAAGAAGGACCTCTCGGTGGCCATGGGCATCTGACCCGCCCCGCCCGCCGCTCCGGCCCCCCGAGCCCCGCTCGGGGGGCCGGGTCGTGTGCGGCGGACGCGTCAGGAAGGGGTCGGGGCGGTCGCGCCGGCGGTCGGGTCGACCAGTTCGCCCAGGGTCGGGATCGACTCCGGACGGGAGCGGACCGCGTCCGTGCACTCCCACGCCCGCGGCGGGTCCGCGTCCGGGCCGCCCAGGACGACCGGGCCCGCGCCGGCCGAGACGGCGTCGCTGGAGGCCAGGGTGCACACGACCTGCGCCAGCGCGACCGGCTCCAGGTCCTCGGGCTTGCGGCTCAACCGGACCGTCCCGGTCGCGTCGCCCGGCCTCGGCGCCCCCGCCGACAGGCCCTGCGGGACCACGCTGGTGAAGCCCGCGTCCCGCTCCTCCCCGGAGGACTGCCGCTCCAACTGCTCCAGCAGCGCCTGCGCGACCAGCGCGACGGGATCCCGCAGCTGACGCTTCTCCGGCACCGGGACGATCCGCTCCACACCCACCAGCTGCGATCCGCAGACCAGTTCCACCGTGGCCCGGAAGCCCTGGACCCCGCTCTGTCCGGCCCTCGGCTGCTCCGGGGTGTCGCAGGACACCCGCGACGGCGCCGGACCCACGTCCACCGGTACGGTCGTGGCCCGGATCCCGCACCCGGTGAGGACCAGCAGGCTCACGGCGACCGCGGCCCTACGCACCCTCGTCAGCCGTGTCACCGGCGATCACCGTCCCCACGTCCACCGGCAGGCGCAGCGTGAACACGGCCCCGCCGTCCGCCCCGTTGGCGGCGGTGATGTCGCCGCCGTGAATGTGCGCGTTCTCCATCGCGATCGACAGGCCGAGCCCGCTGCCGTCCGACTTCGGTCGGGAAGCGCTCGCCTTGTAGAAGCGGTCGAAGACGTGCGGCAGGACCTCCTCCGGGATGCCCGGGCCGTTGTCCCTGACCGCGATGACCAGCCACTCCCCCTCCACGACCACCGACACCCGCACCGGCGAGCCGCCGTGCTTGAGCGCGTTGCCGATCAGGTTGGCCAGGATCACGTCGAGCCGCCGCGGGTCCAGGCGCACCATGGTCCCGCGCCCGGCGTCGAGTTCCACCGCGTCGAGCCAGGCGCGCGCGTCGATGCAGGCGGTGACCTGGTCGGAGACGTCCACGTCGTCGAGGACCAGACGGGCCGTGCCGGCGTCGAAGCGGGTGACCTCCATCAGGTTCTCCACCAGGATGTTCAGCCGCCGGGTCTCGCTGACGACGAGGGCCACCGCCGGGGCGATCATCGGGTCGAGGTCGTCGACCTCCTCCTCCAGCACCTCGGCGACCGCCGTCAACGCCGTCAGCGGCGTGCGGAGTTCGTGCGACATGTCGGCCACGAACCGGCGGCTCGCCTCGTCGCGGGCGGTCATGTCGACGACCTTCTTCTCCAGCGCCTCCGCCGTCTTGTTGAAGGTGTGCGCCAGATCGGCGAGTTCGTCGGTGCCCGACACCTCCAGACGGTGGTCGAGCTCTCCCTCGCCGAGCCGCCGCGCCGCGTCGCCGAGGCGCTGTACGGGCTTGAGGACGGTCCGCGAGGCGGCCTGGGCGAGCAGCGCCGAACCGAGCAGCGCCAGCCCGGTGGCGATGGTCAGCGACCAGCCCAGCGCGTTCAGGTCGTCCCGTTCGGTGGCGAGGGACTTGTACATGTAGCCGGTCGGTCCGCCGCCCACGATCCGGGTGCCGCCGACCAGGTAGGGGTTGCCTTTCGGCTTCGTGCGCTGCCAGTACATGTGGTACTCGGCGTCGTTGGCGGCGGTCGTCTTCTGCTCGTCGTCGACCGCGCTCCGCAGGGACTTCGGTACGTCGTCCAGCCCGAAGGAGTCCGCGCCCGCCGCGCCGAACACCTTGTGGCCGTCCTTGCGCTCGTCGACGAGCAGCACGCTGTAGCCGGGGCTGCTCCCCGCCATGAGGTCGGCGGTGCGCTGGAGTTCCTCGGAGGTCGGGTCGGCGGGCAGGGCGGCGGCCCGGATCTGCATCTCCTGGCGGAAGTCGCCGAGGGCCGCGTCCTGGGTCCGGGTGAGCACGGCCTCCCGGTTGAGCCAGTACGCGATCCCGGAGGCGGAGACCGCGGCCGTCAGCGCCACCAGGGCGAACACCACGAGGAGCCGCAGCCGCAGGCTGGTCCAACGCCTGCCCGCGAACAGGGCTCTGATCACTGCGGGGAGTCCAGCCGGTACCCGACGCCCCGGACGGTGCGGATCAGGGTCGGGGAGGAGGGAACCTCCTCGACCTTCGCGCGCAGCCGCTGCACGCAGGCGTCGACGAGGCGCGAGTCGCCGAGGTAGTCGTGCTCCCACACCAGGCGCAGCAACTGCTGGCGGGACAGCGCCTGGCCGGGCCGGCGGCTGAGCTCCAGGAGCAGCCGCAGCTCGGTCGGGGTGAGCTGGAGGTCCTCGCCGTTCTTCGTGACGGTCATGGCGGCCCGGTCGATGACCAGGGAGCCGAAGACGGCGGAGTCGCTCGCCTCGCGCTCGCCGCGGCGCAGCACGGCCCGGATCCGGGCGTCGAGGACCCGGCCCTGGACGGGCTTGACGACGTAGTCGTCGGCTCCGGACTCCAGGCCCACGACGACATCGATGTCGTCACTGCGGGCGGTCAGCAGGATGATCGGCAGCTGGTCGGTGCGCCGGATGCGCCGGCACACCTCGAAGCCGTCGATCCCGGGCAGCATCACGTCGAGGACGATCAGGTCCGGCCGCTGCTCGCGCAGCAGTTTCAGGCCGTCCTCGCCCGTCGCCGCGGTGGCCACACGGTGGCCCTGGCGTGACAGGGAGAGTTCGAGGGCCGTGCGGATGGCGTCGTCGTCCTCGATCAGCAACAGGAAAGGCACGCGCTCATTCTGTCCCATCGTTCCTCACGAGTTCGACCGTCGGGCGTGACGTATCCGGGCGGGCCCCGCTGTGACAGGCCTGTGACAGTCGCAGGACAGCCCGGTTATCTCGGCCGGGCAGGCTTCTGTCATCGAACAACGGACCCAAGCAGACTCCACGACGGGGGGCGCGAGATGAACACGCTGCACAGCACCACCACCAGCGCGGTTGTCACGCGGCTGCACGATGTGAACCGCCGGGCGGGTGTCCGTACGGTGACGGTCGCCCGTCCGCGACCGGCGCACGTCACAGCCATTGACGCGAACCAGTACCAGGCGGTTCCCGCACCGCGCACCCCGTCCTCCGCCGCGGAGGCCGAGTTCACCGCGTACGTCCGGGAGCGGCGGGCCGCGCTGTACGCGACGGCCTTCCACCTCACCGGTGACCGGCACGAGGCCGAGGACCTGCTCCAGAGCGCGCTGTTCTCCACGTACCGCGCCTGGGACCGGATCAGCGACAAGGCCGCGGTCGGCGGCTACCTGCGGCGCACGATGACGAACCTGCACATCAGCGCCTGGCGTCGGCGCAAGCTGAACGAGTACCCGACCGAGGAACTTCCGGAGACGGCCTCCGACACGGACGCGATGCGCGGCACGGAGCTGCGCGCGGTGCTGTGGCAGGCCCTGACCCGGATCCCGGAGGCCCAGCGCACGATGCTGGTACTGCGCTACTACGAGGGCCGTACGGACCCGGAGATCGCCGAGATCCTGGGCATCAGCGTCGGCACCGTGAAGTCGAGCATCTGGCGCTCGCTGCGCCGGATGCGTGAGGACGAGGCGCTGAGCTTCGGTCGCGACGAGGCGGAGTCCTTCGGGGAGCTCGTCGCGTAACCGGACGGGCCCCGCGAGGGGCCGTCGAGACCATGGGCCAGGGGGGCCGTCCCGCGGGGGGTGGGACGGTGGCCACGGGGAGAAGAGGCGGGATCAAGCGGCCGGGGGTCCGCGTGATCCCGCCTTTTCGCTTTGCCGCGGTGACGCCTGGGGGCGTCCTAGGCGGGGGTGGCGGTCGCGCGGTGGCGGCCCGCCGCGGCGGCGGCCAGTCGGCCCAGGGCCTCGTCGCGACCGCAGGGATGGGCGCCGAGGGCGGTGTGGCGGGCCACGATGCCGCGTTCGGCCCGCATCAGGCGCAGGCCGCGCCGCAGCAGGAAGGGCAGGGACTTGCGGCCTTCGCGCAGGTCGCGCGCCAGTCGGCGGCGGAAGGTGGTGGAGGGACGGCCGCGCAGGCAGAGCGCGTCGGCGAGGAGTCCCCGTTCCTGGCAGCGGGCCGCGATGTCGGCGGCGAAGATGCCCTCCGCGATGAACAGCGGGGTGCGGGCTATGTCCAGGGTCTCCGTGCCGGTCCGCGAGGAGGTGGCGAGGGAGTACTCGGGGACCTCGGTCCGGCCCGTCGCGCACAGTTCGGCGATGGCCGCGACGGCGGTGTCCGCGTCCCAGGAGAGCGGCGAGTCCCAGTCGATGTCGGAACTGCCCTCGACCAGCGGGAGGGTCGGGTCCGTCGCCTCCTTGTAGAAGTCGTCCAGGCGCAGGACGGGCAGCCCCGAGCGGGCCGCGAGCCGGGACTTGCCGGACCCCGAGGGACCGGTCAGCAGGACGACGCGCGTGGGGAGGGGAGATGAACGGCTCACGGGAAATAAGTGTGACGCATGACCGGGGGTATCGACACACCCGCGACGTCCCCTGCGAGAACCCTCACATCCCTCGCCGGGCCGCCGGTTGGAAACCGGGGATCCACCTCGACTACCCTGTGTGGCCACGCGACTACGACCACAGGCGGGAACCATGGCACGTCACGCAGCCCCCACCCCTCCGCATCGGCTCCGCACCGCGGGCCTGACCCTCTCCATGGCCGGAGCGGCCCTGGCGATGGCGGCCGGCGGCGCCCAGGCAGGGGAGCTCTCCGTCCCGGCGGCCCTGGCCGGGGTCGCCGATCCCATCGCGAACCTGAAGGTGAACCCCCTCGCGCACACCGGCGTGGACCCCCTCGACAACGGGGTGGCCACCAAGGTCGCCGACTTCCCGTCGGTGGGCACCGGGATGGTCACCGGGATCCTGACCCAGGGGCCCTCGGTGAGCGAACTGCCGACGGCCGCCGCGACCTCCCTGCTGGGGCCGGTGCTCCCCAAGTAGCCCTCCCCCGGGCACACGAAGGCCCCGACAGCGCGGGGGACGCTGCCGGGGCCGGTTCGTGGGGCGTCGGGGCTCAGTAGGACGAGCCGCCCGCGCCGAGGGAACCCGTCGGGTGCCAGACCGTCTTGGTCTCCAGGAACGCGGTCAGGCGGGAGGTGCCCGGGTCCGCGCTCCAGTCGTCCACAGGCTGTGGACGCAGGACGCGCTTGAGGTTGTCGGCCGCGGCGATCTCCAGCTCCTTGGCGAGCGCCACGTCGGCGCCGGCCAGGTCGATCGCGTTGACGTCCTGGTGGGAGGCCAGGTGCGGGCCCATCTCGGAGGCCTTGCCGGACAGGATGTTGACCACGCCGCCGGGCACGTCGGAGGTGGCCAGCACCTCGCCCAGGGACAGGGCGGGCAGCGGGGACTTCTCCGAGGCGATGACGACGACGGTGTTGCCGGTGGCGATCACCGGGGCGATCACCGAGACCAGGCCCAGGAACGAGGAGTCCTGCGGGGCGACGACCGTGACCACACCGGTCGGCTGCGGGCTGGAGACGTTGAAGAACGGGCCCGCGACCGGGTTGGTCCCGCCCACGATCTGGCCGATCTTGTCGGTCCAGCCCGCGTACCAGACCCAGCGGTCGATGGCAGCGTCCACGACGGCCGCGGCCTTGGACTTGGACAGCCCCTCGGCCTCGCCGACCTCGCGGACGAACTGCTCCCGGCGGCCCTCCAGCATCTCGGCGACGCGGTAGAGGACCTGGCCGCGGTTGTACGCGGTCGCGCCCGACCAGCCGCCGAAGGCCTTGCGGGCGGCGACGACCGCGTCACGCGCGTCCTTGCGGGAGGACAACGGCGCGTTGGCCACCCACTTGCCCTTGCTGTCGCTCACCTCGTACACCCGACCGCTCTCGGAACGCGGGAACTTCCCGCCCACGTACAGCTTGTAGGTCTTGAAGACGCTCAGACGCGTCGCGGAGGACTCAACGGTTGCCATCAGCGCTCACCCTTCGGGTTCGACGGGGCGAGGTAGCCCTCCAGGCCGTGCCGGCCGCCCTCGCGACCGAAGCCCGACTCCTTGTAGCCGCCGAAGGGCGAGGTCGGGTCGAACTTGTTGAACGTGTTGGCCCAGATGACACCGGCGCGGAGCTTGTCGGCGACCGCGAGGATCCGCGAGCCCTTCTCCGTCCAGATGCCGGCGGACAGGCCGTACTGACTGTTGTTCGCCTTGGCGACGGCCTCGTCGGGCGTACGGAAGGTCAGCACGGACAGGACCGGGCCGAAGATCTCGTCGCGGGCGACGGTGTGCGCCTGGGTGACGTTCGTGAAGAGCGTCGGGGCGAACCAGAAACCGGCGGACGGCAGCTCGCACGCCGGGGACCAGCGCTCGGCGCCCTCGGCCTCGCCGGTGTCCGCGAGCGCGGTGATCCGGGCGAGCTGGGCGGCGGAGTTGATCGCGCCGATGTCGGTGTTCTTGTCGAGCGGGTCGCCCAGGCGCAGCGTGGACAGCCGGCGCTTGAGGGAGTCCAGCAGCTCGTCGTGGATCGACTCCTGGACCAGCAGGCGCGAGCCCGCGCAGCAGACCTGGCCCTGGTTGAAGAAGATGCCGTTGACGATGCCCTCGACGGCCTGGTCGAGCGGGGCGTCGTCGAAGACGATGTTGGCTCCCTTGCCGCCCAGCTCCAGCGTGACCTTCTTGTCCGTACCGGCGATCTGACGGGCGATGGCCTTGCCGACCGCGGTCGAGCCGGTGAAGGCGACCTTGTCCACGTCCGGGTGCTCGACGAGGGCCGCGCCCGCGTCGCCGTAGCCGGTGAGGATGTTGACGACGCCCTTGGGCAGGCCCGCCTGGCGGCAGATGTCCGCGAAGAACAGCGCCGACAGGGGCGTGGTCTCGGCGGGCTTGAGGACCACGGTGTTGCCGGTGGCGAGCGCCGGGGCGATCTTCCACGCGAGCATCAGCAGCGGGAAGTTCCACGGGATGACCTGGCCGGCCACGCCGAGGGGGCGCGGGTTCGCGCCGTAGCCGGCGTGGTCGAGCTTGTCGGCCCAGCCCGCGTAGTAGAAGAAGTGCGCGGCGACCAGCGGGAGGTCCGCGTCGCGGGTCTCCTTGATCGGCTTGCCGTTGTCCAGGGTCTCCAGGACGGCCAGCTCGCGGCTGCGCTCCTGGATGATCCGGGCGATGCGGAAGAGGTACTTCGCGCGCTCGGAGCCGGGCAGCGCGGACCACTTCTCGAAGGCCTTGCGGGCGGCCTTGACGGCGCGGTCCACGTCGGCCGCGCCCGCCTGGGCCACCTCGGCGAGGACTTCCTCGCTGCTCGGCGAGACGGTCTTGAAGACCTTGCCGTCGGCGGCGTCGGTGAACTCGCCGTCGATGAAGAGGCCGTAGGAGGGGGCGATGTCGACGACCGAGCGGGACTCGGGAGCCGGTGCGTACTCGAAAACAGAACCCATGGTGATCAGTCCACCGTCACGTAGTCGGGACCGGAGTAACGGCCGGTGCTCAGCTTCTGGCGCTGCATCAGCAGGTCGTTCAGCAGGCTGGAGGCGCCGAAACGGAACCAGTGGTTGGACAGCCAGTCCTCGCCGACGGTCTCGTTGACCAGGACGAGGAACTTGAGGGCGTCCTTGGTGGTCCGGATGCCGCCGGCCGGCTTCACGCCGATCTGGACGCCGGTCTGCGCCTTGAAGTCGCGGACGGCTTCGAGCATCAGCAGGGTGTTCGCCGGGGTGGCGTTGACACCGACCTTGCCGGTGGACGTCTTGATGAAGTCGGCGCCGGCCATCATGCCGATCCAGGAGGCGCGGCGGATGTTGTCGTAGGTCGACAGCTCGCCGGTCTCGAAGATGACCTTGAGTCGGGCGGCGCTGCCGTCGGGGCGGACGCACGCCTCCTTGACGGCCCTGATCAGTTCGTACGTGTCCAGGTAGCGGCCGGCGAGGAAGGCTCCGCGGTCGATGACCATGTCCACCTCGTCGGCGCCGGCGGCGACGGCGTCACGGGTGTCGGCGAGCTTCACGGGCAGCGCGGCGCGGCCGGCCGGGAAGGCGGTGGCGACGGAGGCGACCTTGACGTCGGCTCCGTTCAGCGCGGCCTTGGCGGTGGCCACCATGTCGGGATACACGCAGACCGCGGCGGTCGTGGGCGTGGTGCGGTCGGTCGGGTCGGGGTGCACGGCCTTGGCGGAGAGCGCCCGGACCTTGCCGGGGGTGTCCGCGCCTTCCAGCGTCGTCAGGTCGATCATCGAGATGGCCAGGTCGATGGCGTACGCCTTGGCCGTCGTCTTGATCGAGCGGGTGCCGAGGGAGGCCGCGCGGGCCTCCAGGCCGACAGCGTCGACGCCGGGCAGCCCGTGCAGGAAGCGGCGCAGCGCACTGTCGGACGTCGTCACGTCAGCGAATGCGGTGAGGGTGGTGGGCATGGTCACCACCAGAGCATATCTACGCGCGTAGCGACCTGTCACCCCCCTCGCGCACATATCCGCGCACATGGGGGCGTGACGTCCGCCATGGCGGCGGGGCCGTCGTCGCCCGGATGCCGGTGCGCGGCGATGGGGCAGAATCGGCCGCATGACTACGCCCTCCCCCGACGAGCCGGTCTACGCCGACCGCGTCTACCGCTCTCCCCTGGCCCTCGCGACCGGGGTGCTGCTGCTCGCCCTGATCGCGTGGCTGTGCGGGGACGCCCTGGTGCGCGGCGAGGGGAACACCCGGTGGATCGCGTTGGCCGTCGCCCTCTTCGCCGTACCGCTGGCGGTCGCCTTCACCCTGCGTCCGGCGGTCTTCGCCAATGACGACCGGCTGCGGATCCGCAATCCGTTCCGCCTGGTCACGCTGCCCTGGGCGGCCGTGGACGCCGTGCGCGCGGGGTACTCGGCGGAGGTGCTGGCGGAGGGTTCGAAGTACCAGCTCTGGTCCGTGCCGGTGTCCCTGCGCGAGCGCAAGAAGGCCGGGCGGGCCCTGAACCGGCGCGACGCGCTCAGCGGAAAGGGCCTCGGGGCGCAGGGTCCGGCCGAGGCCGAGGGCCCGCCCCGGGCCCTGGCCGACAAGGTCGTGGACGAGCTGCGCGGGCTGGCCGAGCGCGGGGCGGCCCGGCCGGGCGCGCAGGGCGCCGTCACGGTGCGCTGGGCCTACGAGATCATCGCGCCGGCGGTGGCGGGGGCCGTCGCCCTCGTCCTCCTGCTCACGCTCGGCTGAGCGGGCTCCCGGGTGGGCCCGGGGTGGGCCCCGTCACTCGACCGTGGTGAGCGGAACCGGTCCCACCGGGGGGCGCGTCCTTCCTGGCGTGCACCGTCATGAGGGCAGCGGCAGCGCCGCCACACAGCTCACGCTCCGGCCACGACTCCTGAGCGGGGTCCTGCTGGCCGCGCATCTGGTCCTCGTCGGCTGGCTCACCCTGCGGCCCCTGGACGTCCCCTGGGCGGCGGCGGCCAACCTCACCTTCCTGGAGGGCATCAAGGCGGACCTCGCCTACGGTCCCCTGGAGGCGGCCCGCCGGATCGGCGAGGGGCTGGCGCTGCTGGCCCCGCTGGGCGTGCTGCTGCCGCTGGCCGGGGGCCGGTTCTCGGGATCCTCGCTGGGCGCCTGGTCCTCGCTGGCGCGGACGGCGGGCGCGGCGGTGCTGGTCTCGTTGAGCATCGAGATGCTCCAGACCGCCGTCCCGGGTCAGGTCGTGGACGTGGACTCGCTGCTGCTGAACACCGCCGGTGTGGTGCTGGCGCACCTCGCGGTCGTGCCGGCCCTCAGGGCCAGGCTGCGGCGTTCTCAGGGGCCCACCCCGAGAATTGCCAGGGTCGGCATCGACCCGTGGACCGAGGTCCTTTCGGCGGTGCCGCGCGAGTATTGAGGCATCGCGCGGGGCTGTCCGGCCGGGCGCGGTTCCCTACGAAGGAGAAACCCATGAGCGCGATGACCCGCCCCCGTGACGGACGGATGATCGGTGGCGTCTGCGCCGGGCTCGCGCGACGTTTCGGAATCAAGTCGAGGACGATGCGGATCATCTTCGTCGTCTCGTGCCTGCTGCCCGGCCCGCAGTTCCTGATCTACCTGGCGCTGTGGCTGCTCATGCCCAACGAGAAGGGCTCCGCCTCCGGGGCGCCGACCGCCTGGTAGTCCCGACGGGCGGCGCCCTCAGCCCGCCTTGGAGATCTTCTCCAGCTGCTTGTCGGCCACTTCCTGCGGCACGAGCGCCTTCTTGTCGACGCCCGCCACCTGGAGGGCCATCAGCCGTACGACGGTGGAACCCTCGCGGACGACGAGCAGGTGCACCTGCGCCGAGACGCCCTGTCCCGTGGCGGTGGTGGTCCAGCTGACGCTCTCGTCACCGGCGGTCTTGTACGGGACCGCCCGCACGTCCCGGTAGCTGCCGGTCTGCTGCTCGACGGTGGCGTTGAATCCCTTGCCGCAGGCCGCGACGGCCTCGCGCAGCCGGGACAGGACCTGCTTGGCGTCGGCCTCCGCGTAGGAGCTGACGGTGGCGGAGACGGCCAGGCCGATCTGCTTCTGGGAGCCGATGCCGCGGTCGACGGTCTCGCGCGCGGCCGGGTCGGGCTTGTCGCCCATGATGTCGGCCAGCGGTTGGCAGACCTTCTTGTCGGCCCGGGGCTGCCCCTTGGGGGCGTTCGGGTTCTTGCCCTGGGCGGAGACCTGGTAGCCGGCGAGATCGCCCTGCACGAGGGCGGAGGCCTCCAGCCGGGAGTCCTTGGCCTTGGGCGCGGCGGAGACCGCCGGAACGCCGGAGGGGGCCGGTGCGGAGGCGCTCGCGGATCCCCGGGGCGCCGGGGCCTTCCCGGCCGCGTCCGAGCCGCTCGTACCGCTCGTGCCGCTGCTGCATCCGGCGGCCCCGAGGAGCAGGGCGGGGAGCAGCGCGAGCGTGGCCGCGGGTGTGGTGAATGGTGCCTTGATACGCATGACCGAACCTCATACCCCGTAAGTCGGCGGGCAGTTGGTGGTGATCGTGGCACACCGCGCGGCGGGCCACACACCTGCTCGAAGAGGTGTGCGCCCGGCGCGCGTGTGTACGTATCGCGAAGGCGTCAGCCTCCGAGGCCGTTCAGGGCGCCGGTGGCCGGGGCCAGTCCGCCGAGCAGGCCGGTGACGGGGGCCGCCGGGTCGCTCGACGGGGCCTGTCCGTCCTGCGGGGCCACCTGCTGCTGGCTGGTGATGCCCTGGAGGGCGCCCGTGGCCGAGCCGAGGGCGTCGGTCAGGCCGACGGCCGGGGCGGCGGAGGCGGCACCGGCGGCGGTGACGGCGAAAGCGGCACCGAGCACGGCGACACCGAGGGTCTTGGCAGACTTCTTCATGAAAGATCGTCCTTGCTACGGGGAATTGAGCGGCTCCGCAAACTAGTCACTTCAAACCCCCGCCCGCAAACATCCTTAAATACGAGAAAGCGCCCGGGAGTTGCTGCCCCCGGGCGCTTTCGGTACGTCAGGTCTTGGCCTAGGCCGAGACAGAACCGCTGGTCGAGGCGGTCTGCCGGAACAGCCATTCCGACTTCAGCTCCGCGTAACCGGGCTTGATCACCTCGTTGATCATGGCCAGTCGTTCATCGAAAGGAATGAACGCGGACTTCATCGCATTGACGGTGAACCACTGCATGTCGTCGAGCGAGTAGCCGAAGGTGTCCACCAGGTGCTCGAACTCGCGGCTCATGCTGGTGCCGCTCATCAGACGGTTGTCGGTGTTGACCGTCAGCCGGAAGTGCAGCTTGCGCAGCAGCCCGATCGGGTGCTCGGCGTACGAGGCGGCCGCGGCGGTCTGGAGGTTCGAGGTGGGGCACATCTCCAGGGGGATGCGCTTGTCCCGGACGTACGAGGCCAGGCGGCCCAGCTTGACCGAACCGTCGGCGGCGACCTCGATGTCGTCGATGATCTTCACGCCGTGACCGAGGCGGTCGGCGCCGCACCACTGCAGGGCCTGCCAGATCGACGGCAGGCCGAAGGCCTCGCCGGCGTGGATCGTGAAGTGGTTGTTCTCGCGCTTGAGGTACTCGAAGGCATCGAGGTGGCGGGTGGGGGGGAACCCGGCCTCGGCGCCGGCGATGTCGAAGCCGACCACGCCGTTGTCGCGGTAGCGGTTGGCCAGCTCGGCGATCTCCAGCGCGCGGGCCGCGTGGCGCATGGCGGTCAGCAGGGCGCCGACGCGGATGCGGCGGCCGTTGGCCTTGGCGCGGCGCTCGCCCTCGCGGAAGCCGTCGTTCACCGTCTCGACGACCTCTTCGAGGGTGAGGCCGGCTTCCAGGTGCTGCTCGGGCGCGTAGCGGATCTCGGCGTAGACGACGCCGTCCTCGGCCAGGTCCTCGGCACACTCGGCGGCGACCCGGAAGAGCGCCTCCTTCGTCTGCATGACGGCGCAGGTGTGCGCGAACGTCTCCAGGTAGCGCGGGAGGGAGCCGGAGTCGGCGGCTTCGCGGAACCAGATGCCGAGCTTGTCGGCGTCGGTCTCGGGAAGGTTCTCGTAGCCGACCTCGCGGGCCAGCTCGATGATGGTCCCGGGGCGCAGTCCACCGTCGAGGTGGTCGTGGAGCAGCACCTTCGGGGAGCGGCGGATCTGATCCGGAGTGGGCAGGTTGGGGGTCTCGCTCGTCATCTGGGCACTCTAGCTCCTACGCGCGTAGAGCGGGGGACGCGGCCGGCCGCCGATATGGAACGTTGACCTTCCCCGCCGCGCCCTCGGGGGCGTGCGCGGGACGGGACCGCCCACCCGGCCGCTCCGGTCAACCGTGCGTGTCCGGTCAACTCCCTTGCGAGAAAGGCGGGTCCGGGCCGGATCGATCCGCGCGGTTCCCTGCGAAAATCGCGCCATGGCACAGCATGCGCCGCCGGCGCGCGGATCCCGCCTCGGGCGGGTGGCCGGCGCGAACGGTTCGGTCCCTACGGTCAGTGGTGTGGCGCTCCTCCTCCCCGGGGCGTCCAGATGGTCGCCCGGCCCGGTGCGCCCCCTCGGGCGGGCCCTGGTCAGGGCGGGAGGCGCGCGGGGGCTGGTCGCGCACACGGTCCTGCACGGGGAGTGCTCGCGGGAGGAGGCCGCCGACTGGGCCGCCGACGAGGTGGTACGGCTCTACGGGGACGTGCCCGTCTGCCTGGTGGGCTACGACGTCGGGGGGCGGGCGGCGCTGCGGGCGGCGGGTCACCCGGCCGTCAACGCGGTGCTGGCGCTGGCCCCTTCGCTGCCGGAGGCGGCCGACGAGGACTCCCCTGAACCGGTGAAGCAGCTCGCCGGCCGCCAAGTGCTGATCGTGCACGGCACGAACGACGCGCACAGCGATCCGGAGTCCTCCTTCCTGCTGGCGGCCCGGGCGAAGAAGGCGAACCGTTCCACCTGCCGGTTCGAGGTGCACTCCGACGGCCACGGGCTGCGCGAGCACCAGGCGGAGGTGGTGGCCCTCGCGGTCGATTTCGTCCTGGGCGCGGTCTTCTCCGGGCGCTACTCGCGGCCGGTCACGGACGCCCTCGCGGCGCCGCCCCCGCTGGGCCTGCGCATGCCGCTGGCCTCCGGATTCGGCCGCTCGCTGCGGGGCTGAGCCGCCCCGGCGCGGGCGGGCCCCGAGCGTAGGCTGGGAAGTGGACTCGGGGAAAGGCGTGGAGTCGGGGATTCGTCTCCGGGAGGCGATCGTGATGGCCGGGTTGGTGCGCAGGAACTTCGACGGCGCGGACGAGACGCGGCCGTTCCAGGACGGCAAGGGTCGGCTGGACCTGATCGAAACCAGCGGCGGGCCGGTGGGCCGGGCGGTGTTCGAGCCCGGTTGGCGCTGGTCGGAGCACGTGAAGCCGATCGCCGGCACGGACAGCTGCACGGCCGCGCACACCGGTTACGTGGTGAGCGGCCGGATGAGGATCGTGATGGACGACGGCGAGGGCGACGACTACGGGCCCGGCGACTTCATGCAGGTGGCCCCCGGGCACGACGCCTGGGTGGTGGGCGACGAGGCCTGCGTGGCGGTGGACTGGACGGGCTACGGGGACTACGCCAGGCCGCAGTCACCCTGACGGGCGGCCCGGGGTCCGGCCCGCCCCGGGCCCTGTAAGAGCAGCGCAGCGGCCCCGTCGAGGACGCGGGTCAGGGCGGCGGCCGTCGGGGCCGTGGCCATCAGGTGGGCGTGGTGCAGCGTCCCGGTGGGGGCGCTGCGCACCGTCGCGTCCGGCGGGACCTGGAGCCGGACCCTCACCACGCCGGGCAGGGCGCGGGCCCGCGCCAGGGCGGGGGCGGCCTCGGCCAGGCGCAGGCCGGGCGGGAAGTCCACGTAGCGCAGTCCCGCGTGGGTGGCGCGGGGTCGGCGCGGGGGGTCGGGCAGGCTCAGTCCGGCGGCGAGGGCGAGCGCGAGCACGTCGGTGCCGTGGGCGAGGCGGAGCAGTTGGGTCAGCTCCTCGCCGCCCGGGCGGGCATGCGCCTCGACCAGGCGGGGCCCCCGGTCGGTGAGGACGACCTCGGCGTGGGAGGGGCCGTCGTGGTGGCCCGCGAGGTCGAGGGTCCCGCGCACGAGGGCGCGTACGGCTTCGGCCAGGGGGGCGTCCAGGGCGACCGGGGCCTCGTGGCCGCCCGCGGTCAGGGCCGGGCCCGGCAGTCGGCGGCTCCAGCCCAGCACCCGGTGGCGGCCCTCGCGGGAGAGGGCCTCGACGGTGAGCGCGGGCCCCTCCAGGTACTCCTCCACCAGGAGGTCGGTGACCTCGGGGTAGTCGGGGACGGCGGTCCGCGCCCCCGCCTCGTCGTGGACCAGGCGCACGCCCTCCCCGTGGGCTCCGGCGCGGGGCTTGATCACGCAGGGGTAGCCGATCAGGGTGGTGAGGAACGGGAGCAGGGAGGCCCGGCCGCAGCGGGCGAAGGAGACGGGACGGGTGGGGTACAGGGTGTTGGACAGGACGCGCAGGGCGGCCTTGTCCCGCAGGGCGAGCACGGCGGAGGGCGGGGTGCCGGTGAGGCCGAGCGCCGCGTTGGCGCGGGCGGCGGCGAGGGCCGTGGCGGGATCGAAGCCGAAGACGGCCGCCCGGCCGTCACGGACCTCGGCGAGGTCGGCGACGGCCCCGACGAGGCGGCGGTGGTCGCGCCAGTCCGTGCGTACCCGCCGCTCCGCCCCCTCACGGTCGGATGGCACGTCCGGATCCGGCGCGACCACCACGGTGCGCGCACCCGCCCTGCGGGCGGCGGCGACCTCGGCGGGGCGCGGGCTGAGCAGGACCGCCAGGGGCTGGTGTCGCCGACCGGTCGTCTGGTGCCGCATCCCGCGCTCCCCCCGTCACGCCGTGTGCTCACTGTGCCGGTTCGGCATATGCCGGAAGCGGCCGTTCAGGCGTCGAGTTGTCGCCTTGCGGGAACACGAGGGGTTTACGAACCGGGACAGCCAGGGACGAATACGCATATGCCAGCCGAGGACGAGAGAGTGAACGGTGGTGCGCGGTACGGAACCGGCGTGAACGGCTCCGGAGCCGGCCCCACCGTCGCCGGCGGTCCGCCCGGGAGCGAGCTGAGCCCCGCGGCGCACCGCCTGTACGCGTACGCCGTGGAGCGGCACGCCTTCACCGCGGCCGAGGCCACCACCGCCCTCGGCGCCCGCGCGGGCGCCGCCGTCACCGAGCTGGCCTCGGCGCACCTGCTCCAGCGGGCCCCCGGCGAGGGGCCGGAGCGGTGGAGCGCGGTGGCCCCCCGGGCGGCGGCGGCGCGGTCGCTGGCCCCGCTCGCGCTGCTGGCACGGGAGACCCACGACGAGATGGACCGACTGCGCGGGCGCCTGGAGTCCCTCGTACCGACGTTCGAGGCCGGGGCCGCGCACCGGGATCCGGGCGGGACCGGCCGACTGGAGCTGGTGACCGACCTGGGGGCCGTGCGCGGGCTGATCACCGAGCTGGCGGCCGGATGCGAACGGGAGCTGCTCACCTCCCAGCCCGGCGGCGGCCGGCCGCTGGACGCCCTGGAGGAGGCGGTCGGCCGGGACGAGTCGCTGCTGGGGCGCGGGGTGCGGATGCGCACGATCTACCAGCACACGGCGCGGTACTCGCGGCCGACGGCGGCGTACGTCGAGCGGGTGACGGCGCTCGGGGCGCAGGTGCGCACGCTCGGCGACGGGCTGATGCGGATGCTGATCTTCGACCGGCACACGGGGCTGATCGCGGTGCCCGACCGCAGCGGGGCGGCGCTGGTGGTGCGGGAGCCGAGCGTCGTGCACTTCATGACGGAGGCCTTCGAGCGCTCCTGGGTGGGCGCGCAGCCCTTCCCGACGACGGTGAGCCCGGAGGCGGCGCGGTCCCTGTCGGACGAGCTGCGGCAGACGATCGTACGGCTGCTGTCGGAGGGGCTGGAGGACAAGGTGATCGCGCGCCGACTGGGCATGTCGGAGCGGACCTGCCAACGACACATCGCCGAGATCATGCGGGCGGTCGGGGCCAAGTCCCGCTTCCAGGCGGGGTACCTGCTCGCCGCCCACCCGGCGTCCGCCTCCGTGTCCGCGCCGGCTCCGGAGGCCTCGGGGGCGTAGCGGTCTTGGGCGGCCGGCGGTCTAGGACGGGTCCAGTTCGGGGATGAGGCGGCCCCGGCGGGAGAGCAGGAACCGTTTGAAGGCCGCGACCGGCGGGGTGTCCGGGTGGCCGTCCAGCCAGGCCACGCCGATCTCCCGGACGGCGCGCGGGGCCGTCACCGTCAGCTCCACCACCCCGGGTCGGGGCACGGCCGGGGGCGGGAGCAGGGCCACGCCGAGGCCGGCGGCGACGAGCCCGCGCAGGGTCTCGGCCTCCTCGCCCTCGAAGGCGACCCTGGGGGTGAAGCCCGCCTCCGCGCACAGGTCGTCGGTGATGCGGCGCAGGCCGTAGCCGGGCTCCAGGGTGACGAAGGTTTCCTCGGCGGCCTCCGCGAGGCGGATCCGCTTGCGCACGGCCAGGCGGTGGTCGTCCGGGACCACCAGGCGCAGCCGCTGTTCGTCGAGGCGGCGGGCCACCAGGTCGGGGGCGTCGGGCAGGGGCGAGGTCAGGCAGAGGTCGAGCTCGCCGGCCCGGAGCTTCTCCAGCATGGCCTCGCCGTAGTTCTGGACCAGGGAGAACCGTACGCGGGGGTGGTCGGCGCGGAAGGCGCGGATCAGCCCGGGTACGGTCTCGGGGCCCAGGGTGTGCAGGAAGCCGAAGGCGACCTTCCCGAGGTCCGCGTCGGCGTCCCGCTGGACGGAACCGGCGGCGCGGGCGATGCCGTCCAGGGCCTCTTCGGTGGAGGCGAGGAAGCTGCGGCCGGCCGTGGTGAGGGCGACGGTACGGCCCTTGCGGGCGAACAGGGTGACGCCGAGGTCCTGTTCGAGGCGGACCATGGCGCGGGACAGGGTGGACTGCGGGACGCCCAGTTCCTGGGCGGCGCGCGTGACGTGTTCGTGCCGGGCCACGGCGGCGAACCAGGCCAGCCGGGGGGCCAGCAAATTTGTCACGGCCATGTCTTCTTCGTAACGGTTCGCTGACATGCACGTCCCTGAGCTGCGTTGATGCGTGAGTGGATCGATTATCTCGATTCTGTGCATTGGACGCATGAAAAGAGCCGGGGCTACCGTCGTGACATGCCTCCCGCTCATACCGGGGCACCCGTCATCCCGGGTGCCTCCACCGCGTCGTTCCCTCCCCCGGCCCACCCCGTCGGGACCGCCTCTCCCGAGCCCCACGCCCCCGGCCTCCCCGGCTACCGCCGGATGAGCCTCGCGCTCTTCGCCGCGGGCCTGGCGACCTTCGCCCTCCTCTACTCCACGCAGGCGCTGCTGCCCGCGATCTCCGCCGGCCTCGGCGTGACGGCGGGTCAGGCCAGCTGGACGGTGTCCGCGGCCACCGGCGCCCTCGCCCTCTTCGTCCTACCGCTCAGCGCCCTGTCGGAGCGGTTCGGGCGGACCCGGATGATGACCTGGTCGATGGTGATCGCGGTCGGCGTCGCACTGCTCGTGCCCTTCGCGCCGAACCTGGAGTGGCTGGTGGTGCTGCGCGCCGTCCAGGGCGCGGCGATCGCCGGGATCCCGGCCTCCGCGATGGCGTACCTGGCGGAGGAGGTCCGGCCCAAGGCGCTGGTCGGGGCGATCGGCCTGTTCGTGGCGGGCAACTCCATCGGCGGGATGAGCGGGCGGATCGTCACCGGCTGGGCGGCGCAGGCGTGGGGCTGGCGGGCCGGGCTGTTGACCGTCGGCGCGATGGCCCTGCTGTGCGCGGTGGCCTTCCTGGTGCTGCTGCCCCGGGCGCGGTTCTTCCGGGCGGCCTCGCTGAACCCGCGCGCGGTGGGACGTACGGTCGCCGGACACCTGCGCGATCCGCTGCTGCTGCGGCTGTACGGCATCGGCGCGCTGTTCATGACCGTCTTCGGGGCGGTCTACACGGTGATCGGCTACCGCCTGGTGGACGAGCCGTTCTCGCTCGGCCAGGGTGTGATCGGGTCGATCTTCCTCGTGTACCTGGTGGGTACGGTCTCCTCTGCCGCCGCCGGACAGCTGGTGGCGCGCACCGGCCGGCGCGGGGCGCTGTACCTGGCCGTGACGACCACCGCGCTGGGGCTGCTGCTCTCCCTCGACGACTCCCTGGCCGCGATCCTGGCGGGGCTGGTGCTGATCACGGCGGGCTTCTTCGCGGGGCACGCGGTGGCCTCGGCGGCGGTGAGCCGGACCGCGAAGACGGGCCGGGCGCAGGCGTCCGCGCTCTACCAGTCCGCGTACTACCTGGGCTCCAGCGCGGGCGGCACCCTGGGGGCGCTGGCCTACCACGCCTCCGGGTGGTCGGCGACGGTCGGGATCGCGCTGCTCGCGGTGGTGGGGGTCGCCTCGATCACCCTCTACGGCTCCCGCGCGGCCCGCGCCGAACGCCGGCTGCTCGCCCCGGCCGCGACGGCCCGCTGACCTGGCACGGGATCAGGTACGAGTTCACCCTGCGGGACCCCCTGACGAACGGGCCCGCAGACCCTACTCTCTCGTAGGCAACCCGCCGTGGGGCCGTGGCACCGGTGCCCCGGTCCGCCGGGCGGGGCAGGGGAGGGACAGATGGCGATACGCGCGCGCGCCAAGCGGCGTGCTGCGGTGGTGTTCGGCGGGGCGCTGGCCATGGCCGTGCCGATGGTGGTGGCGGGGGGCGGGACGGCGCAGGCCGCCCCCACCTGCAACGTGACGACAGGCCCCTACCAGCGGCAGGTGGAGGGGTTCCTGGGCCGGCCGGTGGACGGGGTGCAGTCGGCGACCGACTGCAAGGCGGTGCAGGCCTTCCAGACCACCCACGGGATCATGCCCAACGCGGGCTACGCCGGGCCGCTGACCTGGCAGACGATGAGCACGATGCTCGCGCAGCGGGCGGCCGGCAAGACTCCGAACGCCGACGGGAAGTGCCCGACCAACCTGGGGCGGATCGCGTGCGTCGACCTGACGCGACAGCTCAGCTGGATCCAGGACGGCTCGACGTTGAAGTACGGGCCGGTGGCGGTGCGCACCGGAAAGGCGGAGACGCCGACCCGGACCGGCCTGAAGAAGATCTACTACCGCAACATCAACCACTGGTCGACGCTCTACAACGTGGCGATGCCCTACGCGCAGTTCTTCGACGGCGGGATCGCCTTCCACTCGGTGGAGAAGAGCATGTGGAACCCGCCGGGCTCCGGCGGCTGCGTGAACATGACCGGCACGGACGCCAAGGCGTACTGGGGCATGCTCACCAACGGCGAGGACGTCTACGTGTACGGGCGCAAGCCCGGGACCTGAGGTCTCCGGCCCTTCCGGCTGCCGATGTCAGAGCCCTCGGGTAGTTTCCGAAGCGACGGAACTACCTGGGGGCGACACCATGAGTGACCTCGCGACGACTTCACCCGCACCCGCGTCACCGGACGCCCCCGGCGCCCCGGACACGCCCGACCTCGACACCGCGATGAAGCGTCACCGCGTGGAACTGACCGGCTACTGCTACCGGATGCTCGGTTCCTCCTTCGACGCGGAGGACGCCGTCCAGGACACGTACGTCCGGGCCTGGCGGGCGTACGAGAAGTTCGAGGGCCGGTCCTCACTGCGCTCCTGGCTGTACCGGATCGCCACCAACGTCTGCCTGGACCTGCTGAGCGCGGGGAACAAGCGGGCCCGTCCGATGGACCTGAGCGCCCCCCAGCACCAGGCGTCCGCCGTGCTGAACGAACGCCCCGAGGTGACCTGGCTGGAGCCGGTGCCGGACGGGCGGGTGCTGCCGCAGACCGCCGACCCGGCGGAGATGGCCCTGGCCAAGGAGTCCGTGCGGCTCGCGTTCGTCGCCGCGCTCCAGCACCTGCCGGCCAAGCAGCGGGCCGTGCTGATCCTCCGGGAGGTGCTGGCCTGGAAGGCGGACGAGGTCGCGACGCTCCTGGAGACCTCGGTGGCCTCGGTGAACAGCGCCCTCCAGCGGGCGCGGGCGACGATGGCCGGCCAGGGGCTGCGCGCGAGCGACCCGGCGGACCCGCTGGACGCGGACCAGGCGAAGCTGCTGGAGCAGTACCTCTCCGCCTTCGAGGCGTACGACATCACCCGGCTCACGGCCCTGCTGCACGAGGACGCGGTGCTCTCGATGCCGCCGTTCGACCTGTGGCTGCGGGGTCACGCCGACATCGCGGCGTGGCACCTGAACCAGGGCATCGGCTGCAAGGGCTCCCGGCTGGTCCCGACCACCGCCAACGGCCTGCCCGCCTTCGGCCAGTACCGGCCGCGCGAGGACGGCGCCCCGGGGCACGTGCCGTGGGCGCTCCAGGTGCTGGAGATCTCAGAGGGGCGGATCGTGGGCCTGAACGCCTTCCTCGACACCGACCGGTGGTTCCCCCTGTTCGGGCTCCCCGAGCAGCTCGACGAGACCGACGAGGTGCAGCAGGGCGCGTAGCGCCGCGCCGACCCCGGTGATCCGCAACGGTCGGCCGCCGGCGGTGAGCCGCAGCCGGGCCAGCGCCTCGACGGCGCCCAGGCCCGGGGCGGTGACGGCCCCCGCGTCGCACACGACGCAGGCGGCGCCGGACTCGTAGAGCAGCGCGAGCCGGTCACACAGTCGGGCGGCGTCCTGCACGGTGGGGCTGGGGCCGGGCAGCACGAGTCGGGTGATCGTCACACAGGACTGACCGGCGCACCCGCCGGAACTCATCGGCCGCCGGTGACTCCCGTCAGGGCCGGGGGAAGAGGGAGGTGTCGAGCTTGAGGTCGAAGGGCGCGGGAAGCAGGATCGACTCGCCGAACTTGACCACCGACAGCAGGCGGTACGTGCCGTCCTGCGGTTCGCCGTACAGGTGGATCGTGGGGCTGCCGGACATGTGCGGGTCGATGAGCAGGTACAGCGGTACGCCCGCGGTCGCATAGCCGTTGAGCTTGGCCACCCGGTCGTTGGAGGCGTTCGACTTGGAGGTGACCTCGACGACAAGTTCGGCGGCGTCCGCGGGAACGGAGTTTCCCTGGCCCTGCACGATGTCGCGGTCCACGACCGCGAGGTCCGGGATGTAGAGGCCGGCGCGGGCCGGGACAGCGAGATTGAGGGTCTGGTAGATCCCACAGTGTGCGGGTTTCGCCGCGTACAGGCTCGCCTGCACCAACTCGGCGATGTAGTGGTGATGGTTGACGGGCGGTGGTGCCACGGTGACGATCCCCTCGATGATCTCCACCTTGCAGCCCTCTGGCCCTTCCGTCTCCTCCCAGAGACGGATGACCTCATCCCAGCTGCCATCGCTCGGCTCGTGCTGGACGGTGAGTGCGGTCATTGGTGTGCTCCTCAATCGGTCGTCACCGATCCCAGCATGCCGAACGGGACCGGCGGGGGTCCACCGGTCCCGTTCACCCGCATGGGAAGCCGCAGGTCAGGCGATGCGGTCCAGGACGATCGGCGTGGCGGAGAAGGCCGTGCCGGCCGGGGCCACGTCGTAGGAGCCCTCCAGGGAGGCGAGGGCGTACGCGAACTTCTCCGGGGTGTCCGTGTGCAGGGTCATCAGCGGCTGCCCCGCCACCACGGTGTCGCCCGGCTTGGCGTGCAGCTCGATGCCCGCACCGGCCTGGACCGGGTCCTCCTTGCGCGCGCGGCCCGCGCCCAGGCGCCAGGCGCCGACGCCCACCGCGTACGCGTCCAGGCGGGTCAGGACGCCCGAGGCGGAGGCGGTGACGACGTGCCGCTCGCGGGCCACGGGCAGGGCCGCGTCCGGGTCGCCGCCCTGGGCCGCGATCATCCGGCGCCACACGTCCATCGCGGAGCCGTCGGCCAGGGCCTTGGCCGGGTCGGCGTCCTTGATGCCCGCCGCGTCCAACATCTCCCGGGCCAGGGCCAGGGTCAGCTCGACCACGTCGGAGGGGCCGCCGCCGGCGAGGACCTCGACGGACTCGCGGATCTCCAGGGCGTTGCCGGCGGTGAGGCCGAGCGGGGTGGACATGTCGGTGAGCAGGGCGATGGTCTTGACTCCGCTGTCGGTGCCCAGGGCCACCATCGTGGAGGCCAGTTCGCGGGCGTCCTCGATGTTCTTCATGAAGGCGCCGGAGCCGACCTTGACGTCCAGGACGAGCGAGCCCGTGCCCTCGGCGATCTTCTTGGACATGATCGAGGAGGCGATGAGCGGGATGGCCTCGACGGTGCCGGTGACGTCGCGCAGGGCGTAGAGCTTCTTGTCGGCGGGGGCCAGGCCGTCGCCCGCCGCGCAGATCACGGCGCCGGTGGTGTCGAGGACGTTCAGCATCTCCTCGTTGGAGAGCAGGGCGCGCCAGCCGGGGATGGACTCCAGCTTGTCCAGGGTGCCGCCGGTGTGGCCGAGACCGCGGCCGGAGAGCTGCGGCACGGCCGCGCCGCAGGCGGCGACGAGCGGGGCCAGCGGGAGGGTGATCTTGTCGCCGACGCCGCCGGTGGAGTGCTTGTCGGCGGTCGGGCGGGAGAGGGAGTCGAAGTTCATCCGCTCACCGGAGGCGATCATCGCGGCGGTCCAGCGGGCGATCTCCGTGCGGTTCATCCCGTTCAGCAGGATCGCCATCGCGAGCGCAGACATCTGCTCGTCGGCGACGACGCCGCGGGTGTAGGCGTCGATGACCCAGTCGATCTGCTCGGGGCTGAGCTCGCCGCGGTCCCGCTTGGTCCGGATGACGGAGATGACGTCCATGAGGTGACTTCCTTCTACGCGCATAGAGATGAGGGAGGGGTGCAAGTGCGGAGGGAGAAGCGGGACGGCCCTCCGCCCGGCAGGGCGAAGGGCCGTCGGCACGGCTATCTCAGGTGGTCGGGCCCGAAGGCCTGCGGCAGCATCGCGCTCAGCGGGAGGATCCCGTCGGGCGTCTCCACCAGGAGTTCGGGGCCGCCGAACTCGTAGAGCAGCTGGCGGCAGCGACCGCAGGGGACGAGGATCGCGCCCTTGCCGTCCACGCACGTGAAGTGCGTGAGCCGGCCGCCGCCGGTGGCCTGGAGGGAGGAGACCAGCCCGCACTCGGCGCACAGGCCGAGTCCGTAGCTGGCGTTCTCCACGTTGCAGCCGGTCACGAGGCGACCGTCGTCCACCAGGGCGGCGACCCCGACCGGGAAGCCCGAGTACGGGGCGTAGGCCCGCGTCATCGCGTCCCGTGCGGCGGTGCGCAGGGCTTCCCAGTCCACCGCCGGGGCCGGGGTCACTTGCCCTGGCCCTTGCGGTACGGCATGCCGTCCGCCTTGGGCATGCGCAGGCGTTGCGCGGACAGGGCGAGGACCAGCAGCGTCGTGACGTAGGGCATGGCCTCGACGAACTGGCTGGGCACCGAGTCGGTGAAGGCGTACCAGAGGAACAGGGCCACGGCGAAGACGCCGGCGATGGCCGCCTGGAGGTACTTCTTCTTGTACAGCTGCCACACGACGGCCAGTACGAGCAGGATCGCGATCAGCAGCAGCATGGCGTGGACGGTCTCCGAGCCGCGCAGCTTGAGGCTGTAGGTGAAGCCGAAGAGGCCCGCGCCCATGGCCATGCCGCCGGGCATCCAGTTGCCGAAGATCATCGCGGCGAGGCCGATGTATCCGCGACCGCCGGTCTGGCCCTCCTGGTAGATGCCGGTGGAGACGATCGCCAGGAAGGCGCCGCCCAGTCCGGCCATCGCGCCGGAGACGATCACGGCGATGTACTTGTACTTGTAGACGTTGACGCCGAGCGATTCGGCGGCCGTCGGGTTCTCGCCGCAGGACCGCAGGCGCAGGCCGAAGGCGGTGCGCCACAGCACCCACCAGGTGCCCGGGATCAGCAGGACGGCGACGACGGTCAGCAGCGACAGGTCGGTGACCAGGCCGCCGATGACGCCGGCGACGTCGGAGACCAGGAACCAGTGTTTGCCCTGGAGGGTGGCCATCCAGTCCGACAACCCCGGAACGGTGATCTCGGTGATCGGTTCGATGCGCGGGGACTGCTTGGAGGAGCCGCCGGGGGCCTTGTCGAAGGTGAAGTTCGACAGGTACTGCGTGAAGCCGAGGGCGAGGATGTTGACCGCCACACCGGAGACGATGTGGTTCACGTTGAACGTGACGGTCATGATCGCGTGCAGCAGGCCGCCGAGGGCGCCGCCGACGAGACCCATCACGACACCGGTCCACGGGCCCCACTGGTAGCCCGCCCAGGCGCCGAACCAGGTACCCAGGACCATCATGCCTTCGAGGCCGATGTTGACCACGCCGGCCCGCTCGGCCCACAGGCCGCCGAGGCCGGCCATGGCGATCGGCACGGCGAGCTGGAGGGCTCCGGAGACCTGGCCGACCGAGGTGAGGTCGTCGGCGCCGGAGATGACCCTGACCAGTGAGAGCAGGGCGAGGCCGCCCGCGATGATCAGCAGGATCCAGGGCAGGGTGAGCTTGCGGCGGCCGCCGCCCTTCTTGGGCGCGGCGCTCGTCGCGGAAACGGTACTGGTGCTCACGCCGCGACCTCCTTGTCGGTCTTGATGGCGTGGCCGGCTGCCAGCTCCTCGCCGACCTTCTGCTGCTGACGGCGGATGCCGTAGCGACGGACGAGTTCGTAGCTGACCACGACCGCGATCACGATCAGGCCCTGCATGATCGTGCCGATTTCCTTGGCGTAGCCGTTCTGGTCGAGACCGGAGGACGACTTGTCGATGAAGGCGATCAGGAGGGCGGCGAAGAAGATGCCGATCGGGTTGTTGCGGCCGAGCAGCGCGATGGTGATGCCGGTGAAGCCGATGCCCGCCGGGAAGGAGAGGTTGTACGTGTGGGACTCGCCCAGCAGCAGCGGCATGCTGACCAGACCGGCGACGGCGCCCGAGAGCAACATCGAGGTCATGATCATCTTCTTGGCGTCCACACCGGAGGCCTGGGCGGCGGACTCACTGGCGCCGGTGGCGCGCAGGTCGAAGCCGAAGCGGGTGCGGTTGAGGACGAACCAGTAGACGATGCCGAGCGCGAAGGCGACGAAGGTGAATCCGTAGATCTCCAGGCCGTCACCCATGCTGAACGCCGGGAACCAGGCGGACTCGGGGATGTCGCCGGTGGTCAGGTCGTTGGACCCGGCCGGCTGGACGCCGAGGTTCTTCGGCAGGATCAGCCAGGCGATCAGCGAGGTGGCGATGGCGTTGAGCATGATCGTCGAGACGACCTCGCTCACTCCGCGCTTGGCCTTCAGGACGCCCGCGATGCCGGCCCAGAAGGCGCCGACCAGCATGGCGACCAGGACGATCAGCAGGATGTGCACCGGACCGGGCAGCGTGACCGCCGCTCCGACGACGGCGCTGACCATCGCGGCGAGCCGGTACTGGCCGTCGACACCGATGTTGAAGAGGTTCATCCGGAAGCCGATGGCGACGGCCAGGGCTGCCAGGTAGTACGTACCGGCCTGGTTGATGATGAGGACCTGGACGTCCTCGTACGAGGCCTGGTCGATCATGATGCGCAGCGGCTCGATCGGGTTGACGCCCGAGGCCGCCAGCACGATCACGGTGAGTGCGAAGGCGCTGATCAGGGCCAGCGCGGGACCGGCGAAGCCGAGGAGCAGCCGGTCCTTGTCGAATTTCTTCATCGGGCCTCGTCCTCCGTCGTGTCGCCGTCGACTCCGGCGGAGTGGTCGTCTTGGGCTTCCAGGTGTCCGGTGGCGGCGCCGGTCATGGCGGTGCCGAGCTCCTCCGGGGTGATCGTCGCCGGGTCGGCGTCCGCGACCAGCCGGCCGCGGTAGATGACGCGCAGGGTGTCGGACAGGCCGATCAGCTCGTCGAGGTCGGCGGAGATCAGCAGCACGGCCAGACCCTCGCGGCGGGCCTCGCGGATCGCGTCCCAGATCTGCGCCTGTGCGCCGACGTCCACACCGCGGGTGGGGTGGGCGGCGATGAGGAACTTGGGGGCGTGGCTCATCTCGCGGCCGACGATCAGCTTCTGCTGGTTGCCGCCGGACAGGGAGGCCGCCGTGACGTCGATGCCGGGGGTGCGCACGTCGTACTCGCGCACGATCCGCTCGGTGTCCTTGCGGGCGGCCTTCGGGTCGAGGATGCCGTGCTTGGAGTTGGGCGCCTCGGTGACGTGGCCGAGGATGCGGTTCTCCCACAGCGGGGAGTCCAGCAGCAGGCCGTGGCGGTGGCGGTCCTCGGGGATGTAGCCGATGCCGCCCTCGCGGCGCTTGCGCGTCGCCACCGTGGAGATGTCCCGGCCGTCCAGCCGGATGACGCCGCCGTCCGGGATGCTCATGCCCATCAGGGCCTCGATGAGCTCGGTCTGACCGTTGCCCTCGACGCCCGCGATGCCGAGCACCTCACCCTTGTGGATGGTGAAGCCGATGTTCGCGAGCACCTCGCGCACGACCCCGTCGGGGTCGGTGGCGGCCAGCCGCAGGTCCTCGACCTGGAGCATGGGCGTGGTGGTGACCGTCGACTCGCGGGTCTCCGGGGTGGGCAGTTCGGAGCCGACCATCAGCTCGGCGAGCTGCTTGGTGGTGGCGGTCTTCGGGTCGGCGGTGCCGACCGTGGTGCCGCGACGGATGACGGTGATGTCGTCCGCGACCTTCAACACCTCGCCCAGCTTGTGCGAGATGAAGATGACCGTGAGGCCCTCCGCCTTGAGCCCGCGCAGGTTGTCGAAGAGCGCGTCCACTTCCTGCGGCACGAGCACGGCGGTCGGCTCGTCGAGGATGAGCGTCTTGGCGCCGCGGTAGAGGACCTTGAGGATCTCCACGCGCTGGCGGTCGGCGACGCCGAGGTCCTCGACGAGGACGTCGGGACGCACGCCGAGGCCGTACGCGTCCGAGATCTCGCGGATCTTCTTGCGGGCCTTGGCGCCGATGCCGTAGAGCTTCTCGCCGCCCAGGACGACGTTCTCCAGCACGGTGAGGTTGTCGGCCAGCATGAAGTGCTGGTGGACCATGCCGATACCGCGGGCGATGGCGTCGCCCGGGTTGCTGAAGGTGACCTGCTCGCCGTCGACGGCGATGGTGCCTTCGTCCGGCTTCTGCATGCCGTAGAGGATCTTCATCAGCGTCGACTTGCCGGCGCCGTTCTCCCCGATGAGGGCGTGGACCGTGCCCTTGCGGACGGAGATGGCGATGTCCTTGTTGGCGACGACGCCGGGGAAACGCTTGGTGATGCCGTGCAGTTCTACGGCGAGAGGGGGGCTGGACGCGTTGATGACGCACTCTCCTTGGCGCGGAAGGAGCGGAAGGCAGGGGGGGGGACAGGGCGGGGAGAGAAAGTATCGCGTCCACGATGCTTCTACGCGCGTAGCACTGTCAGAAGTGAAAACTCGTGACCATAGGGGCCACGTGTCCACGGACTGTGTTCACCGACGTGGCACGGGGCCCGGGAGCGGCGTTGGCCGCCCCCGGACCCCGAAGACCACGATCAGGTGTCAGACGGGGCCTTACGGCGCGGTCTTGACGGTGATCTTCTTGGCGATGATGTCGGCCTTGGCCTTCTCCACCGCGGCGATGACGTCGGCCATCTTCTTGTACTCGGGGTTGGAGTCGGCCAGGCCGACGCCGTCCTTGTCGAGGCCGTAACGGACCTCGCCGTTCTCGGGCTTGCCGTCCTTGACCGACTTGATCAGGTTGAAGACCGAGTCGGAGACGTCCTTGGTGACCGAGGTCAGGATGTGGTCCTTGTACTTCGACAGACCGGCCTGGTTGTACTGGTCGGAGTCGACGCCGATGGACCACTTGCCCGCGTTGGACGCGGCCTCGATGGCACCGGAACCGGCGAGACCGGCGGCGGCGTAGATCACGTCGGCGCCACCGTCGAGCTGGCCCTTGGCCGCGCCCTTGCCCAGGTCGGGCTTGGAGAAGCCACCGAAGTCGGGCGGCTGGGTCAGGTAGGCCGAGAGCACCTTGGCGTTGGGGTTGGTGTCCTTGACGCCCTGGGCGAAGCCCGCCTCGAACTTCTTGATCAGCGGGACCTCGACACCACCGATGAAGCCGACCGTGCCGGTCTTCGACGTCTTGGCGGCGGCGACGCCGGCCAGGTAGGAGCCCTGCTCCTCGTTGAAGACCAGGTTGGCGATGTTCGGGCCGATGACCGAGGTGTCGTCGATGATGCCGAAGGTGGTCTTCGGGTACTTCGCGGCGACCTTCTTGATGGCCGGCGCGTAGGCGAAACCGACGCCGATGACCGGGTTGTTGCCCTTGCGGGCCAGCTCGGTGAGGCGCTGGACCTTGTCGGCCTCGCTCTCGCCTTCGGTGGGCTCCGCCTCGGCGCCCGTGACCTTCAGGTCCTTCTCGGCCTTCTGCAGGCCCTCGTAGGCGGCGTCGTTGAACGACTGGTCGCCGCGGCCACCGATGTCGTACGCGATCGCGGCGCCCGGCGCGGACGCCGACGAGCCGTCGGAGGAGGGGGTGTCCGAGGACTTCTTACCGCCACAGGCGGTGGCCGAGAGGGCCAGCGCCGCGGACGCGATGCCCACGGTGGCGATCCTGGTGATCCGGCGCAAGGGGAGGCTCCTTCAAAACCGACCGAAGCGCCACGACCGGCGCTGGTTTAGCGGCGATCGTAACGCGCGTAGATGTCAGTTAAGCGCCCGTTCAGGAGTCGTTATCGGATCGTCGCGAACCGGACAGTGACCGGTTGGTGACTGCGCGACGGTCCAGCCCTTGTGTATCAAGGGCTGGACAGGTCTACCCCGGTGAACGCGTGCGCGGGGCCGGCTTTGCCCCGGCTTTGCCCGTGTGGTCTAGCGGGAGGTTTCCGGGTGCCGGCCGTCGAGCAGGGCGGCGGCGGTGAAGAACTCCACGCCGTATCCGATCGCGGACTCGTCGACGTCGAAGTCGCCCCGGTGCAGGTCCCGCTTGGCGGTGTCGCCGGGCGGGCGGACGCCGAGCCGGGCCATGGCGCCGGGGACGTGCTCCAGGTACCAGGAGAAGTCCTCGCCGCCGAGGCTCTGCTCGGTGTCCTCGACCGACTCGGCGCCCCGGCGGGCCGCCATCGCCTCGCGCAGCAGCTCGGTGACCACCGGGTCGTTGACGACCGGCGGGACCCCGCGCACGTGGTTGATCTCGAACTTGGCCCCGTGCATGGTGGCGACCTCGTCGATGGCCGCGTGGATCATGTCCGGGGCCTCGTACCAGGCGTTGAGGTCGAGGCAGCGGACGGTGCCGGACAGCTCGGCGTGCATCGGGATGACGTTGCAGGCGTGGCCGGCCTCGATGCGGCCCCAGGTGACGGACATGCCCGAGCGGGCGTCCATCCGGCGGGTCAGCAGGGCCGGGACGTCCACGGCGATCCGGGCGGCGGCCGTGACCAGGTCGGTGGTCAGGTGCGGGCGGGCGGTGTGGCCGCCGGGGCCGGAGAGGCTGACCTCCAGCCGGTCGCAGGCGGAGGTGATCGGACCGGCGCGCAGCCCCAGGCGTCCCGCGTCCACCCGCGGGTCGCAGTGCACGGCGATGATCTTGCCGACGCCGTCCAGCACTCCGGATTCGATGGCCTCGCTGGCCCCTCCCGGGAGCACCTCCTCGGCCGGCTGGAACAGCAGCCGCACCGGCCGGGGCAGCAGGCCCTGGCGGTCGAGTTCGGCCAGCACCAGGCCCGCGCCGAGGACGATCGCGGTGTGCACGTCGTGGCCGCAGGCGTGGGCGCGGTCCGGGACGGTGGAACGGTAGGGGACGTGCGTCTTGGCGTCCGGAATGGGCAGGGCGTCGATGTCCGCGCGCAGGGCCAGCATGGGACGGACGCCGTCCCAGGTGCCGACGTCACAGATCAGGCCGGTGCCGGACTGCAACACACGGGGGCGCAGGCCGGCCTTCTCCAGCCGGGCCTTGATCGCGGCCGTGGTGCGGAACTCGTGGTGCCCTAGCTCGGGATGCATGTGCAAGTCCCGACGGAAGGCGATGAGTTCGGCACGCAGGTCGTCCGGCAGCTTGCCGGGCAGCTCGGGCCGGGCGGGCTTGCCGGGCAGGGCGGTCTGGGGCGCGCGGGACATCAACTGGTTCACCCGTTGAAGGGTAGGCGCACGGATGGGTCAACTGGCCGGAGATCACGAAAAGTTCATGCCGTTAGGGGAAGGAAACCCGACCTCTGGAGGTATGAGCGCCACCACCCGGGGGTAAACTCGCGCGCTCATCCGGCCGTCGAAGCGGCCCGGGCGGGGAGTCTGCGCACATCACGGGCGGTCTCGCTGACGCCGGCCAGGAATCCGCGGGCGCGGGGCGAGGCGGCGGCCGTGAGCCAGGACGGGTCGACCTCGCACACGGCCACGGTCACGCCGGTGCCGGTGAGGGCGTAGGGAAGCGTGTGGACGACCGTGGACGGAAAGCTGACGATCGTCCGGCCGATGGGTCCCCGCCGGGCGATCAGCTCCAGCGGGAGGTCGGGACGTACGATCTCCAGCCCCGTCGCCTCGCTCAGCGCGCGCAGCTTCTCCGGGGACTCGCGGCGGTGCGCGAAGTAGCGGGTCACCCCGTGCTCCAGGGTCAGGGCGCGGACGGCCTCCCGGTAGCGGGCCGGATCGACCACGCCGGTCTCCACGAGGGAGGTGCCGACCAGGTCGGTGCCGCGGGTCAGCCGGGGCGGGCCGAAGCGGGACCGGGTCCAGGCGAAGTCGTTGAGCCGCAGCTCCATCCCGGGCAGCGGGGTGACGGGCATCGAGGTGAACAGCTCCACGACGCGCCCGCCGCGCGGGGTCAGTCGCCGCCGCGCGGTGCCCGACACGGGGGCGTACGCCAGCTCGCGCGCCCGGGTCGCGGTCCCGCCGCCGGTGCGGTGCCAGCGGCGCAGCCGCTCCCCGCGTCCGAGCTGGGCGACGAACTCCATGGTGGCGGTGCCGTCGTCGACGACGACCAGGTCGGCGGTCCGGGCCGGGGCGAGGAGCAGCTGCACGAAGCGGGAGAAGGGGTCGCCCACCACGATCAGGCGCGCCCGGCGCACGTCGGAGCCGAGGGCGGCCAGGGCCCGCAGGGGCGCGCCGGAGCTGCCGCGGGCCTCCTGCCACTGGACGCTGTGGCCCTCGTCTCGGGCCAGGGCGGCAACCCGGCGCAGCTGGCCCCGGGACATGGGGTCGATGGGCGGCAGGACGACGATGCGCAGGCCGCCGGGTGCGGGGGCGGCGGTGGCGGTGGCGGGCTCCGGGCGGGTCCGGCCGGCGAGGGGGCCGGGCTGGCGCGGGACGGCCGACAGCAGCGCCGCGCGGCCGGCGTCGGCGCCGCGGCGCGCGTGCGCCCACTCCAGCACGTTCAGGAGCTGGACCGGGCTCTCGACGAGGGCCAGGGCGGTGGCGGGAGAGTTCACGACGGGCTCCGCTCGTGGAGGGTGGCCGGACCGGGTCAGAGGGCCGCGGGGGCGGGGGTCGGGGCGGGGGCGCCCTGGACGCGGCGGAGCTTCTTCATGGGGCCGAGCTCGGGGTCGTAGACGCGCTTGACGCCGTCGCCGAGGGCGGTCTCGATGGTGCGGATGTCGCGGACGAGGCGGGTGAGGCCACCGGGCTCCACGGAGGCGGCCTGGTCGGAGCCCCACATGGCGCGGTCGAGGGTGATGTGCCGCTCCACGAAGGTGGCGCCGAGGGCGACGGCGGCCAGGGTGGTCTGGAGGCCGGTCTCGTGGCCGGAGTAGCCGATCGGGACGTTCGGGTACTCCTCCTGGAGGGTGTTGATGACCCTCAGGTTCAGCTCCTCCGCCTTGGCGGGGTAGGTGGAAGTGGCATGGCAGAGAAGGATGTTGTCGCTGCCGAGCACCTCGACGGCGTGCCGGATCTGCCTCGGGGTGGACATGCCGGTGGACAGGACCACGGTGCGGCCGGTGGCGCGCAGGGCAAGGAGCAGTTCGTCGTCGGTGAGGGAGGCGGAGGCCACCTTGTGGGCGGGGAGGTCGAACTTCTCCAGGAAGGCGACGGCCTCGGTGTCCCACGGGGAGGCGAACCAGTCGATGCCGCGCTTCGCGCAGTGCTCGTCGATGGCGAGGTAGTCGGCCTCGCCGAACTCGACGCGGTGGCGGTAGTCGATGTACGTCATCCGGCCCCAGGGGGTGTCGCGTTCGACGTCCCACTGGTCGCGGGGGGTGCAGATCTCCGGGGTGCGCTTCTGGAACTTGACGGCGTCGCAGCCGGCTTCGGCGGCGGCGTCGATCAGGGCGAAGGCGGTGCCGAGGTCACCGTTGTGGTTGATGCCGATCTCGCCGACCACGTAGACCGGGCGGCCGGGGCCGGCGGCGCGCGAGCCGAAGGTGCGCAGACGGGAGTTGGGGGTGGTGGCGGCGGTCATGGTGGGGGGTGTCCTTCGCTGGAGGGGGGTCGGGTCGAGGAGGGGGGCGAGGGCGCGGGCCCGTGCGAGGTCGTGTGGGTCGTCGATCTCCAGCACCCGCGCGGGGTCGGCGGGGACGGGCAGGACCCGGCCGAAGAAGCGGTGGCGCGCGGTGCGGAAGCCGGGGACGGCCATGGCGTAGGCGGCGCCGGTCTCCAGGTACTCGGCGGGGCGGTCCTGGCGGCGGGGGCGGTACGCGGTCTCGTGGTTGACCCCGCTCCCGGAGCCGTCGGGCGCGGTGCGCCAGAGGAACCCGTGGAAGGGGGCCGCGGTCAGCGCGCTGTCGGCGGCGCCGGTCGCGACGGCGGCGGCGACGGACTCCACGTCGGAGGGGGTCAGGAAGGGGCTGGTGCACTGCACCAGCAGCACCACGTCCACGGTGAGGGAGTGCAGTTCCTCGAAGGCGGACAGGGCGTGGAGGACGGCGGCCTCGCTGGTGGCGGTGTCCCCGGAGAGGGCGTCGGGCCGCCGGATCACGTCGGCGCCGGCGGCGCGGGCCGCGGCGGCGACGGTGGCGGAGTCGGTGGAGACCACCACGTCGGTCACGGTGGGCGCGGCCCGGCAGGCGGCGACGGCCCGGGCGACGAGGGACACCCCGCCGACGGGCGAGGTGTTCTTCCCGGGCACCCCCTTGGACCCGCCCCGCGCGGGCACCACGGCCAACACCCGTGCCCTGCCGGGCGGGACGGGGAGGCGCTGCCCCTGCGGGGCGGGGTCCGTGGAGCGGGCGGGGACGGGGATGGCCGGGGTGAAGGCGCGGTCCGGGTCCGGGGCGAAGGCGCGGTCCGGGGTGCGGGCAGGGGCCGGGGTGCGGGCCGAGGTGCGGGCGGGGCGGGTCACAGGTCCCCCAGGCGGCGGATCAGCGGGGCCACGCGCTGGACCCCGTGGCGGTAGGTCCCCCGGGCGGCCTCGCGCAGGTGGGCGCGCAGCCGGCGGCGCAGGGCCGATTCGCCCGCGCCCGCCCGGCCGGCCCCGGGCAGCGGGGTCCCGTCCGGGGCGAGGCGCTGGCGGGCCAGGATCCCGGGGAGGTACCCCGGGGCGGTGGCGAGCGTGTAGTACGGCTCCGGCGGGGGCAGCCGGTCCGCCGCGAGCAACCCCGCGAGCCGCTCCCGCGCGGCGGCGTAAGGATCCACCGGGGCGGCGGACCGGGCGGCGGCCGGGGCGACGCCGTGGGTGGAGAGCCAGTTCGGGTCCCCCCGCGGCAGCAGCCCCGCGTCGAGGTGGTCCCAGGAGGCGAGGCAGCCCGAGCCGAGGAAGTGGTGGTTGCCCAGGGCCTCGCGGACCCCCAGGTCGGTCAGGACCGCCGTCGGGATGCCCCGGTGCAGGGACTCCAGGGCCGCCGTCGAGGACACCGTGACCAGCAGGTCGGTGGAGTCCAGGACCTCACCCATGTGCCCGTACGCCAGGCGGCAGTTCGGCGGGAGCCCGCCGGGGAGCCGCTCGGCCAGGCGCTGGTAGGGGTGTTCCTCCAGGTGCGTGGTGTGCTCCCCGGGGCGGCTGCGCAGCTTCACCAGCACCTCGCGCTCGGGGTGCTGCCTCGCGTGCCCGGCGGCCCGTTCCAGGAGGTACGCGCGGTCGGCCCGGCCCTCCGGGACCGAGGGCTGGACCGCGAAGACCACCCGGTGGGCCGGGCTGCCGGTGGGCGCGTACGCAGCCCCGTCCAGGAACGGCAGGGCGGTCTCGATGACGGCGTCGACCGGCGCGCCCACGCCCTCGTACACGGCGCGGAAGCGCTCCGCGTCGTGGCGGGAGTTGGCGAGGACCAGGTCGGCCCCGTGGCGGAGCAGCAGCCCGTCGGCGAGCTTCTCGTAGACGACCCCCACGTACCCGGTGACGAACACGGGTCGCGCCGCCGGGTCGGGCCACAGGGCGCGGGCCCCGTGCAGGACGGCCTGGACGGCCCCGCCGACGAGGGCGAGCACGACGACGTCGTAGCGCTCCCGACCGGTGGCGATCTCCGCGAGGAACTCCGCGCAGGTCACCTCCCGGGCCGTGCCCGCTCCCACCTCGGCGAGTTGGCGCGCGGTGGGGGTGGCCCGGCCGCGCAGGACGTGTCCGGTGATCCGGTGGGGTCCGTCGGCGAGGCGGCGCGCGGTGAGGGCGCCCCATTTCCAGCGTGTGTCGGAATCGGCGAGGACGGCGATGCGTTGATCGGCCCGGCTGCTGCTGAGTGGCACTGGCACCCGGCAGAAGCTATTCCGCATTTCCGGTGATCGGCCCAACTACCGCACAACGGGGGGTTAACAACCCGTCGACGAAATGCGAAAGCGCACCGGTTAACGCGCCCGCCCCGCGTCGTTCACATGGAATCCGCACGCGGGCCACGGTGAATGCCGAACCGCGCCCTAATCTCTCGCGAGTGCTCAAGCTCTCTGTTGTCGTGCCGTTCTACAACGTGCGGACCTACGCACCGGATGCCCTGAAGAGTCTCGAACTGAACTCCCGTGAGGATTTCGAGTTCCTGCTCGTCGACGACCTCTCCACGGACGGGACGTCCGAGCTGCTGGAGCGCGCGGCCGGGCGGCTGCCCGGGGCGGTGCACCTCAGACGGGACCGCAACGGCGGTCTGGCGACGGCCCGCAACACCGGGCTGGACGCGGCGCGCGGGCAGTACGTCGCCTTCCTGGACGGCGACGACTGGCTGGCGCCGGGCCATCTGGCCCGGACCCTGGCCGCCGCCGAGGCCCTGGGCTGCGATTTCGTCCGGACCGACCACGTGCAGGTCACAGGCCGGACGCGGGCCGTGCAGCGGGTCCCGTACGGGCCGGCCGGCGTGGTCGCCGATCCGCGCGCCGGGATCCTGCCGGCCACCCGGGCCACGGCCGTGGACTACCCGTACGCCTGGGCCGGGATGTACCACCGCCGGCTGTTGGACCGGGGGCTCCTGCACTTCACGGACGGGCTGCGGACGGCCGAGGACCGGCCGTGGATCTGGCGCCTGCACCGCGAGGCGGAGTCCTTCGCGGTGCTGGACGAGCCCGGGATCTTCTATCGGCGCGGCATTTCCACCTCGTTGACGCAGATCGGGGACGAGCGTCAGCTCGATTTCATTCGAGCATTTGATCAAGTGCTGGCGGACACGGCCGCCGACCGGGAATCCGAACTCCTGCTCCCCAAAGCCGTCCGAACATATTGCGCAATTATCGCGCATCACATCGGGTCCATCGAAAGGTTCGAACCGGCCGTGGCGAAAAAGCTCCGCGTGCTGAGCGGGGCCGCCCTCGCACGCATGCCCCAACCGGTCCTCGACCGGGCCATCGCCTCGATGGACGCCGCACGCTCCTCCCTGCTGCGCGGGCTGCGCCGCCGCACCCCCGCCGGAGCCACGCCGTGAACGTCACCCAGATCTTCCTGGCCTCCACCCTCTACGGCGCCGCCACCCTCGTCGCCGCCCTCGACGCCGGCTGCCTCCCGGCGGCCGACCGGCGGATCCTGTTGACCAGCAACCACTCCCTCACCCCCGAGGTCACCCCCGGGATCGAGTCCTCGCCGGGCTTCGCCGCCCTGCGCACCCGCTTCGACGAGGTCCTCGACTGGAACGCGGTCATCGCCCCTCAGCACCCCGCAACATGGGCCCCGCGCCCCGAGGACGTCCCGCTGTGGGAGCGGCAACTGCGCGTCCTGTGGGGGCTCGGCGGCGACCGGGTCGAGCTGGTGGTGGAGTCCCTCCAGGTGCCGCCCGCGCAGAGCCTGTGCCGGCTGTTCCCCGGCGCCGCCGTCGACGTCTACGCCGACGGACTCATGTCGTACGGCCCCACCCGCTTCCGCCTCGACCCGCAGATCGGGATGCGCGTGCGCCGGGTCCTGCACCCGGACCTCGTGCCGGGCCTGGAGCCGCTCCTGCTGACGGAGTTCGGGGTGCCCGCGGAGCTGGTCCCGGCGCCCGCCCTCGTGAAGGTGCTGGCCGAACTGGCCGACCTGCCCGGCGGGGCCGCCGACGGCTACGCGCCCGCCGAGCCCCCCGCCCTCCTCCTGGGCCAGTACCTCGCGGCGCTGGAGTTGACGACGGCCGCCGAGGAGGAGGAACTGCACGCCGCGATGGTGCGCGGCGCCCACGCCCGGGGCCACCGCGAGCTGGTCTTCAAACCGCACCCGAGCGCGCCGGCCGCGTACTGGCGGCGGGCCGAGGAGGAGGCGGCGCGGCTCGGGGCGCGCCTCACGGTGCTGGAGGACCCCGCCCCGGCCGAGACCCTGTACGCACGGCTGCGCCCCGCGCTGGTGGTGGGCTGCTTCTCGACGGGGCTGATGACGGCCCGCGCCCTGTACGGGATCCCGGTGGCGCGCACCGGCACCGAGGCCGTACTGGCCCGCCTGGCCCCGTACCCGAACAGCAACCGGATCCCGCTGACGCTGGTGGACGCCCTGGTCCCGGACCTCGCGCGGGACGGGACGCGGCACGAGGACCCCGCCGACCTGCCCGGCCTCGTCACGGCGGTGGGCTTCACCATGCAGCCGCGCATCCTCGCGGAGCACCGGACGCGGGCCGAGGCCTACCTCGCCGGGCACCTGGACGCGCGCACCCGGCGCTACTTCGGACGCCGCCGGCTGACCACCCTGGGCCTGCCGGGCGGGCTCCCCGCCCGGCTGGCGTTCCTCCCGCGGGTCCCGGCCGTACGCCGGGCGGCGCACCTGCTGCGGCGCCGGCTGGGCGGACCCTCCCGGACGGCGGACTGACCGGCCCGGCGCGTCCCGAGTGCGGTCCGCGGGCCCGGCCCCTCAGCCCGTGGCGAGTTTGGCGGCGAAGCCGAGGAAGATCACACCGGCAGCGGAGGTGGCCCCGGCCGACAGCCGCTTGCGGCGCCGGAACGCGGCGGACAGCCGGATCCCGGTGAAGATCAGGGTGGACAGGTAGACGAAGCTGAACAGCTGGGAGACGGCTCCCAGCAGCAGGAACGACAGCGCCGGATAGGCGTAGTCGGGGTCCACGAACTGCACGAAGAACGACAGCAGGAAGAGGATCGCCTTCGGGTTGAGCAGGCTGACCACCAACGCCCGCCGGTACGGCCGCTCGGGGCCGCCCGTGGTCCGCTCCTCGACCGGGGCCCCCTCGTCCCGCTCGGCACGGCTGCGCCACATCCCCCGGGCGGAGCGCATCATGCCGACGGCCAGCCATCCCAGGTAGCCCGCGCCGAGCACCTTGACCACGGTGAAGAGCACCGGGCTGGTCCGGAGCAGCGCTCCCGCGCCGACGGCGGCCAGCACCATGAGCACGGTGTCCCCCGTGAACACGCCGCAGGCGGCCTTGTAGCCCTCCCGGGTCCCGCGCCGCGAGGCGACGGACAACACGTAGAGGGAGTTCGGCCCCGGCAGCAGCACGATCAGCGCCACGGCCGCGAGATAGGTCGGAAGATCGGTCACACCCAGCATGTGCAGGAGTGTCCCATGAGGACACCCCTGTCGCGCCACCCCGTTTCGCTCCCCGGGACGGGGACCGCTTGTCACAATGGCGCAACATCGCGTGATCCCCCGCAACTGTCGCCGACCCCCAGGCATCACTTGGGTACAAGACGTTGATTCACCGGGGGGACCGCCATGCACCGACAGAAAGCCGTCATCCGCATCCTGGGACTGGCCACGGCCGTCGCGCTCGCCGCGACCGCGTGCGGTCCCCAGAAGGACGATGCCGCCGCGCCGACTCCCTCGGGGTCGACGGTCGCGAGCCCGTCCGCGCCGGTCTCCCCGTCCCCGCAGGACAACAAGCCCAACGGCACCCCGTCCTCGCCCGCCGCCTCCTCCCCCGCCTCCTCCACCCCCGGAGCCAAGCCGATCATGGCCAACGGCGACGAGAGCGACCAGATCCGCGACCTCCAGGCGCGCCTGCGCCAGCTCAAGCTGCTGTCGACGGCGCCCACCGGTTTCTACGGTTCGAAGACCACGGCCGCGGTGAAGACCTTCCAGTCCCAGCACGGTCTGGGCGCCACCGGGTCGGCGGACGAGGCCACCTGGCAGAAGGTCCAGAGCCTCACGAAGAAGCCCACCGACGAGGAACTGCGTCCGCCGACCACCAACGAGGTGGACGCACCGGACCCGCGCTGCATGCAGGGCCGGGTGATGTGCATCAGCAAGGAGAGCCGCACCCTCGCCTGGATGATCGACGGCAAGGTCGTCTCCACCATGGACGTGCGCTTCGGGTCGGAGAACACCCCGACCCGCGAGGGCGAGTTCAAGGTGGACCGCAAGGAGCGGGAGTGGACGTCGACGCTCTACCACACGTCGATGCCGTACTCGATGTTCTTCAGCGAGGGTCAGGCCGTGCACTACTCCTCGGACTTCGCGGCCCGCGGCTACGCGGGGGCCTCGCACGGCTGCGTGAACGTCCGGGACAAGGCGAAGCTGTCGGCGCTCTTCGACCAGGTGAACCCGGGCGACAAGGTCGTCGTCTACTGGTGATCCAGCTGGTCCACCGGTAGGAGGTTGAGGGCGCGGGCAGGGCCGGGGGAACGTGCCCCGCCCGCGCCGGTTGCGCAGAGCCCAGGGGTACGGGGGGAACCCCGGCTCATGCGCGGCCGATGACCAGTCGGCTCGATATGTACTGCGCCGCGGACTCGAAAAGTGTTACCGGTGGGTGCGCGGACCTGTTCCGGGGCGGTTGCCGATCCGTCGCGGGGCGGTGGGGGGACGGTCGCCGGGCGGTGGGGCGGCCGTCGTGGGGCGGCCGTCGTGGGCCGTGTCGAGCCGCCCGCCGGCAGGCGTGCGGGGCCGCGTTCAGCGCGTGCGCGAGCCCGCCGGGCCGAGCGAGCCCGGCGCGGACTGCTTCGGCGGGACGAGCGCGTTGCCCGGGTCGACGGTGCCGCCCTGGGGGCTGTCGCTGCGCACCCCGTCCAGGAGCGCCTCGCAGAAGCGCGCGATCCGGGCCGGCGCTCCCGCCAGTTTGTAGAGCCGCTTGCGGGTGTCGTCGTCGAGGCGGCCCGCGCGGTACTGGCGGCACAGGTCGGCGGCCTTGCCGCCGGTCGCGTCCTTGTCCCGGTCCTTGTCGAGGCCGCCCGAGCCCGTCCCGGTACCGGTGCTCGTGTCGCTGAAGCTGTCGCGACCGCCCGCCGCGCCGGTGCCCGCGCCGCCCGGTCCCGTGGTCGTGCCCGACTGCGCGGAGGGGACGACCCCGCCCGTGTCCGGTGGGGTGCGTCCGTCCGGGCCCGGAACCCGGGTGACGCCCGGGCTCGCCGGCGCTCCCGTCCCGGCGCCGTGCTCCAGGGGGGTGGGGCGCAACTGCGGGGCCAGGGTGGGGCCGGCGCTGTCGCCGCCCGGGCGCGGATCGGTGTCGGCGCTGACGGAGACGGCCGGGGCGGGGCCGGCGGTGTGGTGGGCGGAGCGGTCCATCAGGCCCGCGCCGGCCACGGCCGCGATCCCGCCGACGGCCACCCCGGCCAGCACGGCGGCCAGGCCGAAGCGGGCGGCGGGCGTGCCCGCGCGCCGCTGGGCGGGGATCCGTACGGGGGGTGCGGGGGCCAGGTCGACGAGCAGGGTGTCGGTTCCCGCGCCGGGCGCGGGAACGGCGGGCACGCGGGCCGCCGACGGCCGCGTCGCGCGGGCCTCGCGGAAGGCGGCCAGGGCGGCGGCCTCGCCGGGGAGTTCGCCGGTGGCGGGGGGCGGAACGAGGGAGTCCAGGGCGGCCCGCAGGCGGGCGGCCCGGGGGTCGGTGCCCGTTCCGGAAGGCGGCGGGGCGCCGTGATCGCCGTTCCGCTTGTGACCGCGCGCTTCGGCGTCCGCCCGGTACGGTCCGGCGGTGTCCGCGCGCAGCAGTCGGTCCGCCGCCGCTCCGTCCAGCCACGCGTTGTGCTCGTCGGCCATCACATGTCCCTCTGCGTCCGCCAACGTGAATGCGTCACACCGGTTTGGTCCACCAGACCACCGGCGCGCGCCCGCTGCGCGGGTACGGCATCGAGATCGCGTTCCCTTGCCTGGTCACCGGCATTATGGCCGACCCCCCTCCCCGCTTCCGCTTCCCGGGTGGCCGAACCGGCGCCGCGGGCGGGGGCCGGGAGGCCGGGGAGGACGCCGCCCTCGGGGAGGGCGCCGAATCCGGCCGGAGGGTCCCCCATCACGTCCGGCTCGACGGCGAGCAGTTCGGCGAGCTTCTTCAGCCCGCGGTGCGCGGCGGTGCGCACCGCTCCGGGGCGCTTGCCGAGGGTCTCGGCCGCGCTCTTCGCGTCGAGCCCGACGACCACCCGCAGGACGACGGCCTCGGCTTGGTCCTGCGGGAGCTGGGCTATCAACGCCATGGTCCGGCCGGTGGACAGGGCCTCCATGGCCTCGCCCGCCGTGTCGCAGTCGGCGGCGCGGCCCGTCAGCTCCGTCTCGTCGCCGCCGATGGCGGGGCGGCGTCCGCGCATGCGGATGTGGTCGAGGGCCCGGTTGCGGGCGATGCGGGCCGCCCAGCCGCGGAAGCGGTCGGCGTCGCCGGTGAAGGAGTCGAGGTCGCGGGCGATCTGCAGCCAGGCCTCGGAGGTCACGTCCTCGGCGTCGCCGTCCCCGACGAGCGTGCGTACGTATCCGAGCAGGCGCGGGTGCACGGCGCGGTACACAGTCCGGAACGCGCTCTCGTCGCCGTCCTGTGCCGCGAGCACCGCGGCGGTCAGCTCCGCGTCGTCCCCCAGCAAAGTCCCCAACCCGTTCAACGTCCCTGTACGTGTGGCGCAAATCCGCACGTTACGGCTTTCACGCACCTCTCGTCCACGAGTTGTACAACCTGCAACCAACCCTGCGCGGAGCGGGGTGTGACACAAAACGCACTCGGGGCGCTGAGAGAGGTACGGGCTTGTCGCACGAGTCCGTGACGGATGGCGACCGGGGCCTCTCCTGTGGGGGGTGGCGGCCTCGGTCGCCCTCCCCTGTGACCAGCGTCTCTCCCGATCCGGTCGAGTCCGCTCCGCGTCATCCTTTCGGCTCTCTTCCGGGTGAATCAACCCCATGGATACGACACCCAACGCCCCGGATCGCTAGCGTGGCGATACACCCGCGCCGCGCCCCGAGGAGACCTCCGCTGTCCAGCCACCTTCCGGCACAGGTCCGCGGCCCCGTCTCGTCCCCCGCCCCCTCCCGCGCCGCGGACTCGGGGCTGGCCCGATTCAACACCCTGCCGCCCGAGCACGCCCGGACGGCCCTGCTCCACTGCTGCGGCAGCGACCGGTGGGCACACCGGATGACCGCTCACCGTCCCTACCCCGATGCCGCCTCCCTACTCGCGGCGTCCGACGAGGCGGCGTACGACCTCTCCCAGCCCGAGTTGACCGAGGCGCTGGCCGGGGAGTCCTCGGCGGAGCTGGGCCACGGGGCCTCGTACGCCGCGCTGCTGGCGCTGGACGCGGCCCGGGCGGAGTACGAGCGCACGTTCGGGCACGCCTTCGTGATCTGCCTGGACGGGCACCCCCCGGAGGAGCAGGTGGACCAACTGCTCGCCGCGATCCGCCGCCGGATGGCTCACGAGGTGGACGAGGAGCGCGGGGTCGCGGCCGACGAGTTGCGGCTGGTGGTCCGCTCCCGGCTCGGTCTGTTGCTGGAGCGACTGGCCGGTATGCCGCCCGAGCGGCCCGGTGATGGGCTGTCTGAGGCGGATTTCGAGCTATTCGCCCCTGTGGGATAGTCCGTCCGTGCCTGTTTGATCACACCGATGACCCCCGGGCGAGGGAACCGACAAAGCGTCGCTACGATGTCCGGGGCCGGAGGACCGTACCCGGCCGGGCCCGACCGACAAAGAAGCCGGCTGGCCCCCGCCCCGCTTCCGGAGGGTTTTCCGTGCCGGCTGGAACGTTGTACCGCGGCCGGGAAGGAATGTGGTCCTGGGTGGCTCATCGAGTCACCGGCGTCCTCATTTTCTTCTTCCTGTTCGTACACGTCCTCGACACCGCTCTCGTCCGCGTCTCCCCCGAGGCGTACGACGACGTGGTGGCTACCTACAAGACGCCGATCGTCGCGCTACTGGAGTACGGCCTCGTCGCCGCCATCCTGTTCCACGCGCTCAACGGTCTCCGTGTCATCGCCGTGGACTTCTGGTCCAAGGGCCCCCGCTACCAGAAGCAGATGCTCTGGACCGTGGTGGGCGTTTGGGTCGTGATGATGGTCCTGGCCATCTATCCCGTGCTGCACCACGCTTACCTCGAACTGTTCGGGAAGTGACACGCATGTCCTCTGACACTTCCTTCGAAAAGGGCATCGGCAGCGTGGAGGGCGTTTCCCTCTACGACACCGACAACCCGGCGCCGTACATCGAGGCACCGCGCAAGCGCACGGGCAAGACCCCGCGCTCGACCCGCGGCAACTTCGAGATGGTCGCGTGGCTCTTCATGCGCCTCTCGGGCATCGTCCTGGTCGTGCTCGTCCTCGGCCACCTCCTGATCCAGCTGGTGCTGGACGGCGGCGTTTCCAAGATCGGCTTCGCCTTCGTGGCCGGCCGTTGGGCGTCCCCGTTCTGGCAGGTCTGGGACCTGCTGATGCTGTGGCTGGCCATGCTGCACGGCGCCAACGGTCTGCGTACCGTCATCAACGACTACGCGGAGCGCGCCAACACGCGGCTGTGGCTCAAGGGCCTGCTCTACACCGCCACCGTGTTCACCATTCTTCTGGGCACGCTGGTGATCTTCACCTTCGACCCGAACATCCGCTAGGCAACGGGGCTGAGGCGAAACCAATGAAGATCCACAAGTACGACACCGTCATCGTCGGCGCGGGCGGCGCGGGCATGCGCGCCGCCATCGAGTCGACGAAGCGCAGCCGCACCGCCGTGCTGACCAAGCTCTACCCCACCCGCTCCCACACGGGCGCCGCGCAGGGCGGCATGGCCGCCGCGCTCGCCAACGTGGAGGACGACAACTGGGAGTGGCACACCTTCGACACGGTCAAGGGCGGTGACTACCTGGTCGACCAGGACGCCGCCGAGATCCTGGCGAAGGAGGCCATCGACGCGGTCCTCGACCTCGAAAAGATGGGCCTGCCTTTCAACCGCACCCCGGACGGCACCATCGACCAGCGCCGCTTCGGCGGTCACTCCCGCAACCACGGTGAGGCCCCGGTCCGCCGGTCCTGCTACGCCGCGGACCGCACCGGTCACATGATCCTCCAGACGCTGTACCAAAACTGCGTCAAGGAGGGCGTGGAGTTCTTCAACGAGTTCTACGTCCTGGACCAGCTCCTGGTCGAGGAGGACGGCGTCCAGAAGTCGGCCGGCGTGGTCGCGTACGAGCTCGCCACCGGCGAGATCCACGTGTTCCAGGCCAAGTCCGTCATCTACGCCTCCGGCGGCACGGGCAAGTTCTTCAAGGTGACCTCCAACGCGCACACCCTGACGGGTGACGGCCAGGCGGCCTGCTACCGCCGCGGTCTGCCGCTGGAGGACATGGAGTTCTTCCAGTTCCACCCGACGGGCATCTGGCGCATGGGCATCCTGCTGACGGAGGGCGCCCGCGGTGAGGGCGGCATCCTCCGCAACAAGGACGGCGAGCGCTTCATGGAGAAGTACGCGCCGGTCATGAAGGACCTCGCGTCCCGTGACGTCGTCTCGCGCTCCATCTACACGGAGATCCGCGAGGGCCGCGGTTGCGGTCCCGCCGGCGACCACGTGTACCTGGACCTGACGCACCTCCCGCCGGAGCAGCTCGACGCGAAGCTGCCCGACATCACGGAGTTCGCGCGCACCTACCTCGGCATCGAGCCCTACACGGACCCGATCCCGATCCAGCCCACCGCGCACTACGCCATGGGCGGCATCCCGACCAACGTCGAGGGCGAGGTCCTGCGGGACAACACCACCGTCGTCCCGGGCCTGTACGCGGCCGGCGAGGTCGCGTGCGTGTCGGTGCACGGCGCCAACCGTCTGGGCACCAACTCGCTGCTGGACATCAACGTCTTCGGCAAGCGCTCGGGCATCGCTGCGGCCGCTTACGCCCACTCCCACGACTACGTCGAGCTGCCGGAGGACCCGGCGCGACAGGTCATCGAGCAGGTCGAGCGGCTGCGCGCCTCCACGGGCAGCGAGCGGGTCGCGGACCTGCGCCTGGAGCTCCAGGAGACGATGGACGCCTGCGTGATGGTGTTCCGTACGGAGCAGACCATCAAGACCGCGGTCGACAAGATCGCGGAGCTGCGCGAGCGCTACCTGAACGTGTCCGTCCAGGACAAGGGCAAGCGCTTCAACACGGACCTGCTGGAGGCCATCGAGCTGGGCAACCTGCTCGACCTGGCCGAGGTCATGGCCGTGTCCGCGCTGGCGCGCAAGGAGTCCCGCGGCGGTCACTACCGCGAGGACTACCCCAACCGCGACGACGTCAACTTCATGCGCCACACCATGGCGTACCGCGAGGTCGACTCCGACGGCCGGGACTCGATCCGGCTCGACTACAAGCCCGTCGTCGTCACCCGCTACCAGCCGATGGAGCGTAAGTACTGATGGCCACCCCCACCATTGACAAGACGGACGCGATGGAGGCCGCGGCCGCGGCCTCGCCGTTCATCACGGTCACCTTCCGGATCCGCCGCTTCAACCCCGAGGTCTCGGACCAGTCGGAGTGGCAGGACTTCCAGATCGAGATCGACCCGAAGGAGCGCGTGCTCGACGGTCTCCACAAGATCAAGTGGGACCTCGACGGCACGCTGACCTTCCGTCGCTCGTGCGCGCACGGCATCTGCGGCTCCGACGCGATGCGGATCAACGGCAAGAACAGGCTCGCCTGCAAGACGCTGATCAAGGACATCAACCCGGAGAAGCCGATCACCGTCGAGGCCATCAAGGGCCTCACGGTGATGAAGGACCTCGTGGTCGACATGGAGCCCTTCTTCCAGGCGTACCGCGACGTCATGCCGTTCCTCGTCACCAAGGGCAACGAGCCGACGCGCGAGCGCCTGCAGTCCGCCGAGGACCGCGAGCGCTTCGACGACACCACCAAGTGCATCCTGTGCGCCGCGTGCACGTCCTCGTGCCCGGTGTTCTGGAACGACGGCCAGTACTTCGGCCCGGCGGCGATCGTCAACGCGCACCGCTTCATCTTCGACTCGCGCGACGAGGCCGGCGAGCAGCGGCTGGAGATCCTGAACGACAAGGACGGCGTGTGGCGTTGCCGCACGACCTTCAACTGCACCGACGCGTGCCCCCGTGGCATCGAGGTCACCAAGGCCATCCAGGAAGTCAAGCGCGCCCTCATCACGCGCCGCTTCTGACCTGACGGCAGCCGAAGGCCCGCACCCCCGTGGAGGGGTGCGGGCCTTCGGCGTACCCGGGGCGGGTGGAGCCGGGCCCCGGCCCGCCTGTGGAAGGATCTGCCGCATGAGCGAGCAGCGGCCGAATCCGTACGCGGGCGATCCCGGCGCGCAGCCCGGCGGGGGCCCGCACCCGTGGGATCCGTACCTGTGGGGTCCGGGCGACCCCGGTGGCGACGGAGCGGGCTTCGCGTTGGGCGAGATCACGATCGCGGGGGACCTGATCCTCACTCCTTCGGGTGCGATGCCGCTGCGGGGCGCGGTGTGGAACGCCGCCGACTTCTCGCGCACGGAGCGGCGGATCCCGGCCCACGCGATCGTGCTGGCCGTCGTCTTCTCGCTGTTCTGCCTGGTCGGCCTGCTCTTCCTGTTGATGAGGGAGAAGGTCACCACGGGCTTCGTCCAGGTGACGGTCGCCGGCGGCGGCCGCTACCACGCGACGATGGTCCCGGCCACGGACCCGTACACCGCGCAGTGGGTCGTGGGCCGGGTCGAGGTGGCCCGCTCGCTGAGTTCCTGAGCCGCGAAGAACCCGGTGGCGGTCCGGCCGCCGCCCGGGGAGGATCTTCGGATGATCCTTTCCCATGACACCGCCGGGCCCGACGACGCGCCCGCGCTCGTCCTGCTCCACTCCTCCGCCGCCGACCGCCGCATGTGGGACCCGCTGTGGGCCCCGCTCGCCGAAGCCGGCCACCGCGTGGTCCGCGCCGACTTCCGGACCTGCGGGGACTCCCCCGCCGCCGAGGCCCCGTACAGCGACGAGGGTGACGTCCTCGCCCTGCTGGACCACCTCGGCATCGAGCGCGCCGCCTTCGTCGGGTCCTCCTACGGAGGCCGGATCTCCCTGGACCTCGCCGCCCGTCATCCGGAGCGGGTCGCGATGCTGGCCCTGCTCTGTCCGAGCCGGCCGGGGCTGGAGTACGGCCCCGACCTCAAGGAGTTCGGCGCCGCCGAGGACGCCCTGGTGGAGGCCGGGGACCTGGCGGGCGCCGCCGAGCTGAACGCCCGCACCTGGCTCGGCCCGGACGCCGGACCGCGGGCACACGCCGCCGTACGGGAGATGATGCTCGGCAACCTCCGGGGGATGCTCTCGGCCGCCCCCGGCTTCGAACTCCCCGCCCCAGAGGTGGACCTCACGACGATCACCGCCCCCACCCTGGCCGTCGGCGGCGCCCACGACCTCCCGACCTTCCGCCGCGCTCCCGCCGAGGTGGCCGCGCTGGTCCCCGGCGCCGAGTACCGCGAGCTGCCCTGGGCGGGGCACCTCCCCTCGCTGGAGCGCCCCGAGGAGATCACCGCCCTGCTGCTGGAGTTCCTCCGGCCCCGACTGGGCTGAGCCGGGCGCCCCGGTCCCGGAGGCGGTGCGCACGGCCCGGGGCTAGCATCCGAAGCGGGGCCCGTGAGGGCGGGGAGGGCAGATGTGCCCCGTCGTCAGGGAGGCTCCGCCGTGCGCCGCTCGAAGATCCCGATCCTGCTGTGTCTGCCCGTCCTCCTCGCCGCCCCGCTGCTGTCCGGCTGCGCATCCGCGCGGGCCGAGGGCGCCGGGGCCCCGTGTCCGAGCGGCCAGGTCGCCCGGGAGGGCAGCTGCGTTCCCTCGGACTCGGAGGACTTCGTCCGCCGCCGGGTCGCCGAGTCCCTGAAGAAGTACGCGCTCACCGCGTCGATGGCCGAGGTGTGGATCGACGGCAAGCGCGTCTGGTCCGCCGCCGCCGGAGAGTCCATGACGGGCGTCCCCGCGACCACGGACATGCACTTCCGCACCGGCGCGGTCGCGATCCCGTACCTCACGACGGCGCTGCTCCGGCTCGTGGACGAGGGCCGGGTCTCGCTCGACGACAAGCTCTCCAAGTGGCGCCCCGAGCTGCCGCACGCGGACGAGATCACCGTACGGATGCTGGCGTCCACCACCTCCGGCTACGCCGACTACGTGACGGACCCGAAGTTCGGCGCCGCTCTGTACGCGAACCCCTTCCGGCAGTGGACGGCCCCCGAGCTGGTGCGCCTGTCGGTGTCGAAGCCCCTGGTGAAGCCGCCGGGCTCGGGCTTCGTCTACTCGCACGCCAACTGGGTGCTGCTGGGCGAGGTCCTCTCCCGGGTCGCGAAGAAGCCCCTGGAGCGGGTCGTGCGGGAGGACGTGTTCGAGCCCATGGGGCTGACCCAGAGCGCCGTCCCGGCCACCGCCGAGATCCCCGCGCCGGTCCTGCACGGCTTCGACAACGAGCGCGGGGTGTTCGAGGACTCCACGTACTGGAACCCGTCCTGGACGCTGGCTCCGGGGGCGGTGACGACCGGGACGCTGGGGGACATGGCGAAGTCCTTCACCTCGATCGGGCAGGGGAAGCTGCTGAGCCCGAAGTCCCACGCGGAGCAGCTCAAGCCCGTCTCGGCCATCTCCCCGACGGTCTCTTACTCCCTGGGGCTGGCGGTGGCCAACTCCTGGATCCTGCAGAACCCCTCCTTCGCCGGTTACGAGGGGGCCGTCGCCTACCTGCCGTCGAGGAAGCTCGCGATCGCGACGGTGGCGACCCAGGGCAAGGGCAGCACCGTACAGAACGCCGCCACCGAGGTCCTGCGGGAGATCGCCGTCCATCTGGCTCCGGAGAAGCCGTTCGAGGCGCGCTGAACGATGCGTCGAACAATGCCCCGAGCATTGCATTGAACCTGTTCAAAAATGGGTCTACAGTCATGGACGTCAGCAGTTGAACACGTTCAAGGGGGCTGAGGGCAATGGACCTCACCGTGATCGCGTACGTCATCTACCTGGTCATCAGCATCGGACTCACCATCTGGGTGGCCCGCACGCTCAGCCGCAACGGCCGCATCTTCATCGCCGACGTGCTCCAGGGCAACGAGAAGCTCGCGGAGGCCGTGAACCACCTCCTGGTCGTCGGCTTCTACCTGGTGAACATCGGCTTCGTGACCCTCTACCTGCGCTCGGGCGAGACGGTCGTCGCGGCCCGCGGGCTGTTCGAGGCCCTGTCGGTGAAGCTCGGCGTCGTCCTCCTCGTCCTCGGCGTCATGCACCTCGGCAACGTCTGGGTGCTCAACAAGATGCGGCGGCGCGGGATCATGGAGCGGCAGCACGTCCCGCCGGTCGCCCCCCAGGGGTGGACCGCTCCGGCCGGGGCCTGACCGATGGCCGAGACCGCGACGGAGCCCGGGTCCGGGTCCGGGTCCGAAACCCAGAGCGTGAGCCCGCGCGCCGTTCGCGACCTCACCGTCCTCTACGACGCCGACTGCCCGGTGTGCACGCACATCCGGCAGTGGCTCCTCGGCCAACACCAACTCGTCCCGCTGAGGCTGGTGGCCGCCGCCTCCTTCGACGCCCGGCGGCGCTTCCCCCACCTCGACCACGCCTCGACGCTCCGCGAGATCACCGTGGTCGACGACAAGGGGCACGTGTGGACGGGGACGGACGCCTTCATCGTCTGCCTGTGGGCCTTGGTCGAGCACCGGCCCAAGGCCAACTGGCTGGCCACCCCGGCCGGTCGACCCTTCGCCCGGGCCGCCATGCACACCGCCGCCGCCGTACGCCACGCGGTCCGTACCGATCCACAAGCGGAGGCCGGGGAACAGGCCTGTGGCGAACACTGCGCCGCGCCCCGATAAGGTCGGACACCGTGACAGACCAGAAGGCTCCCAAGAGCGAGCAGACCCGCACGCTCATCCTCGAAACGGCGCTTCGGCTCTTCCAGGAGCGCGGGTTCGACAAGACGACCATGCGGGGCATCGCCAAGGAGGCCGGAGTATCGGTCGGCAATGCCTACTACTACTTCGAGTCGAAGGAACACCTGGTCCAGGGCTTCTACGACCGGATCGGCGCCGCACACCAGGCGGCGGTCCGGCCGATCCTGGACCACGAGACCGATCTCCAGAAGCGGCTCGCGGGAGTGCTCACGACGTGGATGGACATCGCGGCCCCGTACCACGAGTTCGCCTCGCAGTTCTTCAAGAACGCCGCGGACCCGGAGAGCCCGCTCAGTCCGTTCTCCCCGGAATCGGAACCGGCGCGGCAGGCGGCCATCGACATCCACCGCGAGGTACTGGCCGGCGCCAAGACCAAGGTCCCGGAGGAACTGGCCGACGTACTGCCGGAGCTGATGTGGCTCTCGCAGATGGGCCTGGTCCTGTACTGGGTCTTCGACCGCTCTCCGGGCAGCGAGAAGACCCACAAGCTGGCCCAGCGGGGCGCCCAGTTGACCACGCGCGGCATCGTCCTGGCCCGGTTCCGCGTACTGCGGCCGTTGGTGCGCGAGGTGCACGAACTGTTCGCGGACTTCCTGCCGGGCATGGCCCAGACGGCGGCCGGTCGCGGCGGCAGGCGGGCCTCGGACCCGCACCCGGACGAGAGCGCCTGACCCGGCCCGCCCGGCGGCCCGGCCGGGACTTCGCGGACGCTCCCTAAGGGCTGTCCCGCAATCCCTGGCGGGCGCCACGGATTACGGGACAGCCCTTAGCTCCCGAGGACCAGCAGTGCGGCGACGGTGGGGCCGAAGGCTCCGCCGAGCTGGTAGCAGAGGGTGAACAGGCCGATGGCGGCGGGCCGCCGGCCCGCGTCGGGGGCACTGGCCACGGCGTGGGTCGACAGGACGGCGTTGGCGGCGCTCGCGGTGAACACCCCCGCGGCGGTGGCCGCCAGCAGCAGCGGGCCCGAGTCGGCCAGGATCCCGGTGAGCGCGGCCAGGGTCCCGACCGCGAGCAGGACCGTACGGGCGCCCGCGCGGCCCATCCGCCCCGAGGCGGCGGCGAACGGCCAGGACAGGGCGGACCCGCAGAGCAGCGCGAGGAGTTGGCCGGTCCCGGCGGAGGCGGTGTCCCAGCCGGCCCGCTCGACGAGGAGCCGGGGCACGGCGAAGAGCAGGGTGAAGTAGGACGCCGACAGGACCAGCGCGAGCAGCGCCGAGGTCAAGAACACCGGGCTGCGCAGCAGGGCGACGGGGACGAACCCGTCGGGGGCGCGCCGTACGTGCAGGGTGAGGAGCGCGGCGGCGACGAGGGCCGCGCCGAGGGCGGCGAGCGGCGCGGTCGCGAGCAGCACCAGGGCGGTGACGAGCACCGTGAGCAGGGCGGCGCCCCGGGAGTCGAAGCGGCCGGGCGCGGGCGGGGTGCCCGGTCCGGCGTGGCGGGCGACGGCGGGGACGGCGAGCAGGGCCAGGGCCGAGACGGCGAGGGCGAGCCGCCAGGACACGGAGTCGGCCAGGGTCCGGCCGAGGAGCGGCCCGACAGCGCCGAGCATCCCGAAGCCGGCGCTGACGACCCCCATCCGCCGGGCTGTGCCGGCCAGGCTGATCGCGGCGGCCACCAGCCCGGCGCCGCCCGCTGCCTGGGAGCAGCGGCCGACCAGGGTGAGCGGGAGCCAGGGGGAGGCAGCGACCAGGGCGGTGCCGACCAGGACGAGGACGGTGGCCACGCGGAGTACGGCGGACAGGCCCCGACGGCGCAGGAGTCCGGCGAGGAGCGGGGTGGCGACGGCCATCGCCCAGCCGAAGGCGGTGAGGAGACCGGCGGCGGAGGCGGTGGGGACGCCGAGGGAGGCGGCCATGTCGGGGAGGATCAGCACCGGGGCGTTGGCGCCGGCGGCGATGGGGGTGGCGAGCAGGGCGAGCCACAGGACGGGGACGCGGCGGGGTGCGGAGGTGGTGTTCGGTGCGACCGGTGTGGCCTCGGTGACGGACGGAACGGGTGTGGCCCCGGCGACGGACTGAACCGGCGTGACCGGCGTGGACGACCTGCTCATGACGCGCTCCCCCTGATGCCTCAACATTGAGTCTCTCAACGTTGAGATAAAAACAGAGAGACTCCCTCAACGTCAAGTGTCTTAACGTTGAGGTAATCTGGGGCCATGCAGAACGACGCGGTGGACACGGTCGGCACCTTCATCGGCCAGTGGGAGGCGGAGCGCCCGGACCTCACCGAGGAGCTGTGGCCCGTCGAGGTCCTGGCCCGGATCCAGCGGATGACGCGGATCATCGACAAGCAGCTGAAGACCTTCATGGCCGGACACGGCCTGGAGGTGGGCGAGTTCGACGTGCTCGCCAGCCTGCGCCGCTCGGGCCCCCCGTACGCGCTGACCGCCGGCGCCCTGATCCCGGCCGCGATGGTGACCTCGGGCGCGATCACCAATCGGATCGACCGCCTGGAGGCCAAGGGCCTGGTCGAGCGGGTGCGCGACGACGTCGACCGCCGCTCGGTGCGGATCCGGCTCACCGAGCGGGGCCGCGAGACGACCGAGCGCGTGATGGAGGAGCACCTGCGGCACTACGCGCGCCTGCTGGCCCCCCTGGACCGCTCCACCTCGACCTCGGTCGCCGAGGCCCTGCGCATCCTGCTGCTGGCCCACGGGGACACCGCCGGGGGCTCCGCCGGGCCCGGCATCACAGCCAGTTGAGCTCCCACAGGCGCCAGACGCCCGTGCCGTCCGAGAGGTACTGCGCGCCGGTGACGGCCTCGCGGGACAGCACGTAGTCCTTCTTCTGCCAGATCGGCAACATCGGGACGTGCGAGGCGACGAGGCGCTGGAGTTCGCGGAAGTCCGTGGCCGCGTCCGCCCGGTCCGAGTAGGCCTGGGTGCGGGTGATGAGGTCGTCGACGACCTTGTCGGAGAAGCCGTTGTTCATGCTGGAGTCGGCGCCGACGAGCGGGGCGAGGAAGTTGTCCGCGTCGGGGAAGTCGGCGATCCAACCGATCGTGTAGGCGTCGAACCGACCGGCCGCATAGGCCTTCTGGAACTCCTCCCAGGCCTCGATCGGCTGGGGCTTGACCTGGAAGAGGCCCGTCGACTCCAACTGCCGCTTGATCTCATCGGCCTCGGCCACGTTCGCGCCGCGCGCGTTGACCCCGAGGTCGATCGAGACCGGGGTGGCGATCCCGGCGTCCTTGAGGAGCTTGCGGGCGGCCGTGCCGTTGGGCGAGGGGTAGCTGTCGAAGAACGGCGTTCCGTGCGAGGAGATGCCCGCCGGGACGAGCGAGTAGAGCGGGGTGACCGTGCCCTTGTAGACGGTGCCCGCGATCTTCGAGCGGTCCAGTACGGCGGCCACGGCCTGGCGGACGGCCGGCTTCTCGGCGGCCGAGCCCGGGCGGACGTTGAAGACCATGTTCCGGGTCTCGGTGCCGCCCGAGGCCTGGTAACGCGTGTCCTTCACCCCCGGGTTGAGCCCCGCGAGCACGGCCGGCGGCATGTCCCGGTGGGCGACCTCGATGCCGTGGTCGCGCCAGGCCGCGTCGAGCTGGGCCGAGTCCTTGAAGTACCGGACGGTGACCTGGGCCCGGGCCGGCTTGTTCTCGCCCTTGTAGCGGAGGTTGGGGCGCAGCTGGGCGGTGGCGCCCGCCTTGTACGAGGCGAGGGTGTACGGGCCCGAGCCGTCGATCCGGCCGCCCTCGCGCAGGCCCTTGGCCGGGTACGCGTCCTTGTCGACGATCGAGGCCGCACCGGTGGCGATCTTGAACGGGAAGGTCGCGTCGCGGGCGGAGAGGTTGAAGGTGACCAGGCGCCCCTCGGCCTTGACCGATTCCAGGGTGTTGAACAGGGGGGCCGGGCCCTGCTCGGAGTTGATCCGCTTGATGCGGTCGAACGAGAACTTCACGTCCTCGGCGGTGACGGCCCGTCCGCCGGAGAAGGTGAGGTCGGAGCGCAGCTCGCACTGGTAGGTCATCAGCTTCTGCCCGATGAACTTGCAGGAGGAGGCGGCGTCCGGGACGGGTGTGTCCGAGCCGGGCTTGATGGTCAGCAGTGACTGGTAGACGTTGCTGAACAGGGCCCAGGAGCCGGCGTCGTAGGCACCCGCCGGGTCGAGCGCCGAGACGACGTCGGTCGTGCCCACGCGGATGGCGCCGCGCCCGTCGTCGTCGGCGGGCAGCAGTTGCCAGGCGCCGACTCCGGCGATTCCGAGGACCAGCCCGGCCGCAATGATCTTCGAGCGGACAGCCCGCATCCCCTGAACCCCGCTATTCGAAACTAGGTATCCGACTATCGGTCACCCAATCACGGAAAATCAGCCACGGGAAGGGTCGTTATGCGTGGTCCGAGCAGGTCACGCCTGGTATGAGGCGAGTTCGACGACCGTGATGTCGGAGGGGGCCCCGACCCTCACCGGAGGGCCCCAGGCGCCGGCGCCGCGCGACACGTAGAGCTGGGTGTCGCCGTAGCGCTCCAGGCCGGCCACGGTGGGGTTGGCCAGCTCGGCGATGTAGTTGCCCGGCCAGAGTTGACCGCCGTGCGTGTGCCCGGAGAGCTGGAGGTCCACTCCGTGCCGGACGGCCTCGTCGATCACGATCGGCTGGTGGGCCAGGAGCACCGAGGTACGGGAGCGGTCGCGGTCGCCGAGGGCCGCCGCGAAGTCCGGTCCCTGCCCCTCGGCCTCGCCCTGCACGTCGTTGACCCCGGCGAGGTCGAAGTACGGCAGTTCGCGGCGGGCGTTCTCCAGCGGGACCAGGCCCAGCTCGCGGACGTGGTCCACCCACTGGGCGGCGCCGGAGAAGTACTCGTGGTTCCCGGTGACGAAGTAGCTCCCCAGCTTGGAGCGCAGCCCCCGGAGGGGTTCGGCGGCGGGGCCGAGGTCGTGGACACTGCCGTCGACGAGGTCGCCGACGACCGCGATGAGGTCGGGCTGGGTGGAGTTGATCGTCGCCACGATGCGCTCGGTGTGGGCGCGGCCGAGGATCGGGCCGAGGTGGATGTCGCTCACCACGGCGATGCGGAAACCGTGGGCCGCGCGGGGCAGGTGGGCGAGGGGGACCCGGACCCGCTTGACGCGGGGGCCGCGCAGCACTCCGTAGGTCCCGGTGCCGACGGTGGCGGCGGCCACGGTGACGGCGGCCCCGCCGAGCACCCGCGCGACGAAGACCCGCCGCGTGGACCCGGGCTCCGCGACCTCCACCGGGTCCGTCTCCGCCGGCGGCTCCACCGGCTCCGGGGGTCCGGCCGCTCCCGCCGGAGCGGCTCCGACCGGCTCCTGCGCGGCCGGGGCGGTGGCCGCGGTCCGGTGCGGGCGGCGCAGCCACAGCCGACGGACCGGTTCGGTCACCAGCACGGCCAGGGTCAGGTACAGCAGGACGGCGAGCCACATGTAGCCCGGCCAGGAGACCAGCCGCTGGAAGAGGAACGGCGCGCCGGCGCGGCCGGAGACGAGGGCCGCCAGCGAGAGCAGCGGGAGCGCGAAGGCCAGCACGGTGCCGACGCGACGGGCCGGGCCGGGGCCGCGGGTCGTGTCACGGACCAGCCGCACCCACAGCCACCGGTGGACCAGCACGAGCAGGGCCAAGACGGCCAGTACGGCCGCAACCACCAGAAAAACGGTCATCGTGATTCACGCCTCAGCGCTCGGACCCCGCGCAACCCGATCACACCAACGGCCGTCCCCAGGAGAAAGGACGTGATCGCGAGGAGAAAGTGGACCCAGAAGTACGCGGTCGGGTCACCGGCCGCGTCGAACGACAGGCCGCTGCCGTTCTTCCAGAGGTTCCGGACGAAGGACACCCAGATGAACCAGCTCCAGACTCCGAAGGCGAGCAGGAACCAGGAGACGGAACGGCTGAGTTTCATGCCCTCAGTATCGGATCCGTCCCCAGGACGGACGCGCCGGGGTGGGCCGTCCCGGGGGTGGTTCTCCACGGTTGGCCGGTCCAGGACGCCGGACACACCATCGGAAGGTACGTTCACCAGCGTGTCTGCAAAAAAGACCGCGCTGACGGTCCTTTCCGCCGCGCTCCTCGTCCCAGCGGTCCTCGTGGCGCCCGCGCACGCCGCGCCGCCGCCGACCCCGTCGGTCGACGGGAAGGGGCAACCCCCCAAGGCGCCCGCCGCGCCCGCGCCGCCCGTGTCCATGTCCACGGTCGGCGGCGCCCTGCTCGGCCGGGCGGGGACCCAGGTGAACCCGCTGCCCGGCGCTCCCGCGCTGCCCCCGAACCTGACGGGGCGTTCGTGGATCGTGGCCGACGCCGAGACCGGTGAGGTCCTCGCGGCGCACAACGCCCACTGGCGGCTGCCCCCGGCCTCCACCATGAAGATGCTCTTCGCGGACACCGTCCTGCCGACCCTGCCCAAGGACCAGGTGCACCGGGTCACCGAGCAGGAGATGTCGGACGTCGGCGCGGGCAGCAGCCTGGTCGGGGTGAAGGAGGACCAGGAGTACAGCGTCCACGATCTGTGGCTCGGGGTGTTCCTGCGCTCCGGCAACGACGCCGTGCACGTGCTTTCGGCCATGAACGGCGGCATCGACAAGACCGTCAAGGACATGCAGGCCCACGCCGAGGAACTCCAGGCGCTGGACACGCACGTGATCTCCCCGGACGGCTACGACGCCCCCGAGCAGGTGTCGAGCGCCTACGACCTCACCCTCATCGCCCGCTCCGGACTCCAGAAGCAGGACTTCCGCGAGTACTGCGGGACGGCGAGCGCGAGGTTCCCCGGCAAGGAGGATCCGGGGCACCCCAGGGACTCCTTCGAGATCCAGAACACCAACCGGCTGATGACCGGCGCGGGCGGCCTCTCCCCGTACAAGGGCATCGCCGGCGTGAAGAACGGCAACACCACCATGGCCGGCTCCACCTTCACCGGCGCCGCCCAGCGCGGGGACAAGAAGCTGCTGGTGACGGTGATGAACCCGGACACGGGCGGGGTGAACTCCGTGTACGAGGAGACCGCCGAGCTGTTCGACTGGGGCTTCGCGGCCGCCGGGAAGGTCAAGCCGGTCGGTGAGCTGGTGCCCCCGAAGAGCGCCGACACCGGCCCCCACGGCTCCCCCGCCCAGTCGCACGAGAACAGCACGTCGGCGGCCGGCGACGACTCCGGGAGCAGCGGACTCGGCACGGCCCTCGGCATCGCCGGCGGGGCCTTGGCCGTCCTGGCGGGCGGGGTGTTCGTCACCAACCGGCGGTGGCCGCGCGGGCGCCGCAGCCAGCGCCCGTAGACCCTCCCCTCCGGGCCCGGCCGGGCCCGCGCCGGCCGGGCCGCTCCGTTCGGCGGGGCGCTCCGTTGGGCGGGGCCGGGGTCAGAGGCCGGAGCCGCCGGTCGCGTCGACCACCCGGCCGGTGACCCAGCGCGCGGCGTCCGAGGCGAGGAAGGCGACGACGTCGGCGATGTCCCCGGGCTCCCCGACCCTGCCGAGCGCGGACAGCGAGGCCGCGTGCGCGAGCGCCTCGGGGTTGCCGCGCAGCCAGTCGGCGTTGACGTCGGTGTCGACGATGCCGGGCGCCACCGAGTTCACGGTGATCCCCCGCCCGCCCAGGGCCTTGGCGAGGTTCAGGGTCAGGGTGTCGAGGGCGCCCTTGGTCGCTCCGTAGGCGAGGATCTCGGGCATCGCGAGCCGGGCGGCGCCGCTGGACACGTTGATGACGCGCCCGCCGTCGCGCAGCCGTCCGAGCGCCTCCTGGACGACGAAGAACGGCGCCCGGACGTTCACCGCGAAGACCCGGTCGAACTCCTCCTCGATGACCTTGCCCAGCGGTACGGGCATCCCGATCCCCGCGTTGTTCACGATGACGTCGACCCCGTCGAGGCCGAGTGCGTCGTACGCCGTCCAAAGCGCGGCGGCGTCCCCGTGCCGCCCGAAGTCCGCCCGGAGCGCGTGGGCGGTGCCCCCGGCCGCGGTGATCCGCCCGACGGTCTCGCGGGCCGAGGCGGCGTCGTTGGCGTAGGTGAGCACGACCGTCATCCCGTCGGCGGCGAGCCGCTCGGCGACGGCCCGGCCTATCCCCCGGCTGCCGCCCGTGACCAGTGCGTTCTTGCTCATGAGGATCCCCCGCATTAACTAGTGGTCGATACAGAAAAAACCTAACACAAGATCCTTCGCGGGGAGGAGGGTGAGGGGCGAGGAGGCCTACGGCCGGACGGGCGTGGCGCCCGACGGCGGGCCGGACTTCGGGTCCGACGCCGGCCGGGGCTCCGACTCCGACGAGGGCTCCGGCGAGGAATCCGGCGAGGGCTCCGATGAAGGCTCCGGCGAGGAATCCGGCTCCGGCTCCCCACCCGCCACCGGCTCGGTGCCGTCGTCACGGGTGGCCGTCCAGGAGGCGCAGAACAGCAGCAGCTTCGCCGTGAAGTTGATCCAGAGCAGCAGGGCGATCGGCACGCCGAAGGCGCCGTACATGCTCTTGGCCGCCACCCCCCGCATGTAGCCGCTCAGCAGCAGCTTGAGCAGCTCGAACCCGGCGGCGCCGATCAGCGCGGCCTGGACCAGCCGGCGGCGCGGGGGTTCGACCCCGGGCAGCAGGCTCAGGACGTAGAGGAGCAGCAGGAAGGCCGCCACCACGCCGACGCCGAAGGCCCCCGCGCGCAGCAGCGCGCCGCCGGCCCCGTCGCGCGGGACGCCGAGGGCGGCGCCGAACTTGCCGACCGCGCTGGAGCCGATGATCGAAGCGGCGGCCGAGGCCACGGCCGCGCCGCCGAGGCCGAGCAGGACGAGCGCGTCCTTGCCCTTGCGGACGACGGGGTTGCCCTGGTCCTCGTCGTCCCTGTCCCAGACGGCGCGCAGGCAGTCGCGCATCGAGCCGACCCAGCCGATGCCGGTGAACAGGAGGAGCGCGCCGGCCACGAGGCCGACGGTGCCCGCGTTGGCGACGAGCCCTTCGAGGTCGAGCTGGTCGGAGATGCCGGGGACCTGCTCGGCGAGGTTCTTCTGCAGGCTGTCGAGCTGCTCCTTGCTGAGCAGCGCCGCGCCGACGGCCGCGGCCACGGTGATCAGCGGGAAGAGCGCGAGGAAGCTGATGAAGGTGATCGCGGCGGCGAGCCGGGACCAGTGCACGCGGTCGAGGCGCTCGTAGGAGCGCCAGGCGTGGGTCCGCATCAGGGCGGCCACCAGCGGTCCGATCGCCGGGAGTTTCGTCAGCCAGTCCATGAAAGTCACCGTAATTGAGGCGTCGGAAATAGCCGGTATTGCGGCTTACGGGTACTACGGTCGTCGTTTGTGACTTTTCCCGAAGCGGGCCCGACGGACCGCCCGTTCCATGCCCTGGTCCTGCGGAGGCTCCGCTTCCGCACCTTCCGCGCCCTGCGACCGCTGCGTCAGGAGCGGCGTATCGCCGCGCCGGCGACCGGGGGCACCTGTGACGCGGCCGGCCCCGCCTGCGCCGGCACGCCGGTGGGTCCGGTGCCGAACGGGTACTCGCGCAGTTTCCGCCAGACCCCGTCCGAGCCCTGCTCGTAGAGCGCGAACCCCTCGCACCGCCAGGAGGCGGCGTAGTCGGACAGCTCGGCGAAGGCGCGGTCCATCGCCTCCTCGGAGATCCCGTGGGCGACCGTGACGTGCGGGTGGTACGGGAAGGCCAGCTCGCGGGCGAGCGGGCCCTCGGGGTCGCGGATCCGGCCCTGTAGCCGGGTGCAGCCCTGGGCCCCCTCGGCGAGCCGGACGAAGACGACCGGGGAGACGGGGCGGAAGGTTCCCGTCCCCTCCAGCCTCATCGCGTAGGGCCGGAAGGACTCGGCGACCTCCGCCAAGTGCCGGCGGATGCCCGGCAGCCGGCCCGCCTCCACCTCGGTGGGCGGTACGAGGGTGACGTGCGTGGGGATGCCGTGCGCGGCCGTGTCCCCGAAACCGGCGCGCAGCCGCTGGAGCAGGCCGGCGTGAGGTTCCGGGACCGCGATCGAAACGCCGAGCGTTACGGTCCCCACGTGTCTCTCCTCCGTCGTGTGCGTGAGTGCTGCGCCCCAGTGTGGCGCCCGCACCCCCTCGGCCGCCAGGGGCCTCGGTCCGTCAGTGCTTGGCGGGCAGGAAGCCGAGCCGGTCGTAGGCCTGCGCCAGGGTCTCGGCTGCGACGGCGCGGGCCTTCTCCGCACCCTTGGCCAGCAGGGAGTCCAGGGTCTCCGGGTCGTCCAGGTACTCCTGGGTGCGCTGCTTGAAGGGTGTGACGAAGTCGACCATCACGCCCGCCAGGTCGGTCTTGAGCGCGCCGTAGCCCTTGCCCTCGTACCTGGCCTCCAGCTCGGGGATCGCGTCCCCCGTGAGGGTGGAGTAGATCGTGAGCAGGTTGCTGACGCCGGGCTTCTCCGCCGGGTCGAAGCGGATCTCCGTCCCGGTGTCGGTGACGGCGCTCTTGATCTTCTTCTCGGTGACCTTGGGCTCGTCGAGGAGGTTGATCAGGCCCTTGGGGGACGACGCCGACTTCGACATCTTGATCGCCGGGTCCTGGAGGTCGTAGATCTTCGCGACCTCCTTGACGATGTGCGCGGCGGGGAGCGTGAAGGTCTTCCCGAAGCGCTGGTTGAAGCGCTCGGCCAGGTCGCGGGTCAGCTCGATGTGCTGGCGCTGGTCCTCGCCGACGGGGACCGCGTTCGCCTGGTAGAGCAGGATGTCGGCGACCTGGAGGATCGGGTACGTGAACAGGCCGACGCTGGCGCTGTTGACGCCGCCCTTGGCGGACTTGTCCTTGAACTGCGTCATCCGGCCGGCCTCGCCGAAGCCGGTGATGCAGTTCATGACCCATCCGAGCTGCGCGTGCTCGGGCACGTGGCTCTGGATGAAGAGGGTGCAGCGCTCCGGGTCCAGGCCGGCGGCGAGGAGCTGGGCGGCGGAGAGCCGGGTGTTCGCGCGGAGTTCCCTCGGATCCTGCGGCATGGTGATCGCGTGCAGGTCGACGACCATGTAGAACGCGTCGTGCGTCTCCTGGAGGGCGACGTACTGGCGGATCGCTCCGAGGTAGTTCCCGAGGTGGAACGAGCCGGAGGTGGGCTGGATGCCGGAGAGCGCGCGGGGACGATCAGAAGCCATGGCCCCATTCTCTCAGGTGCCCGGCGGGCTCCGGCCCCGCGCCGACGCGAACGCGCCGGCGCGGCGGCCGTGCGGGGTCGGGCCGGACCGGGTCAGGCGAGCGGCAGGCCCGGGGCCGGGAAGGCCGCCATCAGCGAGGTGACCTCGGCGCGGACGGCGGCGAGCGCCGGCTCGTCGCCCTTGGCGGCGGCGTCCACGGCCCGGGAGATCCATTCGGCGACCAGCGGCATGTGCGCGGCGGTCAGGCCGCGCGAGGTCAGGGACGGGGTTCCGATCCGGATGCCCGAGGGGTCGAAGGGCTTGCGCGGGTCGAACGGCACGGTGTTGTAGTTGACGACGATCCCGGCCCGGTCCAGGGCCTTGGCGGCGACCTTGCCGGGGACGTCCTTGCCCGTCAGGTCGATCAGGATCAGGTGGTTGTCGGTGCCGCCCGAGACCAGGTCGAAGCCCCGCTCCAGCAGGGCCGCGGCGAGCGCCTTGGCGTTGGCGACGACCGCGTGGGCGTACGCGGTGAAGGAGGGCTGGGCCGCCTCGTGCAGGGCCACCGCGATGCCGGCGGTGGTCTGGTTGTGCGGGCCGCCCTGGAGGCCGGGGAAGACCGCCTTGTCGATGGCCTTCGCGTGCTCCTCCTTGCACATGAGCATCGCGCCGCGCGGGCCGCGCAGGGTCTTGTGGGTGGTGGTGGACACCACGTCCACGTGCGGCACCGGGGAGGGGTGGGCGCCGCCCGCGATCAGGCCCGCGATGTGGGCCACGTCGGCGACGAGCACCGAGCCGGTCTCGCGGGCGATGTCGGCGAAGGCCGCGAAGTCGATGGTGCGGGGCAGGGCCGTGCCGCCACAGAAGATGATCTTCGGGCGTTCCTTGAACGCGAGGTCGCGCACCGCGTCGTAGTCGATGAGCCCGGTGTCGGCGCGGACCCCGTACTGGACCCCGCGGAACCAGGAACCGGTCGCCGAGACGCCCCAGCCGTGCGTGAGGTGGCCGCCCATCGGCAGGGCCATGCCCATCACCGTGTCGCCGGGCTTCGCGAAGGCCAGGTAGACGGCCAGGTTCGCCGGGGAGCCGGAGTACGGCTGCACATTGGCGTGGTCCACGCCGAACAGCCCCTTCGCCCGCTCGACGGCCAGGGCCTCGACGCGGTCGATGTTCTGCTGGCCCTCGTAGTAGCGGCGGCCCGGGTAGCCCTCGCTGTACTTGTTCTGCAGGACGGTGCCGGAGGCCTCCAGCACGGCCGCGGACACGTAGTTCTCGCTCGGGATCAGGCGCAGGGTCTCCGCCTGGAGGTTCTCCTCGGCGGCGATGAAGGACGCCAGCTCGGGATCGGTGGCGAGCAGGGCGGGGTGACGGTGGTTCGCGCTCATGGCGGTTCCTCCGGGGTCGATGTCGTCTCTCGTCCCCGCGAGGCCCAGGCGAGCGGCCCTGTGTGCGGTCGTGCGCGCACGACTCCCCCGGAGTTCGTTCTCCGTGCGCCAGTCGCCGTGCGTACCGCACACCTTAGCGGGCGCGCCGGTCGAAAGGTTTCTCCGCCCACGATCCGAGCGACGATAGAAAGGACGCCACCCTTACGTCACCGGCCCGGCCGGACCAGGCCAGACGGACGGAAGACCGACCGATCGGAGACCCCGTGTCGACCACTGCCGATGCCACCGCCGCGCCCACCGGCGCCGCCACCGCCGACGCCATCCGCGCCGCCGACGCGCACAGCGCGCACAACTACCACCCCCTGCCCGTCGTCGTGGCCTCGGCCGAGGGCGCGTGGATGACGGACGTGGAGGGACGCCGCTTCCTGGACCTGCTCGCCGGCTACTCGGCGCTCAACTTCGGCCACGGCAACCGCCGTCTGCTGGACGCGGCCCGCGCCCAGCTGGAGCGGGTCACCCTCACCTCCCGCGCCTTCCACCACGACCGCTTCGCCGACTTCTGCACCCAACTCGCCGCCCTGTGCGGCAAGGAGATGGTGCTGCCCATGAACACGGGCGCGGAGGCCGTGGAAACGGCGGTCAAGACGGCCCGCAAGTGGGGCTACGAGGTCAAGGGCGTCCCCGACGGCCACGCCAAGATCGTGGTGGCGGCGGACAACTTCCACGGCCGGACCACCACCATCGTGTCCTTCTCCACCGACCACGACGCCCGCGACCACTTCGGCCCGTACACCCCCGGCTTCGAGATCGTCCCGTACGGGGACCTCACCGCGCTCTCCCACGCCGTCACCGAGAACACCGTGGCCGTGCTCCTGGAGCCGATCCAGGGCGAGGCCGGGGTGCTCGTACCGCCCGCCGGCTACCTCCGGGGCGTCCGGGAGCTGACCCGCGAGCGGAACGTGCTCTTCATCGCCGACGAGATCCAGTCGGGCCTGGGCCGCACCGGGAAGACCTTCGCGTGCGAGCACGAGGGCGTCGTCCCCGACGTGTACCTCCTGGGCAAGGCGCTCGGCGGCGGGGTCGTGCCCGTGTCCGCGGTGGTCGCCGACCGGGACGTGCTCGGGGTGTTCCGGCCCGGCGAGCACGGCTCCACCTTCGGCGGGAACCCCCTCGCCTGCGCCGTCGCCCTGGAGGTGATCGCGATGCTGCGCTCGGGCGAGTACCAGCAGCGGGCCACCGAACTCGGCGACCACCTCCACCGGGAGCTGAACCTCATGGTCGGCGCGGGCGCGGTGACCGCCGTGCGCGGGCGGGGCCTGTGGGCGGGCGTGGACGTCGACCCGGCCCGCGGGACGGGCCGGGAGATCTCCGAGCGGCTGATGGAGCGCGGGGTGCTGGTGAAGGACACCCACGGCTCCACGATCCGGATCGCCCCGCCGCTGGTGATCTCCAAGGAGGACCTGGACTGGGGGCTGGACCGGCTCCGGGCCGTGCTCGCCTGACGGGCCGCACGGGCCGCGGGACGGCCCTGCCGGGTCAGAGGATGACGTGGGGCAGGAAGCGGGCGTACTCGTCCGTGACCGGCCCCGCCGATTCCCTGATGCCGAGCCCGGCGGCCTCCTCCTCGACCACCCAGGCTCCGAGCACGACGCGGTTGCCGTCGAAGTCGGGCAGCGGCGCGAGGGCCTGGAAGACGTACGCCTCCCCCTCCTCGGGGGTGAACGGCTCCCCGTCCCCGCCCGCCCCGTGCAGGGTGACCCCGGCGCCCTCGCGCCCCAGGAGGGGCTTGGCCACGTAGCCGGGCCCGTCCGGGGCGGCCAGCTCGCGGGGGCCGTCGAGGTAGGCCGGCAGCAGGTTCGGGTGCTCCGGGAACAGCTCCCACAGGATCGCCAGCAGTGCCTTGTTGGACAGCAGCATCTTCCACAGCGGTTCGATCCAGGCGGTGGTGCCGGAGCCGCCGCCGTGGTCGTAGGTGCCGAGGACCTGCGGGCCGAACTCGTCCGTGGCCAGCCACTCCCACGGGTAGAGCTTGAAGCAGCCGCGGATGAAGCGGAGCTTCTCGTCGACGAACCGGCCCGAGAGGCTGTCCCAGCCGATCTGCTCCACCGACAGGGCGTGCGTCTCCAGGCCGGCCTGTTCGGCGGTCTCCTGGAGGTAGGCCACCGTCATCAGGTCCTCGCCCAGCTCGTCCGTCTCGGAGTGCGCGAAGTGCAACGGGCCGGGCGGCAGCAGCTCGGCCTGTCGGCGCCAGGCCTCGACGAGGCGCTCGTGGAGGGAGTTCCACTGGTCGGCGCCGGGGAAGCGCTCCTCCATCCAGAACCACTGCGGGCTCGCCGCCTCGACCAGGGAGGTGGGGGTGTCGGCGTTGTACTCCAGCATCTTGGCGGGGCTCTCGGGCCCCTCGTAGCGCAGGTCGAACCGGCCGTAGAGGGACGGCTGTTCGGCGCGCCGGCGCCAGGACTCGGCGATCAGCGCGGCCACCTTGGGGTCGGTGACGCCGAGGTCCGCGAAACGGTCGTGCTCGACGATGTGCGCGGCGGCGGCCAGGCACATGGCGTGCAGCTCCTCCACGACCTCCTCCAGCGCCTCGACCTCGGGGAGCGTGAAGGCGTAGTACGCGCTCTCGTCCCAGTAGGGGCGCAGCGAGTCGTCGGGGTAGCGGGTCAGGGGGTAGATCAGCCCCTGCTCCTCGACGGTCTTCTGCCAGTCCGGGCGGGGCTCGATGGTGTGGCGCTCCATGGGTGCGCTCAGCCGCCCGAGCTCTTGCTGTGGCTGTTGCCGATGCCGCCGCGGGTGACGGAGGGCTTGTCGAAGCTGCCGTCCTTCACCTTGCCCTTGTTGACGCTGCCGCCGTAGTAGTACGCGCCGTGGCCGCCCGTGGAGCAGTCCTTCATGTTCAGGTGGTCCAGGGTGGACCGGGAGGCGCAGCGTTTGTCGGGATCGTCGCCGCTCCCGCAGGCCACGAGGGTGACGGCGAGCAGGCCCATGCCGCCGAGGGCGACGGCGCCGGAGCGCATGCGGCGGCGCGTGGCGGCGGCGCCCGCTCCGGTGACGGTGGTGCTCGCGGTGCGCGTGGTGCCCGCCGTGGCGGCTGTGGTGGTGGCGCTGGTGGCTGTGGTGGTGGCGCTGGATTCCATGGCCTGTATTCGCTCCCCCTGGATGGCGTAGTGCCGACAGAGTAGGCCGGGGGCACGGAGGTTTGGAATCCGGCCGCCGTCACACCCTTGTCACGGCCGGCGCGGGCGGCAGGGCCTACAGTCGGGCTCGTGCTGATTGGGATGATTTGCGCGCTGGGTGCGGCCGTCTGCTTCGGTACGGCGTCGGTGCTCCAGGCGATGGCCGCGCGGGCGGCGGAGCCGGGGACCGGCTCGGGCGTGGACACGGCCCTGTTCCTGCGGGCGGTGCGGCAGTGGCGCTACCTGGCCGGACTCGGGCTGGACTCCGTCGGCTTCGTCCTCCAGATCATCGCCCTGCGCCACCTCCCGATCTACGCGGTGGGCGCGGCGCTGGCCGCGAGCCTCGCGGTGACGGCGGTGGTCGCGGCCCGGCTGATGGGGGCACGGCTGTCGCGCACGGAGTGGGGCGCGGTGGCGGTGGTGTGCGCGGGCCTGTTGATGCTCGGGCTGGCCTCCGGCGAGGAGGGCTCGGGAGAGGGCTCGCTCGCGCTGAAGTGGGGGCTGCTGGGCGTGGCGGTACTGGTGCTGCTGGTCGGCGCCGCGGCGGGCCGACTGCCCGACGGCTCGCGCGCGCTGGTGCTCGGCCTGGCCGCGGGCACGGGCTTCGGGGTGGTGGAGGTCTCGGTGCGCCTCATCGACTCCCTCTCGGTGTCGGAGCTGCGCAACCCCGCCTTGTACGCGCTCCTGTTGGGCGGGGCGGCGGCGTTCCTGTTGCTGACCTCCGCCCTGCAACGCGGTTCGGTGACGGCGGCGACGGCCGGCCTGGTCCTGGGCGAGACGATCGGCCCGGCGGTGGTGGGCGTGGTCTGGCTCGGCGACCGCACCCGCGAGGGGTTCACCTGGCTGGCGGTCCTCGGCTTCGCGGTGGCGGTGGCCGGCGCCCTGGCCCTGTCCCGCTTCGGCGAGCCGGAGCCGGAGCCGTCGCGGGCCGCCTGACCCCGGCGTGGTGGGGGCGGGGGCGGGCGGGCCACCTCCGCGCGAGCCTCAGGGCAGGGTGGTGGCGAGGGCCGCCAGGGTGGGGGTCCAGGCGCTCCCGGAGGGGGTGCCGTAGCCGACCACCAGGGCCTCCCGGGGCGGCATCGCCGATGCGGGGTGGCGGTAGCGTCCCAGCCCCTCCAGGGCCAGGCCCTGCCAGGCGGCGGCCTGGAGCGTGGTCCGCTCGGCCCCCTCGGGCAGGTCCAGCACCGCGTGCAGCCCGGCCGCGATGCCCGACACCGGGACCCGCCCCGCCACCGCCGCCACCAACTCGTCGCGGCGGCGCCGGTAGTGCAGCCGCATGCCGCGCACGTGGCGGTCGTAGGCCCCGGAGGTGAGGAACTCCGCCAGGGTGAGCTGGTCCAGGGCGCTGGAGGACCAGTCGGAGCGCCCCTTGGCCTCCAGCACCCGGTCCAGCCACTCCGGCGGGACCACCATCCAGCCCATCCGCAGCCCCGGGGCCAGGGACTTGCTGGCGGTGCCGAGGTAGACCACCCGGTCCGGGTCCAGGCCCTGGAGGGCGCCGATCGACTGGCGGTCGTAGCGGAACTCCCCGTCGTAGTCGTCCTCCAGGATCAGGCCGCCGGTGGTCCGCGCCCAGTCCACCGCCGCCGCCCGCCGCTGCGGCGTGAGCGCGACGCCCGTCGGGAACTGGTGCGCCGGGGTCAGCAGCACCGCGCCCACCCGGGGGCCGAGCCCCGCGAGGTCCCCGGTGCGCGCGCCGGCCCCGTCCACCCACAGCGGTCTGGTCCGCAGCCCGGCCTTGGCGAGGATCTCCCGGTGGAAGTCGAGGCTGTACCCCTCCACCGCCACCTCCCGCGAGCGCCCCTCGCGCAGGGTCCGACCGAGCAGCATCAGCGCGTGCGCGAAACCGGCGCACAGCACGATCCGCTCCGGATCGGCGTACACCCCGCGCGCCCTGGCCAGGTAGCCGGCCAGGGCCTCCCGCAGCTCCGGCCGACCGCGCGCGTCCGCCTGGTAGCCGAAGGCCTCGTTCGGGGCGGCGTTGACGGCCCGCCGGGCCGCCGCCAGCCAGCCCGCGCGGGGGAAGGCGCCGAGGTCGGGGGAGCCGGGGACCAGGCTGTACGAGGGGCCCCGCCGCGCCGGGGGTCGCAGCGGCGGCGCGGCGGCCGCCGGGCGGCGCGGGCGGGCCCGTGCGGCGACCCGGGTCCCGGAGCCCTGGCGGGCCGTCAGCCAGCCCTCGGCGACGAGTTCCCCGTACGCCTCCGCCACCGTGTTGCGGGCGATGCCCAGGTCGGCGGCGAGGCTGCGGGAGGACGGCAGTCTGGTCCCGGGCCCCAGCCGTCCCGTCCGCGCCGCCTCCCTCAGGGACTCCGTCAGCGCGGCCCGAAGGCCCCGTACACCCGTCACGGCCGCGAGGTCGAGGTGGAGGTCCGCTCCGAAAGTGGCCCATGTTCCCGTCATGAATGTGGACCATACTCGCGGGCCGATGTCTTCCTAGGGTGGAGGCATGGACAACGCAGCGCACACCACCACGACCACCACCGAGGCCCGCGGGCTCGCCCCCGAGCACACCCCCCGGATGAACATCGGCAAGCTCGCCCCCGAGGTCTACCGGGCCGTCCTCGCCCTGAACACCGCGTCCGAGAAGGGTGTGGACCCGGTCATCGCCGAGCTCGTCAAGATCCGCGCCTCGCAGATCAACCACTGCGCCTTCTGTCTGGACATGCACACCAAGGACGCGTTGGCGGCGGGCGAGACCGTCGAGCGCGTCGTGCAGCTCAGCGCCTGGGAGGAGTCGCGCCACTTCTACACGGAGAAGGAGCTCGCGGCGATCGAGCTGACCGAGGCCGTGACCGTCCTGACCGACGGCTTCGTGCCCGACGCGGTCTACGAGCGGGCCGCCGCGCACTTCGAGGAAACCGAGCTGGCCCACCTGATCGGGCTCATCGCGACGATCAACGTGTGGAACCGCTTCGCCGTCACCTCCCGCGCGCTCCCGGGGCACTACACCCCGGGCATGTACAAGAAGGCCTGACGCCCCTCGGCGCTCCTCGCCCACGGGTCACTCGGGCCGGAACGAGTCCAGCGCCGCCGTCAGGTTCGCCCGGGTGGTGGCGGACTCGGCGGCCGGACCGGCCGCCAGCAGGGCCCACCGCGTGCCGTCGGGGGTGGAGACGATCCGCTCCATGCCCCGGCGGCGGCCGCGGGACTCCGCGCTGTCGTACTCGTAGACCAGTTCGCAGGCCGAACCGCCGCCGACCGGGTCCAGGGAGACCTGCCGGTAGCCGGAGGTCCCGCCGGCCAGGTTCCGCGAGGACAGCCCCAGCAACTCGCAGGCCCCGGTGGCCGGATCCTCCACGACCTTGAAGATCTGCAACAGGGCGGCGCGGTCCCCCGGCAGGCGGTAGAAGGACCCGCTGCCGGTCTCGTCGCGGCTGCGCTGCCAGCCGGAGGGGACGGCCACGGAGAAGCCCGCGTCGTCGCGCACGACCGTGGAGCCGGGCCCGGCGGCGCTCGGCGAGCCGCTCGGACTCGTACTCGTACGGGGACTCGTGCTCGCGTCCACCGGCGCACCCGGGCCCCCGCCGGCCGGGCCCGTCACCGCCGGGGACACCGCCGAAGGGGCGGACGCACCCCCGGCGGCGGTCGACGGCTGCGTCCGGCCCAGCAGCATCCACGCCGCCACTCCCCCGCCCGCGACCGCCGCGGCCACGACACCGGCGAGCAACGGGCCCCGCCACGGGTGCGCCCCGACGCGCGGCGGAGGCGGCGCGGGCGCCGACGGCTGCGGACTCCACGGCGGGTACGCGGGCGGCGCCGGCGGAAGCGACGGCAGCGGCTGGAGCGGGTACGACTGCGGCTCGGACGGCTGCGGCTGGGACGGGAGCGGCTGGAGCGGGAGGCCGGACCCGGCCTGCCCGTCCCCCGCGGACCCGGGCTCCCCCGGCGGGGCGGGTCGCGGGCCCCACTCCCAGCGCTGGGCCTGCGGATCCCACCGGGCGTCGTCGGAAGGGGCCACCGGTCAGCCTCCCAACGAGACGAGCAGCTCGCCCAGCGCGGTGGCGGCGCTCACCGACTCCACCAGCGGGGCCCACCGCTCCAGCGCTCCGCGCAACCGTGCGGGCAGGCCGGGCCGGATCTCCCCGGCCTCCTCCAGCTCACCGGCGGCCTCGTCCAGTGCGGAGTCGAGTCCGGAGCGTTCCGGGCCGCGGGGCAGCCGGACGAGCGCGGCGCGCAGCTCGCGGACCGCCTCCAGGAGTTCTTCCGCCCCGGGAGCGGCCTCCGCCGTACCCCCGTGGTTCACGGTGTTGGTGTTCTGGTCGCCGCCGATGCTGAACGCGCTGCCGCTGATGTCGCCGATGCTGATCGAGGACCCGTCGCCGTTACTTTCCACCGCTGCTCCCCTTGCCGCTGCCCGTACCGCCGCCGCGGACGGTGTTGTCGTGTCCGGTGCCGCCGACGCTGAAGGCGCTGCCGTTCACCGATTGGATGAACACGCCGCCCTCCGCGACGTGGACGGCGCGCCGGGCGAACTCGTCCGTGTGCCAGCCCGCTTCGTGCAGAGCGACGGTAACCCCGCCGACCACCCGGTCCTGAACGGTTTTCAGGTACCGGTCGAGGTCCATGAGGTGGAAGAGGGAGCCCTCGTCGCTCGATCCGAGTTCCCGCACCGAGGCCCGCGGCCCTTGCGGCCGGGCGCCGCCGTGGCCGCCGGTGGCGATCCGCCACCAACTGGCCGCTCCCCGAGCCAGGGTGGTGACGGCGGTCAGGAAGGACCCGGGAGTGGCGGCGAGGGCCGAGGCCGCCGTGCCGAACCAGTTGTTGTGCAGCAGGCGGTGGGCGTCGGCGTCGGCGTCGCGGAAGCGGGCCCGTACGGGGAGCAGCACGTGCGGGGCCACCTCCAGCATCAACATCCGGCCCTGGGTGTGGACCCGTACGAAGACGGTGACGACCAGGTTCTCGTCCCACCCCCCGACCCGGACGCGCAGGAAGTGGCGGCGGCGCTCCCCGCCCTCCTCGATGGCGCCGAGGCGGTGCGCGGCGAAGTGCTCCGGGCCCAGGGGCGCGCTGTCCCGGTGCGGCAGGCCGACGGCCGGCAGGAAGACGCACTCGTCGACGACCAGCTCGCGCAGCCGGTCCAGTACGGCCTCGCGCGCCTGCGGGGAGCCGTGCGGGGAGGGCACCCGCAGGGCGTGCAGGAGCGGCACGATCCGCTCCACGATGTGCGCGTTGGTGACGGGGTACGGCTCGCGGCCGGCGTCGGGGCCCTCGCGCCGGCGCAGTTCGACCGAGAGCTGCCAGGGCCGGAACGGCTCCCCCGCGCCGCAGAACGGATCGCCGATGTTGTACATGACCAGCGGCGCGTACTGCTCGCCCAGGATGCGCGCCCCGACCCGGGCGAAGCGGGCGCCCTGCGAGGCTTCGGCGGGATCGCGGGCCCGGTCGGCGTACCGGTCCGGGGAGAGTTGCGTGGCGATGACGCGGGCGGCGTGGCCGCGTTGGAGGCCGACGAGGGCGACGATGCCCGCGAAGGCCGCGGGCAGCAGCCACAGCAGGGCGCCCGTTCCCGCGCCGCCGTCGCCGTCGCCGTACGCGGAGCCGCCGTAGACGGAATCGCTCCCGTAGCCGCCGTAGCGGCCGTCGTCGCCGGACAACAGCCGGCCGAATTCGACCAGGTCCCACGAGGCGGCGGCCAGGTACGCCCACAGCCCGATGACCACGAGCAGCAGCATCACCCAGGTGGCGATCAGGACCACCACGCCGAGGAAGCGGGCCGGGCCGCTCTCGCGCCGGCGCAGCCAACGGGACAGGCTGAACAGCAGGAAGGGCACGAGTAACGCCGCGAGGGTTCCGCCGGTCAGCAGGGAGCCGATGAACCAGGCGCCGAGGATCGCCGCGGCCCAGGCGATCTCGATGCGGCGGGCGCGCAGCGCGTGGGCGAGGACGCGGGTCGCGTCGAACCCGTACGAGGGGGCGGCGATCCGCTCCTCGTGCACGAACAGCTCGTCGATCACCCGATCGCGGTACGGGGCGTCGAGGTAGGTTCCGGCGCACAGCAACCGGCCGGATTCGCTGAGGGCGGGATGCACCGGGGGCCGCCCGTCACTCGCGACCGGCCGGGGGACGTCACCGGGCTGAGGGGGGATCAGGTGCTCGCTCACCGAGTGACCTTATTTCCACCCACGGCGCCCGGACAGGTCGATTCACGCCAAAGCGCCCCGGCCGGGTTTGGCGGGGGCGCTTCGGTGTTCACCTGCGGACCGACGGGTCCGCGGTCGGATCAGATCAGGCCGAGCTCGCGCACCGCGTCGCGCTCCTCGACGAGCTCCGCCACGGACGCGTCGATGCGCGCACGGGAGAACTCGTTGATGTCCAGGCCCTGGACGATCTCGTACTTGCCGTCCTTGGTGGTGACGGGGAAGGAGGAGATGATGCCCTCCGGGACGCCGTAGGAGCCGTCCGACGGGATGCCCATCGAGGTCCAGTCGCCCGCGGCGGTGCCGTTGACCCAGGTGTGCACGTGGTCGATGGCGGCGTTGGCGGCCGAGGCGGCCGAGGACGCGCCACGGGCCTCGATGATCGCGGCGCCGCGCTTGGCGACGGTCGGGATGAAGGTGTCGGCCAGCCACAGCTCGTCGTTGACGAGTTCGGCGGCGTTCTTGCCGGCGATCTCCGCGTGGAAGATGTCCGGGTACTGGGTCGCCGAGTGGTTGCCCCAGATGGTGAGGCGCTTGATGTCGGAGACGGCGGCGCCGGTCTTGGCGGCCAGCTGCGAGATCGCGCGGTTGTGGTCCAGGCGGGTCATCGCGGTGAAGCGCTCGGCCGGTACGTCCGGGGCGGCGGCCTGCGCGATGAGCGCGTTGGTGTTGGCCGGGTTGCCCACGACCAGGACCTTGATGTCGTCCGCGGCGTTCGCGTTGATCGCGGCGCCCTGCGGCTTGAAGATGCCGCCGTTGGCGGAGAGCAGGTCACCGCGCTCCATGCCCTTGGTGCGCGGGCGGGCGCCCACGAGCAGCGCGACGTTGGCGCCCTCGAAGCCCTTGTTCGGGTCGTCGAAGATGTCGATGCCGGCGAGCAGCGGGAAGGCGCAGTCGTCGAGCTCCATGGCCGTGCCCTCGGCGGCCTTCATGCCCTGGGGGATCTCCAGGAGGCGGAGCTTGACCGGCACGTCCGCGCCGAGCAGGTGGCCGGACGCGATGCGGAAGAGCAGCGCGTAGCCGATCTGGCCGGCAGCGCCGGTCACGGTGACATTCACGGGAGTGCGGGTCATGGCCTTCTCCGTTAGACAGCTGGCGGTGGGGCGTCCCTGCCCCATGTGCTGGACCCCAAGGTGCTGGGAGGACGCCGCTTCGCTGCCTGTGAATCTTGACGTGAAGAGACATCCTCCGTCAGGCTATCCGACCCGCGCGCCCCCCAATCCCCGGGCCCCTGTGGTGCGCGGCACACGGCGCCTGCCTTTCGAAGGCCCGACGGGGCGCCGGACCCGTCGCCGGACCTCGCCGCAGGACCCCGGGCCGCGTCGCGCCGGGCGCCTCTACTCCACGCGGAAGACCTGTCCCGTCCGGTGCCCCTCCACGGACTTGACGTAGGCGTTCGCCGCGCGGGCGACCGGCACCGGGTCGAATCCGGCGAAGGTGTCCCCGTAGACGTCCAGGGACTCGGTGAAGACGGTCGGGCTGACGGCGTTGATCCGCTGGCGGCCCGGGAGTTCGATGGCGGCGGCCCGTACGAAGGCCTCGACGGCGCCGTTGACGAGGGAGGCGACCGAGCCCGAGAGCAGGGGCTCGCGGGCCAGGATTCCGGTGATGAGGGTGTAGGAGGCGTGGTCGGGCAGGACGGCGGCTCCCTGGCGGACCAGCTCGACCTGGCTGACGACCTTGCCTTCGAGCCCGGCGCGGACGTCGGCGGTGCCCAGCTCGGCCAGCGGGAACCAGGGGACGTTGCCGGCGGCGCAGGCCACCGCGTCCACGGCGCCCACCCGTGCGTACATGGCCCGGATCGACTCCGGGTCGGTGATGTCGACGGTGACGTCCGCGTGCGTGCGGGAGGCGGTGGCCACCTGGTGGCCGCGCTCGCGCAGGGCGGTGACGACCGCACTGCCCAGGGTTCCGTTCGCGCCGATGACGAGCACCTTCAAGGGGTTCATGGCACGAGCATCGCGGGCCGTGAATGTGAAGTCCAGCTACCTCTGCTACACGGACCATTAAGATGAACTCATGCTTGACGTGAAGCGGCTGATCATCCTCAGGGACCTGGCGGAACACGGCAGGGTGACCGTCGTCGCCGACCTGCACCGGGTCACCCCCTCGGCGGTCTCCCAGCAGTTGCGCGCCCTGGAGGCCGAGGCCGGCGCCGCCCTCGTCGAACGGGAGGGGCGCGGGCTGCGCCTCACCCCCGCCGGAACGGCCCTGGCCGCCGCCTGCGACCCCGTACTGGCCGCCCTGGAGCGTGCCGAGGGGGCCGTCCGGGCCCTCGACGCGGGGCCGGTCGGCGAGCTCACCGTCGGCTGCGCCCCGAGCGCCCTCGCGACGGTCGCCGCCCCGCTCGTCGCCGCCCTCGCCGTACGCCACCCCGGGCTCAGGCCGCGCATCGTGCAGGCCGACCCGGAGGAGGCCGTGCCGTTGCTGCGCCGGCGCCGCCTCGACCTGGCGGTCACGTACGCCTACCCGCTGCTCGGCGCCCCGCCCGCGAGCGGCACCACCGCCGTCCCGCTGTTCGAGGACCCGCTCTGCCTGGCACTGCCCGAGGCGCTCGTCCCCGCCTTCGAGCGGGACGGACTCGCGGCGCTGCGCACGGTCGACTGGGTGTCCGCGCCGGCCCCGAGCAGCTGCCGGGAGATGCTCCTGCACACCTGCCGCAACGCCGGCTTCACCCCGCGCGTGGCGCACGACTGCGCGGACCTGCGGGCCGGGCTCTGGCTGGTCGCCACCGGCCGGGCCGTGTCGCTCCTGCCCCGACTGATGTGCGACGCCCCGCCGCCGGGCACGGTCGTACGGGAACTGCCCGGGCCGGGGCGGACCCTGGAGGCACTGGTCCGTGCGGGCACCGAGACCCACCCGGCGATCGCGGCGGCCCTGACCGCGCTCGCCGATCCGTCGGGGGCTACCGCTAGCGGACGGTGAAGCGGACGGCGGTCTCCAGGAAGGGGATCCGCAGCCACGGCTGCGGTTCCATGACCAGCGCCAGCAGCGTGATCGCCACGCCCAACAGCCCGTACGTGACCATGTCCGTGAAACGGGAGCGCACCGCGAGCATGCCCACCGAGGGCAGGACGCGGCGCATCACGGCGGCCCCGATCAGCGCGACACCGATGAGCAGGCAGCCGACCCGGGGGTGCCCCATCGCGGTGAGCAACAATCCGACGGCGGTGGCGGACAGGACGCTGAGCATCGGCCACTGACGGGCCGGCGCGGGGGCGTCCCCGGGCGCGGCCCGACCGCCGCCCTCGGGCCGGGCGGTGTCCCGCGTGACGGAGGGGAACCGTCGGGACTTCGCCCCGGGGGTGGCGGTGTCGGCGGCAGCCCCAGCCGGAGCCGCAGCCGGATCCGGGGACTCCCCGGTCTCGGCCGACCCTGCCGACCCTGCCGACCCCGTCGCACCCGTCGACCCGGTCGGACCCGTCGCCCGGGCGCCCTCCTCGGGGCCCTCGGCGGCCGCCTCCGGGCCCGCCTCGCCCTCAGCCCTCACCGGTGATCCGCTCCGCCGCCTCGACGACGTTGACCAGCAGCTGCGCCCGCGTCATGGGACCGACGCCGCCCGGGTTCGGGGAGATCCAGCCCGCCACCTCGGCGACGCCCGGGTGGACGTCCCCGACGATCTTGCCGTTCTCGTCGCGGCTCACGCCCACGTCGAGCACGGCCGCGCCCGGCTTCACGTCCTCCGGCTTGACCAGGTGCGCGACGCCCGCCGCCGCGACGACGATGTCCGCCTGGCGCAGCAGCCCGGAGAGGTCGCGCGTACCGGTGTGGCACAGGGTCACGGTGGCGTTCTCAGACTTGCGGGTCAGCAGGAGCCCGATGGAGCGGCCCACGGTGATGCCCCGGCCGAGGACGACGACGTGCGCGCCGTTGATCTCGACCTTGTGGTGGCGCAGCAGCTCGACGATCCCGTACGGGGTGCAGGGCAGTGGGCCGGGCTCGTTCAGCACCAGCCGGCCGAGCGACATCGGGTGCAGGCCGTCGGCGTCCTTGGTCGGCTCCATCAGCTCCAGGACACGGTTGGTGTCGATGCCCTTGGGGAGCGGGAGTTGGACGATGTAGCCGGTGCAGTCGGGGTTCGCGTTCAGCTCCCGCACGACCGCCTCGATGTCCTCCTGGGAGGCCGTCGCGGGCAGTTCGCGCTGGATGGAGGCGATGCCGACCTCGGCGCAGTCCTTGTGCTTGCCGTTGACGTACCAACGGCTGCCCGGATCGTCACCGACCAGCAGGGTGCCGAGGCCCGGGGTGATGCCCCGTTCCTTCAGCGCCGCCACTCGGGCGGTCAGTTCGGACTTGATCGCGGCTGCGGTGGCCTTGCCATCGAGAATCTGGGCGGTCATGTCCCCCATCCTCGCGGATGGACCGCTCCCGGTTCCAGTCAAGGGAGTCGCAAGGGTGCCCGGTTGGTTGCACTTGCACAACAAGTAGGGGCTACATCAGGAACCAACTGGACAAGGAATCCCCGGGGGGACCACCATGCACGGGTAAAGAGTGCCGCGGGCAGTGCCGGGGGGCGGACCGCATCCAAGTTGTTTCCTCCTTGCCTTGCCGTGCGTCCCCGCACTTCCACGGAGGAACCACCCAAGATGAGCTTCGGCGACCCGAACAACCCCTACGGCCAGCAGCCGCAGAACCCGCAGGGCCAGAACCCGCAGGGGCAGCAGCCGGGCTACGGCTACCCCCAGCAGGCCCCGCAGGGCGTCCCGCCGCAGGGCGGCTACGGCTACCCGCAGCAGCCGGGTCAGGCCCCCTACGGCGCCGTGCCCCCGCAGGCCCCCGGCACGCTGCAGGCCAACAACGGCTTCATCAATGTCGCCGGCCTCGGCACCGTCGGCGTCGCCACGATGGGCCGTCGCTTCGGCGCCCGCGCGATCGACGGCGCGATCATCTTCGTGCTGTACCTCATCTTCAGCTCGATCGGCATGGCGGGCATCTTCGGTGCCTCCAAGTCCCTGGACGACTGCACCGGGATGGACGCCGTCGCGTACCAGAGCTGCGTCAACAACCAGGCCGAGGCGGCCGGTGGCATCATCGCCGCGTTCTTCGGCGCCATCCTGATCTTCTTCGTCGCCACGCTCCTCTACGAATGGCTGATGATCGCGTTCGTGGGCGCGACGGTCGGCAAGCTGGCGCTCGGTCTGAAGGTCGTCAAGGAGAACACCGGCCAGAACCCGGGCCTCGGCGGCGGCTTCATCCGCTGGATCATCCCGATGGTCGGCGCGTTCCTCTGCGGCATCGGTCAGCTCCTGGTCTACCTCTCCCCCTTCTTCGACAACTCGGGCAAGCTGCAGGGCTGGCACGACCGTGCCGCCGGCACGATCGTCGTGAAGAAGTAGTCGGTACCGCTTGAAACAAGCCGAAGGCCGCCCCCCGCACTGCGGGGGGCGGCCTTCGGTACGTCGTGCGGGTCCCGTCAGTGGAAGAAGTGGCGGGTGCCCGTGAGGTACATGGTCACGCCGGCCGCCTTCGCGGCCTCGATGACCAGTTCGTCCCGCATCGAACCGCCCGGCTGCACGACGGCCTTGATGCCGGCCGCCGTCAGGATCTCCAGCCCGTCGGCGAAGGGGAAGAAGGCGTCCGAGGCCGCGTACGAGCCCCGCGCGCGCTCCGCGCCCGCCCGCTCGACGGCGAGCTTCGCCGAGTCCACCCGGTTGACCTGACCCATGCCGACGCCGACCGAGGCGCCGTCCTTGGCGAGCAGGATCGCGTTGGACTTGACCGCGCGGCAGGCCTTCCACGCGAAGGCCAGGTCGGCCAGTTCGTCGGCGGACAGGGCGTCACCCGTCGCCAGGGTCCAGTTCGCGGGGTCGTCACCCTCGGCCAGGCCCTTGCCCTTTTCGAACGTGTCGCTCTGCTGGAGCAGCACGCCACCGGAGATGGGCTTGAGGTCGCCCGGCTGCTGCGGGGTGCCCTCCACCTTCAGGACGCGGATGTTCTTCTTCTTGGCCAGGACCTCGACCGCGCCGTCCTCGTAGCCGGGCGCGACGATGACCTCGGTGAAGATCTCCGCGACCTGCTCGGCCAGCTCGACGCTGACCGGACGGTTGACCGCGATGACGCCACCGAACGCGGAGACCGGGTCGCAGGCGTGCGCCTTGCGGTGGGCCTCGGCGACGTCCGCGCCCACCGCGATGCCGCAGGGGTTGGCGTGCTTGATGATCGCGACGCAGGGCTCGTCGTGGTCGTGGGCGGCGCGGCGGGCCGCGTCGGTGTCCACGTAGTTGTTGTAGGACATCTCCTTGCCGTGCAGCTGCTCGGCGTTGGCGAGCCCGCCGGGCTGACCGTCCGTGTACAGGGCGGCGGCCTGGTGCGGGTTCTCGCCGTAGCGCAGGGTCGACTTGCGCTCCCAGGCGCCCGCGAGGAACTCGGGCAGCGGGGCCGCGGGGGACTCCGGGGCGTACGCGTTCGTGAACCAGGAGGCGACCGCGACGTCGTAGGCGGCGGTGTGCTGGAAGGCCTCCGCCGCGAGCCGCTTGCGGGCGGTCAGGTCGAAGCCGCCGTTCTTCACCGCGTCCAGGACGTCGGCGTAGCGGGCCGGGCTCGTGACGACCGACACGGAGGGGTGGTTCTTGGCCGCGGCGCGGACCATCGACGGGCCGCCGATGTCGATCTGCTCCACGCACTCGTCCGGGGTGGCACCCGACTGGACGGTGGCCAGGAACGGGTACAGGTTGACGACCACGAGGTCGAAGGGCTCCACGCCCAGCTCGGCGAGCTGGTTGCGGTGGTCCTCCAGGCGCAGGTCGGCGAGGATGCCGGCGTGCACGCGCGGGTGGAGGGTCTTGACCCGGCCGTCGAGGCACTCGGGGAAGCCGGTCAGCTCCTCGACCTTGGTGACGGGCACTCCGGCCGCGGCGATCTTGGAGGCGGTGGAGCCGGTGGAGACGAGCGCGACACCCGCCTCGTGCAGGCCGCGGGCCAGCTCTTCCAGTCCCGTCTTGTCGTAGACGCTGACGAGCGCACGACGGATCGGCCGCTGGCTGGTGGTCGGTTCGTTGGTGTCTGCGGTCTCGCGCTCTACGGCGGTCACTGGATTGTTACCTTTCGTCCCTCAATGCGGTAGCCGTGCCGGGCCAGGCGCCCCACGACGTCGACGAGCAGCTGGCGCTCGACTTCCTTGATCCGCTCGTGCAGAGCGGCTTCGCCCTCCCCGTCCCCGATCTCCACGACACCCTGGGCGATGATCGGACCGGTGTCCACGCCGGTGTCCACGAAGTGGACCGTGCAGCCGGTGACCTTCGCCCCGTACGCGAGGGCGTCGCGCACCCCGTGCGCGCCGGGGAAGGCCGGGAGGAGGGCGGGGTGGGTGTTGATGAACCGGCCGCCGAAGCGGTCGATGAAGCTCGTCCCGACGATCTTCATGAACCCGGCGGAGACGACGAGGTCGGGCGCGTGCGCGGCGGTGGCCGCGGTCAGCGCCGCGTCCCACTCGGCGCGGCTCCCGTAGGCCTTGACCGGGCAGACGAAGGTGGGGATCCCGGCCTTCTCCGCCCGTTCGAGGCCCGCGATGTTCTCTCGGTCGGCCCCCACCGCGACCACCTCCGCGCCGAAGCCCTCGGCTCCGCCGGGGTGTGCGTCGATGGCGTCGAGCAGGGCCTGGAGGTTGGTGCCGGAGCCGGAGACCAGCACGACCAGGCGGGAGGCGGGCATGGGAGGCCCTTTCTTACGGGAATGCCGTCGTTCGTCTTGTGTGGTCATACGAAACTTCGGGGTACCGATATACGGGGAACCATACGAAGCCACCGACCGCACGCAACGATACCGGCACACCGGACCGCCCCCGAGGGACGGGGGGACGGGCGGGCGGTAGCGTCTGGCGTACAAGCCGCGAACGACGCGGTACGCGCCGCCGCCACACGACCGGCGCGCGCCGTGCCCACGACACAGGGGAAGTAACGCACCCGATGCCGGACCGCCGTCAGCCCGACCCCTCGACCGACGACAACCCCTTCGCGGCGCCGCCGGAGGGTCGGCCCGACCAACCCTGGGAACCGCGCCAACCGCAGGGTGGCGACGACCGGGGCGGCCGGGGCGAGGGCCCCGCCCCGGAGGCGGGAGGCCCCGACCTCAAGGACCCGGTCCAGCGGCGTGCGCGGTACGCGATGCTCGCGGGCATGTGGGGGTTCTTCTTCGGGATCTTCGGGATCCCCTCCGCCGGCCTGCTGCTGGGCGCGCTGGCGATGTACTGGGGCATCAGCGCCCTGCGCGGTCGCGCGGCCCCGACGAAGGACGCCGTGTCCACGCCGACGCCCGCGCCCGCGCCGGTGTCCGCGACGGCGCTGCGCTCGCAGCGCGCGGCGGCGGTGAGCGGCCTGGTCACGGCCACCCTGGCGATCCTCCTGGCGGCCACCTCGTACGGGCTGCAGCTGGCGTACAAGGACTTCTACGTCTGCCGCGACGACGCCCTGACCCGCACGGCGGAACTCCAGTGCAACGACCTCCTGCCGGACAACGTCCTGGGCAACGTCCTCAAGGTCCAACGCTGACCCCGACACCACCCCACAGGCCCACACAACAGCGACCTGCCCCCCCCGGCCCAGCCCCGCCCTATCCAGCCCCGCCGGCGCTTGAGGCGCGGGGCCTGGGGCGGAGCCCCGGAAACCGGGCGCAGCCCCGGCCGCTAGCCCGGCGGAGGCCGGCGGGCCAGAACGCGGGACCCGGCCACAGGGGGCAGCAGAGGAGCCTGCGGTACGGAGGCCGGCGCGGGCGCGACCACCGACTCCGGGGTCGGCTCCGGGGTCGGCTCCGGCGGAGCCACCGAGGCGACCGGAGCCGCAGCCACCGCCGGGACCATCGGCAGCGCGGCCACCAGCGGCACGGCCGCCTCGGCCACCGGCGGAGCCACGGGCGCGACCGCCGCCGCAGTCACAGGCGGGGCGGCCGGCGAGGCCATCGGCGGGGCCAGTTTGCGCAACGCCGCCCAGCGGAGTTCGCGGACGCCCGAGTCGTGCCAGGCATCCACCGCACGACCGGCGCCCCGCGCCGGCCGCATCCGCCAGGCCTGCACGCCCACCGCCAACGGCACCGCGAGCGCCGCCGTCCAGGCGACCGCCGCCGCCCCCACCTCCCACCACACCGGCCCGAAGCTCGCCAGCGCCCGCGACCCCAGCGGGCCCGCCGAAGCCGCCGCCAGGCAGGCCATCGCCAGCCCGCACACCACCGCGCCCAGCGCCGCCGTCAGCGCGGTCTCCCCGTACGAGACCTCCCGCGCCCGCCGTACCGCGAACCAGCCCACCACCAGCCCCGCGACCACCGGTACCGCGGCCGCCGCCCAGGTGAGCGGGGTCCCCGGCCCCTGCGACGGCAGCGCCGCCAGCAGCGGGAACCCCGGCAGGGCCGCCGCCCCCTCGAAGCCCAGCGGGGTCGCGGTGGCCCCGGTGCCCAACGCGAACCCGGGCCCCAGCCCGTACGCCGCGCCCCACACCATCGCGTTCGGGATCAGCGTCAGCGCGAGCAGCAGGACGGCGAACCTCCCCGACCACACCCCGGTCAGCGTCAGGAACGAGGCCTGCACCTCCGCCGCGTGCCACGCCAGCGACGCCCCGACCAGCAGGATCCCGCCGCCCAGCAGGACCAGGACCCCGGCCGCCCCCGCCCGCAGCGCCAGCGCGTAACGGGGGCGCCCGACGGCCTTGCGCACGCCCTGCGGCATCCAGTCCGGCAGCGGCCCCGGAGGCCGCCCCTTGGCCACCCACACCCCGCCCGCCGCGGCGAGCACCGCCACCAGGGGGACGTGCAAGGCCGCGCTCAGCGGGTCGGCCGGCAGCGGACCACCGGCCGCGTACACCGTGGCCAGCGCCCCGACCGCGAGGTATCCGCAGGTCACGGCGGAGAACACGACGCTCGCCGGGAGCACCTCGTCGCCGTCGCGGCCGTCCCCGGACGCGCTGCCCAGCCGGGCCGCCCGTCGCATCAACAGGGCCGGCAGCGCCACCAGCATCAGCGGGGTCAGGCCGACGGGGGCCGGCACCCCGGAGAGGGTCTCGTAGCGGACGAGTTCCGTCCCGTGGGCCATCAGCCACAGGCCGGCGGCCAGGTGCAGCGCGCCGCCCGGGCCGCTGTCCGGGTAGGGGGAACTGATCCACAGCACGATCACGAGCACGGCCAGGAAGCCGAGCCCCAGTCCGGCGGCCATGGCGCCGCCCAGCACACAGGCGGCGGCGGCCGGCGAACGGCGGCGCACACCGGGTCGCGGGGCCGTGGACAACGGGGTCCCGCGTTCGGTCACTTGGGTCACCCCGCCATGGTGCCAACGACACGCGCTATGGGCGGGTAACAGGCGAATGACCGTGGTGTCGCTCAATATACGTTTATGTACTTTATCGCCCAAGGCTGCCGGGTCGCGGGGAGCGTGGAATGACTCAAGACGTCGAGACGACGACCTCCGACGCGGATCTGGGCCTCCCCTCCCCCAAGGAGCGCCGCAGGCTGCGCGAAGCGGGCCGGCTGACGCACGAGGAGGTGGCCTCGGCGATGGGGGTCACCGCGACCACCGTCCGCTCCTGGGAGACGGGTCGCACGGAGCCGCGCGGCCGCAAGCGCGAGGCGTACGCCGGTCTCCTGGCCCGGCTCACGGACCCGGACGCCTCCCCCCGGGCCGACCAGTCCCCCGACCGGGAACGGAGCCAGGAGCCGACACCGGACCCGACACCGGACCCGAAACCGGAGCAGGACCAGGGGACGGAGCCGGCCGCGGCAGCGGAGCCGGCCGCGGCGAAGACGGCGGAGCACCGCGCCCCGACCGCCGCGCACGACCCCCCGAGACCCGAGCCGTCCGGGGAGACGGCGACGACGCCGCGCGCCCCCGGCGGCACCCGGAACCACGCCGCGGCCCCGCCGACCCGGACCGGCGGACCGGGCACCCGACCCAAGGCGGCGGTCAAACGCGCCGCCAAACCACCCGTCAGCATGGTGCGCCACGAGGCCAAGAGCCCCGTCCGGACGGGCGCCCCCGCCCCCGCCCCCCTCGACCCGCCCCCCGGCGCATCGACCACCACCCCCATCCCGCCCACCCCGACCACCCAGGCACCCGAGCCGGGGACCGAACCCGCGCCGCCCGCCGCCCAGTCCCCCGCCACGGCACCCGACACGACACCCGGGCTCACCACGGGGGCCGCGCCCGAGCCCACGACCGCGCCCGACACCTCGCCCGACACCGCAGCCGCGACCGCGACCGAGACCGCGCCCGAACCCGACCCCGCACGCCCCCCGCTCGGGCCCGCGGAAGCCTTCGACGCCCTCCACGCCTACGCGGCGCCCGCCCTGCTGCGCCAGGCGTACCTGCTCACCGGCCGCCGCGCGCTGGCGCAGGAGTCCGTGGAGCGGGCGTTCCAACAGGCCTGGGGGCAGTGGCCCGAGGTGGCCGCCGACCCGGATCCGGTCGGCTGGGTGCGCGCGGCCGCGTACGAGTACGCCCTCTCCCCCTGGCACCGGTTCCGCCGCGCCCACCGGCGCCCCGACAAGCCCCCGGTCGAGGCCGCCGACCGGATCCTGTTGGACGCGGTGCTCGCCCTGCCGCCCGTGCACCGCCGCACGGTGCTCCTCTACGACGGGGTCGGGCTGGACCTGCCCGACACCGCCGCCGAGACCGAGGCCAGCACCCCGACCGCCGGGAACCGGCTGCTCAACGCGCACGCCGACCTCGCCGACCGGATCCCCGAACTGGCCGCCGTGGAGCCCGACAAGGTGTCGGCCGTGCTGCGCGAACGACTCGGCTCGCTACGGCCCTCCGTAACCCTGGAAACCCGCCCGGCGCCCCGGGTCCGCGCCCTCGGGGAGTACCGGGCCGGGCGGTGGACCAAGGGCGCGCTCGGTCTGACCGTGGTCATCGCGGTGGCCACCGGCTACACCCTGGCCACCGCCCCGGTCCGGTACGAGCCCCCTCGCGCGCCGGGCACCAGCGTCTCCGGGGTCCCCCCGCACAGCGGCCCCCAGCAACTCACCGACCGGAGCCGGGCGCTCCAGGACAAGCTGCGCTCCGATCCGGCCTCCGGACCGGCCCGGCTCGCGCCCCGACTGGACTGACCGGGACCGGAACCGGGACCGGGCACGCGCGAACGAGCGCGGGCACGCGAAAAGGGCGTGGCCCGCACCCCCCGAGGGGTGCGGGCCACGCCCTTGCGTTCCGTCCGCGCGTCCGTGCGCCCGTGTCCACGGGCGTGCGTGCGGCGGGCGGACCGGCGACTACTTGGCGGCGTTGAGGATCTCGCGCGCCAGGTTGGCCGTCTCGGTCGGCGTCTTGCCGACCTTCACGCCCGCGGCCTCAAGGGCCTCCTTCTTGGCCTGTGCGGTGCCAGAAGAACCGGAGACGATGGCGCCGGCGTGGCCCATGGTCTTGCCCTCGGGGGCGGTGAAGCCCGCGACGTAACCGACGACCGGCTTGGTGACGTTCTTCGCGATGAAGTCCGCCGCGCGCTCTTCGGCGTCGCCGCCGATCTCACCGATCATGACGATCAGGTCGGTGTCGGGGTCCGCCTCGAACGCCTCCAGGGCGTCGATGTGCGTGGTGCCGATGACCGGGTCGCCACCGATGCCGACGGCGGAGGAGAAGCCGAGGTCACGCAGTTCGTACATCATCTGGTAGGTCAGCGTGCCCGACTTGGACACGAGACCGATGCGGCCGGGCTTGGTGATGTCGCCCGGGATGATGCCGGCGTTGGACTGGCCGGGGGTGATCAGACCCGGGCAGTTCGGGCCGATGATCCGCGTCTTGTTGCCCTTGGCGATCGCGTGGGCCCAGAAGGCGGCGGAGTCGTGCACCGCGATGCCCTCGGTGATGACGACGGCGAGGGGGATCTCGGCGTCGATGGCCTCGACGACGGCGGACTTGGCGAACGCCGGCGGGACGAAGAGGACGGAGACGTTCGCGCCCGTCTCCTTCATCGCCTCGGCGACCGAGCCGAAGACCGGGACCTCGGTGCCGTCGAAGTCGACGGTGGTGCCGGCCTTGCGCGGGTTCACGCCGCCGACGATGTTGGTGCCGTCAGCCAGCATCAACTTGGTGTGCTTCATGCCCGTGGCACCGGTCATGCCCTGGACGATGACCTTGCTGTCCTTGTTGAGGAAGATAGCCATGTGAGTCTGTGACCTCTGCCCTTACTTCGCAGCCGCGAGCTCGGCGGCCTTGTCGGCCGCGCCGTCCATGGTGTCCACGCGCTGTACCAGCGGGTGGTTGGCGTCCGAGAGGATCTTGCGACCCAGCTCGGCGTTGTTGCCGTCGAGACGGACGACGAGCGGCTTGGTGACCGCCTCGCCCTTCTCCTCCAGCAGGGCCAGCGCCTGGACGATGCCGTTGGCGACCTCGTCACAGGCGGTGATGCCACCGAAGACGTTGACGAACACGGACTTGACGTCCGGGTCGCCGAGGATGATCTCAAGGCCGTTGGCCATGACGGCGGCGGAGGCGCCACCGCCGATGTCGAGGAAGTTGGCGGGCTTGACGCCGCCGTGGTTCTCACCGGCGTAGGCGACGACGTCGAGGGTGCTCATGACGAGACCCGCGCCGTTGCCGATGATGCCGACCTCACCGTCGAGCTTGACGTAGTTGAGGTTCTTCGCCTTGGCGGCGGCCTCAAGCGGGTTCGCGGCCGCGTGGTCCACGAACTCCTCGTGGCCCGGCTGGCGGAACTCGGCGTTCTCGTCGAGCGAGACCTTGCCGTCGAGGGCGATGATGTCGCCGTTGGCGACCTTCGCGAGGGGGTTGACCTCGACGAGGAGCGCGTCCTCGGCGATGAAGGTCGCCCACAGGGTCACGAGGACCTCGGCGACCTTCTCGGCGACCTCGGTCGGGAACTTCGCCAGGGCGACGATCTCGCGGGCCTTCTCGATGGTCACGCCCTCGTTGGCGTTGACCGGGACCTTCGCGAGGGCCTCGGGGGTCTTCTCCGCGACCTCCTCGATGTCCATGCCGCCCTGCACCGAGGCCATGGCCAGGAAGGTGCGGTTGGTGCGGTCGAGGAGGTACGAGACGTAGTACTCCTCCAGGATCTCCGGAGCGGTCTCGGCGATCATCACCTTGTGGACCGTGTGGCCCTTGATGTCCATCCCGAGGATGTCCGTCGCACGGGCGACGGCCTCGTCCGGGGTGGCGGCCAGCTTGACGCCGCCGGCCTTGCCGCGGCCACCGACCTTCACCTGGGCCTTGATGACCGACTTGCCGCCCAGCTTCTCGGTGGCCTCGCGAGCCGCCTCAGGCGTGTCGATGACTTCACCGGCCAGCACCGGTACACCGTGCTTGGCGAAGAGGTCCCTCGCCTGGTACTCGAACAGGTCCACGCGCGTCCGTCCCTAGTCTTCGAAGATTCGCAGTGATTCTTGGTTCTGCTATCTGCGTGGGCGTGCCGCGGAGGGCAACGTGACGGCGCTGTCACTGGGTAGGCGCACACGGTGACCGTGGACGCGGCATGTCCGTCCCGCAGGTTATCCCCGTGGGACGTAGGTCCCTAAATCGCAGATCACACCTGAGCGGTGATACCTGTCACAGATCGCCTCACGGTTGAACTGCGACTTCGTGCGATCCACCGATATGCGCGGGCGCCGCTCACCCCTCCACGGGCAGCGGGAGGGGCCGCTTCTCCAGGGCCGCCGCCATCACCTCGGGGAAGAGGTCGGGGGTACAGGCGAAGGCGGGGGCGCCGAGCGAGGCCAGGGCGGCCGCGTGCTCGTGGTCGTAGGCGGGCGCCCCTTCGTCGGACAGGGCCAGGAGGGCGACGAACTCCACTCCCGCCTCCTTCATCGCGGCCACCCGCCGGAGCATCTCGCCGCGTATGCCGCCCTCGTAGAGGTCGCTGATCAGGACCACGACGGTGTCGGCGGGCCGGGTGATCTTGGACTGGCAGTGGGCGAGGGCGCGGTTGATGTCGGTACCACCGCCCAGCCGGGTCCCGAAGAGGACGTCCACCGGGTCGTCGAGCAGGTCGGTGAGGTCGACCACGGCCGTGTCGAAGACGACGAGGTGGGTGGAGAGGGAACGCACGGAGGCGAGGACCGCGCCGAAGACGGCGGCATGGACGACGGAGGCCGCCATCGAGCCCGACTGGTCGACGCAGAGGATCACCTCTTTGCGCAGCGAACGGGCGGAGCGGCCGTGGCCGACGAACCGCTCGGGCACCACCGTGCGCCGCTCCGGGACGTAGTTCTTCAGGTTGGCCCGGATCGTGGCGTTCCAGTCGATGTCCCGGTGGCGGGGACGGGCGGTGCGCGCCGAACGGTCCAGGGCGCCCGTGAGCGTGGACCGGGTGCGCACCGCGAGGCGCCGCTCCAGTTGCCCCACCACCGTGCGGACGACGGCGCGGGCGGTGGTCCGCGTGGTCTCGGGCATGGCCTTGTTCAGGGACAGCAGGGTGGCGACCAGGTGGACGTCCGGTTCGACGGCCTCCAGCAGTTCCGGTTCCAGCAGCAGCGCGGACAGGCCGAGCCGCTCGATGGCATCCCGCTGCACGACCCGCACCACCGGGGTGGGGAAGTACGTACGGATGTCCCCGAGCCAGCGCGCCACCCTCGGCGCGGAGCCCCCGAGTCCGGCGGAGCGCTCCCCGCGGGGCCGGTCGCCTCCCGCGCCGTCGTACAGCGCCGCGAGGGCGGAGTCCATCGCCGCGTCCCGGCCGTCGAGCGCGCGGCCGGTCCCCTCGGCTTCTCCCCCGCCGAGCACCATCCGCCAGCGCCTCAGGCGCCGTTCGGCCTCGGTGTCCGTCGTGGCGTTCGTCGTGGCGTCCGTCGCCGCCTTCACCGTGGCGCCCTTCGTGGTCATCTTCCGTTCCTCCCGCACGCGTTGTCCCTCCTGCGGTTCCGGGTCATCGGGGCGGCTCCCCGAGGAGCAGCAGGGCCGTCGGGACCATCGCGTCGGCCCGTTCCGGGTCCAGGTCCGGGGCGAAGCCCGGGCGGGCCGCGGCGGCCTCCGCGGGCGCCGCGCGGCCGGGGCCGCGCCGCGCGAGCTCGCCCAGGGTCCGCCGCACTCCCGACTGGTACGCGCCGAACGTGCGCCGCAGCAGCGGCAGTACGTCGATGAAGGCGTCCTCCGGGACCGACACCAGCCAGGTGTCGATCAGGCCCCTCAGCCGGTCGTCGTGGACCAGCAGCGTGCCGCCGCCCGAGCCGCCGCCGGCGAACCCCTCGATCCAGCCCGCCGCCTCGGCCGGGGCCACCGCCGGCGACAGGGCGAGCCCCATCAGGCGGGCCGCCTCCCCGGCCGGGAGCCCGCCCCCGTCCAGCAGCAGCCGGGCGGCCCGGCCGCGTATCAGTCCGGGCACGCCGTCCCGGCGGGCCAGCCCCCGCAGCACCGCCGACCAGCGCCCGCGCAGCCCGCCCGTCCCCTCGCCCAGAGCGGTCCGGTCGGGCCGGTCTGGCCGGTCACGTCGGTCACGTCGGTCGGCGGTCTCGTCCGCGTCCGCGTCGTCGGGGCGCTCGGGGTCCGTGAGCAGCCCGATCGCCCCGTGCACCTCGTCCAGGTGACCCCGCAGGGCGGCGGCCGCGTCCGCGGCCGGCCGGGCGGCGCAGGCCGGTGGCAGGGCCACACAGATCCGCTCGGCCAGCCCCGCGGCGACCGCGCCGAGCGCCACCGCGTCGGTGCCCCGCACGTCCCCGTAGCGCAGTGAACGGGCCAGCGCGGGCAGGGCTTCGGCGAGCCGGCCCACATCGGTGTCCAGGGCGGCCCGGTCGGCCAGGGCCTTGAGGACGGCGGGCAGCGCCTCGGAGAGCCCGGCCGCCAGGCACCGCTCGGCGAGCGCGGTGACCGCGCCCAGTTCACGGGCGGTCGCCGCCCCGGCCTCGACCCGGGCAGTGGCCGCGCCGAGGACGGTGGTGCCCCAGACGCCCGCCTCGGCGATCCGTACGGACAGCTCGGGCTCCCAGCACAGCCGCCAGGTCTCCCGGAAGGTGCCGGTGCCGGCCCGGGAGGCGGTGGGGGCGCCCCAGTCGATCCCGAGCAGGCGCAGCCGGTGCAGCAGCAGGGACTTGGCCTGGTCGGTGTCCTTGCGCAGGTCCAGCTCCAGCTCGCGGGGTCGGGGCTCGACCTTGAGCCGCAACGAGCGAGCGGTCCGGGTGAGGTCCCGCTGGAGGGGGACGGCGGGCGCCGCGTCCGGTATCCGGCCGAGTACGTCGCCCACGACGAGCCGGTCCTCGACCAGCGCGAGGGGGGCGTCCGAGCCGTCGCACATCACGGCCCGGACCGCTTCCAGGGTCTCGCCGAGGCCGGGCAGGGGACGCCCGCGCAGCGCGGCCAGGGTCCGGGCGAGCCGGACCGCCTCGATGACGTGGGCCGGGGACACCGGGAGGTCCTCGGCCCGCAGCAGGCCGGCCACCTCGGTGAGCCAGCGCTCGACGGGCCGGTCGGGGGCGGCGAAGAGGTGTGCGTACCAGCCGGGCGAGGTGACGCCGGCCCCGTACCCGCCCGCGCGGGCGAGGCGGCGGTGGGTCCACGGCACCCAGGTGGTCTCCACTTTGACGCGGGGCAGCCCGGCGAGCAGCGCCCGGTCGGCGGCGACCGTGGCCCCGGACCTCAGGGCGGGTACGTGCCAGGCGCCGCACACGACGGCGAGGTCGGCGCCGAACTCCTTGCGGGCGGCCCGGACCTTCTGCCGCATGTACGCCTCGCGGACCGCGTCCCGGGAGGCGCCGCGCCCGCCGTCCCCGTACGCCTCGCGCAGGGCCTCCATGGCCTCCGCGACGGCCCCGAACGCGGCGAGGGGGTCCTCCCCGCCCGCGCCCCGGTGCTCGACCACGTCCTCCCACCAGCGCTCCGGGTCCTCGTACCCGGCGGTCTCGGCCAGGACCGCGATCGGGTCGACGGGCACCGGGTCGGGCTTCCGCGCCTCCAGCGGCCCGTCCCGGGCCGCCAGCGAGTGGGCGGCGGGCAGGTCGATGAAGCGGACCGGGACGTCCCGGGCCTGCGCCCACCGCAGGGCGACCCATTCCGGGGAGAAGTCGGCCATCGGCCAGAACGCCGCCCGGGCGGGGTCGTCGGCGACGTGGGCCAGGAGCGCCACGGGCGGGCGCATCCCGGGGTCGGCGGCGAGCGGCAGCAGCGCGTCCCCCTCGGGCGGTCCCTCGATCAGCACGGCCCGGGGCCGGGCCGCTTCCAGGGCGGCCCGCACCGCCCGCGCGGAGCCCGGCCCGTGGTGGCGCACCCCCAGCAGCAGCGGCTCCGCGACGGCCGCGGGGCTCATGCCGTCACCTCCCGGCAGGCCCGGTAGAAGTCCTTCCAGCCGTCCCGCTCGCGGACGACCGTCTCCAGGTACTCCTTCCAGACCACCCCGTCGGCGGCCGGGTCGCGGACGACGGCGCCGAGGATCCCGGCGGCGACGTCGCGGGGGCGCAGGACTCCGTCCCCGAAGTGCGCGGCCAGCGAGAGTCCGCCGGTGACCACCGATATCGCTTCGGCGGTGGACAGCGTTCCGCTGGGGGACTTCACCTTGGTGCGGCCGTCGCCGGTGATCCCGTCGCGCAGTTCCCGGAAGACGGTGACGACCCGGCGGATCTCCTCCAGTCCCTCGGGGGCGGCCGGCAGGTCGAGGGAGCGGCCGAGTTGGTCGACGCGGCGGGCCACGATGTCGACCTCGTCCTCGGCGGTGGCGGGCAGCGGCAGGACGACGGTGTTGAAGCGGCGGCGCAGGGCGCTGGACAGCTCGTTGACCCCGCGGTCGCGGTCGTTGGCGGTGGCGATGAGGTTGAAGCCCCGCACGGCCTGCACCTCCTGGCCGAGCTCCGGTATCGGCAGGGTCTTCTCGGACAGGACGGTGATCAGGGTGTCCTGCACGTCGGCCGGGATGCGGGTGAGTTCCTCGATCCGGGCCGTGGTCCCCTCGGCCATGGCCCGCATGACGGGACTGGGTACGAGGGCCTGTCGGCTCGGTCCCTCGGCGAGGAGGCGGGCGTAGTTCCAGCCGTAGCGGATCGCCTCCTCGGGGGTGCCGGCCGTGCCCTGGACGAGGAGGGTGGAGTCCGCGCTGACGGCGGCGGCGAGGTGCTCGGAGACCCAGGTCTTGGCGGTGCCGGGGACTCCGAGGAGGAGCAGGGCGCGGTCGGTGGCGAGCGTGGCGACGGCGACTTCGACGAGCCGGCGCGGGCCGACGTACTTGGGCGTGATGACGGTGCCGTCGTCCAGGGTGGCGCCGAGCAGGTAGGTGGCCACGGCCCACGGGGAGAGCTTCCAGCGGGTCGGGCGGGGCCGGTCGTCGGCCGCCGCCAGGGCTTTCAGTTCGTGCGCGAAGGCGTCCTCGGCGTGCGGTCGCAGCGCCTCGGTACCCGTGCCGTTTCCGGGCATGGTGATGGTCCCCCTCCAGTGCTCGCCGGCCGTTCCCGACGGCTGGATCCAGCGTGCACCATCGCACTGACAACGCCCTTTGTTCGAACCATTGTTGCAGGTCAGGGCAATTGTCAGTGGCGGTCTCTACGGTGGTTCACATGACGCAAGAGGGGGTCCGCCGCCCGGCGGAGCAGACGAGGGGTCAGGCGTGCGACGAGAGGTCGCGGGAGGTGGTTTCGAAGCAGGCGCGGGCGGGTCCGCGGACACAAAGCGGAGGTTCCGCTTCCGTAACGGGAGGGGCGGTGCGGACGGACGGGGCGGGGGCGCGGTCCGAGCGGCGGGCGGCGCGCGTCGGGGCGGGGGTCGCGGAGTTGGAGCGTCGGCTCACGGACCTGGTGCGCGGAGGTCTCGCGGGCCAGGAACAGGCGGGGTACGCACCCTGGGAGGAGGTCGCGGCCCGCATGGTCGACGCCCAGGCGCCCGGGCTCGCGGCCAGGGTGCGGGAGTTGGGGGCAATACCCGGTTGCGACCCGGGTCGGCCCGCCCGGATGCTTGAGGAGTTCGCGCTCCTGCACCTGCTGAACAGGGCCTGGTCAGGGGTGTCCGGGCTGCCGGAGCCGTTGGCCGCGACCGTCCGGAGCCGGATGGGGCTGCCGGTCCCGACGGAGGGGGAGGGCGTCAGGGACCGCTGGCTCGTACTGGCCCAGTACGACTCGGTGTCCCCGGACGGCCGGCTCGTCACCCGACGGACCTGGCTGCGCGGTCTGGACACCGAACGCCCGGCGCTGGTGCTGGAGTTCGGTCCGCCCGGGCGGCCACCGGACCTGGCGCTGCCCGTCGGACTGGCGCTGGAGGCGGAAGCCCGCTTCCGGCCCGGCTCGGCGGGGTTGCGGGCGGACCTCGTGGACTGCTCTCCGGCGGCGCCCGTGCGCGTCCCGACTCCGGTCGGGGTGGGCACGGCCGCGGCGCTGGAGGCGTACGGGGCCGGGCTGCGGGAGGATCCGTGGCTCGACTCCTGGCCGGTGGTGCTGGGTCCGGTGGTCCCCGTACCGGGCGGAGGAGGGGACGGGGCCTGGCAACTGGCGGACGTGGAGGGGACGTCCGCACTGCCGGTCACGCTCACCGGGGGCCGCTCCCGTTCCGGACTCTGGCAGTTGGCCGCCCTGTCGGGCGGCGGGCCCGTCACGGTCTTCGGCGAGTGCGGGCACCGAGGTTTCACCCCGCTCACGGTCTGGCATCCGCATGCCGCGGAACCGGTCCCGCTGGGGTGAAGAAGGGCGCGGGGAACCGCGCAGGGGGACGGCGGCGCGGGGGCGCCGCCGAAAAACAACGAAGCCGGGGGGCTCTTGTGGACGACAACCACGCCAGCTGAAGCATGCCCCGGTCCCGCGGAGGGGGCGGGACCGGGGTGCGGAACACGACGAGGGGAGGGGTCCGGTGCACGCAGTCGAAGGGGGCCGAGGCCGGGTGGGCGAAGACCCGGCACGACAGACACCGCCACGGGGAACGACAAGGCCGGCGGGGGAAGAGGACTGGGAGGAGTTGGTGACGGCCTCGCTGCTCGGAACCGGGCGGCGGGGCGGGTCCCCGCAGGCCCTGCTCGACGCGGCGGCCGTGCAGACCCTGCGCCGCCGGGCCGGCCTGAGACCCGCCGAGGCGGGGCCCCGGCCGGTTCCGGCGCCCCCGGATCCCCGCCCGGAGCCCCCGCCGGCCGCCGGACGGCGGCTCGCGCAGCTCCTGGCGGGCCGGACCGGCGCGGGCGGCACGGGTGGGCGGCGGGGGGCCGCCCCGGACCTGACGGAACTGCTGCCGCAGTGGCTCGCCACCGCCGGGCGGCGCGGCTACCGGGCGCCCTCGGAACTGCTCCCGGCCCTGCTCGACGCCGCCCGGGCCCGGACCGACCTGCGCCCGCCGGCCCTGGCCCTGGCCGGGCCCCGGGGACGGTGGCTGGCCCGGCTGAATCCGGACTGGCGGTTCGCGCTGCGCGGCGCGGCGGGCGGTTCGGGGGAACCGCCCGACCCCGCCGACGGGGAAGCGGTGGAACGGCTCTGGGAGGAGGGGCTCTTCGCGGAACGGGTCGCGCTGCTGGGCTCCGTACGGGCCCACGAGCCGGCCGCCGCGACCCGGCTGCTGGCCACGACCTGGGGCGCCGAGCGCGCCGAGGACCGCCTGATGTTCCTCGACTCGCTGAGGTCGGGGCTGTCGGACGCGGACGAGCCCTTCCTGGAAGCGGCTCTGGGCGACCGCAGCCGCAACGTCCGGGCGACCGCCGCCGAACTGCTGTCCGCACTGCCGGACTCGGCCCTGGCCGGGCGGATGGCGGCGCGGGCGCTGGCCTGCGTCGGCCCGCGGGGGGTGACGCCGCCGGCGGAGTGCGACGCGGGAATGCTCCGCGACGGGGTGGTCGAACGTCCGCCCGCGGGGCGGGGGGAGCGGGCCTGGTGGCTCGGTCAACTGGTGGAGGCGGCCCCGCTGTCCTGTTGGCGGGACCGCTTCGGGGGCCTCGACCCGGCGGAGATCCTGGCCCTGCCGGTGGCTCCGGGCTGGGCGGAGGAGCTGCATGCCGCCTGGTGCCGGGCGGCGGTGCGCCAGCGCGACGCGCGGTGGTCCGAGGCCCTCCTCGGCGAGCCGTCCGCCCCGCCGGCGGAGGGTCCGGGCACGGCGTCCCTGGCGGAGCGGGCGAGACTGCTGGAGACCCTGCCCGAGGAGGAACGGGCCGCGTGGGTGGCGGGGTTCATACGGGCCCACGGGCTCTCGGAGGCCTTCCAGCTGCTCGGCGTCTGCCCGGTCCCCTGGGCGGGACCGCTGGGCCGGGCGGTGGTGGACGCGCTGGAGTCGGCCCGCGACGCGGGCGGCTACCCGTGGAGCTTCAGCGGGGTGATGGGCCTGGCGGAACGCTGCCTCGACCCGGCGGAGGCGGCCCGGCTGGAGGCACTGACCACCACCGTCGAGGACCCCGGTGAACCGGCCGGGACCGGGGGCGCGGCCTCGTACTGGGCGGAGGCCTTCGCGCGGCTGGTCGCCACCCTGCGCCTGCGCGCGACGATGCTCGCCGAACTGACCCCACCCGCGACGCCCATCCCAAACGCGACGCCCGGCCCGAACCCGATACCGGTCACGGGCCCGGCGGGCCGCCGGACATGACGGCCACGCCCGGCACGGCGAACCTGGCGGGCACGAGGGTCAGCGCGCGCGCTCCGGGCGTCGCGGGCGACGGTCGCCCGGCGGTCAGGCCTGCCTGACGTGCGCGTTGACCCAGTCCACGATGGCCGTGGTCGTGGCGCCCGGGGTGAAGATCTCGGCCACGCCCTTGGCCTTGAGGGGGGCGATGTCGTCCTCCGGGATGATCCCGCCGCCGAAGACCTTGATGTCCTCCGCGTCGCGCTCCTTGAGGAGTTCGAGGACGCGCGCGAAGAGCGTGTTGTGCGCGCCCGAGAGGATCGAGAGGCCGATGGCGTCCGCGTCCTCCTGGATCGCGGTGTCCACGATCTGCTCGGGGGTCTGGTGGAGGCCGGTGTAGATGACCTCCATGCCCGCGTCCCGCAGCGCCCGCGCGATCACCTTGGCCCCGCGGTCGTGGCCGTCGAGACCCGGCTTGGCCACCACCACACGGATCGGACCGGTCACACCCATCGCACTGCCTCCCGAGTGAACGAACGTTAAGTACAGCATCGCGCACCGCACCGTTTCGCGGTCAACCAGGAGGGGGAAATCACACGTGGGAAGCCGCTGATTCACCACCGCCAGTCGCCCCGCCACCGCGCCGCCAGCCGCACGGCACGGTGGCGGGGCCGTGTCGGCGCCACGGCCCCGCGCACCCAAGAGGTCCAGGGGAGGCCGTTCATGGGGTTGACGATCGCGCCACCGCCCGTCCCGCGCACGGGGGCCGCCCTGCGGGCCGCCGTCCTGGAGGCCCTGGTCCTCGCCGGACACCTGCTCCTCTACCCGACCGGCATCGGCCCGGAACGCCTCGCGGAGCCGGACCCCGTCCGCGGCGCGGCCGGCCCCGACCGAGCGGCCGGCGCGGCCGGCCCCGACGGCAGCGCCGGCGCCGACACCACCGCCACCGCCACCGCGGACACGACCGGCGGGCACGCGTACCCGCCGGTCCTGCTCCTGCACGGGTTCACCGACAACCGGTCGGTCTTCGTCCTGCTGCGGCGGGCCCTCGGCGCCGGCGGCCGGCGGCGCGTGGAGACGTACAACTACTCCCCCTTCACCCGGGACCTGCGCGTCACCGCCCGCCACCTCGCCCGCCGCGTGGAGGAGCTGTGCGAGCGCAGCGGCCAGGACCGGGTGGACCTCGTCGGGCACAGCCTCGGCGGTCTGGTGGCCCGGTACTACGTGCAGCGGCTCGGGGGTGACGCCCGCGTACGGACGCTGGTCACGCTGGGCACCCCGCACGGGGGCACCCGCGTCGCGCCCTTCATGGACGCGCACCCGCTGGTCCGCCAGATGCGACCCGGCTCCCCGGTGATGGCCGAACTCGCGGCGCCCGTGCCCGGCTGCCGGACCCGCTGCGTGGCCTTCTGGAGCGAGTTCGACGCGCTGATGGAGCCGACGGGGACGGCCAGGATCGCGCACCCGGACCTGAACCCGACGAACGTCCAGGTCACCGGCATCGGCCACCTCGCCCTGCCGGTCCACCCCGCCGTCGTCACGGCCGTCCGCCGCGTCCTGGACGGCCCCCTGCGCGCCGTGGACTCCGCGCCCGCCGCCACGCCCTCAGACGCGTCCGCCACCACGCCCGTCACCGGCCCCACCTCCGCGCCGACCCTCCCGGCCGGGGACGGAAGCCGCGGTACCGCACGAACCGGACTCCACGGCCGGGCCGTCTGACGGCTCCCCCGTCCACCATTCGGGCCACTTGTTCGAACTTCTTTCGAACTCAAGGCCAAGGCTGAGTGTGGCGAGGACCGAAAGGCGGTCGAATGCCCGGTTCCCGCGAGGTCGAGGCCCGCTGAAGATTGTCCAGTCGAGTAACCGCCGGGTACAGTCACGCCACTGCTCTCCTCCGGTGAACATCGAGTTCCCCGGCCACCCAGGCCCCCCACTGCCGAGGCGAAAGAGAAGTTGGTGAACGACCGCCCAACGTCGGGCCAGTATCCCGAAATGGGATACGACGGCCTTTCCACCACCACTTTCGCTGGTGACCAGGCATACGTTTCCTATGAAACGCAGGGTCAGGGTTACCAGTACGCCACGGACTACGCACCTCAGAGCGCCTACGACCAAGCCCCGTACGGCACTTACGCGTACGGCGCCGACACGGGTTCGTACGACACCACCGCGTGGACCGGGCAGCAGCCCCACCTCGCCGCCGTGCCCGCCCAGACCGGCTCCGGGGACACCTCGGGCCAAGGGGACACCGGCGCCTGGGGCGTTCCCGTCGACACCGACTTCCAGTCCTCCGGCTTCTCCTACGACCCGGCGGCCGCCGCGCCCACCGGGCAGTGGAACTTCGCCGGGTACGGACAGGACACCGGCACCTACGACGCCAGTGCCTGGAACGGCGGCGGCGAGAGCTCCGGCTACGCCTACGAGGCCACGACCGTGGTCCCCGCGTACTCCGAGCCCGTCGAGGCCACCGCGTCCTCCGACACGACCGCCTCCTCCTACGACGCCTCTTACGACGCGTCCGCCTACGAACCGACCGCGACCTTCGCGTCGTTCGAGGCCATGGAGACGTCCGTGATCTCCGCCGTCGACCCGTACGCCGACGCGTACGCCGACGACGAGACCTCCGTCTTCGAGCCGCTCGCCGAAGGCGGGACGCCCGAGGGCCAGGTCCACGACCTGCCCACGCAGGCCATGGCCGCCACGCCCGCCGGCCCTTCCGCCCCGCGCTCCGCGCGACGGTCCTCCGGCAAGCCCGCCGGCAACGCCAACTCCGGCAGCCGGCGCCGCACTCCGGCCAAGCGGTCCGCCCTGCTGACGGTGGCCGTCCCCTCCGCCTGCGTGATGGGGGTCGCGGGAGTCGCCGCCGCCTCCGTCGGCGGACTGACCGGCACCGACCAGCCCACCGAGCAGACGACCACGGTGGCCTCCGCCGCCGACCCTGCCTCGATCAAGCCGGTCGCCGCGAACAACAAGCTCGACACCCAGCTGGCCGCGCTCAGCGCGGACGCGGACAACTTCGCGGACCGGGCGAGCCGTACGCAGGAACGCATCGACCTCCGCCAGCGCCAGGACGAAGAGAAGAAGAAGAAGGCCGAGGAGGCCGCGGCCAAGGAAGCGGCCCGCCCCAAGTTCGCGATCCCCGTCGCGCAGCACGGCCTGAGCGCCGGCTTCGGCCAGGCCGGCGGCATGTGGATGTCCGTGCACACCGGCATCGACTTCCCGGTCTCCTACGGCACCCCCGTCATGGCCGCCACGGACGGCACCGTCCGCACCCAGTGGAACAGCGCCTACGGCAACATGGCCCTGGTGACCTCGCCCGACGGCACCGAGACCTGGTACTGCCACCTGAGCAGCACCAAGATCCGGTCCGGGAAGGTCAAGGCCGGCGAGGTCATCGCCTACTCCGGCAACTCCGGCAACTCCACCGGCCCGCACCTCCACTTCGAGGTACGGCCCGGCGCGGGCGCGGCGATCGACCCCGCGGCCTGGCTGCGCAACCACGGCCTCGACCCGACCTAAGGGCTGTCCCGGAACCCCACAGACCACGCGCATCACACGCACCACGTGACGGAAGGGTCGGGCGGCCGAGCTGCCCGGCCCTTCCGCCGTCCTCCGCGGGTTCCCGCCGTCCCGCTCTACAGCTTCTGGACCGGTGCGTAACGCAGCAGCAGCCGCTTCGGCTTCTCGTCCCCGAAGTCGACGGTGGCCTGCGCGTCCGCACCGGCGCCCCGGACCTCCATGACGGTGCCCAGCCCGAACTGGTCGTGCGTGACCCGGTCCCCGACGACCAGCGCCACGACCGGCTTGTCGCCGGCCCTGCGGGTGGCGAAGCCGGACGGGCCGGACTTGGCGCGCGAGGAGGACAGGAACGACTCGGGCGAGGTGCCGAACGAGCTCTTCGCGCCGCCCGATCCACCGGATCCGTACGAGGACCCGCGCATCGGACCGGCCGGCTTCTGCGCGGCCCCCGTGCGCTTCCACTGGAGGTACTCGGCGGGGATCTCCTCCAGGAACCGCGAGGGCGGGTTGTACGAGGGGGTGCCCCAGGCACTGCGCATGCCGGACCGGGTCAGGTACAGCCGCTCGCGGGCCCGGGTGATGCCCACGTAGGCCAGCCGGCGCTCCTCCTCCAGCTCCTTGGTCTGGCCCAGGGCGCGCATGTGCGGGAAGACCCCGTCCTCCATGCCCGTCAGGAAGACCACCGGGAACTCCAGGCCCTTGGCGGTGTGCAGGGTCATCAGCGTGATGACCCCGGATCCGTCCTCGTCCTCGTCGGGGATCTGGTCGGAGTCGGCGACGAGCGCGACCCGCTCCAGGAACTCGGCGAGGGTGCCGGGGGCGGGGGCGGCCTCCCCCTCTTCGACGGCCTCGGCGGCGGCGGTCTCCCGGGCCTGCTCGAACTCCAGGGCCACGGCGGCCAGTTCCTGGAGGTTCTCGATCCTGGTCTCGTCCTGCGGGTCGGTGGAGGCCTGGAGCTCGGCGAGGTAACCCGTCCGCTCCAGGATCGCCTCCAGCACCACGGCCGGGCCGGCGCCCGAGTCGACGATGGTGCGCAGCTCCTCCATCAGCACGTTGAAGCGCTTGACGGCGTTGGTGGAGCGGGCGGCCATGCCGAAGGCCTCGTCGACGCGGCGCAGGGCCTGCGGGAAGGTGATCTTCTCGCGCATCGCGAGCGCGTCGATCATCGCCTCCGCTCGTTCGCCGATGCCGCGCTTGGGCACGTTGAGGATCCGGCGGAGGGGGACGTTGTCCTCGGGGTTGGCGAGGACGCGCAGGTACGCGAGGACGTCGCGGACCTCCTTGCGCTCGTAGAAGCGGACGCCGCCGACGACCTTGTAGGGCAGTCCGACGCGGATGAAGATCTCTTCGAACACGCGGGACTGGGCGTTGGTCCGGTAGAAGATCGCGACGTCGCCCGCCTTGGCGTCACCGGCGTCGGTGAGGCGGTCGATCTCGTCGGCGATGAACTGGGCCTCGTCGTGCTCGGTGTCCGCGACGTAGCCGGTGATGACGGAGCCGGATCCGGCCTGCGTCCACAGGTTCTTGGCGCGCCGGTTCTCGTTGCGCTCGATGACCGCGTTGGCGGCGGACAGGATCGTCTGCGTGGAGCGGTAGTTCTGCTCCAGCAGGATCGTCTTCGCGTCGGCGTAGTCCTCCTCGAACTGGAGGATGTTGCGGATCGTCGCGCCGCGGAACGCGTAGATCGACTGGTCGGCGTCACCCACCACGCACAGCTCGGCGGGCGGCAGGTCCGGGTAGCCGGTGCCGACCAGCTCGCGCACGAGCGTGTACTGGGCGTGGTTGGTGTCCTGGTACTCGTCGACCAGGACGTGCCGGAAGCGGCGCCGGTAGTGCTCGGCCACCTCGGGGAAGGCCTGGAGGAGGTGGACGGTGGTCATGATGATGTCGTCGAAGTCGAGCGCGTTGGCCTCGCGCAGCCGCCCCTGGTACATCGCGTACGCCTGGGCGAGCGTCTTCTCGAACCCGTCGGCCGCCTGACCGGCGAAGGCGTCCTCGTCGATCAGCTCGTTCTTGAGGTTGGAGATCTTGGCGTTGAAGGCCTTCGGCGGGAACTTCTTCGGGTCCAGGTCCAGGTCCCGGCAGACGAGCGCCATCAGGCGCTTCGAGTCGGCCGCGTCGTAGATCGAGAACGAGGAGGTGAAGCCGAGGCGCTTGGACTCGCGGCGCAGGATGCGGACGCAGGCGCTGTGGAAGGTCGAGACCCACATGGCGTTGGCGCGCGGGCCGACCAGGTTCTCGACGCGCTCCTTCATCTCGCCGGCGGCCTTGTTGGTGAAGGTGATCGCCAGGATCTGGCCGGGGTGGACGTGCCGCGCGGACAGCAGGTGTCCGATGCGGTGGGTCAGCACCCGGGTCTTGCCGGAGCCGGCGCCGGCCACGATGAGCAGCGGGGATCCCGCGTGGACCACCGCGGCGGCCTGCTCCTCGTTCAGCCCGTCGAGGAGCGTCGCCGGGTCGATGACGGGCCTGGGGGCGCCGTCCCGGTAGTACGCGTCCCCGTGCGCGGGCGCGTCGAAGCGGCCCCCGAAGAGGTCGTCGGCGCCCGATTCCGGGGCGGCGTGTTCCTCGGGCGGCGGCGGGACCTCGTCGGAGGGGGTGAGGTCCGTCAGGAAACTGTCGTCAAAGAGGCTGCTCATCGCCTTCCGAGTCTAGGGGGCGGGACCGACAGCCGGTCCCGCCCCCGGAAAATCGGGCCCCGGAAGCCCGAGGGGGACCGAAATCGGGAGCCCGGGGCCGGAGCGCGGCCCGAAGGACCGGCGCCGGCCGGCGCCCGCCGCGCCACCGTCCCGTGGCCGCCACCCGGGTGCACCGGCTACTCCCCCGGCGGCGTGGCGGGTGCGCCGTCCGGGCGGGGAGGCGGCCCGACCCGTTACTTCCGAGCGGGTCCGGGGGCACCACTGCCAGGTCCCCGTCACACCCGCGAAGGAGTCCCCCCGTGAACGCACGCCGCCCCTCCGCCCGCGCCCGCCTGCTCACCCGCGCCCTGCTGCCGGCGCTCGGCGCGGCAGCTCTCGTCGGCTCGGCCGTCGTGCCCGCTTCGGCCGCGCCCACCCCCGTGGCCTGCGGCGAGGCGGCCCTCAGCACCGCGATCACCGCGGCCAACGTCTCGGGCGGCACCCTGGCGCTGGCTCCGGGCTGTACGTACACGCTCACCGCGCCGCTGCCGACGATCACCTCGACGGTGGTCGTCCAGGGCAGGGTCGCCACGATCACCCGCTCCAACGCGGCGCCCGAGTTCGGGATCCTGCGCGTCGCCCCGGGCGGCAGCCTGGACCTGCGCGACGCGATCATCACCAACGGCGCCGCCACCGCCCCCGGGGACTTCGGCGGGGGCATCCACAACGAGGGCGATCTGATGGTCGTCCGCACGATCATCAAGGACAACCGGGCCCAGTACTCGGGCGGCATCGGCGGCAGCACCGGGACCACGACGACGGTCGCGCACAGCTTCATCAACAAGAACAGCGCGCTCCACAACGGCGGCGGACTCGCCAACGACGGCACGATGACCCTCGACCACACCGTGCTCAGCGACAACACGGCCGCCGAGCGGGGCGGCGGGGTCGCCAACGACGCCAAGTTGACGATCACCCGGAGCGTGCTGAACGGCAACTCCGCGGGCACCGTCGGCGGCGGCGTGGCCAACTTCGGCTCGGCCTCCGCGTCGACCACCCTCAACCACGCCATCGTGACCGGCAACAAGGCCGTCACCGCCGCCGGCGGGGTCTACAACGAAACCGGCACCGTCAGCACGACCGCGAGCATCATCGCGCTCAACACCCCGAACAACTGCGTCACCAGCGCCCCCGCCGTCCCCCAGTGCCTCAACTGACGGACGGAGCCCAAGGCGTGACCCAGGGAGTGCCTGGTGGGCCAGGGTCGACCCCGGCCCTGATCCACCGGACACCCCGGCCCGGGCCGTCTCTTTCGGATACGGCCTAGCCCTCCGCGAGGGTGGCCAGCACGAGGTCCAGCAGGCCGGGGAAGCGGGCGTCGAGGTCCTCGCGGCGCAGCGCGAGGAGGTGTTTGCGGCCCCGGGGGCTCTGGAGGACCACGCCGCTCTCGCGCAGGGTCCTGATGTGGTGGGTGACGCTGGAGCGGGGCAGGTCCGGGACCACGTCCCCGCAGCAGGACTCCGCGGTGGCGGCGAGCCTGCGGACGATCTCCAGCCGGGCCGGGTGGCCCAGTGCCGCGAGGACGGAGGCCAGCTCGATCCGGTCGACGGCGGGGTGGGACGGCTCGGCGGCGGGGGCGGGCATGGGCACACCCTACGCAGGTGTCCCGCTCCCGGAGGACCCCGTGCGCACCCCTCCCCCGGCGGCCCCGCCCCGGCCTCAGGGGGACGCGGGGCCACCCGTACGCTCGTCGGCATGACTGTCCTGACCAACGTCTTCGTCGGCCTCCACATCATCGGGATCGCCTCCCTCCTCGGCGGGTTCCTGACGCAGATGAAGGCGATGGGCGCCGGCGCCGCCCGCTTCGTGCCCGCGATGTTGCACGGCGCGCTGACCATGCTCGTCACCGGCGTGCTGCTGGTCGGCTTCCGCGAGATGGGCGACGGCGACCCGCTGAACCACGTCAAGATCGGCGTGAAGCTGGCGATCCTCTTCGTGATCCTGGCGCTCGTCTACGTCAAGCGCGACGAGGAGCACGTGGAGAAGGGTCTCTTCGCGGCCGTCGGCGGCCTGACGGTCGCCAACATCTTCATCGCCGTCCTCTGGCACTGATCGCCCTCCGGCGCCGGCCGTCCTCCGGCTCCGATCGTCCTCCCGGCGCTGATCATCCGCCTGGCACCGATCGCCCCCGTTCGGTCATCGACGATCACCGGCGGTCGGAGTGGGCCAGTTCGGAGCAAGCCGTCATCTGCCCGTGACCTTCCGGTTTAGCGTCCTCCCCCAGGACCGACGGAAGGACGTGAGGCCCCCGTGGCCAGTCATCGAAAGCCCAGGCAGCGCCCGCTCTCCGGCGGCACCGTGAGGACCGCCGCCACCCTCGTCCTCGCGGGCGCTGCGACCGCCACCGCCTTCGAAGGCACCTCCCAGGCCGAGCCCCAACTCAGCCCCGCCGAGGTCAAGACGCAGGTCGACCGGCTCTACGGGGAGGCCGAGGAGGCCACCGAGCGGTACAACGGGGCGAAGGAGGAGGCGGATTCCGCCGAGCGGGCCCTGTCGGGCCTGCGGGACGAGACCGCCCGCAAGACGGACCGGCTGAACACCGCCCGGCGCGCGCTCGGTTCGCTCGCCGCCACCCAGTACCGCAGCGGGGGCCTGGGCCCCGCCCTCCAGTTGGCGATGGCCACCGACCCGCAGGACTACCTGGAGCGGGCCTCCCTGCTGACCCGGGCCGGCGACCGCACCGTCGCCGAGGTGTCCTCCGTACGGCGCGGGCTCGACGAGGTCGGGCAGCTGCGCGACAAGGCCGCCTCCCAGCTCACGGACCTCCGGGGCCGGCAGAGCGCGCTGGCCGGGCAGAAGGCCGCCATCGAGGCCAAGCTGAACACCGCCAGGGAGCTGCTGGCCCGCCTCACCGCCGAGGAACGGGCGGCCTACGAGGCCCAGTCGGGCGGCGCCGGCGCCCCGACCGGCTCCGCGCGACCCGCGCCCCCGGCCCCCACCGACGGCTCCCGCGCGGCCCGGGCGGTGGCCTTCGCGTACGGGGCGATCGGCAAGCCGTACGTCTGGGGGGCGACGGGACCGGGCTCGTTCGACTGCTCGGGGCTCACCCAGGCGGCCTGGCGCGCGGCCGGGGTGTCGCTCCCCCGCACCACCTACACCCAGATCAACGCCGGACAGCGGGTCTCGCGCGGCCAACTCGCCCCCGGTGACCTGGTCTTCTTCTACGCGGGGGTCACCCATGTCGGCATGTACGTCGGCAACGGCCAGATGATCCACGCCCCGCGCCCCGGCTCGACGGTCCGCCTCGCCCCGGTGGACTCGATGCCCTGGGCGGGCGCGGCCCGTCCGGCGTGACGGCCGGGGCCCCTACGGCGTCCGGACCTGCTTGCTCAGCCATCCGAAGGTCTGCGGGATCTGCCGCGACCAGGACTCCAGGTTGTGCCCGCCGGTGACCTTCTCCGCGTGCACCGAGGTCGGGCTCTGCGCCAGGCCCTTGAGGTCCGTACCGGACAGGTAGCCGTCCTGCTCGGCGCCCGACATCCACAGAGCCACCGCCGGAGGGGTGGGCCGGCCCTTGAGCAGCTCCTTCAGGTTGTGCTCGCGACGGGTCTGCGGGTCCTGCGCGACCAGCGAACTCGGCTCCTGACCGGGGTCGTTGTAGCCGGACAGCGAGACGGCGGCGCTGTAGCGGTCGGGGTGCAGGACGGCCAGCTTGGCGGCGCAGTAGGCGCCCGCCGAGTAGCCGGCCACGCCCCAGGTGCGGGCCTCGTCGGAGGCGCGGAAGTTGTCGGTGACCATCTTGCGGACGTCGACGCTGAACCAGCTGTCGGCGTTGACCTTGCCGGGGAGGTTGGCGCAGCCGGTGTCGGCGTTGCCGACGAGCATGGCGCGCGGGGAGACCAGGATGAAGGGCGCCACCTTGCCCTCCTTCATCAGCGGCTCCAGCACCTCGTGCGCGTGGAGTCCCTGGAACCAGGACTTGCCCGTCCCGGGGATGCCGGGGATCAGCTCCACCACCGGGAACTTCTTGTCCTTGTAGGCCGGGTCGTCGTACTGGGGCGGCAGCCACACCATGACGTCGCCCTTGACCCCGGAGATCTTCCCGTCCAGTTCGGTCTTGCGGACCCGCCCGCCGAGCCCGTCGACCGGCGCGAACTCCTGGCGGACCTTGGGCTCTTCCCGCACCTGCTCGGCCTTCTTGCCGCCGAGCCCGTCGGGGCCGAGGTCGGGGGCGGCGGTCACGTACTTCCCGGTGCCGAGGAGGTCGCCCCAGGAGGCGTAGAAGTTCATGTCGCGATTGACCGCGACGAACACCAGGGCGACGGCGGTGACCTGGGCGAAGACCACCATCGTGCCGCGCGCGGCGAGGCGCGCCACGGCGGGGCCGCGGACCTTGCCCCACACGGCCAGTGGCAGGGCGACGCCGATCGCGGCCAGGGCGATCGTCGTCGCGAAGAAGGTGGTCCCCGTCAGGCTCATCACGCCGGCGAAGACCGTCCGCGCGGCCGTCCGGTTGCCCGCCGCCCGTGCGTCGTGGATCACATCCCGAGCGGGCGGCGGGGCGGGGGTCAGACCAGGCGGCGGGCCGTCGCCCAGCGGGTCAGTTCGTGGCGGTTGGAGAGCTGGAGCTTCCTGAGGACCGCCGAGACGTGCGATTCGACGGTCTTCACCGAGATGAACAGCTGCTTGGCGATCTCCTTGTACGCGTACCCGCGCGCGATCAGCCGCAGCACCTCGCGCTCGCGCTGGGTGAGGCGGTCGAGGTCCTCGTCCACCGGCGGCGCGTCCGTGGAGGCGAAGGCGTCGAGGACGAAGCCGGCCAGTCGCGGGGAGAACACCGCGTCGCCCTCCTGTACGCGGAAGACGGACTTCACCAGGTCGGCGCCGGTGATGTTCTTGGTGACGTACCCGCGGGCACCGCCGCGGATGACCCCGATGACGTCCTCGGCGGCGTCGGAGACCGACAGCGCCAGGAAGCGCACCGGGTTCTCGACGGCGCCCATCAGCGGGGCGCAGCGGCGCAGCACCTCGACGCCGCCGCCGCCGGGCAGGTGCACGTCGAGGAGGACCACCTCGGGGCGGGTGGCGGTGATGACGGTGACGGCCTGGTCCACGTCGGCGGCCTCGCCCACGACCTCCACCCCGGTGCGCGCGGTCTCCCCGATCTCCGCCTGGACTCCCGTACGGAACATGCGGTGGTCGTCGACGAGCACCACCCTGACCCGTCGGGTCTCCGTCACAGCGTTGTCCTCCGTCATGCCGCCCTCTCCATCTCCAGCTCGACTTCCGTGCCGCCGTCGGGCGCGGACCGCAGCCGGGCGGTCCCGCCGTTGCGCTGCATCCGGCCGATGATCGATTCTCGTACGCCCATGCGGTCGTCCGGTACCGCGTCGATGTCGAAGCCCGGTCCGCGATCCCGTACGGACACGAACACCGTGCGTCCCTCGACCTCCGCGTACACCTGCACCGGTCCCCCCTCGCCACCGTACTTGGCGGCGTTGACCATCGCCTCGCGCGCGGCCTGGATCTGTGCGGCCAGCTTCTCGTCGAGCGGGCAGTCCCCGACGAGGACCACCTCGATGGGGACGCCGTGGTGGTCCTCGACCTCGGCCGCGGTCTTCTTGACGGCCTCGGCGAAGGTGGCCGGCTCCTCCGCCTCGTCCTTGCCGGTGCCCTCGGGCTTGTAGAGCCAGTTCCGCAGCTCGCGTTCCTGGGCGCGGGCGAGCCGGCGGACCTCGCCCGCGTCCTCGGCGTTGCGCTGGATCAGGGTGAGGGTGTGCAGGACGGAGTCGTGGACGTGGGCGGCGACCTCGGCGCGCTCCTGGGCCCGGATGCGCATCAGTCGTTCCTCGGAGAGGTCCTGGGTCATCCGGATCAGCCAGGGTCCGGCGAGGAGGGCCACGCCGACGAGGACGGCGAGGGTGGCGGTGAGGACGTTGCCGAGCTGGGCCGCGGAGCCGCGCACGACGATGAAGACGGTCAGGCCCACTCCGACGAGGACGACTCCGGCGAGGGCCCGGCCCACTTGGAGGAGGCGGCCGTTCCTGCCGGCGACGTCGCTCCAGTGGGCGCGGCGGGCGTTGTCGGCCTGGCGCCAGACGAGGACGACGCCGGCGCCGACGAGCAGGGTCGGCCAGACGTAGCGACCGCCGGCGCCGCCGACGGAGAGCTGGGAGGCGAAGATCGCGACGCCGACGACGAGGGCGATCAGCCCGGACACGGCTCCCTTGTCCGGCTTGCGCAGGTGGCGGGTGCCGTCGGGGAGGGTCTCGAACCAGGAGTGGTGGCCGCTGCTGCCGCCCACGCCGAGCGGGACGAAGACCCAGAAGGCGGCGTAGAGCAGCATCCCCAGCCCGTCGCCGAACATGAACATGCCGAGGAAGGCGAGCCGGACCCAGAGCACGGGCAGTCCGAGGTGCCCGGCGAGGCCGCGCGCGACGCCGCCGAGCATCCGGCCGTCGGCGCTGCGGTAGAGCTTGCGCGGCGGCGGGACTTCGGTGTCCGCGAGGTGCGGAGGGCGGGGAGCGACTGCTACGGGCATGCCACCAAGGGTCACACGCGTGGGGGCGCCGGGACATCAGGGCGTTCCCCCAGTCGCACCGGGGGGATATCAGGGTTGCGCCAGGGTCGGCCCCGGTGCCGCGGGCGGGCCGGGGACGTCACCATGGACCCATGACCGACGTACACGACGCCCCGCCGGCGGATCCCGGGGCACCCGCCCCGGGAGAACGCCCACCCCTGCGCCGCAGCAAGCGCGACAAGGTCCTCGCGGGCGTGTGCGGCGGCCTCGGCCGGTACTTCGACCTGGACCCGGTGGTGTTCCGGATCGTCCTGGCGGTGCTGACCGTCACCGGTGGCGTCGGTCTGATCTTCTACGGGTTCGCCTGGCTGCTGCTGCCCCAGGAGGGCGAGGAGGACAGCGAGGGCAAGAAGCTGCTCACCGGCCGCGTCGAGGGGTCCACCCTGGCGGCGGTGTTCGGCGCCCTCGTGGGCTGCGCCCTGTTCCTGTCGATGGTGGACAACGGGGTGATGGGAGCCTTCTCCGTACTGGTCGTCCTGGCCCTGGGCGGGGCCTCGTACTGGTCCCAGCGCCACCGCCACACCCCGCCCGCCGAGGCGGGTTCCGCCGACTCCGAGCGGCCGGTCGGACACCGGCCGGCGCCGCCGGAGACCCAGGCCCCACCGGTGCCCGGGAGCCCGTCGTGGTGGCGGGACCCGCTGGTGAAGGACGGCACGACCGGCCCGGTCGGCGCCACCGGCTACCTGTGGGGCCCCGACGACACTCCCGCCGACGCCGCCGGGTCGGTCGCGGACGGCGCCCCGGCGCGGGCGCGTCCCGGGTCCCCGGACCGACGGCGGGGCGGGGGCATCGGCGGCCGGGTGTTCGTCCTGGCCCTGCTCGCCGGCGGGGCCGGCACCGCCGCGGTCTGGGACGGCAGCACCCTCTCGCACGCCCTCCAGGTGGGGCTGGCCTGCTCGCTCGCCGCGTTCGGGCTGGGTCTGGCCGTCAGCTCCGTCAAGGGCCGCACCGGCTTCGGCACGGTCCTGCTGGGGCTGGTCACGGCCGGACTGCTGGCGGGGGCGTCCGTCCTGCCGCGCGAGATCGGCACGGACTGGCACGACGTGAAGTGGCGTCCGGCGTCGGTGGCCGAGGTCGCCCCGAGCTACACCTCGGGCACCGGGCTCGCGACCTTGGACCTGAGCCGCCTGGACGTGCCGAAGGGGACCACGGTGTCGGTCCACGCCTCCATCGAGTCGGGCCGGCTCAAGGTGATCGTCCCCCGGGAGGTCACCGCGGAGGCGGACGTCACGATCCGCCTCGGCGACATCGAGATCCCGGGCGAGGCCGGGCCGGGCATCCGGATCAAGAGCGGCGGGGAAACCCGGCGGGAGACCCTGCCCCCGGCCGCCGGCACCGAGGCCGGCGGGACGATCGAGCTGCACCTCAGCGCGGGTGTGGGACAGGTGGAGGTGGCCCGTGCGGCGTCATGAGTTCCAGCCGGGACGGCTGTTGGCCGGTCTGGTCCTGATCGCGAGCGGGGTCCTCTACCTGCTCGACGCGGCGGGCGAGGCCGATGTCGCGTGGTTCGCGGTGGTCCCGCTCGCCCTGGGCGGACTCGCCCTGGCGGCCCTGGTCGGGCTGGTCACGTACGCGGTACGGCGCGATCAGCGCGACCGGATCATCGAGTCCACCGACCAGTAGGGCGCTCCGGCGAGGACCAGCGGGATCCAGGCCATCAGGTAGATCAGGTCGTTGCCGTAGTAGTACGGGGTCACCGCCCAGGACACGGTGAGCCAGAGGCTGAGCGAGATCAGCGCACCGCCCGCGGCCGCGACCCGGGTCAGGATCCCCGCGAGCACGCCCAGCCCGACGAGGAGTTCCCCGATGGCGATGGCGATGCCGAAGCCGACGGGGGCCTTGAGGGACAGGTCCACCAGGGCGGGGATCGCGGAGGTGTCGCGCACCCCGCGCATCAGCTCGCCGATGGAGCCGGTGCCGGAGGCGGACAGGAACGCGGAGTCGGTCAGCTTGTCGAGCCCCGCGTAGACGAACGTCACGCCGAGGAAGATCCGCAGCGGGAGGAGGGCGTGGCGGGCGGCCGAATCTCTGAGCGGGGTGGTCCGCTGCCCTGGGAGAACGTCGGTTCGGGTCACGCCCCCATGTCTACCCGCTTCACTCGGCCACGTCGATGGCGTAGCGGTTGGATTCCACCCCCGCGGCGGTCACCACCTGGATCTCCATGCGGCCCGGTTCGACCTCCGCGGGCACCGGTACGGTCAGCACCGCGTCGGACGGGCTGCTGAATCCGCCCGCCACCGGGACCAGCGGCACGTGCACGTGGACGGCTCCGATCCGTACGACCAATCGGGCGAGCATCTCCGGGGTCTGCGCCCCCGGCGGTACGAAGCCCACGCCCCGGATCTCGATGTCGTCGCCGGGGCGCAGCGCGGCGTCGATGTCCCCGGGCTCGCGCCTGCGGACCACGGACAGTACGAGCGGACGGCTGCCCTCGGCGTACTTGGCGGCCAGGTACACGACCGCCGAGAGCGCCACGAGCAGCGCGAGGGACCAGGGCAGCCGGGGCAGCCGGTCGGGGAAGCGGGCCAGCGACACCGCCGCGTAGGCCAGCACGACCGTGGAGACCAGGACGTACTGGGCGTCGGTGAAGCTCCCCCGGCCCGCGTCGTCGGTGAGCAGGTCGGCGCCGGTGGGGCGGTCCGCCGGGAGCTTCTGGAGCCGCTGCCCGGCGATCCGGACCGCCACGACCCGGCGTACGAGCACGGCCGCCCCGGAGGTCAGGGCGAGCACCGACAGCAGGGGCAGCGCCCGGTCCAGGGCGAGCCCGTCGTAGAGGGTCTGGCGCTCCGGTCCGGGCGAGGACGCCGCGAGGCGCAGCGCCGGCAGCAGGGCGGCGAAGGCCGTGAGGACCAGCCAGGCGGCCGGGACGGCCCGGGAGGTGGACAGCCGGTTGTCCTCGCCGACCAGCGGGGCCAGCAGTCCGCCGCGCAGGGTCTGGGCGCGGGCGGCGACGGTGAGCAGCCCGGCCAGGACCAGGGCGGCCAGCAGGCCGGCGGTGCGGGCGGTGGACCAGCCGGTGCCGAGCGCGGTGCCGACCTGGACGACGAGCAGCACCCCGGCGGCGATCCACAGGGTGAGGACGGCCCGTCTGGACAGGAGGTACAGCCAGGAGTGGCCGGCCTCCCGGCCCCGGTCGGCGACCGTCCGGGCGGACAGGGTCAGCTCGTCGGACACCCATTGGCGGGACGCTCCGGCGGAGCGCGCCACCGCGGCGGGCAGGCCCTGTCCGGAGGCGAACTCGTCGCGCTTCTCCAGGAAGGCGGCCACCGCCCGACGGTGTCCCTCGCGGGCTCCGTGCGGGCAGTCGTCGCAGGTGCAGGCGCCGCCGTGGGTACTTCGGGGGATCTCTTGGACAGCCACGCGCGTGCCGCCTCTCTGAACTCCGGTGCAATGCCAGCGAATTGTGCACCACTGCGGTAGTGCTCCGGATTGCGCACGATGTCAGAGCAGGTGATTAACCGTTCATGATGTTGACGCCGGCCCCGCCCGCGGCGCCGGCGGCCTCCCGCAGCGGCTGGTAGCTGACCCAGGCGGCCAGGTCCGAGCCGAAGCGTCCGCGCGTCAGGGCCGCGCTGCGGTGGTCGATGGGCACCGGCTTCCCGGCGGCCCGCGCGATCAGCTGGACCTGCGCGGCCCGTTCGGCGGCGACGAACCACCAGACGGCCGCCTCCACCGAGTCACCGACCGTCAGCAGGCCCCGGTTGCGCAGGATCAGCGCCTTGTACGGGCCGAGCGCGCGCCCGATCCGCGCGGGGTCCTCTGCGGCGGCGTACTCGTCCAGCAGGGCGTGGTCCTCGTAGAAGGCACAGGCCTCCTCGGTGACGGGGGCCAGCAGCTCCCCGAGGCAGGCCAGGGCGCGCCCGTACGGGCCCTGCGTCCGCACGACGGCCACCACCTCGGGGCGCTCCCGGTGGACGGCGGCGTGCACCGCGAAGGCCAGCTCGTTGACCCGGCGCTCCCCCCGGAGCACCCGCCCCGCCCCGTCGACGAGCAGCAGGTCCCGGGCGGTCAGCCCGGAGAAGGCCCGCCCGAAGGGGTTCACCCAGCAGCAGTCCTCGAACTCCGGGTCCCGTACGGAGACCTGTCCGGCCACCCCGTCCTCGTACCCGAGCCGCCCCAGCAGCCGCAGCGCCTCGGCGAGCCGCTCCTTGCGGTGGGCGCGCTCGGCGGCCGGGCCGTCGTGCACGGGCGGCATCGCGAAGCCCAGCCTCTCCACGGGCACGGGTACGGGCTGCTCGGCCATGGGCGCCTCCATGCGGATCGGACCGCGGACTTCGGGTCGCGGGCGTCGGGTCGCGGACTCGGGTCGCGGACTTTCGGGTCGCGGCGCAAGGTACCGGTGGCCGGGCGAGGAGGCCATACACGCGACGGAGCCGCCGCTCCCCGAGGAGAGCGGCGGCTCCGTCACGCACGGCGGGCGGGGAGTGCTACTCCCACTCGATGGTGCCCGGGGGCTTGCTGGTGCAGTCCAGGACCACGCGGTTCACGTCCGGGACCTCGTTGGTGATCCGGGTGGAGATCGTCGCGAGCACCTCGTACGGCATGCGCGTCCAGTCCGCGGTCATCGCGTCCTCGGAGGAGACGGGGCGCAGCACGATCGGGTGGCCGTAGGTGCGGCCGTCGCCCTGGACGCCGACGCTGCGGACGTCCGCGAGCAGCACGACCGGGCACTGCCAGATCTCCCGGTCCAGGCCGGCGGCGGTCAGCTCGTGGCGGGCGATGGCGTCGGCCTCGCGCAGCAGGTCCAGGCGCTCCTTGGTGACCTCGCCGACGATGCGGATGCCGAGGCCGGGGCCGGGGAAGGGCTGGCGCTGGACGATCTCGTCCGGCAGGCCCAGCTCCTGGCCGACCATCCGGACCTCGTCCTTGAACAGCTGGCGCAGCGGCTCGACCAGCTCGAACTCGATGTCGTCGGGGAGGCCGCCCACGTTGTGGTGGGACTTGATGTTGGCGGTGCCGGTGCCGCCGCCGGACTCGACGACGTCCGGGTACAGGGTGCCCTGGACCAGGAAGGCCACGTCGGCGCCGCCCTCGGCGATGATCTCGGCCTGGGCCTGCTCGAAGACGCGGATGAACTCGCGGCCGATGATCTTGCGCTTGGTCTCCGGGTCGGAGACCCCGGCCAGGGCGTTCAGGAAGCGCTCCTGGGCGTCGACGACCTTCAGCTGGACGCCGGTGGCGGCCACGAAGTCCTTCTCGACCTGCTCGGTCTCGCCCTTGCGCATCAGACCGTGGTCCACGTACACGCAGGTCAGCTGGGAGCCGATGGCCTTCTGCACGAGGGCCGCGGCGACCGCGGAGTCCACTCCGCCGGACAGGCCGCAGATGGCGCGCTTGTCGCCGACCTGCTCGCGGATGGCCGCGACCTGCTCCTCGACGATGTTGCCGGTGGTCCAAGTGGGGGCCAGGCCGGCGCCGCGGTAGAGGAAGTGCTCCAGGATCTGCTGGCCGTGCGTGGAGTGCATGACCTCGGGGTGGTACTGGACCCCGTACAGCTTCTTCTCGTCGTCCTCGAAGGCCGCGACCGGAACCACGTTCGTGGAGGCGGTGACGGAGAAGCCCTCGGGCGCCGCGGAGCAGGCGTCGCCGTGCGACATCCACACCGACTGGTTGTCGGGGGTGCCCTCGAAGAGGGTGGAGCCGGGCTTGGAGACGGCCAGCGGGGTGCGGCCGTACTCACGGGCGCCGGTGTTGTCGACCCGCCCGCCGAGGGTGACCGCCATCAGCTGGAAGCCGTAGCACATGCCGAAGACGGGGACGCCGGCCTCGAACAGCGCACGGGCGTCGTCCAGACGCGGGGCGCCCTCCTCGTACACGGAGGACGGACCGCCGGAGAGGATGATCGCCTTCGGGTCCTTGGCGAGCATCTCGGCCACGGGCATCGTGCTGGGCACGATCTCGCTGTAGACGCGGGCCTCGCGCACGCGGCGGGCGATGAGCTGGGCGTACTGGGCGCCGAAGTCGACGACGAGAACCGTGTCCGGGGCGCTGTCGTGGGCGGCGGAGGGTGCTTCTGGCACGGGGCAGGCCTTCCGGCGGAAGAGGTGGCTGTTTTGTCGATTCTAACGGGGGACACCGGGGCCCTTTCGTCTCACCGTCCGAACCGGCTTGGCAAGCGGAGGGACGGAAGGTAATAATCCGTCCCATGCGCAAGCAGCTGAGCTTCCTGTTTACCTATGGCACCGGTCGGTCCGGTCGCCATGGGTCCTCGTGATGCTCGCTTGAGCCGCTGACTTCCCAGAGCGCCCCGGTCCGACAGGACCGGGGCGCTCTGGCGTTTCCCCCGGACCTGCGGACCCCACCCGACAGGAGACCGACCGTGAACACGACCGCCACCGCCCCTGCTCCCGCCCCCGCCACCGCCCCCGAGCAGCTGATCGCCGACAGCCGCGAGCGCATCGACGCCCTCGACGACCGGATCATCGGGCTGATCCAGGAACGGATGGCCGTCTCGACCGTCATCCAGGAGGCCCGGATCACCTCGGGCGGACGCCGCGTGCACCTGTCGCGCGAGATGGAGGTGCTCGCGCACTGGAGCGACGCCCTCGGCCGGCCCGGGACCTCCCTGGCGATGACCGTGCTGGAGCTGTGCCGCGGCCGGGTCTGAGCCCGCCGGGCCCGCGGGCGGACGTTCGACACCCGTCCGGACCGTGACCGGCCCCGGCGGCCTTCGTTGGTGGGGATGTCCGCGCCGGCCAGGCGCGGGTCCGCACCACCACGCGTGGGTCTGCGGGAGCGATGAGACGTGCCGCCCGACGGCGCGCGTCGTGGGACCTCGCTCCCTCTTGTGACCGGAAGGCAGGGGACAGCAGCCCGGTCACCGTTGGAGGACGGCCGGTCCGAGGGACGCCTCGGGCCGGCCGTTTCGCCGTCCGCGCCCTACGCCGCCGGGCGCCGCCGACGCGTCGACAGGTACAGCGCCCCGCCCCCGGCCACCAGCAGCGCCCCGCCCGAGCCGATCAGCAGGGCCACCGCCTCGTTCCCGGCCGGTCCCCGCGCGGGCATCCCGTCCCGTCCGTGCGCCGAGGCGCTCGCGCCCGGGTCCGTCCCGCCCGGGAGGAGCACCACGCTCCCGGACCCGCCCGGGGCCGGGAGCCCCACCCCGTGACCCGGCGTCGCAACGGCGAGGCCGGTCGCGTTCACCGTGAAGGCGGCCGTGTCGTTGACCGGGTTCGGGTCGAGGGGGTGCCGTTCGGACACGCCGCCCGGGCCGCGCCGGCCCGCGGTGACGGAGCCCAGGGCGTCCGGGATCACCTTCTCGATCCGCAGCTCGAAGCGGAACCTCGCCTCCTCGGCCTCCGGCAGTACGGGGCCGGTCGCGCAGACGTAGCGGGCGGAACCGGCTCCCGCCACCGGGGCGCAGGCCCCGGGGGCCCCGACCACCCGGACGCCCTGCGGGACGACCACGTCCGCCACCGCCGCCGGGGCCGCCGAGCGGGGGTCCGCCAGCCGGGCCGGGCCGAGGTTGCGCACGACGGCCACGGCCGTGACCACGGCTCCGGCCGGGCCCTTCAGCCGCAGCGGATCGGCCACGAGGTCGGCGGTGTTCGGCACGGCGAAGTCGAACGCGCGCCGGCGCTCGGCGCCGGGAGGGGTCGGGGGGAGGGTCGGCGCGTCCCACGTCCGGCGCGCGAGGAGCGTGCGGTCACCGCCGTAGGGGCGCCCGGTCAGGGGCGGGGGGCGGCTGCCGGAGGGGGCGTCGGCCGGTCGGACTCCGTAGCCGAGCAGTTCCGCGGCGGCGTGCGCGCCGGCCCGGAGCCGCGGCGGGCCGGCGGCGGCGAGTTCGTACGTCGCCCCGGCCTCGAACTCGCCGTCCAGGGAGCAGAGCGCGCGGGTCGTGGCGCGGGTGTCCCGGTAGGAGCAGTTGTCGTAGCGCTCCTCGAATTCCATGCCCCGGGTGACCTCCAGCTCCAGGACGGCGCCGCGCGCCGGCTCGGTGCCGAGGTTCGTGAACGCGAGCGGCAACGGCTGGCTCTCGCCGGGCTTCGGGTCGCGCCGCAGGTCCAGCTCCGCGACGAGCAGGTCCGGGCCGCCGACGCGGACGGTCGTGGTGGCGGGCGCGATCGTGGCCCCGGCCACCGCGCCGGTCACCGTGACGTCCCCGGTGGCCCCGGGCACGGCGCCCGGTTCGGCGATCAGCTCCAAGTCGGCGCCCCGGCCGGCCGCGGGGCCCCGGTCCGTGCAGACCAGGGTGGTTCCGGAGGGCACGCACGAGCCGGCGGGCGCCGCCCCGTCGCCCCGGACCCGGGCCTCCCGTACGGTCGCCAGCCCGGCGAGCCCGGCCAGTTCCACGGTGAAGGTGAACTCCCCCGCGAACGCCCCGCCCGATCCGCCGCCCGATCCGTCGCCCGCGTCCCCGCCGGACTCCGCACCGGTCGCGCCCGACTCGACACCCGCGGCCCCGAAGCCCGCGGCCCCGAAGCCCAACCCCTCGACGCCGCCCCAGGTCTCGACGCCCGTCGCCCCGGACCCGGTGGTCCCGAACCACGAGATCCCGAACTCCGGGGTCCCGGTCTCCGGTGCGCCCAGGCGGAAGGTCAGCGCCGCCGGCCGCGGATCGCCCGTCGCCGGGTGCGCCGGCAGGGCCAGGGTGGCCGGCGCCTCCAGTCGGAAGACCGGTTCCCCGGCGTCCGCGGGAGCGGTGGCCAGCCCCGTGGCCACCAGGCCCCCGGCGACCGCCAGGGAGATGCGCTGTCTCATGCACCCTGTGACCCGTGGGACCGGGCCACAGTTGCGCGGCTCACCGTGTGACCGACGCCACAACCCCCGGTCCGGGATTCCGGTACAACCTTCTCCGGCGACCGCCTGTCCACTCTTGTACCGCGGCGGGTACCGCGCTCGGAGGGGGAGCGCGGTACCCGCCCGGTCATGTCCCGGCTTCCGTTTCCGCTTCGGCCGACTGTGCCGTGTCCCGGCGGGACGGCACCTCGGGGACCGCGAGGAAGGGCAGCCGCAGCGCGCCGAAGGCCTCCTTGGGGACGGCCGGACGGGCCGGCTCCACCGCCTCCAGACGGACGTACGCCGCTCCCTGCTCGGGCCGCGGGTCCGCCTCGCCGTTGTTCGGCCAGTACGACATCGCCCGCTCGGCCTGCGCGGTGATGGTCAGCGACGGGTTGACCCCGAGGTTCGCCGAGACCGCCGAGCCGTCCACCACCGAGATGCCCGGGTGCCCGTAGAGCCGGTGGTAGGGGTCCACCACCCCCTCCTCGGGCGAGGCGCCGATCGGGCAACCACCGAGGAAGTGCGCGGTGAGCGGGGTCCCCATCAGCTCGCCGACGTTGCTGCCGGGGAAGCCGTTGATCTCCTCGGCCAGCAGGGTCGCCGCCCGGGTGGCCTCCTCGATCTGCACCGGGTTCGGCGCCCCGTGGCCCTGACGGGCGGTCAACAGGCCCTTGCCGGGGCCGCCGGGCTTGCGGTACGTCGTCAGGGAGTTGTCCACGGACTGCATGACCAGGCCGATGATGGTCCGCTCCGACCAACGCCGGTTCGACAGGGAGCGCGCCAGTTGCAGGGGGTGGCGGGCGGTACGGGCGAACCAGGCCCGGACCCGGTGGCGGGCGTAGGGCACCTGGAGGATGGTCATGAACCCCATGGCGTTGGAACCCTTGCCGTACCGGACGGGCTCGATGTGGGTGTCGGCGTTGGGGTGCACCGACGAGGTGATCGCCACGCCCTTGGTGAAGTCCGGCCGACTGTCCGGCCCGTGGCGCCTGCGGTAGCGCCGCTCGTCGGTCTGGGCGCCGACCAGACCCTCGGAGTTGGTGCGGGTCAGGTCGCCGAGGCGCTCCGAGAGGCGCGGCAGTTCGCCCAGGTCCTTCATGGTGTGCAGCAGGGTCTGGGTGCCGTACGTACCGGCCGCGACGACCACGTACCGGGCGCGCAGCACCTTCGCGCGGCCCTTGCGGCGGTGGTCGGTGGGGACGGTGCGGACGCGGTGGCCGCCGTCGGGGTGTTCGGAGACGGCGGTGACCGTGGTCATGGGGTGGATGACGGCACCGGCCCGCTCGGCCAGGTGCAGGTAGTTCTCGTTGAGGGTGTTCTTCGCACCGTGCCGGCAGCCCGTCATGCACTCGCCGCACTCGGTGCAGCCGCTGCGGGCGGGGCCGGCGCCACCGAAGTACGGGTCCGGGACCTCCTGGCCGGGGCCCGCCGCGGCCTGCCCCTCGGCGTCCCCGCCGTCTCCGAAGAAGACGCCGACGGGGGCCATGTGGAAGGAGTCGGCGACGCCCATCTTCTCGGCGACCGCCTTGAGGTGGACGTCGGAGGGGGTCAGCGTCGGGTTGAGCCGGACGCCGAGCATCCGCTTCGCCTGGTCGTAGTACGGGGCCAGTTCCGCGGCCCAGTCGGTGACCGAGGCCCACTGCCGGTCCTCGAAGAAGGCCGCGGGCGGCACGTAGAGGGTGTTGGCGTAGTTGAGCGAGCCGCCGCCCACCCCGGCCCCCGCGAGGACCATCACGTTGCCGAGCAGGTGGATGCGCTGGATCCCGTACAGGCCGAGGGCCGGGGCCCACAGGTAGTTGCGCAGGTCCCAGCTGTTCTTCGGCAGGCTCGCGCGGGTGAAGCGTCGGCCGGCCTCCAGCACGCCGACGCGGTAGCCCTTCTCGGTGAGGCGCAGTGCCGAGACCGACCCTCCGAAGCCCGATCCGATGACGATGACGTCGTAGTCGTAAGCGTGGTCCTGGCCGTGGTCGTACGACACTGCGTTGCCTCCCGGGCGGTCGTGCCTAACGGAATCGGAGCGCCTTCAAGACCTTGAGGCTGCGGGTCATGAACTCGGCGTACTTGGCGTCGTCCATGCCCATCGAGGGCGCCATGGGCAGCAGCCGCTGGTGGGCCACGGTCTGGGCCTCGGTGTACTTGAGGATGCCCTCGGAGCCGTGCCGGCGGCCGAGGCCGGAGTCCTTCATGCCGCCCATCGGGGCCTGGGCGCTGCCGTAGGCGGGCGCGTAGCCCTCGTTGATGTTGACGGTGCCGGTGCGCAGGCGGGCGGCGACGGAGTGGCCCCGGCGGGCGTCCTTGGTCCAGACGCTGGAGTTGAGGCCGTAGGCGGTGGCGTTGGCCTCGGCGACGGCCGCGTCCTCGTCGGTGAAGCGGTAGATCGAGACGACCGGGCCGAAGGTCTCCTCGCCGCAGACCGCCATCGGGGCCTCGACGCCGTCGAGGATGGTGGGCTCGTAGAAGAGCGGGCCGATGTCGGGGCGGGCGACGCCGCCGGCGACGAGGGTGGCGCCCTTGGCGACGGCCTCGTCCACGTGCCGCCGCACGGTCTCCAGCTGGCGTTCGCCGACCAGGGAGCCCATGTCGGCGCCGTAGGCGAGGGAGTTGCCGAGCCGCATGGCCTTGGTGCGGGCCGCGAAGCGCTCGACGAAGGCGTCGGCGATCGAGGCGTGGACGTAGAGCCGCTCGATGGAGATGCACAGCTGTCCGGCGGAGGAGAAGCAGGCGCGGACGGCGCCGGCGGCGGCCTTCTCCACGTCGGCGTCGGCGAGGACGAGCATGGCGTTCTTGCCGCCGAGTTCGAGGGAGACGCCGACGAGGCGGTCGGCCGCGCCCCGGGCGACCTCGCGGCCGGTCCGGGTGGAGCCGGTGAAGGAGACGTAGTCGGCGTGCTTGACCACCTCGGGTCCGACGACGGGGCCCTCGCCGAGGACGATCTGGAAGACCTCGGCGGGCAGGCCGGCCTCGATCAGCAGGTCACGGGCCCACAGGGCGGTGAGCGCGGTCTCGGTGTCGGGCTTCATCACAACGGCGTTGCCGGAGACGAAGGCGGGCAGGGCGTCACCGACGGAGAGTTCGAGGGGGTAGTTCCACGGGGCGATCTGGCCGACGACCCCGCGCGGCTGACGCAGTTCGGTGACCTTGGTGAGGGTGGGGATCGCCCCGGTGTGGCCCTTGGGGCGCAGGTAGCCGGGGGCCTTGCGGCCGTAGTGGCGGGCGGCGATCGCGACGGCCTGCACCTCCTCGTGGGCGTGCAGGCGGGCCTTTCCGGTCTCCAGCTGGATCAGGTCGAGCACCTCGGCCTGGCGGGCCAGGACCAGGTCGTGGAAGCGCAGCAGGACGGCGGCCCGCCGGCGTACGGGGACCGCGGCCCACCGGGGCTGTGCGGCGCGGGCCTTCGCGAAGGCCGCCGCCACGTCCTCGGGACCGGCCTCGGGCAGGTCCGCCAGCTTGTCCCCGGTGAAGGGGGTGTGGTTGGCGGTGCGTCCGGAGCCGAGGACCCCGCGGGTCAGCCTGGCGACCAGCGCGGGAGTGACCACGTCGGCGGCGGTGCGGGCACCGGCCGGGGCCGGGGCGAGCGGGTTGGTGGGCTGGGGTTCGGCGCGGAGGGGGGCGGCGGGGGCCTGCGAGTCCGTCATGGCGGTGAGCGTATTCCGCCCGCGAGCCTTTGGGTACCCGTGGGTAACCGGATTTTGCCAATTCTGCCGGCGATCGCTGGCGCGATCGGCGGAGGATGGCGCGATCCCCCCGGCCGCGCGGCTCGCTCGGGCCCACCGGGCCCCTGGAACCCCCGGGCGGGGACCCGGTCAGCCCTTCTTCGAGGCGGGCTGCCAGCCCGTGAGCACCATGTCGAAGTGCGCGCGGAGCTTGGACCACTCCGCGGCCGGCCCCGACAGGTAGATCGCGTACTCGGTGCCGTCCGGGGCCACGTACATCTGCTCGATGGCCCGGCGGGGACCGGCGAGGGGGCCCTTCTCCGTCCAGGTGAAGTCCCACAGGCCCGCCTGCTCAGTGCCCCGGAAGCCGTTCTGGTGCAGGGCCTGGCGCTTGTAGTCGGTGCGCTGCTGGAGCTGCTTCTCCATGTCGAGGAGGTGCATGTACGGGTTCGGGTACTCCGACTTCGCGGCGACGGCGATCCGCAGCAGGTGCCGCCCGTTGTCCGGGGTGTAGTCGATCTGGGTCCCGTCGAGCTGGCGCCGCCAGCCGTCCGGGACGAAGAGCGAGAAGCCGGCCGGGTCCTCGGCCTTGGCGTAGCCCGCCGGAGGAGTGGCCGACGCCGGGCCGTCGACCTTGACGCCGTCGCCGTCCTTGGCCGGCTGGTCGGGGGCGCCGGTCGACCGGTCGGCGGCGCCGCCGTCGCGCAGGCCGTCGCCGCCGCCGCCGAGGTACGTCAGCACCCCGAAGACCCCGCCGCCGCCGAGCAGCGCCGCCACGAGGGCGACGCCGGCGGCACGCTTGAGCCGGCCCGAGGTGCCCCCGGTCGGGGGCGCGGGCGGGGCGGTGGAGGGCGGCGCGGGGGTGCGGTGCTCGGCCCGGACGTCGGCGCGGGGCTCCGGGGGCCGGGCGGGAACCTGCTCCTCGGCGCTCAGGACGCGCGTGGGCACGTACGCCTGGGCCGCCTTGGGAGCACGGCCCTCCATGGCCTCGATCAGCATCCGCTCGGCCTCGGCGGCGGAGGGGCGCTCGGCGGGGTCCTTGCGCAGCAGCGCCGTGATGACGGGGCCCAGCGCGCCGGCCTGGACCGGCGCGGGCGGCTCGTCGTTCACCACGGCCTGGAGGCTGGAGATGGGCGAGGTGCGGCGGAAGGGCGAACGGGCCTCGACGGCCGTGTAGAGGGTGGCGCCCAGCGACCAGAGGTCCGAGGAGGGGTCGGGAGCGCCTCCGGTGACCCGCTCGGGGGCCAGGTAGTCGATGGAGCCGACGAGTTCGCCCGTCCGCGTGATGGAGGAGTCGCCCTCGATCGCGGCGATCCCGAAGTCGGTCAGCAGCACCCGGCCGTCCTTGGCCAGCAGGACGTTGCCCGGCTTCACGTCCCGGTGCAGTACGCCGACCTTGTGCGCGGCGCGCAGGGCGCCCAGGACGTGCAGGCCGATCCGGGCGGCCTCACGGGGCTCGATCCGGCCCGCGGCCTTGGCCGCCTCGGCGAGGGAGGGGCCGTCGATGTACTCCATGACGATCCACGGCCGGTCGTCGTGTTCCAGCACGTCGTGAACGGTGACGACCGCCGGGTGCTGGATGCGTGCCGCGGCCCGGGCCTCCTTCTGGGTCCGGGCGTGCAGAACCTCACGGTCGGCCTGGGCGACGTACAGACCCGCCGTCAGTTCCTTGACCGCGACCGTCCGGTGCAGCAGCTCGTCGTGAGCGCGCCACACCTTGCCCATGCCACCGCTGCCGATGGGCTCCACGAGCCGGTAACGGCCCGCGAGCACCGCGCCCGCGCCTGTCTGCTGTTCCACGAATTCCCGCCGCTCTGTGCACTCCGGGCCAGATTACGGAGCCCGCGGGCGAAGTCGCAGCCGTGCGGGGCCCGTGAGACAGCACTGTGACGCAATCGCCGTACTGATGGACTGTCAGCCTCCGGATTTGTAACTCGCCGTGGCCTTCTCGAAGACGTCGGTGACCTTGTCCTCCTCGTCCTTCGGGCCCGTCACCATGACGACGTGGTAGGTCCCGCCGAGGGCCACCACGAAGTTGCGGGCCAGGACGGTACGGCCCGTCGAGTCGATCCAGGTGTACCGACCCGTCACCCGCAGCTGTCCGCCCACGGTGGTGGACTTGACGTCCCCCGACTCCGCCCAGGTCGAATTGCGCCAGGGGGACAGCTCCGGCTCCTTGTCCTGCTGGTACCCCTTCGGGTCCGGATTGCCCTCGACCCGGTCCCGGCCGGGGACCACGGTGAGGGTGAACGCGCCCTGCACGTAGCGGACCTGACCGGCTTCGTTGATGCCGCGCCGGGCCCAGTCCTTGGGGACGGCGATGGCGAAGTGCTCCGGGTCCTGCTCCAGGGTGAAGCCCTCGGGAGCGGGCCCGTCGGTCTGTCCGGCGGCCTTGGACTGCGAGGCCGGGGCGGAGGGCGTGGCGGCGCCGGAGGGGCGCGGGGTGGGGGTGGCGCTCTTGCCGGGGGTGGGGGCCGCCGGGCTCTGGGCGGCCGTGTTCTGCCGGTCCGGCTCCTCGGTCCCGCCCGAACGCGGCATGAACAGCATGGCGTACGCCACCGCCGCCGCGCACAGCGCCAACACCCCGACCAGCAGGGTCCGGCCGAGCGCGCGGGGCTTGTGGGGGGCGGCCGGGTTGCGGTGGCGGCCGTGCAACTCCCCCCGCCGGCGCACCTCGGGCAGGCTCGCCGGGTCCGGTTCGGCCATGGGGAGCATGGCGAAGTCCCCGTCGGGCTCCGGGGCGGAGCGCACCAGGGAGCGCAGCCAGCCGCGCAGTTCCTCGAAGTCGGGCCGCTCGGTCGGGTCCTGGCGCAGCAGGGACTCCACGACCGGGCGCAGCGGGCCGCACTCCTCGGCGAAGGCGGGGGGCTCCGCGCATACCAGCTCGACGAGTTCCGCCACGCTCTCCTCGGGGTACGGGGCGTGGCCCTGGACCGCTCGGTACAGCAGGGCGCCCAGGGCCCAGAGGTCGGTGGCGGGACCGACGGGCGCGGCCAACTGCCAGTGCCCGTGCACGGGTCCGGCCTGCTCGGGCGCCCACCGCTCGGTGACGGCGCCGATGACGGCCATCCGGGTCTGGCGGGCGCGCTCGGCGTCGAGGCCGGTGCGGGGGCCGCCGTAGTCCCCGCCACCGGCGTTCCAGCCGCCGCGGTCGCGGGGGCCGGTGTCCCAGCCACCGCGGCCGGTGTCCCGGGCGCCACCGGATCGGCCGTCGCCGGATCGGCCGTCGCCCGCCCGGCCGTCGGGGAGGACGGGCGGCGGTGCGTCCGGCGCGGCCTCGGCCTGGCGGTAGCCCTGCGGGAGGGCGAGCCGGGCGGGCAGGGCGGCGGGTCGGTCCGCTTCGGGGGCGGGCGGCGGTGCGGGCAGCGCGGCGGGCCCGGGTGCGGGCTCCGGCTCCCGGTACCGCTCCGGCTCCGGCACGGGCTCCGGTGTGGGATCCGGCTCCGGGGCGCGCTCCGGCGCGGGCTCGGCCGGGCGGCGGGGGGCGGCTCCGTGCCAGGGGGTGGCGGCCGCGGTGTCCGGGCCGCCGTACGGGAACGCGTACTCCTGGGGGAGGTTCGCCCCCGTCGGAGGGAGCCTCGGCACGACGACGGGCCCGCGCTCCTGCGCCACCTTCGCGGCGGCGGCCCGGGTGCCGGTCCGGTACGCGGCGATGGTGCCCGCGCGGGCGGTGGCCTCCAGGTCGGCGGGGCCGGGCTGCGGCTCGGGGCGGGGCTGCGGGAGCGCCGGCGGGGCCTGCGGAGGCTCAAGGGCCTGCGGAGCCGCCGGTTCCGGGAGGATGTGGTCGGTGTAGCGGGGCCCGGTGTCGTAGCCGGGCGCCACCAGCGGTGCGTACGCCGGGTTCCCCGCGCTCGGGGGCGGGGGCTCCCAACCCGTCGGGGGGAGCGGGAAGTCGGCCGGGTCGTCCGGGTCGGGGTCCGGCGGGGGCACCGGGTCGTAGCCGCACAGGGCCTCCTCGGCGGCGCCCGCCGCCAGGCCCGTCAGGACCACCCGCCCGTCGTCGCATATCAGCACCGTCCGGACGGTGATGTTGCGGTGGGTCCAGCCGTGGGCGTGCAGCACGCGCAGGGCCGTCAGCACGTCGGAGGCCACTTCCGCCGCACGGTAGGGGCTCATCGGTTCGTCGGCGATCAGCGCGGCCAGCGGCCTGGCGGGGACGAGTTCGCTCACGATCCACAGTGAGCCGCCCTCCGCGAAGACGTCGAAGACCTGGTCCAGACGCGGGTGGTCGGGTACGGAGGCGGCGGCCTGCGCGGCGGCGATGGCCCGCCGCACGGCCGGTATTTCGGCGCTCGGATGCCGCTCGGCGGCCGTCGTGTACGTCCCGTCGAGCAGCTCGGCGTCCACGACCTCCGGCAACGGCACCTGCCGTACGAGGACTTCCTGGCCGCTGCGCGTGTCGAAGGCCCGCGTCTCGATCAGCTCGTACTCGTCGGACGGCGGCAACGGCAGACGGTAGCGGTCGGCCAGGATCCGGCCCGCGTAGTCCTCCACATCGCCTCCCCCGAGTGCGGGGGCGCCGCCCAGCGGTAGCTGGGGGCGGGTCCCCCAACGGCCCCGCTGACACGATACGTCGCCCGGGCCGCCCGCGTCCCGGGCTTGCGCGGCCCGCCCGTCAGTCCAGCGACTGGAACGTCTGGAACGCCGTGTCGCGCATCTGCGTGCACTCGGGGCCGTCCCACTGGTCCACCGGGCAGCTGATCATGATGGCGTAGCCGTGCTTGGCGTCGGCCCGGAAGCCCCGGTTCAGCACCCGGATCTTCTGGCCGTTCTGCTCGCGCTCGAACTCCCAGTCGGCGACGGTCGGGTAGTCCCGGTACTGCACGGTGTCCACCCGCAGGAGCCGGTAGCCCTTGCTGCTGCCGGCCACGGCCGGAGCCAGCTCCAGCCAGGAGGCCCTGGCGTCCTTGCCGGGCGAGGAGGTGTAGTCGACCTGGATCCGGGGGAATCCGCCGTCGCGGCTGTAGATGCCGCCGGAGTTCTCGCCCGCCGTGCCGGTCCGGTGGAAGCCGTCCGGCATGGCCATCGAGAAGTGGAAGCCGAGTTCGGTCAGCGTGGTGAACCCGGCGGGGACGGCGCCTCCCGGCGCGCCCGGACCGGCTCCCTGGCCCTGGCTTTGGCCCTGGCCTTGACCCTGTCCGGTGTCACCGCTCGGGGCTCCGCTCCCGGCGGGCTGCGAGGGCGAGGGAGAGGGCGAGGCGGACGGGCCGGTGGCGGGCGAGGCGCCGGGCTGGGCACCCGCTGCGGAACCGCCGGGCGAGGCGCTGCCGGAGGAGACCGGGCCCGGGGCCGCCTTGCCGGCGTCCTTGCTCCCCTTGTCCTCGTCGTCGCCCCGCAGGCCGTAGACGATCAGGGACGCGATGACGGCGAGGACCACGACCACGCCGACGATCACGAGGACGATGGTGCGACGCGGTACGACGTCGGTGAGCGAGGCCGTGACCGGTGCGGGCCGGGACGCGGGGGCCTCGGCGGCGGAGGCGGCGGACGCGGCCGCGGCTTCCGCGGCGGCCGCCTTGCGGGCCGACTTGAGTGCGGCGCGGGTGCGTTCGCGCTGCTCGCGCTCGCGGCGCTCGCGGTCCTTGCGGGCCGCCTTCTCGGCGGCCTTCTCCGCCGCCTTCTCGGCAGCCCTCTCCGCGTCGGCCTCGGCCTTGCTCTTGGTCAGGGATATGAGCCGGGTCTCCTCGACCTCCGGGAGCGGCACGGGCTCCGGCTCGGGCTCGGGTTCCGGGGAGTTGACGACGGCGGTGAGCATGGCGCGCGCACGGTCGTCGTCGAGGCGCCGGTCCGGGTCCTTGACCAGCAGCCCGTAGATCACCTCGGTGAGGGGGCCGGCGTTCTTCGGCGGGTCGACGGCCTCGGTCATCACGGCGGTGAGCGTGGCGAGCGCGGAGCCCTTGTCATACGGGGGCACGCCTTCGACGGCCGCGTAGAGCAGCCCGCCGAGGGACCACATGTCCGCGGGCGGGCCGGGCTTCTGGCCGCGGGCGCGCTCGGGGGAGATGTAGGAGGGGGCGCCGACGAGCATGCCGGTGGAGGTGACGGAGGGGTCGCCCTCGACCTGCGCGATGCCGAAGTCGGTGAGGACGACGCGACCGCTGCCGGAGATGAGCACGTTGGAGGGCTTCACGTCGCGGTGCAGGATCCCCTGCCGGTGGGCGGCGCGGAGCACTTCGAGCACCGCGAGGCCGACCTCGGCGGCGCGGTGCGGGGTGAGGGGGCCGTTCTCCCGGACGAACTCGGCGAGCGAGGAGCCCTCGATGAGCTCCATGACGATCCACGGCCGGCCGTCCTCGTCGACCACGTCGAAGACGGTGACGGCGCCCTCGCTGCGGATCCGCGCGATGGCCTTGGCCTCGCGGAGGGTACGGGTGATCAGCCGGCGCTTCTCGTCCTCGTCGACGCCGTGGCCGAAGCGGAGCTCCTTGACGGCGACGGTCCGGCCCAGGACCTCGTCCTCGGCGCGCCAGACCGTGCCCATGCCGCCCTTGCCGAGCACGGATCCGAGCCGGTACCTCCGCGCGAGGAGCCGGCCCTTGTCCTGGCCGTCCTCGCCCTCGCCCTTGGCGGCGTCCGGCCCGGCGGCGCCGGCCTTCGGCGCCCCGGGCTTCCGGTCCGCGGGACGGGCCTCGGCCCGAACGGGCGCGCCCTTGGCCGCGCCGGCCGGCTTCGCGCCCTCGGCACCGGCCTTCACGTCCCCGGGAACGGTCTTCGCGTCCCCGGGAGCGGCCTTCGCGCCCTCGGCACCGGCCTTGGCGCCGCCGGGAACGGTCTTCGCGCCCTCGGCGCCGGCCTTCGCCACCGGAGCGTCCTGCCCGGCCGCGGCCACCTTAGGCTCTGCGGGCTTCGCGTCCACGGGGCCGGCCTTCGGCCCCGCATCCGGCTCGCGGTCCGCCGGGCCGGCCTTCTCCCGCGGCGCGTCAGTCCGCGAACCGGCGCCGGACTTGCCGTCGCCGGAGGCGGACTTCTCCCCGGGGCCGTCCTGCTCCGCACCGGTAAGGGACTTCGACAACGTCGGCTCCGGCTTCGCGGCGGCCGACTTCGCCACGGCGGGCTTCGCGGCAGCGGTCTTCGTAACGCCGGGCTTCGTAGCACCAGGCTTCGTAACGCCGGGCTTCGTAGCGCCAGGCTTCGCGGCAGCCGGCTTCGCCGCCTCGGCGTCCGGCCCGGCATCGGGCTCCGAACCGGCGTCGGACCCGGGCTTCGGGTCCGGATCGGCGGCCGACGACGACTCCGAGCGGGACTTCGCCGCGTCCGCAGCCTTCCCCGACTTCGCCTCCGGCTCCGCCTCAGGCGACTCCGCCCCGACAGGCGACTCGGTGTGCTCCGGCTTCGACATGCGTCCCCTCTGCGATCGTGCAGCGTGCCCCGGCTGCCCCGGCAGCCGCCGGGGTGCACGGTAACCCACCCCGGCAGAAACCTCATTGTTGCTCACTCCGCATCGGACGGAAGCCGCGGGTCCGCCGGTTCCCGCACCCCCCTCCTACCCCTTACAGCGGAACGATGTCAGGGGCGCCCAGTCGGGCCGCGTCGGCCGTCTGGTCGTCCGGCTGACGTTGCGACTCCCGCTCCGCCTGCACCCGCTTCTCGTAGTGCTCGACCTCCTTCTCGATCTGCTGCTTGTCCCAGCCCAGTACCGGAGCCATCAACTCCGCGCATTCCCGGGCCGACCTCGTCCCCCGGTCGAAGGTCTCGATCGAGATCCGCGTCCGCCGCGTCAGCACGTCGTCCAGGTGCCGCGCGCCCTCGTGCGAGGCGGCGTAGACGACCTCCGCCCGCAGGTAGTCGTCCGCCCCGGTGAGCGGCTCGCCCAGCGAGGCGTCGGCCGCGATCAGGTCGAGCAGCTCCTCCGCCAGGGACCCGTACCGGTTCAACAGGTGTTCCACCCGCACCACATGGAGCCCGGTGCGAGCGGCGATCCGGGCCCGGCCGTTCCACAGGGCCCGGTACCCCTCCGCCCCCACCAGCGGCACGTCCTCCGTGACGCACTCGGCGACCCGCTGGTCCAGCCCGTGCACCGCCTCGTCGACCGCGTCCTTCGCCATGACCCGGTACGTCGTGTACTTGCCGCCGGCCACCACGACCAGCCCCGGCACCGGGTGCGCCACCGTGTGCTCGCGCGAGAGCTGGCTCGTCGCGTCCGACTCCCCCGCCAGCAAGGGCCGCAGGCCCGCGTACACGCCCTGGACGTCGTCCCGGGTCAGCGGCACCGCCAGCACCGAGTTCACGTGCTCCAGCAGGTAGTCGATGTCCGCGCTCGACGCCGCCGGGTGCGCCTTGTCCAGGTCCCAGTCGGTGTCCGTGGTCCCGACGATCCAGTGCCGGCCCCACGGGATCACGAACAGCACGGACTTCTCCGTGCGCAGGATCAGCCCGGTGGCGGAATGGATCCGGTCCTTGGGTACGACGAGGTGGATGCCCTTGGACGCCCGTACGTGGAACTGGCCGCGTTCGGCGATCAGCGCCTGGGTGTCGTCCGTCCACACCCCCGTCGCGTTGACGACCTGCTTGGCGCGGATCTCGTACTCGCCCCCGCCCTCGACGTCCCGCACCCGGGCGCCCACCACCCGTTCGCCCTCGCGCAGGAAGTCGACCACCCGGGCCCGGTTGGCGCAGTGCGCCCCGTACGCGGCGGCCGTCCGCACCAGCGTGGCGACGTAGCGCGCGTCGTCCATCTGGGCGTCGTAGTACTGCAGGGCCCCCACCAGCGCGTCCTTGCGCAGCGCGGGCGCGATGCGCAGGGCCCTGCGGCGCGAGAGGTGACGGTGCGTGGGGAGCCCGCGTCCGTGGCCGCTGGAAATGGACATGGCGTCGTAGAGCGCCACCCCCGAACCGGCGTAGAGGCGCTCCCAGCCCTTGTGCTGGAGCGGGTACAGGAAGGGCACCGGCTTGACCAGGTGCGGGGCGAGCCGCTCCAGCAGCAGTCCGCGCTCCTTGAGCGCCTCCCGTACGAGGGCGAAGTCGAGCATCTCCAGGTACCGCAGGCCGCCGTGGATGAGCTTGCTCGACCGGCTGGAGGTGCCCGACGCCCAGTCACGGGCCTCCACCAGCCCGGTCGAAAGCCCTCGGGTGACCGCGTCGAGCGCGGTGCCGGCGCCGACCACCCCCGCGCCGACGACCAGTACGTCCAGTTCCCGATCGGCCATCCGGGCGAGCGCCTCGGCGCGCTGTGCCGGTCCCAGTGTCGCTGTCCTCACGGTTGCCTCCCGTTGGTGCGGGCCGTACCCGCACGATGCGGATGATCCCGCTCACATCTCCCGTTTCATGATTCTGAACCGCCGCGCGGACATCAGCCACCGCCTGTGGACAACACAACGGCGACCACGGATCCACAATGCGACATATCTGTCATATATACGCCTAGTCTGACATTGCGCCAGCTCCTGACGGACTTCCCGTCCGCCCAACGGACGCGCACCGCCCCCTCACGTCAGGGAAGGGAAGGGACGGCCACCCATGCCCGCAGATCTCGCCGTCATCGGACTCGGCCACCTCGGCCTCCCCCTCGCCCAGGCGGCCGTCGCCGCCGGAATCGAGACCGTCGGTTACGACAGCGGTCCCACCACGGACAGCACCCTCACGGCCGCCGAGATCCGCCGCATGTCGGCGGCCGGCTTCCGGGTCACCACCAACCCCGCCGAACTCGGCCGGGTCCGTACCGCCGTCATCTGCGCCCCCACCCGGCTCGGCGCCGACCGCGCGCTCGACCTCTCCGCCGTCGGCGAGGCGGGCCGAGCCCTCGCCGCGCGGCTGCGCCCGCACACCACCGTGATCCTCGAATCCGCCGCCCACCCGGGCGTCACCGAGGACTACCTGCGGCCGATCCTGGAGGGCGGCTCCGGGCTGCGCGCCGGCCGGGACTTCCACCTGGCCTACTCCCCCAGCCGGCACGACCCGGGCAACCGCACCCACGGAATCGCCAACACCCCCAAGGTGATCGGCGGCCTCACCCCCGCCTGCACCGAGTCCGCGCACGCCTTCTACGCCCGCCTCACCGAGAAGGTGGTGCGCGCCCGGGGCCTGCGCGAGGCGGAGACCGTCCAGCTGCTCGAAACCAACTACCGGCACGTCAACATCGCCCTGATGAACGAGATGGCGGTGCTCTGCCACGACCTCGGCGTCGACCTGTGGGACGTCATCCGGTGCGCGGAGACCAAGCCGTACGGGTTCCAGGCCTTCCGCCCGGGCCCCGGGGTCGGCGGTCACGGCGTCCCCCTGGACCCCAACTACCTCCCCCACACCACCCGCACCCCGGGCCACCCCCTGCGGATGGTCGGTCTGGCGCAGGAGATCAACGACCGGATGCCGCAGTACGTCATCCAGCGCTCGGCCACGCTCCTGAACGAACACGGCAAGTCCGCCCGCGGCGCCCGCGTCCTGCTGCTCGGGGTCACCTACAAGCCGGACCTCGCCGACCAAGAGGGCTCCCCCGCCCACGAGATCGCCAGCCGGCTCCTCGACCTCGGGGCGCAGATCAGCTACCACGACCCGTACATCGCGGGCTGGCGGGTGCGCGACCAGCCCGTCCCGCGCGCCGACTCGCTCTACGAGGCCGCCGCCAACGCCGATCTGACGATCCTGCTCCAGCACCACCGCACCTACGACCTCCAGGGCTTGGCGGTGAAGGCCCAACTGCTCCTCGACACTCGGGGGGCCAGCCCGGCCGGCGCGGCCCACCGACTCTGACGCCCCCGCAGGTCACGGCCCGGTCGCGGTGCGGTCACGTCACGCACCGGACCGGCCTTCCGACCGGAATCCACCCCCGGGATGTCCTGGCTCCCTGTTAGCCTGCGGCACCACTTATCTCGCACTTATGGCCTACGGCCGCACGTGCGTGCCGATCCCCGGGGGGGATTCCCGAATGAGCCAGAACTTCCAGCCGCCCGCGCCCTCGTCCTACACCCAGGCGCCCGCGCCGGCGCCGGCCTCCGGCAACGTCGCCTTCGGCGTCCTCGCCGCCGTCGTCGCCGGGCTGGTCTCCGCCGCGATCTACGGCGCGATCGTCAAGGCCACCGAGCACGAGATCGGCTACGCGGCCGTCGGTGTCGGCGCCCTGGTCGGCTTCGCCGCGGGCAAGATCGGCGGGCGCAACGCCGTCCTCCCGGTCGTCGCCGTCCTGGTCTCGGTGGCCGCCGTCCTGGCGGGGCAGCTCTTCGGCGTCGCCCTGTCGGGTGCCGAGCAGCTCTCCGAGACCGTGGTCGACGTACTGACCCAGCGGACCTCCGAGGTCGTCGACAACTGGCAGGCCAATGCCGGCCCGATGACCTTCCTCTTCCTCGCCATCGGCGGGTACGCGGCCTTCCAGATCACCCGCAAGACCGCCGACTAGGGCGTCTCCTTCGGACCGCGGGCCGCTCCGGCGGCCCGCGCCAGGGCTCTGATCAGCGAAGACCGCTGCGGAAGTCCCCCGAAATCCCTGTTGACGAACACACGTCCGGTCATATGATCCGCCCGTGTCCGCTCTCACGCCGCCGCTCGGCCGGCCGCTCCTCGAACCCATTGAGCAGTTCCCGGTCTTGGCCGACCTGCGCTCCGCCGTCCTGCGCAACGACCTGGACGCCGTCCTGGGGACGTTCGCCTCGCTCACCGACGAGGACGACCGCGCCCTCGCCTGCCGGACGGTGGCCGAGGCCGCGAACGCCCGGCTCTTCCTCCAGCACGCCATGAAGGGGCGACCGGGCGATCCGCTGCTGCGTGCCGTCTTCGCCGACCACCTGATCATGGCCGGGTGGAACATCCGCACCGGCCAACGCGCCGAGCACGTCTCCCGCGCGCAGTTCGACTCCTTCCACGCCCATCTGCGCGAGGCCGAGGTCCTGCTCATCGACCTCTGCGCCGAGCACCCGGACCACGCCCTCGCCTGGTACCTGCGCGTCATCAACGCCCGCGGACTCGAACTGGGCACCGGCGAAGCCGTCCGCCGCCACGAACGCCTCGCCGAGCACCACCCGCACCACTACTCCGGCCAGATGCAGTTGCTCCAGAAGCTCTGCCCCAAATGGGGCGGCACCTTCGAGGAAGCGCACGAGTTCGCCCGCGCCCGCGCCGAGGCGGCCCCCGAAGGCGGCCCCCACGGCGCGCTGGTCGCCCTCGCGCAGATGGAGCACTACCTGGAGCTGCGCAAGGACGGGGACCGCGCCGCCGCGGAGTCCTACCTGCGCGAGCCCGCCCAACACACCGCGCTCGCCCGGGCCGCCGCCCGCTCCGTCCTGCACCCCGCCGCACGCGCCGACGCCTTCCACGCCGTGGGCGCCCACAACGCCTTCGCCGCCGCCCACAGCGCGGCCGGCCGCCACGCCGAGGCGGCCCCGCACTTCCGGGCCCTCGGCGACCGCGCGAGCAGCTTCCCCTGGGGCTACGTCGACAACGACGCCGAGGCCGCGTTCACCCGCCACCGCAAGACCGCACTGGCCAAGGGCTGAGGAAGACCACCATGACCACCGAAGCGTCCTCCGGGCCCACCACCACCACCGCCCTCACCACCACCACCGGCGGCATCGTCCACACGACCGTCGGCGGCATCCGCACCGTCCTGGCCCCCGGCACCGGCCCCGTCACCGCCGGCCTGCTCTTCCGCGTGGGCCGCGCCGACGAGACCCTCGCCACCAGCGGCATCACCCACCTCGTCGAGCACCTCGCCCTGCACGGGCACGGCCTGAGCGACCTCCACTACAACGGCGCCACCGCCCCGGCCTACACGCACTTCCACGTCACGGGCACCCCCACCGACGTGGTCGAGTACCTCAACGGCGTCTGCGCCGCCCTGCGCGACCTGCCCATGGACCGGCTGGAGACCGAGAAGGAGATCCTGCGCACCGAGGCCGCCGGCCGCGGCCACGGCCCCGGTCACGGCATGAACCTGTGGCGCTACGGCTCGCGGGGCTACGGCCTCACCAGCTACGCCGAGGCCGGCCTGCACCGGCTCACCGCCGCCAACGTGCGCGACTGGGCCCGTACCCGGTTCACCACCGAGAACGCCGTCCTGTGGATGACCAGCGGCACCGTCCCCGAGGGCCTCGACCTCACCCTCCCCGCCGGCCAGTGGCTCCCCTGCCCCGAACCGACCTCCGCGCTCCCCACCACCCCCGCCCACTTCCAGGGCGACGACGGCATGATCGTGCTGACCTCGGTGATCCCCCGCTCCGGCGCCGGCAGCCTCTTCACCGAGGTCCTCGGCAAGGAGCTCTTCCGCACGCTGCGCCAGAAGGGCGGCTACTCCTACACCGCCGCCGCGGAGTACCACCCCCGCGACACCGACTTCGCGACCGTCACCGCGTACGCCGACGCCCTGCCCCGGCAGCAGGACGCCATGGTCGGCGCCTTCGTCGACGTCCTCGCCAAGCTCCGGGCCGGCCGCGTCGAGCAGTCCGAGCTGGACTCCGTACGGGCCGGCGTGCTCGCCCGGTTCGACCGGCCCGAGCCGGCCGTGGCCATGCTCCCGGCCGAGGCCATGGACCTGCTGATGCGTCACGACGGCCTCGGCATCGCCGAGACCCGGGCCGAACTGGAGGCGGTCACCGTCGCCGACCTCCGCGAGGTCGCGCGCGCGGTGTGGGCCGGAGCCCTGGTCCAGGCGCCCGGCCGGGGCCTGGAATGGGCCGGGCTGACCGCGGCCCCCACCCAATCCGCCGACTTCGTCACCGGACGGCGCTACCGCGCGGTCGAGGACGACTCCGTCGCCCTCCTCGTCGCGAGCGACGGCGTCAGCCGCATCGGCCCCGGGCCGGACGACCGGGTCACCATCCGCTTCGCCGACTGCACCCTCATGCACGTCTACCCGGACGGCGGCCGCCATCTGGTCGGCGCCGACGGCTTCAACCTCCTCGTCGAGCCCACCCTCTTCGGGATCACCGCCGCCGAACTGGCCCCCCTGGACGCCGGGGTCCCGCCCGCCGCGGTGGTCCGGATGCCCACCCGCGAGCCGGACCGCATCCCCCGGCCGGGACCGGCGAAGCCGGTCGCGCACCCCGTGAAGCGCAGCGCCTCGGTCACGGCCGGCCTGTGGCTGCTGGGCCTGTTCGGGGGGCTCATGTGCCTGCTCCTCGCCGTCGCGGTCTCCGCCGAGCTGGACCCGGAGCTGAGCCCCGACGGGCCCGAGTGGGCCGGGGTCGTCATCATCGGCATCCTCACCTTGACGGTCGTCACCGGTTGGGCCCTCCTGCTGCGCAAGCGCAGGCGCGGTCTGGCCTGAGACGCGCCGGAGGGCCGGCGCCCCGGAGCGGGGCGCCGGCCCTCCGGCGTACGTGCGGTGTGACCCGGGGACCGGGTCAGCGGCGGTGCTGCGAGTCCGCGATCGTGACCTCGACCCGCTGGAACTCCTTGAGCTCGCTGTAGCCGGTGGTGGCCATCGAGCGGCGCAGGGCTCCGAAGATGTTCATCGAGCCGTCGGACAGGTGCGACGGACCGCTGAGGATCTCCTCGGTGGTGCCGACCGTACCGAGGTCGACCTTCTTGCCGCGCGGCACGTCCTCGTGGACGGCCTCCATGCCCCAGTGCTTGCCCTTGCCGGGCGCGTCCGTGGCACGGGCCAGCGGAGAGCCCATCATCACCGCGTCCGCGCCGCAGGCGACGGCCTTGGGGATGTCGCCGGACCAGCCCACGCCGCCGTCGGCGATGACGTGCACGTAGCGGCCGCCCGACTCGTCCATGTAGTCGCGACGGGCCGCGGCCACGTCCGCGACGGCGGTGGCCATCGGGACCTGGATGCCGAGCACGTTGCGCGTGGTGTGCGCGGCGCCGCCGCCGAAGCCCACCAGGACACCCGCGGCGCCGGTGCGCATCAGGTGCAGGGCCGCGGTGTAGGTGGCGCAGCCGCCCACGATCACCGGGACGTCCAGCTCGTAGATGAACTGCTTCAGGTTCAGCGGTTCGGCGGCGCCGGAGACGTGCTCCGCCGACACGGTGGTGCCGCGGATGACGAAGATGTCCACGCCCGCGTCCACGACGGCCTTGGAGAACTCGGCCGTGCGCTGCGGGGAGAGCGCGGCGGCGGTGACGACACCGGAGTCGCGCACCTCCTTGATGCGCTGCCGGATCAGGTCCGCCTGGATCGGAGCCGCGTAGATCTCCTGGAGACGGCGGGTGGCGGTCTCCTCGTCCAGCTCCGCGATCTCGTCGAGGAGGGGCTGCGGGTCCTCGTAGCGGGTCCACAGGCCTTCGAGGTTCAGCACGCCGAGGCCGCCGAGCTCGCCGATGCGGATCGCGGTCTGCGGGGAGACCACGGAGTCCATGGGGGCGGCCAGGAAGGGGAGCTCGAAGCGGTACGCGTCGATCTGCCAGGCGATCGAGACCTCCTTCGGGTCCCGCGTACGCCGGCTGGGGACGATGGCGATGTCGTCGAAGGCGTACGCCCGGCGGCCGCGCTTGCCGCGCCCGATCTCGATCTCAGTCACGTGTGGTGGCCTTTCCTGTGGGTCTGCCTGTCCAGTATCCCCGAACGCCGGTCACTCGCGTTCCCATGACCGCTGTACGGACGCCGCCGGGTCCGCGAACGGCGCGCGGGCACGCCGAAGGGGGCGGGCCCCGACGGGCCCGCCCCCTTCGTCATCGCTCCGCTCAGCCCTTGCGGCTGTAGTTCGGTGCTTCCACGGTCATCTGGATGTCGTGCGGGTGGCTCTCCTTGAGGCCCGCCGAGGTGATCCGGACGAAGCGGCCGCGGTCCTGCAGCTCGGGGACGGTGCGTCCGCCGACGTAGAACATCGACTGGCGCAGGCCGCCGACGAGCTGGTGCACGACCGCCGAGAGCGGGCCGCGGTAGGGGACCTGGCCCTCGATGCCCTCGGGGATCAGCTTGTCGTCACCGCCGACGCCCTCCTGGAAGTAGCGGTCCTTCGAGAAGGACTTGCGGTCGCCGCGGGTCTGCATCGCGCCGAGCGAGCCCATGCCGCGGTACGACTTGAACTGCTTGCCGTTGATGAAGAGCAGCTCGCCCGGGGACTCCTCGCAGCCCGCGAGCAGCGAGCCGAGCATCACCGTGTCGGCCCCCGCGACCAGGGCCTTCGCGATGTCGCCGGAGTACTGCAGGCCGCCGTCGCCGATGACCGGGACGCCCGCGGCCTTGGCGGCCAGCGCGGCCTCGTAGATGGCGGTGACCTGCGGGACGCCGATGCCGGCGACCACGCGGGTGGTGCAGATCGAGCCGGGGCCGACGCCGACCTTGATGCCGTCACAACCGGCGTCGATGAGCGCCTGGGCTCCGTCACGGGTGGCGATGTTGCCGCCGATGACGTCCACCGAGGAGTTCGACTTGATCTTGGAGACCATGTCGCCGACCAGGCGGGAGTGGCCGTGCGCGGTGTCGACGACGATGAAGTCGGCGCCCGCCTCGATGAGGGCCTGGGCGCGCTCGTAGGCGTCCCCGGCGACACCGACGGCCGCACCGACCAGGAGGCGGCCGTCCTTGTCCTTGGCGGCGTTCGGGTACTTCTCGGCCTTGACGAAGTCCTTGACCGTGATCAGGCCCTTGAGGATGCCCGACTCGTCGACCAGCGGAAGCTTCTCGATCTTGTGGCGGCGCAGCAGCTCCATGGCGTCCACGCCCGAGATGCCGACCTTGCCCGTGACCAGCGGCATCGGCGTCATGACCTCACGCACCTGGCGGCTGCGGTCCGACTCGAAGGCCATGTCGCGGTTGGTGACGATGCCGAGCAGCTTGCCGGCCGGGTCGGTGACCGGGACGCCGGAGATGCGGAACTTCGCGCAGAGCTCGTCGGCCTCGCCCAGCGTCGCGTCCGGGTGCACCGTGATCGGGTCGGTGACCATGCCGGACTCGGAGCGCTTGACCAGGTCGACCTGGTTGGCCTGGTCGGCGATGGAAAGGTTGCGGTGCAGTACGCCGACGCCACCCTGGCGGGCCATCGCGATGGCCATCCGGGCCTCGGTGACCTTGTCCATGGCGGCGGACAGCAGGGGCACGTTGACGCGCACGTTGCGCGAGATCAGGGAGGAGGTGTCGATCGCATCAGGCGACATGTCCGACGCGCCCGGCAGCAGCAGCACGTCGTCGTAGGTCAGTCCGAGCGTGGCGAATTTGTCGGGCACTCCGTCGGCGGTCATGACACCTTCCAAATGGTCTTGCTCAGCGCGGATGTCCATGCTAACGGGATCCCGACGCGTCTCATTCCACGACCAAGGTCAAGCAGAAGTTTTGTCGTTTCCTACGAGGATTGCGCCGGTCGGCGGATCGCGCCGGCTCCTACTGCTCGGCGAGCGCCCGCAGTCGGCTCAACGCCCGGTGCTGCGCGACCCGCACCGCACCCGGGGACATTCCGAGCATCTGGCCGGTCTCCTCGGCGGTCAGCCCGACGGCCACCCGCAGGACGAGCAGCTCGCGCTGGTTCTCCGGCAGGTTGGCCAGGAGCTTCTTGGCCCAGGCCGCGTCACTGCTCAGCAGCGCCCGCTCTTCGGGGCCGAGCGAGTCGTCGGGGCGCTCCGGCATCTCGTCGGAGGGGACGGCGGTGCTCCCGGGGTGGCGCATGGCGGCCCGCTGGAGGTCGGCGACCTTGTGGGCGGCGATCGCGAAGACGAACGCCTCGAAGGGGCGCCCGGTGTCCCGGTAGCGCGGAAGCGCCATCAGCACGGCGACGCAGACCTCCTGCGCCAGGTCCTCGACGAAGTGACGGGCATCACCCGGCAGCCGCGACAGGCGGGTGCGGCAGTAGCGGATGGCGAGGGGGTGCACGAAGGCCAGCAGATCGTGCGTGGCCTGCTCGTCCCCGTCGACCGCGCGGCGAACGAGCGCGCTGACGGCCCCGGCACTGCCGCCCTTGGCGGCGCCGGTGGGGCTTGTGGCCGGGGATGACCCCATGGCCTCGTCGTCGCGCATCAATCCATGGTGCCTTGGCGCCGGAGCATTCGCGGCACCGTGGTCCGTGTTGTGCATCGAAGCGTTATGAGCGGGTGCGCCGGAACTGGTCATCTGCGCCCTCCCCTCCGCTCGGCCCGAATCTGCGTCCCCGAGGAATCGGGAACTCGGCCTCTCCAAGAATGCGGCACACCCCCAAGGATGCGGCATCGCGCCCGAAGCGACACGTCCCCCGGATTGTGCACCGCCAATCCCCGGCCGCGCACCGGTTCCGCGGAGGCGTCCCGTGAACCGCCGGGACGACGCGGCGCCCCGCCCGCCGATGGCGGACGGGACGGCCCGTGAGAGCCGGCGGCCCCGTCGGAACGGGGCTCACGTTCAGCGGACGAGGCCCCAGCGGAAACCGAGCGCCACGGCGTGCGCCCGGTCCGAGGCGCCGAGCTTCTTGAACAGTCGGCGGGCGTGGGTCTTGACCGTGTCCTCGGAGAGGAAGAGCTCGCGCCCGATCTCCGCGTTGGACCGGCCGTGACTCATGCCCTCCAGCACCTGGATCTCGCGCGCGGTGAGCGTGGGCGCGGCGCCCATCTCGGCCGAACGCAGCCGGCGGGGGGCCAGCCTCCAGGTCGGGTCGGCGAGCGCCTGGGTGACCGTGGCCCGCAGTTCGGCGCGCGAGGCGTCCTTGTGCAGATAGCCCCGGGCGCCGGCGGCGACCGCGAGGGCCACGCCGTCCAGGTCCTCGGCGACCGTCAGCATGATGATGCGGGCCCCCGGGTCGGCGGACAGGAGCCGGCGGACCGTCTCGACACCGCCGAGGCCGGGCATCCGGACATCCATCAGAATCAGGTCGGAGCGGTCGGCACCCCAGCGGCGGAGGACTTCCTCGCCGTTGGCAGCCGTCGTCACACGCTCGACGCCGGGCACGGTGGCAACCGCGCGACGGAGCGCCTCTCGGGCAAGCGGGGAGTCGTCGCAGACGAGGACGGATGTCATGACCGCCCTCCGCAGCTGCTGATGCGCGTCACCTTGAGCCTCCAGGCTGGTACGTATCGTCACCTGTGCGGTCGATGCCCTCGGACACCTGTCCGGGAACTTCTTGGTTCAACCGCCTTCGCACTCTCAACGATGGTCACTCGAAAGAGTTACGGGTTCGACGGACACCTTCGGCACTCTACGTGAGGCGACGATCACGATGGCGTAGCCGCGCATCGCGTGTCCTCCATCTGGAGCTATGCCCTATTTGGCGGCTTTTCTTCCGTTTGGCATGTGTCTGAGGCTAGATTCCCAATGAGTCATATTTACATCTACTACGACAGTAGGTGTGGAGACATGGACCGTATCCGCCTCAGTACCGGCACCAAGAGGACTACCAATGGCAGATTTCTCCCGCCTCCCCGGACCGAACGCCGACCTGTGGGACTGGCAGTTGCTGGCCGCCTGCCGCGGGGTCGACAGCTCCCTCTTCTTCCACCCGGAGGGCGAGCGCGGTGCGGCCAGGAGCGCGCGCGAGACCTCGGCTAAAGAGGTCTGCATGAGATGCCCGGTGCGCGCAGAGTGCGCCGCGCACGCCCTCGCCGTCCGCGAGCCCTACGGGGTGTGGGGCGGCCTCACCGAGGACGAACGCGAAGAGCTCATGGGCCGCGCACGGCACCGCCTGATCCCGGCATCCAGCACGATCGGGCCGATCGCGCCGCACTGAAACCGCCCGGAAACGCCCGAAGGAACGTTTCCTCTGAGGAGCCGCCAAGGGAGCCGCCGGGTACCCCGGCGGCTCCGCCCCACCGACCCGCCTCCGTGACGTCGCGCGCCGGCCGTACCGCCGTACGGTCAGCGCGCGGCGGCCCGGACCAGTTCGCCCAGGGTCGCCGCCACCGCCGGCACGCGCGCCAGGTCGGGCAGCGTCAGCGCCACGACCTCGCGCTCGACGGCGGGCTCCACGGCGAGGGTGCTCACGCCCTTGGCCCGTACGGACTCCACCGCCAGCTCCGGCAGCACGGCGACCCCGAGCCCCGCCCCGACCAACCCGACCACGGCCGGGTAGTCGTCGGTGGCGAAGTCGATCCTCGGGGTGAAGCCCGCGTCCTCGCACACCTCCACCAGATGGCGGCGGCAGCGCGGACAGCCCGCGATCCAGGGCTCGTCGGCCAGCTCCGCGATGCCCACCCGTTCGGCTCCGGCCAGCCGGTGCCCCTCGGGCACCAGGCCGACGAGCCGGTCGGTCAGCAGCGGGGTGACCACCAGGTCCTCCCATTCGGCGGCGGCTCCGGACGCGCCCCCGTAGCGGAAGGCCAGTGCCACGTCGCAGTCGCCCTCGCGCAGCATCTCCACCGAGCGCGGCGGCTCGGCCTCGACCAGCGAGATCCGGGTGCCCGGGTGCGCGGCGCGCATCGCGGCGAGGGCGGTGGGCACCAGGGTGGAGCTGCCGCTCGGGAAGGAGACCAGCCGGACCCGGCCGGCTCGCAGGCCCGCGATGGCCGCGACCTCCTCCTCGGCGGCGGTCAGGCCGGCCAGGATCCCGGCCGCGTGCCGCACGAGGGCCTCGCCCGCCTGGGTCAGGCGCATCTCGCGGCCCGCGCGGATGAGCAGCGGGGTGCCCGCCGACTGCTCCAGCGCCTTCATCTGCTGGGAGACGGCGGGCTGGGTGCAGCCCAGTTCGCGGGCTGCGGCGGAAAAGGACCCGGTCCCGGCGACAGCGCGCAGGACCCGGAGATGACGTGCCTCGATCACCCTTCGAGCATAAGCCCGGCTTTGACCACGAGGCCAATATCCAGCCACCCCTTTGAGTCGGGCGGTGCGTGTGGTGACACCGTGGAACCGGAGGCTCACGGGATCGAACGGAGCCGACCGACAGGCGCGGCGCTCGGCGCGGACGGCTAGGTTGCGCCTATGACGACTGCGTTGATCACAGGATCCACGGCGGGCATCGGCGCCGCCTTCGCCCGCCGGTTGGCCGCCCAGGGCCACAACCTCGTACTGGTCGCCCGCGACACCAAGCGGCTCGCCGAGCAGGCCACCGAGCTGCACGACCGGCACGGCATCGAGGCGGAGGTGCTGGCCGCCGACCTGTCCACGGAGGAGGGCATCACGTCGGTCGAGGCCAGGCTGGCGGACCGTACGCACCCGGTGGACCTGCTGGTCAACAACGCGGGCTTCGGCAACAAGGGCCGCTACCTCGAAGTGTCCATGGCCGACGAGTTGACCATGATCAAGGTGCACGTCGAGGCGGTGCTGCGGCTGACCTCGGCGGCGACCGCGTCCATGCGCGAGCGCGGGCGGGGCGGGGTCATCAACGTGGCCTCGGTGGCCGCCTTCCTGCCGCGCGGCACCTACGGCGCGAGCAAGGCCTGGGTGGTGCAGTTCACCCAGGGCGCGGCGAAGGACCTGGCCGGCTCCGGCGTGCGGCTGATGGCCCTGTGCCCCGGGTTCGTACGGACGGAGTTCCACGAGCGGGCCGGCATGGGCACGGACAACATCCCGGGCTGGATGTGGCTGGACGCCGACAAGCTCGTCGCCGCGGCACTGGCCGACCTGGCGCGCGGCCGGACCGTCTCGATCCCGGACCCGCGGTACAAGGCCCTGATGAGCGTGGTGAAGCTGACCCCGCGCGGCCTCCTGGGCGGGGTGTCCTCGCGTACCGGCCGCAAGTACGGCCCCCAGTAAACCCGCCGAACGGGTGAAATCTCCCTAAACTGGACGTGTCCTATCCAGCGCGGGAGGCGACGCGATGACATTCGTACAGGTGATCGATTACGAGACCACCCGGTTCGACGAGATGAACACCCTCATCGACCGCTACGCGGAACAGACCAGTGGCAGGCGCACGGTCACCCACACCATGATCGGCCAGGACCGCGATGCGCGGACGCACTACGTGGACCTCGTCGAATTCCCCTCGTACGAGGAGGCCATGAGGAACTCTCACCTCCCGGAAACCGACCGGATGTTCCAGGAGATGGTGGCCCTCTGCGAGGGCATGCCGAAGTTCATGGACCTGGACGTGGTCCGGAACGAGTACCTCGACAAGCTCGTCGCGAACCGGGTCTTCCAGGAGATCGCCGTGCGGGGCGAGTTCGACGCCATCGACGAGTGCGTCGCGGCCGACTACATCACCCACGACATGATGGACACCGAGGGACGCGGCAACGGGCGCGACGGCATGCGGCGGACGATGGGCATGTGGCGCGACGCGTTCGACTTCTCGTTCGACGTCACGCGCCAGATCGCCGAGGGGGACTGCGTCACCACGCTGTGGGACTGGCGGGGCACCCACAAGGGGGCGTTCATGGGGATGGCTCCGACGGGCAAGACGGTCACCATGTCGGGCTGCACGACGTTCCGCATGGAGAACGGCCGGATCGCCGAGGACTGGTGGTACTACGACGCGCCGGGCCTGATGCGCCAGATGGGCATGACGGCGGACATGTCGGCGGGCACGGCGGGCACCATGCCCGGCTGAGTGGCGCCGGGCCCCGGACGCGGCGGCTCCGGGTACGCAAGAGGCCCTGGTCACCCCCGCTCGGCAGCGGTGACCAGGGCCCTCTCACGTCTCAGGCGTCAGCCCGGGCGGCCTGCCTCAGTGGCTGTGGCCGTGACCGTGGCCGTGACCGGCGTCGCCCTCGTCGTCGGCCGGCTTCTCGACGACCAGGGTCTCGGTCGTGAGCAGCAGGGAGGCGATGGAAGCGGCGTTCTCCAGCGCGGAACGGGTGACCTTGACCGGGTCGATGACGCCGGCCTTGACCAGGTCGCCGTACTCGCCGGTCGCGGCGTTGAAGCCCTGACCCTTTTCGAGCTCGGCCACCTTCGCGGTGATGACGTAGCCCTCAAGGCCCGCGTTCTCGGCGATCCAGCGCAGCGGCTCGACCGCGGCACGACGGACCACGGAGACGCCGGTGCCCTCGTCGCCGGTCAGGCCGAGGTTGCCCTCAAGGACCTTGACGGCGTGGACGAGCGCGGAGCCACCGCCGGAGACGATGCCCTCCTCGACCGCGGCGCGGGTGGCGGAGATGGCGTCCTCAAGGCGGTGCTTCTTCTCCTTGAGCTCCACCTCGGTGGCGGCGCCGACCTTGATGACGCAGACGCCACCGGCGAGCTTCGCCAGGCGCTCCTGCAGCTTCTCGCGGTCCCAGTCGGAGTCCGTGGACTCGATCTCGGCCTTGATCTGGTTGACGCGGCCCGCGACGTCGGCGGAGCTGCCGCCACCGTCGACGATGACCGTGTCGTCCTTGGTGATCGTGACGCGGCGGGCGGAGCCCAGTACGTCCAGACCGGCCTGGTCGAGCTTGAGGCCGACCTCTTCGGCGATGACGGTGGCACCGGTGAGGGTGGCCATGTCCTGGAGCATCGCCTTGCGACGGTCACCGAAGCCGGGTGCCTTGACGGCGACCGCGTTGAAGGTGCCGCGGATCTTGTTGACGACGAGGGTGGAGAGCGCCTCGCCCTCGATGTCCTCGGCGATGATCAGCAGCGGCTTGGAGGCGCCCGCCTGGATGACCTTTTCGAGCACCGGCAGGAGGTCCTGGATGGAGGAGATCTTGCCCTGGTTGATCAGGATGTACGGGTCGTCGAGGACGGCCTCCATACGCTCCTGGTCGGTCACCATGTACGGGGAGAGGTAGCCCTTGTCGAAGGCCATGCCCTCGGTGAACTCCAGCTCCAGGCCGAAGGTGTTGGACTCCTCGACGGTGATGACACCGTCCTTGCCGACCTTGTCCATCGCCTCGGCGATGAGCTCGCCGACCTGGGTGTCCTGCGCGGAGAGCGCGGCCACGGCGGCGATGTCGGACTTGTCCTCGATCGGACGGGCGGTCGCGAGGAGCTCCTCGGACACGGCCTTGACCGCGGCGTCGATCCCCTTCTTCAGGGAGGCCGGGGAGGCGCCGGCGGCGACGTTGCGCAGGCCCTCGCGGACCAGCGCCTGGGCCAGCACGGTGGCGGTGGTGGTGCCGTCGCCCGCGATGTCGTTGGTCTTGGTCGCCACCTCCTTCACGAGCTGCGCGCCCAGGTTCTCGTACGGGTCGTCCAGCTCGACCTCGCGGGCGATGGTGACACCGTCGTTGGTGATGGTGGGAGCGCCGAACTTCTTGTCGATGACGACGTTGCGGCCCTTGGGGCCGATCGTCACCTTGACCGTGTCGGCAAGCTTGTTGACGCCACGCTCAAGAGCGCGGCGGGCGTCCTCGTCGAACTTCAGAATCTTCGGCATGGGAGCGGTATGCCCTCTCGTTGCGATCCTCGGCCGCTCACCGCGACCGCCTTGAAACGAACTACGCCCCTCGCCGCCCGGCATCAGCAGGGTGACCAGGGGCGCAGTTCAAAGCAAAACTGGAGAAGCGAATTACTTCTCGACGATCGCGAGCACGTCGCGAGCCGAGAGGACGAGGTATTCCTCGCCGTTGTACTTCACTTCGGTGCCGCCGTACTTGGAGTACAGCACGACGTCGCCGACGGTGACGTCGAGCGGAAGACGGTTGCCGTCCTCGAACCGACCGGGACCGACCGCGAGGACGACGCCCTCCTGGGGCTTCTCCTTCGCGGTGTCCGGGATGACCAGGCCAGAGGCCGTGGTCTGCTCGGCGTCGAGCGGCTGGACCACAATGCGGTCCTCAAGCGGCTTGATGGCAACCTTGGAGCTGGTGGTCGTCACGATCCGACCTCCCCCTTCGGAGATCCGGGGCTAACTGTCTGGGGTGGCGACCAGGTCGATCCGTCGTCGCGGGTGCCGGACCTGCCTGTCGCTGCGTTGGCACTCACCAGTGGCGAGTGCCAGGTGCGACACTATTCCGGCGATTAGCACTCGGTCAAGCGGAGTGCCAACACGCGCCACGGATTCCTCCGATTCAGGCCGCCTGCAAACGCGCCCCACCCCTCCCATGGAGAGGCTGTTCCCAGCCATCCGACGGAGCCCGGCCGGCTGGCCGGAACAGTTCCTTCCGCAGGTCAGAGGAGAATTCCGGCGCCGACCGGGCGGCGCCGCGGTTATGGTTCGCGCCATGAGCACATCAACATCAGGGGTGGGCTGGGGCGCCGCGATCCGCGGCCTCGGCGTCAGACGCGGCTACGGCACGGTCGTCGCCCTCGTCGGCACCTTCGTCGCCCTCTACTACTTCGTTCCCCAGCTGGTCACCCTGGCGACCGGCGCCAAGGGCTCCTTCACCGCCGAGCGGTGCACGCCCTACGAGTCCCGGCGCGGCTCCGACGGCTTCAAGTGCAGCGGGTCCTTCGCCGCCGCCGACGGCTCCTTCGAGATCGCGCACCTCTCCGTGCCCACCATCCTCGACGAGGTCCCGACCGGGCCCGTGGAGGTGGCCACCGACGGGCCCGGCGCCACCGAGGCCTTCGTCACCGACACCACGTCGCTGCTGATCCCCGGGCTCACCGCCCTGGCCGTGATCGGCTTCGCCGCCTGGAACGTCACCAGCGTGGTCCGCACGGCCCGCGGGCCCGCCACCCCGGCCCCGGCCCCGGCCCCCGAGCCCTCGGCGGCCTGAGCCGCGGCGGCCCGTCGACGGCCTGAGGCGGGCGGCCCGTAGGCGGCCTGCACCCGGCGAAGGCCGCTCCGCCCGGTATGTGACGCTTGAGCCGTGCGCATCCTGGTGGTCGAAGACGAAGAGAGCCTGGCGGAGTCCCTCCGCCGGGGCCTGTCCGCCGACGGCCACCGGGTCGAGGTCGCCCACGACGGCCACCGCGGCCTCGAACTGGCCCTCACCGGCGGCCCGTACGACGTCGTCCTGCTGGACCTGATGCTGCCGGGCCTCGGTGGCGCCGAGATATGCGCCCGCCTGCGCGCCCACGGCGACCCCACCCCCGTCCTGGTGCTGACCGCCCGCGACGGGGAACGGGACGAGGCGGAGGGCCTCGACGCCGGCGCCGACGACTACCTCACCAAGCCCTTCTCCTTCGTGGTCCTCGGCGCCCGCCTGCGCGCCCTGGTCCGCCGCGCCGCCACCGCGTCCACCGAACCGGCCGAGCCCGCCGAACTGCGCGCCGGGGACCTCTTCCTCGACCCGCAGGACCGGCGCTGCCGCCGGGGTCCGCACGAGATCGAGCTGACCGCCCGCGAACTGGGCGTCCTCGCCTGCCTGATGGAACGCCCCGGCCGGGCCGTCGCCAAACAGGACATCCTGGACGAGGTCTGGGACGCCCCGCACGACATCGACCCCAACATCGTCGAGGTCTACGTCTCCTCCCTGCGCAAAAAGATCGACGCACCCTTCGGCCGCCGCTCCATCCTCACCGTCCACGGCACCGGCTACCGGATGGCCCCCGACGGTGGCTAGGACGTCCCGCTCCGTCGGCCTGCGCACCCGCGCCGCCGCCGCTGCCGCCCTCGCGATGGCCGCCGTCCTGGCCGCCGGCGGGCTGTGGCTGTACACCCTGCTGCGCGCCAACCTCCTCGACAACACCACCGGGCGCACCGAGTTGGCCGCCCGCAAGGTCGCCGCCCAGCTCGACGCCCGCACCCTTCCCTCCGGCGGCCGGCTGCCCGCGCCCGAGGGCGGGGTCGACCTGGTCCTCGTACGGGACGCGGCCGGGCGCACGGTCGCCGCCAGCGGCGGCCCGCAGGACGTCCCCGGGCCCGGCACGCTCGCGCCCGGCCCCGGCCAGGACTCCCGCTCGGTCGTCCTGCCGCCCGCCCGCCCCGACGGCGAGCGGCGCGTGGTCGTCGCCGTCGCCGCGCCCGGACCGCCCGGCGGCCACGATCCGCACACCGTCTACGCCATGACCGTGCTCGGCGACGTCGACGACGCCACCGCGGCCATCGCCGGCGGCCTGCTCGCCGGCGCGCCCCCGCTCATCGCCTTCGCGGCGGCCCTGGCCCGATGGGTCACCGGGCACGCGCTGCGCCCCGTCACCGCGATCCGCACCGAGCTGGCCGCCGTCACCGCCAGCCGGCTCGACCGGCGCGTCCCCGACCCGGGCGGCGCCGACGAGATCGCCCGGCTGGCCCGGACCGTCAACGACACCCTGGACCGACTGGAGCGCTCCGACGCCCGCCAGCGCCAGTTCACCGCCGACGCCTCGCACGAGCTGCGCAACCCCCTGGCCGCCGTCCGCTCCCGGCTGGAGGTCGCCCTGGCGATGGAGCGGCCCGACCGGGAGTCGGTGGCCGCCGCGCTGGCCGACACCGAGCGGCTCCAGCGGATCGCCGCCGACCTGCTGCTCCTGGCCCGGCTCGACGGCGGCCCCGAGCCGCGCCCCGCCGAACCCGTGGACCTCGCCCTGGTGGCCGCCGAGGACGCCGCCCGGCGGCCCGCCGCGCGGGCGGCGCTCCGACTGGACGCGTCCGCGCCCGTACCGGCGTACGGGGACCCCGCGCGCCTGGAGCGGGCCCTGGCCAACCTCGTGGACAACGCCCTGCGCCACGCCCGCTCCCGGGTCGGGGTCCGGGCGGTCGCCGAGGACGGCTGGGCGGTGCTGGAGGTGGCGGACGACGGCCCCGGAATCCCGCCGGCGGACCGGGACCGGATCTTCGAGCGCTTCGTACGCCTCGACGCGGACCGGGGCCGGGGCAGCGGCGGGACCGGGCTGGGCCTGGCCATCGCCCGGGAGATCGCCCGCGCGCACGGCGGCGACGTACGCGCCCGGGAGGCGCCCGGAGGGGGCGCGCTGCTGGAGCTGCGCATCCCGGCGGGGCGCTGAGGTCGGGGGCCGCGCCGGCGGGCCGCCGAGGGGGCGCCACGTCGCCCTCAGGATTCCTTCAGTGCCCCTGCGCCAGCATCGACGGACATGAGCGCGCAACGGAGGAAGAACAGCCGCCGCAGGCCCTCGCCCCGCCGGATCGGCCGCACCCTGCTGGTCGCGGGCTGCGCCCTGACGGTGATGGCGGGCGGCACCGCCTGGTACGTCTACCGGGACCTCGCGTCGAGCATCGGCAGCTCCAAGGCCTTGGACGGCGCCGAGAAGTCCGCGCACGGCGATACGAACATCCTCCTCATGGGCCTGGACAGCCGCCGGGACCAGAACGGCGAACCGCTCCCGGCGGCCGTCCTGGAGAAGCTGCACGCCGGCAGCTCCGACATCGGCGGCTACAACGCCAACACCCTCATCCTGTTGCACGTGCCGGGCGACGGCAGCGAGGCCAAGGCCTTCTCGATCCCGCGCGACGACTTCGTCCCGCTGTCCGGTCCGGACGGGTCGACGGGCGGCAAGGGGAAGATCAAGCAGGCGTACGGGCTGGCGAAGGCGGCCGAGGAGGAACGGCTGTCGGCCCGGGGCGTCCACGACCGCCGCCGGCTGGAGCGCGAGGGCCGCGAGGCGGGGCGCAAGGCGCAGATCGCGACCGTACGGGACTTCCTGGGCGTCCCCGTCGACCACTTCGCCGAGCTGAACCTGGCGGGCTTCCACCACCTCGCGGACGCGCTGGACGGCGTACCGGTGTGTCTGCGCAAGCCGGTGAAGGACTCCTACTCCGGCGCCGACTTCCCGGCGGGCCGGCAGACCCTGGACGGGCAGCAGTCACTGGCCTTCGTCCGGCAGCGGCACGGCCTCGTCGGGGGCGACCTGGACCGCACGAAGCGGCAGCAGGCCTTCCTCGCGGGCGCGACGCGGAAGCTGAACTCGGCCGGGACCTTCACGGACCCGGTGAAGCTGATCAAGCTCGTGGACACCGCGAAGCAGGACGTGGTGACGGACGCGGGCTGGGACCTGTTGCCGTTCGTGAAGCAGGCGAAGAACCTGTCCGGTGGAAAAGTGCAATTTATGACACTCCCCATCGAAGGGTTCGGAAGGAACCTCGGGGAGGACATCAACGTCGTAGATGACATGAAGATAAAGCGCCTCATTGCCGAGCAGACAGGCCCGCACCAGGCCGACCCTGCGAGCCCCAGTGCACCGGGCGCCGCTTCCTCCACTGCCTCTCCCCCGCCCTCCCAGGCGGCCCCGCCACCGCCACGGCGGCCGGACGCCGGCTCGGACGCCGGCTCGGGCTCGGACTCGGGCGTGATCGACGGCGGCGGCGTCCCGTGCGTGGATTGAGGCCGATCACGTCGGCGGGTGTCCGCCGGCGCACCGAAGGGCTGCTGCTGCTCCTCGTCCTCGCCGTCACCGTCTTCGGCCACGTGAGCGCGAGCCTGGCGATGAACGGCGAGCTGCCGCCGCAGCTGACGAGCTTCGTCATCAGCATGACCCTGCTGTCCCTGGTGGGGCACCTGGGCATCCGCCGCTTCACCCCGTACGCGGATCCACTGATCTTCCCGCTGGCCATGCTGCTCAGCGGACTCGGCCTGATGCTGCTGCACCGGCTGGACCAGGGATACATGGAGCGTTACAACTCTCCCCCGTACGCGCCCGGCCAGCTCGTGTGGACGGTGGTCGGGGTCGCCGCCTGCATCCTGGTGGTGGCGTTGCTGCGCGATCACCGGCTGCTCCAGCGGTTCATCTACATCTCGATGGCCGTCGCCCTGGTGCTGCTGATCGCGCCGGCGTTCTTCGGCGCGGACACGTACGGCGCCAAGCGCTGGATCATCCTCTTCGGCTTCTCGTTGCAGCCGGGCGAGTTCGTGAAGATCGTGATCGCGATCTTCTTCGCGGGTTACCTGGTCATCCACCGCGACTCGCTCGCCCTGACCGGGCGCAAGTTCCTGGGCATGCGACTGCCGCCGATGCGACAGCTCGGCCCCCTCATCACCGTGTGGATCGTCTCGCTGCTGGTGCTGGTCTTCGAACGCGACCTCGGCACCTCGCTGATCTTCTTCGGCGTCTTCGTGGTGATGCTCTATGTGGCCACCGAGCGCACCAGCTGGATCGTCTGCGGTCTGCTCATGGCGTGCCTGGGCGCCTTCGTGGTCGGCTCCACCCAGCCGCACGTCAAGGGCCGCGTGGCCGCTTGGCTCAACCCCCTCTCCATCTACTGGGACAAGCCCCCGGAGGGGATCGTCTCCGACCAATCGGCGCAGGCGCTGTTCAGCTTCGGCACGGGCGGCATCTCGGGCACCGGCCTCGGCATGGGCCATCCCGAACTGATCAACTTCGCGGGCCGCAGCGACTTCATCCTGACCACGGTCGGCGAGGAGCTCGGCCTGGCCGGGGTCATGGCCGTCCTGATCATCTACGCACTCCTCGTGCAGCGGGGCCTGCGCATGGCCCTGGCGGCGCGGGACCCCTTCGGCAAGCTCCTGGCGGTGGGGCTGGCCTCGGCGCTGGCGCTCCAGGTGTTCGTGGTGGCGGGCGGAGTCACGGGCCTGATCCCGCTGACCGGCAAGGCCCTGCCCTTCCTGGCGAAGGGCGGTTCCTCGCTCCTGGCCAACTGGATCATGATCGCCCTCCTCCTGCGCATCAGCGACAGCGCGGAACGCCAACGCGAGGCGGACGCCCGCGGCCCGGCGGAAACCACGATCACCCCGGTGGTGGGGGCGGGGGTGGGGGCGGGGGGAACCTCGGCGGTGCACCGTTGACCGGTCTCGCGGATGGTGTGGGGATTTCCCGCCAGTCCACTGTCCTTCCGTGCCGGTCCGGTCCCTCAAGGGCGCTCACTGCGTTCGCGTCGCTACGCGATTTCGCTGCGCTCAACCCTTGACCGACCGGCCCGTCCCGGAATGCCAAAGACTGTCGGGAAGCCCCCAAAAGAACGGGCTGGTCTGAAGTGACGAGGAGCGGGTCCCTCAGGGGCCGTGGGGCGGGCGCTTCGGCCGGCAGGCCGGGCATTCGGGTCCCTCGCAGAACCTTTCAGGACTCGACTCGGACTACTCCACACCTGCGGTTGATCAGGACACCTGAACAGGACCTGGGGCGCATCGGATCGCTACACACTGTCTCTCGGCTCAGCGACTGCGGCCCGTCTGGGGACGATGCTCGCCCCCTCGGCAGACGAGAGGGCCTGGGGAGGTCAGGCGGTGTGGGGGTGATGGTCGGAGAGGGCCTCGGCCACGGTGCGGTGGGCGACGGCGGCCAGTACGGGGTTGGTCACGCGGTATTCGTGCTCGGCGGTGAGGCCGAAGCACAGGGCCCAGCCGCGACCTCGGGCCCAGGTCGCGTCGTCGACGTCGACCGCCTCGCGGAAGAGGTCGCGGGTCTCGGACGAGAGCAGGGACCAGGCGGCCATCATGTCGCAGGCGGGATCGCCGACTCCCACGGCTCCGAAGTCGATGACGGCCGAGAGCCGGCCTCGGTGACCCAGTAGGTTCCCCGGCAGGAGATCGCTGTGCACCCAGACCGGATCGCCCTGCCACTGCGGAAGTCGCAGGACCTCTTCCCACAGGGCCGTCGCGGCGTCACCGTCCACCGTTCCGTCCGAGCCCAGGTCCCGGATCGCCTCGCGAACGCTTTCGTCACGAGTGCTCACCGGCCCTCCCCTGAAGGAGAACGGTCCGCCCGTGGCATCGATCCGTTGGAGGGCGGCGACGAAGGCGCCGAGTTGGAGCGCGGTCTCGCGCAGGTCGGCGACGGGCTCGTCGAAGAGGTTCTCGCCTTCGATCCAGCGGTACACGGACCACGGGAAGTCGAAGCCCTCACCGGGCACGCCCCGCCCCAGCGGGGTGGGGACGGCCAAGGGGAGGTGGGGGCTGAGGCGCGGCAGCCAACGGTTCTCCTTGGCCACCTGCCGGACGGAATCGGGAATGCGCGGCAGGCGCACGGCCATGTCGGCGCCCAGCCTGTACATGGCGTTGTCCGTACCGGCCGAACGCACCTTGGTGACGGCGAGGTCCGCCCACTGGGGGAACTGCGCGGCGACCAGTCTCCCGACGAGCGCTTCGTCGATGTCGACCTCGTCGGCATGCATCTTCCCGCTGAACATGGATCCCCTCCGCCTGTCCCGGCCACGGACGGTGGAGCCTACGACCCCCCGTCCCGCCCGCGCGAAGGCTTTTCGTCGTGGCCTATGTCCAGCCCCTGACGGGTCGCAGTCGCTGAGCCGAGAGACAGTGTGTAGCGATCCGATGCGCCCCAGGTCCCGTTCGGGTGTCCTGATCAACCGCAGGTGTGGAGTAGTCCGAGTCGAGTCCTGAAAGGTTCTGCGAGGGACCCGAATGCCCGGCCTGCCGGCCGAAGCGCCCGCCCCACGGCCCCTGAGGGACCCGCTCCTCGTCACTTCAGACCAGCCCGTTCTTTTGGGGGCTTCCCGACAGTCTTTGGCATTCCGGGACGGGCCGGTCGGTCAAGGGTTGAGCGCAGCGAAATCGCGTAGCGACGCGAACGCAGTGAGCGCCCTTGAGGGACCGGACCGGCACGGAAGGACAGTGGACTGGCGGGAAACCCCCACACCATCCGCGAGACCGCCCCACCGCATACCGCCGAGGTTCCCCCCGACCCCGCCCCACCCCCCCCACCCCGCCCCTACACGTAGTCCTCCAGCCGGCCGATCGTGTAGCCCTGCTCCTGGATGCGCTGGAGCATGCGCGTCGTCATCTGGATCTCCGTCGCGCCCTTGAGCTCCGACGGGCCGCGGAAGTGGGCCAGGATGATGTCGCCCGGCTTGAGGGCGGAGCCCTCCGCGTACTGGAAGTTGTTGATCTGCATCGACGCGCGCCACAGGACGACCGAGGAGATCCCGCACTCGGAGGCGGCCCGGAGGGTTTCGTCGTTGTAGTTGCCGAACGGCGGCCGGAAGAGCGTGGGGCGCTTGCCGAAGCGCTTCTCCAGGCGGTCCTGCTGGCCGCATATCTCCTTCTTCTGCGCCGCGAAGGGCAGGGTCCGGAGGTTCGGGTGGGTCAGGGTGTGATTGTTTATCGTGCTGGCCGAGCCGTTGTCGCGGAGCTTCTCGAAGTGGCCGTAGTCCGACGAAGCCACGTTGTCCGTCAGGAACATGCTGATCGGCAGCTTCAGGTCGGCCGCCATCTTCAGGAACTCGGGGTCCTTCTCGGCGCCGTCGTCGAAGGTCAGGAAGACGACCTTTTCCGTCGGCGCGACGGGTATTCGGTCCACGACGGCCGCCTTGCCCGGGGTGGCCTTCGGGAGTTGCGGCTTGTTGGCGGGCTTGGGGGCGTACTGGACGGGGGCGGTCAGCCCCCACTTGCGGTACGCCTCGTCCGCCGGGGTCCCGGCCCGTGCCGAGGCCCCGGCGGACGCCAACGCGGACGGGGACGGGGACGCCGACGGCGTCCCGACGTCCTGCGCCGTCTTGCGGCCCAGCCTCTCGATCGGATCCACGCTGTTCCCGCACCCCGTCAGGGACAACGTGAGCGCGCCGGCCGTCAGCGTCCCGGCTACGAACCGACGCGCGTACCTCACAAGTAATCCTCCAGGCGGGCCACGGAGTAACCCTTGTCCGTGACGGTCTTCATGACCTGACGGATCATGTCAGGCATCGTGCCCTTCCAGTCCTCGCGTCCGCGGAAGTGCGTGAGGATGATGTCACCGGGGTGCAGATCGCGGTCCCATTCCCGGTAGTCCATCCGGTTGGTGAAGGCCTCGGCGTTCCACAGCGGAACGGCCTTGATGCCGCAGGACTTGGCCGCCTTGAGGGTGTCCTGGTTGTAGTTGCCGTACGGCGGGCGGAAGAGCGCGGGCCGCTTGCCGAACTGCTTCTGGATGGTGTCCTGCTGGCCGCAGATCTCCTCGCGCTGCTTGTCGTAGGAGAGAGCCGGCATGTAGCGGTGGTTGAGCGTGTGGTTGTTGAGGGTGACGCCCGCCGCCTGCATCTCCTTGAAGTACGGGTAGTTGTCCTGGACGAGGTAGTCGCTGAGGAACGCCGTGTACGGGATCTTCAGCTCCTTCATCATCTTGATGAACTCGGGGTCCTTCTCCGCGCCGTCGTCGATGGTCAGGAAGACCACCTTGTCCTCGGTGGGGACGGTGGTGAAGACGGGCGGGAGTTCGTCCTGGTCCTCGACCTCGAAGCCGTCCCGGGTGGTGATCTCCGGCTTCGTCTTCGGCGCGGCCGGGGCCGCGAGCGGCACTTTGAGCAGGCCCCACTTCTTGGCGGCGACGATCCGGGCCTGCTGGGCGGCCTTGGCCTTCTCGGCGGAGCTGAGTCCACCCGCCGCTCCGGGGCCCGCCTCGCCGGCCTGGCCCGGCTTCTTGGCCGGCGTGCCCGACTCCGCGGCTCCGCACCCCGTACCCAGGGCCGCGACCAGCAGTGCCGCAAGGGCCACCCCGTACCGGCCGCGCGGGCGCGCCGCGAGCCGGTGACCGAACTGCGCAGAATTTCCGTTTTGTCGTACAAGCTGCATAGCAGCGGATACTTGCATCGCACCGCACCACGCCGCGGACGACACCACGGCCGGATCCCGCCCTTCCTCCTACTGGCCCACAATGGAGCGGTGACCCCCGAAGACTTCGCCACCCTCCTCACCCCCGAGGGCCGCGCCCTCCTCGGCTCGCTCCGCGACTACGACCCCGCCCAGGAGCTGGCCGTGGCCACCCGGCTGCGCCGCGAACACCCCGCGCCGCTGGTGTCGGCGGCGCTCGGGCAGGCCCGCCTCAGGCAGCGCGCGGTGGTCAAGTTCGGGGCCGAGGACGCGTTCCGGATGTACTTCACCCCCGGCGGCGGGGAGATGGCCACCCGCGCGTCGGTGGCCTCCTACCGGGCCGGGCGCCTCGCGGAGCTGGGCGTACGGAGCGTCGCGGACCTGTGCTGCGGGATCGGCGGGGACGCCCTGGCGCTGGCCCGGCTCGGGATCCGGGTGCTGGCGGTGGACTTCGACCCGCTGACCGTCGCCGTCGCGCGGGCCAACGCCGAGGCGCTGGGGCTGGCGGACCTGATCGAGGTCCGGGAGGCGGACGTGACGAACGTGGACGTGTCCGCGTACGAGGCCGTCTTCATCGACCCCGCGCGCCGGGGCGGACGCGGCCGGATCTTCGACCCGGAGGGCTACTCGCCGCCGCTGTCCTGGGCCGTGGAGACGGCCCGCGCGGCCGAGTACGCCGCGATCAAGATCGCCCCCGGGATCCCGCACGAGGCCGTGCCCGTCGAGGCCGAGGCGGAGTGGATCTCCGACCAGGGGGACGTGAAGGAGGCCGTGCTGTGGTTCGGCACCGCCCCCGGCTCTGTGCGCGCCACCCTGTTGCCCGGGCCGCGCGAGCTGATGACGGCGGATCCGCTACCCGACCCGGAGGCGGGAGCGGTCGGCCGCTACCTCTACGAGCCGGACGGGGCCGTGATCCGGGCGCACCTGGTCGCCGAGGTGGCCGAGAGCCTGGACGGTCGGCTGATCGACCCGACCATCGCCTACATCACCGCCGACGAACTGCGCGCGACCCCGTACGCGACCGCGTACGAGATCACCGACGTGCTCCCCTTCGGGCTGAAGAAGCTCAAGGCGCTGCTGCGCGAGCGCGGGGTGGGGATCCTGACGGTGAAGAAGCGGGGTTCGGCGATCGAGCCGGAGGAGCTGCGCAGGAAGGTCAAGCCGCAGGGCCCGAACTCGGCGACGGTGTTCCTGACCCGGGTGGCGGGGGCGCCGTCGATGCTGATCGGCTCCCCGGCGCGGACTCCTTAGGGCCGGTCGGTCCCGCTCCCGCCGCCGGGCCGAGGCCCGCCGGGAGGTCGGCGGTGATCAGGGCGAGGGCCGCCTCGGGGGTGTCGGCGTACCCCTCGGCGGTGGCGCCGCCGCGCGGGCGGACCCGGAACCGGCCGTCGGACAGGGGCTCGACGGAGGACACCCGCACGTCGTACGGGAAGTCGACGCACGCGCTGAACAGCAGCGTGCAGTGGCTGGTGTACGGGCGGAGCCGCCCCAGGACGGGGTCGGCGCGCGCCGCCTCCAGCAGGGCGAGGAGCGGCGGGTACGGTCGGCCCGGCCGGCGCAGGTCGTGGCGGTCCCGTTGCCAGTGCGCCGCCAGTACCAGGCCCTCCCAGACGGCCTCGACCACCGCGGCGGGCCCGCGCAGGCGGGCGGCCGGCAGGTCGGGGAGGGCGGGGAGGGCCCGCAGCGGCCCCTGGCCCCAGTCGGGCAGCCACCCCACGCCCACCTCAGACCGGCCGCTCGACGGGACCCCCGCCGGGGTCGGCCGGGGCAGCCGGAGCAACCGGGGCCACCAGGGCAGCCGCCCCCGCCGCCCCCGACGGGGTCGTGGGGAAGGCCCGTACCGCCCAGCGGTAGTGGGCGCCCGCCTTGGCGAGTCCGAGCAGTCCGGCGATCCACAGGATCATGCCGAGCCCGATGAAGGAGGCGACCTCCCCGTAGGTCTCCGAGCCCGGCTCGGCCCGCGCCGCCGAGGCGAAGGCGGTCCAGAGCCCGAACGCGGCCGGCAGCAGGGAGCCCACGAGCCACATCAGGCTCCGGCCGGGTACGCGCAGCCGGGCGTCGGCCACGGGGTCGCGGCCCGCCTCGAACCAGGCGTGGAAGAGCCGGCGCACCTCGCGGTCGCGGCGGGCGCCCCAGGCGAACCAAAACCCGGCGGGCACCAGCACGCCGAGCCCGATCACTCCGAACAGGGTCCCGAAGAGGGACTCCAGGGGGTCTTCGGACTCGAAGGCCATCACGGCCATGCCGACGAAGCTCCAGCCGAGCGCGAAGACCGCGGTGACCGCCCAGAGCAGCAGCAGCCGGCCCGGGCCGAGGCCGCGCCGGCTCAGGTCGCTCAGGAAGCGCGCGCGGTCGGCCCGTACGACGGTCTCGTCCAGCCACTCGCGCAGGTGCGCGGGCGGCGGCGGGGGCGGGAGGTCACGGCTAGGCATGGGCATGACCATAGCCGCAGGCCGGGGTCGCGCCGGGCCCGCCTCGGCGCGGCCCGCCCCCGCACGGCGTCGACTCAGCCGCCGGTGACCTCCACCGACTCGAACCGCCAACGGTGGACCGGACGGGTGATCAGGTCCGCTGCGGGCTCGGGGAGTTCGGGGAGTTCAGCCGCCATTCCCTCCGGGGCCTCCCACCAGGTCAGCACGAGCACCCGGTCCTGGGCGGCGCGCATCACCTCGCGCCGGACCGGCTCCCGGGCCAGGACCTGGGCGCGGGCCCATTCCAGCAGTTCGTTGCCCCGGCCGTTGACGGCGCGGGCCTCCCACATCAGCGCGACGGTGTTCACGAGTAGAGGTTGTCCTTGCTCAGCTCGTGCACGTGGTCGTGATCGTGGCCGTGCCCGTGCGTGGTCCCGTGCGCGTGCCCGTGCTCCGCGTCGTCCCCGTGCGTGTGGGAGGTGCCCGGAACGTGCGGCTCCGTCACCGGCAGGGAGGAGTCGGCGGACAGGTCCCAGTCCGAGGGCGGTCGGTTCCGCTTGACCATCTCCGCGCCCAGCGCGGCAACCATCGCGCCGTTGTCCGTGCACAGCTTCGGCCGGGGCACGCGCAGGATGATCCCCGCGTCGTCGCAGCGCTCCTGCGCCAGCGAGCGCAGCCGCGAGTTGGCCGCCACACCGCCGCCGATCATCAGGTGGTCGACGCCCTCGTCCTTGCAGGCGCGGATGGCCTTGCGCGTCAGCACGTCCACCACCGCCTCCTGGAAGGAGGCGGCCACATCGCGCACCGGGACCTCCTCGCCCGCCTTCCGCTTCGCCTCGATCCAGCGGGCGACGGCCGTCTTGAGGCCGGAGAAGGAGAAGTCGTACGGGGCGTCGCGCGGCCCCGTCAGACCGCGCGGGAAGTTGATCGCCTTGGGGTCGCCCTCGCGCGCGAGCCGGTCGATGACCGGGCCGCCGGGGAAGCCCAGCTGGAGCACGCGGGCGATCTTGTCGAAGGCCTCGCCCGCCGCGTCGTCGATGGTCGCGCCGAGCGGCCGTACGTCGCTGGTGATGTCGGGGGCGAGCAGCAGCGAGGAGTGTCCGCCGGAGACGAGGAGCGCCATGGTGGGCTCGGGCAGCGGCCCGTGCTCCAACTGGTCGACGCAGATGTGCGAGGCGAGGTGGTTGACCCCGTAGAGCGGCTTGCCGAGCGCGTACGCGAAGGCCTTGGCCGCCGAGGTGCCGACCAGGAGGGCGCCCGCCAGACCCGGGCCGGCCGTGACGGCGATGCCGTCGAGGTCGCGTGCGCTGACCCCGGCCTCCTTCAGGGCGCGTTCGATGGTGGGGACCATGGCCTCCAGGTGGGCCCGGGAGGCGACCTCGGGCACGACCCCGCCGAAGCGGGCGTGCTCGTCGACGCTCGACGCGATGGCGTCCGCGAGCAGGGTGGTGCCGCGGACGACGCCGACGCCGGTCTCGTCGCAGGAGGTCTCGATGCCGAGGACGAGGGGTTCGTCAGCCATTGCTGTCACTGCTTTCACTTCTCGCTTGTGCGGGGTCGGTCAGTCGCATCACGAGCGCGTCGATGTTGCCGGGTTGGTAGTAGCCGCGCCGGAAGCCGATGGGCTCGAAGCCGAAGCGCTCGTAGAGCCGCTGGGCACGGGTGTTGTCCACCCGTACCTCCAGCAGGACCTCGGCGCATTCGAAGGCGGTGGCGGCGCGCAGCAGTTCGGCCAGCAGCCGGCCGCCGAGGCCGGTGCCCCACTGGTCGCGGGCGGCCGCGATGGTCTGTACGTCGCCCAGGTCTCCGGCGGCGGCCAGGCCGGCGTAGCCGACGAGGCGGCCCGTGTCGGGGTCGTGGGCGACGAGGTAGCGGCGGGTGGCGGCGGGGCCGCGGGAGTGGGCCAGCTCGGACCAGAACATCCCGGCGGACCAGGCGTCCTCGGGGAAGAGCTCGCGCTCCAGCTCCAGCACCGGCGCGATGTCCCACCAGCGCATCTCGCGGAGCACCGCGGTCACTGTGGTCGGGGCCGTCACTTCGGTGTGACCACCTTGTAGTTCTTCGGCACCTCGGCGTCGGGCCGGCGCAGGTAGAGGGGGGCGGGCTGCTGTCCATCGGTGTTCTCGAAGGGCAGGCCGGCCACGAGGCGCTCGGCGGCCAGGGCGGCCATGGCGGCGGCCGACTGGTGCTCGGGCTCCCGGGCGTCGGTGAAGACCTCCGGGTACAGCCGGGCGCCCTGGCCGACGGACGGCAGGCCCGCGACCTGTTCGGCGATCTCGGCGGGGCGGTCCACGGACGGGCCGGCGGTCCGGGTGCGGGGGTCCTCGTAGCGCGCCCAGTAGACCTCCTTGCGCCGCGCGTCGGTGGCGACGACGAAGGGGCCCTCGACCCCGGCGGCGCCGGCGGCGTAGGCGAGTCCGTCGAGGGTGCACAGGCCGTGCACAGGGACGCCGAGGACGGAGGCGAAGGTGGCGGCGGTGACGAGGCCGACGCGCAGCCCGGTGTACGGGCCGGGGCCGACGCCGACGACGATGCCGGTGAGGGCTTCGAGCTTCACCCCGGCTTCGGCGAGGACCCGGTCGACGGAGGGCAGCAGGAGCTCCCCGTGGCGACGGGCGTCGACCTGGTGGGACTCGGCGAGGAGGGACTCCCCGTCGTGCAGGGCGACGGTGATGGCGGGCGTGGCGGTATCTACGGCGAGCAAGAGCACGCGAACAGCCTACGACTCCCGGGGCCCCGGGCCTTGCGGCCGGTGACGGCGGGGGCACGGCTGCTACCTTTCGACCGGGGCACGCCCCCAACGGTACGAAGATCGTCCTCGCAGGCGCGGAGAGGTGGAGCAAGGTGGCACGCAGCAGCTCGGGAATCGTGGCCGGGCTCACCGCCGCGGCAATCGGCGCCATCGCCTTCCTGGGGTACCAGGCCTCCGCGACCGCCCCCGCGCACCCGGTGAAGCCCGCCGCGCAGGCACCGGCCACCGCCCCGACGCAGGCCCCCACCAAGCAGGACCCGGCGAAGCCGGCGGCGTTGCCGTCCGGTTCGGGGAACGGGGTGCGGGTCGTGTACTCGGTCTCGCAGAAGCGGGTGTGGCTGGTCGGGGAGGACGGCCGGGACCCGAAGTCGTTCGCGGTGACGCCGAGCACGGTGAACCCGGCGCCCGGCAGCTACCTGGTCGGGTCGCGTTCGGGCACGGTGACCGGCACGGACGGGGTGCCGATCGAACACGTCGTCCGCTTCGCCAGCACGGACGGGATCGCGATCGGCTTCAGCGCCCGCGTGGACGGTGCGACTCCGGCGCCGGACCCCGTGAAGAAGGCAGGCGGCATCCGCATGGCCCGCGCCGACGGGGACGCGATGTGGGCGTTCGCCACGATCAACTCGAAGGTCGTCGTCGTTCCCTAAGGGCTCTCCTGCAATCCGTGGTGAATCCGCGCCCACCAGGGATGACGGGACAGCCCTTAGCCCCTGCCGCTCCTTCGGATCCTGGCCGGCCGACCCTCTCGGCGCCGTGACAGGGCCCGGGGCCGCCCCGTTTCCGCGCAATCACCCCTTCGGGGGATCAGGCCGCTTCCGACTCCGTCGGGGCGGCCTGTTCCGCGTCGTCCGGGGGGTCCTGCCGGTCCGCGCGGGCGGGCGGGGTGGAGACGGCCGTGGCCGCCGCTCCCGCGGCCAGCAGCGCGCCCATGGAGTAGGCGGAGACCGACGCTCCCGCCGACACGGCGGACAGGGGCCGCACCGCGGGGACCCGTTCTGCTCCTGCTGTCGACACGGCTGCCTCCTGGACGCCCGGACACTTTACTTAGGTAGCCCTAACCAGCGCTGGGTACCATGTGACCACGGGTCCGGGCATCGGCGCAATATCTTCCCGACAGGTTGTCGGCACCTTGTCGGTACCTCCGAACGCGAAGGGGCGGCCGGTTCCGCGGGCTCCTTCGCCCGCCTCCCCGACCGCCCGTCCTCCTGTCGCGCGCCGCCTACCGGGCGCCCAGCCCGGTCAGTTCGGCTCCGGCCCAGCGCGTGCCGACGCCGCGCACCACCACCTCGCGCACGTCGTCCAAGACCTCCTCGTGGCCGGCGGCCCGCCCGATCACCACGTGCAGCCGGTCGTCGGACAGCTCCTCGACCTTGCCGTCGCCCCACTCGACGACCACCACCGACTCGGGCAGCGAGACGTCCAGGTCCAGGTCCTCCATCTCGTCGAGACCGCCACCGAGCCGGTACGCGTCCACGTGCACCAGCGCCGGCCCGCCCCCCAGGTTCGGGTGCACCCGGGCGATCACGAAGGTCGGCGAGGTCACGGCCCCGCGTACGCCGAGCCCCTCCCCCAGGCCCCGGGTCAGAGTGGTCTTGCCCGCGCCGAGTTCCCCGGTCAGCAGGACGAGGTCGCCGGGGCGCAGCAGGCCGGCGATGCGTCGGCCCAGTTCCTGCATGGAGGCGGGCGATTCGACGGTGATCAGGGTTTCGGCGGCGGCCTCGGCCAGGACCTCAGCGGCCGGGCTGCGCGGCGCTTCCCGCGGTACTTCTTCCATGCGCCCCAACGTTAGCCGCTGCCGGAACCGCTCCGGTGCGCGCCAGCAGGTCCAGGAGCAGGCCCGTCACGATGTCGGGGCGCTCCAGCATCATCAGGTGTCCGGTGTCCTCCAGCACCACCAGTTCGGCGGCGGGCAGGGCCTCCTTGACGGCGATGCTGTGCGCGGCCGGGGTGATCATGTCGCGGTCCCCGGCGATGACCGTGACGGGGATGTCCGCGAACCGCTGGAGGGCGGCGCTCTTGTCGTGGGTCTGGAAGGCCGGGTAGAACTCCGCGACCACGTCGATCGGGGTCGCCTCGATCAGCCGCTCGGCGAAGCGGGCGACGGCCGGATCGACGTCGCGGGAGCCGAACGAGTACATCTTGATCATCCCGGCGAAGAGGTCGGCGGTGGCCCTGCGCCCCTTCTCGACGAGTTCGACCTGGGAGCCGAGCGCCTTGAGCACGCCCGGGATCAGCCGCCGCACGGCGCCGACGCCGACGGCGGGCAGCCCGTAGGTGACCTCGTCGAGGCGGCCGCTGGAGGTGCCGACGAGGGCCACGCCGAGCACGCGGTCGCGCACCAGCTCCGGGAACTGCTCGGCGAGGGCCATGACGGTCATCCCGCCCATCGAGTGGCCGACGAGCACCAGCGGGCCTTCGGGGGTGGTGGCCTCGATGACGGCCAGCAGGTCGCGGCCGAGCTGGTCGATGGTGACGGGCCCGCCGTCGGCCCGGGAGGGACCCCGCGCGCTGCGGCCGTGGCTGCGCTGGTCCCAGTAGACCGAACGGGTGACGCCGCGCAGGGCGGCGCGCTGGAAGTGCCAGGAGTCCTGGCTCAGGCAGTAGCCGTGGCAGAAGACGACGGTGACGGGTTCCCGGCCCTTGCGGCGCGAGCGGCGTTTGCCGCTGTCGGGCGTGGGAAGCTCGTCGATCTCGTAGTACAGCTCGGTGCCGTCCTCGGCCCGGCAGGTGCCCTCGGTGCCCCGCAGGGAGCCGTAGTCGCCCGCCGCGTCCAGGGCGAGGCGCGCCTTCATGCGGATGCCCCGGCCCACGGTGATCCGTTCGACCGCGACTCCGGCGGCGGCGCCCGCCGCTATGACTCCGATGGCAGCGCCGGCCCAGCCGGCCCTTCGCCAGTTCTCGCTCACGACCGCCTCCCCGTCCTCGTTCAGTCGCCCAGGTAGACCCGGGGGACCCGACCTCCGATACGAGTGACGATCTCATACGCGATGGTGTGCGCGGCCTGGGCCCAGTCCTCGGCGGTGGGCTCCCCTCGCTCGGCGTCACCGAAGAGCACCGCTTCGTCACCGACGCGGGCGTCGTCGCCTTCGAGGTCGACGACGAACTGGTCCATGGCGATGCGGCCGGCCGCGTGGCGGATCCTGCCGCCGACGAGGACGGGCCCCTGGCCGGAGGCGCAGCGCGGGATGCCGTCGGCGTAGCCCACCGGGACGAGGGCGAGGTTGGTCTCGGAGCGGGTCGTGTAGTGGTGGCCGTAGCTGACGCCGTGCCCGGCCGGGACGGACTTGACCAGGGCGAGCGAGGCCTTGAGCCGCATCGCGGGGCGCAGGCCGAGCTGGGCGGGGGTGCCGAGTTCGGGCGCGGGCGAGACCCCGTAGACGGCGATGCCGGTACGGACGAGGTCGTAGTGGCTCTCGGGGAGGGTGAGGGTGGCGGGCGAGTTGGCGATGTGTCGGACCTCGGGGTCCACGCCCTCCTTCTCGGCGTAGGCCAGCATGTCGCGGAAGGCGTCGAGCTGGAGCCGGATGGAGGGGTGGCCGGGTTCGTCGGCGCAGGCGAAGTGCGACCAGAGGCCGGTGACCTGGACGGTGCCCTCGGCCTGGGCGGCGACGGCCGCGCCGACGAGTTCGGCCCAGTCGGCGGGCTGACAGCCGGCCCGGCCGAGGCCGGTGTCGGCCTTGAGCTGGATCCGGGCGGTGCGGCCGGCCTCGCGGGCGGCCTCGCGGACCTCGTCCAGGGCCCACAGGGCGCTGACCGAGACGTCGATGTCGGCCTCGACGGCCTCCCGCCACGGACCGCCGGGGGTCCACAGCCAGCACATGATCCGCCCCTCGATCCCGGCGGCGCGCAGGGCGAGCGCTTCCTCGGGGGTGGCGGTGCCGAGCCAGGTCGCGCCGGCCTCCTGGGCGGCGCGGGCGCACGGGACGGCGCCGTGCCCGTAGGCGTTCGACTTGACGACGGCCATGAGCTGGGAGCGGGGTGCCCGTGCGCGCAGGGCGCGTACGTTCTCCCGTACCGCGTCCAGGTCGATCTCGGCATACGCGCGCATCGGTGTCTCGTTCATCGCGGACAGTCTCTCAGAACCCCGTCCCAGCTCCCGATCTACCCACGCCCCGACCGCTCCGGGGCGCGGTCAGCTCGTGAGCGAGCGCCAGGCCCGCGGGACGGCGGCGGCCACCTCGTGGGCCACCAGCGGGGCCCCGTCGGCGGCCATCCGGCCCGCCAGGCCGTGGAGGTAGGCGCCCACGGAGCCCGCGTCCGAGCCGTCCAGGCCGGAGGCCAGCAGGGAGCCGGCCAGCCCGGACAGGACGTCGCCGCTCCCGGCGGTGGCCAGCCACGGGGTCCCGGTCGGGTTGACCCGGACCGGCGCCCCGGGCAGCGGTCCGGCCACCAGGGTCGTGGACCCCTTGAGCAGCACCGTGGCCCCGTACCGCGCCGCCAGCTGCCGTACGGCGGCCAGCCGGCCCGCCTCCACCACCTCCCGTGCCTCGCCCAGCAGGGCCGCCGCCTCGCCCGCGTGCGGGGTCAGCAGGGTCGCCGCCCGGCGCCCGCGCACCACCTCCGGGTCCAGCCCGCGCAGCCCGTCGGCGTCCACCAGCACCGGTACGTCCGGGTCCGCCAGCGCCCGCGCTACCTCGGCGCCCCGGCCGTCGCCGATGCCCGGCCCGAGGACCCAGGCCTGCACCCGGCCCGGCCCGATCAGCACCTCCGGGTAGTGCGCCAGCACCGCCTTCTCCGCCGGGCCCACGTACCGCACCGCGCCCGCGCCCCCGCGCAGCGCCCCGGCGACGGCCAGCACGGCCGCGCCCGGGTACCGCTCCGAGCCGGCGACGACCCCGACGACGCCCCGCCGGTACTTGTCGCTGGACGCCGTCGGCGCCGGGAGCAGCCCCGCGACGTCGGCGTGTTGGAGGGCCTCCAGCTCCGGCGGCGGCAGCTCCAGCCCGATGTCGACCAGGTGCAGCGCGCCCGCCCGTGAGGCCCCGGGGTCGATCAACAGCCCCGGCTTGTACGCCCCGAAGGTCACCGTCACCTCGGCCGTCACCGCCGGGCCCGCGACCTCCCCGCTGTCGGCGTCCACCCCGCTGGGCAGGTCCACCGCGACGACGGGCGCGCCCGCCGGGATCCGCTCCACCAGCGCGGCCCCGGCCGGACGCAGCCCGCCCTTGCCGCCGATCCCGAGGAGCCCGTCCAGCACCAGGTCGGCCCGGTGCGGGACGGTGTCCGCCACGCGCCCCCCGGCGGCCAGCAGCGCGGCCAGGCCGCCCGGGTGCATCCGCTCCGGGTCCATCGGCACGGCCGTCACCCCGGCCCCGCGCCGCGCCAGCCGGGCGCCCGCGTACAGGGCGTCGCCGCCGTTGTCCCCGGGGCCGACCAGCAGCACGACCCGGGAGCCGTACACCCGGCCCCGGCGGTGGGCCAGCAACCGCGCGCAGACGGCGGCCAGCCCGGCCGCCGCCCGCGCCATCAGGGCGCCTTCCGGCAGCCGGGCCATCAGCTCGCGCTCGGCGCCCCGTACGGTCTCCACGCTGTAAGCAGTACGCATGGCCCCAGCCTGCCCGAACACCGTGCCGTGAACGCCGCACACCGTGCCGTGAACGCAGCACACCGTGCCGTGAACGCCGAAGACGGCCACGGCGGCGCCGAGGCCGTCACCCTCTACGACCTAGCCCTCGGCGATGACCACCGCGGAGGCGACCCCGGCGTCGTGGCTCAGCGAGAGGTGCCAGGAGGTGACCCCCAGCGCCTTCGCGCGGGCCTCGACCGTCCCCGACACCCGCAGCCGGGGCTGACCCGAGGCCTCCACGTACACCTCGGCGTCGGTCCAGAGCATGCCTCCGGGCGCGCCGAGGGCCTTGGCCAGGGCCTCCTTGGCCGCGAACCGGGCGGCGAGCGAGGCGGTTCCGCGCCGCTCGCCGCTCGGCAGCGTCAGCTCGGCCTCGACGAACAGCCGGTGCGCCAGGTTCGGCGTGCGTTCCAGTGCCGCGCCGAACCGCTCGATCTCCGCGACGTCGATCCCCACGCCGATAATCACAATGCCCGTCCCGCCCGCTACTCCACCGTCACCGACTTTGCGAGGTTACGCGGCTGGTCCACCTCGTTGCCCCGCGCCGTCGCCAGCTCGCACGCGAACACCTGCAACGGCACCGTCGCCACCAGCGGCTGGAGGAGCGTGGGGGTGGCCGGGATCCGGATCAGGTGGTCGGCGTACGGGACCACCGCCTCGTCGCCCTCCTCGGCGATGACGATGGTCCGCGCCCCGCGGGCCCGGATCTCCTGGATGTTCGAGACGATCTTGTCGTGGAGGACCGATCGACCGCGCGGCGACGGCACGACGACCACCACCGGCAGGTCCTTCTCGATGAGCGCGATCGGCCCGTGCTTCAGCTCGCCCGCCGCGAAGCCCTCGGCGTGCATGTACGCCAGCTCCTTGAGCTTGAGCGCGCCCTCCAGCGCCACCGGGTAGCCGACGTGGCGCCCCAGGAACAGCACGGTGTTCTTGTGGGCCAGGGACCGCGCCAACTCCCGTACGGGCTCCATCGTCTCCAGGACCGTGTCGACGGCCGCGGCGATGTCCGACAGCTCCCGGATGACCACCTCGATCTCGTCGCCCCACTTCGTGCCCCGCACCTGCCCGAGGTACAGCGCGACGAGGTAACAGGCCACCAGCTGCGTCAGGAACGCCTTGGTGGAGGCGACGGCCACCTCCGGACCGGCGTGCGTGTACAGCACGGCGTCCGACTCGCGCGGGATCGTCGAGCCGTTGGTGTTGCACACGGCCAGGACCCGGGCGCCCTGCTCGCGGGCGTGGCGCAGCGCCATCAGGGTGTCCATGGTCTCGCCGGACTGCGAGATCGCGATCACCAGCGTGCGCTGGTCGAGGATGGGGTCGCGGTAGCGGAACTCGCTGGCCAGTTCCGTCTCGCAGGGGATGCGGGTCCAGTGCTCGATGGCCAACTTCGCGATCATGCCCGCGTGGTAGGCCGTACCGCAGGCCACGATCACGACCTTGTCGACCTCGCGGAGCACCGAGGTGGGGATGCGCACCTCGTCCAGCGTCAGCAGGCCGCTCGCGTCGATCCTGCCCAGGAGGGTGTCGGCGACGGCCTTGGGCTGCTCGGCGATCTCCTTGAGCATGAAGTAGTCGTAGCCCCCCTTCTCGGCCGCCGAGGCGTCCCAGTCCACGTGGTAGGCCCGCACCTGCGCGGGGGCGCCGTGGAAGTCGGTCACCGTGACCCCGTCGCGCCGGAGTTCGACGACCTGGTCCTGTCCCAGCTCGATCGCGGAGCGGGTGTGGGCGATGAAGGCGGCCACGTCCGAGGCGAGGAAGTTCTCCCCCTCCCCGACGCCCACCACCAGCGGGGAGTTGCGGCGCGCGCCGACCACCACGTCGGGCTCGTCGGCGTGCACGGCGACCAGGGTGAAGGCGCCGTCGAGCAGCCGGCACACCTGGCGCATCGCCTCCGCGAGGTCCCCGGTGTCCGCGAACCGCTCCGCCAGCAGGTGCGCCACCACCTCGGTGTCCGTCTCGGACTCCAGCCGGTGTCCGCGCTCGGCCAGTTCGGTGCGCAGCGCGGCGAAGTTCTCGATGATGCCGTTGTGTACGACCGCGACCCGGCCCGAGTTGTCGAGGTGGGGGTGGGCGTTGAGGTCGGTGGGCCCCCCGTGGGTCGCCCACCGGGTGTGCCCCAGTCCGGTGGAGCCGGCCGGCAGCGGTCGCCCGACCAGCTCCTTCTCCAGGTTGACCAGCTTGCCGGCCTTCTTGACGGTGGCGAGCTCCCCGTCGGCGACCACGGCGATGCCCGCCGAGTCGTAGCCGCGGTACTCCAGCCGCTTCAGTCCGGCGATGACCACATCGAGCGCCGACTGCGCTCCTACGTAACCCACAATTCCGCACATAGGCCGCAGCGTACGCCGTAGTTGGCCGTCTGCCCGGTACCCGAACCGGACGAAAAACCCCGCCCCGGCGAGTGCCGGGGCGGGGTGAACGGTCCTTCGAACAACAGTCCTTCGAACGTTTCCTCAGACCGCTGCGGTCGGCCTCAGCCGAGCTTGGCGAGCTGCGCCTCGACCACCGGGGCCGGCAGCTCGACCTGCCCGGACAGTCGGGCGGCGAAGAAGTTGGCCACGGTACCGCCGTGGCGGACCACGACCAGCTCCGTCTCGTAGCCCTCCCCGGCGGACTCGGCCTCCACCGAGTAGGCGAGGACCTCGTCGGCGTCGAACCCCGGGCCCGCCCCGACGGGCGCGGGCAGCGCCGTGACCTTGGTGACCCTGACGGACGGCTCGCCGTTCGCGGTCGCCGCGTAGCCCCCCGCGCAGGCCCCGGCCGCCGCGCGCAGCTCGGCGAGGTGCCCGGCGGCGGTCTTGCCCGCGTACGAGCCGAGGGTCACCACCGTCACCGTCGAGTTCGCGGCGTCCAGCGCGGCCTGCTTCTTCAGGCGCTCCGAGGCGTCGACGGGCAACTCCTCGGAGACGGCCACCACCGAGGCCCTGGCCCAGCCGGTCTTGCCGCTGGGCAGGAAGCCGACGGCGGCGTAGGCCAGCGCTCGGCATTCGGGCCGGTCCACGGTGACCAGCGGGCTGTCACCGCTCTGCCCGTCGACCCGGTGGTTGGGCAGGTCCCCCTCGGTCAGCAGCAGCTCGGCCAGCTCCACGTCGGACTTCCCGCGCGGCGCGGCCGACGCCGAGGCACCGGAGGCGGTGCCCGATCCGGTCCCGGTCCGCGCACCGTCCGCGCGCGCCCCGGCCGAGGCCACGAACTCCTCCGCGTTCCCGTTGGCCGCGACCGTGTCGGCCCCGGCCGTCCTCGCCCCGCACCCGGTGAGCAGCAGCGCGGCGGGCACCAGCAGGGCCAGCGGCAGCGCGACCCGGGTCAGGGCCTTCCCCCCTCTGTCCATCCCCGTCAGCCGAGCTTCTTGAGCTGGGCCTCGACGACCGCCTTCGGCTGGGCGGCCTCGCCGGTGAGGTTCAGGCTGCTGAAGGTGGCCAGGGTGTTGCCCTTGCGGACGGCCACGATCTGCGTCAGGGCCTTGACCCCGTCGCCGAGGTCGGCCACCACCGCGTAGGAGAGGGCCTCGTCGCCCGCCGTGACCGGGGCACCGGCCGTGACCTTCTCGACCTTGGTGTTCTCGCCCTCGGCGGTCACCGTGTAGCCGTTCGCGCAGAACGCGCCGGCGGCCTTGAGGCCGGCGAACGCGTCCTCGGCGCCCTTGCCGTCGTAGGAGTGCAGGCCCACCGAGGTCTTCGTCACCGAGAGGGCGCCCGTGATCGCGTCCAGCTTCTCCTCGGCGCTCGCGTTCGCGTCGGGGGCCTTCGGCTTGTCCGCGACCGAGATCCACGCCGCGCCCGCGGGCCCGGAAGAGGGAGTACGCACCGCGGCGGAGGCCTGCAGCTGCACCAGCGACTCGCAGGCCGGCTTGTCGCTCTTGGGCACGACACCCTTGGCGATCAGCGCGGCGCCCGCGTCCGGCGCGACCTTGAAGCCGGGCAGGTCGGCCTGCGCGACCAGCAGCGGGGTGAGGTCGGCGGCCGGCTTCCCCTTGCCGCCCGCGGCAGCCGGGGCGCTCGCCGGGCCACCGGCGCCGGCTCCCTCGGCGGGCTCTTTCGCGTCCCCCGAGCCGCACGCGGTCACCAGCAGGGTCAGGGAGGCCGCGGAAACGGCCAGGACGGCACGACGGACGAAAGCGGTACGCACGAAAGATCTCCCCCATGGAACGAACACCGCTCGGGCGCGGGTCAGCGCAGCGGCCCTGTCAATCTATGACTCGGTCCGATGCCGGGAGCGGAGTTCCGCGCAACCTCGCGGAATCGTGATCGTCACGAGACTCCACGTGTTTCCGATCGAGACCGGAGCGCGTACAACCCCCACCCGTACCCCACGGGGAGCGTCCCACCCCTCCATCGGGGCATTCCCCCACGTGACCGACCCCACCATCCACAACCGGGCCGGAACGCCGACAATGGCCTTGTGATCACATCGCCGACGCGTTGCACGCCGGACCGCGCGACGGAGCGCACCGGCCCCCGCCGGGTACCCGACGCCTCCCCCTACGTCGACCTCACCCGGGCCGAGTGGAGCGCCCTGCGCGAGCGGACGCCCCTGCCCCTGACCGCGCAGGAGGTCGAGCGGCTGCGCGGCCTGGGCGACGTCATCGACCTCGACGAGGTACGGGACGTCTACCTCCCGCTCTCCCGCCTCCTCAACCTCTACGTCGGCGCCACGAACAACCTCCGCGGCACCCTGAACACCTTCCTCGGCGACGCCGGCAACGGCCACGGCGCCCAAACGGGCACCCCGTTCGTCATAGGCGTCGCCGGTTCGGTGGCCGTCGGCAAGTCCACGGTGGCCCGTCTGCTCCAGGCGCTCCTCGCCCGCTGGCCCGAGCACCCGCGCGTGGAGCTGGTCACCACCGACGGCTTCCTGTACCCGATGAAGGAACTCCAGCGCCGCGGCCTGACCTCCCGCAAGGGCTTCCCGGAGTCCTACGACCGGCGTGCGCTGACCCGTTTCGTCGCCGACATCAAGGCCGGCAAGGACGAGGTCACGGCCCCCGTCTACTCCCACCTGATCTATGACATCGTCCCCGGCGAGCAGCTCGTCGTCCGCCGCCCGGACATCCTGATCGTCGAGGGGCTCAACGTCCTCCAGCCGGCCCTCCCCGGCAAGGACGGCCGCACCCGGGTCGGCCTCGCCGACTACTTCGACTTCAGCGTGTACGTCGACGCGCGCCCCGAGGACATCGAGCGCTGGTACCTCAACCGTTTCCGCAAGCTGCGCGAGACGGCGTTCCAGAACCCGTTCTCCTACTTCCGCAAGTACACCCAGGTCTCCGAGGAGGAGGCGCTGGAGTACGCGCAGACGATGTGGCGGACCATCAACAAGCCCAACCTGCTGGAGAACGTGGCCCCGACGCGCGGGCGCGCCACGCTCGTCGTGCGCAAGGGGCCCGACCACAAGGTGCAGAAGCTGAGCCTGCGCAAGCTGTGAGCCGTAGGGTGCGTGGATGCTGCACCTGAGGATGATCACCCCGCAGGCACTCACGGAGCGGGTCGTGGCGCTGATCGACGCGACGGTCGGCACCACGCACCTGGTCGTGCTCCCCGGCGCGGCCCGCGATCCCGAGGGCGACGTGGTGCTGTGCGACGTGGCCCGCGAGGCCGCCGACGAGCTGCTGGCCGAGCTGCGCGCGCTGGGCCTGCCCGACAGCGGCTCCATCGCCGTGGAGAACATCGACCTGTCGATCTCCCGGCGCGCCGACCGTGCCGAGGACGAGGCCCCGGGCGAGGGCGCCGACGCGGTGATCTGGGAGCAGCTGGCCGAGTCCTCGCACGAGGAGTCCACCCTCACCATCACCTACTGCGCGTTCCTGATCATCGCCACGATGATCGCGGCCTGTGGCGTGGTGTTGGACAACGCCGTCCTGATCGTGGGCGCGATGGCGGTCGGCCCCGAGTTCGGCCCGCTCGCCGGGATCTGCACCGGCCTGGTGCGCGGCGCCCCGAGACTCGCCTGGCGCTCGGTGATCGCCCTGGTCGTCGGCTTCGCCGCGGCGATGGCGGCGACGACCCTGTTCAGCCTGGCCATGAGCGGGATAGGGCTGTTCCACGTGAGCATGCTGGACGCCCCCCGGCCGAACACCAGCTTCGTGTGGAAGCCCGACCCGTTCTCCTTCGTGGTCGCGCTGCTCGCCGGCATGGCCGGGATGCTGTCGCTGACCTCGTCGAAGGCGGGGGCGCTGGTGGGCGTGGCGATCTCGGTGACCACCGTGCCGGCCGCCGCCAACGCGGCCGTGGCCCTGAGCTACGGGGAGTTCGCCCAGATGTGGGGCTCGTCCATCCAGCTCGCGCTGAACCTGGCGGGCATCGTCCTGTCGGGCTCGCTGACCCTGCTGGCCTGGAAACTGCTGTGGCGCACCCAGCGGGGCCGGATGCTCCGACCCCCGGGTGCGCCACGCAGTAACAGCGTCTAGCCGAGCGCCGACTTCACGACGTCGGCCAGCCGGCCGGCGACGGCGCGGGCCTGCTCGATGTCGGCGGCCTCCACCATCACGCGGACGAGGGGTTCCGTACCGGAGGGGCGCAGCAGCACCCGGCCGGTGGCGCCCAGCTCCCGCTCGGCGTCGGCGACGGCCGCGGCCAGCTCGCCCGAGGTGGTGACCCGGGTCCGGTCCACGTCCGGGACGTTGATCAGGATCTGCGGCAGCCGCTCCATGACCCCGGCCAGGTCGGCCAGGGTGCGTCCGGTGGCCGCGACGCGCGCCGCGAGCATCAGGCCGGTCAGGGTGCCGTCGCCGGTGGTGGCGTGGTCGAGGATGATCACGTGGCCGGACTGCTCGCCGCCCAGCGCGTAGCCGTGCTCCTTCATCGACTCCAGCACGTAGCGGTCGCCGACACCGGTCTGGACGACCGCGATGCCCTCGGCCTCCATGGCCAGCTTGAAGCCCAGGTTCGACATGACGGTGCCGACCACGGTGTTCTCGCGCAGGTGGCCCGACTCGCGCATGGCCAGTGCCAGCACCGCGAGGATCTGGTCGCCGTCGACCTCGGCGCCGGTGTGGTCCACGGCCAGGCAGCGGTCGGCGTCGCCGTCGTGCGCGATGCCGAAGTCGGCCTCGTGCTCGATGACGGCGGCCTTGAGCAGGCCCAGGTGGGTGGAGCCGCAGCCGTCGTTGATGTTGAGGCCGTCGGGCTCGGCGCCGATGGTGACGACGTCCGCGCCGGCGCGGGCGAAGGCCTCGGGCGAGACGTAGGCGGCGGCGCCGTGGGCCTCGTCCAGGACGATCTTGAGGCCTTCGATGCGGTTGGGGAGGACCCCGATGAGGTGGGCGACGTACTTGTCGAAGCCCTCGTCGTAGTCGGAGACGCGGCCGACGCCGTCACCGGTGGGCCGGTCCCAGGGGGCGCCGGTGCGGTGCTCCTCGTAGACGGACTCGATCCGGCCCTCCAGGTCGTCGGCGAGCTTGTGGCCGCCGCGCGCGAAGAACTTGATGCCGTTGTCGGGCATCGCGTTGTGGCTCGCGGAGAGCATCACGCCGAGGTCGGCGCCCAGCGCACCGGTGAGATACGCCACCGCGGGGGTGGGCAGCACACCGACGCGCAGGACGTCCACGCCGGCACTCGCGAGGCCCGCGACGACCGCGGCCTCCAGGAACTCGCCCGACGCGCGGGGGTCACGGCCGACGACGGCCGTGGCGCGGTGACCCGCGAAGGTGCCCGCCTCGGCCAGTACGTGCGCCGCCGCCACGGAGAGGCCGAGCGCCAGCTCAGCCGTCAGATCCGCGTTGGCGACGCCCCGTACACCGTCCGTCCCGAAGAGTCGTCCCACTGTTGTCCTCCCGAGTTCACGCATCGCTTGTGACCAGTTGTGACATCTATGTGCCGCTTATGGCGGTAAACGAACCGCCCCGACAGCACAAAGAGTGCTGCCGGGGCGGTTTCGTTGCAGAACAGCAGGCGCAGATTAACGCTTGCTGTACTGCGGAGCCTTACGGGCCTTCTTGAGACCGGCCTTCTTGCGCTCGACCGCACGGTCGTCACGCGAGAGGAAGCCGGCCTTCTTCAGCGCCGGGCGGTTGTTGTCCTCGTCCGCCTCGTTCAGCGCACGGGCGACACCGAGGCGCAGGGCACCGGCCTGGCCGGAGACGCCGCCACCCGAGATGCGGGCGATGACGTCGTAGCGGCCGTCAAGCTCCAGGAGCTTGAAGGGCTCGTTGACTTCCTGCTGGTGCACCTTGTTGGGGAAGTAGTCCTCAAGGGTGCGGGCGTTGATCTTCCACTTGCCGGTGCCCGGAACGATCCGGACGCGGGCGATGGCGTTCTTGCGACGGCCCAGGCCGGCGGCCGGCTGGGGGTCACCGAAGCGACCGGCAAGGGACTCCGAGGTGTAGTCGCCCTCGACTACGTCCGCGGACTCGGTGGTGTATTCCTCGACGTTGCCCTCGAACTCTTCTTCGACGACAGGGGTCTCGGCGGTGGTCTCGGCCACGATGCTCCTCAGAATTTTCTACGGTCTAGGGGGTGGCCGGAACTACTGCGCGACCTGGGTGATCTCGAACGGCACCGGCTGCTGAGCAGCGTGGGGGTGCACATCGCCCGAGTAGACCTTCAGCTTCGAGAGCATCTGACGGCCCAGGGTGTTCTTGGGGAGCATGCCCTTGATGGCCTTCTCGACGGCCTTCTCCGGGTTGTTCGCCAGGAGGTCGTCGTAACGCACGGAGCGGAGACCACCCGGGTAGCCGGAGTGGCGGTACGCCATCTTCTGGGTCGCCTTGTTGCCGGACAGGTGAACCTTGTCGGCGTTGACGACGATGACGAAGTCGCCCATGTCCATGTGGGGGGCGTAAGTCGGCTTGTGCTTGCCCCGCAGGAGGGCAGCAACCTGGGTCGCCAGACGGCCGAGGACAACGTCCTGGGCGTCGATGACGAGCCACTGGCGCGAGATGTCGCCGGGCTTGGGGCTGAACGTACGCACGCGTATGCCTTCGCTTCTTCAGTGGTGGGTCATCCCCGGGGGGTGAGCCCGAAGGGACGGGTCCTGACATGGGTCACCACGGACGATCACGACAGCCCTGGTTCACATCGGGGACGCAACCCGTGTGTACCGCTGGTCATCGGCCCGGTGGACCGGCGTAAGGCAAATTCACGTGAGAATGAGCAAGCCAATACGCATAACGAACCAGCAGGATACCCGTGAAGACCTGGAAGGGTCAAAACGCGGTCCGCGACCCCGCTTCAACGGGGGCCGCGGTGCACTCCGGATCGGTCCTGGGTGGGGACCCCGCAGTTCGTACGGCTTCCAGCCTAACCCGGCCCGAGCGCAGTGCGCGCCATACGCACAATCCCGAGAGCGCGCACAGCGCCGCGAAGTCCCGGAACGCCCGCCTCTTGTGCTCGAACTCGGAGGGCCACGGAACCAGCGCGAACTGAGGCGCCAGACCCGCCCAGAACCAAGGGGAGCGCGGCATCGACCCCTCCCGCACCCCCGAGGCGAGCAGCAGTGGAAGCACCACGAGGAGGTAGTGGTCGAAGGAGGGCCGCGACACCAGGAATGCGGCGAGCATCACCATGCAGGCCGTCTCCGCCAGCCGCAGCGCGCCCCCGTCGGTCTCCCCCTCCGTACGCCGCCACCGTGCCCACGCCCCCCACAGCCCGGCGGCCGCCCCCGCGCCCGCCAGCAGCACGGCCACCGACTCCGGCACCCCCAGACGCGGCAGCACCGCGATCGGGGAGGCGTCCCACGGCAGCGCGTAGGCGTCCTGGCCCTGGAAGAGGAACGGCAGGGTCTTGGTGAAGAACAGCGTCGGGCTCGGCATCAGCAGCGCCCCCGCCAGCGACACGAGCACCGGCACCAGCACCGCCACGGACAGCCCGCGCCACTGCCGGGCCAGGACGAAGAGAAGCCCGATCGGCACCAGCATCGGCTTGCAGGCGATGGCCAGGCCCACCACGAGCCCCGCCGCCGCCCAGGACCGCCGGTGCGCGAGCAACAGCGCCACCGGCAGGGCGGCGGCCGAGATGGCCGTCCAGTTCCCGATCAGCACGAGGTTCACGTACGGCTTGTAGGCCAGTGCGAGCAGCCCGAGGCCGCCCACCGCGAAACGGGAGCACACCGGCACGGCGAACAGCCGCAGGGCCGCCCACCAGCCCAGCCCCACCAGCCCCGTCATGCCCACCGGCAGCAGCCAGCGCAGCACCACCTGCGGCAGCAACGCCTCCGGCACCGCCATGAGCACGGCGCTCGGCAGGTACAGGAACCGCTTGTCCTCGTACGGGGAGGCCCCGGACAGCAGCGCCTGCGCCGCCTTGACCACGAAGGCGTTGTCGGAGCCCCAGTTCGACCGCAGGCTGGTCGAGACCGAGACGGTCAGCAGGATCAGCAGGGAGACCACCCGCCAGGAGCGGGGCGCCGGCCGGAGCAGCCAGCCGACCACCCGGTCCGCCGTGGACGGATGGTTCCACTTCAGGACCCAGATGCTAGGCCGCAGCCCCACAACGCCTCCCCCCTCGACCGCCGGGGGTGGTCGCCCCCGGCGCTTGCGTCCGACTCGGTACGTCGAGACGTGCCGCGGGGTCTCAGCGCTCGCGCTCGACCCGCCGCTCGTCCCACACGGGTTCCTGAGTCTCCCGCACAACACCGTCCGAACCGAAGACCAGGTAGCGGTCAAATGTCCGCGCGAACCACCGGTCATGCGTGACGCACAGCACAGTTCCGTCGTAGGACTCCAACCCGTCCTGGAGGGCCTCGGCCGACTCCAGGTCCAGGTTGTCGGTCGGCTCGTCCAGGAGCAGCGCCGTCGTACCGGCCAGTTCCAGCAGCAGGATCTGGAAACGTGCCTGCTGACCACCCGAGAGCTTCTCGAAGGGCTGGTCCGCCTGTCGCTCCAGCTCGTAGCGGCGCAGGGCCCCCATCGCGGCGCCGAGCGGCTTGGCCGCCTCCGTCCACAGGATGTCGACGAGGGTGCGCGCGAACAGCTCCGGGTGGGCGTGCGTCTGCGCGAAGTGGCCCGGCAGCACCCGCGCGCCGAGCTTCCAGGTGCCGGTGTGCTTGACCTCGTCGCCGGCCAGCAGCCTCAGGAAGTGCGACTTGCCGGATCCGTTGGAGCCGAGCACCGCGACCCGCTCCCCGTAGAAGACCTCCAGGGAGAAGGGCTTCATCAGGCCCGTCAGCTCCAGGTTCTCCACGGTCAGCGCGCGCACCCCCGTACGCCCGCCCTTGAGCCGCATCCGGATGTCCTGCTCGCGCGGCGGCTCCGGCGGCGGGCCGGCCTCCTCGAACTTCTGGAAGCGCGTCTGCATCGCCCGGTAGCGCGAGGCCATGTCGGGGCTGGAGGCGGCCTGGTTGCGCAGCCGCAGCACCAGCGCCCGCAGGCGGGCATGCTCCTCGTCCCAGCGGCGCTTGAGCTCCTCGAAGCGCGCGAAGCGCTCCTTGCGGGCCTCGTGGTAGGTCGCGAAGCCGGCCCCGTGCACCCACACGTCGCTGCCGGTCGGGCTCGCCTCCAGGCTGATGATCTTCTCGGCGGCTCGGGTGAGCAGTTCCCGGTCGTGCGAGACGAACAGCACCGTCTTGCGCGTGGCCTTGAGCTGCTCCTCCAGCCACCGCTTGCCCGGGACGTCCAGGTAGTTGTCCGGCTCGTCGAGGAGCAGCACCTCGTCCGGCCCGCGCAGCAGCGCCTCCAGCACCAGCCGCTTCTGCTCACCACCGGACAGCGTGCGCACCTCGCGGTACTGGGCGCTGTCGTACGGGATCGACAGGGCGGCCGTGGTGCAGACGTCCCAGAGGGTCTCCGCCTCGTAGCCCTGCACGTCGGCCCAGTCGCTGAGCGCCTGCGCGTACGCCATCTGCGCGGCCTCGTCGTCCACGGTCAGGATCAGGTGCTCGGCCCGGTCCACGGCCTTCGCGGCCTCGCGGATCCGCGGCTGCGCCACCGAGACCAGCAGGTCCCGTACGGTCGTCTCGTCCCGGACGGAGCCCACGAACTGCGACATCACCCCGAGCCCGCCACTGATGGCGACGCCGCCCCCGTGCGGCTGGAGCTCACCGGAGATCAGCTTGAGCAGGGTGGTCTTGCCGGCGCCGTTCGCCCCCACCAGGGCCACCACCGACCCCTCCCCCACGCGGAAGGAGACGTCGGGGAGCAGGACCCGCCCGTCGGGAAGGTAGTACTCCAGGTGGTTGGCTTCGAGATGTCCCATGCCGCGCATTCTCCCGGTCGGGCCGCGATCCACCCAAACGGTTTGCCCGCGGTCAGCAGCAGCCGGCGCCCGGGAGGGTCCGCAGGTTGCGCGCTTCCTTGCTGCGGGCGGCCAGCAGCTCGTCGGCGGGGTAGCCGACCTCCTCCAGGGTGAGCCCGTGCGGCTTCACCACGTGCACCGAGGAGTCCCGTACGGCCGCGCCCAGCACCTCGCCCGGCCAGTCGGTGGGGCGGTGCCCGTCGCCGACGTGCAGCAGTGCGCCGACCAGCGAGCGGACCATGTTGTGGCAGAAGGCGTCGGCCCGCACGGTCGCGGTGACGATCCCGTCCTCGCCGCGCACCCAGGCGAGCTGCTGGAGCGTACGGATCGTCGTGGCGCCCTCGCGCTTCTTGCAGTACGCGGCGAAGTCGTGCTCGCCGACCAGCGCGGCGGACGCCTCGTTCATGGCGTCCACGTCCAGGGGCCACTGGTGCCACAGCACGTGCCCGCGGCGCAGCGGGTCCACGCCGGCCTGGTGGTCGCCCACGCGGTAGGCGTAGCGGCGCCAGATGGCGGAGAAACGGGCGTTGAAGCCCTGGGGGGCCTCGGCGGCCTTCCAGACGCGTACGTCGTGCGGCAGTCGCCCGGCGAGCCGGCGCAGCAGCTTGTCCTGGTGTTCGGCCCACACCTCCTCGGCCAGGTCGAACTGCGCGACCTGCCCGCGCGCGTGCACCCCGGCGTCGGTGCGACCGGCCACCGTCAGATCGACCGGCTCGCCCAGCCGCATCACCGTGCGCAGGGCGCTCTCCAGCTCCCCCTGCACGGTCCGCAGCGTGCGCTGCTTGGCCCAGCCGGAGAAGTCCTTGCCGTCGTAGGACAGGTCCAGCCTTACCCGGACGTGCCCGGGCTCCACCTCGTCACTCACGTGACAGATCCTCTCAGAAGCGCGAGTACCGCGAAAAACAGAACGGGCCCGCCCCCGGAAGGGGCGGGCCCGTTCAGAGCCGATCAAGCAAGCTCGATCCCGAAGCGGGATCAGGCCTCCTTGGTCTCCTCGGCGGCCTCGGTCTCGGTGGCGTCGGCCTTGGCCTCCGCCTCCTTGACCGCGCGCTTGGTGGCGGCTTCGGCCTCACCGGTGGCCTGCTGGGCGACCGTAAGGGCCTCGACCAGCTCGATCACGGCCATCGGGGCGTTGTCGCCACGACGGTTGCCGATCTTGGTGATGCGCGTGTAACCACCGGGGCGGTTCTCGTAGCGCGGGGCGATCTCGGTGAAGAGCGTGTGCACGATGCTCTTGTCCGTGATCGTCTGCAGCACCAGGCGACGGTTGTGGATGTCGCCCTTCTTGGCCTTGGTCACCAGACGCTCGGCGTAGGGACGCAGGCGACGGGCCTTGGCCTCGGTGGTGGTGATGCGGCCGTGCTCGAAGAGCGCCTTCGCGAGGTTCGCGAGGAGGTGCTTCTCGTGCGCGGCGCTGCCGCCCAGACGGGCACCCTTTGCGGGACGCGGCATGGTCTTACTCCTTCATATCTGCACCGGCCGTGTCAGGTACCGGTGACAGTTCCCCCGGGGCGGATGCCCCGGGAAAGTTCTCTGTGGTGCTTAGTACTGCTCGGTCTCGACGAAACCGGCGTCCGCGTCGTCGTCGGCGCCGAAGGCGTCGGCGGCGGCGGTCGGGTCGAATCCGGGCGGGCTGTCCTTGAGGGCCAGGCCCATGCCGGCCAGCTTCGCCTTGACCTCGTCGATCGACTTCGCACCGAAGTTGCGGATGTCGAGCAGGTCCGCCTCGGAGCGGGCGACGAGCTCACCCACGGAGTGGATGCCCTCGCGCTTGAGGCAGTTGTACGAGCGGACCGTGAGCTCCAGCTCCTCGATCGGCAGCGCCAGATCGGCGGCCAGGGCCGCGTCCGTCGGCGAGGGGCCCATGTCGATGCCCTCGGCGTCGATGTTGAGCTCGCGCGCCAGACCGAACAGCTCGACCAGGGTCTTGCCGGCGGACGCCATGGCGTCGCGCGGGCGCATGGCCTGCTTGGTCTCGACGTCGACGATCAGCTTGTCGAAGTCGGTGCGCTGCTCGACTCGGGTCGCCTCGACCTTGTAGGTGACCTTGAGGACCGGGCTGTAGATGGAGTCGATCGGGATGCGACCGATCTCCTGGCCCAGCTGCTTGTTCTGGACGGCGGAGACGTAGCCGCGACCGCGCTCGACGGTCAGCTCCATCTCCAGCTTGCCCTTGCCGTTGAGCGTGGCGAGGACCAGGTCCGGGTTGTGCACCTCGACACCGGCCGGGGGCGCGATGTCGGCAGCGGTGACCAGGCCGGGACCCTGCTTGCGCAGGTACATCACGACCGGCTCGTCGTGCTCCGAGGAGACGACCAGCTGCTTGATGTTGAGGATGATGTCGGTGACGTCTTCCTTGACACCCGGCACGGTGGTGAACTCGTGCAGGACGCCGTCCACGCGGATGCTGGTGACAGCGGCACCCGGGATCGAGGACAGGAGCGTACGGCGCAGGGAGTTGCCGAGGGTGTAGCCGAAGCCCGGCTCCAGCGGCTCGATCACGAACCGCGAGCGGTACTCGTCGACGACCTCTTCGGTCAGCGAAGGACGCTGAGCGATAAGCATGTGTGTTCCTTCAGTCGTGGACGCCCACTATTTGACGTCCGACGGGCACTACATACAGCAAGGGTACGGGCGGCACGTCCCCCGCGAAGGGTGCGTGCCGCCCGAACACTCAAAGACGCACAGGCGTCGCTGCGTCAGACGCGGCGGCGCTTCGGCGGACGGCAGCCGTTGTGCGGGGTGGGGGTGACGTCCTGGATCGAGCCGACCTCGAGGCCAGTGGCCTGGAGGGAGCGGATCGCGGTCTCACGGCCGGAGCCGGGACCCTTGACGAAGACGTCGACCTTGCGCATGCCGTGCTCCTGCGCGCGGCGGGCGGCCGACTCGGCGGCCATCTGCGCGGCGAAGGGGGTGGACTTGCGCGAGCCCTTGAAGCCGACGTGGCCGGCGGAGGCCCAGGAGATCACGTTGCCCGCGGGGTCCGTGATCGAAACGATGGTGTTGTTGAACGTGCTCTTGATGTGGGCGTGCCCATGAGCGATGTTCTTCTTTTCCTTGCGGCGCACCTTCTTGGCAGCGCCCTGACGACCCTTGGGGGGCATCTAAATCTCCTACGGGAGGTGGTCGGTCCTACAGCGCAAGACCGCTGAACAGGACTACTTCTTGCCCGGCTTCTTCTTACCGGCGATCGCGCGACGCGGACCCTTGCGGGTACGAGCGTTCGTGCTGGTGCGCTGACCGTGCACCGGGAGGCCGCGACGGTGGCGGATACCCTGGTAGCACTGGATCTCGACCTTGCGGCGAATGTCGGCCTGGATCTCGCGGCGGAGGTCACCCTCGGTGCGGAGGTTGGCGTCCACGTACTCGCGGATCTTGACCAGGTCTTCTTCGGCCAGGTCACGAACGCGGGTGTTCGGGTCCACACCGGTGGCCGCAAGGATTTCCTTGGACCGGGTGCGACCGACACCGAAGACGTAGGTGAGTGCGATCTCCACGCGCTTTTCGCGCGGGATGTCAACACCGGAAACGCGTGCCATTCAATGGCTCCTGTGTGTTCGGGGGTCTTCAGCAGAACCGTCCCCGACCGCCGACCACGCCTGATGGGTGGTGGTACGTCCGGGTCCCCGGCCCCCGCCGGAGGTGCCGCCGACCCTCTTCAGGGCTGGGCGGGTTCTGCGTATGTACGTTTTCTTACGTCGCGCGAAGAACTGCGGAAGGCAGGTCGGTCGGCGTGCGTCAGCCCTGGCGCTGCTTGTGGCGCAGGTTGTCGCAGATGACCATGACCCGACCGTGACGGCGGATCACCTTGCACTTGTCGCAGATCTTCTTGACGCTCGGCTTGACCTTCATGTGGGTGAGGTTCTCCGGGTCAGTGCCACCACCCGCGCCGGACGTGATGTCCGGTCGGGAGTGAGGACAAGATCTACTTGTATCGGTAGACGATCCGGCCACGCGTCAGGTCGTACGGGGAGAGCTCCACGACGACCCGGTCATCAGGGAGGATGCGGATGTAGTGCATGCGCATCTTGCCGCTGATGTGCGCGAGGACTTTGTGACCGTTCTGGAGCTCCACCCTGAACATCGCGTTCGGGAGGGACTCGATCACGGTGCCCTCGATTTCGATGGCACCTTGCTTCTTGGCCACGCTTCGCCTTTCGAATCGGCTACCTTGATCGGCCCGTGTACTCGCGATGTTTGCAGGTGTTGCTTGCAGACATGGAAGTGCACGAGAGCCGACGAGTCAGTCTACGTCAGGGCACCCAGAAAGACGAATCCGGAAAGTGTGCCCCAGAGTCTAGATCATTAACCGAGAGGGCTACCCGAGGGGATCGGGCGCGGTGGTCACGCCGTACTCCGCGAGCTTCGCCTTGCCGCAGTCGGGACTGGTCAAGACGATGGGACCGGCCTCGGTCAGCGCGATGGAGTGCTCCCAGTGCGAGGACCAGGTGCCGTCCGTGGTGATGACCGTCCAGTCGTCCGCCAGGACCTCCGTCTGGGCGGTGCCCAGGGACACCATCGGCTCGATCGCCAGGCACAGACCCGGGACGAGCTTGATCCCCTTGCCCCGCCGGCGCGAGACGTAGTTCAGGAGGTGCGGGTCCATGTGCATCTCGGAGCCGATGCCGTGGCCGCCGTAGTCCTCGATGATCCCGAACTTGCCGAGGCTGTGCTCACCCGTCGTCGGACGGGGCTGGCGCTTGATGTACGTCTCGATCGCCTTGGAGATGTCCACCAGGCGGTTGCCGAGCTTCATGGCCGCGATACCGGCCCACATCGACTCCTCGGTCACCCGGGACAGCTCCACCAGCTCCGGAGCGTGACCGGTGCCGACAAAGGCCGTGTAGGCCGCGTCACCGTGCCAGCCGTCGATGATCGCACCGGCGTCGATGGAGATGATGTCCCCGTCCTTGAGGACGGTCTTGTCGTCCGGGATGCCGTGGACGACGACCTCGTTGACCGAGGTGCAGATGGTCGCGGGGAAGCCGCCGTAGCCGAGGAAGTTCGACTTGGCGCCGGCGTCCGCGATCACCTTGCGGGCCACCATGTCCAGATCCCGTGTCGTGGCGCCCGGAACGGCCGCCTCACGGGTCGCCGCGTGGATCGCCGCGACGACCAGCCCCGCCTCGCGCATCTTCGCGATCTGCTCGGGGGTCTTGATCTGGACCATGGGAACGTGCCTTCCAGCTTCGGAACGGTTCTTCTCGAACAAGTCTTGTCAACAGTACGGCCGCGATGCCCTGGGGACACCGCGGCCGTACCTGCACTACGGGGGACTACTTCTTCAGGGCGTCCATCGCACGCTGCGTGACGTCCTTGACCTCACCCAGCGCCGGGATCGTCGACACGAGGCCCTGGGCCTTGTAGTAGTCGATGATCGGCTCGGTCTGCGTGTGGTAGACGTCCAGCCGGTTGCGGACCGCGTCCTCGGACTGGTCCTCGCGCACGTACAGCTCGCCGCCGCAGATGTCGCAGACACCCTCGACCTTGGACGGGCGGTACGCGACGTGGAAGACGTGCGCGCCGTCGTTGCGGCAGGTGCGCCGCCCCGCCAGGCGCTTGACGATCTCGTCCTCCTCGACCTCCAGGTCGAGGACGGCATCGAGCTTCATGCCCGCAGCCTTGAGCATCACGTCGAGCGCCTCGGCCTGCGAGACGTTGCGCGGGAAGCCGTCGAGCAGGAAGCCGTTCACGGCGTCCGGCTCCTCCATGCGGTCCTTGGCCATGCCGATGGTGACCTCGTCCGGCACCAGGTCGCCGGCGTCCATGAACGCCTTCGCCTGCTTGCCGAGCTCGGTGCCCTGGCTGATGTTCGCGCGGAACAGGTCGCCCGTGGAGATGTGCGGGATGGAGAGGGTCTCGGCAAGCACGGTTGCCTGCGTTCCCTTGCCCGCACCAGGAGGTCCGACGAGGACGATACGCATCAGCGGAGGAACCCTTCGTAATTGCGCTGCTGGAGCTGGCTCTCGATCTGCTTCACGGTTTCCAGACCCACACCCACGATGATCAGGATGCTCGTCCCGCCGAACGGGAAGTTCTGGTTCGCCCCGAAGCCCGCCAACGCCATCGTCGGCACAAGAGCGATGAGACCCAGGTACAGCGAGCCGGGCCACGTGATCCGGTTGAGTACGTAGCTCAGGTACTCGGCCGTGGGCCGACCCGCGCGGATGCCCGGGATGAAGCCACCATACTTCTTCATGTTGTCCGCAACTTCCTCGGGGTTGAACGAGATCGCCACGTAGAAGAACGCGAAGAAGACGATCAGGAGGAAGTAGGTCGCGATGTAGTACGGGTGGTCGCCCTTGACGAAGTGCTTCTGGATCCAGGTCGCCCAGCCGGCGGTCGAGCCGCTGAACTGAACGATCAGGGCCGGGATGTACAGCAGCGACGAGGCGAAGATGACCGGGATGACACCGGCCTGGTTCACCTTGAGCGGGATGTAGGTGGACGTGCCGCCGTAGGCGCGTCGCCCGATCATGCGCTTCGCGTACTGGACCGGGATGCGGCGCTGCGCCTGCTCGACGAAGACCACCAGGGCCACCATCGCCAGGCCGACGAGGATGACCACGCCGAACTCGACCCAGCCGTCGGCGATCTTGCCCTGGAGCTTGATCGTCCACAGGGCGCCGACGAAACCGGCCGCGATGGAGATGAACATGAGGATCGACATGCCGTTGCCGATGCCGCGGTCGGTGATCAGCTCACCGAGCCACATCACGACGCAGGTACCGGCGGTCATGGTGATCACCATGACGACGGTGGTGAAGATCGAGTGGTTGGGGACGATCTCGGAACGGACCGGGCAGGTACCGAACAGAGCGCCGGTGCGCGCGGTGGCGACCAGCCCGGTGCCCTGCAGGATCGCGAGCGCGACCGTCAAATAGCGCGTGTACTGAGTGATCTTCGCCGTGCCGGACTGACCCTCTTTTTTGAGGTTCTCCAGCTTCGGGATGACCACGGTCAGCAGCTGCAGGATGATGCTCGCAGTGATGTACGGCATGATGCCGAGCGCAAAGATCGTGATCTGCAGCAGCGCGCCACCGCTGAACATGTTGACCAGACCGAAGAGGCTGTTGCTGCTCCCCATCTGGTCCACGCAGATCTGAACGTTCTTGTAGTTCACGCCGGGCACGGGGATGTGGGACCCGAGCCGATACAACATGATGATGCCGAGCGTGAAGAGCAGCTTCTTGCGCAGGTCGGGCGTCTTGAACGCCCGGGCGAACGCGGTGAGCACGGTGCCTCCTGCGACCCCCGCGCTACTGCGTCAGAGGTGACGGTCTGAGGGATCGACGAATACGTACAAGTAAAGGTGCAGGCCACCTTACCGGCGACTGCACCTCCCGTGGAACGACCAACCGGGGATGCCCCATATGTGAGGCATCCCCGGTCGGGTTTCTAGCTATTTGTCACTGAGTTCGTCTTAGACGAGCTCGGTCACGGTGCCACCAGCGGCAGCGATCTTCTCCTTGGCGGAGCTGGAAACGGCGTCAACCGAAACCTGCAGCGCCACGGAGAGCTCGCCCTGGCCCAGGACCTTGACGAGGCTGTTCTTGCGAACCGCGCCCTTGGCGACCAGGTCGGCCACCGTGACTTCTCCACCCTCGGGGTAGAGAGCGCCGAGCTTGTCCAGGTTCACGACCTGGAACTCGGTGCGGAACGGGTTCTTGAAGCCCTTGAGCTTCGGCAGACGCATGTGGAGGGGCATCTGCCCACCCTCGAAGCGCTGCGGGATCTGGTAACGGGCCTTCTGGCCCTTCGTACCACGACCGGCCGTCTTACCCTTCGACGCCTCACCACGACCGACACGGGTCTTCGCGGTCTTGGCGCCGGGGGCGGGACGGAGGTTGTGGGCCTTCAGCGGGCTGTTTTCAGCCATGTTAGTCAACCTCCTCAACCGTCACGAGGTGGCGGACGGTGTTAGCCATTCCGCGGAACTCGGGGCGGTCCTCCTTGACCACGACGTCGTTCAGGCGCTTGAGCCCGAGCGAACGCAGCGTGTCGCGGTGGTTCTGCTTGCTGCCGATGTACGACTTCGTCTGCGTGATCTTGAGGCGAGCCATTACGCACCCGCCCCGGCACGTGCACGAAGCAGAGCCGCGGGAGCGACGTCCTCGAGGGGCAGACCACGGCGAGCCGCGATCTCCTCGGGACGCTGCAGACCCTTGAGGGCCGCGACGGTCGCGTGCACGATGTTGATCGCGTTCGAAGAGCCGAGCGACTTCGACAGGATGTCGTGAACGCCGGCGCACTCCAGAACGGCGCGCACCGGGCCACCGGCGATAACGCCGGTACCGGGGGAAGCCGGCTTCAGGAGCACGACGCCCGCGGCACGCTCGCCCGTGATCGGGTGAGGGATCGTGCCCTGGATGCGCGGAACCTTGAAGAAGGACTTCTTGGCTTCCTCGACACCCTTGGCGATGGCCGCGGGAACTTCCTTGGCCTTGCCGTAACCGACACCTACAGTGCCGTCACCGTCGCCCACCACGACCAGCGCGGTGAAGCTGAAGCGGCGACCACCCTTGACAACCTTGGCGACGCGGTTGATCGCGACAACGCGCTCAACGTAAGCGGTCTTCTCGGCGGCAGGGCCACCGTCGCGACCCTTCCGGTCCCGCCGCTCGCCGCCACCGGCACCGCTTCCGCGGCGCTGGGGTCCAGCCATTGGATTACCTCTCTCTGTTACGTCCGTGAGTCCCGGAACCGGGGCTTAGAACTTCAGCCCGGCTTCGCGGGCGGCGTCAGCCAGAGCGGCAATGCGCCCGGCGTATCGGTTGCCACCGCGGTCGAACACGACGGTCTCGACACCCGCAGCCTTGGCACGCTCGGCGACGAGTGCGCCGACGGCCTGGGCCTGGGCGCTCTTGTCGCCTTCGCCACCGCGGATCGAGGTGTCCAGGGTCGACGCGGACGCCAGGGTGTGACCCTGGAGGTCGTCGATGACCTGAGCAACGATGTTGCGGTTGGAACGCGTCACGACGAGGCGCGGACGCTCCGCCGTACCCGAGACGTTCTTGCGGATGCGGATGTGGCGGCGAGCCTTGGCGGCACGCTTGTACGCGTCGCCCTTGGCGATCTTTACACCGTATGCCATGGCTACTTACCAGCCTTTCCGACCTTGCGGCGGATGACTTCGCCGGCGTACTTGACACCCTTGGCCTTGTACGGGTCGGGCTTCCGCAGCTTGCGGATGTTGGCGGCGACCTCGCCGACCTTCTGCTTGTCGATGCCCTCGACCGCGAACTTGGTGGGCGACTCGACCTTGAAGGAGATGCCCTCGGGCGCCTCGATCAGGATCGGGTGGCTGTAGCCAAGCTGGAACTCCAGGTTGGAGCCCTTCGCGGCGACGCGGTAACCGACACCGCTGATTTCGAGAGCCTTGACGTATCCCGCGGTCACGCCGGTGATCATGTTCGCCACCAGCGTGCGGGACAGGCCGTGAAGGGCCTTGTTCTGACGCTCGTCGTTGGGGCGGGTGACGTTCAGAACGCCGTCCTCACCCTTGACGATCTCGATCGGCGCCTTGACGGTGAGCGCGAGGGAACCCTTGGGGCCCTTCACAGCGACCGTCTGGCCGTCGATGGTGACGTCCACACCGGCGGGAACCTGGATGGGGAGCTTGCCGATTCGCGACATTGCTTTTCCTCCGTTCCCGACTACCAGACGTAGGCGAGGACTTCCCCACCTACGCCCTTCTTGCCTGCCTGCTGGCCGGTCAGGAGACCGTGGGACGTGGAGATGATCGCCACGCCCAGGCCGCCAAGAACCTTCGGCAGGTTGGTGGACTTCGCGTATACGCGCAGACCGGGCTTCGAAATCCGCTTGATGCCCGCAATGGAGCGCTCACGGTTCGGCCCGAACTTCAGCTCGAGGACGAGGTTCTTGCCGACCTCGGCGTCCTCGACCTTCCAGCCGGTGATGAAGCCCTCCTGCTGGAGGATCTCCGCGATGTGCGACTTGATCTTGCTGTGCGGCATCACGACGGTGTCGTGGTACGCCGAGTTAGCGTTACGCAGACGCGTGAGCATGTCTGCGATCGGGTCAGTCATGGTCATGAAGTGGCCTTCGGCCTCTCTCGCCGGGGTTTCCTGTATGCGCCATCCCTCTCCCCACTCAGAGGCGGGACGGGTGCGGTGCGGGGACCTACGGCGTAGTAAGTCGTTATGGGCGGCGGACGCCCAACCACACAAGCCTACGGCATGTGCGGCCGGGCATCCGCCGTCCAGATGCTTACCGAGAGTGCCTGGTACTCCTCAAGTCCTTACGGACGAGGGGGAGTTACCAGGAGCTCTTGGTCACGCCCGGCAGCTCGCCACGGTGAGCCATCTCACGAAGGCACACGCGGCACAGGCCGAACTTGCGGTACACGGAGTGAGGGCGACCGCAGCGCTGGCAGCGGGTGTACGCACGCACACCGAACTTGGGCTTACGGGCAGCCTTCGCGATGAGAGCCTTCTTCGCCATCTCGCTTACGCCTCCTTGAAGGGGAAGCCGAGGTGACGAAGGAGGGCGCGGCCCTCGTCGTCGTTGGTCGCCGTGGTAACCACGGTGATGTCCATACCCCGGGTACGGTCGATCTTGTCCTGGTCGATCTCGTGGAACATGACCTGCTCCGTGAGACCGAAGGTGTAGTTGCCACGGCCGTCGAACTGCTTCGGCGACAGACCACGGAAGTCACGGATACGCGGCAGCGCGAGCGACAGCGTACGGTCCAGGAACTCCCACATGCGGTCACCGCGGAGGGTGACGTGGCAGCCGATCGGCTGACCCTCGCGCAGCTTGAACTGCGCGATGGACTTGCGGGCCTTCGTGACGGCCGGCTTCTGACCGGTGATCGTCGTCAGGTCCTTGATGGCGCCGTCGATCAGCTTGGAGTCGCGGGCGGCGTCGCCCACACCCATGTTGACCACGATCTTCACGAGGCCGGGAATCTGCATGACGTTCTCGTAGGAGAACTCTTCACGCAGCTTGCCCGCGATGTCCTCGCGGTACTTCGTCTTGAGACGCGGAGTGGTAGCCATCAGATGTCCTCACCCGTCCGCTTGGCAACGCGGATCTTGTTGCCCTCGTCATCGAAGCGGAAACCGACGCGGGTAACGACCTTCTGGCCGTCCTTCTCCACGACCAGCTGAACGTTGCTGACGTGGATCGGAGCCTCGGTGATCACGATGCCACCGGTCTGCGAGCCACCAGCGGTCTGGCCGGCCTTGGTGTGCTTCTTGACCCGGTTGACACCCTCGACCAGGACGCGGTTCTCAGTAGGGATGGCCGTGATGACCTTGCCCTGCTTGCCCTTGTCCTTACCGGTGATGACCTGAACCAGGTCGCCCTTCTTGATCTTCATGCTTACAGCACCTCCGGCGCGAGCGAGATGATCTTCATGAACTTCTTCTCGCGCAGCTCACGGCCCACCGGGCCGAAGATACGGGTGCCGCGAGGGTCGCCGTCGTTCTTCAGAATGACGGCGGCGTTCTCGTCAAAGCGGATGTACGAGCCGTCCTGGCGGCGACGCTCCTTGACGGTGCGAACGATGACAGCCTTGACGACGTCACCCTTCTTCACGTTGCCACCGGGGATCGCATCCTTGACGGTGGCGACGATGACGTCACCGATGCCCGCGTAGCGGCGACCGGAACCACCGAGAACACGGATGCAAAGGATTTCCTTGGCACCAGTGTTGTCGGCGATACGCAGTCGCGACTCCTGCTGGATCACGTGTATCTCCTGTTTGTCTGCCGGTTCCCGGCGGGGGCCTCACACTCCGAAGAGCGAGCGCCCCCACCGAGCCTGGCGGAACGAACCTGCGGGAAACCCCTCAGGCTTTGGACTGGGAATCCGCTTGCGCGAATTCTTACTTGGCCTTCTCGAGGATCTCGACGATGCGCCAGCGCTTGCTCGCCGACAGCGGACGCGTCTCCATGATGATGACGCGGTCGCCGACGCCGGCAGCGTTCTGCTCGTCGTGAGCCTTGAGCTTGTTCGTACGGCGGATGACCTTGCCGTACAGGGCGTGCTTGACGCGGTCCTCGACAGCGACGACGACGGTCTTGTCCATCTTGTCGCTGACGACGAGACCCTCACGGGTCTTGCGGAAGCCGCGGTCGGTCGTCTCAGTCACGTTCTTCTCGCTCATCAGGCGCTCTCCACCGTCTCGATACCGAGCTCACGCTCGCGCATCAGGGTGTAGATGCGAGCGATGTCCTTACGGACGGACTTGAGCCGGCCGTTGTTCTCCAGCTGACCCGTGGCGGCCTGGAAGCGAAGCTTGAACAGCTCTTCCTTGGCCTCGCTCAGCTTGCCAACGAGCTCCTCGTTACCGAGCTCGCGGAGCTCGGACGTCTGGGTTCCCGTCGCCATCACGACTCACCTGCCTCGCGCCGAACAATCCGGCACTTCATCGGAAGCTTGTGAGCAGCGCGGGTGAGCGCCTCACGAGCAATCTTCTCGTTCGGGTAGGACAGCTCGAACATGACCCGGCCCGGGTGCACGTTCGCGATCCACCACTCGGGAGAACCCTTACCGGAACCCATGCGGGTTTCGGCCGGCTTCTTCGTCAGGGGGCGGTCCGGGTAGATGTTGATCCAGACCTTGCCGCCACGCTTGATGTGGCGGGTCATCGCGATACGAGCCGCCTCGATCTGGCGGTTCGTCACGTAGGCCGGGGTGAGCGCCTGGATGCCGTACTCGCCGAACGAGACCTCAGTACCGCCCTTGGCCATACCGCTGCGCTTCGGGTGGTGCTGCTTGCGGTGCTTGACCCTACGAGGGATCAGCATGTCGGTCAGGCCTCCGTTCCGGTGCTCTCGGCCGGAGCGGCGGCGGGAGCGTCGGCCTTGGGGGCCTCGGCACCAGCAGCCTGCTGCGGCTTGCGGCCACCACGGCCGCCGCGCTCGCCACCACGGCCACCACGGCCGGCGGGACGGTCGCCAGCGCCCTGCGCGCCACGGGCCGGGCGGTTACCCGCACGGGCCGCAGCGTTCTCGGCGCGAACCTCGGCGATGTTCTTGACATCGCCCTTGTAGATCCAGACCTTCACACCGATACGGCCGAAGGTGGTCTTGGCCTCGAAGAAGCCGTAGTCCACGTTCGCGCGCAGCGTGTGCAGCGGCACACGACCCTCGCGGTAGAACTCGGAGCGGGACATCTCGGCGCCGCCGAGGCGACCGCCACACTGGATCTTGATGCCCTTGGCGCCGGCCTTCATCGTGCCCTGCATGCTCTTGCGCATGGCACGACGGAAGGAGACGCGGGAGGAGAGCTGCTCGGCAACGGCCTGGGCAACCAGCTGAGCGTCAAGCTCGGGGTTCTTGACCTCGAGGATGTTCAGCTGGACCTGCTTGCCCGTGAGCTTCTCGAGGTCACCGCGGATGCGGTCGGCCTCGGCGCCACGGCGACCGATGACGATGCCCGGACGAGCGGTGTGGATGTCCACACGCACGCGGTCACGGGTGCGCTCGATCTCAACCTTCGAGATGCCGGCGCGCTCCATGCCGGACGTCATCATCCTGCGGATGGCGACGTCTTCCTTGACGTAGTCCTTGTACAGCTTGTCGGCGTACCAACGCGACTTGAAGTCGGTGGTGATGCCGAGCCGGAACCCGTGCGGGTTTACCTTCTGGCCCATTACCGGGAACCTTCCTTGCTGCTGACGACCACGGTGATGTGGCTGGTCCGCTTGCGGATCCGGTAGGCACGGCCCTGGGCACGCGGACGGAACCGCTTCAGGGTCGGGCCCTCGTCCACGTACGCCTCGCTGATGACCAGCGTGGAGGCGTCCGGGTGGTTGTAGTTGTGTGCGGCGTTGGCAATGGCGCTGTCGAGCACCTTGCCAACCGGCACGCTCGCGGCCTGCGGGGCGAAACGCAGGACCGCCTGAGCCTCCGTGGCATCCATGCCACGGATAAGGTCCACCACTCGGCGGGCCTTCATGGGCGTGACGCGGATGTACCGCGCCTGGGCCCTGGCTTCCATGGTTGTCCCTTCGGTGTAAGTCATAGTCGTAACCACCCCGCCTTTAGCGGCGCTTCGACTTCCGGTCGTCCTTGACGTGGCCGCGGAAGGTGCGAGTCGGCGAGAACTCGCCGAGCTTGTGGCCGACCATCGACTCGGTGACGAACACCGGGACGTGGGTCTTGCCGTTGTGCACCGCGATGGTGTGACCCAGCATGCTGGGGATGATCATCGAGCGACGGGACCAGGTCTTGATGACGTTCTTGGTGCCGGCTTCGTTCTGGACGTCCACCTTCTTTACGAGGTGGTCGTCGACGAAGGGCCCCTTCTTGAGACTGCGCGGCATCTAAACCCGCTCCTAGCGCTTCTTGTTCGTCTTGCGGCGGCGGACGATGTACTTGCTCGAAGCCTTCTTCGGCGAGCGAGTACGACCCTCCTTCTGACCCCACGGGGAGACCGGGTGGCGACCACCACTGGTCTTGCCCTCACCACCACCGTGCGGGTGGTCAACCGGGTTCATCGCGACACCGCGGACGGAGGGGCGAACGCCCTTCCAGCGCATACGGCCGGCCTTGCCCCAGTTGATGTTCGACTGCTCGGCATTGCCGACCTCGCCGACCGTGGCGCGGCAGCGGGCGTCGACGAGACGGATCTCGCCGGACGGCATGCGGAGGTGGGCCATGGTGCCCTCCTTCGCAAGCAGCTGCACAGAGGCACCAGCCGAGCGGGCGAACTTGGCGCCGCCACCGGGACGGAGCTCGATCGCGTGGATCGTGGTACCGACCGGGATGTTGCGGAGTGCCAGGTTGTTACCGGGCTTGATGTCGGCCGTGGGGCCGTTCTCAATCCGGTCGCCCTGCTTCAGAGCCTTCGGCGCGATGATGTAGCGCTTCTCGCCGTCGGCGTAGTGCAGGAGCGCGATGCGCGCGGTGCGGTTGGGGTCGTATTCGATGTGCGCGACCTTGGCCGGCACGCCGTCCTTGTCGTGACGACGGAAGTCGATCACGCGGTAGGCGCGCTTGTGTCCACCACCCTGGTGGCGAACGGTGATCCGACCGGTGTTGTTACGGCCGCCCTTGCTGTGCAGGGGGCGAACCAGCGACTTCTCCGGCGTGGACCGCGTGATCTCGACAAAGTCGGCGACGCTGGAGCCACGACGGCCCGGGGTCGTCGGCTTGTACTTGCGGATACCCATTTCTCAGTCCTCGTCCGATTCCGGACGACTAGACCTCCGTTAGGAGGCCTGGCCGCCGAAGATGTCGATACGGTTGCCCTCGGCAAGGGTCACGATGGCGCGCTTGGTGTCCGCGCGCTTGCCGAAACCGGTCTTGGTGCGCTTGCGCTTACCCTGCCGGTTGATCGTGTTGACCCCGGTGACCTTGACCGAGAAGACCGCTTCCACGGCCTGCTTGATCTGGGTCTTGTTGGCGCCGGGCGCGACGATGAACGTGTACTTGTTCTCGTCCAGAAGCGCGTAGCTCTTCTCCGAGACAACCGGCTTGATCAGCAGGTCGCGCGGGTCGAAGAAGGTCTTGCTGGTAACGGTCGCCTCAGACATCAGGCGTCGCTCCCTTCGGTCTCGTCGGCCTTGGGGCCAGACACGAAGGACTCGAACGCGGCCTGAGTGAAGACCACGTCGTCAGAGACGATCACGTCGTACGTGTTCAGCTGGCCCGGCTCCAGGATGTGCACCTGGGGCAGGTTGCGGGCGGACAGCCACGCGGCCTCGTCGGCGCGGTCGACGACCAGGAGCAGGTTCTTGCGCTCCGAGATCTTGCCGAACAGCGTCTTGGCGGCCTTCGTGGAGGCGGCACCCTCGACCACACCGGTGACGATGTGGATGCGGGAGTGACGCGCACGGTCCGAGAGGGCACCGCGGAGAGCGGCGGCCTTCATCTTCTTCGGGGTCCGCTGCGAGTAGTCACGCGGCTGCGGGCCGTGTACGACGCCACCTCCGACGAACTGCGGAGCGCGGGTGGAACCCTGGCGAGCGCGGCCGGTGCCCTTCTGGCGGTACGGCTTGCGGCCACCACCACGGACTTCGCCACGACGCTTGGTCTTGTGCGTGCCCTGACGGGCAGCAGCCAGCTGAGCGACAACGACCTGGTGGATCAGCGGAACGCTGGTCTTGGCGTCGAAGATCTCCGCGGGGAGCTCGACGGTACCGGCCTTGTCGCCTGCCGGCGAAAGGATGTCAATGGTGCTCATTACCTCAAGCCCCCTTGGCCGCGGTACGGACCAGGACGAGGCCGCCGTTCGGACCGGGGACCGCACCCTTGATGAGGAGCAGACCCTTCTCCGCGTCAACCGCGTGGATGGTCAGGTTCTGGGTGGTGACACGCTCGTTGCCCATACGACCGGCCATGCGCATGCCCTTGAAGACACGCCCAGGGGTGGCACAGCCACCGATCGAACCGGGGGAGCGGTGCTTGCGCTGGACACCGTGACCGGCGCCGAGACCCTTGAAGTTGTGACGCTTCATGACACCGGCGAAGCCCTTGCCCTTGCTGTTGCCCGTGACGTCAACCTTGACGCCCGACTCGAACACAGCGGCAGTGATCTCCTGGCCGAGCGTGTACTCGCCGGCGTCGGAGGTGCGGAGCTCCACCAGGTGGCGGCGGGGGGTCACGTCGGCCTTGGCGAAGTGGCCCTTGAGGGGCTTGTTCACCTTGCGCGGGTCGATCTCGCCGAAGGCGATCTGGACCGACTCGTAGCCGTCGATGTCGTTCTTACGGACCTGGGTAACGACGCAGGGTCCGGCCTTGACCACGGTGACCGGGACGACACGGTTGTTCTCGTCCCAGACCTGGGTCATGCCGAGCTTCTCGCCCAGGACGCCCTTGATCTGCTTTGCCATCTTCTCGACGCCTCTCAGAGCTTGATCTCGATGTCAACGCCGGCCGGAAGGTCCAGGCGCATCAGCGAGTCAACGGTCTTGGGGGTCGGGTCGAGGATGTCGATCAGGCGCTTGTGCGTGCGCATCTCGAAGTGCTCGCGCGAGTCCTTGTACTTGTGCGGCGACTTGATGACGCAGTACACGTTCTTCTCAGTGGGCAGCGGCACCGGGCCCGCGACCGACGCACCAGTGCGCGTCACCGTCTCGACGATCTTCTTCGCCGACGAATCGATGACCTCGTGGTCGTAGGCCTTGAGCCGGATGCGGATCTTCTGTCCCGCCATGGCTACTCCGTAGTCCTGTCTGTAAGTGGAACGCTCTGGCTCCCGATCGGCCGCGGGATCGCTCCCGCAGTCTCTTCTCCGACCCACGCGGTCGGGCGTGTCGCACTCCCTCTACAGAAAATTCCCATACGGAAATTCCCTCGTCCAAGGGGATGCGGTCCCTGACCGCGCATCGGGGGAGAAACACCCACCGAGTGCCTGGTGAACACCTTGCTGACACTTCCCAGAAGATTCCCGTACGTCCGTCCTCATTGCTGCCCCGAAAGGCAGATTAAGGACGACGAGTACTGTGGGACTTGCTTCCGGTCCTCCCGGCGGGAGGCGCACAGCATCGGCACTCATCCGAGCAACTTGAGTAGTCTGCCATACGAGACACGTACCTGGCCAATCGGGGCGAAGACAATACCCCGCCGGGCGGGCACGTCAAACTGTGGCACGCGTTTGCCCGACGGGGTCCCCTGCCTGGTCAGGTACGGGACGCCAGGAGACAGCCCTCCTGCGGCAACTCCCCGATGGTCTTGGTCCGGTCGTACGGGTCGACCGGGGTTCCGGAGGGTTCCGGTCCGTTCGCCCCCGCCGGGTCCGAGAAGAACGACGGGTGCAGGTACCCGTCGCCGCGGTCGCAGGTCGTGTTGCTGATGTCCGGCCGGTAGTGGAACAGCCACAGCTTGCCCTGCGTCCTCTGCCACCGGCTCGGGTCGAACACGGTGAAGGTCAGCTCGCGGCGCACGATGGTCCGCGCGACGTCCTCCTGGTTGCCCGTCACCTTCACGAACGGATACACGAAGGTGTAGTCCGCCTTCACCGAGGCCTGTCCGGGTTCCGCACCCGTCTCCACCCACATCCGGCCCCGCACCTTGACCACGTCGCCCACGGGCCTCAGCTCCGCCGGGTCGTACCGGGTGAACAGGGTCAGGGGATCGTGCTCCGCGCTGGGCCGGTCGTACGAGACGGCCACCTCCCCCGGCGTCCGGTCGTCGCGCGGGTCCAGCAGGGCCAGCGCGGACGTCGGCCGCTCCCCGCGCAGCACGGCCGGGTCGAGGTTGGCCGCGACCAGGAACTGCTTGGCCTTCACCAGCGCGTCCGCGATCTCCTCCTGCGGCGCCCCGCCGACGGACTCCGCCTCCGGGACCTCGATGCCGGCGGCGCCGTCCGCCCACTGGAGCGCCGGCGAGCCGCGGAAGGGCTCCTTCAGGGTCGGCCGGTCCGGGTACACGTCCGGCGGGGCCGCGGTCGGACGTACGGACTCCGCGGGCAGCGGCGCCGCCTTCGCGGCCTCCTCACGGGCCCCGGCCTTGCCCGTCATCCGGTCGATCACCAACTCCGGCCGTACGGCCACCAGAGCCAGGCCGGCGATGAAGACCACCGCCACCCCCGCCTTGAGCCGCCGCTTCGCCCGGCCGCGCGCCGTCCGCTCCTGCCACTCCGGCCCGGTCCGCCATCCCGGCGGCTCGTGCGGTACGGCCGCCCGCCCCCGGCGGCGTCCGAACGGCCCGCGCCGAGCGGCCCGCGTGCGTTCCTCGTCCTCCCGGCGGAGCCGCTCCGTCACCATCCGCGCCCGCGCGGACGGCTCCTTGGGCGCCTGCGCGGCCTCCCGTCCCACCTGCTCGCTGAACCGCGCCCACTCCTCGTCGGAGATGGTCGGCCCCCCGTCGTCCCGCTGTCCCATGCTTCCCCACCCTGAACACGTGCCCGTTCCCAAACGATCAAGCGATCGCAGCGGAGCGTCTCACAGGGCATGTACACGTCCGCGCCGGGGGTACGACAAAGGGCCCCTCCCCCACCGCCGGAGCGGAGGGAAGGGGCCCCTCGGTCGAACATGGTGCCCGCTCACGCGGGCGACCGGGTCAGAACAACGATCAGACGTTGATCTTGGTGACCTGGCCGGCGCCCACGGTACGACCACCCTCACGGATGGCGAACTTCAGGCCCTCTTCCATCGCGACGGGCTGGATGAGGTCGACCGTCATGTCGGTGTTGTCACCGGGCATGACCATCTCGGTGCCCTCGGGGAGGGTCACGACGCCCGTTACGTCCGTGGTACGGAAGTAGAACTGCGGGCGGTAGTTGTTGAAGAACGGGGTGTGACGGCCACCCTCGTCCTTCGACAGGATGTACGCGGCGGCCTCGAACTGGGTGTGCGGCGTGACCGAACCCGGCTTGATGATGACCTGGCCGCGCTCGACGTCCTCGCGCTTGATGCCACGGAGGAGCAGACCGACGTTCTCGCCCGCCTGGCCCTCGTCGAGCAGCTTGCGGAACATCTCGATGCCGGTGACCGTGGTGGTGGTCTTTTCCTTCTTGATGCCGATGATGTCAACGGTCTCGTTGACCTTCAGGACACCACGCTCGATGCGACCGGTGACGACGGTGCCACGACCGGTGATCGTGAAGACGTCCTCGACGGGCATCAGGAAGGGCTTCTCGGTGTCACGCGGCGGGGTCGGGATGGCCTCGTCCACGGCGTCCATCAGGCCGAGGAGCTTGTCACCCCACTCCTTGTCGCCCTCGAGCGCCTTCAGCGCGGAGACCTGGACGACCGGCAGGTCGTCGCCCGGGAAGTCGTACTCGGAGAGGAGCTCACGAACCTCGAGCTCGACGAGCTCCAGGATCTCCTCGTCGTCCACCATGTCGGCCTTGTTCAGGGCGACGACGATGTACGGAACGCCGACCTGGCGGGCCAGGAGCACGTGCTCCTTGGTCTGCGGCATCGGGCCGTCAGTGGCGGCGACCACGAGGATGGCACCGTCCATCTGCGCGGCACCGGTGATCATGTTCTTGATGTAGTCCGCGTGACCCGGGCAGTCGACGTGGGCGTAGTGACGCGCCTCGGTCTGGTACTCGACGTGCGCGATCGAGATGGTGATACCGCGCTGGCGCTCCTCAGGAGCCTTGTCGATCTGATCGAAGGCCGAAGCCGCGTTCAGGTCCGGGTACTTGTCGTGCAGCACCTTGGTAATGGCGGCCGTGAGGGTCGTCTTACCGTGGTCAATGTGACCGATGGTGCCGATGTTGACGTGCGGCTTAGTCCGCTCGAACTTCGCCTTCGCCACGGGGGTCCTCCTGAGAGTGGTTCTGTACGCCTTGAATCAGCGGCGCCAGGTGATCTTTGCTGGATAGCCGGTTCCCCCGGGGCAACGAGAGTGTTACTCCTGTTGCCCCAGAGGCTCCGGTGACAAGCCTAAAGCGTGTACTCGGAAGAGTTACTCGCCCTTGGCCTTCGCGATGATCTCCTCAGCGACGTTCCGGGGAACCTCGGCGTAGGAGTCGAACTGCATCGAGTAGCTGGCGCGACCCGAGGTCTTGCTGCGGAGGTCTCCGACGTAGCCGAACATCTCCGAAAGCGGCACGAGGCCCTTCACGAGACGCGCACCGTGACGCTCCTCCATGGCCTGGATCTGGCCACGGCGGGAGTTGATGTCGCCGATCACGTCGCCCATGGACTCCTCGGGCGTGGTGACCTCGACGGACATCATCGGCTCGAGCAGTACGGGGGACGCCTTGCGCGCGGCCTCCTTGAAGGCCTGCGAACCGGCGATCTTGAAGGCGAGCTCCGAGGAGTCGACCTCGTGGTAGCCACCGTCGAGAAGGATGACGCGGACGCCAGTCATCTCGTAGCCGGCCAGGATGCCGAACTGCATGGCTTCCTGAGCGCCCGCGTCGACCGAGGGGATGTACTCCCTCGGGATGCGGCCACCGGTGACCTTGTTCACGAACTCGTACGCCGGACCGTCGGCCTCGAGGATCGGCTCGATCGCGATCTGCACCTTGGCGAACTGACCGGTACCACCGGTCTGCTTCTTGTGGGTGTAGTCGTGACGCTCCACCGTCTGGCGGATCGTCTCGCGGTAGGCGACCTGCGGCTTGCCGACGTTGGCCTCGACCTTGAACTCGCGCTTCATGCGGTCGACCAGCACCTCAAGGTGCAGTTCGCCCATGCCGCCGAGAATGGTCTGGCCGGTCTCCTCGTCCGAGTGAACGTGGAAGGAGGGGTCCTCCTCCGCGAGACTCTGGATGGCGACACCCAGCTTCTCCTGGTCACCCTTGGACTTGGGCTCGATGGCGACCTGGATGACCGGAGCCGGGAAGTCCATGGACTCCAGGATCACGGGGGCCTTGTCGTCACACAGCGTCTCACCGGTGGTGGTCTGCTTCAGACCCATGACGGCGACGATGTCACCGGCGCCCACCGCGGCGATCTCCTCACGCTTGTTCGCGTGCATGCGGTAGATCTTGCCGATGCGCTCCTTCTTGCCCTTGACGGAGTTCAGCACCGCAGTGCCGGCCTCCAGGCGGCCCGAGTAAACCCGGACGAAGGTGAGCTTGCCGAGGTGCGGGTCACGCATGATCTTGAACGCGAGCGCCGAAAGGGGCTCCTCGTCCGAGGGCTTGCGCTTCACGACCAGCTCGGCGTCCTTGACGTCGTGGCCTTCGATGGCCTCGATGTCCAGGGGCGAGGGGAGGTAACGGACGACGGCGTCGAGCAGGGGCTGAACGCCCTTGTTCTTGAACGCCGTGCCACAGAACACCGCGGTGATCGTGGCGCCCGTGCCCTTGCCGGAACCGATGATGATGCGACGGACCGCTTCGTGCAGCTGCTCGATGGTGGGCTCGATGCCCTCGAGGAACAGCTCCATGATCTGGTCGTCGTTCTCGGCGACCTGCTCCACCAGCTTGGCGTGCCACTCTTCAGCGGCTTCCTGGTGGGTCTCCGGGATGTCGACGATGTCGTACATCTCGCCCTTGGTCGCCTCGGCGGACCAGACGAACGCCTTCATGGTGACCAGGTCGACTACACCCTGGAAGTCCATCTCGGCGCCGATGGGGAGCTGCATGACGATCGGAACCGCACCGAGGCGGTCCTTGATCATGTCGACACAACGGTGGAACTCGGCACCGGTGCGGTCGAGCTTGTTGACGAAGCAGATGCGGGGCACGCCGTAACGGTCGGCCTGACGCCAGACCGTCTCGGACTGCGGCTCCACACCGGCGACACCGTCGAAGACGGTGACGGCGCCGTCGAGGACGCGGAGCGAACGCTCCACCTCGACGGTGAAGTCGACGTGACCCGGGGTGTCGATGATGTTGATCGTGTGGTCAACGTCTTCGAGGGGCCAGTGGCAGGTCGTAGCGGCAGACGTGATGGTGATACCACGCTCCTGCTCCTGCTCCATCCAGTCCATCGTGGCGGCGCCGTCGTGGACTTCACCGATCTTGTAAGACACACCGGTGTAGAACAGGATGCGCTCGGTGGTGGTCGTCTTGCCCGCGTCGATGTGGGCCATGATCCCGATGTTGCGGACCTTGGCCAGGTCAAGCGAAGTGGTAGCCATAAGGCTTCGGTCTTCTCTCGGTCTCGATGTGGGGTGGGACTACCAGCGGTAGTGCGCGAAGGCCTTGTTGGACTCGGCCATCTTGTGCGTGTCTTCACGCTTCTTGACGGCCGCACCGAGGCCGTTCGAGGCGTCGAGGAGCTCGTTCATGAGGCGCTCGGTCATGGTCTTCTCGCGACGGGCGCGGGAGTAACCCACGATCCAACGCAGCGAGAGGGTGGCCGCACGACCGGGCTTGACCTCGATCGGCACCTGGTAGGTGGCTCCACCGACACGGCGGGACTTGACCTCAAGCGACGGCTTGACGTTCTCCAGCGCGCGCTTCAGCGTGATGACCGGGTCAGCGCCGGTCTTCTCGCGGAGGCCTTCCATGGCGCCGTAAACGATGCGCTCGGCGGTGGAGCGCTTGCCGTTCAGGAGGATCTTGTTGATGAGCGACGTCACCAGAGGAGATGCGTAGACCGGGTCGATGATGACCGGGCGCTTCGGGGCGGGGCCCTTACGAGGCATTCTTACTTCTCCTTCTTGGCGCCGTAGCGGCTGCGGGCCTGCTTGCGGTTCTTGACAGCCTGGGTGTCAAGCGCACCGCGGATGATCTTGTAACGAACACCCGGCAGGTCCTTCACACGGCCACCACGCACGAGCACGATGGAGTGCTCCTGCAGGTTGTGTCCCTCGCCCGGAATGTAGGCCGTGACCTCGATGCCGGAGGTCAGACGCACACGCGCGACCTTACGGAGCGCCGAGTTCGGCTTCTTCGGGGTGGTCGTGAACACTCGCGTGCAGACGCCGCGACGCTGGGGCGAAGCCTCAAGCGCGGGGGTCTTTGTCTTCTCGACCTTGTCCTGCCGGCCCTTCCGGACCAGCTGCTGGATCGTAGGCACTACTTCTCCGGTTTCTGTGTGCCGTGTAGTGGAGCTAACCTGGAACGTTGCCGACCCACGCGGTCGGGTGTGTCGGATCCGGCGGACCTCCGTGCAAGCACGGAAACGCATGGATCGCGGTGGCCGAAAGACGAGCTCGCATGCGGTTGATGGACACGCACGGGAGCCCAGGCACACCCCAGGCACAAGGTCTGAGCGTACCCACCGCATCCACTCCGGTCAAAACATGGGCCTCGACCCCACCCCCGCCGGGGCTCCGCAGCTCAGGCGCCGCACGGGCGAAGGCCCTTTCGACCGGGCCGGCCGCGCGGACCCCGCTCCGACGTGGTAGGGCGGCCAACTAGACTGCCATCGAATCGCAGCGAGTCAGCCGAAAACGTACGAGAGCCAGGAGCAGGACATTGGGGACGGTCACCTCGGAGCCGACGACGGCGGGCAGTCCGCCCCCTGACGGCGCCCCGGCCCCCTCGCCACGGCGCCCGGGACGGCTCTCCCGCCTCTACGGGCCCCTCCTCGCCTTCCTCGTCACCTCGGGCGCCTTCTGCGCGGCCTGGCTCGCCCGCGGCAGCTTCCCCTTCGGGGGCCCCGGACGGGCCCTGAACGACCAGGCCAACCAGTACGTGCCCTTCCACCGCGCCCTGTGGGACCTGGTCCACGGCCAGGCCGCCGGCGACGTCCTGTTCACCTGGCGCGGGGGCTTCGGACAACAGTTCCTGTCCGACTACTACACCTACCTCGGCAACCCGTTCTCCTGGCTGGCCGTCCTCGTCCCGCGCGCCCACGTGGACCTGGCCGTCTTCGTGATCACCCCGATCACGATGGGCACCGCCGCGGCCCTGATGACGGTCTACCTCGGCAAGCTCCAGCCCGGCCCCTGGTGGCAGCGGGGCGTGCTCGGCGCCACGTACGGGCTGTGCGGGTGGGCGCTGAGCGACGCCTCGTACATCCCGATGTGGCTGTGGGGGATGGTGGCGCTGCCGATGCTCGGCATCGCCGTCGAATGGTGTCTGGAGGGCCGCCGCTGGCCCGGGGTGGCGCTGCTGGTGGCGCTCGCCTGGTACGGGAACTTCTACACCGCGATGATGGCCACGATGGCGGCCTGCGTCCTGCTCGCCGTCCGTCTGGTCACCCTCGACCTGACCGGCGCCCAGCGGCTGCGGGCCGTGGGCAGGGCCGCCTCGGCGGCCTGCGTGGGCATCATGCTGACCCTGCCGTTGCTGCTGCCGTCGTTCCTCTCCAGCGGCTCCGCCCAGCCCACGAAGGCGGCGGCGTTCGACCCCGTCCGCATCGAGGTCTTCCTCACCGGGATGCTGCCGGCGACCCACCTGTGGGGCGGCCGGCCCCGGCTGTACGTGGCCTCGCTGGGGCTGATCCTGGCCGGCTCGTTCCTCTTCAACACCGCCGTGGCCCGGCGCGTCCGCCTGGTGTGGGCCGCCGCGACCCTGCTGGTGGTGGCCTCGTTCCAGTTCCCGCCGACCCAGTTCGTCTGGCACGGCCTGGCCGTGCCGAACGGCAACCCGTACCGCGAGGCCTTCGTGTTCAGCGCGATGGTCGTCGTCCTGGCCTGGCTGGCGCTGGCCAACCGGCCGCGCCCGCTGCACCTGGCGCTCTCGGCCGGTCTGCTGGTGCTCGCCACCTTCGTGCTCCGCCACACCAACGACTTCGGCGGCTGGACCTGGCCCGCGGTGCTCGGCGGCGGGGCCCTGTCGCTGCTGGCCCTGGTCCTGCTCTCGCTGGGCGACAAGCGGCGCTTCCTCGTGCCCGTCGCCGCCGTCCTGATGGTCGCCGTCGTCTTCGCCGAGTCCACCGTGGCGGCGGCCAACGCCGATGCCCGGCGGGCCCGCGAGAGCTGGGCGAAGCCGGCCGTCACCTCGAACCGGTCCATCACCGACCACTTCGAGGCCGTCCGGGGCGTGGACGGTTGGCCCGCCTACCGGACGGACTCCGGCGCGCCGCAGACCTCGTACAACGACGCCCTGGCCCTCCAGGCGGAGGGCCCGCAGTACTACAGCAGCTACCTGCCGCAGGCCACCTACGAGGCGCTGGAGCCCCTCGGCTACGGCTACAAGAACGACGGCCGCACCTTCTTCGGCGCCGACAACCCGGTGCTCGACGCGATCTTCTCGATCGGTGCGCGGGTCCGCCCGGGCGCCGCCCCGGGCAGCTGGACCGGCTCGAAGTTCCCCGCTCCCCCGCTGGTCACCGTCCGCCCCTCCGCGGCGTTCACCTCCCCCAACCCGGCGGACAGCGTCTACGCCCACCAGGAGAACGTCCTGGGCGCCGCCGTCTACCGGGTCCCGGAGGTCACCGCCGGGGGCACCGCCACCGCCCAGACGTACGCGGCCCAGTGCACCCCCGGCTCCGAGGCCTACTGGTACTCACCCGCGCTCTACGGCACCCTGCACGGCAACGGCGTCCAGCGCCGCCTGGAGGACCGCATGAGCGGGGTCGTCCCCCTGGGCCAGGTACCGCCGTCGGGCCGTGTCGAGGTCACCGTGAACACCCGGACCAAGAACGCCACGGCCGGCGCCCACCCCGTCGGCTGCCTGGACCGCGACGGCCTCGACGCGACCGTCCGCCGGCTCACCGCCACCGGCGCCACCTCCGTCTCGGCGGGCGGCCACAGCATCGAGGCCACCCTCCCGCCCGGCTCCACCGGCACCGCCGTCTTCGCCATGACGGCCGTCCCGGGTTGGCAGTGCTCGGCCCCGCAGCGCGCCTTCCACGGCCTGGTCTCGGTCCCCCTCACCCCGGGCACCGACAAGGTCTCCTGCACCTTCACCCCGAAGGGCCTCACCCCGGGCCTGGCAGCGGCCGCCCTGGCCCTCCTGACCATGGCCGCGGTCACCACCACGGCGTACGTCCGCCGCCGCGGCCGGGCCTAGGCGCCGGCCCGCTGCTCCAGCCTGGCCATGCGGGCACGGGCCGATTCCAGCTGCGCGGCGTCGGCTCCGGGCAGGGCGGTCCAGAGCGCGAGCAGGTCGCGCCCCATCCGTATCCCCTCGGCCGGGTCGGTGACCTTGATCCAGGCCGCCGCGGCGTTCAGCACGCTCTGTATGGCCTGCGGGTCGTCGCGGCCGCTGCGGACGCGGGCGATCTCCATGGAGCTGTGAAAGGCCCGGCGGCTGTCCCCTGCGACGAAGGCGACGTAGGCGTTCAGCTCGCGCAGTTGCAGCACCTCCGGCGACTCCCAGCCGAGTCGCTCGGCGGCCGCGTTCACGCTCTGCTGCGCGAGAGTGGCGGCCCACTCGATGCGCCCGGAAAGGAGCGCCTCCTGGATCCGCGCCCCGGGTCCGGCGACGAGGTCGCCGACGGGGTGCGCGGGCACGGGGGACGGTGCGGGAACGGGCCGCGCCGGCGGGACCGGTGACGGTGCGGGAACGGGCTGCGGGACGGGCGCGGGCGGTGCCGGCTCCTCCGGTACCTCCTCGGCGGAGGTGTCGGCCGGCCGGCCGACGGCCAACGGCGCTCCGGGAAGCGGCTCGGGCTGGGCGGTGAACCGGCTGGAGCCGTCCTCCAGCACCTGGATCCGTACGACGAAGGCGATCCGCTCGTCCCACACGTTCGCGAGGACCGGCGCTCCCGTGGACAGCACCTGCCGGTGGAGGTAGTCGAGGACGGCGTCCTGCGGCTCCTCCCCCACGCCCGCGATGACGGGCATGCCCGCCACCTCCGCATACCCGGCCCCGGTGATCCGTACGTCCACGGACACGGGGGCCAAGGGGCCGGGCTGCGGGGCCGGCTCCGGCTGCCGGGCTCGGCGACTGAAGAGGGGCATGGGTTCCTCGGCTCTGCTCAGCGTGCGGGTGTGGAAGAAGGAGAAGGAGAGGAGGGGCCGGTCGGGACCGCCCGGGGCGGGGTCGCGGCCGGTGTCACGATCACCGCAGCGACCCGCCAGCCGGCCGGGCCGGCCATGGTCAGCTTCACCACGGCGGTCAGCCGTGGCCCCGGGCCCGTCCAGTCGTCACGGCCGTGGGCCGTGCCGTCGACGTAGAAGGTCAGGAAGGAAGCCCCGGATGTGCCGCCCGGCCCCTGGTCGTCCTCGTCCGGGGTGATCTCCAGCGTGATCCACGCCCGGTGCTCCGCCCACGTCGCCCAGTCCCAGCCGCTGCCCGCGCCGGACCGGTAGTCGCGCTCGGCGTTCGCCTGTTCCTCGGTGAGGTACGGGAGGGCCCGGAGTCTCGCGTCCTGCGGTCCGTTGTCATAGCCCGTGTCGTAGCCGTAGGCCGTCGCCAGCCAGGCTCGCGCCACCGCGCTCGCGTCGGAGGCGTCCGGCGACGGTACGGGCTGCACCTTCGCCTGCGCGTCGAGCGGCTTGCCCGGCGGCACCGGGGCCTTGACGGCGAAGGTCTCGGAAACGGACGGCGACGCCGCCGGCCCCGCGCCCTTGTCGTCCCGCAGGTCGCGCAGACCGCATCCTGTCAGGAGCACGGCGCCCGCCGCCGCCGCGAGTGCCAGGCCGGCAACCCTGCGCACGACGATCGTCTCCCCGCCGGTCCGCCCGCTCATCTGCCTATCCAGGGGGCGGGGTTCACGTATTCACCGTTCTGTTGGACCTCGAAGTGGAGGTGGGCGCCGGTGGAGTAGCCCGTCGTTCCGACGAGCCCGACCACGGTCCCGACTCCGACCTGTTGACCGACACCCACGTTCAGGGCGGACATGTGGTTGTAGGTCGTCGAGATCTGCGAGCCGCCGATGGTGCCGTGCGATATGACGACGCGGTTTCCGTAGGCAGTGTTCCATCCCGCGAAGGTGACGGTGCCCTCCTTGGCCGCGAGCACCGGATTGCCTTCGCCGAGGCCGAAGTCCATGCCCGTGTGCAGCTTGGTGACGCCCGTCACCGGGTGCACGCGCATGCCGTAGGGCGAGGTCACCGGCGGGTTGCCGCGCACCGGCATGGCCATCCGCTGCCCTGCGGGGATGGTGCCCGTGCCGGGGTCGGACCCGATCGCCGTGTACTTCGCCATGGCGCTCTTGATGGCGACGACGTAGCTCTGGGTCTCCTGGTAGGGGGGTATGCCGCCGTACTTCTCGATGGCGCCCGGTCCCGCGTTGTAGGCGGCGAGGGCGAGGTCGAGGGTGGGGCCGCTGGCTATGCCGCGCGCCTTGTAGCCCTCGACGTCCCTGGCCAGGGCGCAGTCGTAGCGCCCCTGGGCCATGATCGCGTCGCCCGGGTCGAAGGGGTCCACCCGGCCGTTGCCGTCGTCGTCCCGGCCCCAGCCGACCCAGGTTCCGGGCATGAACTGGGACAGGCCCTGCGCACCGACGGGCGATGTCCTGCCGTTGATCCAGCCGGACTCGGCCTCGATCTGCGCCGCGATGACGGGTGGCGTGATCTGCGGGCAGATCGAGCCCGCCTTCAGCACCCAGGGCACGTACTGCGGGGGAACGTTCTTGGGGTTCAACGCCCCTCCCCCGCCGGCCAGTCCCAGGTCGGTTCCGCCACCGCTGACGCCCACGAACAGTACGAAAGGCGTCATGACGACCGCGACCGCGGCGCCGGCCACCCACATGGCCGCGCCGCCCCCCTCTTTCGACATCGCTCCCCCGTCGACATGTTCCAATGCCGTTTACCCGTGCGAGTCTCCTGGGGGGCCGCCCGGTAGAGGGTCACGAGACTGTCACAAACAATCCCCAGAGATTCGCACTAAGTTGTCGACGCAGGACGCTACGCGAGTGGGCGGGCCGACGTCGACACGGGGGGAGTTGAAGCCATGCATCAGGAAACGGCGGGTGGGCCGGAGATCTGGATCCGGGGACCGGTCGGCGCGGCGGCGGCACGGGCCGACGCCTCCGCCCCACCCCAACACCCCATTGCGGACAACTCGTTTCCGGCCAGTGCGACCCTTTCGGAGACTTCTTCCGTCAGCTGGATGAACGCCCACGGCGGCGCCGGAGCCACCACGTTGGCCACGGTGTTCGGCGGGTTCGACGCCGGATCCCGATGGCCCGACCCGGCGGGCGGAGCGTCCGGAAGGATCCTCCTCGTGGCCCGCACGCACGCGTCGGGACTCCAGGCGGTGTCACAGGTACTGGATATGATCCGAAAGAATGAGCAGCCGTCAGGAAGCGTTCTGCAGGCAGTGGTTCTCGTCGCCGACGCCCCCGGGCGCCTGCCCCAGGAACTGGCCAAACGCATCAAGGTGATCGGCTCGGTCGTCAAGATCCACCGGATCCCGTGGATTCCGGCCTGGCGCATGGGCGACCTGTCCGGGCCGGCACCCCGGGAGGCTTCCGCGCTGTCCAAACTGATCGGCAGTCGATGACCGCCACCATGAGGGGAAGCGCAATGGAGTGGATGCTGGCAGTCGGCCAAAACGTCACGGGCCCCCTCGACCGCGTGCTCGGCTGGATGGCGTGGTTCGTGTCCGCCGCCGCAATGCTCGGGGTGCTGATCGTCGGATCCCGCATGGCCATCGCACTGCGTTCGGGCACCGGCGACGAACACCTCACCCAGCTGGCCACGGTCCTGGGCGCCTGCGTCATCGGCGCCACGGCGGGACCGATCGTCGCTTTCCTGCTCTCCGGCTGAAGCCGGGCCCTCGACGGAAATTGCTGCGACCCGGTCACAAGCCGGACTCAACCGATCGCCCTGTACGCCATCCCTGCCATGATGCCGTCGGCTATTGGATCGCAACACCGTTGACAATTCGACCAGTTGGTCGGCGTAAAACATCATCCAGGGGGATTTCTCATGCTCAGCAAGGTCCGCGACGCCGCCGTCATTCTCGCGGCTGATGTCCCGAAGCCCGGAATGGACGCACCTCCGGAACTCACCGCCAAGGTGAACGACGTGCTCGGCATCGTGGCCTGGGCGGGCACCGCGGCCGGAGTGGCCGGCGTCCTGATCACCGGCGCCATGATGGCGATATCGATGCGCCGCGGCGAGGGCTCCGAGCACATGGGACGTCTCGGCATGGTTCTGGGCGGCTGTGTCCTGGTGGCCACGGCCGGCCCTCTCGTCGCCTTCGTCTTCAACTGATCCGGGGGCTGACCGATGAGGGGTACCGGAGGATCCCGTGGCAGCAGCGGCGAATGGGAGAAGCCGTTCTGGCAACAGCGCGGCTGGCTGATCTCGGCCGCGTTCCTGCTGGCGATGTTCCTGATCGGCGGCTTCGTCCTGCTGACCGGTGAAGACACGACCGGCGACACCGGGCAGCCCGCGCCGTCGCAGCCGACGGCGAGCGGCCCGCCGGCCACCACGCCGTCGGCGACACCGCCCGGTTCGACGGAAGGGCGCCCCGCGGGGTGCAGCACGAACGACAGCGACCAGAACGTGCCGACGCAGAGCCCGGCGGACCTGCAGTGGAAGCAGTCGGACACCGACCTGCTCCCGGTGTCCGACTCGCTGGGGCCGCGCAAGTTCGACGGCCCGCTCTGGAGCTGCTACGCCCATACGCCGACGGGCGCCGTACTCGCGGTGCACGGCATTTCCACCCACTTCACCGGACCGCGGTGGCGTGAGGTGGCCGACCGGCAGATGGCGCGCGGAGCCGGCCGCGACGAGTTCATCAAGAAGCGCGGGAGCCTGCCGGCCGACCAGACCAAGAAGGGCGCCCCGGGAAGCAACGGAACCTACGCCGGCTTCTCGGTCCTCAGCTACTCCGCGACCCAGGCGACCGTCATGCTGCTGATCCAACTGCCCGAGAAGGGCTACGCGTCGGGAACGGCTTCCGTGGTGTGGGAGGACGGCGACTGGAAGCTCCGTCCCACCCTCACGGGATCGCTCCTCGAAGGCGTGGCGTCGGTGACCGGAACGGACGGCTTCATCATCTGGGGAGGCGGAAATGCCGGTTGAGCTGCCGAGCCCGGGTGACGTCAAGGACTGCGTGCTCCATCCGATCGACTGCGCCAAGGACGGAGTCAAGGGCGTCGGCGGCGCCGTCGCCGACGGCGCCGTGGGCGCCTTCGCCCAGGCGATCGGCAAAGCGGTCGGCGAGATCCTCAAGACTCTCAACGGCGTCTGGCTCAAGGTCGGCGACGGCACCACGCTGAACCCCCAGAAGGGCACCGGTCTCGGCGCCATCATGGGTGAGACCAGCTGGATCGTCGGCTACGTCGCCGTCGCGTCCGTCCTCATCGCCGCGTTCCGGATGGCCTACGAGCGCAAGGGCCAGTCCATGCAGCAGGCGTTCATGGGGATGTGGAAGGTCATCCTCGTCAGCGCCATGGCACCCGTGATCGCGCAGTCCTTGTACGCGGCCTCCGACGCCTACGCCAAAGAGGTCTACGGCAAGGCCAACCTCGGGGAGAACGCCGAGAAGATCGTCGGCTTCGCCGCGCTGGAGAGTCCCGGCACGATCATCATCTTCGGCATCCTGGTCATGCTGTCGAGCTTCGTTCAGATCATCCTGATGTACATCCGGCTCGGCGTCCTGATCATGCTGATCGGCACGCTTCCCATCGCCGCGGCCTCGTCGATGACGGGCTGGGGCGAGGGTTGGTGGAAGAAGCACATCGGCTGGACCACGGCGTGGCTCCTCTACAAGCCCGCCGCCGCGCTGATCATCTATTCCGCCACGTCGATGACGAAGGACGAGAAGAGCCTGGACAGCGTGATCGCCGGCATGGGGATGCTGATCCTCTCGGTCTTCGCTCTGCCCGCGCTGCTCAAGCTCGTCGTCCCCGCGACGGCCGCGCTCGGCGGCACGTCCGGCGGAACCGTCGCACTGAACGTCGCGAACAACATCGCCTCCGGCGCCATCAGCATCGCCAGTGGCGGAGGCGGCGGTGGGGGCGGTGGGGGCGGTGGGGCCGGAAGCGGCGAAGGCGGAGGCGGAGGCGGCCCCGCGGGCTCCCCGTCGGCAGGCGCAGGATCCTCCGCGGGAGGTGCCGCGGGAGGTGCCGCGGGAGGTGCCGCGGGCGGCGCGGCAGTCGCCGTCCAGGCGGCCGCGGTCGTCGTCCAGGCGGGCATCAGCGCGGCAAACGAGGTCGCCGGATCGCTGGACGACAACGACGGTATGAAGGGCCACAACCAGTAGCCCGAGCGCGGGACGCGCGGCAGCCTCCGCGCGTCCCCGCTCCGGCTTGCTGACGCCCGCACGAAAGGAACACCGATGACGGACCAGCCCTCTCTCCGCGCCTACCTCCAGCTCTACGCACGAGGCGGCATCCCCCGTGAGGAGATGCTCGCCACCGTCGCCGCCTGGGACTTCGAGGATGAGGTCCGGGACGACCTCGTCATCGAGCCCACCCGCCAGGACAACACGCACAGCGTGGTGTCCGGCGCCGCGCTGCGCGGTCTCATCACCCGCGAGGACCTCGCCGAGATCCAGCAGCGGATCGACGCCCGGGACTGACCCTGCGCGGACCATGGGATCACTGATCGGAGAGACATGCTGACGGGGGAGTACGCACAGCTCTACGGCGAGTTGCAGCGGCGGATGGCGCGTGGTGGCGACTTGTCTCCCGGACCGACGGACACCGAGGGGCGGTTCCGCCGCGGTGTCCGGTGGGAGGGTCGGGAGGACCTGCACCAGACCGTCCTGGAGCGTTTCATCGCGGCGAACCGCGATCGTCCTCAAGGCGGCCAGGCCGTGCTGATGACGGCGGGGGCGCCGGGCGCCGGCAAGAGCACCGCCCAGGACAATCTGGTGCGGTGGCAGCGGGAGGATCCCGACCTGGGCCGCCATCTCGCGTCCGCACACGGACTGGACATCAAGGACTACGTCGTCCTGGACCCCGACCTGTTCAAGCGTGCCCTCTTCGAGGGAGCCGGGCTCCCCGCCATGGACCCCGGGTCCATGGCCCTGCCCTTCGGGCGGGAGCTCGCCCCGGCCGAGATGTCCGGCCTGCTCCACAGAGAAGCCTCTTTCCTCCGAGACCAGTTCGAGGAATGGGCACGCGACGGGGGCTACAACCTCCTCTACGACGCCACCCTCGCCAATGAGGCCGTCGGCGCCCAGCTCCTGTCCGGCCTCGCCCAGGACGGCTACGACCAGCGCGTCATCCTCTCCGTAGAGGTCCCCGTCGACGTTTCGCTGGCCCAGAACGCGGACCGCTGGCTGAAGGGCCGCCTCGCCTACGAGCAGGGCACCGACCGGTACGGCGGACGGATGTCCCCCGAAGGCATGATCCACGCCCTCTATGGCAAGACCACCACCGGCCAGGGCCATTCCATCGGCCGCGAGAACGCCCGGAAGCTCGCCGAGCGCGGGCTGGCCACCGGCCTGATCACCACCGACCGCGGGTCCTTCACCCGCACCGCGCCCGCCACCACCGTCCCGGCGAGCACCGCCACCTTCCAGCGCGGCGACACCACCGTCGGCATCGCCGCCGCCGGGCGCCTCCGTTCTCCCCGGGGCGCCGCCACCGGCACCGCGCCCCCGACCCGGACGCCCGCTCCCCGGCTCCCCGGCCAGACCCCGCCCGCCCCCGGCCGCACCCGCTGATCCGGCCGCCCCTCCGGCCACACCCCACCGACGAACACTCCCGAAAGGAAACCCATGGCCACCGAATCCATGGCGCGGCCTACCTACGGAAACTGGCGGCGGCCCCGCAGGCCCGGCCTCGGGCCGCTCGGTCTGCTCGGGACGGTCGTCGCGTTCGGCGGGCTCGTGGTCGTCCTGCTCGCGTCCCTGATCTCGCTCCCCGCCGCCATCGGAGTCCTGATACCGCTGGCGCTCTTCCTCGGACCGCTCGCGCTGCGCACCGCCGACGGCCGCAACGTCTACCAGATGGTGGCCGTGCGGATCGGCTGGATGAAGCGCAAGGCGAACGGCTCCCACACCTACGTCTCCGGCCCGCTGTCGCGGCGTACGGAGGGGCACTTCTCCCCGCCCGGCATGCTCGCCCGCGTGAAGATGCTGGAGGGCAACGACGCCTACGGCCGCCCCTTCGGCGTCCTGCACCACCCGGGCCGCAACCTCTACACCATCGTCATGGCCTGCGAGCCGGACGGCGGATCCCTCGTCGACCCGCAACAGGTGGACATCTGGGTGGCCTCCTGGGGTGACTGGCTGGCCCGGCTCTCCCACGAGCCCGGCCTGCGCGGGGCGCAGGTCGTCGTCGAGACGGCGCCCGACACCGGGACCCGGCTCGCCGCCGAGGTGCTGCCGCGGATCGTGCCCGACGCCCCGCCGGCGGCCCGAGCCGTCATGGAGGAGGTCGTGGCCCGCTACCCGTCCGCGTCCTCGGAGATGCACACGTACATCGCCCTCACCTACGGTGCCGCGCCCGGCCCGCGGCGCAAGCAGGACGACATCATCACCGACCTGTCGATGCGCCTGCCCTCCCTGCTGTCCGGACTGGTCGCGGCCGGCGGCGGCTCCGCCTCTCCGCTGTCCGCGGAGCAGATCTCGGAGATTGTCCGCACCGCCTACGACCCGGCGATCGCCCCGGACATCCTGAACGTGCGTGCCGAGCACGGTGTCACCGGGGTGCAGTGGCACGACGCGGGGCCGGCCGTCGCGGTAGAAACCGTCGACGGGTACAGGCACGACTCCGGGGTGTCCCGGACGTGGATGCTCACGCTGGCCCCGCGCGGCACCGTCCGCTCCAGCGTGCTGCGCGGACTGCTGGAGCCCGCGCAGGGCACCCGCCGCAAGCGGGTCTCGCTGGTCTACCGGCCCATCGACCCGGGGACGTCGGCCCGGATCGTGGAGGCCGACCGCCGCTCGGCCCACTTCATGGCCGGCTCCCGGCGCGGGCTGGTCCAGGCCCGCGCCGCGTCCGAGATGCGCGCCGCCGAACAGACCGCCGCAGAGGAGGCCTCGGGCGCCGGCCTCGTCGAGTTCTCGATGATGGTCACGGTCACGGTGGCGGACGAGGAGCAGCTGGCGGACGCGTCGATCACCGTACGCAACCTCCAGGCCTCCTCGCGCATCCTGATGCGTCCCGCGGACCGCATGCAGGCGGCCGCGTTCACCTGCACCCTGCCGGTCGGCCTGCTGCCGTGGGAGCACACCCTCATCCCGTACCAGCTCAGGGAGACGCTGTGAGCAAGAAGCAGCCCCAGGCCCCCCGGCAGCCCCGGACACCCGTCACGCCGTCGCGCGGCTGGGCCGGTCCCGGTGGCGGGCAAGTCGGCCACATGGACCCGCCCTCGATGTGGCGCGCCACCACCGTGCAGGCGTGCGGGCTGTGGCCTTTCGCCGCGGGTTCGGGGGCGCCCATGACGGGTGTGCCGCTCGGTCAGCACCTGCACACCGGGGCGACGGTGTGCGGGGACCCGATCTCCTGGTTCACCCGTGCCCGGTACATCTCCAACCCGTCGCTCTTCATGCTCGGCATGCCCGGACTCGGCAAGTCCACCCTGGTCAACCGGATGCTCATCGGGATGACCGCGACCGGTGTGGTGCCGCTGGTCCTCGGCGACCTCAAGCCTGACTACGCGGACACCGTACGGGCCCTGGGCGGCCAGGTGATCTCCATCGGCCGCGGCGTCGGCGGGATCAACGTCTTGGACCCCGGCGCGATGGGCGAGGCGGCCGAAAGGATCGGCGGCGAGGCCGGGCGGGTCCTCCAGGCGGAGGCGCACGGCCGTGTGCTGAACATGGTCGCCGCGCTGATCACCATCATGCGCGGCCGCCCCATGGACGACCACGAGCAGTCGGTGCTCTCGGCGTGCCTGCACCACCTCAAGGACCGCGCCACCCCGGGCCGGCCGCCGCTGCTGCCCGACCTGCTCAAGGTGCTCGACGAGGGCCCGGACCGGGTCCGCGCCGTCACCCTGGACCGCGGCAACCAGGAGCGCTACCAGGAGGCGGTCGATCCGCTGCACCGTTCTCTGATCGGCATCCTGGACGGTCCGCTCGGCGACACCTTCGCCACGGAAACCTCCACCCGGATCAACCCCAACGCCCCGGCCGTCTGCGTGGACATCTCGCGCATCGGTGAGGCCGACACCCAGTTGACCGCCGCCGCGATGCTGGCCGCGTGGTCGGACGGGCTCGGCACCGTCGCCGCGGCGCACGCCCTGGCGGACGCGGGCCTGGCTCCGCAGCGCTGGTTCTTCACCGTCCTCGACGAGCTGTGGCGGCCGCTACGCGCCGCCTCCGGCATCGTGGAACGCATCGACGCCCTGACCCGCCTGAACCGCTCGCTCGGGCTCGGCGACGCCAAGATCACCCACACGCTCAAGGACGCCGAGGCCCTCGGCAACGAATCCGACCGGGCGAAGGCCCGCGGTTTCGTGGAGCGCGCCGGGATGGTGGTGTGCGCGGGGCTGCCCCGTACCGAGATGGAGGAGCTCAGCAAGGTCATCGGCATGTCGGAGCGGGAGATCGACCTGGTCTCGTCCTGGTCCTCCCCTCCGGGCTGGGCCAACCCCACGGCCAGCTCCGAGCCGCCCGGCCGCGGCCGCTTCCTGATCAAGGTCGGCGGCAGGCCGGGCATCCCCATCAAGGTGGCCATCACGGAGACCGAGAAGAACCTGCACAACACCAACAACCGTTGGACCGACGCCGGGAAGCTCCCCCTGATCAAGCCCAGGGAGGGGCGGTGACCTCACGCGCCCCCGGGAAGAAGGGCGGCGGCTCCGCCGAGGACCTCCTCCCCTGGCTGATCGTCGGGGTCGCCGCCGTCGTCTTCCTCGGCTTCCTGTCCGCCTGGCTGGGCGGCACGCTCGGCGCGGCCGCCACGGGCGCGGGCTGGGACCCTCCCCCGTTCGCCCTGAGCACCCTCGCCACCCTGGTCCAGGACGGTCCGCAGGCGCTCTGGCCCGGTACCTCCGTCGCCGGGTCCGGCGCCGGTATCGCGGTGACGTTCGGCGTGCTCCTGGGACTGGTGGCGGCCCTGATCCTGCTCGTGCGCAAGGGCGGTGCCCGCTCCGACGGCCTGGCCGGCCGCAAGGAGCTCGCCGCGATGCTCCCCAAGGGCGCGGCCGCCCGCGCCCTGGAACTGCGCCCGCAGCTGCGGAAGCTCACCAACGGAAAGCCCACCCCGGACGACAGCGGCAACCTGCTGGGCAACCTGGAACCGGGCGGCCCCGAGCTGCGTTCCAGCTACGAGGACGTGGAGCTGGACCTGATGGCCCCCCGGGCCGGCAAGTCCACCGGCATCGCCGTCCCCCGCGTCCTGCGCGCCCGCGGCAGCGTCCTGCTGACCTCGAACAAGTCGGACGTCTACAGCGTCACCCGCGCCGAACGCGAACGGGTAGGCCAGGTCTGGACGTTCGACCCGCAGGGCATCGCCCACACGCCCCGCGCCATGTGGTGGGACATGCTCGCCGACGCCCGCGACATCGAGGGCGCCCGCCGGCTCGCGGGCCACTTCGTGGGCGCCGTCAACGACGACTCCTCCAAGCGGGACTTCTGGATCTCCGCCGCGCAGAACACCCTCACCGCCCTCTTCCATGCCGCCAGCAAGGGCGGCCGCGGCATCGACGAGGTCCTGGGCTGGCTGGCCGACCCTGCCGACCGCACACCCATCGACCTGCTGCGCGACGCCGGCATGACGGCCCTCGCCGAGCAGCTCCGCGGCACGATCCAGGGGGCCGTCGAGACCCGCGACGGCATCTACGAGACGGCCCGGCAGTGCGTGGCCTGCCTCTTGGACCCGCGGATCGCGGCCTGGGTGAGCCCGGACCCGGTGCTGCCGGAGTTCCGTCCCGACCGGCACGTCCTGGGCACCGACACCCTCTACCTGCTGTCCAAGGACGGCGGCGGTTCCGCCGCCGGCGTGATCGCGGCCGTCGCCGACTCCGTGCTGCGGGCCGGCGTCCGCGCCGCGGAGCGCATGGGCGGCCGGCTCGAACCGCCGATGACCGCCGTCCTCGACGAGGCCGCGAACGTCTGCCGGATCTCCGACCTGCCGGACCTGTACTCGCACCTCGGCTCGCGCGGCATCAACATCGTGACCCTGCTGCAGAGCTACCGGCAGGGATCCCGGGTGTGGGGCGAGGCCGGCATGGACGCCCTCTGGGGCGCCTCGACGATCAAGCTGCTCGGCGCCGGCCTCGACGACGCGGACTTCGTGGAGAAGATCTCCCGGCTGGTCGGCGAGCAGGACGTCAGCACGGTCAGCTACTCCCGGAGCAAAGACGGCCGCACCCGTTCGACCTCGTACCGGCTGGAGCGGATCCTGCCCGTGGACCGGATCCGGGCGCTGCCGAAGGGCACCGCGCTCCTGCTGGCCACGGGTGTCCGGCCCGCCCTGATCCGGCTGCGTCCCTGGTACCTGGAGCCGGGCGCCGACCGCATTCAGGCGGCCGCGCAGGCCGAGGTGGGGGCCATCACCGCCCGCGCGGCGAGGGAGGCGTCCCGATGAGCACACCCGCCGGCGCCGGCGGGCCGCCGCCCTTCATCCTCTACCTCGACGACAAGGCCTACGAGGAGGAGCTGGAGCTGCTCGTCACCTGGGTCCACGCCCTGCTGCTTCCCGTCTACGGCCGGGAGGCCACCTCGTCCTCGCCGTGGTGTCCGCGCTGGTGGGAGCACCTGGAGGCGGTGGCCCGGCTGCACGGCCTGTGGCTGGCCTGGCAGGAGCTGACGGACCCGGGGGCCGGGCCCAGCGGCCCCGCGCTCTGGCACCGTGACCACCTGGGCGCCGTGATGGGCGAACTGCGCAGCCCGGCGGGGCCGTTCGCCGGATGCAAGGAAGGATCCCACCGGGCCAAACCGGCACCGGTGGTAGAGGCGTACTGATTCTCACCGAAGGCGGAACAGCTGTGCGTAGGGGAAATGCGGTGGCGGGAGCGCTCCTGGCGGGAGCGCTCCTCGCCGGGTGCGGCGGGGGCGACGGCAAGGCGCCGGACCCCGCCCGGAACGGCGCGGCGCCACCCGGGAAGGCGGCCCCGTCCGCCGAGGGCGTCACGGTCCTGCTGACGGTGCCGCCGGCGTACGCGGCCGACCAGGGGTGGCAGCAGAGCCTGAGCTGGATGCCGAAGAAGTACAGCTCCAAGCCACCGGTCGCGGTCGCCACCCGGACGGACGCCGTCGCGTACGTCACGGCCTCCGAGGACGGCTACGTCACCCGGCTGCGCCAGGCCTCCACCGGACGGATCCTGTTCACCGGCAGGCCGTGGCAGCCCCCCGCCTCCATGTCCGACGCCGGGAAGTACGGGTACGACGGGGACTCGGTGGAGCTGCCCTCGGTGTCGACCGCCGTCCAGGACGGCCGTGAGTACGTCGTGACCTGGGCGCACGGCATCCTCGGCGAGGACGCCCTGAACAAGGGGAAGGAGGTCGTCCGTCTGGCGGTGTACCCGGCGGACGCCTCCGGTGCCGCCGTCGCCCCCCTGCGCGAGATCGACGTCCCGGTCCGGACGAGCGGGCCGAACGGCAACGACGACGAAGCCAACCTCCGCGTCGAGGACTACGGGACGGGCCTCCAGGTCCACTGGAGCGGCTCCTCCAACGGCTCCGTGGCCGTGGACCCGGCGACGGGCACGATCGACGCCTGCGGCGACTCCTGCACCAAGGGACGCGGGGAGGTCAGGACCGGCAAGGGGTGGCTGGTCCAGGACTTCTACGGCGCCTTCCTCGTCCCCGGCGCCTGGACCTCCTTCGACGCCATCCCGCCGGGCGCGTCGGCGAAGAAGGGCGAGGTCAGCATGGACGGCGTCTACCGATCCGCCGTCCGCGGTCACGTCTTCTCGTCCTGGCACACCCCGGCCGACAAGATCCTCTCCCCGCTCACGGCGGTCCACGACGCCGCCACGGGGAAGCTGGAGACGAGCATGCCCTGCGAAATGAAGCACGGCGGCGCCGTCACCTCCCCCAACGGCCGTTTCATCGCCGACGGCACCGCCGCCTTCGACCTCCAGCGCCTCCAGGGCACCTGCCTGAGCGAGAACGAGCAGCGCAAGCAGGGCGTCTTCGTCCGGTCGGTCACCGACGCCGGCACCGCCTACGGGACCGTCGGCAACGGGCTCGGCGACACCTCCGCCGCGGAGGTCGACCTCGCCGCCGGCACCGGCGCCCCCAAGGTCCTCCCGCCGGGCACCGTCGTGCCCGCCTGGGCCCTCAAGGACACCGGCATCTTCGTGACACCCGGCCCCGCCGGAGGACTGCTCGTCTCGGCGCTCAAGCACAACTGACCGACCCGCACATGGAGAGACACATGGACCTTCCCCAGATCACCCAGCTGTTCCGGTGGCGGCACCCGCTCGCCGGCGAGGCCCACGCCCTGCTCCGCGCGGCCTACGATCCGGCCACCGGTCAGGCCGTCGCCGTGGTCTCGGAGCTCGCCGACAACCCGGACGACCGCGGGATCACGTACGACTTCTCGTGCGTCGCGGAGGCCGCCCTGCCCCTGCTCCGCGCCAAGCTCAGCCCCCACCTCGGATCCGTCCTGTGGATCGCGCACTTCGGCGACTTCTCGTACCACTACGTCCCCGGGCCCGAGACGTTCACCGCGATCTCCCTCGACGTCACCGGGACCGGGTACGCGGACGACTACGAGGGCGACCGGGAGCTGACCGCGGACGAGGTGACCCGGCTGCTCGGCGGCCACCCGCTGACGCCCGTCCCCGAGGTCCTGGCCGGACTGGGTCCCCTGACGTGACGGAACTGGTTTCGGGCCGGGACGTCCTGCGCCAGGCCCGCGAGCTGTACGCGCACTACCAGGAGATCGTCCGGCCCCGAGAACAGAAGGTCACGATCATCCGGTTCGCCCCGGCCCGGGACGACCCGCCGGACTGGCGGATCCGCCTGGAGGCCTCCCGCGTGTCCGCCGAACAGAAGGTGAAGGCGTTCGAACACCTCGGCTTCAAGGCCGAGCACGTGATCCTGCCGCCCGGGACCGACCGTGCCGGCTTCCAGAAGGTCCTGGAACGCCACAACGCGGACCCGAGCACCCGCGCGATCATCATTCAGTTCCCGCCGCCGATCAACCTCATGCCGGTCGTCGCCCACCTGGACCCGGCGAAAGACATCGACGCCCTGCTCAAGGGCCGCTCTCCGTACCCGGCCTGCGCCACCGCCGAGGGCATCTACCGGGTCGCCGAGCCCTTCGCCCAGGACATGCCCTCCATCGCCGTGGTCGGCAGCAAGGGCTTCGTCGGCCAGGGCGTCGTCGGACTGCTCCGGGAGAACGGCCACGACCCGATCACCCTGGACCAAGGCGACGACCTGGGCCGGGTCCGGCAGGCCGACATCGTCATCTCCGTCACGGGCAACCCGGGCATCCTCGGACCCGACCACATCCAGCCCCACCACCGGGTCGTGATCGACTCGGGCTTCGTCCCCCAGCCGGACGGCAGCGTCCGCGGCGACATCCGCCCCGAGGCCGCCGGGATACCGCAGCACATCACCCCCGTACCCGGCGGCATCGGACCGGTGGAGATGGCCACCCTCATGGAACGGGTGGTCCGCCAGGAGGTGGATCCCCACGTCACCCCATGGAAGGTGACCGCCGGCCCGTTCCTGGACCGTGCCGGGTTCGCCGCGGCGGCCTCCGCGGCCGCACCCGCCGCCACGGCCGGCGCCCCCACGGCCGGCGCCCCCTCCACCCCGGTCTCGGTCGCCGCGGCCGCACGGCTGCGCGGCGGCGGGGCGCTCCCGGGCGCCGCCACGACTTCCCCGGCCGCACCCCCGCGGACCCCCGGCAGGCCGGCCTCCGCTCCGCAGCAGCAGCCCCAGCGGGGCGACGGCCGCACCCGCTGATCCCACCGGACCCGGAAACGCCGCAGGGCGGCCACCCTCTCGGGTGACCGCCCTGCGGTTACTGCTCTGGCGCGACTCAGCCGTTGTACGGGCCGTAGTCGTAGTCCTCCAGCGGGACAGCCTGGCCGGAGCCGGTGCCGAAGGGCGAGTAGTCGATGTCGTCGTAACCGACGGCCGAGTACATCGCGGCCTTGGCTTCCTCGGTGGGCTCGACCCGGATGTTGCGGTAGCGGGCGAGGCCCGTACCGGCCGGGATGAGCTTACCGATGATGACGTTCTCCTTGAGGCCGATGAGGCTGTCGGACTTGGCGTTGATCGCCGCATCCGTCAGGACTCGGGTCGTCTCCTGGAAGGAGGCGGCCGACAGCCAGGATTCCGTCGCCAGCGAGGCCTTGGTGATACCCATCAGCTGCGGACGGCCGGAGGCGGGGTGACCGCCCTCGGTGACCACGCGACGGTTCTCGGTCTCGAACTTCGAGCGCTCGACGAGCTCGCCCGGCAGGAGCTCCGCGTCGCCGGACTCGATGATCGTCACGCGGCGGAGCATCTGCCGAATGATGATCTCGATGTGCTTGTCGTGGATCGACACGCCCTGCGAGTTGTAGACCTTCTGGACTTCGCCGACCAGGTGGACCTGGACGGCACGCTGGCCGAGGATGCGCAGCACGTCGTGCGGGTTGGTGGCACCCATGGTGAGCTTCTGGCCCACCTCGACGTGATCGCCCTCGTGCACGATGACCTTGGCGCGCTTGGAGATCGGGAACGCCGTCTCCTCGCTGCCGTCGTCGGGCGTGATGACGATCTTCTTCGTCTTCTCGGTCTCCTCGATCCGCACGCGACCGGCGGCCTCGGAGATCGGGGCGACACCCTTCGGCGTACGGGCCTCGAAGAGCTCGACGACACGCGGCAGACCCTGCGTGATGTCGTCACCCGCCACACCACCGGTGTGGAAGGTACGCATCGTCAGCTGGGTACCGGGCTCACCGATGGACTGGGCGGCGATGATGCCGACCGCCTCACCGATGTCGACCAGCTTGCCGGTGGCCAGCGAGCGGCCGTAGCAGAAGGCACAGGTGCCGACCGCGGACTCACAGGTCAGGACCGAGCGGGTCTTGACCTCCTCGACGCCGTTCGCGATGAGGGCGTCGATGAGCACGTCGCCGAGGTCCACGTTGGCCGGCGCGATGACCTTGCCGTCGATGACGACGTCCTCGGCCAGCATGCGGGCGTAGATGGAGGTCTCGACGTCGTCGGCCTTGCGCAGAGCGCCGGTCTCGTCCTTGACACCGATCTTCAGCTTCAGGCCGCGCTCGGTACCGCAGTCCTCCTCGCGGATGATCACGTCCTGCGAGACGTCCACCAGACGACGGGTGAGGTAACCCGAGTCGGCGGTACGCAGGGCGGTGTCCGCCAGACCCTTACGGGCACCGTGCGTGGAGATGAAGTACTCCAGGACGGTGAGGCCCTCACGGAAGGACGCCTTGATCGGACGCGGGATGGTCTCGTTCTTCGCGTTCGACACCAGACCACGCATACCGGCGATCTGTCGCATCTGCATCATGTTTCCTCGGGCACCCGAGTCAACCATCATGAAGATGGGGTTCGTCTTGGGGAAGTTCGCGTTCATCGCCTCGGCAACCTCGTTGGTCGCCTTGGTCCAGATCGCGATGAGCTCCTGCGTGCGCTCGTCCTTGGTGATCAGACCGCGCTCGTACTGCTTCTGAACCTTCTCGTCCAGCTCCTCGTAGCCCTTGACGATGGCCTTCTTGGCCTCGGGCACGACGATGTCGGAGACGGACACGGTGACGCCCGAACGGGTCGCCCAGTGGAAGCCGGACGCCTTCAGGTTGTCGAGCGTCGCCGCCACGATGACCTTGGGGTAGCGCTCGGCCAGGTCGTTGACGATCTCGGAGAGCTGCTTCTTGCCCACCGAGTAGTCGACGAACGGGTAGTCCTCGGGCAGCAGCTCGTTGAAGAGCGCGCGGCCCAGGGTCGTGCGCAGCCGGAACTGGTCGCCCTGCTGGAACTCCTGCTCGCCCTCTTCGGCGACCGGGGGCACCCAGCCACGCGGCGGGATGGTGCCCACCGGGAAGCGGATGTCGACGGCCGACTGGAGAGCCAGCTCACCGTTGTCGAACGCCATGGTCGCCTCGGCCGTGGAGCCGAACGCGCGGCCCTCGCCCTTGACGTCACGGAGCTCACCGTCGGTGGTGAGGAAGAACAGACCCAGCACCATGTCCTGGGTCGGCATGGTGACGGGACGACCGTCTGCCGGCTTCAGGATGTTGTTCGAGGACAGCATCAGGATGCGGGCCTCGGCCTGCGCCTCTGCCGAAAGCGGCAGGTGCACGGCCATCTGGTCACCGTCGAAGTCCGCGTTGAACGCGGTGCAGACGAGCGGGTGGATCTGGATGGCCTTGCCTTCGACCAGCTGGGGCTCGAAGGCCTGGATGCCGAGGCGGTGCAGCGTGGGCGCACGGTTCAGCAGAACCGGGTGCTCGGCGATGACCTCTTCGAGCACGTCGTAGACGACCGTGCGGCCGCGCTCGACCATGCGCTTCGCCGACTTGATGTTCTGCGCGTGGTTCAGGTCCACCAGGCGCTTCATCACGAACGGCTTGAAGAGCTCCAGCGCCATGGCCTTCGGCAGACCGCACTGGTGCAGCTTCAGCTGAGGACCGACGACGATCACGGAACGCGCGGAGTAGTCCACGCGCTTGCCGAGGAGGTTCTGACGGAATCGACCCTGCTTGCCCTTCAGCATGTCGCTGAGGGACTTCAGGGGACGGTTACCGGGACCGGTCACCGGACGACCACGACGACCGTTGTCGAAGAGGGCGTCGACGGCCTCCTGGAGCATGCGCTTCTCGTTGTTCACGATGATCTCGGGGGCACCGAGGTCGAGAAGGCGCTTCAGGCGGTTGTTGCGGTTGATCACGCGGCGGTACAGGTCGTTCAGGTCGGAGGTCGCGAAGCGGCCACCGTCCAGCTGCACCATCGGACGCAGGTCCGGCGGGATCACCGGCACGCAGTCCAGAACCATGCCCTTGGGCTTGTTGCTGGTCTGCAGGAACGCGGAGACGACCTTGAGGCGCTTGAGCGCACGGGTCTTCTTCTGGCCCTTGCCGGTACGGATGATCTCGCGGAGGCGCTCGGCCTCCTCGTCGAGGTCGAAGGACTCCAGGCGCTTCTGCAGCGCGGCGGCGCCCATGCAACCGTCGAAGTACGTGCCGAAGCGGTCACGCAGCTCGCGGTAGAGCAGCTCGTCGCCCTCGAGGTCCTGGACCTTGAGGTTCTTGAAGCGGGCCCACACCTCGTCGAGGCGGTCGATCTCGCGCTGGGCGCGGTCACGGAGCTGCTTCATCTCGCGCTCGGCACCTTCGCGCACCTTGCGGCGTACGTCGGCCTTCGCGCCCTCGGCCTCAAGCTCGGCCAGGTCGGTCTCGAGCTTCTTGGCGCGGCCTTCGAGGTCCGAGTCGCGACGGTTCTCGATCTGCTGGCGCTCGACGGAGACGTGGGCCTCCAGCGACGGGAGGTCGCGGGTGCGGCGCTCGTCGTCCACGAACGTGATCATGTACGCGGCGAAGTAGATGACCTTTTCGAGGTCCTTCGGCGCGAGGTCCAGCAGGTAGCCAAGTCGCGACGGAACGCCCTTGAAGTACCAGATGTGAGTGACGGGAGCGGCGAGCTCAATGTGGCCCATCCGCTCACGGCGCACCTTGGCGCGCGTGACTTCGACGCCACAACGCTCACAGATGATGCCCTTGAAGCGGACACGCTTGTACTTGCCGCAGTAGCACTCCCAGTCCCGGGTAGGACCGAAGATCTTCTCGCAGAAGAGTCCGTCCTTCTCGGGCTTGAGCGTGCGGTAGTTGATGGTCTCCGGCTTCTTGACCTCGCCGTGGGACCAGGTTCGGATGTCGTCCGCGGTGGCAAGGCCGATCCGCAGCTCGTCGAAGAAGTTGACGTCGAGCACTGTGCGTCAATCCCTCTTTCGGGGTCGAGTCTCAATCATGGTCTGAACGGTCCCGGGGATGACGGGGGGCTCTTGAGCGAGCCCCCCGTCAGGCCCGTCAGACCTCTTCGACGCTGCTCGGCTCACGCCGGGACAGGTCGATACCGAGCTCCTCCGCCGCGCGGAAGACGTCCTCGTCGGTGTCGCGCATCTCGATGGACATGCCGTCCGAGGACAGCACCTCCACGTTGAGGCAGAGCGACTGCATTTCCTTGATGAGCACCTTGAAGGACTCGGGAATGCCCGGCTCGGGGATGTTCTCGCCCTTGACGATGGCCTCGTAGACCTTCACGCGGCCGGTGACGTCATCGGACTTGATGGTCAGCAGCTCCTGGAGGGCGTAAGCGGCGCCATAAGCCTCAAGCGCCCACACCTCCATCTCACCGAAGCGCTGGCCACCGAACTGCGCCTTACCACCCAGCGGCTGCTGCGTGATCATCGAGTACGGACCGGTCGACCGCGCGTGGAGCTTGTCATCGACCAGGTGGTGGAGCTTGAGGATGTACATGTAGCCGATCGAGACCGGCTCCGGGAACGGCTCGCCGGAGCGGCCGTCGAACAGGTGCGCCTTGCCGGTCGGCAGGACCAGACGGTCCCCGTCGCGGTTCGGGATGGTGTGCTCGAAGAGGCCGGAGATCTCGTCCTCGCGGGCACCGTCGAACACCGGGGTGGCGACGTTGGTACCGGGCTCGACGCGGTCGGCGCCGATCACCTTGAGGCGCTCGGCCCACTCCTCGCCCAGACCGGAGACGTCCCAGCCGCGGCTGGCGAGCCAGCCGAGGTGGATCTCCAGGACCTGTCCCGGGTTCATTCGGGACGGGACACCCAGCGGGTTCAGGATGATGTCGACCGGCGTGCCGTCCTCAAGGAAGGGCATGTCCTCGATCGGAAGGATCTTGGAGATGACACCCTTGTTGCCGTGGCGGCCGGCGAGCTTGTCACCGTCGGTGATCTTGCGCTTCTGGGCGACGTAGACGCGAACCAGCTGGTTCACGCCCGGAGGAAGCTCGTCGCCCTCCTCGCGGTCGAAGACGCGGACACCGATGACCTTGCCGATCTCACCGTGAGGGACCTTGAGTGAGGTGTCACGCACCTCGCGGGCCTTCTCACCGAAGATGGCGCGGAGCAGGCGCTCCTCCGGGGTCAGCTCGGTCTCGCCCTTCGGCGTGACCTTTCCGACCAGGATGTCGCCGGCGACGACGTCCGCACCGATGCGGATGATGCCGCGCTCGTCGAGGTCCGCGAGGACCTCTTCGGAGACGTTCGGGATGTCCCGGGTGATCTCCTCCGGGCCCAGCTTGGTGTCACGGGCGTCGACCTCGTGCTCCTCGATGTGGATCGAGGAGAGGACGTCGTCCTGTACGAGGCGCTGCGACAGGATGATCGCGTCCTCGTAGTTGTGACCTTCCCAGGGCATGAACGCCACGAGCAGGTTCTTGCCGAGGGCCATTTCGCCCTCTTCGGTCGCAGGACCGTCGGCGAGGACCTGGGACTCGATGATCCGGTCACCCTCGTTGACGATGACCTTCTGGTTGACCGAGGTGCCCTGGTTCGAGCGGGAGAACTTCGCGACGCGGTACGTGGTGTACGTGCCGTCGTCGTTGGCGACGGTGATGTAGTCGGCCGAGACCTCCTGGACGACACCGTCCTTCTCCGCACGGATCGAGTCACCGGCGTCGACCGCACAGCGGTACTCCATGCCGGTGCCGACGAGCGGCGCCTCCGCCTTGATGAGCGGAACGGCCTGGCGCATCATGTTCGCGCCCATGAGGGCACGGTTGGCGTCGTCGTGCTCCAGGAAGGGGATCATCGCGGTCGCGACGGACACCATCTGGCGCGGGGAGACGTCCATGTAGTCGACGTCGTCGCCGGCGATGTAGTCGATCTCGCCGCCACGACGACGAACCAGCACGCGGTTCTCGGTGAAGCGCATGTCCTCGGACAGGCCGGCGTTGGCCTGGGCGATGACGAAGCGGTCTTCCTCGTCCGCGGTCAGGTAGTCGACGTCGTCGGTGACGACACCGTCGATGACCTTGCGGTACGGGGTCTCGACGAAGCCGAACGCGTTGACGCGACCGTAGGACGCGAGCGAGCCGATCAGACCGATGTTCGGGCCTTCAGGGGTCTCGATCGGGCACATGCGGCCGTAGTGCGACGGGTGAACGTCACGGACCTCGAAGCCGGCCCGCTCACGGGACAGACCACCGGGACCCAGAGCCGAGAGACGACGCTTGTGCGTCAGACCCGACAGCGGGTTGTTCTGGTCCATGAACTGCGACAGCTGGCTGGTGCCGAAGAACTCCTTGATGGAGGCGACGACCGGCCGGATGTTGATCAGGGTCTGCGGCGTGATCGCCTCGACGTCCTGGGTCGTCATCCGCTCGCGGACGACGCGCTCCATACGAGCCAGACCCGTGCGGACCTGGTTCTGGATGAGCTCGCCGACGTTGCGCAGACGACGGTTGCCGAAGTGGTCGATGTCGTCGGTCTCGACGACGATCGAACGACCCGACTCACCGGTGGTCTCGGTCTCGCCCGCGTGGAGCTTCACGAGGTAACGGATGGTCGCGATGATGTCGTCGGTGGTGAGCACACCGGCGTTCAGCGGCTCTTCCGCGCCGAGCTTCTTGTTCACCTTGTAGCGGCCGACCTTCGCGAGGTCGTAGCGCTTCGGGTTGAAGTAGAGGTTCTCGAGCAGCGTCTGAGCGGCCTCGCGGGTCGGCGGTTCGCCCGGACGCAGCTTGCGGTAGATGTCGAGCAGCGCGTCGTCCTGACCCTGGGTGTGGTCCTTCTCCAGGGTGGCGCGCATGGACTCGTACTCGCCGAACTCCTCCAGGATCTGCTCGGTGGTCCAACCGAGAGCCTTCAGGAGAACGGTGACGGACTGCTTGCGCTTGCGGTCGATGCGAACACCGACCATGTCGCGCTTGTCGATCTCCATCTCAAGCCAGGCACCCCGGGACGGGATGATCTTGGCGGCGAAGATGTCCTTGTCGGACGTCTTGTCGATGGAGGAGTCGAAGTAGACACCGGGGGAGCGGACAAGCTGCGACACGACGACACGCTCGGTGCCGTTGATGACGAAGGTGCCCTTGTTGGTCATGAGCGGGAAATCGCCCATGAAGACCGTCTGAGACTTGATCTCTCCGGTCTCGTTGTTCGTGAACTCGGCCGTGACGAACAGCGGCGCCGCGAACGTGAAGTCGCGGTCCTTGCACTCGTCGACAGAGTTCTTCGCCGGCTCGAAACGGTGGTCGCGGAAGGTCAGCGACATCGACCCGGAGAAGTCCTCGATCGGCGAGATCTCCTCGAAGATCTCTTCCAGACCGGACTTGGTGGGGACGTCCTGTCCACTCTCAAGCGCCGACTCGACGCGAGACTTCCAGGCGGCGTTCCCGAGCAGCCAGTCAAAGCTTTCGGTCTGCAGCGCCAGGAGGTTCGGAACCTCGAGGGGTTCCTTGATCTTTGCAAAGGAGATGCGCAGCGGGGCAGTGCTGGCACCGTTGTTCGTATTGGTCGAGGCGTTGCGCGAGGCGGCCAAGAGGGGGTCCTTCCGAGGGCTCGGACTCACTACGCGCGTACCGGTCCCAGCCGACACAGAAGACAGGCGCTCTCGATCCGGCCAAATGACCAGTTCAGGGACGATCAGTCAGGTGTGCTCAAGCGTGGGCATGCCCCTGGCGACGGGCAGGGGGCAGCTAACAGGCAGCGCAAAGGGTCAGTGTAGCCACAAGGCTCACTGATGTCCAGACCAGGTTTCCGGAAACCGGCAACAGGCCTTCCCCACGTCGTTTAAAAACCAACCCTGCGTCCCTAACGCTGCTGCGGCTCTCGCACACAGAGCGCGTATCAGTACTGCCCTCTTCGTCACCGATCCATACCTCGGATCCGGGATCGAACCGGCCGATCCGCCCGAGTGCCCGGCGACGGGACTGAGAATTGCGCGCCGCCGGCCGTTCGTCAAGGGCTCCTGCTCCAGGCGGATCATCTCCGGACCCTGCTCCGAGGCAACGATGATCACCCTACTCCCCAACGAGACCAGGGCAAGTCAGGCACTGCGGGTACGCCAAAGGGCGACCACCCTTACGGGTGATCGCCCTTTGAAGGGGCCTCAGAGGGCCCCCGAGGTGTTACTTGACCTCGACGCCAGCGCCGGCAGCCTTGAGGGCCTCGGCGGCCTTGTCAGCGGCCTCCTTGGCGACCTTCTCGAGAACGGGCTTCGGGGCGCCGTCCACGAGGTCCTTGGCCTCCTTGAGGCCCAGGGAGGTGAGCTCGCGCACGACCTTGATGACCTGGATCTTCTTGTCGCCGGCACCGGTGAGGATGACGTCGAACTCGTCCTGCTCCTCGACGGCCTCAGCGGCGGCGGGGGCGCCCGGGCCGGCAACGGCGACGGCCGCGGCGGCGGTGACGTCGAACTTCTCCTCGAACGCCTTCACGAACTCGGAGAGCTCGATGAGGGTGAGCTCCTCGAACTGGGCGAGGAGTTCGTCCTGGGTGAGCTTCGCCATGATGGGCGATCCTTCCACTAATTCGGCAGGTGCCGGATGTATTGAGAGGCGGGCGTAACGGCCCGCTTTGACCCACGCACTAGGCGGCGTGGATCAGTGCGCGAGCCGAATTACTCGGCACCGCCCTGCTCGGCGAGCTTGACGCGAAGCGCTTCCGCGGTGCGGACGAACTTCGACGGCAGCGCCTGGAAGAGCGAGGCAGCCTGAGACTGCTTGCCCTTGAACGCGCCGGCCAGCTTGCTGAGCAGAACCTCGCGGGACTCGAGGTCCGCAAGCTTCTTGATCTCATCGGCGGTGAGCGCCTTACCATCAAGGACACCCGCCTTGATGATGAGGTTCGGGTTGTCCTTGGCGAAGTCACGCAGGCTCTTCGCCGACTCCACCGGGTCACCGGTGATGAAGGCGACCGCGGTAGGACCAGCGAAGTGCTCGTCCAGCGCGGTGATCCCGGCCTGGTTGGCCGCAATCTTGGTCAGCGTGTTCTTCACCACGGCGTACTGGGCGTTCTCACCGAGCGAACGACGCAGCGTCTTGAGCTGCGCGACGGTGAGACCCCGGTACTCGGTCAGCACGGCGGCGTTCGAGCTCTGGAACGCGTCCTTGAGCTCGGCTACCGCGGCAGCCTTGTTGGGCGTCGGCATAGCGCTTCGGCCTCCTTCCGGGTGATGAGGACCGCTCAGAAGGGGCCGGACAAACAAAACGCCCCGGCGCAAGCGCACGGGGCACGGCTCGACCAGACGAATCTGGGAACCTTCCACGAACACCTACGCAGGACGTCCGCTTGCGGCGGATCCTTCGGCCACCGCACTCTTGCGAGCACGGCAACGACCAGCGGTCTTTGGCTTCTGGTGAAGCGTACGCGAAGCATCCGATGTCAAGCAAATCCGCCCGGGTCGGGCCGGCGACGACCGGACCCGAGCGGCCACCAAGGGCCTTGATCAGCCCTTCGACAGCTCGGCGAGGTCCATGACCTGGTCCGCCGGCGGGGCGGCGATGTCGACCGGCTGGTTGTAGTCGAGGAACTTGATCGTGGACTCCAGCGGGCCGTTCTTGGCCTCGCCGCGGGTGCGGACCTGCTTGGTGTGGTCCGACTCGTCGATCCACATGTCGATCGTGAGCTTTTGGATCCCCTCGTCCTCCAGGGCCTGGACCGACTTCTCCTGGCGCGTCCGGGCCTCCGGCGTCGCGCCGGTCAGGGCGGCCCGCATCTGCTCCAGGGTGACCGTGCCGCTGACGTGCTTGGTCTTCACGCCGTCCACGGTCTCGTCGCCGACGGTCTTGAGGTCCTCGGCCTTGAGCAGCTCGCCGGCGCGGTCACCCGGGTTCTCGGCGGACTTGTCCCCGCCGGAGCCCTCCAGCTTCTTCTGGGTGGCCGCGTCCGCGCTCTTCATGTCGAACTTGATCCACTGGCCGTCGGCGCCGATGAACATGGCGCCGTCGACCAGGCGGATCTCGGCGGCGTCATCACCGCCGCTGACCTTCATGGTCATGGCCAGGGAGGGCTTCGTCTGCAGCGACACCTCGCTGTTGCTCGTCTCGCCCCCGGAGGTGGTCACCGCGGTGTAGCGCAGCGAGGTGATCTCCTCGGACTTCTTCTGCACCTTCTCCAGGTACGCGGCCGGGGTCGCGTTCGCGACGCCCTTCGCCGCGCCCTGGCCGGCGCCCGGGGCGGACGGGGTCGCCTGGGCGCCCGCCGCCTTGCCGCCGTCGTCCTTCTTGCCGCTCTCGCAGGCCGTGGCCCCACCCACGAGCAGTGCGGCGGCCAGTACGGCCCCGGCGGTCCTGTTGCGGTACGTCGTCATGTGGAGTCCCCACCCCTGTGTGATCGTTTGGCGAAGTCTTGACCTTAACCGGGGTTTGGGCCGCGCGCCTCTCGATTGTGGCCACGAAACGGAAACGGGCCCCGCACCCCCCCGAAAGGGGGTGCGGAGCCCGTTCAACCACTCAGTGGTCCGATCTGGCCTGGGCCGGATCAGACAGACGCCGGGTCTTCCTCGACGAGGAGGTTCCGGGTGCGGTTGGAGTCCAGCAGGATGCCGGGACCCATCGTGGTGCTGAGGGCGGCCTTCTTGATGTAGCGGCCCTTGGCGGCGGACGGCTTCAGACGGATGATCTCGTCCAGGGCCGCCGCGTAGTTCTCGACCAGCTGCTCATCGGAGAAGGAGACCTTGCCGATGATGAAGTGCAGGTTCGAGTGCTTGTCGACGCGGAACTCGATCTTGCCACCCTTGATCTCGGTGACAGCCTTGGCGACGTCCATGGTGACGGTGCCGGTCTTCGGGTTCGGCATCAGGCCACGGGGACCGAGCACGCGGCCGAGGCGGCCGACCTTGCCCATGAGGTCCGGGGTGGCGACGACCGCGTCGAACTCGTTCAGGCGGTTGCCCTTGGCGATCTCGTTGATCAGCTCGTCATCGCCGACGATGTCGGCGCCGGCGGCTTCCGCGGCCGCAGCACGGTCACCGGTCGCGAAGACCAGGACCCGGGCGGTCTTGCCGGTGCCGTGCGGGAGGTTCACGGTGCCGCGGACCATCTGGTCGGCCTTGCGCGGGTCTACACCCAGGCGGAAGGCGATCTCGACGGTGCTGTCGAACTTGGTCGCGGAGGTCTCCTTGGCGATACGGACGGCCTCGAGCGGGGCGTACAGCTTGTCCCGGTCGATCTTGGCGTCCGCAGCGCGGAGAGTCTTGCTGCGCTTCACTTCTGCTCCTGTTTGGTGACTTCAGGCGTGGAGTCGTGGTGCGGACCAGCGCTTGGTCCTACCACTGGTGCTGCTGGGCGGGGTGGCTGAATCAGCCTTCGACCGTGATGCCCATCGAACGCGCGGTGCCGGCGATGATCTTCTCGGCCGCGTCGATGTCGTTGGCGTTGAGGTCGGGCATCTTGAGCGTGGCGATCTCACGGACCTGGTCACGCGTGAGCTTCGCGACCTTGGTCTTGTGCGGCTCGCCGGAGCCCTTCTCCACGCCCGCGCTCTTCAGGATGAGGCGCGCGGCCGGCGGAGTCTTGGTGATGAAGGTGAAGGAACGGTCGTCGTAGACCGTGATCTCCACCGGCACGACCATGCCACGCTGCGACTCGGTCGCGGCGTTGTAGGCCTTGCAGAACTCCATGATGTTGACGCCGTGCTGACCGAGCGCGGGGCCGACCGGCGGTGCCGGGTTGGCCGCGCCGGCCTTGATCTGGAGCTTGATGAGCCCCGTGATCTTCTTCTTCTTGGGAGGCATTGCTCTCTCCGGGTCCTAGTGAGAGTTTTTCGCCGCCAATCCGGTCATCCGGATGGAGGCATACCGCACCACGATAACGGGTATCGGTGCGAGGCTGAAAACCGAGCAGGTCAGACCGCCCTTTTCGGGGTGGTCTGACCTGTTCGAAGCAGTGGTCCAGAAGACCTGGATCAGTTCTTCTGGATCTGGTCGAAGCTGAGCTCGACCGGGGTCTCGCGACCGAAGATCTCGACGAGGCCCTTGACCTTCTTCGAGTCCGGGTTGATCTCGTTGATCGTCGCCTGCAGCGTCGCGAACGGGCCGTCGGTGACGGTGACCGAGTCGCCGACCTCGAAGTCCAGGACCTCGATGGTGCGCTTGACGGACGGCGCGGGCAGACCGGCGGCCTCGGCGGCGGCCTTGTCGGCCTTCTCCTTGGCTTCCGGCGCGAGCATCTTGACGATCTCGTCGAGCGTCAGCGGGTACGGGTCGTACGCGTTGCCCACGAAGCCGGTGACGCCGGGGGTGTTGCGGACGACGCCCCAGGACTCGTTCGTCAGGTCCATGCGGACGAGAACGTAACCGGGCAGCTTGTTCTGCCGGACGTTCTTGCGCTCGCCGTTCTTGATCTGGACGATCTCTTCCTCGGGCACCTCGGCCGAGTAGATGAAGTCCTCGACGTTGAGCGAGACGGCGCGCTGTTCGAGGTTCGCCTTCACGCGCTTCTCGTAGCCCGCGTAGGTGTGGATGACGTACCACTCGCCGGGGAGCAGGCGCAGCTCGTCACGGAGGGCCTGGACGGGGTCGACCGGCTCGGCGGGCTCGACCTCGGCGGCCTCTTCGGCCTCGTCCTCGTCGGTCTCGTCCGCGGCGGCGTCGGTCTCGTCTTCGGCGTCGTCCTCGACGGCGTCGGCGGCGTTCTCGGCCTCGGCGTCGTCCTCGATCTCGTCAGCCTCGTCGGCCTCGTCCTCGACGTGGAGCGCGGCTTCCTCGGCGGCGGTGCCGGCCTCGGCGTCTGCCAGCTCGACCTCGTCGGGGTCCACGGCGTCGGCACCCTCGACGATGTCGAGCTGGTCCTCAACGGACTCGACGGACTCGACGGACTCGTCGCTCACGTTCAGGTTCGGGTCAGACACGGTGGCTGCTTCTTCCTGGATACAAAAGGTGGTCGAACATGCGAAAACGGGCGGCACCCATCAAGGCGCCGCCCTCCGCGGGGATCAGCCGAAGACGAACTTGATGGCTTCCTGGAACCCATAGTCAATCACGGTCACAAGACCGATCATGATGACGACGAACACGATCACCACGGTGGTGTACGTCGAGAGCTGGTTTCGAGTGGGCCATACGACCTTGCGGAGTTCCGCGACGATCTGGCGGTAGAAAAGCGCGAGACGGCCGAGAGGGCCCTTCTTGCCGCGCTTGCCGCCCTTGCGGGCCTTCTTCTCGCGGGTGTCGTCCTCGGCGTCAGGCATGTCGATGGAGCCCAGGGCGTCCGTCACGTCTCTCACCTGAATCCGGGTCGTGGCCGTAGCCGCGCCCGGTTGCGCCGCACGGCGTTGCATCGAAGTACGTACCTGCGCACACATCCGAGAAGGAGTGTGGAGCAGGGCCGGAGGGACTCGAACCCCCAACCGCTGGTTTTGGAGACCAGTGCTCTACCAATTGAGCTACGACCCTTTGCGTTCCCCAACCTACCGCATCCGAGCGAGTGCACGGAGTGCGCACGCTCTGGGGCGCTTGGCGGGGACCAACGAGAGGTGAGCATACGTGTTCCGGGCCCTGACGTCGAACAGAAAGGATCCGGACCTGCTCCGTCCGGTACCTGAAACGGTGTGCGGCGCTTCCGGGCCGTCTGGGACGATTGGCCGCATGACCTCTGCAACGCCTTCCTCCGAGCGCCGGGTGTCCGCCCGCATCGGCGCCATTTCCGAGTCCGCCACCCTCGCCGTGGACGCCAAGGCCAAGGCCCTCAAGGCCGCCGGACGTCCGGTGATCGGCTTCGGCGCGGGCGAGCCCGACTTCCCCACCCCGGACTACATCGTGGAAGCGGCGGTCGAGGCCTGCCGCAACCCGAAGTACCACCGCTACACGCCGGCCGGCGGCCTGCCCGAGCTGAAGGCCGCCATCGCCGCCAAGACGCTGCGCGACTCCGGCTACGAGGTCGACGCCTCCCAGGTCCTGGTGACCAACGGCGGCAAGCAGGCCATCTACGAGGCCTTCGCCGCGATCCTCGACCCGGGCGACGAGGTCATCGTCCCGGCCCCGTACTGGACCACCTACCCCGAGTCGATCCGCCTCGCCGGCGGTGTCCCGGTGGAGGTCGTCGCCGACGAGACCACCGGCTACCGGGTCTCCGTCGAGCAGCTGGAGGCCGCGCGCACCGCGCGCACCAAGGTCGTCCTGTTCGTCTCCCCGTCCAACCCGACGGGCGCCGTCTACAGCGAGGCCGACGCCGAGGCCATCGGCCGCTGGGCCGCCGACAAGGGCCTGTGGGTCCTCACCGACGAGATCTACGAGCACCTCGTCTACGGCGACGCGAAGTTCGTCTCCCTCCCGGCGATCGTCCCCGAGCTGGCCGACCGCTGCATCATCGTCAACGGCGTCGCCAAGACGTACGCCATGACCGGCTGGCGCGTGGGCTGGATCGTCGGCCCGAAGGACGTGGTCAAGGCCGCGACCAACCTGCAGTCGCACGCCACCTCCAACGTCTCCAACGTGGCCCAGGTCGCGGCGCTGGCCGCCGTCTCCGGCAACCTGGACGCCGTCCACGAGATGCGCACGGCCTTCGACCGCCGCCGCCAGACCATCGTGCGGATGCTGAACGAGATCGACGGCGTCTTCTGCCCGACCCCCGAGGGCGCCTTCTACGCGTACCCGTCGGTCAAGGAGCTGCTCGGCAAGGAGATCCGCGGCAAGCGCCCGCAGACCTCCGCCGAGCTGGCCGCGCTGATCCTGGACGAGGCCGAGGTCGCGGTGGTCCCGGGCGAGGCCTTCGGCACCCCGGGCTACCTGCGCCTGTCCTACGCCCTGGGCGACGAGGACCTGGTCGAGGGCGTGTCCCGCCTCCAGAAGCTGCTGGCCGAGGCCAAGGCCTAGGCCCGTTGATCACGGACCTGTCCGTCGAGCGCCCGAGCGGCGGCTCCCCCACCGGGAGTCGCCGCTCGGGCGTTTCCGGGGCTCCGCGGGCTCACCGGTGGGCGCGGAACCAGAATTTCCGTTCGGGCAAGGTCCCGTTCAGGTAATCCGGCTGCCGATCGGGCGGCGCGTACGGCAGGATCGGGAGATGGAGCACGTACGCGATCTCACGCTTCTGCCGAAAGCCCACCTCCACCTGCACTTCACCGGCTCGATGCGACCATCGACCCTGCTGGAGCTCGCCGACAAGTACGGGGTCCGCCTCCCCGACGCGCTGACCGCCGGGGAGCCGCCCAAGCTGCGCGCCACCGACGAGCGCGGCTGGTTCCGTTTCCAGCGCCTCTACGACGCCGCCCGCTCCTGCCTGCGCGAACCCGACGACATTCGCCGGTTGGTGCGCGAGGCCGCCGAGGAGGACGTACGGGACGGCAGCGGCTGGCTGGAGATCCAGGTCGACCCCACCTCCTACGCCCCGCTCCTCGGCGGCATGATCCCGGCCGTCGAGGTCATCCTGGACGCCGTGGACTCCGCCTCCCGCGAGACGGGCCTCGGGATGCGGGTGGTGATCGCCGCCAACCGCATGAAGCACCCCCTGGACGCCCGCACCCTGGCCCGGCTGGCCGTCCGCTACGCCGACCGCGGGGTCGTCGGGTTCGGCCTGTCCAACGACGAGCGCCGGGGCATGGCCCGCGACTTCGACCGGGCCTTCGCCATCGCCCGCGACGGCGGCCTCCTCGCCGCCCCCCACGGGGGCGAGCTGACCGGGCCCTCCTCGGTGCGGGACTGCCTCGACGACCTGCACGCCACCCGCATCGGGCACGGCGTACGGGCCGCGGAGGACCCCCGGCTGCTCAAGAGGCTCGCCGACCGGCAGATCACCTGCGAGGTCTGCCCGGCCTCCAACGTGGCCCTCGGGGTGTACGAGCGTCACGAGGACGTGCCGCTGCGGACCCTCTTCGAGGCCGGCGTGCCGATGGCGCTGGGCGCGGACGACCCGCTGCTCTTCGGTTCCCGCCTCGCGGCCCAGTACGAGATCGCCCGCCTCCACCACGGCTTCACGGACGCCGAACTCGCCGAGCTGGCCCGCCAGTCGGTGCGCGGCAGCGCCGCGCCGGAGGACGTACAGGCCAAGCTGCTCGGCGGGATCGACCACTGGCTCAGCGGGTGAGCCGCAGGTCCCCGTCGTAACAGTCGGCCCGCACCCTGTCCCCGTCCGGGAAACCGATCTCCAGGTGGGTGCGGCCCTGCTCGGGGAGGCCGAACTCCGCCACCGAGGCGACGGTCCGGCCGAGATGGCGCAGGAAGGCGTGGTCGCCGAGGTCCTCGCCGACCTCGATGCGGCCCCACTCCCCCATGTCGTGCGGGGCGTGGGGGACGGCGGCCTCGACGATGAGGCACTGGTCCGACCCGGTGGTGATGCGCGTGCAGTCGCCCGCGCTGTCGACCAGCCAGACGTCCAGGGGCGCCTCGGAACGCTCGCCCTCCCAGATGTGCCAGGACGCGACGACCCGGCTGATCTCGCGTCCCACGAGGCGGGTGGGGTCCGTACCGGCCCCGTGCCGGGGGCAGCGCATGTCAGAGGTCGACGCCCACCGTCACCGGCTCGTTGACGAGGGTCACGCCGAAGGCGGCGTGCACTCCGGCGACGACCTCGCGGGCCAGCACCAGGAGGTCCTCGGTGGTGGCCCCGCCGCGGTTGGTGAGGGCGAGGGTGTGCTTGGTGGAGATCCGGGCCGGACCGGCGCCGTAGCCCTTGGTGAAGCCGGCCTTGTCGATCAGCCAGGCCGCGCTGGTCTTCGTACGGCCCTCGCCGGCCGGGTACGCGGGCGGCGTGGTGTCGGGGCCGAGGCGGTCCTGGGCGCGGGCGAGGAAGGCGGTGTAGGCCTCGTCGGTCAGGATCGGGTTGTGGAAGAAGGATCCGGCGGACCAGGTGTCGTGGTCGGCGGGGTCCAGGACCATGCCCTTGCCGGCGCGCAGGCGCAGGACGGTCTCGCGGGCGGCGGCGGCCGGGACCCGGTCTCCGGCCTCGACGCCGAGGGCGCGGGCGGTCTCCGGGTACTTGATCGGGGCGGAGAGCCCGCCGGCGTCCTCCAGGGCGAAGCGCACGCGCAGGACGACGTAGCGGTCGGGCTGGTCCTTGAAGGTGCTGTTGCGGTACCGGAAGGCGCACTCGGCGGCGCTCAGGGTGACCGTCGCGCGGGTGGCGCGGTCGTAGGCGACGACCTCGGTGATGGTGTCGCAGACCTCCTGGCCGTACGCCCCGACGTTCTGGATCGGGGTGGCGCCGGCCGAGCCGGGGATCCCGGCGAGGCATTCGATGCCCGCCAGGCCCGCCGCGACGGTGCGGGCGACGGCGTCGCTCCAGTTCTCGCCGGCGGCGAGCTCCAGCCGCGTCCCGTCCAGGTCGTAGCCGGTGGTCGCGATGCGCAGGGCGGTGCCGCCGAAGCCCCGGTCTCCGATGACCAGGTTGCTGCCGCCGCCGATGACCAGGAGCGGGGTGCCGCTCTCGTCCGCGGCGCGCACGGCGTCGACGACCTCGGCGTCCGTGGTGGCGGTGATCAGCCGGGCCGCCGGGCCGCCGAGGCGGAAGGTGGTCAGGGGGGCGAGGGGGGCATCGTGGAGTTCCTGCACGTGGACAAGAGTACGGTCCACCCCCCTCGCATCCCCGCCGGGCACTCGGCAGGTCGCCTCAGGAGGTCCGCTCCTGCTCCGCCAGACGGCGCTCCGCCTCCTCCCAGCGGATGGGCAGTTCCGAGGCGCGCACGGTCCAGAAGGTGAACGCGGCTTCCTTGGTGAAGGCGGCCGCCGCCCGGGAGCTGGATCGGTGCGGCTCGCTGCGGGCGAAGCGGTAGAGGGCGTCGCGGTCCTCCCAGGCCGAGAGGGTCAGGAAGGTGCGGCGCAGGACGCGGGCGCGCAGGGCGACCCCGTGGGCGCCGGGGGCCTTGCGTATCTGGAGGACGATGCCGGGGGCCTTGAGGAAGAACTTCACGGCGCCGCCGAGGGTGGCGGTCTCGAAGCGGGAGGCCATGACGTAGACCTCGGCGTCGGGGGCGGCCTGGGTGGGCGTGGACCAGGGGATGTCGGGCATGACGGGTTCTCCTTGGTGGTCACGGGGCCGTACGGAACCTCGCGCGCGGCCGGGGCCGCGGTGCTCGCGGGCCCGCCCGGGCGCGGGCGCGGCCGGCGAGCGGGGTCGGCGAGGGGCGCGGGGTTGGGCCGGGGCGGCGATCAGCCGGCGGCGGGGGCCGGCTCTCCGGCGGGGCGCTCCGCGGTGGGGGCGTCGGAGCCGGCGACGCGGGCCGGGGGCCGGTTCCGGCGGGGCAGGAGCAGGGCCAGCCCGGCGGCGAGGGCGACGACGAGGGCGCCGATCCAGAGGGCGGGCACGGTCCCGTCGGTGAAGGTCTGCGGGGTCTCGTAGCCGCCCCGGGCGGAGAAGACGGAGGCGAGGACGGCCACACCGAGGGCTCCGCCGACCTCGCGCAGGGCGCTGTTGGTGCCGGAGGCCTTGCCCTGGTCGGCGGGGGTCACGGTGGACATGAGCACGTTGCTCGCGGGGGCGAAGTAGAGGGACATGCCGATCCCGCTGAGGATCAGGGCCGGGAGCTGGGTGCTGTAGGAGACGTCGGTGCTGAGGACGGCCGCGAACCAGCCGAGGCCGATGGCCTGGAGGACCAGTCCGGCGACGACGACGGGGCGGCCGCCGATCCGGTCGGAGAGGATGCCCGCGATCGGGGCGACGATCACGGCCATGCCGGTCCAGGGGAGCATGCGCAGTCCGGCCTCGGTGGGCGAGTAGCCGGCGACGCCCTGGAGGAACTGGCTGAGCAGGAAGATCGAGCCGAACATGCCCAGGTACATCAGCAGGCCGGCGAAGTTGATCCCGAAGAAGCCCCGGTCCCGGAAGAGACGCATGGGGAGCATGGGGTTCGCGTTGCGGAAACCGTGCACGACGAACCCGCCGACGAGGGCGCTGCCGGCGATCAGGCCGGTCAGGACGGGGGCGCTGGTCCAGCCGTGGGCGTTGGCGTTGACCAGGCCGTAGACGATGCCGAACAGGCCGCCGCTGATGAGGAGGGTGCCGGGGACGTCGAGGCGGGAGCCGGGGGCGGTGGACTCGTTGAGGCGCAGTCGGGAGAGCGGGATCAGGGCGACGCCGATCGGCACGTTGAGCCAGAAGATCCACTGCCAGGAGATGTGCTCGGTGAGGCTGCCGCCGATGAGGGGGCCACTGGCGACGGCGAGGCCGCTGACGGCTCCGTAGATGCCGAGGGCCATGCCGCGTCGGGCGGCCGGCACGGCGACGGTGAGCAGGGTGAGGGAGAGCGGCATCATGATCGCCGCGCCGACGCCCTGGACGGCGCGGGCGGCGATCAGCTCGTCTATCCCGGAGGCGAGGGCGGCCGCGGCGGAGGCCGCGCTGAAGACGGCGAGCCCGGCGACGAAGAGCCGGCGGCGGCCGAAGCGGTCCCCGAGGGCGGATCCGAAGAGCAGCAGGACGGCGAAGGTGAGCGTGTAGGCGTTCACCGTCCACTCCAGGTCCTCCAGCTTTCCGCCGAGGTCGGCGCGGATGGCGGGGAGGGCGGTGGTGACGACGAGGTTGTCGAGGGCTGCCATGAAGCTGGCGGCGCCGGTGAGGACGAGCGCCCAGACGGCGGACCGACTGAGCCGGGCCCCTTCCTCCCGACGGCTCCCCGGTTCCTCCTGCCGGCCCCGTGACTGGTGTTGTGGCTGGTGCCGTGGCTGGTGCTCTCGCTGCTTCATGGTGTGGATCCCCCTGCGATTGGTTAGTTATTGCTGACTAACTTCGATGGACAGAAAGAGGCCCGGGCCGCTCGGGCCCGAGGGTGAGGGCTACCGCCCCTCGACCGCGCCCGAGGGGTAGAGGCCCTCCCAGATGCGGTGACCGGGCGGAAATCCCATGGCGGAGAGGGTGTTGATGAGCATCCCCTGCGCCATGAAGCCGGCGGTCGCGACGGCGTCGCACCCCAGGGGCACCGAGACGGTGTCCCACAGCGCGAGCCAGCCGGCCCGGACGAGCTCACCGAGCTCGCGGTCCCCGGCCGCCTCGGCGGCGGCGATGGTGACGTACATCTGGAGCTGCATCTGGAGCACGTGCGGGTCTTCGGCGATCAGCCGGGTGTAGGCCTCCGCCATGGCGTGGCGCGCCTCGTCGCCCTCCAGGCCGTCCGCCGCGTCGGCGAACACCTGCCGGGTGGTCTCCAGGCAGCGGGCGGACGCCGCGAGGAAGATGGCCTGCTTGTTGGGGAAGAGCCGGAACAGGTACGGCTGTGAGACCCCGACCCGTTTGGCGATGGCCTCGGTCGACGTCCCGTAGTAGCCGCCCTGGGCGAACTCCCGGGCCGCCGCTCGAATGACGCTCTCGCGCCGCTCCTCTGCACTCATCCTGGCCATGTCTTCAAGTTAGTGCTCAATCACTAACTTGGCAAGACCGATGGGCGCGGCACTTTCCACGTGTGCAGGGGGGCGGAAGAGGGGGGCGGCGGCGGGGCGGGGGCGGGCGGGTGGTGGCGGCACGGGGCGACGGCCCTCGCGGGGCGGGGTGTGCGCCACCGCGTGGGGGCGCACACCCTGTCGCCCCGCCCGGCGTCGGGCGGGGGGGGAAGCCTCAGGCGAGCCGGACCACCGCACGGGACATGCCGAGGACCTTCTGGCCCGCGCTCGTCGCCGTCAGGTCCACCCGGACCCGGTTGTCGTCCAGCTTCACGGCGACCTTCGCGCTGATCTCGATCACGGCGCCCTCGTCGTCGTTCGGGACGATGACCGGGCGGGTGAAGCGGACGCCGTACTCGACGACCGAACCGGGGTCGCCGGCCCAGTCGGTCACCACACGGATCGCCTCGGCCATGGTGAACATGCCGTGCGCGATCACGTCCGGCAGCCCGACCTCCTTGGCGAACTTCTCGTTCCAGTGGATCGGGTTGAAGTCACCCGAGGCGCCCGCGTACCGGACGAGCGTGGCGCGCGTCACGGGGAAGGAGGCCCCCGGCAGCTCGGTGCCGACCTCGACGTCGTCGTACTGGATCTTCGCGGTCATCTCAGGCCTCCTCGGGGGCGCGGGAGACGAGCTTGCTCCACGCCGTCACCACGTGCTCGCCGGACTCGTCGTGGACCTCGCCGCGGATGTCGATGACGTCGTTGCCGGCGAGGGACTTCACGGACTCGATCGTGGAGGTCACCGTGAGCCGGTCGCCCGCCCGCACGGGGCGGACGTAGGAGAACTTCTGGTCCCCGTGCACGACGCGGCTGTAGTCCAGCCCGAGCTGGGGGTCTGCGATGACCTGGCCGGCAGCGGCGAAGGTGATGGCGAACACGAAGGTCGGGGGGGCGATGACGTCCTGGTGGCCGAAGGCCTTGGCCGCCTCGGGGTCGGTGTAGACGGGATTGTCGTCGCCCACCGCGACCGCGAATTCGCGGATCTTCTCCCGACCCACCTCGTAGGGATCGGTGGGCGGGTAGGTCCGCCCCACGAAGGACTGGTCGAGGGCCATGGCTCACTACCTCCAGTTGGAAACAACACAAGGACACACAAAGGCGAGCGGACGACCGTCACTCACCGCTACCGCGCTCGCGGCCGCGAACCGTGATCGGTGATCAGCGATCGGATACGCGGAAACGACACGAGGCCGCCCCCCAAATGAGGGGGACGACCTCGTGACGATGCCAATTAGTCGAGAGACTTCGCCAGGATCAGCGGGTCTCGCGGTGCGCGGTGTGCGAGTTGCAACGCGGGCAGTGCTTCTTCATCTCCATGCGATCCGGGTTGTTACGCCGGTTCTTCTTGGTGATGTAGTTCCGCTCCTTGCACTCCACGCAGGCCAGCGTGATCTTCGGGCGGACGTCGGTGGCAGCCACGTGAGTGCTCCTTGACGGACAGTAGGACGGATGAACGCATAAAAGAGTAGCCGATCGGGAGACCGACCCCGCAATCGGCTACTGGGTGTAGCGGCGACCGGACTTGAACCGGTGACACAGCGATTATGAGCCGCTTGCTCTACCGACTGAGCTACGCCGCTTTGATGAGATCCGCTCCCCACCCGAGGATGGGGGGCCTCTCTCACCAGAGCCCCAATGCGGAATCGAACCGCAGACCTTCTCCTTACCATGGAGACGCTCTACCGACTGAGCTATTGGGGCGAGCGATGAAGACATTACACGGTCGCCCGCCGATCGCCCAAATCCTTTGGGGGGACTGGGCCCTGAAGGCCCCGGCAAGAGTATTTCGATCAAGGCCCGAGCCCTCTCGGACCGATTTCCGCCCCGTTTGTGTCAGGTGTCACAACCGCCCCTCCCCTCCCCCGACCACTCCGCCCCCTCCAACCGGTCCGCGAGCCCCCGCCGAAGAGTTTCGGAGGTTGTTATGCGGCCCCGCCTGCTCCGCGCCGGAGCGCGGTCGGCTCCGCCCCGGCGCACGGGCACCACACCGGTACGACTATTTCGCTCTTCCGCGAACCGACGAGCCCCGCGCCCTAGGCTCTGAGCACGCTGCGTGATCTTGGGCCGCAGGCTGCGGCCACGGCACAGGAACCGCCCGAGCCACCGCAGGAGCGCGATGTCCGACAGCCAGCCGCAGCAGCCGTCCCACTCCCCGCGCAACCCTGCCGGTGGCGGCGCCCGCGGTTCCGGACCCGAGACCGGCGGGCTGCTGCTGGCCGGGGCCCGGCTCACGGACGGCCGCACGGTGGACGTCCGGCTCGGCGCGGGCCGGATCCAGGCCGTCGGCACCGCGGGCAGCCTGCCCGCGCCGGCGCTGTCCCGGGTCGACCTGACCGGCTACCTGCTCCTGCCCGCCCCCGCCGAGCCGCACGCCCACGGGGACACCGCCCTGACGGCGGACTCCGAGGGGCCGGTCTCGTACGCCCCCGACGAGGTGCAGCGCCGCGCCACCGAGTCGGCCCTGCTCCAGCTCGGCCACGGGGCGACCGCCCTGCGCTCCCACGTCCGGATCGGCGACGTGCACGGCCTCGGCCCCATGGAGGCCGTCCTCCAGGCCCGCCGCTCCCTGCGCGGGCTCACCGACCTCACGGCGGTGGCCGTCCCCCGGCTGCTGACGGGGGTGGCCGGAGCCGACGGGCTCGCCATGCTGCGCGACGCGGTCAAGATGGGCGCCTCGGTGATCGGCGGCTGCCCCGACCTGGACCCCGACCCGACGGGCTTCCTCGAAGCGGTCCTGGAGCTGGCCGCCGAGCACGGCTGCCCCGTCGACCTGCACACCGACGGTGACGACCCCGGCCGTCTCGCCCGGCTCGCCGCGATGGCCGGGGGGCTCCGGCCCGGGGTGACCATCGGCCCCTGCGGCGGTCTGTCCCGGCTCCCCCTGGACGCGGCCGCGCGCGCCGCCGACCAGCTGGCCGCCGCCGGGGTGGGGGTGACCTGCCTGCCCCAGGGGGACTGCGCCGCCCTGGAACGCCGGGGCCTGCGCACCGCTCCCGTACGGCTGCTGCGCGCGGCCGGGGTCCGGGTCGCCGCGGGCAGCGGGGCGCTGCGGGACGCCGGGAACCCGGTCGGCCGGGGCGACCCGTTCGAGGCGGCGTACCTCCTGGCCTCCCAGGGCGGGCTGCGTCCGGCGGAGGCCTACGAGGCGGTCAGCACGGCGGCCCGCGAGGCGATGGGCCTGCCGGAGGTGCGGGTGGAGGCCGGCTTCCCGGCGGAGCTGCTCGCCGTCCGCGGGGACCGGATCGCGGGCGTGCTCTCCCTCGCGTACAGCCGGATCGTGATCCACCGGGGGCGCGTCGTAGCCCGTACGAGTGCCGTACGGGAGTACTGCGACTCGGCGGTCGCGGTGGCCCTCGACCTGCCCCGCCAGGGGCGTACGGAGCCCGGCCCCTGAGCGTTCGCCCCTCCGTTCGCGGGCGTCGGCGCCCGGCTCGACGTACGGTCGGGACATGCGCATCGTCATCGCGGGTGGACACGGTCAGATCGCGCTGCGGCTGGAGCGCCTGCTCGCCGCGCGCGGGTACGAGGTCGCGGGGATCGTCCGCGACCCGGAGCAGGGCGGCGCCCTGAGGGCGGCCGGTGCGGAACCGGTGCTCTGCGATCTGGAGTCGGCGTCCGTCGAGCACGTCGCGGGGATCCTGCACGGCGCGGACGCCGCGGTGTTCGCCGCCGGGGCCGGTCCGGGCAGCGGCGTGGGGCGCAAGGACAGCGTGGACCGGGGCGCGGCGGTGCTGTTCGCCGACGCCGCGGAACGGGCCGGTGTACGGCGCTTCCTGATGGTCTCCTCGATGGGCGCCGATTCCCGGCACGAGGGCGACCAGGTCTTCGACGCCTACCTGCGGGCCAAGGGCGAGGCCGACGACCACGTCCGGACCAGGCTCGGCCTGGAGTGGACGATCCTGCGGCCGGGTGCGCTGACGGAGGACGAGGGGGCCGGGCTGGTCCGCCTGGAGGCGAGCACGGGGCGCGGGTCGGTGCCGCGGGACGACGTGGCGGCGGTGCTGGCCGAGCTGGTGGAGACCCCGGCGACGGCGGGCCTGACGTTGGAGCTGGTGTCGGGTTCGACCCCGGTCCCGGTGGCGGTGAAGGACATGGCGGGCAACTGAGGGGCTCGGCGCTGAGCGCCCGTCAGGGCCATGCCTTGACCTCGGTGTCGGAGCGGCCGACCGGGGTGTCCTGCCGGAAGGCGTCTCCGTAGGCCCGGCGGATGCGTTCGACCTGGGCTCCGCGCTCCTCGGCCTCCTTCTCGGGGTAGAGCAGCACCACCTCGTACGAGGTCTCGCGGACGATCGCGCCGTGCGTGGCGCCGCGTTGGCCGCGCCCGGGGCGCACGGTGAGGCCTTCGGGGAACGCGGGGGTGACCTCGTGGTCCAGGAAGCGCGTGAACTCCCCGTCGCGGACGGGGGTCCGGCCTTCGGGGCGGTGGGTGGCGAAGACGAGCCGGGTCTCGCGGTAGGGCTCTCCGTCGTGGCCGTGCAGGGCGGCCCCCACCAAGGCCGGGATGCCGGCTCCGAGCAGGGCGGCGAGCACGCCGCCGCCGACCTTCCCCCGTGTGTCCGATGTCCATGTCACGCCCCCATGAACGACGGCCCGCGCGGATCGGTGCGCGGGACGCGGCAGATGGAGTCACACGGAGGCCGGAGATACGAAGAAACCCCCGCTCACTGCGCTTCCGCAGATGAACGGGGGTTCCACTCGCGTGGCGGCGCCAGGGTTCGAACCTGGGTAGGCTGAGCCGGCAGATTTACAGTCTGCTCCCTTTGGCCACTCGGGCACACCGCCATGATCGCTGCCTTCTTTCCGCCTTACGGCGGCGCTCCCTGGCAACGACGTAAACGATACCCGATGTGCGGGGGTGGTTCGCCACCGGATTGATCAGTACTCCGCGCCGGCGTGGTGGCTAGGCTTTGCGGAGCGTGCCGGGGTTGTCCGGCCGCGCCCCGCGGGGCACGACACAACCGACTTCAAGGAGCCACAGCACATGGCCGACTCCAGTTTCGACATCGTCTCGAAGGTCGAGCGGCAGGAGGTCGACAACGCCCTCAACCAGGCCGCCAAGGAGCTCTCGCAGCGTTACGACTTCAAGGGCACGGGCGCCACCATCGCCTGGTCCGGCGAGAAGATCCTCATGGAGGCGAACTCCGAGGAGCGCGTGAAGGCCGTCCTCGACGTGTTCGAGACCAAGCTGGTCAAGCGCGGGATCTCGCTGAAGGCGCTGGACGCCGGCGAGCCGCAGCTGTCCGGCAAGGAGTACAAGATCTTCGCCACGATCGAGGAGGGCATCTCCCAGGAGAACGCCAAGAAGGTCGCGAAGATCATCCGGGACGAGGGTCCCAAGGGCGTCAAGGCCCAGGTCCAGGGCGAGGAGCTGCGCGTCACCTCCAAGAGCCGGGACGACCTCCAAGCCATCCAGGCCCTCCTCAAGGGCAAGGACCTGGACTTCGCCATCCAGTACGTGAACTACCGCTGACCGGCGCCCGCGCCGGCACCGAGCGGAGCCGTGGGGCACGGCGGGGGCGGTTCGCCGAGGGGAACCTCGGCGGCCGCCCGCGTCGTGCCCTTCGTCGTGCTCGCCCCCGGCGCGCGGGAGGGTGCGTGCCCGGCGTGAGCGGCGCGTGCTCCTTCCGGGCCCCCTGTGGTCACTAGGCGTGGACGGATGCGCCCAGCACGCTGGGTGACACGTCCATCACCTTGTGGCAGGGGGTTCACGTATGTCCGGGGCCGGTGCTTTCCGTGATGACTTCGGGGCGTCCGTGGTCGTTGCGTTGGTCGCGCTTCCGCTCTGTGTGGGGGTGGCGGTCGCGTCCGGGGTGCCGGCCGAGCTGGGGATCGTCACCGGGGTGGTCGGCGGTCTCGTGACGGGCTGGTTCCGGGGCAGCTCGCTCCAGGTCAGCGGGCCCGCGGCCGGGCTGACCGTGCTCGTCTACGAGGCCGTGAGCGCGTACGGGCTGCCCGCCCTCGGTGTCCTGGTCCTGGCCGCCGGGGTGCTGCAACTGGGCATGGGGGTGCTGCGGCTCGGGCGGTGGTTCCGGGCGATCTCCCTCGCCGTCGTGCACGGGATGCTGGCCGGGATCGGGCTCGTGCTGATCGTCGGACAGCTCTACGCCCTCGGCGGCGTACCGGCGCCCGGGCCCACCCTGGCCAAGCTGGGCGGGGCGCACGGGCTGGCGACCGGGGCCGACTGGGTCGCCGTCGCGCTGGGGGCCGGGACCATCGCCCTCCTGGTGGGCTGGCGCCGACTGCCGCCCCGGCTGCGGGTGGTCCCGGGCGCGGTCGTCGCGGTGGCCGCCGCCACCGCGCTGACGGTGACGCTGGACCTGCCCGTGGAGAAGGTGCGGGTCACCGGGGTGCTCGACGCCGTGGCGCCGCCCGCCTGGAGCGACTTCGGGGTGCTGGCCTCCGTCGGGGCGCTGGGTACCGTCGTCGCCCTCGCCCTCATCGCCTCCGCCGAGACCCTGTTCAGTGCCGCGGCCGTCGACCGGATGCACGACGGGCCCCGGACCGAGTACGACCGGGAACTCATCGCCCAGGGCGTGGGCAACAGTGTCTGCGGGCTGCTCGGGGCCCTGCCGATGACCGCCGTCATCGTGCGCAGCGCCGCCAACGTGGAGGCCGGGGCGCGGACCCGCAACGCCCGGATCCTGCACGGGGCTTGGCTGCTGCTGTTCGCGGTGGCCGTCCCCGGGGTGTTGGAGGCGGTGCCCCTGTCGGCGCTCGCCGGGGTGCTGCTGCACGCGGGCTGGAAGCTGTTGCCGGCGCGGGCCGTGGCCGCCCTGTGGCGGACGCACCGGGGCGAGGCGGTGGTGCTGGTGGCGACGGCCCTCGCGATCGTGACCACCAGCCTCTTCGAGGGGGTGCTGATCGGGTTGGTGCTGGCCGTGGCCAAGGCCGCCTGGGAGACCTCCCACGTGCACATCGAGGAGGCGTGGGAGGGAGAGGAACTCTGCGTCCGGATCGTGGGGAACGCCAGCTTCCTGCGGTTGCCCAAGCTGTTGGACGCCCTGGAGGCGCTCCCGCAGGCCCCGTCGGTGCGCCTGGATCTGGGCGGGCTGCGGCACATGGACCACGCCTGCCTGACCGCCCTGGAGGGGTGGGAGCGCAAGCGGATGCCGCTTCCCGGTCGTGAGGGCGTCATCTAGGGCGTCTACCCTCCGCTCGTGGAACAGCGACTCGAACGCACCCTGGGCGTGTCCGACGCCGTCGTCGTCGGGCTCGGCGCGATGGTCGGCGCCGGGATCTTCGCCGCCCTCGCCCCGGCGGCGGGCGCGGCGGGGGCCGGCCTGCCCGCCGCCCTGGCGGTGGCGGCCGTCGTGGCCTACTGCAACGCGCACTCCTCGGCGCGGCTGGCGGCCCGCCACCCCTCCTCGGGCGGGACCTACGTGTACGGGCGCGAGCAGCTCGGCCCGTTCTGGGGCTATCTGGCCGGGTGGGGCTTCGTGGTCGGCAAGACGGCCTCCTGCGCGGCGATGGCGCTGACCGTCGGGGCCTACCTGTGGCCCGCGCAGCGGCACGCGGTGGCCGTGGCGGCGGTGGTGGCACTGACCGCCGCGAGCTACGGCGGGGTGCGGAAGTCCGCCCGGATCGCCCGGCTGATCGTGGCGGCGGTGCTCGCCGTGCTGGCCGGGGTCGTCGTGGTGTGCCTGACCTCGGAGGCGGCCGGTTCGGGGTGGCCGGGCGGTGGGGAGCGGGTCGGGGCGGCCGGGCTGCTCCAGGGTGCCGGGCTGCTGTTCTTCGCCTTCGCGGGCTACGCCCGGATCACCACCCTGGGCGAGGAGGTGCGGGATCCGGAGCGCACGATCCCGCGCGCGGTGCCGATCGCGCTGGGCATCGCCCTGCTGGTGTACGCGGCGGTGACGGTGGCGGTGCTGTCGGTCCTCGGGGTTCAGGCACTGGCCGGGTCGGCGGCGCCGTTGGCCGACGCGGTGGGGGCGGCCGGGCGGCCCGGGCTGGCCCCGGTCGTCCGGGTGGGTGCGGCTCTGGCCGCGCTGGGCTCGCTGCTGGCCCTCGTGCTCGGGGTGTCGCGGACCACGCTTGCGATGGCGCGGGACGGTCATCTCCCGCGCGCGTTGGCCGCCGTACACCCTCGGCACCGGGCTCCGCACCATGCGGAGCTGGCCGTGGGCGCGGTGGTGGCGGTGCTCGCGGCCACCACCGATCTGCGGGGCGCGATCGGTTTCTCCAGCTTCGGAGTGCTGGTCTACTACGCGATCGCCAACGTTTCCGCGTGGACTCTCGGTTCAGGTGTCAAGGGGCGGGCCGTGGCAGCGGTCGGGCTGTCCGGCTGTGTGCTGCTCGCCTGCGCGCTGCCCTTGGCCTCGGTGGGGGCGGGGGCGGCGGTGTTGGCGCTGGGCGCGCTGGTCTACGGGCTGCGCGCCCGGCTCGGGCCGGGTGGCCGCTCTCGCGTCGGGAGCTGAACCCGGCGCGCAGGCGGGCCGGTTCGGGGGCTCGACCGCCCCGTACGGGCGCGGAGATGCCCCGGGCACGTGGGGATCGGCGGGGTGTCGGGCCCGCGCGAAAGGGTGCGTAAGCGGGCAGAGGATTGCTGCGGCAACGGTCCGGTCTCGTGCATGTGTTCATGGTGAGGCACCGCGCCCACATCCGCTCGGGCCTGTGGATAACCCTCGGCCGAGGGGATCGACGGCTCCGGCGGCGGGCCGCTCCCCCGCGCGCCCCTCGTCCTCACGCCGGCCGCGCGAAGCCCTTCACCGGTGGCCGAAGGGAGCCCCTCACCGGAGGACGAAGGGAGCCCTTCAGCGGGAGGCGAAGGGGGCGTCCGTGGGGACGATCTCGCGGCCCAGCGGGAGCAGGGAGAGGGGGACCATCTTGAAGTTGGCGAGCCCGAAGGGGATGCCGATGATCGTCAGGCAGAGGGCGATGCCGGTGACGATGTGGCCGAGGGCCAGCCACCAGCCCGCGAGGACCAGCCACAGGACGTTGCCGACGCAGGAGCCCGCGCCCGCGTCGTGGCGCTCGACTGTGGTGTATCCGAAGGGCCACAGGGCGTAGACGGCGATGCGGAAGGCCGCGATGCCGAACGGGATGCCGATGATCGTGATGCAGAGGAGCACGCCCGCCAGGCAGTAGCCGAGGAAGAGCCAGATTCCGCTGAGCACGAGCCATATGACGTTCAGGAGGGTTTTCACTGACTTCGACCTGCCATCTGTTCGAGGCGTGCGATGCGCTCGGCCATGGGGGGGTGGGTCGAGAACAACTTGGACACTCCCGCTCCCGGACCGAAGGGGTTGGCGATCATCATGTGGCTGGCCGTCTCGATGCGGGGCTCCGGGGGCAGCGGGAGCTGCTTGGTGCCCGCGTCGAGCTTGCGCAGGGCGCTGGCCAGGGCCAGGGGGTCACCGGTGAGCTGCGCTCCGGAGGCGTCGGCCTCGTACTCGCGCGAGCGGCTGATGGCGAGCTGGATCACGGAGGCGGCCAACGGCCCGAGGATCATGATCAGGAGCATGCCGAACAGGCCGGGACCCTCGTCGTCGTTCGACCGACCGACCGGGATCAGCCAGGCGAAGTTCACCAGGAACATGATCACGGAGGCCAGGGCGCCGGCGACCGACGAGATCAGGATGTCGCGGTTGTAGACGTGGCTCAGCTCGTGGCCGATGACCCCGCGCAGCTCCCGTTCGTCGAGGATGCGCAGGATGCCCTCGGTGCAGCAGACGGCGGCGTTGCGCGGATTGCGGCCGGTGGCGAAGGCGTTGGGGGCCTCGGTCGGGGAGATGTAGAGGCGGGGCATGGGTTGGCGGGCCGAGGTGGAGAGCTCGCGCACCATGCGGTACAGCTCGGGGGCCTCGAACTCGCTGACCGGCCGGGCTCGCATCGCGCGCAGGGCCAGCTTGTCGCTGTTCCAGTACGCGTACGCGTTCGTCCCCAGCGCGACAAGGACGGCGATGATCAGGCCGCCCCGTCCGAAGAAGCTGCCGATGAGGATGATGAGTGCGGACATCCCGCCGAGGAGTACGGCGGTCTTCAGCCCGTTGTGCCGGCGGTGCACGGTGCGCCCTCCAAGTGGTGCGGCAGGGGAACCCCGTCAGGAGTCCGAAGGTCCACGGACCCGAGGACCTGAAGGTCTTCGGTCCAGTGGACCCTCCCTTCCTGGTCAACGCGAGGTGGAGGCTTCCGGTTCCCAGGGCGCGACGGCGCCCCCGCCCCGGCGGCCGGGGCGGGCCGGGGAGCGGTGGGCGGCGGCGGGGGTTACGCCGTTCGGGTCATGCCGTACGGATCAGGGCGCCGGTGTCACTGGGGGAAGAGGCTGCCCGAGGCGAAGCGGAGGATCAGCTGCGGGGCGCCCGAGAGGAGCAGGGCGGCGACGCCGGTGAGGGCGATGGCCGCCACGAGGGGCCGGGGGGTCTTCGCGGGGGTGGTGGCCGTCTCCTGTTCGGCGGGACGGAAGAGGAGCGCGGTCCACCGCAGGTAGTAGTAGAGGCCGATGACGACGTTGGCGGCCATGACCACGGCCAGCCAGCCCAGGCCGGCGTCCACGGCGGACCGAAAGACCGTGACCTTGGCGAAGAGGCCGATGATGCCCGGCGGCAGTCCGGCCAGGCAGAGCAGGAAGAACGCCATGGCGAGGGCGACGACGGGGCGCTCGGCGTACAGGCCCCGGTAGTCGGCGAGGCGGTGCAGGGGCTTCGTACGGGCCACCAGGGCGGCGACGGAGAACGCCCCGAGGTTCGCGGCGGCGTACATCAGCGCGTAGGCGACGGTGGAGCCGATTTGGTCGCGGTCGGTGTACGCGGCGGCGGCGATCGGGACCAGGAGGTAGCCGGCCTGGCCGACGGACGACCAGGCCAGGAGCCGTACGGCGCCGTTCTGCCGGTCCTCGGACTGGCGCAGGGCGGCGGTGTTGCCGAGCGTCATGGTGAGCGCGGCGAGGACGGCCAGGGCCGGGCCCCAGATCTCGGAGTACGTCGGGAAGGCGATCACGGTGACGAGGATCAGGCCGGTGAATCCGACGGCCTTGCCGATCACCGAGAGGTAGCCGGCGACGGGCAGCGGGGCGCCCACGTAGGTGTCCGGGACCCAGAAGTGGAACGGGACGGCGGCCGTCTTGAAGGCGAAGCCGACGAGGGTGAGGGCGACGCCCGCCATGGCGAGGGTGTCGAGCTGTCCGGGGACGTCTTCGAGCCGGTCGGCGACCTGGGTGAGGTGCAGAGAACCGGTGGCGGCGTAGACGAAGCTGATGCCCATCAGGGAGACGGCGGTGGCCGTGACCGAGGACAGGAAGAACTTCAGGGCGGCCTCGGAGGAGAGCCGGTCGCCGCGGCGCATGCCGACGAGGGCGAACGCGGGCAGCGAGGCGACTTCGAGGGCCACGATCAGGGTGGCGAGGTCGCGGGCGGCGGGCAGCAGGGCCGCGCCGGCGGCGGAGGACAGCAGCAGGAACCAATACTCCCCCGCCGGCATCCGCGCGTCCTGGACCGCGGTCACCGACAGCAGGGCCGTGATCAGGGCGCCCGCCAGGACGAGGAACTGCACGGCGAGCGCGAAGTGGTCCGCGGTGTAGCTGCAGGCGCTCTGGTCGCTCAGCAGGCAGAAGGTGGCGCGGTCCCCGGCGCGCAGGGGCAGGAGGGCCGCGGTCGCGGCGGCGAGGCCGGCGACGGAGATCCAGCCGAGGACCGGCTTGCGGCGCTCCGGTACGAAGAGGTCGGCGACCAGGACGACGAGGGCGACGGCGGCGGTGACGACCACGGGCGCGATCGCGGTCCAGTCGACGGACTGGACCAGGTTCGTGGGCGTGGCGGCGGCGAGGGCCGTCATGCGTTGCCTCCTGCGAGGAGCTTCTGGACGGCCGGGTCGGTGAGGCCGAGGAGGACCGCGGGCCACAGGCCCGCCAGGACGGTGAGGGCGACGAGCGGGGTCCAGGCGGCGAACTCGTACGTCTGGATGTCCGCGAGGGCGGGTGCGGGGCCGGCCTTCGGGTCGCCCATGCAGACGCGGCGGACGACGATCAGCAGGTAGGCGGCGGTGAGCAGGGTGCCGAACGCGCCGACGGCCATGTAGGTGAGGAAGGCGGGTCGGGACAGCCCCGCGGCCGGGTCGAAGGCACCGAACAGGGCCAGCATCTCGCCCCAGAAGCCGGCGAGGCCGGGCAGGCCGAGGGAGGCGACGGCGGCGAAGGCGAGGAAGGCGCCGAGGCGGGGGGCGCGGCCGTAGAGGGCGGCGCCGGTGGCTCCGGCGAGGGTGTCCAGGTCGCTGCTGCCGTAGCGGTCCTTGAGGGCGCCGACGAGGAAGAAGAGCAGGCCGGTGATGAGGCCGTGGGCGATGTTGGCGAAGAGCGCGCCGTTGACTCCGGTGGGGGTCATGGAGGCGATGCCGAGGAGGACGAAGCCCATGTGGCCGACGGAGGAGTAGGCGATCAGGCGCTTGAGGTCGCCCTTGTTGCCCTTGCGGGTCAGGGCGAGGCAGGCGAGGGATCCGTAGACGATGCCGACGGCGGCGAACGCCCCGAGGTAGGGGGCGAAGGTGTGCATGCCGTCGGGGGTGACGGGCAGCAGGATGCGCACGAAACCGTACGTGCCCATCTTCAGCATCACGCCCGCGAGGAGCACGGAGCCGACGGTGGGGGCGGCGGTGTGGGCGTCCGGGAGCCAGCTGTGCAGCGGCCACATCGGGGTCTTCACGGCGAGGCCGGTGCCGATGGCGAGGACGGCCAGGAGCTGGGTGGTGTGGGACAGTCCGCTGCCGTTGTCAGAGGCGAGTGCCACCATGTCGAAGGTGCCGCTGTTGAGTCCGATCAGCAGCAGGCCGAGCAGCATGACGACGGATCCGAGGAGGGTGTACAGGATGAACTTCCAGGCGGCCGCCTGGCGCTGAGCACCGCCCCAACGGGCGATGAGGAAGTACATCGGGATGAGGACCATCTCGAAGGCGAGGAAGAAGAGCAGCAGGTCGAGGACGGCGAAGGTGGCGAGGGTGCCGGACTCCAGGACCAGGATCAGCGCGACGAAGGCCTTCGGGGAGGGGCCCGCGGGGAGCTTGAAGTAGCTGTACACCGCGCAGAGGAAGAACAGCAGCGCGGTCATCAGGAGGAGGGGGAGCGAGATGCCGTCGACGCCGAGGTGGATCCGGATGTTCAGCGCCTGGATCCAGCTGATGTCCGTCGTCGCCTGGAAGCGGGACGGGGCGTCGTGGTCGAAGCCCAGGGTGAGGGCGACGGCCGCGGCGAGGATGACGCCGGTGACGGTGACTCCGTGGCGGAGCACCGCCTGCTCGGGGCTCTTGCCCTTGAGCCCCGGCGGGACCGGGAGGAGGGCCGCGACGGCCCCCAGGAGGGGTGCGGCCACGATGAACGCCAGAAGGAACTGCATCACGGACGGGCTGATATCGATCACGGCTGACTCTCGGCTCACGATCCGGCGTTGACGTTGGCGAGGACGGCCGTGGCGATCACCAGGACCACGGCGCCGGCGAGCAGGGCGCTCAGGTAGCTCTGCACGTTGCCGGTCTGGGCGCGGCGGACCAGGCTGCCGAGCAGCCGGGGGCCGGCGCCCGCGCCGCGGACGTACGTGTCCACGACCTCGCGGTCGAGGAAGCGGACCAGGCTCGCGGCCCCGCGGACGGGGCGGACGAACAGCCGGTCGTAGACGGCGTCGAGGTGGAAGCCGTCGGCGGCGTGCCGGTGGAGGGGGCCGAGGAGCGCGCGCCCGGGGTCGGGGGCGGGTCCGACCGGGACGGCGGGGTGGTCGTGCGTCACCTGGGCGACCTCGGGGGTCTCGGCGGCGGACTCCTGGGCTTCGGCCGCGGCCGAGCCCGGGGCGGCGGCGACGGCCGGTCCGGGGACCGTCAGGGAGGTCGGCGCGGCCTGCGCCTTCGCGGCGACGGCGGCCGCGGCCCGGACGGTGGCGCGCTGCCAGAGCGCCCAGGTCAGCATCACACCGATGAGCGCGGCGCCCGTGCCGAGCAGCGAGGTGGCCACGGACGGGGTGAGTTCCCGACCGTCGAACCAGTCGGCGAGGGGGCCGGCGGCGAGGCCGAAGGCGATCGAGGGGACCGCCAGCAGCCACAGCACGCCGGTCATGGCGAAGGGCTCCCTGCCGTGGTCGGGGGCGGCGGCTCCCCGGCCGCGGAAGGCCATCAGCCACAGCCGGGTGGCGTAGGCGGCGGTGAGCAGTGCGGTGAGGATGCCGGCGATCAGCACCAGCCAACCGGCCGCGCTGGGGGCGAGGTCGGAGTGTCCGCCGGCGGTGTGCTCGGCGGCGACGAGGACGGCTTCCTTGGAGAAGAAGCCGGCGAAGGGTGGGATGGCGGCGAGCGCGAGCAGGCCGATCGTCATCGTCCAGAAGGCGTCGGGGATGCGCTTGGCCAGGCCGTCCATGCGGGACATGGCGGCCAGGGAGTTGGTGCCGGCGCCGTGGATGATCACGCCGGCGCCGAGGAAGAGGAGCGCCTTGAAGGCGCCGTGGGACAGGAGGTGGAAGACGGCCGCGCCGCGGTCGCCGACGGCCAGGGCGCCGGTCATGTAGCCGAGCTGGCCGATGGTGGAGTAGGCGAGGACCCGCTTGATGTCGTCCTGGGCGAGGGCGGCGAGGGCGGAGCCGACCATCGTGACGGCGGCCATCACCGCCATGACCACCAGTGCGGCGCGGGAGGACGCGAAGACGGGGAGGAGCCGGGCGATGAAGTAGATACCGGCGGCGACCATCGTCGCGGCGTGGATGAGCGCGGAGACCGGCGTGGGGCCGGCCATGGCGTCGGGGAGCCAGGTGTGCAGCGGGAACTGGGCGGACTTGCCCGCGACTCCGGCGAGCAGGAGCAGCGCGATCAGCGTCGGGTGGTCGAGGCCGCCCGCGGCGACGGTTCCGAGGATCTTGGTGATGCGGAAGGAGCCGGCGTCGGCGCCGAGCGCGAACAGTCCGATCAGGAAGGGGACGTCGCCGAGCTTGGTGACGAGGAAGGCCTTCAGGGACGCGGAACGGGCCGCTTCGGTCTCCCAGTAGTGGCCGACCAGGAAGTACGAGCAGATGCCCATGACCTCCCAGCCGACCAGCAGGACCATCAGGTCGCCGGAGTAGACGACGAGCAGCATGGCGGAGGTGAAGAGGGAGACGAGCGCGGCGTAGGAGGGGTAGCGGGGGTCCTCGCGCAGGTACGCCGTCGAGTAGAGCTGGACGCAGGTCGCGACGACGCCGACGAGGACGGCGACGAGCGCGGCGAAGCCGTCGATGTGCAGGGAGAGGTCGATCGGCACGGAGCCGGTCGGGGTCAGTTCCGTGGCGGTGTCGATGGCCGGGCCGCCGCCTTGGCGGACGGCGACGAGGACGGCCAGTACCGCTGCGCCGAGCGTCGGGAGGATGGCGAGGGGGCGGACGAAGCCGGGCGCGTTCCGGCCGAGGAGCAGGCCTGCCACCGCGCCGAGGAACGGCAGGACGGGGACGAGGACCGCGAGGGTCGTGGTGCTCACGCGGCGACCTCCGGCCGGGTGGTGGTCTGGTCGGGCTCGTGGCCCTCCGCGGTGTCGCGGAGCCTGTCGACGTCCGAGGTGCCGCGGTTGCGGTAGACCATCAGCACGATCGCGAGGCCGATGCCGATCTCGGCGGCGGCGATGGCGATGGTGAAGAGGGTGAGCGCCTGGCCGGCGTGGAGGGCGTCGCGCAGCCAGACGTCGAAGGCCACCAGGTTGAGGTTGACGGCGTTGAGCATCAGCTCGACGGACATCAGGACCAGGATGGCGTTGCGGCGGGCGAGCACTCCGTAGAGGCCGGTGGCGAAGAGCAGGGCCGCGAGTACGGCGGGGTAGGCGAGGTGCATCAGTGCTGTCCCTTCCCGGTGCGGCCGGCGGCGTCGCGGGCGGCGGCGTCGGCCGCCTCCTCGGCGGGGGTGTTGCGGCGGGAGAGCACGATGGCGCCGATCAGGGCGGCGAGGAGGAGCACGGAGAGCGCTTCGAAGGGGAGCACCCAGTGCTGGAAGAGGATCTCCCCGGCGATCTGGGTGGATCCCTGGGCGGGGCCCTCGAGGTCGATCCAGGTGGTTCGGAAGGCGTCGACGACCACCCAGACGAGGGCGGCTCCGGCCACGACGGCGACGCCGAGCGCCACCCACCGGTTGCCGGAGTCGGCGTCCGGGGAGCGTCCGATGGGCGCCTTGGTGAGCATCAGCCCGAAGAGGAGGAGGACGACCACGGAGCCGAGGTAGATCAGCACTTGGACCCAGGCGATGAACTCGGCGGTCAGCAGCAGGTACTCGACGGCGATCCCGCCGAGGGCGACGACCAGCCAGAGAGCGGCGTGCACGAGCTGCTTGGTGGTGACGGTGACGAGGGCCGCGCCGAAGGTGGCGAGGCCGACGAGGACGAAGGCGATCTCCACGCCGGTCGGGGAGAGGAACCCGGGGCCGGCGGTGGCGGGGGCCGCAGCGGTCGCGGCGAGTTGGGCTGCGTACATCAGGCGGTGCCTCCCGCCGGTGCGTCGGGGGTGGCGTCGGGAGTGGCCGCGGCGGCGGCAGCGGCGGCCTCCGCCTTCTCGACGGCCTTGCGGGCCGCGGCGATCTCCTTGGGCTCCTCGGCGGCCGGGTCGAGGGCGGGCGGGGCCGGGACGGTCCACATCCACTCGCGCAGCTTGTCGCGTTCGTGGGTGAGCTCGTGGATGTCGGTCTCGGCGTACTCGAACTCCGGCGACCAGAAGAGGGCGTCGAAGGGGCACACCTCGATGCAGATCCCGCAGTACATGCAGAGGGCGAAGTCGATGGCGAAGCGGTCGAGGACGTTGCGGCTGCGCTCGCGGCCACCGGGCACGGAGGCGGGCACCGTCTCCTTGTGGGAGTCGATGTAGATGCACCAGTCGGGGCACTCGCGGGCGCAGAGCATGCAGACCGTGCAGTTCTCCTCGAACAGGCCGATGACCCCGCGGCTGCGGGGCGGGAGCTCGGGCTGCGTCTCGGGGTACTGGGCGGTGTGCGCGCGCTTGGTCATCGTGCGCAGGGTGACGGCCAGGCCCTTGGCGAGGCCGGATCCGGGCATGGGCATCAGTTGATCGCCACCTTCACGATGCCGGTGAGCGCGATCTGGGCGAGCGCGAGGGGGATGAGTACGGTCCAGGCGAGCTTCTGGAGCTGGTCCTCGCGCAGTCGCGGGTAGCTGACGCGGAGCCAGATCACGACGAAGGCGAGGACGGCGACCTTCAGGAGGGTCCAGACCCAGGCGAGGTCGTCGCCGCCGAAGGGACCGTGCCAGCCGCCGAGGAAGAGGACGGTGGTCAGCGCGCACAGCACGACGATGCCGGCGTACTCGGCGAGCAGGAACAGCGCGAAGCGCAGGCCGGTGTACTCGGTGTACGCGCCGAAGATGATCTCGGAGTCGGCGACGGGCATGTCGAACGGCGGGCGCTGGAGTTCGGCGAGCCCGGCGGTGAAGAAGACGAGGGCGCCGATGATCTGCCAGGGCAGCCACCACCACTCGAAGGCGCCGACGATGCCGGGCAGCGAGACCGTCCCGGCGGCCATGGCGACGGAGGCGGCGGCGAGCAGCATGGGCAGCTCGTACGCGAGCAGCTGGGCGGCGGTGCGGAGGCCGCCGAGCAGGGAGAACTTGTTGGCCGAGGCCCAGCCGGCCATGAGGGACCCGAGGACTCCGATGCCCATCACCGCGAGGGCGAAGAAGAGCCCGGCGTCGATGACCTGGCCGACCGCGCCGTCGCCCGGGCCGATGGGGACGGCGAGGAGGACGAGGAGGTACGGCAACAGCGCGACGGCGGGGGCGAGCTGGAAGATCCGCCGGTCGGCGGCGGCCGGGACGATGTCCTCCTTCTGCGCGAACTTCACGCCGTCGGCGACGAGCTGGGCCCAGCCGTGGAAGCCGCCGGCGTACATGGGGCCGAGGCGGCCCTGCATGTGCGCCATCACCTTGTGCTCGGCCTGCCCGACGACGAGCGGGAGCACGAGGAAGACGGCGAAGACGACGATCAGTCGCAGGGCGACGTCGAGGACGTCGTTCACGCGTCGCCTCCGGTGGTGTCGGGATCGGGGTCCGGGCCTGGATCAGGGTCTGGAGCGGGGGTGGTCTTGGGCCCGGGCGCGGCCTTGGGCTCGGGCGCGGCCTTGGGCTCGGCCTTGGGCTCGGCCTTGGGCTCGGCCTTGGGCTCGGCCTTGGGCTCGGCCTTGGGCTCGGGCGGGGTGCCCGGGGGCTCCTCGAAGGCGGGCTTCGCGTGGTGCCAGGGCGCGTCCGCGCTGCGCGGGGCGGTACGGCGGGGGGTCCCGGACTCCGGTGCGGGGGTGTCTCCCACCGGGGCTGCCGGGTCCGCCTGGCTCGCGGAGCCCTCCGATGCCGAGCGCGTACGCCGGGCAGGGCGCGGGGCGGCGGTTCCACCGGCCGGGGCGCCGGCGGCCGGTGACTCGGCGGCCGGTGAGCCCGGGTCCGCCGGGGAGGCCGGGGGCGCCGAGGAGGCCGGGGTGGCCGAGGAGGCCGGGGCTGCCGGGGTGGCCGAGGAGGCCGGGGTGTCGGCCGTCGGGGTGGCCGGGGGTGCCTGGCTCGCGGAGCCGTCCGACACCGAGCGGGTGCGGCGGGGCGGGCGGGGCGGGGTCGCCGGGTCCGGGGTGCCGGTGGCCGGGTCCGTCGCGGTGTCGGCGGGGGGTTGGGTGGCCGAGCCGTCCGACACCGAGCGGGCGCGGCGGGGCGGGGCCCCCTCGCGCGGGGTGCGGGTGGCGGCGGCTCCGGCCGCGCGGGCGGTGCGCGCCGGGCGGGCGGGAGCCGGGGGGAGCTGGCCCTTGAGGGGGCCCCACTCGTTCGGGTCGGGCACGCCGGGCGGGAGCATCTGCCGGCGCTTGGGCGCGTCGGGGTCGTGGGCCTCGCCCGGCTCCTTGGCGCCGGGCCACGCCTTGGCCACGCGCGCGGCCAGGACGAAGTCCTTGCGCAGCGGATGGCCCTCGAAGTTCTCGGGGAGCAGCAGGGGGACGAGGTTCGGGTGGTCGGTGAAGGTGACCCCGAACATCTCGAAGGTCTCGCGCTCGTGCCATTGCGCTCCCGCGTACACCGCGACCGCGGAGGGCAGGGAGGGGGCGGAGTGCGGGACGGTGGTGCGCAGCAGCAGGCGGCGTACGCGGTGGTTCTCCAGGCTGACGACGTGCGCGCAGATCCGGAAGCCGGTGCCGGGCTCGTCGACGGCGCTCAGCCAGTCGAAGTAGGTGCAGCCCAGCTTGTCGCGGGCGATCTCCAGGGCGGCGATCCAGGAACCGACCGGGACGTCCACGGTCAGGACCTCGTACGCGAAGGTGCCCACAGCCTCTTCGCCGAAGACGGTCGCGGCGGCGTCGGGGAGGGAGTCGTAGAGGTTCACGCGTCGGCTCCCGGGGCGGGCGCGGGCGGCGGGGTGACCAGTGCGCTGGTGAGTTGGGAGACGGAGACGGCGGGCGCGTTCGCGTAGCGGTCGGCGAGCGATTCGCGAGCGATCTTCTCCTGGAGCTTGAGGATGCCCTGGAGGAGCGCCTCGGGACGCGGCGGGCAGCCGGGCACGTAGACGTCGACGGGGATGATCTGGTCGACGCCCTTGGTGACCGAGTACGAGTCCCAGTAGGGGCCGCCGCAGTTGGAGCAGGCGCCGAAGGAGATGACGTACTTCGGCTCCGGCATCTGCTCGTAGAGCCGCTTGACGGCGGGGGCCATCTTGTCGGTGACCGTGCCCGAGACGATCATCAGGTCGGCCTGGCGGGGGCCGGGCGCGAAGGGGATGACCCCGAGGCGGATGAAGTCGTGCCGGGCCATGGAGGCGGCGATGAACTCGATCGCGCAGCAGGCGAGCCCGAAGTTGAACACCCACAGGCTGTAGCGGCGGCCCCAGTTCAGGACCACCTTCATGGGCTCGGGGGCCAGGCGGGAGAGCACGCCGAGGCGCTTGGGCTCGGGGAGGAGGACGGGCTGCGGCGTCGCGGGCTGCGCTGTCGCAGCCGCGTCCGCCTGCGGTGTCACGTCCATTCGAGGACGCCCTTCTTGTACGCGTAGAGCAGGCCGACGGCCAGGAACCCGAGGAAGACGAACATCTCCACCAGGGTCGTGGCGCCGTAGCCGGCGGCGGCGAAGACCGTGGCCCACGGGAAGAGGAAGATGGAGTCGACGGCGAAGATGACGTAGAGGAACGCGTAGACGTAGTAGCGGACCTGGGTGTGGGCCCAGCCCTCGCCGACGGGGTCCACGCCGCACTCGTACGTCAGCATTTTCTCGCGGGTGGGCACCACGGGCCGCAGCAGGCGGCCCGCGCCGAAGGCGACGGCGACGAACAGCACGCCGACGACGGCGAGCAGGCCGAGGACCGAATAGCTCCGGAAGTAGTCCGCCGCGATCATGTGGGTCGCGGCGCTGGTCACGGTCGACACCGTCGGTTCGGGCACGTCCGTTTCCTCGCTCCTGGGCCGCTGTCTTCGCTTCGGGTGATCTGGTACGGACGGGAGTCTAGGGCCTGGTCGCGCGGGGTGGGGTTACCCCCCGTTCACTGGCGCCTGGCTGCCCCATGGCATCGGTGGGACGGAATTGGCAGGCTGTGTCGCATGACCGCGAACGATCAAGCCTCCGCTCCGCCTCCCGTACGACCCGCTTTCCACGGGTCCACGTGGAAGGAGATCGCCTACCTGCTGAGCAATCTGCCGGTCGCGGTGATCGGTTTCGTCTACACGGTCGTCATGGTGAGCGTGTCGGGCGGCATGTCGGTGACCGCGGTCGGTCTGCCGCTGCTCGCGTGTGGTCTGCGGGGTTCGCGGCTGCTCGGTCGGCTCGACCGGGCGCGGGCGCGGGCCCTGTTGGGCGTACGGGTGGCCGAGCCGACGCCGCTGCCCGGGCCGAAGCGGGCGGGCGGGTTCTTCGCCTGGCTGTGGGCGGGGGTGAAGGACCCGGTGGGCTGGCGGACCGTGCTGTACGAGCTGGTCAGGCTGCCGTGGGGGGTGTTGACCTTCACCATCACCCTGACGGGGCTGTTCGTGCTGTGGCCGGTGCTGCCGTACGTGGTGCGGGGAATGGCGAACGTGGACCGGGCGATGGTGCGGGGGTTGCTGTCGCCGTCGGACGAGTTGGAGCGGCGCATCACCGAGCTGGAGACGGGCCGCGGGGTGGTCGTGGACACGGCCGCGGCGGACCTGCGGCGCATCGAGCGGGACCTGCACGACGGGGCGCAGGCACGGTTGGTGGCACTCGCGATGGGGCTGGGCCTGGCGAAGGAGAAACTGCTGGAGGACCCGGAGGGGGCGGCGGCGATGGTGGACGAGGCGCACGGTGAGGTGAAGCTCGCCCTCCAGGAACTGCGGGACCTGGCGCGCGGGATCCATCCGGCGGTGTTGACCGACCGGGGGTTGGACGCGGCGCTGTCGTCGGTGGCCGCGCGGTGCGTGGTTCCGGTGAAGGTGGCGGTGGACCTGCCGGCGCGGCCGGCGGCGGCGATCGAGGGGATCGCGTACTTCGTGGTGTCGGAGCTGCTGCAGAACGTCAGCAAGCACGCGGGGGCGCGGGGCGCGGGCGTCGAGGTGTGGCGGTCCGGGGACCGGCTGCTGCTCCGGGTGTCGGACGACGGTCGGGGCGGAGCGGGGGTCTCCGGCGGTGGTACGGGGTTGGCGGGGCTGGCGGAACGGTTGCGGGCGGTGGACGGGGTGTTCGTGGTGGACTCCCCCGAGGGGGCGGGCACGACGGTGACGGCGGAACTTCCCTGGCGGGACCGGGCGTAGGGGTTCGCCCCCGTCGTCCGGCCCGTCGTCCGGCCTGGCGTCTGGCCTGGCGTCTGGCCTGGCCGGCCGGGGTGCGGTGTGGTGTGGACGGGGCTCCTGCCCGGGTGGGCGGGGGCCCGTTTTCGCGTCCTGGGGGGGCGAGCGGGGGCCCGGGCCGGGCGCGGTGAGGTGCGGGTGAGGTGCCGTGGGTGCGGGTCCGTTGCCGGGGGCCTGCCCCCGGACCCCCGCGCCTCAAACGCCGGCGGGGCTGGAAGGGCGGGGTCGGGCTCGGGCGCCCATGCGCGCCCGTCGGGCTGGTGGGGCCGGGTCGGTCGGGGCCGGGGCGGGGGCGGGCGCGCGTGTGTGGTCGTCGGGCTGGGGGGCGGCGGGCGGGGCCGGGTGGGGAGAGCGGCTCGCGCGCGGACGGCTGCCGGCAGGTCGGTCGGGGTGGGGTTAACCCCCCGGGGGAGAGGGCCATTGGCCGGATGGTCAGGGGTGGGGAGGGGGCGGCAGGGTGGGGGTGTACGGGTCGAGGAGACGGAAGGGCGGGTCGGGATCATGGGTGACGGCAAGGACGGGGGCCGGGGTACGGGCGGCCTCGGGGCGGTGTTGCTGGCGCCGGTGTCGGGGCGGACCTGGCGGGAGTTCGGGTACCTGCTCCTCGGGTTGCCGCTGAGCACCCTGTACTTCTCGCTCACCATCGCGGGGGTGAGCCTGGGCGCGGGACTGCTCGTCACCTTCCTCGGCGTTCCGGTCCTGGCCGGGGTGCTCGCGATGTGCCGGGGGTTCGGTCAGGTGGAGCGGGCCCGGGTGCGGGGGCTGCTGCGGGTGCCGGTCGCGGACCCGGCGCCGATCCGGGCGCGCAAGAGCGGGGCGATGCCCGCGCTGGGGGCGCTGCTCAAGAGCGGCAGCGCGTGGCGGCACGCCCTGTACTCGGTGATCCACTTCCCGTGGGCGGTGTTCGCGTTCTGCCTGGCGGTGACGCTGTGGGCGTGCGGGTGGGCCTACCTGCTCTACCCGCTGTGGTTCTGGGTCTTCCCCGCCTTCACCGACCAGCCTGGCCTCCAGCTGTTCCGCAACGACGACTACGCCTTCTACCTCGACTCCCCCCTGGCCATCGCGGCCACCTCCCTGACCGGGTTGGCCCTCACGCTGGCCACCCCGTGGGTGCTGCGGGCGCTGACCACCGTCGACCGGGTCCTGGTGGCGGGGCTGCTCGGGCCCTCGCGGCTGGACAGCCGGGTCACCGAGCTGGAGTCCGACCGGGGGGTGGTCGTGGACACGGCCGCCGCCGACCTGCGGCGCATCGAGCGGGACCTGCACGACGGGGCCCAGGCGCGGCTGTCGGCGCTGGCCATGGACCTGGGGCTGGCGAAGGAGAAGCTGGTCGATGACCCGGAGGCGGCCGTGCGGTTGGTGGACGAGGCCCACGGCGAGGTGAAGGTGGCCCTCCAAGAGCTGCGTGACCTGGCCCGGGGCATCCATCCGGCGGTGTTGACCGACCGGGGTCTGGACGCGGCGCTGTCGTCGGTGGCCGCGCGGTGCGCGGTGCCGGTGAAGGTGGCGGTGGACCTGCCCTCCCGGCCGGCGGCGGCCATCGAGGGGATCGCCTACTTCACGGTCTGCGAGCTGCTCCAGAACGTCAGCAAGCACGCCCGGGCCGGGAGCGCGAGCGTGGACGTGTGGCGCTCCGGGGACCGGCTGCTGATCCAGGTCGCCGACGACGGACGGGGCGGGGCGCACCGCGACGGCCACAGCCCCGGGGACAGCGGCAACGGCGCGGCTCCGGCTTCCGGGTCCGGGTCCGGGTCCGGTCTGAACGGGCTGACCGAGCGGTTGGGCGCGGTGGACGGGATCCTGGTGGTGGACTCCGCGCCGGGTCACGGGACGACCGTGACGGCGGAGCTGCCCTGGCGGGCCTGAAGGCTGCCCCGACCCGCGGGACAAGACGGGGCTTAGGGCCCGGCCCATCGGCCCGCCCGTGCGCCCCCGGCCCCCAACTCCGCGCGCCGAACGCGCCGGTGACCCCCCGAGCGGGGCCACCGGCGCCGCCGCGTCCACGGAAACTCCCGCCGCGCGCCGACGTGTTGGCCCGTACCCGCCTTGACCGATCCTCCGGCCTGGGATGCTTGGCTGTGCCAGGAACCCCCGCCTTCGGGCGGTGGTCGGGAGTGACGAGTGGACGCGGGAGCTGCGAGAACGTGGACGACAGGGTGCGGGTGGTCATCGCCGAGGACTCAGTGCTGCTCCGTGAGGGCCTGACCCGGTTGCTGACCGACCGGGGGCATGACGTCGTCGCCGGTGTGGGGGACGCGGAGGCCCTGATCAAGACGGTGGCGGAGCTGGCCGAACAGGACGCGCTGCCGGACGTGGTGGTCGCCGACGTGCGGATGCCGCCGACGCACACCGACGAGGGCGTGCGGGCCGCCGTGCAGTTGCGGCGCGCGTACCCGGGCATCGGCGTGCTGGTGCTGTCTCAGTACGTGGAGGAGCAGTACGCCACCGAACTGCTGGCCGGTTCCAGCACCGGCGTGGGATACCTGCTCAAGGACCGGGTGGCGGACGTGAGGGAGTTCCTCGACGCCGTCGTACGGGTGGCCCGGGGCGGTACGGCCCTGGACCCGGAGGTCGTGGCGCAGTTGCTCGGCCGCAGTCGCAAGCAGGACGTCCTGGCGGGTCTGACCCCGCGCGAGCGCGAGGTACTGGGCCTGATGGCGGAAGGGCGGACCAATTCCGCCGTGGCCAAGCAGCTCGTGGTGAGCGACGGCGCGGTGGAGAAGCACGTCAGCAACATCTTCATGAAGCTCGGCCTGTCCCCCAGTGACGGGGATCACCGGCGCGTACTGGCGGTTCTCACGTACCTGAGGTCTTGATTGACTGACATGGTGTCAGGTAGGGCGCGGCCGTGGCCGCCGATGGGTTTGCAGTATTTCGCCATTCGTCATTTCGTCTCGTGCACGATGTCTGTCGGACATACCGCCCCGAAACGGGCGGTCCAGCATGCGGGCGGTCCCAGGGCCTGAAGTCCTCACGGACGTAGGGTTGACCTTGGGAACGAACGCCCGCGCCTCGAAGGAGGTCCAGTTCAGTGACCAGCCAGGTCAGTAGCCCGGCCGAGCAGGCCGACGGGGCCGGTGGGTCCATCGGCGAGCAGCGCACCACGCTCGCGCCCGGTGGGACCGGCAAGGAAATCCGCCGTGTGGACCGGGTGATCATCCGCTTCGCGGGTGACTCGGGTGACGGCATGCAGCTCACGGGTGACCGTTTCACCTCGGAAACGGCGTCCTTCGGCAACGACCTCTCGACGCTGCCGAACTTCCCCGCCGAGATCCGGGCACCCGCCGGGACCCTGCCGGGCGTGTCCTCGTTCCAGTTGCACTTCGCGGACCACGACATCCTCACGCCCGGCGACGCGCCGAACGTGCTGGTGGCGATGAATCCGGCGGCGCTCAAGGCGAACATCGCGGACGTCCCGCGCGGCGCGGAGATCATCGTCAACACGGACGAGTTCACCAAGCGTCCGATGGCGAAGGTCGGCTACGAGACCTCCCCGCTGGAGGACGGCTCCCTGGACGCGTACAACATCCACCGGGTGCCGCTCACCACCCTGACGGTGGAGGCGCTGAAGGACTTCGGGCTGTCCCGCAAGGAGGCCGAGCGCAGCAAGAACATGTTCGCGCTCGGGCTGCTGTCCTGGATGTACCACCGGCCGACGGAGGGTACGGAGACCTTCCTGCGGCAGAAGTTCGCGAAGAAGCCCGTTATCGCCGAGGCCAACATCGTCGCCTTCCGTGCCGGCTGGAACTTCGGCGAGACCACCGAGGACTTCGCGGTCTCCTACGAGGTGGCGCCCGCGACCCAGGCCTTCCCGGCGGGCACCTACCGCAACATCTCGGGGAACCTGGCCCTGTCGTACGGGCTGATCGCGGCGGCCCGGCAGGCCGATCTGCCGCTCTACCTGGGCTCGTACCCGATCACCCCGGCCTCCGACATCCTGCACGAGCTGAGCCGGCACAAGAACTTCGGCGTGCGGACCTTCCAGGCCGAGGACGAGATCGCCGGCATCGGCGCGGCCCTGGGCGCGGCCTTCGGCGGGGCCCTGGGCGTGACGACCACCTCGGGTCCCGGTGTGGCCCTGAAGTCCGAGACCATCGGTCTGGCGGTCTCCCTGGAGCTGCCGCTGCTGATCGTGGACATCCAGCGCGGCGGTCCGTCCACCGGCCTGCCGACCAAGACCGAGCAGGCGGACCTCCTCCAGGCCATGTACGGCCGCAACGGCGAGGCCCCGGTCCCGATCGTGGCCCCGCGCACCCCGGCGGACTGCTTCGACGCCGCGCTGGACGCGGCCCGGATCGCGCTGACCTACCGGACCCCGGTGTTCCTGCTGTCCGACGGCTACCTCGCCAACGGCTCCGAGCCCTGGCGGATCCCGGACGTGACGGACCTGCCCGACCTCACGGTGCAGTTCGCGGCGGCCCCCAACCACACCCTGGCCGACGGGACCGAGGTGTTCTGGCCCTACAAGCGGGACCCGGAGACCCTGGCCCGCCCGTGGGCCGTACCGGGCACCCCCGGCCTCGAACACCGCATCGGCGGCATCGAGAAGCAGGACGGCACCGGCAACATCAGCTACGACCCGGCCAACCACGACTTCATGGTCCGCACCCGCCAGGCCAAGATCGACAACATCCTGGTCCCGGACCTCGACGTGGACGACCCCCACCAGGCCCGCACCCTCGTGCTGGGCTGGGGCTCGACCTACGGGCCCATCACCGCGGCCGTCCGCCGGCTGCGCCTGGCCGGCCACGCCATCGCGCAGGCCCACCTGCGCCACCTCAACCCCTTCCCGAGGAATCTCGAAGAGGTCCTGAAGCGTTACGACAAGGTAGTGGTGCCCGAGATGAACCTCGGACAGCTGGCCGGTCTGATCCGGGCGAAGTACCTGGTCGACGCCCAGTCGTACAACCAGGTGAACGGAATGCCCTTCAAGGCTGAGCAGCTCGCGACGGTTCTCAAGGAGGCCATCAATGACTGAGGTGACCGACGCTCCCCATCTGCTGTCCCTGGTCCCCAAGGCCGAGGCGAAGCAGTCCATGAAGGACTTCAAGTCGGACCAGGAGGTCCGCTGGTGCCCGGGGTGCGGCGACTACGCCGTCCTCGCCGCCGTCCAGGGCTTCATGCCCGAACTGGGGCTGGCGAAGGAGAACATCGTCTTCGTTTCCGGCATCGGCTGCTCCTCCCGCTTCCCGTACTACATGAACACCTACGGGATGCACTCGATCCACGGCCGCGCCCCGGCCATCGCGACGGGCCTGGCGTCCTCGCGGCGGGACCTGTCGGTGTGGGTGGTCACCGGTGACGGCGACGCGCTCTCCATCGGCGGCAACCACCTCATCCACGCGCTGCGCCGCAACGTGAACCTGAAGATCCTGCTGTTCAACAACCGGATCTACGGGCTCACCAAGGGCCAGTACTCGCCCACCTCCGAGGTCGGCAAGATCACCAAGTCGACGCCGATGGGCTCCCTCGACGCGCCGTTCAACCCGGTGTCCCTGGCGCTGGGCGCCGAGGCCTCCTTCGTGGCGCGCACCGTCGACTCCGACCGCAAGCACCTCACCGAGGTCCTGCGCCAGGCCGCCGCCCACCCGGGTACGGCGCTCGTCGAGATCTACCAGAACTGCAACATCTTCAACGACGGCGCCTTCGAGGTCCTCAAGGACAACGAGCAGGCCCAGGAGGCCGTGATCCGCCTGGAGCACGGGCAGCCGATCCGCTTCGGCGCCGACAACGCCAAGGGAGTCGTCCGCGACCCGCGCACCGGGGACCTGGAGGTCGTCGCGGTCACCCCGGAGAACGAGGCCCGGATCCTCGTGCACGACGCCCACACCACCAGCCCCACCAACGCCTTCGCGCTGTCCCGGCTGGCCGACCCCGACACCCTGCACCACACCCCCATCGGGGTGTTCCGCAGCGTCGAGCGGCCCGTATACGACACCCTGATGGCCGACCAGCTCGACAAGGCGATCGACCAGCGCGGCAAGGGCGACCTCGCCACGCTCCTCGCGGGCGCCGACACCTGGACCGTCTCCGACTAGGACGCCCGTCGGGCCGCGCCCGCCGAGCCGCGTGCGCCGACCGCACTCCGTCGAAGCCCGGACCCCCGAGGGGGCCGGGCTTCGCGGGTTCGCGGGTTCGCGGGTTCGCGGGTTCGCGGGTTCGCGGGTTCGCGGGCTCCGTTTCCGACACGCGGACACTTACCCCCAGGTAGCACTTTCAAAAAGTTAGCGCTTCCCTTAAGGTGGTGTCATTCCCGCGAAACAGGAGCGCATCATGAGCATCGTCGTCACCGCAGCCACCGGAGCCCTCGGCCGTCTCGTCGTCGAGGAGCTGCTGGCCACCACCCCGGCCGCCGGGATCGCCGTCGTGGTCCGCAACGAGGAGAAGGCGGCCGACCTGGCCGCCCGCGGCGTCGAGGTACGGGTCGCCGACTACGACGACCCCGCGAGCCTGGCCGGGGCCTTCCGCGCCGGCGACCGCGTCCTGCTGATCTCGGGCAACGAGATCGGGCGCCGCCTGCCCCAGCACACCGCCGTGATCGAGGCCGCGAAGGCCGCCGGCGTGGCCCAGCTCGCCTACACCGGCATCCTCGGCGGCCCCGAGGCCGACTTCGAGCTGGCGGCCGAGCACACGACCACCGAGCAGGTCATCCTCGACTCCGGCCTCCCCTACACCTTCCTGCGCAACGGCTGGTACCACGAGAACTACACCCGGCAGCTGCCCGTGGTCCTGGAGCACGGCGCGGTCGTCGGCAGCGCCGGCGAGGGCCGGATCGCCTCGGCGGCCCGCGCCGACTACGCGGCGGCCGCCGCCGCGGTGCTGACCGGCGAGGGCCACCTCGGGCAGGTCTACGAGCTGTCCGGGGACACCGCCTGGAGCCTGGCCGAGTACGCGGCCGAGGTCGCCCGGCAGTCCGGGCGCGAGGTCGCGTACGCGGCCGTACCGGCGGAGGAGCACCACAAGGTGCTGACCGGCGCCGGGATGCCCGACGGGTTCGCGACGATCTTCGTGGACGTGGACGCGGCCATCGGGCGGGGCCGGCTGGCGGGCACCAGCGGGGACCTGGCCCGCCTGATCGGGCGGCCCACGACCCCGGTGTCCGAGGCCATCACCGCCGCCCTGGCCTGACCCGGCACCGCCCCGGCGGCTTCCGGCCCGGCGACCTCCCGCCCGCCCGCACCCTCGCGCGGCACGCGGAGTGTCACTAGCATCTCCCCTCGACGGGCATGACATCCGCCCCGTGCGGCGCTACCGTCGTGAGGTTGTGAGATTGGCCGGAAGTCGCACTGGAGGCCCCGTGAAGGCAGACAACGAGCAGCGCACGGGTCTGCTCTACGGATTCGGCGCGTACGGGATGTGGGGGCTCGTGCCCCTCTTCTGGCCGCTGCTCAAGCCCTCCGGAGCCATCGAGATCCTCGCCCACCGCATGGTGTGGTCCCTGGCCGCGGTCGGGATCGCCCTCCTCGTGCTGCGCCGGTGGAGCTGGATCGCCGAGCTGGCGCGCCAACCGCGCAAGCTCGCGCTGACCACGCTGGCCGCCGTCGTGATCAGCGTGAACTGGGGCCTCTACATCTGGTCGGTCAACAACGGCCAGGTCGTCGAGGCCAGCCTCGGCTACTTCATCAACCCGCTGGTCACCATCGCCCTCGGCGTGCTGCTCCTCAAGGAACGGCTGCGCCGCGCGCAGTGGGCGGCCGTCGGCATCGGCTTCGCCGCCGTGATCGTGCTGGCCGTCGGCTACGGACGGCCGCCGTGGATCTCGCTGACGCTGGCCTGCTCCTTCGCCACGTACGGACTGATCAAGAAGAAGCTCAACATGGGCGGCCTGGAGTCGCTGACCGCCGAGACGGCGGTGCTGTTCCTGCCCGCGCTCGGCTACCTGCTGTGGCTCGGGGCGCAGGGGCGGTCGAGCTTCTCCTCCGAGGGGGTCGGGCACTCCCTGCTCCTCGCCTCGACCGGTCTGGTGACCGCGATCCCGCTGGTGTGCTTCGGCGCGGCGGCGATCCGGGTGCCGCTGTCCACGCTGGGGCTGCTCCAGTACATGGCGCCGGTCTTCCAGTTCGGCCTCGGGGTCCTCTACTTCCACGAGGCGATGCCGCCCGAGCGCTGGGCCGGCTTCTCGCTGGTCTGGGTCGCGCTGATCCTGCTGACCTGGGACGCCCTGCGGACCGCCCGTCGCAACCGGGCCCGTCTCGCGGCGGCCGGCGCGGGCGCCGTCCCGATCTGCGAGGTCCCGCCCGAGGCGATCGCCGAGGCGGCCCCCGTCACGGCGGCGGCGCCGACCCGCGAGTCCGCGTAACAGCTCCCTCTCGGACCCCTCGATCCCCGGTACGGAACCTTCGTACCGGGGATCGTCCGTTGAGCGAACGCCCCTGACCGGATTGTGGTCTTGACGGACAGTCATGCTCTCGCTGAACATCAGGCTCGCACTGACGCACGCACGCTCACCTGCTCTATCCCCGCACGTTCCGTCTCATCCCCATTCGGAATCACGGAGCCCCCACATGAGCCTGTCCGTCCCCCGGCGCCTCGTCGCCGTGACCGCGTTCGCGGTCGCGGGCCTGATCGCCGCCTCCTCCCCCGCCGCTCTGGCCACGCCCGCCGCGCTCGCCGCGGCGCCGACGCCGCCCGACATCCCGCTCGCCAACGTCAAGGCGCACCTGTCGCAGCTCTCGACCATCGCGGCGAACAACGCCGGCAACCGGGCCCACGGGCGCACCGGTTACAAGGCATCGATCGACTACGTGAAGGGCAAGCTGGACGCCGCCGGCTTCACCACCACGCTCCAGACCTTCACCTCCAGCGGCGCCACGGGCTACAACCTGATCGCGGACTGGCCGGGCGGAGACCCCAACTCGGTCCTGATGTCCGGCTCGCACCTGGACTCGGTGACGGCCGGCGCGGGCATCAACGACAACGGCTCGGGCTCGGCGGCGGTCCTGGAGACGGCGCTCGCCGTGTCCCGCGCGGGCCTCCAGCCCACGAAGCACCTGCGCTTCGGCTGGTGGGGCGCGGAGGAGTTGGGCCTGGTCGGCTCGAAGTACTACGTGAACAACCTGCCGGCCGCCGAGAAGTCGAAGATCTCCGGCTACCTGAACTTCGACATGATCGGCTCGCCGAACCCGGGCTACTTCGTCTACGACGACGACCCGACCATCGAGCAGACCTTCAAGAACTACTACGCCGGCCTCGGCATCGCGACCGAGATCGAGACCGAGGGCGACGGCCGCTCCGACCACGCGCCCTTCAAGAGCGCGGGGATACCCGTCGGCGGTCTGTTCTCCGGCGCCGACTACACCAAGACGGCGGCCCAGGCGCAGAAGTGGGGCGGCACCTCCGGTCAGGCCTTCGACCGCTGCTACCACGCCTCGTGCGACTCGCTGGCGAACATCAACGACACCGCCCTGGACCGGAACTCCGACGCCATCGCGTACGCGGTCTGGACCCTCGGCGCGGCCACCCCGGTCCCGCCGGGCCAGTCCTTCGAGAACACCGCGGACATCACCGTCCCGGACTCCCCCGCCGCCGCGGTGACCTCGCCGATCACGGTCTCGGGCGTCACGGGCAACGCGCCGGCCACCACCAAGGTCGACGTGAACATCGTCCACACCTACCGCGGTGACCTGGTGATCAACCTGATCGCCCCGGACGGCACCTCGTACCCGCTGAAGGCCTCCAGCTCCGACTCGGCCGACAACGTGATCGCGACCTACACGGTGAACGCGTCGAGCGAGGTGGCCAACGGGGTGTGGAAGCTCCAGGTCAAGGACGTGGCGGCGCAGGACGTCGGCTACATCAACAGCTGGAAGATCACCTTCTAGCCGGAGCCGATCCGCAGCCGAGCGCGCAGCCGAACCGCAGCCGCAGCCGACCCGGACCCGGCACGTGACCGGTCCGCCCGTCGGGGTCCTGATCCCCGGCGGGCGGTCCTACGCCTCTTCGGAGTGCGCCCGCAGCGAGGCCGGCAGCGGGTCCTCCATCCGGGCGCGCAGCTCCCGCGCGACCGCGTCGACATCCACCCGGCCCAGCTTCGCGGCCTCCACCAGATCGCCCAACTCCTCGGGCGAGGGCAGTTGGCGCGCGCCGGCCACCCGCAGGTACGAGCGGGTCGCCGCGGCGGCGTAGAACTCGTTCATCGGGGATTCCAGCGCCGGGCACACCGCGAGGGTGTGCAGGAACGCGGCGGCCCGCCACGCGGTGTCCGGGGCGGGCTGTTCGGGCACGAGCACCAGGTCGTTCTGGTGCCGGGCGACGGCGGCGGCCACCCCGGAGGGATCCCACACGGCGGGATCCGACGGCAGATGGTGGGCGAGGGCCGTCCAGGCCCACTCCATGGTGATCTTCAATTGCCGAACCGCTCCTGGAAGTAGCCCCAGTGGTCGGCGAACTCGTCTATGCCGGACAGGAAACTCTTCCGGTCCTCGTCGAGTTCGCGTTCCGTGACCTCGGTGATCAGCGCGGTGACCGTCGTCCCCAGCGCCGCCGCGCGCGCCTTGAGGCGTTCGTGGAACTCTTCGTCCAGGCGGATGGTGACGTGTCTCGACATGGCGCTCACGGTACAGCGACCGCGCTGTACGCAGGAGTGGAAAGACCGAAGGGTGGCCCGGGACACAGTCCCGGGCCACCCTTCGTCGTGCGGCGGCTACTTCGCGGAGTCGGCCGTCTTCACGAGCTGGTCCTTGGTGACCGCGCCGACGTAGACCTTGCCGTCGTCCGTGATCAGCGCGTTGACCAGGCGGGTCGACACGACCCGGCCCTCGCCGAACTTCCCGGAGACCTTGTCACCGAGCGAGTTCAGGAACTGCTGGGCCTCCTTGGGGGTGTTCTTGTCGTTCTGCATGTCCTTGAGGCCCTTGCCCGCGCCCGTGTCGATGCGGGCGACCGTCGCCCAACCCTCGCCGAGGACCTTGACGTCGCCCTTGCCGTTCGCCCCACCGGTCAGCGCGCCCAGGCCCGGGAAGGAGTCCAGCGCCTTGAAGCCGTCGCCCTTGCCCTCGGCCCCGTGCTCGCGGGCGGCGTCGGAACCCTCGGTCACCTTGGCGCCCTTGGGCGGGGTGAAGGAGAAGGTGTCGGCGGCCGGCTTGGCGAAGTCGACCTTGGTGAAGCCCGCGTCCACGATGGGCTTGCCACCCTTGGCGGCGAGCAACTGCACGCGCAGCGGCACGCCGTTCTTGGCGTCGATCGCGATCTGGACCGAACCGACCGTGGAGCCGGACTGCTTCGGCTTCAGGACGAGCTGGTAGGCGTCCCGCCCGGCGACCTGGGCGGTGTCGCCCACGCTGATGTCGGTGGTGGGACCGGCTTCCTTCAGGATCTCCTGCGCGAGCTGCTGCGGGGAGGACGCGAGCCGGTCGGCGGCCTTCTTGTCGCCGCCCCGCTCGGAGCCCTGCGGCTCCTTCTCGTGGAAGGCCTCGTTGGACTTGGAGTCGTATCCCCACACGTCCGCGCCGTTGTGGACGAGGCTGTACTCGTCCTTGCCGTCGAGGAAGGTGAGCTTCTGCCGGTCCGGGCCGTCGGCCGCGACGCGGAAGGTGTGCGTGCCGTTGGCCAGCTGCGCGACCTTGTCCTGCGGGTCGGCCGAGCCACCGGTGACCCCACCGCCGCCGAGCAGGCCGGACGCCATCGTCGGCAGGCCCAGATCGGTGCTGAGCTTGGCCGTCCCGGAGAGCTGCTGGACGTCGGAGGCCGCGACCTTCTCGATCAGCTGCTGCGCCGTGACCTTGGGCAGGTCCGGGCCGCCGGCGTTGGCGAAGGCCGGAACCATCGCCACGGTCGCCGCGGCGACGCCCGCCACGGCGACCGGTACGGCGTACCGGGCGGCCTTGCGAGAGGTCTTCGTGTTCGCTGCCATGTCAGTGCCCTGCCCTCTGTGTATTCGGCGGCGACCCCCGTGTCGCCGCACTCACCCGATCTGGTGGGGTTGATGACTCCATCTGACCAAATCGACGGCTGCGGGGCGTCAGCCCCCGGACTCAACCTCGCGTACGACCGTGGGATGACACGACGCGGGCCCCCCGCCCCCGACCCGTAGGGGTCGCGGGGACCGGAGGGCCCGTGGGGGCGTCGGCGGGAGCCGTCAGCCGGCGCGGTGGACCACCGCGTCGCACAGCTCTTCCAGGGCCGACTTCGCGAAGCACTCCGGCAGCGGGGCGAGCACGGCGCGCGCGTCCTGCGCGTACCGGATCGTGTCGCGGCGGGCCTGCTCCAGCGCGGGGTGCACCCGCAGCCGGGCGAGGGCCTCGGCGTGGCGGACGTCGTCGCTGAGGTCGCCGTCGAGGAGGCGTACGAGCTCCAGGTCCTCCTCGCGCCCCTCGCGCTCGGCCATCTCCCGCAGGAGCAGCACGGGCAGCGTCGGGATGCCCTCGCGCAGGTCGGTGCCGGGGGTCTTGCCGGACTCGTGCGAGTCGGAAGCGATGTCGAGGACGTCGTCGGCGAGCTGGAAGGCGGTGCCGAGGCGCTCGCCGTACTGGGTCAGGATGTCGACGACCGACTCGTCGGCGCCGGACATCAGCGCGCCGAAGCGGCCGGAGACCGCGATCAGCGAGCCGGTCTTGCCTGCGATGACGTCGAGGTAGTGGGCGACCGGGTCGCGGCCGTCGCGCGGGCCCGCCGTCTCCAGGATCTGACCGGTCACCAGGCGCTCGAAGGCCTCCGCCTGGATGCGGACGGCCTCCGGTCCGAGGTCGGCCAGGATGTGGGAGGCGCGGGCGAACAGGAAATCACCCGTCAGGACGGCCACGGAGTTGCCCCAGCGGGTGTTGGCGCTGTCCACCCCGCGGCGCACGTCCGCCTCGTCCATGACGTCGTCGTGGTAGAGGGTGGCCAGGTGCGTGAGCTCCACGACCACCGCGGACGGCACGATTCCCGGCGCGTACGGATCGCCGAAGCGGGACGCGAGCATCACCAGCAGCGGGCGGAACCGCTTGCCCCCGGCGCGCACCAGGTGTTGCGCGGCCTCGGTGATGAAGGGGACTTCGCTCTTGGTGGCCTCCAGCAGACCAGCCTCGACGGCAGCCAGCCCGGCCTGGACATCGCTCTCAAGAGCCTGGTCCCGCACGCTCAGTCCGAACGGCCCGACGACGGTCACGAGGGGTACTCCTGTCTGCTGACGATCACATGGATGTTCGATGTGTCGCTGCCATCTCTCCAGCCAGCGTATCCGGTCTGTTTTCGATCACCCAGAGCGCATGCCCGGCTGCCACGCGCGCATCGCCCGATGCGCACCGGTATGTTCTGAAGAAGCCGAAACAACCGGAGAATATGTTTTGTCCAGAACCACGCCCGATACGGCCGAACCGGACGATCCGGAGGCGGACCAGCCGCCCCCCGGTGACGACCACGCGTTCTTCGGCCACCCCAGGGGTCTGGCCACGCTGTCCGGGCTGGAGGTCTGGGAGCGGTTCTCCTTCCTGGGCATGCAGGCCATCCTCGTCCTCTACTTCGCGGACACGGTCGCGAACGGCGGCCTGGGGATGGACCCGGCCACCGCCGCCTCGGTCTCGGCGGCCTACGGGACCATGGTCTACCTCGTCTCGGTGGCCGGCGGATGGCTCGCCGACCGGATCCTCGGTTCGTACCGGGCCGTGCTCTTCGGCGGCATCCTGATCGCCTGCGGCCACTACGCCATGGCCGTGCCCACCGCCGTCATGACCTGGGTGGGCCTGGGTCTGATCAGCGCGGGCACCGGACTGCTCAAGCCCAACGTGGCCAGCATGGTCGGCAAGCTCTACCGGACCGACGACCAGCGGCGCGACGCCGGCTTCGCCCTCTACTACATGGGCATCAACATCGGCGCCTTCGCCGGACCCCTGATCACCGGTTGGCTCGGCGAGCACGAGGGCTGGCACTGGGGCTTCTCCGCCGCCGCCATCGGCATGACCGCCGGGCTGATCCAGTACGTGCTGGGCCGCCGCCACCTGGCCGGCCGCAAGCACTCCGCCGAGTTCGCCCTCGCGCCCGCCGCCATGCGCACCGCCGTATGGCGCATCGTCGGGGGCCTCGTCGTCTTCGCGCTCCTCGCCACCCTCCTCGCGAGCGTCGGCTGGTTGACGATGGCCCGGTTCGTCGACGTGCTCACCCTCGTCTCGGTGATCGCCCCGATCGTCTACTTCGCCGTGATGTTCCGCAGCCCGCGCGTGACGCCCGAGGAGCGCGGCCGGCTGCGGCCCTACGTGGTGCTCTTCCTGGCCTCGGTCGCCTTCAACTTCATCCTCTTCCAGGCCTACTCGACGATGATGCTGCTGGCCTCGACGAACGCCCGCACCGAGATCCTCGGCTTCCACTTCCCGGCGAGCTGGTACGCCTCGGCGCTCGGCGCCTTCGAGGTGCTGCTGGCCCCGGTCGTCGCCGGGCTGTGGTCCCGCATGGGCCCCCGCCAGCCGCACGCCTCCAACAAGATCGCCTTCGGCGTGATCCTGGGAGGCCTGTCCTTCCTGCTGATGGTCATCCCGACCTCCGGCCACACCGGCGACACCTACCGGATGGCCGCCTGGTGGATCGTCGGGTCGTACCTGCTGCTGGGCCTCGGCGACGTCCTCCTGGAAACCTCCGGGATGTCCGCCACCACCAAGCTCGCACCCAAGGCGTACGCCAGTCAGACGATGGCCCTGTGGTTCCTCTCGCTGGCCCTCGCCAACGGCATCCAGGCCCAGGTGGTCAAGGTCTACGGCCACGTCTCCAATCCCGTGTACTTCGGCGTCAACGGCGCCGTCGCCGTCGCGGTGGGCCTGATCGTGATCGCCATGGCGCCCTGGCTGCGCCGCACGATGCACCCCGTCCACTGACCGCCGCCACGCCCCGAGGGGACCGGTGAACCGCCTCCGATGATCATCCGTACCGACTTCCCGTACGCGACCGCCCACGAGGACGTCCGCATCCCGATGGCCGACGGCGTGGAGCTCTACGCCCGGATCTGGCGCCCGGTGACGGACGAGCCCGTTCCGGCCCTGCTGGAGTACCTCCCGTACCGCCTGACCGACTGGACCGCCCCCCGCGACGCGCAGCGCCACCCCTGGTACGCGGGGCACGGCTACGCCTCCGTACGGGTCGACGTGCGCGGCCACGGCATCAGCGGGGGCCGGCCCGGCGACGAGTACGACGCCCGGGAGCTGGCCGACGGGGTCGCGGTGGTCGAGTGGCTCGCGGCGCAGCCGTGGTGCACGGGCGCGGTGGGCATGTTCGGGATCTCCTGGGGCGGCTTCAACAGCCTCCAGATCGCCGCGCTGGCCCCCTCGGCGCTCAAGGCGGTCGTCACCGTCTGCTCCACCGACGACCGCTACGACAACGACGTGCACTACATGGGCGGCTCGGTCCTCGCCGTCGACATGCACGCCTGGGCCGCGACCATGCTGGCCTTCGCCTCCCGGCCGCCGGACCCGCTGTACGCGGGCGAGGGCTGGAAGGAGCGGTGGCTGGACCGCCTGGAGCACATGGAGCCGCTGGTCCACACCTGGCTCGCGCACCAGACCCGGGACGACTACTGGAGGCACGGCAGCGTCTGCGAGGACTACGGGACGATCCGCGCGGCCGTCCTCGCGGTGGGCGGCTGGCACGACCCCTACCGGGACACCGTGCTGCGACTGGTCTCCGCGCTGCCCGCGAACCGGGTGCGGGGCCTGATCGGGCCCTGGTCGCACCGGTACCCGGACCGCGGGCTGCCGCCGGGCCCGGCGATCGGCTTCCTCCAGGAGACCCTGCGCTGGTGGGACCACTGGCTCAAGGGCGAGGACGACGGGGTCATGGACGAGCCGCTGCTGCGGTCCTGGATCAGCGAGTCGCACCGGCCGGCGACCGTGTACGAGCGCCTGGAGGGCCGCTGGGTCGGCGACCGCGCCTGGCCCTCCCCCTCGGTGGTCCCGGTCTCCTACGGCCTCCAGGGCGCCCCGGTGGACGTGGCCTCGCCGCAGCACACCGGGCTGGACGCGGGCCGCTTCTTCCCCTTCGGCAACGACGCCGACCTGCCGCCGGACCAGCGGGAGGAGGACGCGAAGTCGGCGTGCTTCGAGTTCCCGGTGGAGCCGGGCGAGCCGGTGGAGATCCTGGGCCGCCCCTCGATGACGCTGCGGCTGCGGATGGACGTGCCGTACGGGCAGGTCGTGGCGCGGCTGTGCGACGTCGGCCCGGACGGGTCCTCGACCCTGGTCACCCGGGGCGCGCTGAACCTGTCGGCGCGCCAGGGCCGGGACCGGGCCGTGCCGTGGCCGGTGGGCGCGTACGAGGACGTCACCTTCGAGCTGAACGGCATCGGCCACTCCTTCCCGCCCGGGCACCGCATCCGGCTCGCGCTGTCCTCGGCGTACTGGCCGTGGATCTGGCCGCGAGCGGGCTCCGAGGCCGGCTGGACCCTGGACCCGGCGGGCAGCACGCTGGAACTCCCCGTCCGGTCGGGTTCCGGCGACGCCCGGGAGGACATCGTCTTCGAGGCTCCGGAGCAGGCGGAGCCGCTGGGGGTGGTCTTCCCCGAGACCCTGGACGAGCCGCGCCCGGAACGCCTGGTCGTACGGGACGTCGCCGCCGGGACCTGGCGCCTGGAGGTCGACCCCCGCTACGGGGGCACGCGGGTGTACCCGGACGGGCTGGAGTTCTCCGAGGACGCGGTGGAGGTCTACGAGATCCGGGACGGCGACGCCCTGTCCGCGAAGACGCGCAGCGAGTGGCGGATCCGGTTGCACCGGCCGGAGCTGGAGTGGGACGCGCGGGTGGACACCCGGTCGGAGATCTCGTGTGACGAGGGAGGGTTCCTGACGTCGAACGAGGTGATCTGCCGCGAGGGCGACGAGGTGGTCTTCCACCGCACCTGGCACCGCCGCCTCCCCCGCACGGCGGGCTGACCCCCGGGACCCCGGGCACCCGCCCGGGGTCCGCCGGAGCGGCGGTCAGACGCCCTTGACTCCGTCCAGGAACGCGGTGAACGCGGCGGCGGTGAAGCCGAGTTCAGGACTGTCGGCCCGCTTGGAGTCCCGGACGGGGACCACACCGCGCGAGGCGACGAGATTGGTGGCGACCTCGACGCACGCGCCACCGTTATCGCTGTACGAGGACGTGAACCAGCGAGGGGATTCGGTCGTCATGGGGAGCCCCTTCTCGAAGTCAGACGGCTTTGATGCCGTCCACGAAGACGGCGAACGCGGCGGTGGTGAAACCGAGTTCAGGACTGTCGGCCCGCTTGGAGTCCCGGACGGGGACCACACCGCGCGAGGCGACGAGATGGGTGGCGACCTCGACGCACTGGCCGCCGTTATCGCTGTACGAGGACGTGAACCAGCGGGGGGATTCGGTCGTCACGAGGTGCCCTTTCGTAGCTGATCGATCATGGCCACGGACTCTGCCTGGGTGCATGCCTCGGCCTGGAGTTGATGGTAGGCCGTCAGCATGGGCACCACGGAGTTGTTGTCCCGCTCCAGATGGCCCCGTTGGGCCGATTCCGCGTAGGACATGATCGAGCGGTCAGCCAGCGTCAGTACGGTGACGGGCAGGTTGAACGGTCGGCGCTCTCCCATCTCGAACGGGGCGACCTGGACGACGGTGTTCGGCAGTTCGGCGAATTCCAGCAGCCGCGCGAACTGGTCCCTCATGACGGCAGGGCCGCCGAGGGGTCGACGGATGCAGCTCTCGTCGAGGACCGCGAGGATCAGCGGCGGAGGGGTGCGCAGCAGCACGGCCTGTCGGTCCGCGACGATCGCGATGCGCTCGGCCGCCTGGTCGGCGGTGATGGCGCCTCGTTTGACCGCACTCTCGGCGAGCACGGTCGCGTACTCGGGCGTCTGCAACAGCCCGGGTATGACACCCACCTCGTACAGCCGGATCTCCACGGCGCGGCTCTCGTACCCGAGGAACTCCGGGAAGCCCTCCAGCAGTACGCCGTGGCGGATCTCGCGCCACTCGCGCTCGAACGACCTCTCCCCGTGGCCGGTGCCGAAGGCCTCGTCGGCACTGCGCGAAAAACGCAAGGTCGGCACCTTGCGTCCGGTTTCGACTGCCGAGACGTGGGTGCTGGAATAGCCCAGCCGTTCGCCGAGGACCTCCTGCGTCCAGCCGTGCTCCTCGCGCAAGCTGCGCAGACGCGCTCCGAACGCCGCCTGGGGGCCGCGCTCCGGATTCAACTCCTTGCGGTTCAAGGGTTCCTGACCAATCTTTCGTTCTGATTCGACAGGTTGAAGCCTCTCCAGTTCGCGGCCACTCTGAACCCGATGGGTAGTCGAGTCGCCACGGAGAGGCACGGGCATGCGTGAAGTGAACCACCCGGAGGCACCACCCCCCGGCACGCTCGTGGTGGATACCGGCCGCGGGGACCGGCTCGGTGAGTTCCGGGGGACCGCCGGGCCCTACTGGGCGCTGCGGCCCGTGCGGGGTGGGCCCGAGTGGGAGGCGGTGCCGGGGGACGTGCGGCCCGCCGACCCGATGGAGCGGCTCCGGGCCGAGATCGCGCGGCGCAACGCCCGCAGTACGGAGGGGCTGCTGTGACGGCCGACCCGCGCCCCGAGCTGGACCGAATCGAGTCGGACCCCGCCTACCGGGCGGTGTTCCTCGCGCTGCTGGACGCGGGCCTCGCGGACCGCGCGGCGGCCGGGCGGAACCCGGCGGCGGAGGCGGCGGCCGTGACGCTGGGGGCGGTCGCGTGGGTCGGCTGCGTGACGTACCTCCTCGCCCGGGGGTGGGGCGCGTGAGCTGTCCTCCTCCGCCCCCACCGTGCGGCGCCCCCGGCACCCTCTCCCCCGCCCACCTGAACGCGCTCGCGGAGGCCGGGGAGTTCCGGGCGCTCGCGGTGGCCCTCCGGGACGGGCCGGAGCTGCGGTGCGCCCTCTCCCGGCACCCCGACGGGCACCACGCGGACCTGGTCCACGACGCCGGCACGGGGACGGCCCTGTGGGCCCACTGGTCCGACGGGGACGCGCCGGGCACGGTCCTCGACCGCCCGGACTGCCCGGCGACGGACAACGGCCCGGGACGGAGCGGAGACGGCTGCTGCCGGTACCTGCGCCACCCCGGCGCCCACAGCTGGGAACCCGGGCACCCCGCGCCCTGAGCCCCGCCCGGCCCGAGGCGATCCGCGCGGCCCTCGCCCGGATCGCCCCGCACCTCCTCGCGGACTTCGACCGTGACCGTGCGGCCGGCACCGCCCGTGCACGTGCCGAGGTGTCCGCCGCTCCTCTTCGTACCTTCACCGAGGCGTGGGCCGTCGAGGTGGCCATCGCCCGGCACCCCGAGACCGCCGCCGGGTTCCGCGCGCCGGAGGCCCGCGCCGGAGAGGTCACCGACCTCGGCGAGGCCCGGAACATCCCGGCCGAGATGAGCCACATCCGCCGTACCGCCGCCGCCGAGGCGGGCATCCGTACGGCCGGCGGGGTCGCCCGGTGACCCCGCCGGGTGGAGACGCCGCGCGTGCGTCAGCCGTAGAGGCGCTCCAGGACGGCGGCGATGCCGTCCGCCTCGTTCGAGAGGGTGACCTCGTCCGCGACCGCCATGAGTTCGCGGTGGGAGTTGGCCATGGCCACGCCCCACCCGGCCCACGCGAACATCGGGACGTCGTTCGGCATGTCGCCGAAGGCGATCGTCGCGGATCCCGGTACGCCGAGTTCCTCGGCCGCCCGGCCCAGTCCGACGGCCTTGTCGATGCCCGGCGGTTGGAGCTCCACCGTGTGCTCGCCCGCCATGGTGACGTTGACCAGGTCCCCGACCACCGACCGGGCCACTTGCGTCAGTTCGTCGTCGTCCAGGCGCGGGTGCTGGAGCAACACCTTGTTGATCGGCGCCGACCACAGGTCGTCCCGACCGGGTACGCGGACCGTCGGGAGGTGCGGGTGCCACATCCGGTAGCCGGGCCCCATCAGCATCTCCGCGTCCAGGCCGTCCTGGTTGACGGCGGCGTACACCTCTCCGATCTCGGCCTCGATCTTGCCGAGGGCCACCTCGGCCAGCCCCCGGTCCATGGAGACGGAGTGCAGCAGGAGGCCGCGCGCCGCGTCGTACACCTGCGCGCCCTGCGCGCACACCGCGAGCCCCGTGTACCCAAGGCCTTCGAGGACGTGACGGACCTGCGGGACGGGGCGGCCGGTGACGACGACGTGTCGGGCGCCGGCCGCGCGCGCCGTGGCGAGCGCCGTGCGCGAGCGGGCGGAGACGGTGTCCCCGGCGCACAGCAGAGTCCCGTCCAGGTCGGTGGCGATCAAGGCGTAGGGGAGGGCGGAAGTCACCGGGCCAAGGATACGGACCCCCTCGGACAAGTCCTACAAATAGAGCAGGAATCCGGCCTCCCACAGACCCCACCCGGCACGTAACGTGTCAACCAGCTCCCGGGACACCCCCGGACCGCGTCGAAAGCGAGGCAGCATCCCATGCCCCAGCAGAGCCCCCTCGACCTCCCCGAGGGCGACCCGTTCGGGCCGCACAACCTCCCCTACGGGGTGTTCACCACCCCCGAGGAGCCCGCGCGGCGCCGCGTCGGCGTGCGCATCGGCGGGTACGTGCTCGACGCGGGGGCGGTGGCCATCGCACTGGGGTCCCCGTACGCCGGGGTGCTCGTCCAGGGCTCGCTGAACCCGCTGCTCGCCGCCGGCCGCCGCACCTGGCACGACGTGCGCCGCGCGCTGACCGCCTGGGTCACCGACCCCGGCCACCGCCAGACGGTGGAACCGCACCTGCTGCCGCTGGACGCGGTCACCCTGCACCTGCCGTACGAGGTCGCCGACTACGTCGACTTCTACGCGAGCGAGCACCACGCCACCAACGTGGGGAAGATCTTCCGGCCGGACGGGGACGCGCTGACCCCCAACTGGAAGCACCTCCCGATCGGTTACCACGGCCGCTCGGGCACGATCGTGGTCTCCGGGACGGACGTCGTGCGCCCCCACGGGCAGCGCAAGGCCCCCACCGACCCGGCGCCCGTCTTCGGGCCGTCGGTGAAGCTGGACATCGAGGCCGAGGTCGGCTTCGTCGTGGGCGTGCCCTCCGCGATGGGCGAGCCGGTCGAGCTGGGCCGGTTCGAGGACCACGTCTTCGGGCTGTTCCTCCTCAACGACTGGTCCGCGCGCGACGTGCAGGCCTGGGAGTACGTCCCGCTGGGCCCCTTCCTCGGCAAGTCCTTCGCCACCTCCGTCTCCGCCTGGGTCACCCCCCTGGAGGCCCTGGACGCGGCCCGCGTCACCCCGCCCGCCCGCGACTTCCCCCTCCTGCCGTACCTCGACGACGCGGAAGCGGACCGCCCCGGCGGCTTCGACCTGCGCATCACCGTCTCCATCAACGGGCAGGAGGTGGCGCGCCCGCCGTTCGCCTCCATGTACTGGACCGCCGCCCAGCAGCTGGCCCACATGACCGTCAACGGCGCCTCCCTGCGCACCGGCGACGTCTACGGCTCCGGCACGGTCAGCGGCCCCGAGGCGGACCAGCGCGGCTCGCTGCTGGAGCTGACCTGGAACGGCCGCGACGCCATCGAGCTGGCCGACGGCAAGCGGACCTTCCTGGAGGACGGCGACACCGTCACCCTCACCGCCTGGGCCCCGGGCGCCGACGGCACCCGCATCGGCCTCGGCGAGGTCACCGGCACCATCGCCGCGGCGCGCTAGGGCGCATCGGCCGAACGCCCCTGACGGGGCGGTGGGTCCTCCCGCCGCCCCGCCACTCGGGCGTACCCCGCCCGGGTCGCCCCGGTGGCGGGCCCGGGGCGGCGAAGTGACGCTGCTCGCATGCTCCCTCGTACCGGCAGGCTCGTCCCCCTGGCCCTCGCGGCCGCCGCGACGCTGGCGGCCGCGCCGTCCGCCCCCGCCGCACCCTCGCCCCGACTCACGCCCGCGACCCAACTCGCCCAGACCTACCAGGCGACCGCCAGGTTCCAACGGCACGCCTCGGCCGTCGCCGCCGGGTACGTCCCCGACCAGTACTGCGTGGTGAACCCGTCGGGCGGCGCCGGCTCGCTGGGCTACCCGCACTTCAACCACGCCTACGACGGCTCCGTCGACCCGAAGAAGCCCACCGCCCTGCTCTACGAGGGCGACGGCAAGGGCAGCTGGCGCTTGGCGGGCATGGAGTGGATGGTCGTGGACCGCGACGGCCGGGAGGACACCGACGACGACCGGCCCTCCCTGTTCGGCGAGCCCTTCCGCGGCCCGCTGCCGCCCCGCTACCCGGGGCAGAAGGTCCACTACGCGCTCCACCTGTGGCTGTGGAAGGGCAACCCGGCCGGACGGTTCGAGCCCTTCAACACCTCGGTCGCCTGCCGCCCCGGCACCACCAGGCCGCCCCGCCCGGTCGCTCCCGCCGCCACTCCTTAGGCGGTACCGGCCCCCCGTTCGGAGTCCCGCCGCGTGCGCGGCCCCCGCCCCCTCGCGAAGGTGAACGGGAGCCGCACACCGTGACCCCGAACACCAGGAGCAGCCCCCATGCCCGAACGCCGCAGCCTGAAGGCCCTGTTCGCCTGCTCCGTCGCCGGGGCGTCGATCGTGCTCGCCGCCCTCCCCCCGGCCCACGCCGTGGACGGCCCGGCGCCCAACCCGCAGAACAAGCAGGCGATGCGCGACATGGCCACGGCGATCCGGGTGACCGCCAAGTACGTCGACGAGCAGGCGGCCCTCAAGGACGGCTACGTCCCGCACGGCGAGGCGTGCATGAGCAACCCCTTCGGGGTGGGCTCCATGGGCTACCACTACGTCAAGCAGGCCAACTGGGGCTCGAAGGACCCGGCCAAGCCGACCGCGCTCCTCTACAGCTACGAGAAGGACCGCAAGGGCCGCCGCAAGCTCCAGACCGTGGAGTGGATGTCCACCGACCGGGACCAGGACCTGAAGACCACCGACGACCGCCCGAGCATGTTCGGACTGCCCTTCGACGGGCCGATGCCGGGCCACTGGGCGGGCATGCCGAAGCACTACGACCTGCACATGTGGGCGTACGAGAAGAACCCGGCCGGCCGCTTCCACAACTGGAACCCTGCCCTCCCCTGTCCGAACAAGCCGCCGAAGGTCCCGGGCGCCGCCGCCTCCTCCTCCGCGTCGATGCACGAGCACGGCCACTAGGCACCAGGCACTGGGCACTGGGGGCACTGCCACGCTCGTCCGATCGGTCACGTGCTCCCCGCATATGACTCACCCATAAGAGCGGCGTTCCGCGGATCCCCGGCGATACGCTGAGCGGACTCGCAAGAATCCGGCTCATGGGAGCACTGATGAACCCGGAACACAGCTGGCCGGTCCCCCCCGAGGGCGGCTGGACCGCGGACGACCTGGACACGCTTCCGAATCTGCCTCCGCACACGGAGCTGATCGACGGGAGCCTGATCTTCGTGAGTCCGCAGACCCTCTTTCACACGCGGGCGGTCGACTTCTTCAAGTCAGGGCTGGAACCGCTGCTACCGCAGGGTTTGGAAGTCCTGCGCGAGTTCACGATCGACATCGACCGACGCAACCGCCCCGAGCCCGATGTCGTCGTGTTCCGCGAGGATGTCCTCACCGACCTACAGCAGACTCGGTTTGCCGCCGAGGCGGTCCTGCTCGCCATCGAGGTGGTCTCTCCCGAGTCCGTCACCCGCGACCGCGAAACCAAGCCGATCAAGTACGCCCGCGCCAAGATCCCGCACTACTGGCGGGTCGAGAACCGGGACGGCCGGGCGGTGGTCTACGTCTTCGAGCGCGAACCGGCCACCGGCTCGTACACGAGCACCGGCATCTTCCACGACCGGCTGAAGGTCTCCGTGCCCTTCACCGTCGACCTGGACCTCACCGAGATCATGCCGAAGCGGTCGCGTCCCGCCTAAGGGCCGCTGCCGCTCACGCGGCGGTGTCCGCCGGGGCGTACCAGAGGCTCGTCATCGGGGAGCGGGTGGTCCAGCCCAGCGCGGAGTAGAGCGCCCGACCCTCGGGGGTGCCGACCAGGAGCCCGGTCCTCGCGCCGGCCTCGTGCGCGTCGCTCTGCAGGGCGCGCATCACCAGGGCGCCCAGGCCCTTGCGCCGGTGCTCGGGGGCGGTCTCGACCTGGTCGACCACCGCGTGGGCGCCCGCCCGGGCGATCTGACCACGGGCGGCGAAGTGCCCGGCGCCCGTCCGGACCAGCACCCGGCTGACCCCGCCCCGGGCCCAACGGGTGAGCGTGTAGCCGGCCGGCGCCTCGACCCGCTCCGGCGCCAGGTGGCAGGTCATCAGGAACCCTGGGACGTCGCACCGCCAGCCCGGCCCGACCCAGGGCAGGACCGCCCGCTCCTCGGCGAACAGCTTCAGCCAGGTCCCGGGCGCGCTCGTCGCGGCGACGATCTCGCGCACAGCGGGCTCGGAGGGCTCCGGCATTACGTGCCGGGCGACGTGGTGGGGCCGGCCGACGTCGATCGTCCACCCCCAGGGCTCGTCGATCGGGTCCGAGCTGCCGCGCGAGACGACCCAGCCGTCGATCCACATCCGCACGAGCTCACTGGTCCCGGTGTCCGGCATCGCCGCCCGCCCCCTTGGTTGGTAATGGGCCCTTATGGTGAATGAACCTTACGGAACGGGGGTGGGGCCCGACCATGGGTACGGGTCCCCCGGCCGGTGACCACACCGCCCGCACACACGGCAGGGCCCGGCTCCCCCGAGGGAGTCGGGCCCTGCCGTGTGGAGAGCGGTGCGTCAGCGTACGAAGGTGCTCGCCTGGCCCGCCAGGTCCAGGAAGTACTGCGGCGCGAGGCCCAGGACCAGGGTGACCGCGACGCCCACCGCGATGGTGGTCATCGTCAGCGGCGAGGGAACGGCGACCGTGGGGCCGTCGGCCTTCGGCTCGCTGAAGAACATCAGGACGATGACCCGGATGTAGAAGAACGCGGCGATCGCGGACGAGATCACACCGACCACGACCAGCACTCCCGCGCCGCCCTCCGCCGCCGCCTTGAACACCGCGAACTTGCCGGTGAACCCGGAGGTCAGCGGGATGCCCGCGAAGGCCAGCAGGAACACCGCGAACACGGCCGCCGTCAGCGGCGAACGCCGCCCCAGGCCCGCCCACTTGGACAGGTGGGTGGCCTCGCCGCCCGCGTCGCGCACCAGCGTGACCACCGCGAAGGCGCCGATCGTCACGAAGGAGTAGGCGCCCAGGTAGAACAGGACGGCCTTGACGCCCTCCTCGGAGGTGGCGATCACACCGGCCAGGATGAAGCCCGCGTGCGCGATCGAGGAGTAGGCCAGGAGCCGCTTCACGTCGGTCTGGGTCACCGCGATCACGGCGCCCGCGAGCATCGTGATGATCGCGACGCCCCACATCACCGGGCGCCAGTCCCACCGCAGGCCCGGCAGGACGACGTACAGCAGGCGCAGCAGCGCGCCGAACGCGGCCACCTTCGTCGCCGCCGCCATGAAGCCGGTGACCGGGGTCGGGGCGCCCTGGTAGACGTCCGGGGTCCACATGTGGAAGGGGACCGCGCCGACCTTGAACAGCAGGCCCATCAGGATCAGCGCGGCGCCGATCAGCAGCAGCACGTCGTTGCCCATGGTGGCCGCGAGGGCCGGGTCGATCTTGGCGACGGTGCCGTCGACCACGTCGGCGATGACCGCGTAGGAGACGGAGCCCGCGTAGCCGTAGAGCAGCGCGATGCCGAAGAGGAGGAAGGCGGAGGAGAAGGCTCCCAGCAGGAAGTACTTCACTGCGGCTTCCTGCGACATCAGCCGGTGGCGACGGGCCAGCGCGCAGAGCAGGTACAGCGGGAGGGAGAAGACCTCCAGCGCGATGAACAGCGTCAGCAGGTCGTTGGCCGCCGGGAAGATCAGCATGCCGGCGACCGCGAACAGGGCCAGCGGGAACACCTCGGTGGTGGCGAACCCGGCCCTGACGGCGGCCTTCTCACTGTCGCTGCCCGGTACGGAAGCGGCCTGCGCGGCGAAGGAGTCCACCCGGTTGCCGTGGGCGGCCGGGTCGAGGCGCCGCTCGGCGAAGGTGAAGACGGCCACGATCGAGGCCAGCAGGATCGTGCCCTGGAGGAACAGCGCGGGGCCGTCCACGGCGATGGCGCCCATGGCCGCGATGTGCGCCTTGGTCGATCCGTACCCGCCGGCGGCGAGCCCGACGACCGCGGCGAAGGCCGAGGCCAGCGCGGCGACCGCCAGGAACACCTGCGCGTAGTAGCGGGCCCGGCGCGGGACGAAGGCCTCGACGAGGACTCCGAGGATGGCCGCGCCCACCACGATCAGCGTGGGCGAGAGTTGCGCGTACTCGATGTGCGGGGCCGGGATCCGGTCGACCGGACCTTCGGCCGCGAGCGTCAGCAGGCTCTGGGCAGCAGTCAGGGTGCTCACTTCGCCCCCTCCCCGTTCTTGGCCTCGACAGCCACTTCTGGCTTCGGGTCCGTCTGCTTCACGTCCGACATGGTGTGCTCCACCGCCGGATTGACGATGTCGGTGAGCGGCTTCGGGTAGACGCCGAGGCCGATCAGCAGGGCGATCAGCGGGGCGACCACCAGGACCTCGCGCAGGCGCAGGTCCGGCATGGTGCGGACCTCCTCCTTCACGGGGCCGGTCATCGTGCGCTGGTAGAGCACGAGGGTGTAGAGGGCGGCCAGCACGATTCCGACGGTGGCGATGATGCCGACGACCGGGTAGCGGGCGAACGTGCCGACCAGGACCAGGAACTCACTGACGAACGGGGCGAGTCCCGGGAGCGAGAGGGTGGCGAGGCCGCCGATCAGGAAGGTGCCCGCGAGGACCGGGGCCACCTTCTGGACGCCGCCGTAGTCGGCGATGAGCCGCGAGCCGCGCCGCGAGATCAGGAAGCCGGCCACCAGCATCAACGCGGCCGTGGAGATGCCGTGGTTGACCATGTAGAGCGTCGCACCGGACTGGCCCTGGGAGGTCATCGCGAAGATGCCCAGGACGATGAAGCCGAAGTGCGAGATCGACGCGTAGGCGACCAGGCGCTTGATGTCGCGCTGTCCGACCGCGAGCAGCGCGCCGTAGACGATGCTGATCAGGGCCAGGACGAGGATCACCGGCGTGGCCCACTTGCTGGCCTCGGGGAAGAGCCCGAGGCAGAAGCGGAGCATCGCGAAGGTGCCGACCTTGTCGACGACCGCGGTGATCAGTACGGCGACCGGGGCGGTGGCCTCGCCCATCGCGTTCGGCAGCCAGGTGTGCAGCGGCCACAGCGGGGCCTTCACCGCGAAGGCGAAGAAGAAGCCGAGGAAGAGGAGCCGCTCGGTGTTGGTCGCCATGTCGAGGGTGCCGGCGGCGCGGGCGGCGGTGATCTCCTGGAGGGAGAAGTTCCCGGCGACGACGTACAGGCCGATGACGGCGGCCAGCATGATCAGGCCGCCGACCAGGTTATAGAGGAGGAACTTGACGGCCGCGTACGAGCGCTGCGCGGACGCGTTCTCGTCGGACCCGGAGTGGGCCCGGTCGCCGAAGCCGCCGATGAGGAAGTACATCGGGATGAGCATGGCTTCGAAGAAGACGTAGAAGAGGAAGACGTCGGTGGCCTCGAAGGAGATGATCACCATCGCCTCGACCATGAGGATCAGGGCGAAGAAGCCCTGGGTCGGGCGCCACCGCGAGGAGTTGGTCTCCAGCGGGTCGGCGTCGTTCCAGCCGGCGCCGATCACGAAGGGGATCAGCAGGGCGGTGAGCGCGATGAGCGCCACCCCGATGCCGTCGACGCCCAACTCGTAGCGGACCCCGAAGTCGGCGATCCAGGACCGGGATTCGGTGAGCTGGTAGCGCTCGCCCCCGGGTTCGAAGCGGACGGCGACGAGCACGGCCAGGGCCAGTGTCGCCAGGGAGAACAGCAGCGCGAGCCACTTGGCGGCGGTCCGGCGGGTGGCCGGGACGGCCGCCGTGAGGATCGCGCCGACCGCGGGCACGGCCGCCGTCACCGTCAGAAGCGGGAAACTCATCTCACACCGCCCTCATCAGCAGGGTCGCGGCGACGAGGATCGCCGTGCCCCCGAACATCGAGACCGCGTAGCTGCGGGCGTAGCCGTTCTGCAGCTTGCGCAGTCGGCCCGAGAGCCCGCCGACCGAGGCGGCCGTGCCGTTGACCACCCCGTCGACGAGGCTGTGGTCCACGTAGACGAGCGAGCGGGTCAGGTGCTCGCCGCCGCGTACGAGGACGACGTGGTTGAAGTCGTCCTGGTACAGGTCCCGCCGGGCCGCCCGGGTGAGGAACGAGCCGCGCGGGGCGAGGACCGGGACGGGCTTCTTGCCGTACATGACCCAGGCGATCGCGACACCGACGGCGAGGACCACCATGGTGGACGCGGTGACCGCCATGGCGCTGACCGGCGGGTTGCCGTGCTCGTAACCGGTGACGGGCTCCAGCCAGTTCAGGAAGCGCTCGCCGATCTCGAAGAAGCCACCGGCGAAGACCGAGCCGAAGGCGAGGACGATCATCGGGATGGTCATGGACTTCGGGGACTCGTGCGGGTCCGGCTCGTGGCCCTCCGCGTCCGGCTGCCAGCGCTTCTCGCCGAAGAAGGTGAGGAGCATGACCCGGGTCATGTAGAAGGCGGTGATGCCGGCGCCCAGCAGGGTGACCCCGCCGAGGATCCAGCCCTGGGTGCCGCCCTTGGCGAAGGCCGCCTCGATAATCATGTCCTTGGAGAAGAAGCCGGACAGGCCGGGGAAGCCGATGATGGCGAGGTAGCCGAGGCCGAAGGTCACGAAGGTGATCGGCATGAACTTCCGCAGGCCGCCGTACTTGCGCATGTCGACCTCGTCGTTCATCCCGTGCATCACGGAACCGGCGCCGAGGAAGAGGCCCGCCTTGAAGAAGCCGTGCGTGACCAGGTGCATGATCGCGAACACGTACCCGATCGGGCCGAGACCGGCCGCCAGGATCATGTAGCCGATCTGCGACATCGTGGAGCCGGCGAGGGCCTTCTTGATGTCGTCCTTGGCGCAACCGACGATCGCACCGAAGAGCAGGGTGACGGCTCCGACGACGGTGACCACCAGCTGGGCGTCGGGCGCCCCGTTGAAGATCGCGCCCGAGCGGACGATGAGGTAGACGCCGGCGGTCACCATGGTGGCCGCGTGGATGAGGGCCGAGACCGGGGTCGGGCCCTCCATCGCGTCACCGAGCCAGGACTGCAGCGGCACCTGGGCCGACTTGCCGCAGGCCGCCAGCAGCAACATCAGGCCGATCGCCGTCAGCTTGCCCTCGGAGGCGTCGCCCACCGCGCCGAAGACCGGCCCGAAGGCGAAGGTCCCGAAGGTGGTGAACATCAGCATGATCGCGATCGAGAGGCCGATGTCGCCGACGCGGTTGACGAGGAAGGCCTTCTTCGCGGCGGTGGCCGCGCTGGGCTTGTGCTGCCAGAAGCCGATCAGGAGGTACGAGGCGAGGCCGACGCCCTCCCAGCCGAAGTAGAGCAGCAGGTAGTTGTCGGCGAGGACCAGCAGCAGCATGGCCGCGACGAACAGGTTGAGGTAGCCGAAGAAACGGCGGCGGCGCTCGTCGTGCTCCATGTAGCCGATGGAGTAGATGTGGATGAGCGTGCCCACGCCGGAGATCAGCAGGACGAAGGTCATCGACAGCTGGTCGAGCTGGAAGGCCATGTCGGCCTGGAAGCCCTCGACGGGGATCCAGCTGAACAGCCGCTGGTGCATGGTCCGGTCCTCGGCCCCGCGACCGAGCATGTCGACGAAGAGCGCCACGCCGATCCCGAAGGAGGCGGCGGCGAGCAGTGTGCCGATCCAGTGCCCCACCTTGTCGAGGCGACGGCCGCCGCAGAGCAGCACCACCGCTCCGAGCAGGGGCGCCGCGATCGGCAGCGCAATCAGGTTCTCCACGGTGAACGCCCCTTACAGCTTCATCAGGCTGGCGTCGTCGACCGAGGCCGAGTGGCGGGTACGGAAGAGCGACACGATGATCGCGAGGCCCACCACGACCTCCGCGGCGGCGACGACCATCGTGAAGAACGCGATGATCTGGCCGTCGAGGTTCCCGTGCATGCGGGAGAAGGTGACGAACGCCAGGTTGCAGGCGTTGAGCATCAGCTCCACGCACATGAACAGCACGATCGCGTTCTTCCGCAGGAGGACCCCGGCGGCGCCGATCGTGAACAGCAGGGCGGCCAGGTAGAGGTAGTTGACCGGATTCACTTCGAGGCCTCCTCACGGCCGAGGCGCTCCGCGGAGCGCTGCTCCAGCGCCTTGAGGTCGTCGAGGGCCTCGCTGGAGACGTCGCGGATCTGTCCGCGGGCCCGCAGGGTCTTGTTGACGGTCAGCTCGGACGGGGTGCCGTCCGGGAGCAGCCCGGCGACGTCCACCGCGTTGTGGCGGGCGTAGACGCCGGGGGCCGGGAGCGGCGGGAGCTGGACGCCCTCGCGCACGCGCTTCTCGGCGAGTTCGCGCTGGGTGGCGGCCCGCTCGGTGCGCTCGCGGTGGGTCAGCACCATCGCGCCGACGGCCGCCGTGATCAGCAGGGCGCCGGTGATCTCGAAGGCGAAGATGTAGCGGGTGAAGATCAGCTCGGCCAGGCCCTCGACGTGTCCGGCGGAGTTGACCCGCCCGAGTCCGTTGAAGTGGCTGAGCTTGGCGTGGCCGATGCCGGCGATCAGCAGGATCCCGAAGCCGAGCCCGCACAGGACGGCCAACCAGCGCTGTCCCTTGATGGTCTCCTTCAGGGAGTCGGCGGCGGTGACGCCGACGAGCATGACCACGAAGAGGAACAGCATCATGATGGCGCCGGTGTAGACGACGACCTGGACGACGCCCAGGAAATACGCCCCGTTGGCGAGGTAGAACACCGCCAGGATGATCATGGTTCCGGCCAGGCTCAGCGCGCTGTGGACGGCCTTCTTCATCAGGATCGTGGACAGGGCGCCGATGACGGCGACCGTGCCCAACACCCAGAACTGGACGGCCTCGCCGGTGGAGGTCAGCGTGGCACCGGCCGCCGCCGCGAGGGCGCTCATGCCCCCACCCCCTCGTGGCTGTCGGCGCCCGTCTCGCCCTTGGACACGGCGACCTGCCGGACCGTGCCGGGGGCGGCCTCGGTGACCAGCCCGCGGTAGTAGTCCTGCTCGTCGGTGCCCGGGAAGATGGAGTGCGGGGCCTCGACCATGCCCTCGGTCAGCCCGGAGAGCAGCTGCTCCTTGGTGTAGATCAGCGACTCCCGGCTGGAGTCGGCCAGTTCGAACTCGTTCGTCATGGTCAGCGCCCGGGTGGGGCAGGCCTCGACGCACAGTCCGCACAGGATGCAGCGGGCGTAGTTGATCTGGTACACCTGCCCGTACCGCTCGCCCGGGGAGTAGCGCTCCTCCTCGGTGTTGTCCGCGCCCTCCACGTAGATCGCGTCGGCGGGACAGGCCCAGGCGCACAGTTCGCACCCGATGCACTTCTCCAGGCCGTCGGGGTGGCGGTTGAGCTGGTGGCGTCCGTGGAAGCGCGCCGCGGTGGTCTTCTCCTGCTCCGGGTACTGCTCGGTGAGGCGCTTCTTGAACATGGCCTTGAAGGTCACGCCGAAGCCGGCCACCGGGTTCTGCCACTTTTCGTCAGACACGTCTCAACCCTCCTCTCGGTCACTGTCGGCATTCGCCGGGCCGCTGACCAGCAGCTCCCGCTCGGCGCGGGGCCGCCTGCGCGGTACGGGTTCCAGGTGCTGGCCGGGCTTGGGCGGTACGGGGAATCCGCCCGCCATCGCGTCGAAGGGCGCGGCCGCGGCGGCCTGCCCGGCCTCCTCGGCGACGGCCTTCTCGCGCTTGTCGCGGAAGAGGTCGACGACGAAGGAGAGCAGCAGGATCGCCACGACGGCGCCGCCGACGTACAGGACGATCTCGCTGAAGTCGTAGGCCTCGTTGCGCAGGGCCCGGACGGTGGCGACCAGCATCAGCCACACCACGGAGACCGGGATCAGCACCTTCCAGCCCAGCTTCATCAGCTGGTCGTAGCGCACGCGCGGGAGCGTGCCGCGCAGCCAGATGAAGAAGAAGAGGAGCAGCTGGACCTTGATGACGAACCAGAGCATCGGCCACCAGCCGTGGTTCGCGCCCTCCCAGTACGTGGAGATCGGCGCCGGGGCCCGCCAGCCGCCCAGGAAGAGGGTGACCGAGACGGCCGAGACGGTGACCATGTTGACGTACTCGGCCAGCATGAACAGCGCGAACTTGATGGAGGAGTACTCGGTGTTGAAGCCTCCGACGAGGTCGCCCTCGGACTCCGGCATGTCGAAGGGGGCGCGGTTCGTCTCGCCGACCATCGTGATCACGTAGATGATGAAGGAGACCGGCAGGAGCACGATGAACCAGCGGCCCTCCTGCGCCTCGACGATCTTCGAGGTCGACATGGACCCGGAGTAGAGGAAGACCGAGGCGAAGGCCGCGCCCATCGCGATCTCGTACGAGATCATCTGCGCGCACGAGCGCAGGCCGCCGAGCAGCGGGTACGTGGAGCCGGAGGACCAGCCGGCCAGGACGATGCCGTAGATGCCGACCGAGGCCACCGCGAGGATGTAGAGCATCGCGATGGGCAGGTCGGTCAGCTGCATCGTGGTGCGCTGGCCGAAGATGGAGACCTCGTTGCCGGCGGGGCCGAAGGGGATCACCGCGATGGCCATGAAGGCCGGGATCGCCGCGATGATCGGGGCCAGGACGTAGACGACCTTGTCGGCCCGCTTGACGATCAGGTCTTCCTTGAGCATGAGCTTCACGCCGTCGGCGAGCGACTGGAGCATGCCCCAGGGGCCGTGCCGGTTGGGGCCGATGCGCAGCTGCATCCAGGCGACGACCTTGCGCTCCCACACGATGGAGAAGAGCACGGTCACCATCAGGAAGGCGAAGCAGAACACCGCCTTGACGAGGACGAGCCACCAGACGTCGCGGCCGAAGAGGGAAAGGTCCTCCGCGGCGAGCTGTACCGCGTTCACGCGCCCACCTCCGCAGTGGTGTCGCCTGCGTCGGCCGGGGTCGCCGGTCCGATGCGTACGAGGGTGCCCGGGCGGGCTCCGGTGTCGGCGAGGACGCCGGAGCCGGTGGAGTTCAGCGGCAGCCACACGACCCGGTCGGGCATCTCGGTGACCCGCAGCGGGAGTTCCACCGATCCGGCCGGGCCGGTGACGGCGAGGACGTCGCCGTTCTTGACGCCGGTCTCGGCGGCGGTGGCGGGCGAGAGCCGGGCGGCGGCCTCGTGCCGGGTGCCGGCGAGGGCCTCGTCGCCGTCCTGGAGGAGGCCCTGGTCGAGGAGCAGCCGGTGGCCCGCGAGGACGGCCTCGCCCGAAGCGGGGCGGGGCAGCGGCTCGGGGTCGGTGGACTGCTCTGCGGCGAGTTCGCCCTCCCAGGGGCCGAGCCGCTCCAGCTCGCGGCGTACGGCGTGTACGTCGGGCAGGGCGATCGGCCGGTCGGCGGCGTCGGCCAGCATGTGGAGCACGCGGGCGTCGGCCGGGGCGAGGCGGCGGGTCATCTGGTCGGGCTTGAGGGCGGCCTCGAACGGCCGGAGCCTGCCCTCCCAGTTGATGAACGCGCCCGCCTTCTCGGCGACGGCCGCCACCGGGAGCACCACGTCGGCGTGGTCGGTGACCGTGCCCGGTCGCAGTTCCAGGGAGACCACGAAGGCCTCCTCCAGGGCGATCAGGGCGCGGGCCGGGTCGGGGAGGTCGGCGACCTCCACACCGGCGACGAGCAGGGCGGACAGTTCGCGGCCGGCGGCGGCCTCGACGATCTGCCCGGTGTCACGGCCGTAGCGGTGCGGGAGTTCGTCCAGCCCCCAGGCGCGGGCGACCTCCGTACGGGCCCGGGGGTCGGTGGCGGGGCGCCCGCCCGGCAGCAGGGACGGCAGCGCGCCCGCCTCGACTGCGGCCCGCTCCCCGGCCCGGCGCGGGATCCACACCAGTCGGGCCCCGGTGGCGGTGGCGGCCCGTACGGCGGCGGTCAGCGCGCCGGGGACGCCGGCGAGGCGCTCCCCGACCACGATGACGGCGCCGGGCGCGCGGAGGGCCTCGGCGGCTTCGGCGCCGCCCGCCTCCAGGCCGGTACGGGTGGCGAGGGCGGAGAGCCACTCGGGTTCGGTGCCGGGGGCCGCGGCGAGCAGGGTGCCGCCCGCCTTGGCGAGGCCCGGGGTGGCGAAGGGGGCCAAGGCGAAGGTCCGCTGCTTGTGCTTGCGGTGGGCCTTGCGCAGCCGCAGGAAGACCCCGGGGGCCTCCTCCTCGGCCTCGATGCCGACGAGGAGGACGGCCGGGGCCGCCTCCAGGGAGCTGTGGGTGACCCCGGTGCCGTCGAGGTCCTTGCCGGTGCCGGCCACGGCGGCGGCCAGGAATTCGGCCTCCTCCGCGCTGTGCACGCGGGCCCGGAAGTCGATGTCGTTGGTGTCGAGGACGACCCGGGCGAACTTGGAGTAGGCGTAGGCGTCCTCGACGGTGAGCCGGCCGCCCGTGAGCACTCCGGCCCGGCCGCGCGCGGCGGCGAGCCCCTTGGCGGCGGCCTCCAGGGCCTCGGGCCAGCTCGCGGGGGCGAGGACCCCGTCGGCTCCGCGGACCAGCGGGGTGGTGAGCCGGTCCGGGCGCTGCGCGTAGCGGAACCCGAAGCGGCCCTTGTCGCAGATCCACTCCTCGTTGACCTCGGCGTCCTCGGCGGCCAGCCGGCGCAGGACCTTGCCGCGGCGGTGGTCGGTCCGGGTCGCGCAGCCGCCCGCGCAGTGCTCGCACACGCTCGGGGAGGAGACGAGGTCGAAGGGGCGGGAGCGGAACCGGTAGGCGGCCGAGGTCAGCGCGCCGACGGGGCAGATCTGGATGGTGTTGCCGGAGAAGTACGACTGGAAGGGGTCGCCCTCGCCGGTGCCGACCTGCTGGAGCGCACCGCGCTCGACCAGCTCGATCATCGGGTCGCCGGCGATCTCGTTGGAGAAGCGGGTGCAGCGCGCGCACAGCACGCACCGCTCGCGGTCCAGGAGCACCTGCGTGGAGATCGGGACGGGCTTCTCGTATGTCCGCTTGTGGCCCTCGAAGCGGGACTCGGAGTTGCCGTGCGACATCGCCTGGTTCTGCAGGGGGCATTCGCCGCCCTTGTCGCAGACGGGGCAGTCCAGCGGGTGGTTGATGAGCAGCAGCTCCATCACCCCGCGCTGGGCCTTGTCGGCGACCGGCGAGGTCAGCTGCGTCTTGACGACCATGCCGTCGGTGCAGGTGATGGTGCAGGAGGCCATCGGCTTGCGCTGGCCCTCCACCTCGACGATGCACTGGCGGCAGGCGCCGGCCGGCGAGAGGAGGGGGTGGTCGCAGAACCGGGGGATCTCGATGCCGAGCTGTTCGGCGGCCCGGATGACCAGGGTCCCCTTGGGGACCGAGATCTCGGCGCCGTCGATGGTCAGCGACACCAGGTCGGCGGGTGGCACAGCGGCCTCTCCGCCACCGGCGGGAGCGTTCGTGGTGACGGTCATGCGTTCACCTCCGTGTCAGCCCAGAGGGTCGACTTCTTGGGGTCGAAGGGGCAGCCCTGGCCCGTGATGTGCTGCTCGTACTCCTCGCGGAAGTACTTGAGCGAGGAGAAGATCGGGCTGGCGGCGCCGTCGCCGAGGGCGCAGAAGGACTTGCCGTTGATGTTGTCGGCGATGTCGTTCAGCTTGTCGAGGTCGCTCATGACGCCCTTGCCGGCCTCGATGTCGCGGAGCAACTGGACGAGCCAGTAGGTGCCCTCGCGGCAGGGGGTGCACTTGCCGCAGGACTCGTGCGCGTAGAACTCGGTCCACCGGGTGACGGCGCGGACCACGCAGGTGGTCTCGTCGAAGCACTGGAGGGCCTTGGTGCCGAGCATGGAGCCGGCGGCGCCGACGCCCTCGTAGTCCAGGGGGACGTCGAGGTGCTCGTCGGTGAACATCGGGGTGGAGGAGCCGCCCGGGGTCCAGAACTTCAGCCGGTGCCCGGGGCGCATCCCGCCGCTCATGTCGAGGATCTGGCGCAGGGTGATGCCGAGGGGGGCCTCGTACTGACCGGGTCCGCTGACGTGTCCGGAGAGCGAATACAGCGTGAAGCCGGGGGACTTCTCCGTCCCCATCGACTTGAACCAGTCCTTGCCCTTGTTCAGGATCGCGGGAACCGAGGCGATGGATTCGACGTTGTTGACGACAGTGGGGCAGGCGTAGAGCCCCTCGACCGCGGGGAAGGGGGGACGCAGCCGGGGCTGTCCGCGCCGGCCTTCGAGGGAGTCGAGCAGTGCCGTCTCCTCGCCGCAGATGTACGCGCCCGCTCCCGCGTGCACCGTGATGTCGAGGTCGCGTCCGCTGCCCCCGATGTCCTTGCCGAGGTACCCGGCGGCGTACGCCTCGCGCACGGCCTCGTGCAGGCGCCGCAGGACCGGCACGGTCTCGCCGCGCAGGTAGATGAAGGCGTGGTCCGAGCGGATCGCGTAGCAGGCGATGATCATTCCCTCGATGAGGGAGTGCGGGTTCGCGAAGAGCAGGGGAATGTCCTTGCAGGTTCCCGGCTCCGACTCGTCCGCGTTCACGACGAGGTAGTGCGGCTTTCCGTCACCCTGCGGGATGAACTGCCACTTCATGCCGGTGGGGAAGCCCGCGCCGCCGCGTCCGCGCAGACCGGAGTCCTTGACGTACGCGATGACCTCGTCCGGGGTCATGGCGAGGGCCTTGCGCAGGCCCTCGTAGCCCTCGTGGCGCCGGTAGGTCTCCAGCGTCCAGGATTCGGGCTCGTCCCAGAACGCGGAGAGCACGGGCGCGAGGAGCTTCTCGGGGCTCGTCCCTCCCCCGGCCTCCGGCTGGGAGGTGCTCCCGCGACTTTCCTTCGGAGTGGACACGGACATCACTCCCCTCCCTCGGTGGCTGCGCCGCCGCGGGACTCCCCGCGCGGACGGACGACAGGAGCGTGCGGGGACTCGCCCCGGGCGATGCGCAGGCCGATCAGGGACGGCTGCCCGGCGCCGCCGCTCGCCTGGACGGCGCCCTCGCGCTCGTCGGGGAAGCCCGCCAGGATGCGGGCGGTCTCCTTGTAGGTGCACAGGGGCGCGCCCCGGGTCGGCTCGACGGGCCGGCCGGCCAGCAGGTCGTCGACCATGGCCTTGGCGGACTCGGGGGTCTGGTTGTCGAAGAACTCCCAGTTGACCATCACCACGGGGGCGTAGTCGCAGGCCGCGTTGCACTCGATGTGTTCGAGGGTGACCTTGCCGTCGGCGGTGGTCTCGTCGTTGCCGACTCCGAGGTGCTCCTTCAGCTCCTCGAAGATGGCGTCCCCGCCCATCACCGCGCACAGGGTGTTGGTGCACACGCCGACCTGGTAGTCCCCGGACGGCTTGCGGCGGTACATCGTGTAGAAGGTCGCGACCGCGGTGACCTCGGCGGTGGTCAGGCCCAGCACCTCGGCGCAGAAGCGGATGCCGGTGCGCGAGACGTAGCCCTCCTGTGCCTGGACGAGGTGCAGGAGCGGCAGCAGCGCGGAGCGGCTGTCGGGGTAGCGGGCGATGACCTCCTGGGCGTCCGCTTCCATCCGGGCGCGGACGTCGGCGGGGAAGTCGGGTGCGGGGAGCTGCGGCATCCCCAGCTGGACGCCTTGGGTCTCACGACGGGCTGTCATCGGTCGACGCCTCCCATCACGGGGTCGATGGAGGCGACGGCGACGATGACGTCGGCGATCTGGCCGCCCTCGCACATCGCGGCCATGGCCTGAAGGTTGGTGAAGGACGGGTCGCGGAAGTGGACCCGGTAGGGGCGGGTGCCGCCGTCGGAGACCACGTGGACGCCGAGCTCGCCCTTGGGGGACTCGACGGCCGCGTAGGCCTGGCCGGCCGGTACCCGGAAGCCCTCGGTCACCAGCTTGAAGTGGTGGATGAGGGCCTCCATGGAGGTGCCCATGATGTTCTTGATGTGGTCGAGCGAGTTGCCGAGCCCGTCGGGGCCCATGGCGAGCTGCGCCGGCCAGGCGATCTTCTTGTCGGCGACCATCACCGGTCCCGGCTCCAGCCGGTCCAGGCACTGCTCGACGATCCGCAGGGACTGGCGCATCTCCTCCAGGCGGACCAGGAAGCGTCCGTAGGAGTCGCAGCTCTCGGTGGTCGGCACGTCGAACTCGTAGGTCTCGTAACCGCAGTACGGGTCGGCCTTGCGCAGGTCGTGCGGCAGGCCGGCCGAGCGCAGGATCGGGCCGGTGGCGCCGAGCGCCATGCAGCCGGTGAGGTCGAGGTAGCCGACGTCCTGCATGCGGGCCTTGAAGATCGGGTTGCCGGTGGCGAGCTTGTCGTACTCCGGCAGGTTCTTCTTCATCGTCTTGACGAACTCGCGCATCTGGTCGACCGCGCCCGGGGGCAGGTCCTGGGCGAGGCCGCCGGGGCGGACGAAGGCGTGGTTCATGCGCAGGCCGGTGATCGTCTCGAAGACGTCGAGGATCAGTTCGCGGTCCCGGAACCCGTAGATCATGATCGTGGTCGCGCCCAGCTCCATGCCGCCGGTTGCGATGCACACCAGGTGGGAGGAGAGCCGGTTGAGCTCCATCAGCAGCACGCGGATGACGGTGGCCCGGTCGGGGATCTGGTCGGTGATGCCGAGAAGCTTCTCGACGCCGAGGCAGTACGCCGTCTCGTTGAAGAACGGCGTCAGGTAGTCCATGCGCGTGACGAAGGTGGTGCCCTGCGTCCAGTTCCGGTATTCGAGGTTCTTCTCGATGCCGGTGTGGAGGTAGCCGATGCCGCAGCGGGCCTCGGTGACCGTCTCGCCGTCGATCTCCAGGATCAGGCGGAGCACTCCGTGGGTCGACGGGTGCTGCGGGCCCATGTTGACGACGATGCGCTCGTCGTCGGCGCGGGCGGCGGACTGGACGACCTCGTCCCAGTCACCCCCGGTGACGGTGTAGACGGTGCCCTCGGTCGTCTCGCGGGCGGAGGCGTGGTTCGACGCGTTCGGGGTGTTCATCAGCTGTACGACCTCCGCTGGTCGGGAGCCGGGATCTGGGCGCCCTTGTACTCGATGGCGATGCCGCCGAGCGGGTAGTCCTTGCGCTGGGGGAAGCCCTGCCAGTCGTCCGGCATCATGATCCGGGTGAGGGCCGGGTGGCCGTCGAAGACGAGCCCGAAGAAGTCGTACGCCTCGCGCTCGTGCCAGTCGTTGGTCGGGTAGACCGTGACGAGCGAGGGCAGGTGCGGGTCCGCGTCGGGGACCGAGACCTCCAGGCGCACGATCCGCCCGTGGGTGAGCGAGCGCAGGTGGTAGACCGCGTGCAGCTCGCGTCCCTTGTCCCCGGGGAAGTGGACGGCGCTGACACCGGTGCAGAGCTCGAAGCGCAGCGCCGGGTCGTCGCGCAGGGTGGAGGCGACCCGTACGAGGTGCTCCCGGGCGATGTGGAAGGTCAGCTCGCCCCGGTCGACGACCGTCTTCTCGATGGCGTTCCCGGGGACCAGGTCCTGCTCCTCCAGGGCGCCTTCGAGTTCGTCGGCGACCTCGTCGAAGTAGGAGCCGTAGGGGCGGCTCGTCGCGCCGGGCAGGACCACGGTGCGGACCAGGCCGCTGTAGCCGCTGGTGTCGCCGCCGTTGTCCGCCCCGAACATGCCCTTGCGGACACCGATCACCTCGGGCCCGGTCGAGGCCCTGGGCGCAGGGACGTTGTTGCCGTTTTCCACGGCCGGGTCGTCGCTCACCGCAGGAGCCCCTTCAGTTCGATGGTGGGGAGGGCCTTGAGGGCCGCCTCCTCCGCCTCGCGCGCCGCCTCTTCCCGGTTCACGCCGAGCTTGGAGCCCTGGATCTTCTGGTGGAGCTTGAGGATCGCGTCCAGGAGCATCTCGGGACGGGGCGGGCAGCCGGGGAGGTAGATGTCCACCGGCACGATGTGGTCGACGCCCTGGACGATCGCGTAGTTGTTGAACATTCCGCCCGAAGAGGCGCATACACCCATGGAGATGACCCACTTGGGAGCGGGCATCTGGTCGTACACCTGGCGCAGTACCGGCGCCATCTTCTGGCTGACGCGCCCCGCCACGATCATCAGGTCGGCCTGGCGCGGGGAGCCGCGGAAGACCTCCATGCCGAAGCGGGCCAGGTCGTAGCGGCCGGCGCCGGTGGTCATCATCTCGATGGCACAGCAGGCGAGGCCGAAGGTGGCGGGGAAGACGGATGACTTGCGCACCCAGCCCGCCGCCTGTTCGACGGTGGTCAGCAGAAAGCCGCTCGGCAGCTTCTCTTCCAGTCCCATGGAAACTTCAGCCCCTCAGTCCCATTCCAGGCCGCCGCGACGCCACACGTAGGCGTAGGCGACGAAGACGGTGAGCACGAAGAGCAGCATCTCGACGAGCCCGAAGATCCCCAGGGAGTCGAAGGTGACGGCCCAGGGGTAGAGGAAGACGATCTCGATGTCGAAGACGATGAAGAGCATCGCCGTGAGGTAGTACTTGATGGGGAAGCGACCGCCACCGGCGGGCATCGGGGTCGGCTCGATGCCGCACTCGTAGGCTTCAAGCTTCGCCCGGTTGTACCGTTTTGGGCCGATCAGCGTGGCCATGACCACGGAGAAGATCGCAAACCCTGCGCCGATGGCGCCGAGCACGAGGATGGGTGCGTACGCATTCACGCTCCTCGCTCCTTCCAGTCGTCCTTGACCGTTGGGGCCGCTGCGCCGGCGACGAGCGCCCTGCCTGGCGAAGATCACCCTGTGATCGAGCGCTCGCATGTGAGGCAGTTCACAAGCCGGACTGGTGCGCATCTTATGCCTGCCGGTCTGTGATCTGCGACACGGGTTACAACAACGAGTTTGTGATCTCCACCACCTGACGAACGATCATGAAGTCCGATGAGTCGTGATCTTCACACGCAAGGCATCCACATGATCACCAAAGGTGACATCGAGGCTCGTAGTCGCAGGTGGAAGGGGGTGGCGCTCTATCAAATGATGTCGGGTGCAGGCAAATTGGCTCGGGCCGACCCTCGGGTGGTAAGGGAACCCGCGTCCCCCACTCGGGGGAGCCCGTGAGGCTCGGAGTGGACGACGGTGGACGGGGGTCGACGGGTGCGTGAAGGGGGAGCGGATGGTGTGCATCCGTTCACGAAAGGCACGGCGACCTCACAGCCACATCACGGACCGGCCACAGCGCCCTCACGGGTGTAGGTAACTGTGACCTGCGTCACGTCGAGCTGAGCGCCACGAAAGGGGGCTTGGCCATCTGTCCGGGCCGATGGTAGGCCCGAGATCAATTCGGACTAATTACTGAAAGCCCAAGATCACAGCCTTGTGAAGGGGTGTCCGTTACGCCCGTTACGGCGTCAATAACGCCCGCGACGCGCCCGGTTAAACATGTTTTCCGGCAACTGTGGCGCAGACCACGTTTCTTGAAGGGACCCCTGACGCCCTGATACCGGTTGTTCTCATGTCCCACACCGCTCACATACCCAGCCACCGGAAGCCCCGCCGCAGCGTCTCGAAGCTGGCGGTCCGCGCCGGAGTTGCCGGTGGAGTCCTCAGCACCCTGGCCATGGCCGGGACCGCGAGCGCGTCCCCCTCCACCGAGCCCCTGCCCGAGACGACGATGGAAATGCCCGTCCTCGACCTCGACCTCGGCTCCTCCGTCTCCAACGCCGTGAACACGGCCGCGGAGAACACCCGCGTCGCCGCCGTCGAGGCCGCCGTCACCGGCGAGCTCGACACCCTGGAGGAGACCGCCCGCACCGGCGCCGCCGCCGAGGCCAAGCAGGCCAAGGAAGACGCCACCAAGGTCGCCGAGCAGAAGGCCAAGCAGGAGGCCGACCGCAAGGCCGAGGCCGAGCGCGCGAACCGCAGCTCCGGCCGCACCTCCCTCACCACCGCCTCCTCCTCCGACGACGGCGACAGCGGCTTCAGCCCCTCCAAGGGCACGGGCAGCGGCTCCAGCACCGGTTCCACGTCCTCGGCCACCGGTTCCGCAGCCGCCATCGTGAACTTCGCCCGCGCCCAGGTCGGCAAGGCGTACGTCATGGGGGCCACCGGCTCCTCCGCGTACGACTGCTCGGGCCTCGTCCAGGCCGCCTACCGCCAGGCCAACATCTCCCTGGACCGCACCTCGCAGGACCAGTCCGTGGCCGGTCGCTCCGTCTCGCTGAGCAACCTCCAGGCCGGCGACATCCTGTACTGGGGCTCCAAGGGCAGCGCCTACCACGTCGCCATCTACGTGGGCGGCGGCAAGTTCGTCGGCGCGCAGAACCCCAGCACGGGCATCGTCGAGCGCAACATGAGCTACGACATGCCCACGGGCGCCGTCCGCGTGCTCTGATCGTCCCGATCGCCAAGAGGGCCGGCGCTCCCCCGCTCGGGGGTGGAGCGCCGGCCCTCCGGCATGCCCTGGGCGCGCTGTGCGGGGGCGGTGGGGGTGACGGCGGGCCGCGCGGGCCGCGCGGGCCGGCGGAGCGTGCCGGCCCGTCAGGGTCGCCGCCCTCAGGGCAGGGGTCGCCCTCAGGCCAGGGTCGCCGCGAGCCTGAAGCGGGCCTCCCGCTGCTTCCCGTAGAGCGCGAGGGCTTCCGCGTTCTCGTTCACGAGCCGCTCCTGGTAGGCCTTCTCGACCGCGGCCCAGATCCCCACGAGGTTCACCTCGCGCTTGCAGGCGACGTCGGCCTTGGCGGCGGTGACCGCCTTGGGGCCCGCCTTGTCCTCGCCCAGGCCGAGTTCCTCGATGACGTCGTAGGGGGTGTCGATCCCCCCGTATCCCGACTTGTCCATGCAGGACGACCATTTCGCCAACGCCGCCCGGACCCGGGAGTCCCGCTTGGAGCGCTCGTGGGCCTCCGAGGACAGGTCGAACGCGAAGAGCAGGTCCACGCTGTCCTTGGTCGGGGCGTACAGCTTGCGGTAGCCCTCTCGTTGGCAGCCGCCGGGCGGCACCTTCAGCCCGCCGACGCTGAGGCCGCTGTCCACGCCCGCCGCCTCCTCCTCGCTCCTCGCGTCCACCGCCTTCGTGCCCGGCGGGGCCCCGTCCGGTGCTCCGGTCATGACCAGCCGCGCGCTCTCGCCGAGCGGCGGGGAGGACGGTTTGACCCGTTCGCCCCGACCCGCCTCCTTGTCGTACCCGTGGGCGGCGGCGAACTCCGGGTCGGCCAGGCCGAAGAGGTACCGGTGGCGGTCCTCGGCGGCGCCCCCGGCGGGCTCCTCCGACGGCGCGCCCCCGTACGAGAACCCGTACCGGGCCATGCACCGGGCGAGCAGGGCCTGCTGGACGCGGCCCATCCGGATCCGCTCGGCCTCGGTGTCGGTGTACGCGTCCATCGGGAGGGCCAGCGTGGAGGTGGCCGGATCCAGGGCGACCGCCCCGATCTCCGGCTCGGCCCCACCCTCGGCGCCGTCCTCGGCTCCGGAACAGCCGGCCAAGAGCGCGAGCGCCAACAACAGGGCGGGAACGGCCGACGGACGGCGCCGGGGGCTTCTCATCGCTGGGAATTCCTTCTTCCGGATCAGGCGTGGAAGGTGTAGTCGGCCGAACTGATCTTGTTCCGGAACTTGTCCGAGGCATCGCCCGAATAGGCCGACGGGATCTCTCCGACGCTCCCGTCCAGATTCTTGTCGGTGCCGACCTTCCAGGCGAAGTTGTCCCGGTTCCAATAGGATTCGGTCGTGTCGTTCACGCCCTTTCCGGACGAACCGCAAGAGCCCCGGTACTTGTCGTCACTGAAGTTCATGTCGGTTCCGGTGAGGTCGAATACGCACCCCGACTGGCCTCGGTAGTAGTAGAGACCGAACTCCTGGTACTCCAGACTCCCGTCCCTCGCCCCGGCGGCCGCCGGACCCGCCGTTCCCAACAGAACGGCACTCACGGAAAGGGCCGCCACACAGCCCGCCGCCACCCTGCGCATTGCCTTGTCCATCACGCGTACCTCACTTTTCGGTTCCAGTGCGGTCATGGGAGCAGGGCGGAGATCCGATCCTTCCGCCCGGCGGGGATTCAACAGCGACTCCGCATCCCGGAACAAGACGGGTATCGGCTGATGAGCCGTCAAGGCCGTTGGCCGATAGATGACTTGTAGCGACGTGGACACGATGCCTACCGTGTGCGCGGTGTGCTCCGCGCATTGCCGCGGGGGCGCTCTCCTCCGCCCCTATGAGCGCAAGGAAATCCTCCGTGCAAGCACGCCATTTCGCCCCCGTGCTCCTCCTGTGCGTCGCGCTGTCGGGGTGCTCCGGCAGTGCCGGGAAGGAACCCGAGTCGAGCGACAGCCCGCCGCCCACGGCGCAGGAGATCGCCTATTTCGACTGCCTGGGGAAGCAGGGCGTGAAGATCGAATACACGGATTACGGGGCCCCCCGCGAGGCCAAGACCCAAACCCCCGACCCGGCCGCCTACCAGGCTTGCGCTTCCCTGACCCCGCCGCCGAGGAAACCCGAGCCGGCCACCCCCGAACGGCTGGCCGCCGTACGCGCGGAATCCATCTGCCTACGGGCCGAGGGCATCTCCTGGTACCCGGACCCCGACCCGGTCACCGCACAGATCGACGATTCCGCTTTCACGGCGGAACAGGTCAACGAACTGAAAGTGACCCGGCGCGAAGCGCTGATGAAGTGCCACGCGAGGAATTGAGGGAGCCCTACGCGTTCCCGTCGAACCGCGTCGTGGATTCCTACGATCAGGTCCCGCTCACGCGTCGCCCTTTCCCACGTGACGCCTCTTCCTCTTCCCGGCTTCGGCCCCCATCCAAGGGAGGCGCCTCCATGCGCAGACACCTGCCCGTCACCGTCTTCGCGCTGGCCCTCGCGATCAGCGCGTGTTCCGGCGGCAAGGAACCCTCGGCGAGCGACAGTCCGCCTCCCACCCGGGCCGAGATCGCCTATTACGACTGCCTGAAGGACCAGGGGGTGAAGATCTCCCACACCGATTCCGGCGCACCGCGCGTGGACAAGGACCGTCCGGTCGAGAACCTCGCCCAGGCCCGGAAGGCGTGCGAGAGCAAGCTCCCCCCACGGCCCGGAGCTTCACAGGCCCCTCCCGAACAGGTCGCCGCGGCGCGCGCGGAGTCCGCGTGCCTGCGCGCCGAGGGCGTCGCCTGGTACCCGGACCCCGATCCGGTGACGGCCCAGGTAGACGACCGGTCCCTCACGACGGAGCAGAGCGTGGAACTGAAGACCCGGCACGCGGCAGCCGTCAAGAAGTGCCGGCTCCACCAGGTCTCCGACGGGGACAGCGTGCTCGGCGGGTGAGCGAACTGCCGGAGGTCGTGGTGGACAGGGACAGGGACGGCAGCGTGGACGGGGCGGCCGCGGCGGGAAGGACGCGCGGCGCTGCCGTGGACGAACCCGGGCCGGCCGAGGGGAGCGGGGGCGGGCGGGGGCGGCGGGTGGTGGCCGGGGTGGTGGCCGGGGCCGTGTTGATGGCCGTCGGCGGGTTGTTGGCCACCGTGCTGGTGAAGTCCCCCGCCCAGGTCGCCGCCGAGACCGGGCCGCCCGCGCAGGGCGCGCTGACCGCCGAGGTCGAGCGGCGGGTGCTGGCGCAGACGGTGGTGATGCGCGGGACGGTCGTGGCCGACCAGAGCGTGGACGTCGCCCCGCAGCCACGCGCCGGCGAGGGTGCGGGCGCTCCCGTCGTGACGAAGCTCCCGGTCAAGGCCGGGGACGCGATCGCCGCCGGTCAGCTGCTCGCGGAGGTGTCGGGGCGGCCCGTGTTCACCCTCAAGGGGACCCTGCCCGTCTACCGCGACCTCAGGCCGGGCGCCACCGGCGACGACGTCGCGCAGCTCCAGCAGGCGCTGCGCGAACTCGGCCACCCCACCGGGCCCGACGCGAAGGGGGTGTTCGGGGCCGGCACCAAGGCCGCGCTCGGCGCGCGCTACCGGGCCATCGGCTACGACCCGCTGCCGGCGGTGGCCGACGGGGGCGCGGCGGTCAAGGCCGCGCGGGAGGCCGTACGGTCCGCCCAGTGGGCCCTGGAGGACGCGTCGGCGCCGCAGAGCACGCCCACCGCCCCGACCGGTACGGACGGCAAGGCGGACGGCAAGACCGACGGCGCGGGCCCCTCGGCCGGCGCCACGGCCACCGCCACCGCCGCGCCCGCCCCGGGCAAGGCCGCCGGCCCCCGTACCGACGCCGGCGCCGAACGGTCGCTCGCGCGGGCCCGGCAGTCGCTCGCCGACGCGCGGGCCGCCCTGGTCGCGGCCGAAGCCGCCGAAGGGCCGATGCTGCCCGCCGCCGAGACCGTCTTCGTCGGCGCCTTCCCCGCCCGGGTCAGCGCCGTCGCCGGGCGGGTCGGCGGGACCGCGTCCGGGCCCGTCCTCACCCTGTCCGCCGGTGAACTCGTCGTCGAGGCCTACCTGAAGGAGGACCGCCGGCAGGTGCTGCGCGCCGGCATGGCCGTGACGGTCTCCTCCGAGGCCGCCGGGACCGAGGTCCGCGGCAGGGTCGTGCTGGTCGCCGGCGAGCGCTCGGCCGCACGGTCCGCCGGCGCGCAGCAGCCCGACCAAGGCGGCCAAGGCAGCCAAAGCGGCCAGGGCAAGGCCGGGGGCGCCGGTGAGCTGGGCTACCGGATGGTGGTCCGCGCCGACCAGCCGCTGCCGGCCGGTTTCGCGGGTCAGGACGTACGGCTGACGATCGAGTCGGCCTCGACCGACGGCCCCGCCCTCGTCGTCCCGGTCACCGCCGTCTCCGCGGGGGCCGACGGCCGTACGGTCGTCACCGCGCTCGGTGGCGACGGCGCCCGGCGGCGCGTCGAGGTCCGGGCGGGCACCAGCGGCGACGGCTACGTCGCCGTCACCCCGGTACGGGCCGACGACCTCGCCGCCGGAACCAGGGTGGTCATCGGCTCCGCCCCCGAGCCGGCCAAGGGCGCCAAGGGCGCCCGGGGTGGCGCCCGGTGAGGTTCCCGCGCCCCGGCCGCGCCCCGGGGGCCCCGCCCCCCGGGGCCGCACCGGCCCCCGAGCCGCCCGTGATCGAGTTCCGCGGGGTCGCCCTCACCTACCCCGGACCGCCACCCGTCGAGGCCCTCAAGCCCTGCGAACTCCTCGTACGGCGGGGGGAGTTCGTCACCATCGTCGGCCCGTCCGGATCGGGGAAGTCCACCTTCCTCAATGTCGCGGGGCTGCTGGACTCCCCCACCGCCGGCAGCTACCTGCTGGACGGGATCGACACCGGGCGGCTCCCCGACCGCGCGCGGACGGCCCTGCGCGGTCGCCGGATCGGGTTCGTGTTCCAGTCCTTCCACCTGCTGCCCCACCGCAGCGCCCTGGAGAACGTCTCCCTCGCCATGCTCTACACCTCGGTCCCCCGCGCACGGCGCCTCGTCCGCGCCCGCGAGGCCCTCGAACAGGTCGGCCTCGCCCGCCGCGCGGGCGCCGTGCCCGGCCGGCTGTCCGGCGGCGAACGCCAGCGCGTCGCCATCGCCCGCGCCCTCGTCGGACGGCCCTCGCTCCTGCTGTGCGACGAGCCGACCGGCAACCTGGACTCCGAGAACGCCGCCTCCGTACTGACCCTGCTGGACGAACTGCACACGGCGGGCATGACCGTCATGGTGATCACCCACGACGCCGAGGTGGCCGCCCGGGGCCTCCGTACCGTCACGGTCCGCGACGGCCGACTGGGCGAGCGGACACCCGCGTGAGCCTCGAACCGACCCCGGCGACCGCCCCGACCGAGCCGACCCCACCGTTCCTACCGACCCCACCGACCGACCCGACCCGATCGATCGACCCGACCCGGCTCTCCGTGCGCGACGCCCTCTCCGAGGCGGTCGCCGGCATGCTGCGCCGCCCCGGCCGGGCCGCGCTCACCGCCCTCGGGACCGTGCTGGGCGTCGGCAGCTTCGTGGCGGTGCTCGGCCTGACCGCCACCATCTCCTCGCAGATCGACGGCCGGTTCAACGTCCTCACCGCCACCGAGGTGACCGTCGAGGACGTGGCCGCCCAGCAGGACGAGTTCGCCGGCCCCGGCTTCCCCGCCGACGCCGAAGAGCGGCTGCGTGCGGTCGCGGGCATCCGCAGCGCCGGGGTCATGTGGACCGTACGGCTCGACTCGGCGACCACCGTCGGCGCCCTGCCCTCCGACAGCGGCACGACCGGCGCCACCACCACCGGGACCACGGTGGTGGCCGCCTCCCCGGGGGCCGTCGACGCCCTCGTGCCCACCCTCCGGGAGGGGCGCGTTTACGACGGGTTCGCCGAGCGGAGCCGACAGCGCGTGGTCCTGATCGGCGGCGGTCTCGCCGAACGGCTGGGCATCACCACCCTGGCCACCCGTCCCGCCCTCCACATCGGCCGGGAACCCTTCACCGTGGCGGGCATCATCGCCGACGTGGAGCGCAAGCCCGAGAACCTGCTGGCCGTCATCGTCCCCCGGTCCACCGCCGAGGAGCTGTGGGGGCCACCGTCCCCCGGGGGCGCGAGCATGTTGATCTCCACCGAGTTGGGGGCGGCGCGGCAGGTCGCCGGGCTCGCGCCGCTCGCGCTGCGGCCCGACCACCCCGAGTACCTCAAGGCCGTTCCGCCGCCCGACCCTCGGACGCTGCGCTCCGGGGTCACCTCCGACCTCAGCTCGCTCTTCCTGCTGCTCGCCGGGATCTGCCTGGTGATCGGCGCCGTGGGCATCGCCAACACCACCCTGGTCGCGATCCTGGAGCGGACGTCGGAGATCGGGCTGCGCCGGGCGCTCGGGGCGCGGGGGCGACACGTCTCGGCGCAGTTCCTCACCGAGTCGGCCGCGTTGGGGGCCCTCGGCGGGCTGGTCGGCACCTCGTTGGGGGAGCTGACGGTGGTCGCCGTCTCGGTGGCGCGCGACTGGACCCCGGTGATCCACCCCGTCACGGTCGCCGCGGCGCCCCTCGTGGGGTTGGTCACGGGGCTGCTCGCCGGGCTCTATCCCGCCTGGCGGGCGGCCCGTGTCGAACCGGCCGAAGCCCTGCGAAGATAGGGTGCGGCGCGTCTGACCGTCAGGCCGCCCGGACCCTGGAGGTGGTGGTTCCGTGAGCCGAGCGCCCAACGAGGACCACGGCACCGGCGAGAACGCCGCCGTTCCCGCCGCCGGCGGACTCGCCCTCCTCGCCCTGGGGGGCTGGTTGTTGACCACGTCCCGCCCCTGGCAGCGGCCGGGTGAAACCATGACACTCAGCCTGGAATGGGGCGTATCGGGCGCACTGTTGCTCTCCGGCCTCGCCCTCCTGGCCCGCTGCGTCAAGACGGTGCACGGCGCGGAACCGGCCTCCCCGGCCGACCGCCCCGGAAACGGCTGAGCCGCCCCCACCACCCGGCGGGAACGGCTCGGCGCGCGAGAACAACGATCAGGCCTTCGGGGCGACCTTGCTCAGGCCGTTGATGATGCGGTCCATCGCGTCGCCGCCCGTCGGGTCGGTGAGGTTCGCCAGCATCTTCAGCGTGAACTTCATCAACACCGGGTGCGTCAGGCCCCGCTGCGTCGCGACCTTCATCACCTTCGGGTTGCCGATCAACTTCACGAAGGCGCGACCGAGGGTGTAGTAGCCGCCGTAGGTCTCCTTGAGGACCTTCGGGTAGCTGTGCAGGGTCAGCTCGCGCAGGGCCGGGGTGGCCCGGGAGTGTGCCTGCACGACGACGTCGGCCGCGATCTGCCCGGACTCCATCGCGTAGGCGATGCCCTCGCCGTTGAACGGGTTGACGAGGCCGCCCGCGTCACCGACCAGCAGCAGGCCCTTGGTGTAGTGCGGCTGCCGGTTGAAGGCCATCGGCAGGGCCGCCCCGCGGATCGGCTGCGTCATGTTCTCCGGGGTGTACCCCCAGTCCTCCGGCATGGACGCGCACCAGGCCTTGAGGACCTCGCGCCAGTCCAGCTCCTTGAAGGCGGAGGAGGAGTTCAGGATGCCGAGCCCGACGTTGGACGTACCGTCGCCCATGCCGAAGATCCAGCCGTAGCCGGGCAGCAGCCGGTCCTGCGCGCCGCGCCGGTCCCACAGCTCCAGCCAGGACTCCAGGTAGTCGTCGTCGTGACGGGGCGAGGTGAAGTACGTACGGACGGCGACGCCCATCGGGCGGTCCTCGCGCCGGTGCAGGCCCATCGCGAGGGACAGCCGCGAGGAGTTGCCGTCGGCCGCCACGACGAGCGGGGCGCTGAAGGTGACCGGGGTCTTCTCCTCGCCGAGCTTCGCCTGAACGCCCGTGATGTGCCCGGTGCGCGGGTCGCGCACGGGCTCGCCCACGTTGCAGCGCTCGTACAGTCGGGCGCCGGCCTTCTGCGCCTGCCGGGCCAGGGTCTCGTCGAAGTCGTCGCGCTTGCGGACCAGCCCGTAGTCCGGGTAGGAGGCCAGTTCCGGCCAGTCCAACTGGAGCCGCTGACCGCCGCCGATGATCCGCAGGCCCTTGTTGCGGAGCCAGCCGGCCTCTTCGGAGATGTCGATCCCCATGGAGACCAGCTGCTTCGTCGCCCGCGGGGTCAGACCGTCGCCGCAGACCTTCTCGCGCGGGAACGCCGTCTTCTCCAGGAGCAGGACGTCCAGTCCGGCCTTGGCGAGGTAGTAGGCGGTGGTGGAGCCGGCGGGCCCGGCCCCGACGACGATCACATCCGCGGAGTGTTCGGAGAGGGGCTCGGTCACTGCGGGGTCTCCCGAAGGCTCGATAAAGGGTGCCCAACGGCACGGACATGACGCAGTCTATGCAGCGAGAGAGATCGCGATCCGGAGGGCTGCCCTGATGACCACCTCACCGACCCGGCCGCTGCCCGTCGTGCAGTTGCGCGTGCCCACCGACGAGGACGCCCGTGCCTGGCACCGGGTCTTCGACGACCCGGAGGTGATGGAGTTCCTCGGCGGCCCCGCCGAGGTCTCCCTGTACGAGGAGTTCACCGCGCGCCAGCGCATGCACGACGCACTGCTCGGCTACTGCCTGTGGACGCTGCTCGACGGGGACGGCGCCGTCATCGGCTTCACCGGGGCCCAGCCCTGGCCGGCGACCAAGGCGTGGGGGCCGGTCGGGGAGATCGAGATCGGCTGGCGGCTGGGACGCGGGGCGTGGGGACAGGGGTACGCGTACGCCGCCGCGCTGGCCACGCTGGACCGGGTGCGGGAGGCCGGGGTGACGCGGGTGGTGGCGATGATCGACGATGCGAACGTCCGCTCGGCGGCGGTCGCGGAACGCCTCGGGATGACCCTGACCGAAACCTTGTCCCTCCCGGGCGGCCGGCGCCGGAGCCGCCGCTACGAGTTCGCCTTCGACCCCGCGTAGCCGTACCTCGGGGCGGCTAGTCAGAAGATGCTCAGGCCGGTCAGGGTCGTGAAGCGGTCGAGGGCCGCCACACCCGCGACCGAGTTGCCCTTGGGGTCCAGGCCCGGGCTCCAGACGGCGAGGGTGCAGTGGCCCGGGACCACCGCGAGGATGCCGCCGCCCACCCCGCTCTTGCCCGGCAGGCCGACCCGGTAGGCGAACTCGCCCGCCGCGTCGTACGTCCCGCAGGTCAGCATCACCGCGTTGATCTGCTTGGCCTCGCTCCGCGTCAGCAGCCGGCTGCCGTCGGCGCGCAGCCCGTGCCGGGCCAGGAAGCGCGCGGCCAGGGCCAGGTCCGCGCAGGTCATCTCGATGGAGCACTGCCAGAAGTAGTGGTCCAGCAGGGCGGGGACCGGGTTGTCGATGTTCCCGTAGGACGCCATGAAGTGGGCCACGGCGGCGTTGCGGTCGCCGTGCTCCTGCTCGGACGCGGCGACCTCCGCGTCGAAACCTATGCCCGGGTTCCCGCTCTCCTGCCGCAGGAAGTCCAGGAGTTCGCTGCTCGCGTCGCCGGTCAGGCTCTGGAGCCGGTCGGTGACGACGAGCGCGCCCGCGTTGATGAACGGGTTGCGCGGGATCCCGCTCTCGTACTCCAGCTGGACCAGGGAGTTGAAGGGGTTGCCGGACGGCTCCCGCCCCACCCGCTCCCACAGGCTGTCGCCGCCCTCGGCCAGCGCCAGGGCCAGCGAGAACACCTTGGTGACGGACTGGGTGGAGAAGGGGACCCGCCAGTCCCCCACCCCGTAGACATTGCCGTCGACGTCCGCGAGCGCCATCCCGAACCGCGTGGGGTCGACGGACGCGAGCGCCGGGATGTACTCGGCGGGCGTGCCGCTGCCGACCAGCGGGGCCGTGTCGGCGGCGATCTGCTCCAGCAACGTCTGATAGTCCACGGGTCGTTACGCCTTGGTCCCGCGGTGCAGGGCGACGATGCCCCCGCTCAGGTTGCGCCAGGCCACCTTCGCCCAGCCGGCCTTCTGCAGGAGCGCGGCCAGCGCCGGCTGGTCCGGCCACTCGCGGACGGACTCGGCGAGGTACACGTACGCGTCGGGGTTGGAGGACACCACGCGGGCCACGGGCGGCAGCGCCCGCATCAGGTACTCCATGTACACGGTGCGGAACGGTCCCCAGGTCGGCTGGGAGAACTCGCAGATGACGACCTGCCCGCCGGGCTTCGTCACCCGGTACAGCTCGCGCAGCGCGGCGTCGGTGTCCTGCACGTTGCGCAGCCCGAAGGAGATCGTCACGGTGTCGAAGACGCCGTCCTTGAAGGGCAGCCTCGTCGCGTCCCCGGCGGTCAGCGGCAGCCAGGGGTTGCGCTTCTTGCCCTCCGTGAGCATCCCGAGGGAGAAGTCGCAGGGGACGACGTACGCGCCGGCCCGCGCGAAGGGCAGCGAGGAGGTCGCCGTGCCGGCCGCGAGGTCGAGCACCAGCTCTCCGGGCCGGGCGTCGACCGCCTTCGCGACCGCCTTGCGCCACAGGCGGGCCTGACCGAGGGAGATCACGTCGTTGGTCAGGTCGTAGTTCGCGGCCACGTCGTCGAACATGGAGGCGACTTCGTGCGGCTGCTTGTCCAGGGAAGCCCTAGTCACTGGCGGTGGCCCCTCGCTGTGCGGGTCGGCAGATACGGGACCCATCCTCTCAGGGCCCGCACCGGTCCCGTCCCCCGCCACCCGTCGCCCGTCCCCGCGCCTCCCGCCGGCGGTCAGGTCGCCCCGACGTCCGTTCGGGCCGCCCGGCACACTGGATCACGTAACCAGGGGGGGTTCACGATGCCGCACGTCCGTTACGTCAGTGCCCGGCGGGCCGACCGCCGCCGGAGGCTGCGCCGCACCGTCCTGTGCGCGACGGCCCTGTTGGTCCTCGGAGTGGCCGCCTACAACCGGGGTACGGAGCCGGCCGCCGATCCGGCGCCGCCGCCGCCCACCGCCCGCGCCGACCCCGGCTTCGCGGCCTCCTCCGCGGCCGGGCGGCCACAGGGCGAGGGGCCCGTGCGGCGCTGGCGGGTGGAGGTGGAGCGGGGCACCGGGGTCGATCCGGACACGGCCGCCCGGAAGATCGAGGCGATACTCGGCGACCGCCGGGGCTGGATACGCGACCCGGCCTACGGGTTCCGGCTGGCCGGGGCCGGGGAGCCGGTGGACTTCACCGTGAAGATCGCCGGCCCGGCCACCACCGACCGGCTGTGCGAGGTGGTCACCCCCGAGCTGATCGGGGAGACCAACTGTCGGGTGGGGCACACGGTCGTGGTGAACCTCAAGCGCTGGCAGGAGGGGTCGCCGCAGTTCCGCGGTTCCGTGGACGAGTACCGGGCGCTGATCGTCAACCACGAGGTGGGGCACGAGCTGGGCCACGAGCACGAAACCTGCCCGGGCCCCGGCCGGCCGGCGCCCGCGATGATGCAGCAGATCAAGGGCCTGCTCGGGTGCACCTCGAACGCCTGGCCCTACTCCCGGGACGGCACCTACCTGGCCGGCCCCCGCGTCCCCTGACGCGTCGGTCGACGGCAGCGCGGGCGACGGCCGGCGACGCCGTCGGCCGTCAGCGGCGCCGGTGCAGGAGGCGACCGGCGACGACCGTGGCCACGCAGGTCGTCGCCCCGCGTTCCGGCAGGGCAGCCTCGTCCGGGACCGCGAAGACCGCGAACCGGGCCGGGGCCCCCGCCTCCAGCACCCCGCAGTAGGCCGCCGCGGCGGCGTCCAGCCCGGCGAGGGGGTCCAGGGAGGGCGGGGGCTCGTACGGGAGGGGCGGCAGGACGGCGAGGCCCGAGCGGACCACCGCCGTGCGCACGGCGGGGACGGTGAACCGGCCGGCCACCGCGACCACCCCGCGCGCCAGGAGCTTCTGCGTACCGCGCCGGGCGCTGTTGCCCCGGCGGGACTCCGTCAGCTCCAGGGCGGCGAGGGCCGCGGCTCCGGTGATCGGGTCGGCGCCCAACTCGGCGATCTCGTACGGGTCGTCCGGGTAGTAGGTCCGCTCCAGCAGTTCGTCCGCCCCGCGCGCCGTCAGCCCCGGGGTCAGCACCCCGGGCCAGCGGCGCACGCGGGCGTGCGGGGCGCCGGCCGCCAGCTCCTCGTACGGGCCGACGCGTGCGATCCGGTCGCCCTCGACCAGGACCGCGCCGCCTTCCAGCGGTGCGGCCCCCGGTCCGGCGACGAGGACTTCGGCGGTGTGCAGCGTGAGCATCGGGCGGACCTCAGTTGGAGGAGATCAGCTTCAGCTCGGGGTGCGCCGTGCCGCCCTCGATGGCCGTGGAGGAGATGTGCGAGACCACCCGGTCGTCGACGGGGTCGTTCGCCGGGTCCTCATGCACGACGAGGTGCTCGTAGGTGGTGGCGCGCTGCGCCGGGACCCGGCCCGCCTTGCGGATCAGGTCGATGATCTCCATGCGGTTCGAGCGGTGCTTGGCACCGGCCGAGGAGACCACGTTCTCCTCCAGCATGATCGAACCGAGGTCGTCGGCGCCGTAGTGCAAGGAGAGCTGGCCCGCCTCCTTGCCGACGGTCAGCCAGGAGCCCTGGATGTGCGCGATGTTGTCGAGGAAGAGCCGCGCGATGGCGATCATCCGCAGGTATTCGAAGATCGTCGCCTGGGTCCGGCCCTTGAGGTGGTTGTTCTCGGGCTGGTAGGTGTACGGGATGAAGGCGCGGAAGCCGCCCGTACGGTCCTGGGTGTCGCGGATCATCGCGATGTGCTCGATGCGCTCGGCGTTGGTCTCGCCCGTGCCCATCAGCATGGTGGAGGTGGATTCCACGCCCAGCGTGTGGGCGATCTCCATGATCTCCAGCCAGCGCTCGCCGGACTCCTTGAGCGGGGCGATCGCCTTGCGGGGCCGCGCCGGGAGCAGTTCGGCGCCGGCGCCCGCGAAGGAGTCCAGACCGGCCGCGTGGATCCGGCGGATGGCCTCCTCGGCGCTCACGCCGGAGATGCGGGCCATGTGCTCGACCTCGGAGGCACCGAGGGAGTGGATGACCAGCTGCGGGTAGGCCTTCTTGATCGCGGAGAAGTGTTCCTCGTAGTACTCCACGCCGTAGTCCGGGTGGTGGCCGCCCTGGAACATGATCTGCGTGCCGCCCAGCTCGACGGTCTCCGCGCAGCGGCGCAGGATGTCCTCCAGGTCGCGGGACCAGCCCTTCTTCTTGTCCTTGGGGGCCGCGTAGAAGGCACAGAACTTGCACGCCGTGACGCACACGTTGGTGTAGTTGATGTTGCGCTCGATGATGTACGTCGCGATGTGCTCCGTACCGGCGTAGCGGCGCCGGCGCACGGCGTCGGCGGCCTGGCCGAGCGCGTGCAGCGGGGCGTGCCGGTAGAGGTCGAGGGCCTCTTCCTTGGTGATCCGGCCCCCTGCGGCGGCACGGTCGAGGACAGACTGGAGAGCGGCCTGGTCGGTCACCGGTGCGTCACCTTTCGGCGGTGTGTCAAGGGGTCCGGACCGATCCAGCGTACGCCAGGGGTGGTCGGCTCTCGTCAGGGGCTGCGGGTGAGATCGCCCTCGGGGTTCCCGGCCGCGCGGTCCCCCGACTTGTAGTGCAGCGTTCCGTTCGCGTTGAGAGTGAAGCGCTCGTCGGCGGATCCGCCCGAGCAGATCCCGGGGGCCGGGTTGGGGCCGCCGGAGGTGTCCAGGACGAGGGACCGGTCGGTGGCCGAGGACAGCTTCCAGTCGCCGCTGCAGTCGGTGGCTGTGCCCAGGAGGTCGAGGACCGACCTGTCCCGGCCGACGACCTCGCCCTTCTTGCCGGCCTTGATGGCGATCTCGAACTCACTGGGCACGCCCAGGTTGGTGGTGGTGACCGTGCCCTTCCAGGTGCCGACGAAGGCCTGGGGGACGGTCGTACGGGCCCCTGCGGGCGGCCCGGAGGAGGACGCCGAACCCTGCGGGGCCGGGGCGGAGCCCTGCGGGAGCGGGGTGCGGGACGGGTGGGCGTCGCCCGAGGCGCTGTCCCGGACCCTGCCCTGGCCGGGCAGCATCTCCAGCCCGTACAGCCCGCCGGACAGTGCCACCGCCGCGGCCGCCGCGGCCACCACCAGGGTGCAGCTGACGCGGCGTCCGGCCACGCGGAGGGTGGCGGCCCGCCCCTCGGGACCGGTCCGCTGCTCCGGCAGCGCCGCCGCGCCGGGGCCACCGGACCCGTACGGGGCGCCGGTCGGGGTTCCGTACGCGCCTCCGGTCCCGTAGGGGGTGCCGGTCGGCATTCCGTACGAGGGGTCCGGCGGTCCGAAGCCGACCGCCGCGGGCGCCCCGTGGGAGGCCGCGGTGAACGGCACCGGGCCCGACGCGTCCGGCGCCGGCCCCCCGGACAGGTCCGCGTCGAGGTCCAGCAGCGCCACCGCCGCCCGGCTCGCCTCCTCCACCAGCGGCCCGGGCAGCCAGCCGGGCCGGCCCATCGCCCCGGCCAACGCCGCCGCCACGGCCTGCGGCGTCGGCCGCTCGGAGGCCGCCTTCGCCAGGCAGGCCCCGATCAGCCCGCGCAGTTCCCCGGACCCGATCCCCTCCAGCTCCGGCGGCTCGTGGACCACCTTGTAGAGGAGGGTCGCGGAGTTGTCCCCGCTGAACGGCGGGTGCCCGGTCGCGGCGAAGGCCAGCACCGCCCCGAGGGAGAACACGTCCGAGGCCCCGGTGACCCCCTTGCCGAGGATCTGCTCGGGGGACATGTAGCCGGGCGAGCCCACCGAGACGCCGGTGGAGGTCAGGGAGGCCGTGCCGTCGGTGGCCCGGGCGATCCCGAAGTCGATCAGGCGCGGCCGGTCCAGCGGCAGCATCACGTTGGACGGCTTCACGTCCCGGTGGACGAGGCCCAGCGCGTGCACCGCCACCAGCGCCCGGGCCAGCCCCTCGCCGATCGCCCGCACCGCGCCCTCCGGCAGCGGCCCGTGTCCGGCCACCGCCCCGGCCAGGGACGGCCCGGCCACGTACCCGGTCGCCACCCACGGCACCGCCGCCTCCGGATCGGCGTCCAGCACCGGCGCCGTCCACTCCCCGCCCACCCGCCGCGCGGCCTCCACCTCGCGGCGGAAGCGGGCGCGGAACTCCTCGTCGGCGGCGAAGTGGGGGTGCACGACCTTGACGGCGACGGTCCGGCCGCCCGCACTGCGCCCGAGGTAGACCCGTCCCATGCCGCCGGCGCCGAGCCGGCCCAGCAGTCGGTACGCGCCGATCGTCCGCGGCTCACCGGCTTCGAGCGGCTGCATCGCGTCCCCGTCCCCCCAGGTCTGAACTCACCAGAACAGTCAGCACCTTAGGCCGTCCCGCCACGGCCCGGGAGGGCAGCCGCGTCGCCGTCGGTCCGAGTCGAAAGGGGAATGCGCGCATTCCCTTTTCGGGAACGGGCCGGATACGGGGGAACGATGCGGGGAAGTCCGCCCGTAAGCAGCCGGACCGTGCGTGCGGAAGTTCCCCCGGGGCGCCGCACGCGCCCCGGGATGGTGAAAGCGGACGGAATTCGGGGGCGCGGACGCATTCCGCTTACCGGGTTCGCCGGCCGGGCGGCATTACCCGCGCATTGGCCCGGTCAGCCCGGGGTCGGCGCCTTCAACAGCTCCACGGTGACGTCCCCGGCGTAACCGGTGTCCTCTCCCGTCCGGCGGGCGAATTCGCGTACGCCCGCCAGTTGCTCGGGGCCGAACCGGAAGTCGAGCGTGGTGAAGTACCGCTCCAGCAGCTCCGCGTCGAAGGCCTCCCAGCGGGCGGCCTGGTCGGCGACCTTGGTGACCTCCTCCAGGGAGACGTCCCGGGATGACAGGAACGCCCGGTGGATCTGGTGGACGGTGTCGGGCTCGCGCGCCAGGTAGTCCTTGCGCGCGGCCCAGACGGCGAAGACGAACGGCAGCCCCGTCCACTCCTTCCACATGTGCCCCAGGTCGTGCACGGTCAGCCCGAGCCGGGGGGCGTCGTGCAGCGAGGCGCGCAGCGCGGCGTCGCCGATCAGCACCGCCGCTTCCGCCTCCTGCATCATCAGCCCCAGGTCAGGGGGGCAGGTGTAGTAGTCGGGCCGGACCCCGTACTGCTCGGCGAGCAGCAGCTGGGCCAGGCGTACGGAGGTGCGCGAGGTCGACCCGAGGGCGACGCGGGCGCCGTCCAACTGCTCCAGCGGGACCTGCGAGACGATCACGCAGGACATCACGGGGCCGTCGCAGCCGACGGCGAGGTCGGGGAAGGCGACGAGCTGATCGGCGTTGCGGAGGAACTCCACGAGGGTGATCGGGGCGATGTCGAGTTCGCCCCGGACGAGCCGTTCGCTCAGCTTCTCCGGAGTGTCCTTGGTCAGCTCCATGTCCAGCAGCGTGCCGGTTCTGGCCAGCCCCCAGTAGAGGGGGAGGCAGTTCAGGAACTGGATGTGGCCGACGCGGGGCCGGCTGCGATAGACGTCCACATCGCGAGACTAGCCCCCGGCTCGACGTCAGCCATCAGGCGGGTCTCAAACGTCCGGGTGACGTGATCTTTCCCTCTGGTCCCGCCCCGAGGTCGCGTGCTAGGCTCGACGCAAGTTGCAGTTTGGTTTCCCTTGCAGTACGGAGCCTGCGGAGCATGTGACCCGCAGGCTTTTGTAGTTTTCAGACTTCTTAGCAGGTTCTGGAGCAGGGCGACCCTTTGGCCCATAGGAGGGCTCATGGCTACCGGAACCGTGAAGTGGTTCAACGCTGAAAAGGGCTTCGGCTTCATCGCCCAGGACGGCGGCGGCCCGGATGTCTTCGTCCACTACTCCGCGATCAACGCCTCTGGCTTCCGCTCCCTGGAAGAGAACCAGCCGGTGTCGTTCGACGTCACGCAGGGTCCGAAGGGCCCGCAGGCGGAGAACGTAGTCCCGGCCTAGTCGCCTGGCCGACCGGATCGCGGTTGGATTAAGCATTACCCAAGGAGCCCTGCCTCCTCCGTGCGAGCGGAGTTGGCGGGGCTCCTGCCTTTTCCCGGTCGGGGGGCGCATGCCTGGAGGCCGGGGAACGACCGTGGGCCGGTCACCGTCTTCACGGTGACCGGCCCACGGTCGTCGGTCCGGGCGCTCGTCCCGGTCGGGGCGTCAGACCCCGGGGGTCGCCGGGGTGGTGGCGGGGGTGGTCGGCGTCGTCGCGGGCTTCGCGGCGATCTGGATCTCCACGATCAGCTCCCGCTTGTCCGCCGTGATCAGGCGCAGGTGGTAGGTGCCCTCGGGGACGTCCGCTGTGAGGAGCTTCGGCAGGACGATCGTGCCGTCGGCGCCCGTCTCGGGGAGTGCCAGGGAGAAGAGCTTCTCCCCTTCCTTCGCCCCGGCGAAGTACGGACCCTTCGCCGCCTTCGGGTCCACCGGGACCCAGGCGCCGTCCACCTTCTCCACCAGACCGGCGGTGATCTTGGCGCCGACCGCCGGGTCGGCGCCGGCGGACGCCAGGAACCGCAGACCCTGGACGGCGTCGCCGGAGACGACCTTCACCGGGCCGGTGCCGTCCGTACGGGTCACCTCGACGGGCTTGGGCGCCGGCGCGGTGACCTTGCCCGAGAGGCTGAGGGTGAACTGGCCCTTGGCGTCGTAGGCCGTGGCGCGGAGGCTGAAGGTGCCCGCCTTCGAGCCCGCCCGCAGGCGGGGGGCGGAGGCGATGCCCTGGGCGTCCGTACGGACGACCACGCTCGGCTTCTGCGCGAGGACGAAGGAGGTCCCGCCGGTGGTGTCCTCCTCGACGGCGATCACCACGGCCTGGTCGACGGCCGGCTTGCCGTCGCTCAGCAGCGCCTTGAAGCGGACGCCCTCCGGGAGCAGCGTCCCGGTGGTGGCCTCCAGCGCGGTGTCGCCGACCCGCTCCAGCTTGGCGAGGGTCGCCGGCGCCGGGGTCGGCTTCGAGGGCTCCTCCGGCTTGGTCGGCGGCTTGGTCGGCGGGGTCGTGGGCCGGGTGACCGGGCCGGGGCCCGGGGTCGGCACGATCGGCGAGGTCGGCGGGCGCGGGGTGGGCAGGCTCGGCGTGGGCGGCGTCGGGTACGAACCGGTGGGCGGGTTCTCGACCCCGGCGGCGCCGTCCTGGTACTGGCGCATGTAGCCGAGCACCGTGTTCACGTAATCGCGCGAGGGGTTGTAGGCGAGGATCGCCTTGTCCAGGTCGGCCGGGAGCGAGAGGTCCTTGCCGCCCGAGCACAGGTAGAGGCCGGTGCCGAGGGCCGCGTCGTAGATGTTGTTGGCGTCGCGCTTGCCGTCGCCGTTGCCGTCGGCCTTCCAGATCTTCCACGTGGAGGGGATGAACTGGAGCGGGCCGAAGGCGCGGTCGTACTCGGTGTCGCCGTCCCACTCGCCCTTGTCGGTGTCGCGGATCTCCGCGAAGCCGTTGCCGTCGAGGCGGGGACCGCGGATCGTCTTCTCGGTGGAGCCGTCGGGCTTGAGGCCGTAGCCGGAGGCGTGGACGGACTCGACGCGGCCGATGCCCGCGATGAGCTGCCAGGGCAGCTTGCACTCGGGGAGCGCGGCGGCGACGGCCACCTCGGCGCGCCGGTAGGCGTCGAGGGCGGTCGCGGGGATCCCGGAGGCGCTCTCGGTCGTCCCGGTTCCCGCGGCGGGCGGGACCAACGGGTCGGCCACGGTGGGCGGCACGTCGAGGCGGGCGTCGCCACGGTCGATGGCCTGAGGGCTGTCCGGGGTCGGATCGGCCTCTCCCGCACCGGCTATCGGAGTGTTGGTCACGACGGCGGCGGTGGTCAGGCTGGCCGCGAGCGCGGCCGTGCACAGGACTTTGCGCGAGGTGTTGACTACATGACGGTGAAGCGGCTTCACGGTGCGGCGATCCCCCCAAGGCGGCCGGCGAAGGCGTCCGGCTGATACAGCCGAAGATTCCTCTGTCTATCAGGTATTCGGATACGACTCGCCATCGAGTCGCCAGATATGACGCACCATTCGTCTCACCTTCACCGCCCTGTGACCCAGGACGTCCAAGCCTCCTCGTCAGAACGATCGTCCCGCACGCCCGCCGTCCGCTCCGTCCGACGCGAGGGCTCGGGTGCGGGACCTTCGACCCGCCCCGAACACCCCAAAGGCCCGCTCTCAGCGTGGTTGTGCTTCTTTATCCTGGTTCCATGGCGAGCATCAAGAAGAGCGGGCGACGCGAGGCCCGCGAACGACTCCTCGCGCGGCGCGAGGCGGAGAGCCGGCGGGCCCGGTTGCGCGGGCGGCTGCTCGTCGGCGGCGCACTGGCCGCCGTCGTCGCCCTCGCGGTCGGCGCGGGCGCCTACGCCTCCGGCTCGGCCGCTTCGGGCGGGAGCGAGGCCGGCGACAAGCCGTTCCTGCGGCCCGCGCACACCTCCGGCGAGGACGGCGTGGTCGTCCCGTACGGCAAGGACGGCGCGAAGGACCTCGTGTCGGTGTGGTTGGATCCGCGCTGCCCGTTCTGCGCGGGCGTGGAGACGGGGCTCGGTCCCACCCTCAAGGAGCAGGCGGACGCCGGGAACTACCGGGTCGAGTACCACTTCGCGACCTTCCTCGACGGCGGTCTCGGCGGGAAGGGCTCCAAGCGCGCGCTGAACGCCCTGGGCGCGGCCGTGAACGAGAGCCCCGCGAAGTTCATGGACTACCTCCGGGTGCTCTACGAGAACCACCCGGCGGACGAGAACGACGACAGGTTCGGCTCGACGGCCACCCTCCTCGACCTCGCCGACCAGGTGCCGGGTCTGCGCACGCCCGCCTTCAACAAGGCGGTCAAGGAGATGACGTACATGCCGTGGGTCGACAAGGTCTCCCAGGCCTTCTACGAGGGCGGCAAGAAGGGCACGCCGGTCGTGGAGGTCAACGGCCGGGAGGTGAACGTCCTGTCGGGCAAGGGCATCGACTCGATCGCCCCGGACGCCTTCAGGGAACTGGTGGCGCGGCACGGCGAGCGGTGACGGCCACGGGGAACGGGCGGGGGCGAGCGGAGACGGACCGGCCGGCGGCGGGGCGATCGACGGCCGCCCGGGCGGACGCAGTTGGCCTGATACGTTCGGGCACACGAGCGCACCCCGGCGTACGGCGCCGCCTCTCGCGCGCAGATCCCGAAGGCCTTCCCCATGACCACACCCCCGCCCGGCCCCTACGCGGGCGCTCCGGTCCCGTCCAACCCGTACGCCGGGGCGCCGGATCCGGCCAACCCGTACGCGACGCCCGCCGGCCCGCCGACCGGGGTGCCCCCGCAGGGCGGCCACCCCCAGGGCGCACACCCCCAGGGCGGCCACCCCCAAGGCCCGTACGCCCAGGCCCCGCACGCCCAGGCCCCGTACCCGCAGCAGGGCGGGTACCCCCAGGGGCAGCCCCCTCAGGGCGGGTACCCGCAGAGCCCGTACGTCCAGGGGCAGCAGGCCGGGTACCCCGGCCAGTACCCCGGCGCCCCCGCGCCCGGCTGCCGGGCCTGCGGGTCGCCGGAGGCCGTGAACATGACGGTGCGGGCGCACGTCGGCGTGCTGGTCCTGATGCGCTTCCACCGCGTGGACGGGCCCTTCTGCCGTCAGTGCGGCCGGGCGATGGTGCGGGCGATGACCACGAAGACCCTGTGCCAGGGCTGGTGGAGCCCCGTCTCCCTGGTGGTGTTCACGCCCTTCACCCTGATCTGGAACCTGATCGCCGCCACCCGCTTCTCCAAGCTGCCCGACCCGCGTCCCGCGCCGGGGCGCCAGTCCCTCGAAGAGGGTCCGCCGGTGCACGCGCGTCCGTTGGCGTACGTGGCGATCCTGCCGTTGCTCTGGGCGGTCTGGGTGATCTCCCACATCATCGCGGACGTGGCCGCCTGACCCGGACCCCTCTCCCCGCCCCTTCACAACCCCGGCCCGCACCCCTACCCTGACGGCCCGTCAGATCGACTCGTCGGATCCGGGGTCCGCTCCCCGGATCCCGCCGCCAGGGGGCACACGCATGCTGCTGCGAGGCAAGACCGTCATCGTCTCCGGCGTCGGAGCCGGGCTCGGCCACCAGGTGGCCGCCGCCGTGGTCCGCGACGGCGGCAACGCCGTCCTCGGGGCGCGCACCGAGGCCAATCTCGCCAAGTCCGCCGCCGAGATCGACCCCGAGGGCGCGCACACCGCGTACCTGCCGACCGACATCACCGACGAGGCCCAGTGCCGGGCCCTGGTGGAGCTGGCCGGGGAACGCTTCGGGGGCGTGGACGGGGTGGTGCACGTCGCCGCCTGGGACTCCTACTTCGGCGGGCTCCGGGACGCCGACTTCGGCACCTGGCAGCAGATCCTGGACGTGAACCTCCTGGGCACCCTGCGCATGACCCGCGCCTGCCTGCCCGCCTTCAAGGAGCGCGGCGGCGGCTCGGTGGTCATCATCGGCACCCAGTCCGCGATCGCCTCCCCCAACGAGGTCCAGCAGGCCGCCTACGCCGCCTCCAAGGGCGCGCTGACCTCCGCCATGTACTCGATGGCCCGCGAGCTGGGCCCGGACCGGATCCGGGTCAACACGGTGCTGCCGGGCTGGATGTGGGGGCCGCCCGTCCAGGCCTTCGTCACCTTCACCGCGCACACGGAGGGGGTCCCGGAGGCCGAGGTGCACGGCCGCCTCACCGAGCGGATGGCCCTGCCCGACCTCGCCACCGACGGGGACGTGGCCGACGCCGCCGTGTTCCTCGCCTCCGACCGGGCGCGGGCGATAACCGGCCAGTCACTGCTGGTCAACGCCGGTGAGCTGATGCGATGAGCCCCTCCGCGCACCGGGGCACTGATCGTATGCTCGCGGTATGACCACTCCGAGTGACGCTCCGACCGACAACGCGATGCGCCGCGCTCTCCGTCGGGCCCGCGACGGTGTCGCGCTCGACGCGACCGAGGCGGCCGTACTGCTCCGGGCGCGCGGCGAGGCCCTCCGAGACCTCGCCGCGTCCGCCGCCCGCGTCAGAGACTCCGGGCTCGCCGACGCCGGGCGGCCCGGCGTCATCACGTACTCGCGCAAGGTCTTCATCCCGCTCACCCGCCTGTGCCGCGACAAGTGTCACTACTGCACCTTCGTCACCGTCCCCGGCAAGCTCCGCAAGGCCGGCCACGGGATGTACCTCTCCCCCGACGAGGTCCTCGACATCGCCCGCCAGGGCGCGGCGATGGGCTGCAAGGAAGCCCTGTTCACCCTGGGCGACCGCCCCGAGGACCGCTGGCCCGAGGCCCGCGAGTGGCTCGACGCGCACGGGTACGACGACACCCTCGCCTACGTACGGGCCATGGCCATCCGCGTGTTGGAGGAGACGGGCCTGCTCCCCCACCTCAACCCCGGGGTGATGTCCTGGTCGGACCTCCAGCGGCTCAAGCCCGTCGCCCCGTCGATGGGGATGATGCTGGAGACCACCGCCACGCGCCTGTGGTCCGAGCCGGGCGGCCCGCACCACGGCTCCCCCGACAAGGACCCGGCCGTGCGGCTGCGGGTCCTGGAGGACGCGGGCCGCTCCAACGTGCCCTTCACCACCGGGGTCCTGATCGGCATCGGCGAGTCCTACGAGGAGCGCGCCGACGCCTTCTTCGAGCTGCGCCGCATCCAGCGCAGCTACCACGGCATCCAGGAGGTCATCGTCCAGAACTTCCGCGCCAAGCCGGACACGGCCATGCGCGGGATGCCGGACGCGGAGCTGGAGGAGCTGGCCGCCGCCATCGCGGTGGCCCGGCACATCCTGGGCCCGAGCGCCCGCATCCAGGCCCCGCCGAACCTGGTGGACGCCGAGTACGCGCTCCTGATCGGCGCCGGGATCGACGACTGGGGCGGGGTCTCCCCGCTCACCCCGGACCACGTGAACCCCGAGCGGCCCTGGCCGCACATCGAGGAGCTGGCCGAGCGGACCGCCGCCGCCGGCTTCGAGCTGCGCGAACGGCTCACGATCTACCCGGAGTTCCTGCTGCGCGGCGAGCCCTGGCTGGACCCCCGGCTGCTGCCGCACGTGCGGGCGCTGGCCGACCCGGAGACGGGGATGGCGGACGAGACGGCGAAGGTGGAGGGCCGGCCCTGGCAGGAGCCGGACGAGGGCTTCACCGCGTACGGGCGCACCGACCTGCACACCACCATCGACTCCGAGGGTCGCACCGGGGACCGCCGCGAGGACTTCGACCACGTCTACGGCGACTGGGAGGCCCTGCGCGAGGCCGCCGCCCCCGGCATGGTGCCCGAGCGGATCGACACCGACGTACGGGCGGCGCTCGCGCGGGCGGCGGACGATCCGACGCGGCTCACCGACGCCCAGGCGCTGGCCCTGCTGCACGCGGACGGCCCGGCGCTGGACGCCCTGTGCCGGATCGCGGACGACCTGCGCAAGTCGGTGGTGGGCGACGAGGTCACCTACATCGTCACGCGGAACATCAACTTCACCAACGTCTGTTACACCGGCTGCCGGTTCTGCGCGTTCGCGCAGCGCCGCACCGACGCGGACGCCTACACCCTCTCCCTGGACCAGGTCGCCGACCGGGCCGCGCAGGCCTGGGACGTGGGCGCGGTCGAGGTGTGCATGCAGGGCGGCATCCACCCGGACCTGCCGGGCACGGCCTACTTCGACATCGCGCGGGCGGTGAAGGCCCGGGTGCCCGGCATGCACGTGCACGCCTTCTCGCCGATGGAGGTGGTCAACGGGGCCACCCGCACGGGCATGTCCGTACGGGACTGGCTGACGGCCGCCAAGGAGGCCGGGCTGGACTCGATCCCGGGCACGGCGGCGGAGATCCTGGACGACGAGGTGCGCTGGGTCCTCACCAAGGGGAAGCTGCCCACGGCGGACTGGATCGACGTGATCACCACGGCGCACGAGCTGGGCATCCGCTCCTCCTCGACCATGATGTACGGGCACGTGGACCAGCCCCGCCACTGGCTCGGCCACTTCCGCACGCTGGCCCGGATCCAGCAGGAGGCGGAGGCCAAGGGCGTCGAGGGGTTCACGGAGTTCGTGACGCTGCCCTTCATCCACACCAACGCCCCCGTGTACCTGGCGGGCATCGCCCGGCCCGGCCCGACGGTCCGCGACAACCGGGCGGTGACGGCGATGGCCCGGCTGCTGCTGCACCCGCACATCCGGAACATCCAGACGAGCTGGGTGAAGCTGGGCTCGGAGGGCGCGGCCGAGATGCTTCGGTCGGGGGCGAACGACCTGGGCGGGACCCTGATGGAGGAGACCATCTCCCGGATGGCCGGATCGGGTTGGGGCTCGTACAAGTCCGTGCGGGACCTGGTCGCGGTCGCGGAGGCGGCGGGCCGGCCGGCGAAGGCCCGTACGACCCTCTACGGCGAGGTGCCGCAGGAGCGTCAGGACTCGGCCCGCGCCTCGGACGGCCACCTGCCGGAGCTGCTCCCGGTCCTGGACTGACCCGGTACTGGGCGGGCCGCGCACGACGAGGGGCCCGACCGGAGGAGATCCGGTCGGGCCCTTCGCACGCTCGTGGTCGGGTCAGCCGACGAGGAGGTCCTCCTTCAGGTCGCGCAGCTCGCGGGAGTCGATGCCGAGGCCGTCCTTCAGGTACCGGTCGAAGGTGCCGTACTTCGCCTTGACCTCGGCGTAGCCGGAGTTGAGGTACTCGGGGCGGACGTCGAGCAGCGGCTTGTAGACGGCGGCCTGGGCGGCCGGGAGGTGGGAGAGGATCGCGTCGTTGGCGGCCTTGCGGTAGTCGTTGCTGGCCAGGTAGTCGGCCATCACCGTCTCCTGGGGGACGCCCAGCGCGGTCAGCAGGGTGGCGTTCGCCCAGCCCGTGCGGTCCTTGCCGGCGGTGCAGTGGAAGAGGACGGAGCGGCTGCGGTCGTTGCCGATGCCCTGGAAGACCTGGGTGTAGGCCTTCTTGCCACCGTCGCCGCTGACCATCGTCTTCTCGGCGTCGATCATGTTCTGGACGGCCTCGTCCGGGGACTTCGGCATCGCCTGGAAGGAGGGCGAGCCCGCGAAGACGTCGGCGACGACGTAGCCGGCGCCGGCCGGAACCTTGTCGGCGTCCTTGGTGCGCTCGTCCTGCATGCGCAGGTCGAAGACCGTTTTGACGCGCAGGCGCTGGAGCTTGGCGAGGTCGTTCGCGGTGAGCTTGTTCAGGGCGTCCGAGCGGTAGATCTCGCCCATCTTGACCCACTGGCCGTTGGTGGTGCGGTAGCCGCCCGCGTCACGGAAGTTGGCGGTGCCCTCCAGCTTGACCAGCCGGTCGGCCAGGCGCAGACCCTCGCCGCGCTCCGGCTTGAAGTCGAACCACTGCCGGTCGGCGGCGGGCAGGCCCTTGACCACGGTGAGGCCCTGGGCGCCGCCCTTGGCGACGACCTTGCCGTTCGCCTTGATCTCCACGCGCTTGGTGCCCTTGGCGTTCCACTTCAGGGTGAAGGAGTCGTCGGCCCCGGCGGTGACGGTGGCCTCGGTGAAGGGGACGGCGGAGCGGCTCTGGTGGTGGCCGTTGCTCCAGGGGAGGTCCCAGCCGGAGGCGGAGGCGGCGGGGGCCACGACCAGGGACGCGGTGAGTGCGGAGGCGACGACGGTCGCGGCGAGGAGTGCCTTCTTCATGTCCCGAGGCTGTGGGCCGCCCAAGAACGGTGTGTGAACGCGGTGTGGCCGAAACCAACCGGTCCGGAGGCGAGTGGCAAAACGTGCCACCATATGGACAGCGGCCGGATTCGTTCGCTTTCCGGCCGTTCTCCGGTCACTTATGAGCGCAGTGACGGACTCCTTCCGGATTCGACCGAACCTGTCCACTACAGTGCGCGACTGACGCCTGGGGGGAAACGGCATGGACACGACGATCAAGACGGCCACGGGAGCGGGGACGGGGACGGGCCCACCGACCACGGGGGCCGCCGCGGACGCCGGCACCACGGCGGACACGGGCGAGGCCACCGCCGTCCTGACACCCGTGACCGCGCGGACCCCGCGGCCCGGCACCACCGCCGCCGTCGCTCCGGGCCCGCAGACCATGGGGGCCGGCGTCAGCATGACCACCGCCCTGTGGGGCCGCGTCGAGCAGCAGGACTTCCGCAGCCGGGTGCGCGGCACCCTCCTCGGCTCCGCCATCGGGGATGCCCTCGGCGCCCCTGTCGCGGGCCTCTCCCTCGACGGCATCCGCGAGGCCCACGGCCTGGCGGGCCTGACCGAACCCGCCCCCGCCTACGGCCGCCGGGGCTCCGTCACCGCCTCCACCCAGCTGACCCTGTTCACCGTGGACGGCCTGATACGGGCCCACGTGCGCCGGGACACGGGCGGCTGGCACCCCCCGACCGACGTCCACCGCGCGTACCTGCGCTGGGCGGCCACCCAGCACGACTGGGGCCCCGACGAGCGGCGCAAGGACAACGGCTGGCTCGCCCGCGAGGAGTGGCTCTACGCCCGCCGCGGACCGGACCGGGCCTGCATGACGGGCTTCGCCGACGACACCCTCGGCACCCTGGAGCAACCCAAGAACCCCACCGCCCGCGACGCCGCCGCGACTGTCCGCTCGGCCCCCTTCGGGCTGCTGGTCGGCTGGGAGCCGACCCTCGTCCTCCAGTTGGCCGTCGAGTGCGCCACCCAGAGCCACGGCCACCCCACCGCGTACCTCTCCGCCGGAGCCCTCGCCGTGATCGTCCACGGCCTGACCCGGGGCGAGACCCTGGACGCCGCGATCCAGCGCGCCCTGGGCCTGCTCGGCAGCCGCCCCGGCCACCAGCCCGTCACCGACGCCCTCCAGCGCGCCGTCGCCGCCGTCACCCAGGGCGTGCCCGGCCCCCGCTCCGTCGAGGCCCTCTCCCCCGGCGACGGCCGCGACGCCGAGGACACCCTCGCCATCGCCGTCTACTGCGCCCTGGTCGCCGAGGACGTCCCGCACGGGCTGCGCCTGGCCGTCAACCACGGCGGCGACTCCACGGCCACCGGCGCCGTCTGCGGGTCCCTGCTCGGCGCCCTGCACGGGGAGACGGCCCTGCCGGCGGCCTGGCTGACCGACCTGGAGGGCCGCGCGACGATCCTGGAACTGGCCGACGACTTCGCCCTGGAGATGACCCAGGGCCCGGCCCTCCACGGCCCCGCGGCCTCGGCCCCGGGCTGGCTCTCCCGCTACCCGCGCGCCTGAGGTCGCGGCGCGGCGGCGGGCCTGCCGACTTCGGTCCGTACGCCGTACCTTGGCCTCCCCACGACCCGGAGGTGCCCTCGCCCATGCGGATCGCCACGACCGTCTTCCTGACCGACCTGACCGTCTCCCCCACCCGCCTGGCCCGTTCCCTCGAAGAACGCGGCTTCTCCGGCCTCTACCTCCCCGAGCACACCCACATCCCGTCCTCCCGCGCCACCCCCGCACCCATGGGCGGCGACCTCCCGGAGCAGTACGGGCGCACCCTGGACCCCTTCGTCGCCCTCGGGCAGGCCGCCGCCGTCACCGAGCACCTCCACCTCGGGACCGGCATCACCCTGATCGCCCAGCACGACCCGATCGGCCTCGCCAAGCAGGTGGCCACCGTCGACCACCTCAGCGGCGGCCGCCTCACCCTCGGGATCGGCTACGGCTGGAACGTCGAGGAGGCCGCCGACCACGGCGTCGAGTGGACCACCCGCCGCGAACGGGTCCGGGACCACATGGCCCTGATGCGCGCCCTGTGGGCCCCGGAGCCCACCGCCCACGAGGGCCCGTACGGCTCCGTCCAGGCCTCCTTCGCCCACCCCAAGCCGGTCCAGGCCCCGCGCGAACTCGGCGCCGGACAACCGCTGTACGGGCCGCGCACCCTGGTCGGCGGCTCGGCCGGCCCGAAGCTGTTCGCGGCCGTCGTCGACCACTGCGACGGCTGGCTCCCCATCGGCGGTCGGGGCCTGTCCGAGTCCCTGCCGGTGCTCCGCCGGGCCTGGGAGGAGGCCGGGCGCGACCCGAAGACCCTCCAGGTCGTCCCGTACGCCGTCCAGCCGACCCCCGGCAAGCTGGCCCACTACGCCGAGCTGGGCATCGAGGAGGTCGTCCTCCAACTCCCCTCGGCGGGCGAGGCGGAGATCCTGCGCACCCTGGACGACTTCGCCCAGTACCTGTAGCGGCGCCCCCGGGTCGCCCCCGGGTTCTCTCCCGTTTCCGCGGGTCCCCCGCACGGCTGGTAATTTGGCGCGCTCCGCCGGTCCCGGCGCCCAACTCACCCACCCCTGGGGGATTTCCCGTGCTCAACCACCTGCGCCTCGCCACCGTCGCCGCCACCGCGGCCGTCGCCGCCCTGACCCTGACGGGCTGCGGCACCGACAAGACCCCGGCGACGGACAAGGCTCCCGCCCCGTCGGCCTCCGCTTCGGCGCCGGCCGCCTCCGCCTCGACCGGCGGGGGCGCGAAGGGCGGCACGCTCGAAGGCGGTTGGGTGTCCCTCCAGAACCCGGGCAAGGGCGTCGTCCTCACCGTCAAGGGCCAGGTCGCCTTCGTGGTCGAGGGCGCCACCGGACTGACCTGCCAGGGCACCACGGACGGCGCGGCCATCACCCTCAAGTGCCCGCAGGGCGCGACCCGTTCCCACGGCAAGGTCGACTCGGTGAACGCCACCACGCTGAAGGTCACGTGGGAGGGCGCCGGCACGGACACCTTCCAGCGCAGCGAGCCGGGCAAGCTCCCCTCCCTCCCGGCGAACCTCCCGACCTCCCTGGGCTGAGGTCGACCCGGGTCGACCCGCCCGGGGGTCACGGCCCGGGGTTCACGGCCCGGAGAGGCCCAGCAGGTCCGCCGCGTTCGTGTCGAGGATCGCCGTGGCCTCCTGCGGGGCGAGCCCCGACTCGGAGACGTACTCCACGGCCCGTACGAAGACCTCCCCGTCCTCGTACGGGAAATCCGTGCCGAGCACGAGGCGGTCGGCCCCGAAGGTGGCCGCCGCGGCGGCCAGCGCCGGTCCATGCACGTGACTGACCGTGTTGTACCAGAGGCGGCCCAGGGCGATCGAGGGGAGTTCGGGGGTCTGCGGGGACTCGAAGGCCAGGTGGTCGTCGAGCCGACGCGGCAGCAGGGGCAGGATGCCGCCCAGGTGCGAGGCCAGGACGCGCATCCGCGGGTAGCGCGCGGGAAGACCCGCGAGGACGAGGTGCATGATCGCCACGGTGTCCTCGACCGGCGCCCCCACCATCCAGGTCATGTCGTGCTCGGCGATCAGCGGGCTGGCGGCGCCCTCACCGGCCGGGTGGATGCACAGGACGGCGCCACGCCGGTCGAGTTCCTCGTAGACGGGACGGAAGAGCGGATCGGCCAGGGTGCGGCCGAGCACGGTCGTGGTCACGCCGACGCCGACCGCGCCGAGGTCGTCGAAGGCACGGGCGACCTCGCGCAGCGCGGCGTCGACGTGGGGCAGGGGCAGTGCGGCGAAGGCCCGGAAGCGTCCGGGGTAACGGGCCACCAGCTCGGCGTACGCGTCGTTCGCCGTACGGGCCACCGCCTCGGCCTCGGCCTCGGCGGCGAGGTGCGGGGACTGGGGCGCCACGGAGAGCACCTGGAGGTCGACCCCGGCCCGGTCCATCAACGCGAACCGGTGGTCCAGCTCGGCCCCGGTCGCGCCGGCGCCGATCCCGCGCTGGGTCCCCGTATCGGTCTTCCCCAGCGCTTCGAGGCGGTCGAGGTAGTCGGCGGTCCACGGGTGCGCGTGCACGTCGATACGCAGAGCGCTCACCCTTCGATGGAAAGCCCTTCGCGCGGGGCGCGCCACTCGACCGGCTTCCCGGCGTCGAGCCGGACGGGCAGCTCCGCCCAGACGGTCTTGCCGACCAGGCGGTCCGTGACCCCCCACCCGGTCGCGATCCCCTCGACGACGCGCAGCCCGTAGCCCGACTCCGCCCCGTACTCCTGCGGTCGCACGGCGGGCCGTCGGTCCCGGCGGGCGTCGGACACCTCGACGCGCAACAGCCCGGCGGTGTCTCCGTCGCCCTCGAACAGGGTCAGGCGCAGCTCGAAGTCCCGTCCGGGAAGCCGGCCGTGGGTGACGGCGTTCGCGGCCAGCTCCGCGACGAGGAGCGCGGCCCCGTAGGACGGCGCCGTGCCCTCGGGAACACCCCAGTCGTGCAGCTCGACGAGCGCCAGCTGCCGGGCGAGGCGGGCGCCGCGCGGGGTGCTGCTGAAACGCTGAGTGAACACGCGTACGAGGGGCGGGGTGGGGCCGGAGCGGGTGGTCATGAGGAGAACGTCCCTTGTGGGGGCGGTAGTTCCCAGCACCACGACTACTACTTTTGAACTGTAGTAGCGAACTCTCTGGACAGGCGCAGTCACCTACCGTGAGCATGGCGGCGGGGAGGTGACCGTGATGACGGCTGACGACGACAGCAGCGGTGGCAGGGGCGAGAAGCAGACGGAGCCCGATGCCGACCTGAAGAACTTCGGCGACACCGTCAAGGCCTGCCGCAAACGCGCGGGCCTGACGCAAGAGCAGTTCCACCCACTGGTCGGGTACTCGGTGCAGTACGTGGCCTCGGTGGAACAGGGACGCCGACATCCGTCGGCGAAGTTCGTGAACAAGGCGGAAGAGGTCCTGGACGCCTTCGGCGTCATCGTCATCGCCGCCCGGCAGCTGAAGCGGCGACGCGGACTGGCGTCCTGGTTCCGGCAGTGGGCGGAGCTGGAGGAGGAGGCCGTCGCGCTCAACACGTTCGAGTGCCGGTCCGTTCCCGGGTTGCTACAGACGGAGGCGTACGCCCGGGCCCAGATCGAGAACGTCCCGCCCGTACCCACCGAGCAGGAGACGGAGGACCGCATCGCGCGCCGCCTGGAGCGGCAGAGGGTGCTGTACCGCACCCCCTACACCGGTTTCAGTTTCATCATCGAGCAGACCGTGATCGAGAGGCAGACGGGAGGCGCTGCGGTAACCCGCGAGCTGATCGACCGCCTCCTGGTGTGCGCCCGGCTGCCCAATGTGGATCTCCAGCTCATGCCGACGGTCAGCCCGGAACACGCGGGCACCGACGGCCCCTTCTGCCTCCTGGAATCCGAGGAGCACCAGTGGGTGGGCTACAGCGAGAGTCAGAAGTCGGGACAGGTCATCTTCGACCCGAAAGCCGTCAGCGACCTCCACCAGCAGTATGCAAAACTTCGCATCCAGGCCCTCAATCCTGCGGACAGCGCAGGCCTGTTGATGCGAATGCGAGGATCCCTGTGAACAGCTCCCGGCTCCGGTGGTTCAAGAGCAGCTACAGCAGCAGTCAGGGCGACAACTGTGTCGAGGTCGCCCTCTCCTGGCACAAGTCCACCTACAGCAACGCCGCGGAAGACGCCTGCGTCGAGGTCGCCACCTGCGCCGACACCGTCCACGTCCGGGACTCCAAGCTCTCCGTGAGCCCCGAACTGGCGCTCGGCGCCGCCACCTGGACGACATTCCTCGGCACCGTCACCGCCTAGGTACCCCTGTCCCGCGCTCCCGACGCCCGGGCGCTCGCCGGCGCGGGACCTCAGGGCCGCCGGTGGCTTCCGGCGGGGCCGCCGTTCAGCTTCCGCTCCCAGAACACTTCGTCGCGCCACGCGCCGTCGGCGTAGAAGTGCTCGTGGGCGATGCCCCAGGAGCTGAATCCGTGCTTGCGGAGGACCGCCTGGGACGCGAGGTTCTCCAGTTGGGTGTGCGCCTCCAGTCGATGCAGGTTCAGCTCCTCCTCAGCGATCCGCAGGGCCAGCCCGACCGCGCGGCTCGTGTGTCCGAGGCCCTGGTGGCAAGAGGAGATCCAGTAGCCCAGGAACCCCTTCTGGAACGGGCCGCGCAGGATCGAGCTGATGGCGACCTGCCCGATGACGGCCCCGTCGCCGACCACGACGCCCGGCCAGGCGGCCCCCTGCGCGTGGGAGGCCAGAAGGGCCGCGATCACGGCGGCCTGCCCGTCGGGCGTGTAGAACGCGGCGGGCCTCTCGGGCAGCCAGCGCGCGTACGTCTCCTTGTCCCTGGCGTGCAGACCGGCGAGCACGGGCCCGTCGGAGGGTTCTATCAAGCGGATCAACGTGGAACTCACGGGTGGCGCGCCGCCTTGTCAGTTGCCGTAGTCGGTCGGTTCGGCGCGAGGCTTGCCCGCCCGCTGTTGCGCACCGTACGCCCGGGGAGCACGCGCCCGAGGGCAGCCCGAAGGGCCCGCCCCCCGCTCGGGGGCGGGCCCTTCGGGGCCGCGGGTCAGCTGCTGGGGTGGTGGTGTCCCCGGCGCGGGGCCGGGACGGTGCGCAGACGGGGCGTGCCCGCGCCGCGCGGGAACGGGTTCCGCTTCACGGGCGCGGCGGGGGCCGCTGCCAGGAGCGCGATGAGGGCAACGACGACCGCGACGAGGATGAGCCCGGTAACCATGGACATCTACCTGCCTTCCGTCGAGTACTGACTGCACGTCACTACCAAGTGTTACCGAAACGCCCCGCCTTAAACACGATGCGTCATCGCAAGGGCCGGTGCGGCCCGTCGCCGGGGCTCGAAGTGGGCAACAGATGAGCCGATTTGCCTGCTCGGAGCCTCGAAGACACGCCTACGGAGGCGGAATCGGGCCCGGGGCCGCGACGCCGGCGGCCGGACGCCAGAAGCGCCCGTCAGGCAAGGCCTGACGGGCGCCGAGGAAGTAGTCGGTGTCGCGCTCGAACCGGAGTCCCGGGACGGCGCCGCGCACGCGCGCCCATATGCCGGGCGCCACGCGGTACTCGCCCGCCACCATCCAGGGATCGTCGCCGAGGACGAAGAAGTGGCGGATCTTCAGATACTGGTCGCGGGAGAGCGAGACGGACTCGACCAGTTCCTCGTCGACACCGCCGAAGCCGGTCAGGTCCCACACGAGGTTGTAGCCGTCGGCGAATGGATAGTCGCTGCTCACCGACTCAAGCTAGGCGGCGCCCCCGGGCACCCGCACCTGCTTTTACGGCGCCCCGGCGGACCCCGACCGTCCGTCGCGGCTACTTGACCCGGCGGCCCTGGGTCTGGGCGCGGACGGTCTCGGTGGCCTCCCGGAAGGCGGGGGCGGCGCGGGCGAAGTAGTCGAACAGGAGGGCCTGCTGCTCGGGGGTGTAGCCCGCCAGGACCTCCCCGAGGCGGCGGCGGGCGGGGCCCACGGCGGCCTCGACACCGACGAGCGCGTCCGGGACGGCCTCGACCACGACCTTGCGGCGGTCGGCGGGGTCCGTGGTGCGGCGGACGTATCCGGCGCGTTCCAGGCGGTCGATGAGGCGGGTCGTCGCGCCGGTCGTCAGGCCCGTGCTCGCCGACAGTTCACCCGAGGTGAGACCGCCGGTGAGGGTGATCCGGCTGAGGGCGTACCACTCGGAGGCCTGGAGGCCGGCCGCCTCGGCGCCCGCCATCGCGTGCAGCCCCACCGCGTCGACGTAGTCGCGGAAGACCGTTCGGCGCTCGTCCTGCTCGGCCATCTCTCTCCCCTTGCCAAATATCTGCACTGATGCAGATAATGCCTGTGTGCAGATAATGCACATGTGCAGTCATCCTATCGAGAGGCAGCATCATGAGCGCCATCGCCGTCGCCGTCGTCTCCCTCGCCCTCCTCACCTTGGCCGCGGGCGCCGCGTACCTCTACCTGGACCGCACCTCGGGCGTCCGCCGGACTGGCGTCGAGGACTGCGTCGCGCTCCTCCCGGCCGGCGCGGACCCCCGGGACGCCGAGGCCGTCCGGGCCACGCTCGACGCCCTCACCGGGGCCTGGGCGGCGGGCGACGCGGACGCGTACGGCGAGCAGTTCACCGAGGACGCCACCTACACGACCTACGTCGGCACCCATTACGAGGGCCGGGCCGACATCACCGAGTCACACCGCGCCCTCTTCGCAGGGTTCGTGAAGGGGACCGAGCCGGCCGCGACCTACCTCGGGCTGCGCTTCCTCGGCGCGGACGTCGCCGTCGTCACCGGACGCGGCGACATCCACAAGGGCCGGCGGCCGGCCGCCCTCTCCAAGGTCCAGACGTACACGCTGGTGCGGGGCTGCGACGGCGGGTGGCGGATCGCCGCCTTCCACAACACCCGGCGCAGGAACGTCATGGAGCGCTTCTCCTTCCTCTACGCGCCCGCCACCGTGCCGAGCGGTGAGCGGTGAGCGCGGGCGCCGAGAGGCCCCGTACTCTCCCGGCATGATCCTCTCGAAGACCCATGTCCGCGTCGCACGACCCTCCCTCGACCTGGCCGCCGCCGAGCGCTTCTACGTCGACGGGCTCGGCCTGTCCGTCCTGTGGCGCAGCTCGGCGGAGCCCGGTGAGCACGACCTGCTGATGGTCGGGCCGGCCGACGGGGGCTGGCACTTCGAGCTGACCCGGGACCCGGCGGCGCCGTTGGACCCGACTCCGACCGTCGACGACCTGTTCGTGCTCTACCTCGGCGAGGAGCCCGACGAGGCCCTCGTGCGCCGGCTGGTCGACTGCGGCGGGACCCGCGTGGCCTCGCACAACCCGTACTGGGACGAGCACGGCGTCACCGTCGCGGACCCCGACGGCTACCGGCTGGTGCTCTGCTCGCGCACCTGGGGCTGAGTCCCGGCGAAGGCGGCGAGGCCGGCCTCCTGGGCGTCGATCAGTTCGTCCCAGTGCTCCCGCGTCCACGCGCAGGCGGCCTCCAGCGGGCCCAGGAGGCCGCGCCCGAGCGGGGTGAGGGCGTAGCGGGCGTCCTCGCGGGCCACGAAACCGTCGCGCTCCAGCCCGCGCAGGGACTGGGTCAGGGACTTGGAGGTGATCCCGCGCATCGGCACCTTGAGCTCCGAGAAGCGGCGGGGGCCGCCCTCCAGACAGCGCAGGACCATCGGGGCCCACTTGTCGCCGACCCTGAAGGGGACCAGCGTCGAGGGGCAGACGGGGTCGAACATCTCGGGGTCCAGGGGCGGCTGCGTCGTCATGATCACCACGGTAGGTCGGTATCCGATCGGTAACCAGTGCCTTCCCTACGCTCGCCCCCATGACGCATCAGAGCAGTGACGGCAAGGGCAGCGACGGCGACAGCGACGGTGGGGGCGGGGGCGGCAACGGGCGGGTCGTCGTCTTCGGCGGGAGCGGTCGGGTCGGTCGGGCCGTGGTGGCGCAGGCCCGGGCGCGCGGGATCGAGGTGACGGCGGCGGGCCGGGGCGACGGGGAGGTGACCTCGGCGGCCGAGGTGGCCCGGATCGCGGCCGGCCACGACGCGGCGGTGGTCGCCGTGTACGACCCCGGGGTGGCGCCCGGGGTGTTCTTCCCGGAACTGGCCCGGGCCATGGCCCAGGGGCTGGCGACGGCGGGGGTGCGGCGGCTGGTGGCGGTCGGGCTGGCTTCCGTACTGCCCACGGCGGCCGGGCCGCTCCTGATGGACACCCCGGGGTACCCGCAGGAGTGGCGGGAGTTCTACGTCGGCCACGGCGCGGGCAACGAGGCCCTGCGGGCGGCCGCGCCGGAGGGGCTGGACTGGGCGGTGCTGAGCCCGGCCGGGGACTTCGGCGAGGGGGACGGCTCCGGCGGCGAGGGGGACGGCCCGGTCGGCGGGGGCTACGCGTTCGCCCCCGCCGACGCGGCGAGCCGGATCTCGCACGCCGATTTCGCCCGGGCCGTGCTCGACGAGGCGCTGGCCCCGACCCTGCACGGGGTGCACGCGGGCGTGGCGGGGGCGGACCCGGCGGGGGCCGTCCGGGGCGCCTGAGCGGGACCGACCGGGACCGGGCGGGGTGACCGGGCGGGGTGACCGAGCGGGACCGGCCGGGACCGAGCGAGGTGACCGAGCGGGGTGACCCAGCGGGACCGGCCGGGACCGAGCGGGGTGACCCAGCGGGACCGGCCGGGACCGAGCGGGGTGACCCAGCGGCGGGTCAGCCGACCTTGGGGGGCTTGGGGAGGCCGGCGCCCAGGGCGGTGCCGGCGCTGCTGAGGGAGGTGTCGGTGGCCTCGCCGGCGCTCTTGACCCCGCCCGCGGTGACGTTGACGGCGGTCTTGGTGTCCTGGACGGTCTGGGCGGGGTGGTCGACGATGTCGCCGACGCGCTTGGCGATCGGGGGGCCCTGGATGTTGGGGCCGTCGGCTGCCTGGGCGACGGCCGGGGCGAGGGCGAGGGCGGCGCCGCCGAGGAGGAGGGCCGACAGGGTGCGCTTGACGGGGTGCATGGGGTTCATGCCGGGCCCAACGATCCCCGACGGCCCCGGGTCACTTCACCCCCGGCGCGTCGCGGCGGGTCGGGGCGCGGACGGGGCGCGGATCGGGGCGGGAGCCAGGACCGAGGCCAAGGCCGAGGCGCGGCCGAGGCCGGGGCCGGGTGCGCACCAGGGCCGGGGCCGGGGTGCGCACCGCCTGTTCCGGGACGCGCCACGGCCCCGGATCGGGGGGAATCGATCCGGGGCCGTGGGGCGTGACACAGCGGGGCGGCGGGCCGCCGGAGGGTCAGTCCTCGACCACCAGGGCGGGGGTGGACTTGGTCAGCACCTGGCCGCGGAAGAAGGCGGGGCTGCGGCGTTCGGTGACGAACATGACCACGAGGCCGAGGGCGAGCAGGCCGACGCCGATGACGAAGACGTTGCCGACGTCGAGGCCGGGGATGTGCGAGCCGGAGCCGTAGGAGGGGTCCCAGGCGTCGTAGAGGGTCTTGAAGAAGACCGCCGCCAGAAGGGCTCCGCCGAGGACCGGGAAGACGCCCTTGAAGAGCAGGTCGCGGCCGGAGGCGCGCAGGTCGCCGCGGAAGTACCAGGCGCAGGCGAAGGCTGTCAGCGAGTAGTAGAAGCAGATCATCAGGCCGAGCGCGAAGATCGTGTCGGTGAGGACGTTCTCGCTGACCAGGGTCATCACGGTGTAGAAGGCACCGGTCGCGACGCCGGCGACGACGGTGGCGCGGCCCGGGGTCTTGAACTTCGGGTGGACCTTGGCGTAGGCGGCCGGCAGGGCCTCGTAGGTGGCCATGGCCAGGACCGTGCGGGCGACCGGGATGAAGGTGGTCTGGAGCGAGGCGGCGGCCGAGGCGAGGACGGCGACGAAGAGCAGGATGCCGAGCATCGGGCCCATGACGGGGCCGGCGAGGGCGGCGAAGACGTTGCCGGAGGTCTCCGGGTTGCCGAGGCCGAGGCCGGAGGTGCCGGAGCCGACGGCCATCTGGGCGGCGACGCCGGTGGCCAGGTAGGAGCCGACGAGAACGACCATCGCGATGAGCGAGGCGCGGCCGGGGGTCTTGGAGGACCCGATCGTCTCCTCGTTCGCCGTGAGGCAGGTGTCCCAGCCCCAGTACATGAAGATCGACAGGGAGAGCCCGGCGGTGAAGGCGGCCATGGAGCCGACCGCGAAGGGGTTCATCCACTCCCAGGAGAAGCTGAGCCCGGTGTCGAAGCTGCCGGCGGAGGCCTTCTGGAAGGCCATCGCGACGAAGATCGCGAGGACCGCGAGCTGGAGGCCGACCAGGGTGTACTGGATGCCCTTGGTGGCGGTCATGCCGCGGTAGCTGATGGCGGTGGCGACGGCGATCAGGGTCAGGCAGGTGGCGATGTGGACGAGCTTGTTGTCGTCCAGGGCGGAGATCGACGGATTGCTCGTGATCTCGCCGGCCAGCAGCCAGAAGTAGGAGGTGGCGACACCCGCCAGGTTGGACAGCACGATGATCGTGGCGATCACCAGGCCCCAGCCGCACATCCAGCCGATCCGGGGTCCGAAGGCCTTGACGGTCCAGGTGAAGGAGGTGCCGCAGTCCGGCATGGCCTTGTTCAGCTCGCGGTACGCGAAGGCGACCAGGAGCATCGGGATGAAGCCGGCCAGGAAGACGGCGGGCATCTGCACCCCGACCTCACCGGCGGTGGAGCCGAGGGTCGAGGTCAGGCAGTACACGGGGGCGACGGTGGAGATGCCGAGGACGGCGCTGCCCACCAGACCGACGGAGCCCTTGCCGAGCCCCTTGCCACGAACGTCGGCCTCGCCCGGGGCGACGCCGCTCACCGTGTCTGCGCCCTGCGTACCTCGGGGCCGAACGTCCAGCTGTGTCATGAGTCAGGACGTTAGAGGGTGCGGTTTCCTTATCCGGAGGACTTAAGTCCACTCCCCCACAGGGCTAAATCCCTTGGAATCTTGAGGACGAGACAGTTCACACCCTCGCAACAGAAGGTTCACTCAGGCATCTATTCATGGTTCGGAAGGCTCCGGGACAAACCTTCCGGAATGCGGAAACCGCAGGTGTGCCCGTTTTGCCCGTTTCAAAACTTTCCCGTGGAAATTTTCGGGCCCCCAATACCAAGGGCCCGTCCGTCACACTGGCCCCATGCCCACAGCCGACGAGCTCCTCAGCGCGGATACCGTCAGTAACCTGGCCGATCTGCTCGCCCGCGCGACCGGCAGGGCCGCCTCGCCCGCCCTCACCGCCCGTGCCGCATCCCTCGACGGGCTCGGCTTCTCCGTCCGCGTCGCCGCCGTGCGCGACGCCGTCCTCGCCGACCTGCCCGAGGACTGGGCCGCCTTCGAGGCCGTCGTGCGCACGGCCCTAAAGGACCCCGCCTTCACCGGCTGGATGACCGCCCCCGTCAACGAGGCCGTCGCCGTGCGGGGGCTGGAGGCCTTCGAGCCGGGCCTCGCCCTGCTCCGCGACCTGACCCCCCGGCTGACCGCCGAATCCGCCGTACGCCCCTTCCTGCGCGCCGATCCCGCCCGCGCCCTGGCCGTGATCGGTGACTGGACCGCCGACCCCGACCCGCACGTCCGACGGCTCGCGAGCGAGGGCACCCGGCCCCGCCTGCCGTGGGCGCCGCAGCTCCCCGCCTTCGTCGCCGACCCTCGGCCGACCGTGCCCCTGCTCGACGCCCTGCACCGCGACGAGTCCGCGTACGTCCGGCGCTCGGTGTCCAACCACCTCAACGACATCAGCCGCGACCACCCCGCCCTCGCGGTGGAGACCGCCGCCCGCTGGCTGGTCGACCCCGGGGCCACGACGGATCGCGTCGTGCGGCACGGCCTGCGCACCCTGATCAAGGCCGGAGCCCCCGAGGTGATGACCCTCCTCGGCCACTCCCCCGACGTCCCCGTCACCGTCACCGGGCCGCTGGTGACCACCCCGCACGTCGCCGTCGGCGAGCACCTCGTCTTCACGTACGAGATCACCCACACCGGCCCGGAGCCGGCCGAACTGGTCGTCGACTACGTCGTCCACCACGTCAAGGCCAATGGCGCCCGCACCCCCAAGGTCTTCAAGCTCACCACCCGCACCCTCGCCCCCGGCCAGACCCTCACGGGCACCAGGCGCCACTCCTTCAAGCCGATCACCACCCGCCGCTACCACTCCGGGGAGCACCTGGTGCAGATCCAGATCAACGGCCGCGTCCGCGGCGAAGCCCCCTTCTCACTGGACGCCCCCGGCCCCGGCCCGGCAAAGCCGGCGGTGTGATCCGCGCGGTGTGACCCGGCCGGGGCTGGTGCCTCGGCCGGGTTCGGGCCGGCCGGGTCAGCCGGTCCAGACGATCGACTGGGTCTCGCTGTACGCGTGCAGGGCGTACGAGCCCACGTCCCGGCCGACGCCGCTGCGCTTGAAGCCGCCGAACGGGGCCTCCATGTTCCGGCCGATGGTGTTGACCCCGACCCCGCCCGCCCGCAGGGCGCGGGCCACGCGGAAGGCGCGCGCCGAGTCCCCGGACCAGACGTAGCTGATCAGCCCGAAGTCGCTGTCGTTGGCCAGGGCCACGGCCTCCTCGTCGTCCCCGTCGAACGGCACGACCACCACCACCGGCCCGAAGATCTCCTCCCGGACCACCCGCATGTCGTTCGTGCAGTCCACGAGCAGGGTCGGCGCCACGTAGAAGCCGCGGCCGTCGCCCACCACCGGGCGCTCCCCGCCGAAGGCGATCCGCGCGCCCTCCTTCCGGCCCAGCTCCACGTACGACTCGACGCGGTCGCGGTGCGCCGCCGAGATCACCGGGCCGACCACGGTGCCCCGCTCGCGCGGGTCGCCGACCTTCATGAAGGCCAGGTAGCCGGTCAGTTTGTCCACCAGCTCCGCGTACACCGACCGGTGGACGATCACCCGGGTCGGGGCGGTGCAGATCTGGCCGCTGTAGAAGGAGAAGGTGGTGCCGATCCCCGTCACCGCCGCGTCCAGGTCGGCGTCCGCCAGGACGATCGCCGCCCCCTTGCCGCCCAGCTCCATCAGTTGCCGCTTCATCGTCCGGCCGCACACCTCGGCGATGCGCTGCCCGACGCCCGTGGAGCCGGTGAAGGACACCATGTCCACGTACGGGGAGTCGACCGCCGCCTCGCCGACCTCCACGGCCGCGCCCGAGACCACGTTCACCACTCCGGCCGGGACGCCGGCCTCGTGCAGAGCCGCGGCCATCCTGAACACCGAGAGCGGGTCCTGCGGGGCCGGTTTGACCACCACCGTGTTGCCCATGGCCAGGGCCGGGGCGACCTTGCCCGCCGGGTTCGCCCACGGGTTGTTGTAGGAGGTGATGCAGGTGACCACGCCGACCGGCTGGCGCACTTCCAGCGCCCCCAGGACGCTCGCCTTCCCCATCGGGCCGGCGTCGGTGACCTGCGGGGGCAGCCCGCGCTCGACCGGCTCCAGCGCGCCCTTCGCGTACCGCCGGAAACGCGACACCCCGACGCCCACCTGCATCCCGCGCGCGATGCCCGTCGGGGCGCCCGTCTCGGCCTGGGCGAGGGCCGCCCACGGTTCGAACTCCCGCTGCATGATGTCCGCGGCCCGGTCCAGGATGGCCGCGCGCGCCTCCGGCTTCGTGCGCGACCACGCGCCGAAGGCCTCGGCGGCGGCCCGGGCCGCGTCCTCGACCTGGGCGCGGGAGGCCTCGGGGGCGAGGCCGACGACGCTCTCGTCGGCCGGGTCGATCACCTCGTAGTGGCCGCCGGCGGGCTCCACCCACTCGCCACCGATGTACAGCTCCTGCGCTCGCCCGTCGCTCATCGGGTGCTCACCGTCCTCGTGTCCCGGCCCGAACGCAGCACGATCCCCGGGATCGCGCCCGTCACCTCGTCGTCGCGGATGGTCTCCACCCCGTTGACCCGTACGGACACGATCCCGATCGCCCGCGCGTCCAACCGCGGGCTGTCGCCGGGCAGGTCGTGGACGAGGGTCGCGGGCCCGGCCTCGATGCGCTCGGGGTCGAAGAGGACCAGGTCCGCGTGGAAGCCCTCGACGATCCGGCCGCGCTCGCGCAGCCCGAACAGCTGGGCCGGGTCGTCGGTCAGCATCCTCACGGCCTGCTCCAGCGGCACCAGCCGGCGCCCGCGCAGGCAGTCCCCGAGGAAGCGGGTCGTGTACGGGGCGCCGCACATCCGGTCCAGGTGCGCGCCGGCGTCGGAGCCGCCGAGCATGACGTCCTCGTGCTGCCAGGTCTCGGCGCGCAGGGCCCAGCTGGCGGGGTCGTTGTCGGTGGGCATCGGCCACAGGACGGTGCGCAGGTCGTCGTTGGCGCAGATCTCGACGAGGCAGTGGAAGGCGTCCTGGTCGCGTTCGGCGGCGATGTCGTTGACGACGCGGCCCGAGAGGCCCTCGTTCTCCTTGCTGTACGTGTCCCCTATGACGTAGCGCCCGAAGTCGGCCAGGCGCCGGAAGACGCCGGCCTCCTTGCTGTCGGCGCGGCGCAGCATCTCCGTACGGACGTCGGCGTCCCGGAGCCGCTCGATCCGCTCGGGGACGGGCAGCGCGAGGACCTCGCCCCAGCCGGGGATGAGGTTGAGCGCGCAGAAGGTCCCCAGCGACATGTTCATGGGGGTGAGGATCGGCATCGTCAGGGCGACGATCCGGCCGCCGGCGGCGCGGGCGCGCTCGGAGGGGATCAGCTGGCGCGGGACCCGTTCGGGGACGGAGGCGTCGATGGTGAGGACGTTCCAGTTCAGGGGCCGGCCGGCGGCGGCGCTCATGTCGACGAAGAGGTCGATCTCGGCGTCGGAGAACTGGTCGAGGCAGCCGGCGACGATGGCCTCCAGCTGGGTGCCCTCGTGTTCGGAGACGGCCCGGGAGAGCGCGAGGAGTTCGGCGGGCTCCGCGTGGCGGGAGGCGACGGGGGCGCCGGCGCCGTCGGAGTGCGTGGAGGACTGGGTGGTGGACAGGCCCCAGGCGCCGGCGTCCATGGCCTCGTGGAAGAGGTCGAGCATCTGCCCCATCTGCTCGGGCGTGGGCTGTCCCCCGACGGCGTCCTCGCCCATCACGTGCCGGCGCAGGGCGCAGTGGCCGACCATGAAGCCGGCGTTGACGGCGGTCCGCCCGTCGAGGGCGTCGAGGTACTCGCCGAAGGTGGACCAGGTCCAGTCGACGCCCTCCTCCAGGGCCTTGAGGGCCATGCCCTCGACCTTGCTCATCATGCGGCGGGTGTAGTCGGCGTCCTCGGGGCGGGCGGGGTTCAGGGGGGCCAGGGTGAAACCGCAGTTGCCTCCGGCGACGGTGGTGACGCCGTGGTTCATGGAGGGGGTGGCGTACGGGTCCCAGAACAGCTGGGCGTCGTAGTGGGTGTGGGGGTCGATGAACCCGGGGGTCAGCACGAGCCCGGTCGCGTCCTCGCTGGTCCGGGCCTCCTCGGTGACGATGCCGGGGGCGGCGATCGCGACGATGCGGCCGTCCCGGATGCCGACGTCCGCGACGCGCGCGGGCGCGCCCGTCCCGTCGACGACGGTCGCGCCGCGTATGAGGTGGTCGAGCATGACGGTGTCCCCTCCTGGGTGGCCCGTGCCCTTGCCCTGGCCGGGCGGTGAACGGTCGGTCCGGGCCCCGTGCCGGGGCCCTGGCCGGGCGGGTATGACGAAGCTTCGGGTCCCCCTGGCGGGGGTGCGGTGCCCCCCGGGGGGTGCGGTGCCCCTGGCGGGGCGGACGGTGCGGGCCCCCGGTGGGGTGCGGGCACCTCCTGGCGGGGCGGGGCGGGGCTTCGGGCCGGGGCGGGTGGTGGGCCGCCACCGTCCGCCCCGGCCCTCGGCCGGGACCCGCCGTGGGGCGGCGGTCCGGGAAGACGCCGCCCTCCAGCGGGGGTTGGTGGGCCCTGGGCCCTGGGCCCTGGGCCCTGCGGGGCCGTCCCCTACCCGCCCTTCCCCCGTTCCCCGGGTCTCCGCCCCGGACCCCCGGATCCCTCGGCTCCCGCCGAGGGGATCGGACCCGGGCCGGGGTCGGCCCGCCGGGGGCCGGTCTCGGGTCCGGGGCCGGGTCGGCCCCGGGCCACAGGTGGCCCCGAAAGGGGTCGGGCCCGTCGGGGCTGCGCCCTGGACTCCCTCGGCTCCCGCCAAGGGAGCGGCCCCCGGGCCGGGTTCGGTCTGGGCCGGGTTCGGTCTGGGCCGGGGGCCAGGCCTCGGCGCCCCCGGATCGGGATCGTGCCCGAGGCCGACGTCCGGGACCGGGATCCCGGGATCGTGCCCGGGGCCGGAGGTCGGCGACCGGAAGACGGGTGGGGACGGTGGGGGTTCGGGGCTTGCGGCGGGCGGCCGTTACGCGGACTGGCGGAAGCGGGTCGTGCGGTGGATCGGGTCCGTGTCGATGTGGGGGATCACGTGTTCGCCGATCAGCTTGACCGTCGTCAGCGTGTCCTCCTTCGAGACGCCCGTCGGCAGGCCGAAGGACAGTTGGTCCGCCCCCGCCTGCTCCCAGCGCTTGCACTGGGCCCGTACCTCCGACGGGTCGCCGCAGATGAGGAGTTCCTCCGCGATCAGCAGCTCGATGATCTCCGCGTTGTACTCCGGCAGGGTCTCGGGCCACTGCGGGATCGCCTCGGGGCGCGGGAAGGTGTCGTGGTAGCGGAACACCAGCGACTGGAAGCGGTTCATGTTCGCGTTGACCGCGATCTCGACCGCCTTGTCGTGGGTCTCGGCACAGATCGCGGTCGAGGTGACCATGACGTTGTCGTTGACGAACGCCCCGATCGCCTTGGCCTCCTGGATCGCCGTCTTGTACTGCTCCAGCACCCACTCCATGTCGGAGACCTTCTGGACGCTGAAGCCGAGGACGCCCAGCCCCTTCTTCGCCGCCATCGCGTACGAGGAGGGCGAGCCGGCGGCGTACCACATGGCCGGGTGGGCCTTGCCGTACGGCTTGGGGAAGATCTTGCGCGGCGGGAGCGACCAGTGCTTGCCCTGGAACCCCTCGTACTCCTCCTGGAGGAACATCTTGGGGAACTCCGCGATGGTCTCCTCCCAGATCTCCTTGGTGTGGTTCATGTCCGTGATGCCGGGCATGAAGCCGAGGATCTCGTGGCTGCCGGCGCCGCGTCCGGTGCCGAACTCGAAGCGACCCTTGGAGAGGTGGTCCAGCATGGTGACCTTCTCGGCCACCTTCACCGGGTGGTTCACCGGGGCGAGCGGGTTGAAGATGCCCGAGCCGAGGTGGATGCGCTCGGTGGCGGCGGCGAGGTAGCCGAGGAAGACCTCGTTCGCCGAGAGGTGCGAGTATTCCTCCAGGAAGTGGTGTTCCGACGCCCAGGCGTACTTGAAGCCGGACTTGTCGGCCTGGATGACGTACTCGGTCTCCTCAAGGAGCGCCTTGTGCTCCGCCTCGGGGTCGACCTTGGACCGCGCCTCAGGCACGTATCCCTGCACGAAGAGCCCGAATTCCAAGGGGGTTCACCGTCCTTTGATTTCTGACGTTGCGTCAGATTCGATGTGTCGACTGTTCCATCGCGGGGGCGGGACCGTCAATACCTGACGCTCCATCAGATGACTGCTCAGGCGATGCTGACGCCCGCCGTCCAGCCGCCGTCGATGACGAACGGCTGGCCGGTGATGTAGGAGGAGTCCTCGCTGGTCAGGAAGAGGGCCAGCTTCGCCACCTCCTGCGGCTGCCCGACCCGTCCCAGCGGCACGACCCGCTTGTACAGCTGCGCCATCGCGTCGCGGGCCTCGTCCGTGATCCCGGCGGGGTCCAGCAGTCCGGGGTTGGCCATGGGGGTGTCCACCGCGCCCGGGCACATGGCGTTGACCCGGATGTTCTTCGCGGCCAGCTCCAGCGCCGCCACCCGGGTCAGCCCGAGGATCGCCGCCTTGGTCGCCGCGTACGCGCCCACGTACGCCATGCCCGACAGGCCGGTGTACGAGGAGGTGTTGACGATCGTCCCGCCGCCTGCCGCCTCGATCTCGGGGGCCAGGGCCCTGATGCCGAGGAAGGCCCCGACCTGGTTGACCTCGATCACCTGCCGGAACTCCTCCAGCGGGGTCGAGGCCAGCTCGTTGAAGCGCAGGATGCCCGCGTTGTTGACCAGGCCGCTGACGGGGCCGAAGGCCTCCCGGGCGGTGGCCACCGCCGCCTCCCAGTCCTCCTCGCGGCTCACGTCCATCCGTACGTACCGCGCCCGGTCCTCGCCGATCTCCTTGGCGACGGCCGCGCCCTGCTCGTCCAGTACGTCGCCCAGCACCACCTTCGCGCCCTCGGCGGCGAAGAGGCGGGCCTCCTGCTCGCCCTGGCCGCGCGCCGCCCCGGTGATGATGACGACGCGCCCGTCCAGCTTGCCCATCGGGTGTCTCCTAGTCGTTGAGGAGCGGAGCCACCTCGGCCCCGAACGCGGTGATCTGGTCGGTCAGTTCGTCCCGGTCGCGGCTGCGGAAGCGGACCTGGATCTGGTCCACGCCCAGCGCCCGGTACGCGCGCAGGGACTCCGCGAGCGCCTCCGCCTTGCCGGTCAGGGCCCGGCGGCCGGTGTCCCAGCCGGGCTCGCCGACGTAGAGCGCCTCGGTGATCGCGCCGATCTCGACGGGGTCGGAGTTCCCGGCCTCCGCGCGCAGTTCGCGCAGCCGGGCGATCTGGGCGGGGATCCTGTCGCGCGGGTCGCCCTGCGGCAGCCAGCCGTCGCCGCGCACGGCGGCCCGGCGGATCGCGGCGGGCGAGGAGCCGCCGATCCAGACGGGGATCCGGGCCTGGGCGGGGCGGGGCAACTGGCCGAGGTCCTTGAAGGCGAACCGCTCCCCCTCGAACTCCGGGTACTCCTCCGGCCCGAGGGCGACGCGCAGGGCGTCCAGGATCTCGTCGAGGACGGCCCCGCGCCGCTCGAAGTCGGCGCCGAGCACCTCGAACTCCTCGCGCACGTGCCCGGCCCCGACCCCGAGGATCAGCCGGCCGCCGGAGAGGTGGTCGAGGGTCGCGTACTGCTTGGCGGTCACCAGCGGGTGGCGCAGGCCGACGATCGCGACGTGACTCAGCAGTCGGACCCGTTCGGTGATCCCCGCCAGGAAGGCGAGGGTGGCGACCGGGTCGTACCAGACGGTGCTCATGGGGCCGGCGAGCCGGCGCGGGATGGCCACGTGGTCGCAGGTGGCCACGTACGCGAAGCCGGCCCGGTCGGCGGCGCGGGCCACCGCGGCGAGATCGGCCGCGCCGGCCGACGCCTCCCAGGGTTCGGCGTAGATGGTGCTCTGCGACTGGATCGGGAGCTGCATCCCGTACACCAGCCGACCTTCCGGAAACACGCGTGCCATGACGGGCCCGCCTCGCCTTCGTCCGCCGGTCCGGCTGCCGGTCCGTTCGACCGCCGATTCGTCACACCGGTGCCGGGCCATCGTCGTAGCTGACGGACCGTCAGGCAAGGGGTGGGATGGAGGCGGATCGGGGGGACGACCCGCACCCGTCGACCCGCCCCCTGTCACCCGGGGCGGGCAGCCCCTAAGGTGCGCGGGTGGATCTGATGCTCACGCTCGTCAGCGGGATCGCCTGGACCGTCGTGTACGCCGAGTCCATCCGGATCGGCCTGCGCGAGCGGACGTACGCCATGCCGGTGGCCGCGCTCGCGCTCAACTTCGGCTGGGAGGTGACCTACGCCGTCAACGAGTTCCTCACCGGGATCTCCGCCCAGGGCGTGGTCGACGTGGTGTGGGCGCTCGCCGACCTCGTGATCGTCTGGACCTACCTGCGCTTCGGCCGCGCCGAACTGCCCGCCTTCGTGACCCGGCCGCTGTTCGCGGGCTGGAGCGTGCTCGTCTTCGGGACCGGCTTCGCCGTGCAGTGGCTCTTCCTGGCCCACTTCGGCACGCACGACGCGACCCGCTACGCCGCGTTCCTCCAGAACCTGCTGATGTCCGGCCTGTTCATCGGGCTCTACGCCGCCCGCGGCGGCCCCCGCGGCCAGTCGCCCGTCATCGCCGTCGCCAAATGGCTCGGCACGCTCGCCCCGACCCTGCTGTTCGGGGTGCTGGAGGGCTCCGGGTTCCTCCTCGGGCTCGGGCTGCTGTGCTGCCTCTTCGACCTCGTCTACGTGGGCCTGCTGCTGGGCGGCGCGCGGCTCGGCGTCGGCGTCGGCGTCGGCGTTGGCGTCGGAAACCCTGGCGTCGCGGGCCCCGGCGTCGCGGGCCCCGGCGTCAGAAGCCCTGCGGACCCATCGCGATGACCGGGTTCGCCGCCGGGTCCAGGGTCTCCAGCAGCTGCTTCATCGCCTCCTTCGGCAGGCCGACGCAGCCCTGGGAAGGCCCGTCGTGGTCCACGTGGAGCCAGATGTTGCCGCCCTTCCCCTCGCCCTCCGGCATGGCCGGATCGAGGGGGGAGACGCCCTGGCGGCGGTTGTAGTCGATGGCCACCACGTAGTCGAAGGAACCGGCGAGGGACTCCCCGTTCACCCCCTGGCCCGTGGCCACGAAGCCCTGGTCACGGTCGTACGGAAGCTTCGTGCCGGGCGGGGCCGGCAACAGGCCGCCCGCGTCGCTCAGGGTGTAGACGCCCTCCGGGGAGGTCAGGTCCCCGTACTCGCGCGCCGTGGACCAGCCCTTGGCACCGTTGCGCGCCGGCCACCGGGCGCCCTCGACCCAGTCGGCGCCCCGCGCGGGCCGGGTGTAGAACGCGACCGTCGACTCCGAGGAGTCCTGCGCCCGACCGGTGACCAGCACCAGCTGGCGGGAGTCCGCGGGGATCCGGGCACGGACCGCCTCGCCGAGCGAGGCCGGCAGCCCGTGCGTCGGCGCCTGCGCGCGCGGCGTACCCCGCGCGACGCGGTCCTGCCCGTGCGGCCGGGCGTCCGCGCGGGACTGCGAGACGGGCGCGCCGGGCTGCTCGTGCAGGGCGTGCACCCAGCCGACCGCGAAGGCCAGCAGCCCGAGGGCGGCCACGATCCCCAGGGCCAGGGGCGGGCGGCCGGCGGTCCCCGGGCGCGTACGCGCGCGCCCCGGGCCGGGCGTACCGGACCGGGACCGGCGACCGAAGCGGAAGGGCGAGCGGGAGCGGGCTCGGGCGTGCTTGCTCATTGTTCCGACCGTACATGAGCTGATCATCATTGCCCGGGCACGGCCCGTCAGGGCCGCCCGGGTGGCGGCTCGATGGGGAAGCGGACGCGGATCGTGAGACCCCCGCCGGGGGCCGGGTTGGCCTCCGCCACCAGCTGCGCCCCGTGGGCCCGGGCGATGGACGCGACGATCGACAGCCCGAGCCCCGCGCCCTCCCCGGCGGTGTGGCGGCGCGCCGCGCTGCGCCGGAACGGCTCCAGCAGGCGGGGAACCGCGTCCGGCTCTATCACCGGGCCGGTGTTGGCCACCGTCAGGAGCCCGCCGGTGGAGGTCACGGCGGTCGCCACGTCCACCCGGCCGCCCGGGCGGTTGTGCCGGACGGCGTTGGCCAGGAGGTTGCGCACCAGGTGCCCCAGGAGGGCCGCGTCGCCGTCGACGGTGAGCGGCGCGAGGTTCCGTACGAGGTCGGGCGCGTCCGGACCCGCCGGGACGACCGTCGCCAGCTCCGCCTCCACCAGCGGCGCCAGCTCCACCGGCGCCACCGACTCCAGCCCCTCCTCGGAGACGGCCAGCAGCAGCAGCGACTCCACGAGGTGCTCGCTGGAGTCGGCCACCGAGATCAACCGCTCCCGGATCCGGGCCACCTTCGCCGGCTCCGGATCGCCCGCGAGTCCGATCTCGGCGGCGGCCCGCTGCACCGCCAGCGGAGTGCGCAGCTCGTGGGCGGCGTTGGCGGCGAACCGGCGCTGCGCCCCGACCAGGTCCTCCATCCGGTCGAGCATCCCGTCGAAGGTGTCGGCGAGGCGCTTGAGCTCCCCGGGCGGGGCCTGGAGGTCGATCCGCTCGTGGAGATTGGCCCCGGACAGCCGGCGGGCCGTCGCGGTGATGACCTCGACGGGGCGCAGGACCCGGCCCGCCATCCACCAGGCGAGCCACACCGAGAGCACCGCGAAGAGGGCGAGGGCGACCAGGGAGACGAGGGTCAGCTCCTCCAGGGTGGCCCGGGCGACGGCCTGGGAGACGTCCTTGGTGGCCTTCCACTGCTGGACCTCTTCCGGGGTGGGGGCGTCGCCCGGGGGGATCCGGTAGGCCGGCTCGAACTCGGTGATGTGGCCGCCCGGGTCGATCGGGGTGCCGGGCAGGACGGTGGTGACGGCTCCGTTGACGCGCCCGTAGAGGCCGTTGCGCAGCAGGACGTTGACCAGGGCGACGAGGCCGCCGCCGGCGAGGAGGAGCAGCGCGCCGTAGAGGGCGGTGAGCCGGGCTCGCTCGGATCGGAGCACCGCTCTCATCGTGGAGCACCGCCCGGCGCGGAGGTGTCGCCCCCGGGGCCGGTCGTGATGCGGTAGCCCGCGCCGGGGACGGTCTCGATCAGCGGCGGCTCGCCCAGCTTGGCGCGCAGCTTGCTCAGGGTGACGCGTACGGCGTTCGTGCTGTAACTGGTGTCCTGCTCCCACACCTGCTCGATCAGGTCGTCGCTGCCCAGGACCGCGCCCTCGGCCCGCAGCAGCGCCTCCAGGACGGCGAACTCCTTGCGCGAGAGCGCGAGGCGGTGACCGTCGCGGGCGGCGGAGCGGCGCGCGGTGTCGAGGGAGAGTCCGGCGCGTTCCAGTACGGGCGGCAGCGCCGGGCGGGTGCGGCGGCCCAGCGCGAGGACCCGGGCGAGGAGCTCGTCGTAGGCGAAGGGCTTGGTGAGGTAGTCGTCGGCGCCGAGGCCGAGCCCCTCCACCCGGTCCCGTACGGTCCCGGACGCGGTCAGCATCAGCACGCGGGTCAGCAGCCGCTCGCGCACCACCTGGCGGCAGACCTCGTCGCCGTGCAGGCCGGGCAGGTCCCGGTCGAGGACGAGGACGTCGTACTCGCCCAGGCGCAGGCGGCTGAGCGCCTCCAGGCCGTCGGCCGCCTCGTCGACGGCCAGCGCGTCGCGGCGCAGCCCCTCGGCGATCATCTCCCGGAGGAACTCCTCGTCCTCCACCACCAGAACTCGCATCCTCCCTCTCTACAGGAGGAGAACATTTCGCCGTTGTAAGCGGTCTGCGAGAGGGAAGCGAAATCCCCCTTTCCCGCACGCTCGGGCCCATGAACCGATCCCTGACCATGACCACGGCCACCGTCCTGACCGGTCTGGCCCTCTTCGTCACCGCCTGCACGAACAGCGGCTCCTCCGACAAGGACGGCGAGAGCGGCACCAGCTCGGCGAGCGGCGGCTCGGGAGGAACCGGCGGATCCGGCGGCGGCGCCGACGCCGACAACGGGGTGAAGACGCGCGCCTGCCTGCGCGAGCACGGCGTGGACGCGCCCGAGCCCAAGCCCGGCGAGAACCCCAACGGCATGACCCTCGGCGGGGGCGCGGACCCGCAGAAGATGCAGGAGGCCATGAAGGCGTGCGGCATGCAGGTGCCCGGGTCCGGCGAGGGTCCGACGCAGGAGCAGAAGGACAAGGAGCTGGCCTGGGTCCAGTGCATGCGCAAGAACGGCGTGGACCTGAAGGACCCCGAGTACAGCGGCGGCATGAAGAGCGGCATAGAGGTGCCCAAGGGCCAGGAGAAGGCCTTCGAAGAGGCCCAGAAGAAGTGCGAAGCGGCCTGATGGGGCGCCGCGCGGCCTGGCTGGTGGGTTCCCTGGCCGTGGTCCTGGCCGTCTCGGGCGGCGGCTACGCCGTCCTCGACCGGCCCTCGCACGACGACACGAGCCGGCAGCGCTCCGACGGGCTGCCGCCGGCGACGGCGCAGGTGCTGCGCGGGGACCTCAGCTCGGGGACCCAGGTGGACGGCACCCTCGGCTACGCGCGGGAGCGCAGGCTGAGCGCGCCCGGCCCCGGGGTCCTGACCTGGACCGCCGCCGAGGGCTCGGCCGTCGAGCGGGACGGGAGGCTGTACGAGATCAACGGCAAGCCGGTCCGGCTGATGTACGGAACCACGCCGATGTACCGCCCGCTGAAGACGGGGGACAAGGGCGAGGACGTCAAGCAGCTCAAACGGAACCTGGTGGCGCTGGGCTACGGGACGGGGCTGAACGCGGAGGACGGCACCTTCACCGACGGTACGGCGACGGGAGTGAAGCGCTGGCAGAAGGCCCACAAGGTCAAGGAGACGGGCGAGGTCGCCAAGGAGGACATCGCCTTCGCCTCGGGCCCGCAGCGGGTGAAGCGGAACGACGCGGCGCTCGGCGACGAGCCGGGGCCGGGCAAGCCGGTGCTGACGGTCACCGGCACCGAGCGGATCGTCCGCTTCCAGCTGGACGCGGCGAAGGCGGGCTCGGCGAAGACGGGCGACAAGGTGAGCGTGCGGCTGCCGGGCGGCAAGACCGCCGGCGGGAAGATCGACTCGGTCGGCAACACGGCCGGCGGCGGGGACGGACAGGACGGCGGCGGATCGGGCGGATCGGGCGGTTCCGGATCCGGCGGAAGCGGGGGCGGGGGCGGCGACAAGAAGGCGAAGGTCGAGGTGAGCGTCGTCTTCGACGACCCGGGCGACGTCTCGGGCCCCGACCAGTCCCCGGTGTCGGTGTCCCTGACCGGCGAGACCCGCACCGGCGTGCTCTCCGTACCGGTCAACGCCCTGCTGGCACTGCCCGGCGGCGGCTTCGGCGTCCAGGTCGTGGAGAACGGCCGGGCGCGCGACGTCAAGGTCGAGCTGGGCATGTTCGGCAACGGCCGGGTCGAGGTGACCGGCGGCGACCTCAAGGAGGGCGCGCGGGTCGGGGTGCCGAAACTGTGAGGGGCCGCGCGTACCCGGTGGTCGAGCTGGCCGGGGTCACCAAGGAGTACCCCGGCGGCGTCGCCGCCCTGCGCGGGGTGGACCTGAACGTCCTGAGCGGGGAACTGCTGGCCATCGTCGGCCCCTCGGGCTCCGGGAAGTCCACCCTGCTGCACATCGTCGGCACCCTGGACCGGCCCACCGCGGGCACCGTCCGCATCGCCGGCCACGACATCGCGACCCTGTCCGACCGGTCCCTGTCGGCGCTGCGCTCGCGCCACGTCGGCTTCGTCTTCCAGTCCTTCCACTTGGTGCCGGGCCTCAGTGCCCGGGCGAACGTCGCCGAGGGGCTGCTGTACTCAGGGCTCCCGCGCGCCGAGCGCGGCCGGCGGGCGGCGCGGGCGCTGGAGCGGGTCGGCCTCGGCGACCGGATGGACCACCGCCCGCACGAGCTGTCGGGCGGACAGAAACAACGGGTCGCCATCGCCCGCGCGGTGGCGGGAGAGCCGGACCTGCTGCTCGCGGACGAGCCGACGGGCGCCCTGGACACGGCGTCCGGGCAGTCGGTGATGGAGCTGCTGCACGAGCTGAACGAGGACGGGGCCACCATCGCCGTGATCACCCACGACCAGGAGATCGCCGCCGCCCTGCCCCGGCAGGTGCGCATCCGCGACGGCGAGGTCGTCGCGGACCTGCGCCGCGGAGCGTCGGCCGACACGATGGCCGACACGGTGGCGGGCCCGGCCGTGGGACCCGTTCTCGGTCCGGAGGTGGCGTGATGGGCCGCCGCACGAAGGACCGTACGAGGGGCGGCACGACGGGCGACGCTTCGGACCGTACGAGGGGCGGCGCTTCGGGCCGTACGAAGGACCGGACGCGTCTCGCGCCGCCCCGGCTCACTCCCCGGGACGTCCTGCACGCGGGCTCGGCCGGGCTGCGTTCGCGCCCCATGCGGGTGTTCCTCTCCGCCCTCGGGATCGCGATCGGCATCGCCACGATGATCGCGGTGGTCGGGATCTCCTCGTCCAGCCAGGCCAAGCTGCTGCGGGAACTCGACAAGCTGGGCACGAACATGCTGGTCGCCACCCCCGGCCAGTCGATGTTCACGGGCCAGGACACGAAGCTCCCGCCGGACGCCCCCGGGATGATCTCCCGGATCGACGGCGTCGAGTCGGTCGGCACGGTCGGTGACGTACCGCAGTCCGTACTGCGCTCGGAGAACGTCCCGTCCGGGGAGACCGGCGGCATCGCCCTCAAGGCCGCCAAGGACGACCTCCTCGCCACCCTGCGGGCCAAGATGCGCGACGGCGCCTGGCTGAACGCGGCCACCGGACGCTACCCCTCGGTGGTGCTCGGGCACGTCTCGGCGCAACGGCTGGGCATCACCGGTCCGGGGCAACAGGTGTACGTCGGGGGCCGCTACTTCACGGTGGTCGGCATCCTGGAGCCGATCCCCCTCGCCCCGGAGATCGAACGCTCGGCGCTCATCGGCTGGGAGGCCGCCACGGACCTGCTCGGCTTCGACGGCCACCCCACGGCGGTCTACGAACGCTCGGTGGACGACCGGGTGGCCGCCGTCCGGTCCCTCATCGGGCAGACGGCCAACCCCGAGACGCCGAGCGCGGTTTCGGTGACCGACCCTTCCTCGGCGCTCCAGGCGAAGGCGGCCACGGAGGGCGCGTTCAGCACCCTGCTGCTCGGGCTGGGCGGCATCGCCCTCCTGGTGGGCGGGGTGGGCGTGGCCAACACCATGATCATCTCGGTGTTGGAACGCCGCCACGAGATCGGCCTGCGCCGCTCGCTCGGCGCCACGAAGGGGCAGATCCGGATCCAGTTCGTCACCGAGTCCCTGCTCCTGTCCGGGCTGGGCGGGCTCGCGGGCATCGCCCTGGGCGGAGCGGCGACGGGCGTCTACGCCCGGGTAGGCGACCTCCCCTGGGTGGTCCCGCTCTGGGCCGTCACCGGCGGCTTCGCGGCCACCCTCGCCATCGGCACGGTGGCCGGCCTCTACCCGGCCATCCGCGCGGCCCGCCTCTCCCCGACGCTGGCCCTCCAGGCGGCGTAGGGGGGGTGGGGGCGGCGGCATCCGGGTTGATCGCCGCGCGGGCGTCGGCGCCTACGTCGGCGCCGGTGTCGGGTCGGTGCCTACGTCGGCGCCGGCGCCGGTGTCGGGTCGGTGCCTACGTCGGTGTCGGCGTCCGCGTCGGTGTCCGGATCGGTATCCGGGGCAAGGTCGGGAGCGACGCCCGCGTCGGTGCCCGCGCCGGCGTGGGCGTGGGCGTCCGCGTGGGCGTGGGCGTGGGCGTGGGCGAGCGCGTCGGCATCCGCGTCGGCGCCCGCATCCGACCAGTACACCAGCGTGCGCCGACGCTCGCGGGGCTGCGGGAGAGGGCCCGCAGCCCCCTCCCGCGGTGCGGCCGGCCGACTTACCCTGAACTGATGAGAACTCCGCGTCAGGCAGCCCGCATCGTCGTCCTCTCCCCCAGCGGATCGGTGTTCCTCTTCCGGGAGAACAACATCGAAGTCGGCATCCACTGGCTGCCCCCGGGCGGCGGCATCGACCCGGGCGAAACCCCCGAGGAGTGCGTGCGGCGCGAGCTGCGCGAGGAGACGGGCTGGACCGACCTGGAGCCCCAACGGCTGCTGTGCACCTGGGAGCACGACTTCACCCACCAGGGCATCCCGGTCCGCCAGCACGAGCACATCTACGTCACCAGCGGCCCCCACCGCGAGCCGCGGCTCGAAGCCCCGGACATCCACTGGCAGTGGCTCTCGCCGCAACGCCTCGCCACCCTCGGCGAACCCCTCTGGCCCCCGCGCCTGGCGACCCTCCTCGCCGAAACCCGGTCCGAGCCGGTCCACTTGGGGCTCGTGACGTAACGTCCCGCCCGGCTGCCGGCCTGACTGCCGCCCGGGGGCGACGGTCAGCGGGCCGCGGTGGCCTTCGCGTAGAGCTTGGCCGCGTAGTCGCCGAGGACCGTGCTGGTGGAGACGTCGTCGGTGTCCCCGCCCGTCAGAATGCCGATGATCTTCCCGTCGCGGCCGATCCAGGCACTGCCGCTCGTGCCGCCCGGGAAGTCGGAGCAGTCGAAACGCTGCTCCGTCGCGCTGAGGCGCACCGCGACGGCCGTACAGGTACGGGGCACCTTGCGGTCCGCCGGATAGCCCGTCACCGTGACCTCCTCGCCGGCGCGGCCCGTGGTGTCCAGGGGGGCGCCGCCGATGACGTCCTCGATGGCGCGGCCCTTGTTGTCGGGGACCACCCGGGCGAAGGCGAGGTCATAGTCGTCGTCGGTGCCCTCGGCCCAGCGCTCGTCCTCGTAGACCCGCTCTATCTTCCACGTGCCGTACGGGGCGATGCCGTTCGCGTACGCGGGTGCGAAGACCGCGCCCCCGTCGCGGGCCTGCTCACCCTCCATCAGGCAGTGGCCGGCAGTCACGAGCAGGTTCTTCCCGGGGCTGCGCACGACGGTGGCGGTGCAGAAGTGGTCCCCGTCCAGGCCGCCCGTGAACAGGGCTCCGGTGAAGGCGGCGGGCCCGCCGGGCTTGGGCGTCGCCGGGCTCGGCATCGGGGTGGCGAGCTGAGGCTTGGACCCTCCGGATCGCGACGGCCCGCCCGGCGAACCGGACGGCGAAGCCACCCCGGCCCGTACGCCCTCGGCCCCCTGGACCGGCGGTGCCAGCTCGGCCACGGCCGCGGAGGCCCCGAGCGCCGCCGCCGCACACAGCACCACCGTCACCACGGTCCGCGTGTCCACCGCCATGCTCCCTCCCCGCTGTACCCCGGCGAAGCATGCCCCGAGGCCGGGCCGGGGTGCAAGGTCAGGGGCGGCCACGTCAGTGGCGGCGACATCAGTGGCCGGTCCGGTGACCGGTCCCGTGCATCCGGAGCAGGAACTCCTCCCCGCCCGTCATGTTCGTCCGGTATCCCCACCCCAACTCGAAGCGCGGGTACTCGGTGAGGGGGGCGGGCGAGGACGTGTACGCGGTACACCCCCCTTCCCCTCACGGGTGTGCGAGCGCGTACTGCGAGCTTGGTCACAACGGGAAACCGGCTCAGGGCTCGGCAGGGCCTGGGCGGTGGGGCGGGGGGAACCTCGGCGGGGCCTGTGTGGGGCGGGCTCTCGGAACGTTTGGGGGTTTCCCGCCAGTCCACTGTCCTTCCGTGCCGGTCCGGTCCCTCAAGGGCGCTCACTGCGTTCGCGTCGCTACGCGATTTCGGCCACCCTTGACCGACCGGCCCGTCACGGAATGCCAAAGACTGTCGGGAAGCCCCCAAAAGAACGGGCTGGTCTGAAGTGACGAGGAGCGGCCCCGTCAGGGGCCGTGGGGCGGGCGCTTCGGCGAGCCTGCCGGGCATTCGGGTCCCTCGCAGAACCTTTCAGGACTCGGCTCGGACTACTCCACACCTGCGGTTGATCAGGACAGTGGAAGGGGACCGGGGGCGCATCGGATCGCTACGCACTGCCGGTCGGCTCAGCGACTGCGGCCCGTCTGGGGGTGGGCGCGGGGTTCCCGGCTACTTATTTTGAGCGTGTTCAAATATGGTGGGGCGGGAAGTTGCCCGGTTGTTGGGGGAGTGATGTGCGTGAAGCGACGACTGTGGTCATCGGTGGCCCTCACAGCGGCGGCTGCGGCTCTGACGGCGTCCTGCGCCCTGGCGACAGCGATGTATATGACGTCGATTTCGGCGGACGAACTCACGGGTCGGTGGGTAGTGAGTGACACGGCGGTTTCCCTGACCTTCCGCGAGGATCACACTTTCGTCACTGAAGACTTCGGCAGGTACCTCGAAGCCGAGGACTGCGGCCCGTCGGGCCTCCCGTCGGGACGTTGGGCGTTTGACGACCCGTCCATGGGGAGTGGCGACGAGGCGGTCACGCACGGCAGCGTGCTGACGCTGTCCTCCCCCGACTGCACGGTGTCCGTCTTCCTCTTCGGCGAAGAAGACGACCCTGCGATGTGCCCGACCTTCGATCCGGACGCAGGATGTCCGAGGACCGGCTACCTCCGGCGGGACCGGACCTAAGGGGCCGGGGTGCGGCGGATGCGGATGGGGCCGCGTGCTTCGGTCGGGTCGACGGGGCGGCCGGCCTGGGTGATCTCCACCTCGCCGGCCGCGACCAGGCGCCGGGCCGCGCGTCGGGCCGGTTCCATGAGCGCGCGCCAGCCGTCGCCATCCCCCGTGTAGACCGCTCGCGCGGCGTCGGAGGGGCAGATCGTCGCGGCCGGGCCACGACGTTCCAGCAACTCCAGGATGGCTCGCTCCAAGCGCCGGTCCGTCTGCCGTTCGGTGTCGGTCACTCCTCCAGTGTCACTCCGGCGACGAGAAAGCGCGGTGGTCGACCACCGCGCCACGCTCGGAACCTTCGGGGCTCACCAATCCCGGGTGGCGATCAGTTCTTCCACGTCCGCGTCCGCGAAACCGTAGGCTTTCGCCACGAACCAGAAGTCCTCGGCGATCTCCTCCCGCGCAACCGTCTCGATGCCGCTTCCCGCCGCCTCGAACTCCGTTTCCAGGAGGTTGAACTCGCCCGTGGCGGACTGGGTGAGCGCGTACAGGGCGGCCAAGTCCGACGGCCGCTCGGCCTCGATCCGCTCACACAGCCGCACGAGGATCGCCCGCCCCTTGTCGAGGACGCGATCGGGGAAATAGTCGTCCGCGAACAGCGGTCGCAGGAACTCACGTCCGGCGACCTGCTGGTTGGTGATCGGCATGGTGCCTCCCCGCCCTCGTTGACTCTTGTCGTGCCGATCCTGCATCACGGCACCGACAGAGCGGGGCGGGGAGAAACGGTCACTTCCTCCCGCGCAGGCGGCTCAGGAATCGACCGGCCTGCGCACGCTTCCGGGGGTCTGCGGCGGCCCTGCGGGCCGAGGCGACCGCCCGCTGTCCCTGCGGACTCCGCGCGAACTGCTTGATCCGCGTCAACAACGTTGGCATGGCTCCTCCTTGGGTCACTATTAGCCGTGTACCCCGCACCGCACGATGCACGCCACACCCGGCCGGCAGGCAGGGCGCGCGACGTCTTCTGCGCCTATGTCCAGGCCCTGACGGCCCGCAGTCGCTGAGCCGAGTGGGAGTGCGTAGCGATCTGATGCGCCCCAGGTCCCGTCCCACTGTCCTGATCAACCGCAGGTGTGGAGAAGTCCGAGTCGAGTCCTGAAAGGTTCTGCGAGGGACCCGAATGCCCGGCCTGCCGGCCGAAGCGCCCGCCCCTCTGCTCATGAGAGACCCGCTCCTCGTCACTACAGACCAGCCCGTTCTTTTGGGGGCTTCCCGACAGTCTTTGGCATTCCGTGACGGGCCGGTCGGTCAAGGGTTGAGCGCAGCGAAATCGCGTAGCGACGCGAACGCAGTGAGCGCCCTTGAGGGACCGGACCGGCACGGAAGGACAGTGGACTGGCGGGAAACCCCCACACCATCCGAGAGACCGCCCCACCGCATACCGCCGAGGTTCCCCCCGACCCCGCCCCACCCCCCTACGCCCCCGCCCAGAGGCCCTCCGGGGTCAGGCTCAGCAGGTCGATCGCGTTGCCGCGCACGATGCGGTCCACCACGTCCGGAGCCAGGTGGCCCATCTGGGACTCGCCTACCTCGCGGGACTTCGGCCACGTGGAGTCCGAGTGGGGGTAGTCCGTTTCGTAGAGGACGTTGGCCACGCCGATCGAGTCCAGGTTCTTGAGGCCGAAGGCGTCGTCGAAGAAGCAGCCGTAGACGTGCTCGGCGAACAGCTCCGAGGGCGGGCGCAGGACCTTGTCCGCCACACCGCCCCAGCCGCGGTTCTCCTCCCAGACCACGTTCGCGCGCTCCAGGATGTACGGGATCCAACCGATCTGGCCCTCGGCATACATGATCTTCAGGTTGGGGAAGCGTTCGAACTTGCCGCTCATCAGCCAGTCCACCATCGAGAAGCAGCAGTTGGCGAAGGTGATGGTGGAGCCGACGGCGGGCGGGGCGTCCGCCGAGGTGGACGGCATCCGCGAGGAGGAGCCGATGTGCATGGCGATGACCGTGCCGGTCTCGTTGCACGCCTCCAGGAAGGGGTCCCAGTCGTCCGTGTGGATGGACGGCAGGCCCAGGTGCGGCGGTATCTCGGAGAAGGCGACCGCGCGCACGCCCCGGGCCGCGTTGCGGCGGACCTCGGCGGCGGCGAGGCGGGCGTCCCAGAGGGGGACGAGGGTCAGGGGGATGAGGCGGCCCCGGGCTTCGGGGCCGCACCATTCCTCCACCATCCAGTCGTTGTACGCCCGTACGCCCAGCAGCCCCAGCTCGCGGTCCTTGGCCTCGGTGAAGGTCTGGCCGCAGAAGCGGGGGAAGGTGGGGAAGCACAGGGCCGACTGGACGTGGTTGACGTCCATGTCCGCGAGGCGCTCGGGAACCGAGAAGGACCCCGGGCGCATCTGCTCGTAGGTGATGACTTCCAGCTTGATCTCGTCGCGGTCGTACCCGACGGCCGTGTCGAGGCGGGTGAGGGGCCGGTGCAGGTCCTCGTACACCCACCAGTCGCCGATGGGGCCGTCGTCTCCCGGCGCCCCCATGACGGGGGCGAACTTCCCGCCGAGGAAGGTCATTTCCTTGAGGGGGGCGCGGACGACCCGGGGGCCGGTGTCGCGGTACTTGGACGGGAGCCGGTCCCGCCAGACGTGGGGGGGCTCAACCGTGTGGTCGTCCACCGAGATGATCTTCGGGAAGGTCTCCATGGCCCCTACGGTAGCGCTGATCTGACGAACCGTCAGCTAGTGCGGCGCCACTTCTCCGGCGCCGGGGAGCCGATCACTCCGGCGCGGGCTGACGTGTTCGTGCAACACAGGGCAGACTGGCCCCTAAACCGACGGAAGGCAGGGGGAACGACAGATGGACGGCGTACCGGCCATCCCGCACCAGCGGAACCACCCCGAGGCAGCCCGGTCCGCGACGACGAGCACCGACGTGCCCGAGGGCGGTACGGACGCCCGGCAGGCGGGCACCGCTCCCAAACCCGCCGCTCCCAAACCCGTCGCCCCCGAAACCGCCGCGCCCGAAACCCCCGCCCCCTCCTCCGGCAACCGCTTCGCCGTCCTCGGCCCGCTGCGCGCCTGGCGCGGCGCCGAGCCGTTGCCCTCCGGCAGCCCCCAACAGCGGGCCCTGCTGGCCGTACTGCTGCTGCGCGACGGCCGCACCGCGACGGCGCCCGAGCTGATCGACGCCATCTGGGGCGAGGACCCGCCGCAGCAGGCCCTGGCCACGATCCGGACGTACGCCTCCCGGCTGCGCAAGGTTCTCGACCCGGACTCGCTCGTCACCGACGCCGGCGGGTACGCCATCCGGCTGCGCCACGAAGAGGCCCTCGACCTCGGGATCGCCCGCGGCCTCGCCACGGACGCCGAGCGCGCCCGCACCGCCGGGGACCGCACCCTGGCCCGTACGCTGCTCGCCCGCGCGCTGGACCTGTGGGACGGCGAACCCCTCGCCGGGGTCCCCGGGCCGCACGCCGACACCGAGCGGACCCGGCTCGCGGAATGGCGGCTCCAGCTGCTGGAGACCCGCCTCGATCTGGACCTGGAGGTCGGCCACCACGCCGAGGCCGTCTCCGAGCTGACCGCGCTCACCGCCGCCCATCCCCTGCGGGAGCGACTGCGGGAGCTGCTGATGCTCGCCCTCTACCGCAGCGGCCGGCAGGCCGAGGCCCTCGCCGTCTACGCCGACACCCGCCGCCTCCTCGCCGAGGAACTCGGCGTCGACCCCCGGCCCGAGCTGTCCGCGCTCCAGCGGCGGATCCTGCGCGCCGATGCCGAACTGGCGCGCGCCGAGAGCCCGGCGCCGGCCGCCGCCGCCGTCTCCGTACGACCCGCCCAACTGCCCGCCACCGTGCCCGACTTCACCGGCCGCAGTCCCATCGTCGCCGAACTCGGGGACATCCTCACCGGCGCCGACGGCGACGGCCGGGTCATGGCCGTCTCCGCGCTCGCCGGGATCGGCGGCGTCGGCAAGACCACCCTCGCCGTGCACGTCGCGCACGCCGCCCGACCGCACTTCCCCGACGGTCAGCTCTACGTCGACCTCCAAGGCACCGAACCGCGCCCCGCCCTGCCCGAAGCCGTCCTCGGCTCCTTCCTGCGGGCGCTCGGCACCCCCGACAGCTCCATCCCCAACTCCCCCGCCGACCGGGCCGCCCTCTACCGCTCCCTCCTCGACGGCCGCCGCGTCCTGGTCCTGCTCGACAACGCCCGCGACGCCGCCCAGGTCCGCCCGCTGCTCCCGGGCACGGCCGGCTGCGCCGCGCTCGTCACCAGCCGGGTCCGGATGTCGGGCCTCGCCGGGGCCCATCTCGTCGACCTCGACGTGATGAGCCCCGAGGAGGCCCTACAGCTGTTCACGCGCATAGTCGGCACCGAACGGGTCGGCGCCGAACGGCAGGCCGCCCTCGACGTGGTCGGCGCCTGCGGCTTCCTGCCGCTCGCCATCCGCATCGCCGCCTCCCGCCTCGCCGCCCGACGCACCTGGACGGTCTCCGTCCTCGCCGCCAAGCTCGCCGACGAACGCCGCCGCCTCGACGAGCTCCAGGCCGGCGACCTCGCCGTCAAAGCCACCTTCGAGCTGGGCTACGGCCAGTTGGAGCCCGCCCAGCAGCGCGCCTTTCGCCTCCTCGGCCTCGCCGACGGCCCCGACACCTCCCTGGCCGCCGCCTCCGCCGTCCTCGACCTGCCCGAGCACGACGCCGAGGACCTCCTGGAGGCTTTAGTCGACTGCTCCCTGCTGGAGTCGGCCGCCCCCGGCCGCTACCGCTTCCACGACCTCGTACGCCTCTACGCGCGCGCCTGCGCCGAGCGCGACGAACAGCCGCCCGGCGGCTGCGGGGCGGCCCTCGACCGGCTCCTCGACTTCTACCTCGCCACCGCCTCCCGGGTGTACGCCCTGGAGCGCCCCGGCGACCGCCTCCCCGCACACCTGTCGGCCACCCGCCACCCCGGGCTGGTGCTCACCGAGCCCCGCGCCGCCCTGGACTGGCTGTTCGCCGAGGCCGACCCGCTGCTGGCCTGCGTACGCCAGTCCGCCGGGCGCCCCGGGGCGCTGCGCCGGGCCGTCGACCTGCTGCTGGCGGCGAAGGACCTCGCCGAGTCCGGGGCGAACTCCAAGCAGTACGAGTCGGCCGCCCTGACCCTGCGCGAGGCCGGCCGCGCGGCGCGCGACGCCCGCTCGGAGGGCCGCGCCCGGACCGCCCTCACCATGGTCCACCTGTTCGCGGGCCGCTTCGCCGAGGGTGAGGAGGAGGCCGGTCGGGCCATGGTCCTCGCCCGGGAGGCGGGCGATCCGCTGGCGAGCTGCTGGGCCCCCAACGACCTCGGGATCATCGCGCTCTACCAGAGCCGGTACGCGGACGGGGAGCGCTTCCTGCTGGAGGCCATCGACAACTTCCGGGCCGACGCCAATCTGGTCGGCGAGGCCAGCGCCCTGTGCAACCTCTCCCGGATCCACGTCCAGTTGGGCCGGGTGTCCAGCGCCATCGACCTCGCCCAGCAGGGCATCGCGATCTACGACCGGATGGGGCTGACCCTCCGCTTGGCCAACGGACGGTACGCCCTGGGCATCGCCCTGACCCAGGCCGGTCGGCTGCGCGAGGCCCTCGCGCAGCTCGGGGAGGCGCTGTCGCTGTTCCACGACAACCGTCAGCCGCTGTGGGAGGGCGTCACGCACTTCCGCCTCGCGGAGGCGCACCTCGCGGCCCGGCGGCCCACGCTGGCCGCCAAGCACGCCGAACAGGCCATCGCGTTGCGCGGGATCGGCGGGGAGTGGCGCCGGGCGACGGTGCTGACGGTCCTCGGAAAGGCCCTGCGGCGGCTGGGCCAGCCGGACCGGGCGCGGGCGTGCTGGCGGGACGCGGAGTCGGTGTTCGCCCAGCTCGGGTCCTCGGAGCTGGCCGAGGTGCAGGCCCTGTTGGCCGCCGAGCTGGCCGCCTGAGGAAGGCGTCGGGGTCGTCCCGTCCGGGGCGGCGAGGGGTGGACGGCGCGGATGCTCGGACGGGGATGAACGGCTCGTTCATCGTTCGTTTATCGCCGTGCGTCAGGATGGATACATCGACCCGGCGCGGCGGGGGGCACCCGGGTCGGTAGGTGGATCACCCGTTCGGCGGTCCTCGGGGGAATCGCCGAACGGGCCCTGGCCCGAAGCCAACCCATCAGGAGATCCGATGACGACGAACGAGAACAGCCTGCCGCTCGACGGCGACATCAGACCGCTGGACAACCACGCCTCGGGCATCGAGATCAAGCCGCTCGACCCGTCGAACCCGCCGAGCCCTTCGGATCCTTCGGACCCGAAGCTTCCGCCCGGCACCGCGACGAGCAAGCCGGCCGACAACCACGCTTCGGACGAAGAGATCGTGACGCTGGACAACCACGCGTCCGGTCCTCCGCTCCCGTAGCGGCAACAGACCCACGACACGGCGTACGGGGGGACGTACGGGGGACCGTGTCGGGGCAGGACGTGCGGCGTGAGCCTTCCCACGGGGGATGTACGGGGGACGTACGGGACGGCTCACGAGGGGGAACCGCACGGCATGACGTACGGGGGACGCGTACCGGGGGGAACGCGCGTACGGGGAATGGCGCGGCGGCCGTGGTGGTCAGGGGGGACACCACAGCCGCCGCGCACCCATGTCCGGGGTCGGCGGCCCGGCCCCGCCCCGGCAGTTGGCCGGCCACTCCCGCCCCACCCGGCGGCTCCTCTCACTAGGCTGGGCCCGTGTTCACCTCACAGGGCCCCAGCCTGCGCGAACTGACCGTCCAGGCCCTCTCCTCCGTCGAGCGCGGCTACGACCTGCTCGCGCCGAAGTTCGACCTGACCCCCTTCCGCACCCCGGACCGGATGCTCGACGCCGTCGAGGAGACCCTCGCGCAGCGGGAGGGCGCCGCCTTCGGGGCCGGGCTGGACCTGTGCTGCGGCACCGGCGCCGCCCTGCCGATGCTGCGGCGGCTGTGCCGGGACCGGGTGACCGGGGTGGACCTCAGCGCGGGCATGCTGGCCGAGGCCGCGCGGGCGCACCCCGAGGGGGTGGAACTCGTACGGGCCGACGCGCTGGCGCTGCCGGATCCGCTCGGGGACTCCTACGACCTGGCGGTGAGCTTCGGCGCCTTCGGGCACTTCCTGCCCGCCGAGCGACCCGCCCTCTTCGCGGAGGTGCACCGCGCCCTGCGGCCGGGCGGCCTCTTCGCCTTCCCCGTCGGCGCGCCGCTCCCGCTCACCTCGCCGGTGTGGTGGGCGGTGGCCGGCTTCGACGCGGCGATGCGGGTGCGCAACGCCGTGTGGCGGCCGCCGTTCGTCATGTACTACCGCACCTTCCCCTACGGCCCGGTCCTCGCCGACCTGCGCGCGGCGGGCTTCGTCGTGGAGAGCGCCCCGCTGGAGCACTTCGGCCGGGCCGCGGACGGCAGCCCGCGCTGGCGCCTGGTCCTGGCCCGGAAGGCCGCCGCGCGGGAGCCCGTACCGGAACCCGCACCGGAACCCGCGCACGGTCCCGCGTAGGGCGCCGTCACCAGATGCGGTCGAAGGTGAGGTGCACCCGCTCTTGGTCGGTGACCTCGCTGCCGTCGCGCAGGCGGGCGGCGTCGTTGCCGGACAGGGAGCGCCCGTAGATCCGTACGTCGTCCAGCGCGCCGGCGTAGAAGGCCTTGTGGTCGGGCTGGGTGCCGAGGTGGATGGTGAAGGCGCCCTGGGGGCGGAAGTCCCTCTGCTGGGGAGCGAGCACGGTGGTGGTGGCCGGCCCGCCGTCCACGGAGATCCCGAGGCGGGCGCCCTGGCGCTGGAAGACCACGTGGTGCCAGGCGTCGTCGTCGGTGCGGCCCCGGGTGGCGACGGAGACCGGGCCGGAGCCCGCGTCGATCGTGCCGGTCAGCCCGCCAGTGGCGGGGTCGGCCTCGACGCGGAACTGTTTGGCTCCCTGGCCCTGCCCGTAGCCCCAGACGAGGGGCTGGAGCAGGCCGCTGTCGCGGTCCTGGCCGCGCGTCTTGTACTTGACCCAGGCGGTGACCGCGAAGTCCCCCTCGCCGACGCGGAGTTCGTCGGGGCAGTCGATGAGGCGCAGGAAGTCGTCCTTGCCGTCGAAGCGCATGGCCTTGCCGCCGCCGGGCCGGTTGCCGAGCTTGGGCGCCCCGTGGACGACGGCGTGGTTGCGGTACGGGGTGGCGTCGGTGGTGTGACGGGGGGTGAGGTCCTCGGCGGCGGCCTGGAGCTCCGGGGGGCCGAAGGCGGTGAACTTGATGTAGCCGTGCGGGGTGCCGTTGGCCGTCTCGTAGAGCATGCCGACCTGCCCGCCGGGCAGGGCCGCCATGTCGGAGTAGCCGGCGCGGTCGCGCAGGACGACGCCGCCCTCCTGGGACCAGGTGCGACCGCCGTCGGGGGAGCTGCGTACGGCGAGGGTCCAGCGGTCGGAGTACTCCGCGCCGGGGCGGGAGGGCGCGGACAGCAGCAGGGGCCCGCCGGGGACCTGGAGCAGGGAGGCGGAGGCGGGCGGGGCCGGGAGCCCGCCGACGGGGGCGAAGCCGGGGGCCGGGAAGGCGGGGGCGGCGGCGTCGTCGACGAGGGCGGCCACGCGGTGGTCGGCGGTGCCGCAGGTGGCGGTGGAGCGGGCGTTGACGTAGATCCGGCCGTCGGGGAGCTGGGTGAGGGCGGGCTCGTTGGGGGCGGGGGTGCCGGCGGGGGCTCCCCAGCGGGCACCGGCCTTCCAGGTCAGGCCGCCGTCGTCGCTGTAGAGGAGCTGGGCTCCGGACTCGTCGGCCTCCGTGCGGTAGTCGGCGCCGACGACGAGCCGGCCGGGGCGGTCGGGGCGGGTGGGGGTGAGCTGGATGCCGTGGCCGGGGCCAACGGAGACCCAGGCCCAGTCCTCGCCCTTGAGTTGGGGCTGGGGGTTGGGTTCGGCGGTCCAGTGGGCGCCGTTGTCGGTGCTGTGGGCCAGGCGCAGTTCGCGGGGGCCGCGGACCCGGTTGCCGGCGGCGTCGGGGGCCCAGGTGCTGTACGCGTACAGGAGGGAGACCCGGCCGGAGGTGGAGTCCACGACGGGCGTGGGGTTGCCGTAGGCGCCGGGGTCGCCGGCGCCCCGGACCACCTCCATGGGGCTCCAGGTCCGGCCGTTGTCCGAGGACCGCTTCATGACCAGGTCGATGTCGCCGATGTCGTCGCAACCGGAGGTGCGGGCCTCGGCGAGGGCGAGGAGTCCGCCGTCCTTGGTGGGGGTGAGGGCCGGGATGCGGTAGCAGTCGTAGCCCTCGGTGAAGGCGCTGAAGGGGGCGGAGACGGCGGCGGTCAGGCCCGCCTTGCGGCGTCCGGCGGCGGCGCCCCCGTCGCTCGGGCCGCCGTCCGCGCCGGGCGGCGGGCCGGAGGCCAGGGTGACGGCGGTGACGACCAGCGCCACGGCGACGGCGGCCGCGGCGGCGAGCCCGGCCCAGACCCGGGCCCCCCAGCGGAATCGGACGGCTGACTGGTTCTGGCTCACCCGTGCAGGCTAACGCGGGCCGCTGTGAAGATCGTCGGTGGTGTCCCGCCACGCCCCCGGCCGGGGTGGGCCGGGGCACCGGCTCGGGTCCAGGTCCGGGTCCGGGTCCGGGTCAGGTGTGCGTACGGCGCGAGCGCAGCTGCGTCTTGAGGACCTTGCCACTGGCGTTGCGCGGGAGGTCGGTGACGAACTCCACCTCGCGCGGCACCTTGTAGTTGGCCATCTCCCGGCGGGACCAGGCGATCACGTCGTCCGCGGTGAGCGGGGATCCGGGGCGGCGGACCACGTACGCCTTGCCGACCTCGCCGAGCCTCGGATCGGCGATGCCGACCACGGCGACATCGGCGATCTCGGGGTGCAGGCCGAGGAGTTGCTCGATCTCGGCGGGGTAGGCGTTGAACCCGCCGACGATGAACATGTCCTTGATCCGGTCGGTGATGCGGAGGTTGCCCTCGGCGTCGAGGACGCCCACGTCCCCGGTGCGCAGCCAGCCCTCGGGGGTGATGGCGCGGGCGGTTTCCTCGGAGTCCTCGAAGTAGCCGCGCATGACGTGGTGCCCGCGCACCCACACCTCGCCGGCCGCGCCGGTGGGGCGCGCTTCGCCGTCCGGGCCGGCGATGCGCAGTTCGGTGTCCGGGATGGCGCGGCCGGAGGTGGCGGACACCACCTCCGCGCGGTCCCCGCGGCGGCACATGGTGACGATGCCGCCGGCCTCGGAGAGCCCGTAGGCCGTCAGGACGGTGGCGATGTGCAGTTCGGCGCGGAGCCGTTCGACGAGTTGGAGCGGCACCACGGCGGCGCCGGTGACGACGAGGCGCAGGGCGGAGAGGTCGTGGTGGTCGCGCTGGGGGTGGTCGAGGAGGGACTGGTGGAGCGTGGGCGGCCCGGGGAGGACGGAGATCCGCTCGGCGGCGACGTTGGCGAGGACGGTGTCCACGTTGAAGACGGGCTGGGGGATCATCGTGGCGCCGCGCATCAGGCAGGCGATGATCCCGGCCTTGTAGCCGAAGGTGTGGAAGAAGGGGTTCACGATGAGGTAGCGGTCGCCCTCGCGCAGGCCGGCGAGTTCGCTCCAGACGGCGTAACAGCGCAGGGACTGGGCGTGGGTGATGACGGCGCCCTTGGGGCTGCCGGTGGTACCGGAGGTGAAGATGATGTCCGAGGGGGCGTCGGGGGCGATGGCGTCGGCGCGGGCGCGGACCGCCTCGGCGGGGACGGCGTCACCGCCCGCGAGGAAGTCCTTCCAGGTGCGGAAGTCCTCGGGGGCGTCGTCGGAGAGGACGACGACCTGGTCGAGGTGGGGCAGGCCCGGGAGGGGTCCGGCGCCGGGGCCGTCGGCGGCGGCGCGGCGCAGCGAGGCGACGTAGGAGGTGCCGAGGAAGGTGCCGGTGACGAAGAGCAGGCGGGCGCGACTGCGGTGCAGGACGTACGCGGCCTCGGCGCCCTTGAAGCGGGTGTTGAGCGGGACGAGGACGGCGCCCGCGCTGACGGCGCCGAGGGCGGAGACGATCCACTCCAGGGTGTTGGGCGCCCAGACGGCGACCCGGTCGCCGACTTCGACCCCGGCGGCGACGCAGGCGGCCGCGGCCCGTTCGACGCGGGCGCCGAGCTGGGCGTAGCTGATCCGGACCCGGCCGTCTACGACGGCTTCCCGGTCGCCGTGCCGCGCGGCGGCGTCCCGCACGAGTGCGGCGATGCTCCCCCACCGCAGGTCGCCGCGGGGGTCGTCCGGCGACCCTGCCCGGTCGGCCGGACCCCCGGGGCCGGACGCGACCCCGGACGGGACCCCGGACCCGGCCTCGCCCTCCGACCCCGTACCGGCCCCCGCCCCACTTCCGTACGCCTCCGCGCCCGCGCCCTCGTGCATCGCCCACCCCTCCCTGCGACCCAGTAGCTGACTATCCGTCAGATTAGCTGTAGCCTTCGCGGCTGTCAGCACTGGCGACGCACCACGGAGGTGGCGATGGCGGCAACGCTCAAGGACGCTACGGCAATCGTCGGCATCGGCCAGACCGCCTTTGCCAAACGACTGCCGCAGTCCGAGAAGGAACTGGCCTGCCGCGCGATCCTCGCCGCGCTCGCCGACGCCGGCATCGACCCCTCCGAGGTCGACGCCTTCTCCTCCTACACCATGGAGGAGACCGACGAGGTCGAGGTGGCCAAGGCCATCGGCGCCGGCGACGTCACCTTCTTCTCCAAGATCGGCTACGGCGGCGGCGGTTCCTGCGCCACCGTCGGCCACCTCGCCGCCGCCGTGGCCACCGGCCAGGCCACCGTCGGCGTCGCCTGGCGCTCGCGCAAACGCGGCTCCGGCCCCCGGCCCTGGAAGAACACCGCGGTCCAGCTCCCGACCCCCGGCCAGTGGACCCGGCCCTTCGGGCTGCTGCGCCCGGCCGACGAGATCGGCATGCTGGCCCGCCGCTACATGCACGAGTACGGCGCCACCCGCGACCACCTCTTCAACGTCGCGATGGCCTGCCGCAACCGCGCCAACGAGAACCCGGCCGCGATGATGTACGAGCGCCCGCTGACCCGCGAGATGTACATGACCTCCCGCATGATCAGCGACCCGCTCTGCCTCTTCGACAACTGCCTGGAGACCGACGGCGCCCTGGCCTGCGTGATCGTCTCCGCCGAACGGGCCCGCGACTGCCGGCAGAAGCCCGTCTACGTCCACTCCGTCGCCCAGGGCCTGCCCTCCCAACACCACGGGATGGTCAACTACTGGAACGACGACCCGCTCTCCGGCCCCGCCTGGACCGCCGCCCGACACCTGTGGAAGCAGGCCGACTTCGGCCCCCAGGACGTGGACGTCGCGCAGATCTACGACGCCTTCACCCCCCTGATCCCGCTCTCCCTGGAGGGCTACGGCTTCTGCGGACGCGGCGAGGGCGCCGCCTTCACCGAGGGCGGCGCCCTGGAGATGGGCGGCCGGCTCCCGATCAACACCGGCGGCGGCGGCCTCAGCGAGGCCTACGTCCACGGCTTCAACCTGATCAACGAGGGCGTCAAGCAGCTCCGGGGCGTCTCCACCGCCCAGGTGCCCGACGCCGCGACCTGCCTGGTGACGGCGGGCGAGGGTGTCCCGACGTCCGCGATCCTGCTGCGCGCCTGAGGAGGCCCCGCCATGACCGCCATCGAGACGAGCCCCACCGAGACGACCGCCGCCGAGACGCGCGCCGCCGAGACGACCGCCGCCGGGGAAGCGCTGCTGCTCCCCGTCCCCGACGAGGACGGGGCCCCCTTCTGGGAGTACGCCGCGCGGGGCGAACTCCGGATCCAGGCCTGCGCCGCCTGCGACCGTCCCCGCTTTCCGCCCCGTCCCTGCTGCCCGCACTGCCGGTCCTTCGACTCCGAGTGGCGCCTGACGAGCGGGCGGGGCCGGATCTGGTCCTACGTCCGCCCGCACCCCCCGCTGCTGCCCGCCTACGCCGCGCAGGCCCCGTACAACGTGATCCTCGTGGAGCTGGCCGACGCCCCGTCGATCCGGCTCGTCGGGAACCTGGTCACCTCCGCGGACGCCCCGCTCGACTCGGTGGACCCGGCGCGGCTGCGGATCGGCGCCAAGGTCCAGGTGGTGTTCACCGAGACGGGCGGGATGGCCGTGCCGCGCTGGATCCTGGAGAAGTCTTGACGCTGCGGGTGGAGCGGGACGAGAAGTCCGGGGTCGCGGTCGTCACCCTGGACCGCGAGCGGCGGCACAACGCCGTCGACCTGGAGACGGCGGCCGAACTGGCCGCCGTCTGGCGGGGGTTCCGGTACGAGGACGAGGTCCGGGCGGTGGTGCTGACGGGCGCGGGGACGGCCGCGTTCTGCACCGGCGTCGACCGCGGGGTGGAGGTGCCGCAACCGGGCTCCCCGTACTCGACCGACGATCCGCTGATCGCCATCGGCCCGAAGGCCAACGACCTGTGGAAGCCGGTGATCGCCGCCGTCAACGGCATGGCCTGCGGCGGGGCCTTCTACCTGTTGGGCGAGGCGGAGTTCATCGTGTCCGCCACCACCGCCACCTACTTCGACCCGCACACCACCTACGGGATGGTCAGCGCCTACGAGGCCGTCTACATGGCGCAGCGGATGCCGTTCGGGGAGGTCGCCCGGATGTCCCTGATGGGCACGGCGGAACGGCTCTCCGCGCGGCGGGCCCACGAGATCGGCCTGGTCTCCGAGCTGGTCGAGCCCGAGGAACTGCTCGCGGCGGCGGTGCGCTCGGCGCGGACCCTGGCGGGCTTCCCGACGGAGGCCGTGCAGGGGACGGTGCGGGCGCTGTGGTCGGCGAAACGGGCCGCGCTCCAGCAGGCCCTGGACCAGGCGCCGGCCCTGATCGCGCTGGGCAACCTGCCCCCGGAACGGCAGGCGGAACTCTTCGGGGGCCGGCGACCGGGATCGGAGTTCCGACTGCGCTGATCAGGCACGGGCACCTGGTGGGCCCGGTGCGGGCTCGGGCTCGGGCTCGCGCGCCACCAGGATGACCTCCCCGGTCCGCCCGACGTATGGGCATACACCACCCCACGGCCGGAATCGATGATTCCGGTCTCTCCGCCGCGAGCGAAGATCTCTCCCTCGCCGTGCCCCGCCGCCCGCAACCGTGGTTGCATCCCGAGCACCGAACCCGGCGGCATGCCGCATCCCACCCGCGTCCCTTCGGTGAGTACGAACCCACCACGAGGAGCACGGCACCAGTGCGCACCACCATCGCCACCGAGATCACCATCGACGCGACGCCCGAAGAGGTCTGGGCAACGCTGACCGACCTGCCCCGCTACTGCACCTGGAACACCCTCATCCGCGAAGCGGCGGGCGAGGTGGTCCCCGGCACCCGTCTGGACCTGCGGACCTACCCGGAGTCGGGCAGGCCCAGGTCCTCGCGCCCCCGGGTGCTGACCGTCGTCCCCGGTGTCGAGCTGCGTTGGGTCACCCGGCGCTGCCCGGTCCCGGGGCTCCTCGACGGCGAGCGCTACTTCCGCCTCTCGGAGGGCCCGGGCCGCACCACCCGACTGGAACACGGCGAGCGCTTCCGCGGCCTGCTGGTCCCCTTCCTCGGAAAGACCCTGACCGGCACGGCACGCGGTCTCACCACGATGAACGAGGCCCTGCGCGCCCGGGTCCGATCGGCCCGCGCCTCCTCCTGACCCCCGCCCGGCCGGCGTGCGGGCCCCGGGGGCCCGGCGTAGCGTCGGGATCATGATCCGTAACGTGCTCGGTTCCCTCATGGGCCTGGTCGGTGCGACCGTCGCCGTCTGGAGCCCCTTCCGCGCCTGGTACGACGGCCGCCACGGACGGGACTACCGCATCGAGGAGCTGTTCGAGGGGTCCGGCATCACCGCCCACAAGGCGGCGCTGCTGGGCTCGCTCCTGTTGCCGTTCCTCTTCGCGGCGGTCCTCACCCTGGCGGCGGTGATCCTGCGCTCGCGCACCCTCATGGCGCTGGCCGGGATCGTGGTCCTGGGCTTCGCGGTGCTCTGGATGGTCCGCCAGGGCCAGGCGGCCGGCGGCCTGTCGGTCGGCACCGACGGCGGGGGCCTGGGCAACGGCCTCGCGAGCGCGTTCGGCGGCGGAGCCCTGTTGCTGCTCGCGGCCGCCGTGATGAGCGGACGCCCGCGCCGCGACCGCCGGGCCCTGCCCCCGGTCACCCCGATGCCCGAGCCCTACGCGGTCCCGCCGGCCACGGAGCCCTGGAACCCGCCCCCGAAGGACCACGGCTAAGGGCTGTCCCGGACATGGCGGCGGCCCCGACCCCCCGGGTGGGGGACGGGGCCGACCGGCAGCGCTGGGTGGGTCAGGCGGCGTCGACGACGCCGGAGGCGGCGATCTCGACCTTGGAGCGGGTGGCGCCCGACTGGGTGCCGAGCTTCTCGACCGCCTCGACCACGTCCTGGCCCTTGACGACCTCGCCGAAGACGACGTGCTTGCCGTCGAGCCACGAGGTGACCACGGTGGTGATGAAGAACTGCGAGCCGTTGGTGTTGCGGCCGGCGTTCGCCATCGAGAGGAGGAACGGACGGTCGTGCTTCAGCGTGAAGTTCTCGTCGGCGAACTTCTCGCCGTAGATGCTCTTGCCGCCGGTGCCGTTGTGGTTGGTGAAGTCGCCACCCTGCAGCATGAACTGCGGGATGACGCGGTGGAAGCCGGAGCCCGCGTAGCCGTAGCCGTTCTGGCCGGTGGCCAGCTCGCGGAAGTTCTGGGCGGTCTTCGGGACGACGTCGTCGAAGAGCTTGAACTCGATGCGGCCGGCGGGCTTGCCGTCGATGGTGATGTCGAAGTAGACGTTGCTCATGGGGTCCATCCTGTCACTCCTGGTGCGCCGCGCTACCCGTAGGGGTCATACCGGGCTCCGCGTGCCGGTCCCCTTGGCCGCGTCCAGGGCGTACACGCAGCGGTCCTTGCTGCACGCGTAGACCACGCCCGCCTCCGCCACCGGGGCCCCGGTGATCTCCCCGCCGGTGGCCAGCTTCCAGCGGAGCTGGCCGCCCGCCGCGTCCAGGGTGTAGAGGCAGTGGTCGGCGGAACCGAAGTGGACCCTGCCGTCCGCGACCGCCGGCGAGCCGGTGATCTCGCCGCCCGCCGCGAACCTCCACTTCGGGGTGCCGGTGACCGCGTCCAGGGTGTAGAGGGCGCTGCCCGCGCCCAGGTGGACGTTGCCGGCGGCGACCAGCACCGGGTCCGCGGCCGGCCGCGGCTCGGTGGTGATCCGCCAGCGGTCCTTGCCGGTGGTGGCGTCGAGGGCGTAGACGGTGCCGAGGTAGTCGACGAGGTAGACCCCGCCCCCGGTGACCGCCGGGCCCGGGGCGAAGGTCGGGGGCGCCAGGAAGACGGCCGGGGCCTCGAAGTGCCAGCGGACCCGGCCGGAGGCTCGGTCCACGGACAGGACGCGGGTCCCGGCGCAGACGTACACGTTGCCGTCGGGGGCGGGCGTGACGCGGACCGGGACGTTTCCGCAGGAGGCGGCGTCGCCGACCGGGTACGACCAGGCCTCCTGGCCGGAGCGGGCGTCGAGCGCCCTCAGCCGGGCGTCCTGCCAGACGTAGACGGTGCCGTCCTGGAGGACGGGGGCCGCCTCCGGGGTCTCGAAGTCCGACTGGGCCCCGGCCAGCTCCCACAGCTTCTGGCCGTTGGACGCCTCCCAGCCCTGTACGCCGCCGCCGCGCGTGGCGGTGATGACGGTGCCCCGCTCGGCGCGCAGGGCGTACACCCAGGCGTCGGTGGACAGCCGCCAGCGCTCGGCGCCGTCGGTGGCGTCCAGGGCGTAGAGGGAGGGGCCGTCGGAGGCGTGGATGCGGCCGTCGGCCACCGCCATCGACCAGGCGACGTCCCGGGTCTTGAACTGGCGGCGCCCGCTGCCGACGTCCAGGGCGTGGACCTCGAAGGAGGTGACGTAGAGGAGGTCGCCCGCGACGGTCGGGGTGCCCCAGACCTCGTTGGACATGCGGAAGCGCCACGGGCGCCAACGGCCGCTGTCCGGGGACGGCCCGGGGGCCGGTACGGAGGCGGAGGAGACGGGGGAGGCGGGGGCCGCCGGGGTGCCCGAGGGCGGCCGGACCCAGGCCGTCGCGGAATCGGCGCCGGTGTGCGCGGCGGGAGTAGTGGCCGTGGCGCGCGGGCCGGGCCCGATCGGCACCGGGGACCCGCCGAGCCGTACGGGCGCGTCCGGCGCCGAGGACACCGCGGCCATCGGAGGCCGGTCGGGCCGCGGCGGCGCGGCCTGCCCGGTGCGCGGGTCGGCCCACGGGTCGGCGGCGCCGCGCGGGCGGCGGTGCGTGGCGGGGCCGGAGAGCGGCCCGGGGGACGGCGCGGGCGCGGGGGCGGGAACGGGGACGACGGGCGCGACGGGCGCGGCCGTACGGTGTCCCGCGCGCCGGGCCTCGATCATCGCGACGGCCCGCTCGGGCAGCCACGCCGAGGCGGTTCCGCTCTCGTCGCCGCCCTCGAAGAGGTGCGGGGCGAGCTGCGCCTGGAGGTCGGCGGGGGTGGGACGCAAGGTGGCGTCCATCTGCATGCAGGACTCGATGAGCGGCCGCAGCTCGTCCGGGAGCCCCTCCAGGTTGGGGCCCTCGCGCAGCAGCATGAACACCGTCTCGACGGGGTTGGCCCCGTGGAAGGGCGGGTGCCCGGTGGCGGCGAAGACGAGGGTGGAGCCGAGCGAGAAGACGTCGCTGGCGCCCTTGACGCTGCGCGAGTCCTTCGCCTGCTCGGGCGACATGTAGGCGGGGGTGCCGACGGCGACGTTCGTCATGGTCAGGCGGGTGTTGGAGACCCCGCTCGCGATGCCGAAGTCGATCACGCGCGGGCCGTCCTCGACGACGAGCACGTTGGACGGCTTCAGGTCGCGGTGGACCAGGCCGGCTCCGTGGATGGACTGGAGCGCCTCGGCGATGCCGGCCGCGAGCCAGCGGACGCCCTGGGCGGGCATGGGCCCGCACTCGTTGACCATCTCCTCCAGGGAGGGGGCCGGGACGTATGCGGTGGCCAGCCAGGGCACGGCGGCGCGGGGATCGGCGTCGACGACGGCCGCGGTGTAGAAGCCGGACACGGCGCGCGCCGCCTCGACCTCGCGGGTGAAGCGGACCCGGAAGAGCTGGTCCTCCGCGAGTTCGGTGCGCACCGTCTTGATCGCGACCCTGCGTCCGGACGCCGACCGTGCGAGATAGACCAGCCCCATGCCGCCGGCGCCGAGCCGTGCCAGCACCTCGAAGGGGCCGATCCGTCTCGGGTCGTGCTGCGTAAGCTGCTCCACCACTCGCCTCCACACCTCCCCGTACGGGCCCCTGCCGGACCCGCGTCCACGCTCCGGCCCCGGCGGTCGGCCGGTCCGGACGGAGCCCCTCGGGACTCCGTGCGGTGCCTCGCTCCGCGGCCGGGGCCCGGAGTGGCACACGCCCGATTCTGTCAGGCCCGCGCCCGGTCCGGCCCCGGCTCCCGTGCGGGTTTCACGTGCCGGTCTTCACACGGTGCTCCGAGAGGAGGGCGAAAACGGCGCCCTGGTTGTCGGCGACGACCGCGATCCGACCGTACGGGGTGTCGAAGGGGTCGGCCGTGACCCGCCCTCCGAGGCGTTGGACGGTGGCGACGCTCTGGTCGCAGTCCGGGACGGCGAAGTAGGCGAGGAAGTGCGCGGGCATGATGTCGGGGAAGGCGTCGGTGATCAGGCTGCGGCCCAGGACGGCGGTGTCGGTGCCGGGTCGGCTGCCGGGCGGGGACCAGACGCGGTACTCGGCCGCGGGCCCGCCCGTGTCGTCGTCGTCGGCGTACTGGTCCTGGGGGACGTAGCCGAAGACCTCGGCGTAGAAGGCGTCGACGGCGTCGCGGGCCCGGGTGTAGACCTCGGCCCAGCAGTAGGTGTACGGCTCCTGTTGGGCTTCGAACCCGTGGTGGGTGCCGGGCTGCCAGAGGCCGAAGACGGCCCCGCCGGGGTCGGCGGCCAAGGCGGCGGCGCCGTAGGGGCCGACGGGCTGCGGGTCCATGATCATCTGGCCGCCGGCGGCGCGGATGCGGGCGGCGCAGGCGTAGGCGTCGGAGGTGTGGAGGTAGACGCCCCAGACGGTGGGCATGCGGCCGTCGGGCTTGGGGGCGAGGGCGGCGACGTTGCGGCCGCGGCTGTAGGCCTGGGTGTAGTGCCCGTACGCGGGTCCCGCACTGTCGCCGAAGGTCCACCCGAAGAGCTCCCCGTAGAAGCGCTTGCCCGCCTCGACGTCAGGGAGCGAGGCGTCCACCCAGCAGGGCGAGCCTTCCGCGAATGCGGCCATGAGCCGGGTTCCTTCCGTTGAGCGGGGCGTACGGCTCCGTGTCGGGCGGAGGTACGGGGCTTTTGCGGCTTACAAACCCTGGGGCCCCGCATCCACCTCGGTGTCTGATTTCATACCTGTCAGACATGATCCGCCCGAAAACTTGTCCACAGCCTGTTGATAAGACTATTCGGGGGATACCTCACGGTACGCAGTCGTTCGTACCACCCCGCCGGCCTGGTCGGATACGGCCGAAAGTCTTCGCCGAGGCCGCCCCACAGCCCCTTTCGCCCTGGTCGGGGCCGGAGTGACCCCATTTGCAGGCGGCCGAATAGCGCGCCGATCCCCCCTCGGTAAGCTGACGGCATGACAGGACAAGTACGCACCGTCGACGGGCGTGTCGCCGGCCGGCGCGGCCAGGCGACGCGGCAGAAACTGCTCGACTGCCTCGGCGAGATGCTCAGCTCCTCGCCGTACCGCGACGTCAAGGTGATCGACGTCGCCCGAAAGGCCGGCACCTCCCCCGCGACCTTCTACCAGTACTTCCCGGACGTCGAAGGCGCCGTCCTGGAGATCGCCGAACAAATGGCCACCGAAGGGGCGCAGTTGACGGCCCTCGTCGAGGGCCGCAACTGGGTCGGCAAGGCCGGCTGGGCGGCCGCCGAGGAACTCGTGGACGGGTTCCTGGAGTTCTGGCGGCGCAACGACGCCATCCTGCGGGTCGTCGACCTCGGCGCGGCCGAGGGCGACAAGCGGTTCTACAAGATCCGCATGAAGATCCTGAACTCCGTCACCAACTCCCTCACGGAGTCGATGAAGGAGCTCCAGGCGAAGGGCAAGGTCGACAAGGACCTCAGCCCCGCGGCGATGGCCGGTTCGCTGGTCGCGATGCTCGCCGCGGTCGCCTCGCACCAGAAGGGCTTCCAGACCTGGGGCGTCAAGCAGGCCGAGTTGAAGCCCAACCTGGCGCTGCTCGTGCACCTCGGCATCACCGGCAAGAAGCCCACCAAGTAACGGCGGACCCCACGGGGGGTCCGCCGTCCTCGGCCCGCACGGTACGTGCGGGCACCGCGCCCGTCCCGGCGGCGCGCCCCCGCTCAGCCGATCAGCGTCGCTCGACGCGGAACAGCCTGATCTCGCGCTCGATGCGCGCCTGGTACGTCGCGTACGGCGGCCAGAACCCCAGTACCGCCTGCCACGCCGCCGCGCGCTCGGCCCCCTCCAGCAACCGAGCCCGTACGGCGATGTCCCGCCCCTGCCAGTTCACGTCCGCGTCCGGATGCTTGAGCAGGTTCCCGGTCCAGGCCGGGTGACCGGGGCGGCCGAAGTTGGAGCCGATCAGCAGCCAGCTCGCGCCGCCCTCCTCCGGCATGCAGGCGAGCGGGGTGGTGCGCGGCTCACCCGTCTTGGCCCCCTTGACGGTGAGGATCACCCCCGGCAGCATCTGGGCGCTGAGCAGGACCTTTCCCCTGGTCAGCTTGTGGACGACCTTGTCCATGGCCGGAATGAAGTGCGGGGCGACCTTCGCGAACAGCATGGTCGAGGAGACCTTCTGCATCAGCTTGACGCCGTGCTTCACGGGAGACATCAGACGGCCGCCTTCAACGGGGTCGCGGGTGGGGTGAAGAGGCCGGAGCGCTGCGCGGCGTGCTCGCGCAGCCGGTGGACGGGGCCGAAGAGCAGCTCGTCGGCGGCCGCCCGCTTGAAGTAGAGGTGGGCGTCGTGCTCCCAGGTGAAGCCGATGCCGCCGTGCAACTGGATGGCCTCGCCCGCGGTGGTCCGCAGGGCTTCCAGGGCCTGGGCCAGGGCGAGCGCGCCCTGGTCCGGGTCCCACGCCGCGTAGTAGGCGGCCGAGCGGGCCGCCTGGACCTGGACGTACAGGTCGGCGAGGCGGTGTTTGACCGCCTGGAAGGAGCCGATGGCCCGGCCGAACTGCTCGCGCCGGCGCACGTACTCCACCGTGCGCTCCAGCGCCCGGTCGGCCGCGCCCACCGCTTCGGCGGCCAGGACGCCGGAGACGGTGCGCCCGGCCCCGGCCAGGGCGGGCAGTACGTCGGCGTCCTCCTCCCCGAGCAGCTCGGCCCCCACGTCGCGCAGTTGGATCCGGCCCTGCGGCCGGGTCTCGTCGAGGGTGGCCTGCCGGGCCCGTACGAGCCCGGGCGCGTCCGCCCGTACGAGGAACAGCAGGGTCCGGCTCCGGGCGAAGCCGCCGGTGTGCGCGCCGACGAGGAGCAGGTCGGCGCTGTGCCCGTCGAGGACCTGCGCCGCCTCCCCGTAGAGCCGCCAACCGCCGTCCTCCCCGGACCGGGCCTGGACCCCGCCCGCGCGGCCCCCGCCCGACCAGTCGCCGGGGGCGTTGTCGCCGGTCAGGGCCAGGGCGGTGGCCAGGGCGGGGCCGGGGACGGCGAGGGTGGCCGTCGACTCCCCGGCCGCCAGCGGGGGCAGCAGGGCGGCCCGCTGGGCCTCGGTGCCGAGGGCGCCGATCAGCGGGGCGGCGAGCGCGGCGGTGGCGAGCAGCGGCGAGGGGAGCAGGGCGCGGCCCGTCTCCTCGCAGGCCAGCGCCAGGTCCGCGGGGGCGCAGCCGACCCCGCCGTACTCCTCGGCGATGGCGATGCCCGGCAGGCCGAGGTGCCGGGCGAGCTGCTGCCACAGCTCGCGGTCGTGTCCGTCAGCGGTCCGGACGGCGGTCTTGACCTCGTCCGGACCACAACGTTTGCCCAGGATCTCGCGCAGGGTGCGGCGCATCTCGTCCTGCTCCGCGGTGAAGGCGGCGTCCATCGTCGGGCTCCTCCCGAGGGCACCTCCCGGCCGTGGCCGGAGGTGTATCTGACGGGCCGTCATGTTAGAGCGGTGGAGGTGAGATGCACAGGGGGCGGGCGAGGGGGGTTCGGTCGCGGGCGGCGGGGGCCTCGACCGCGAGGACGGAGGAGCGGCCGGCTCGGAAACCCCGCGCGGGCTAGCGTCTGACGTACCGTCAGTTATACCGTCGCCCCATGCCTGGACTGCCTGGACAGCCCCGCCCCCTCCCCTCCCCCACGCCCCGCCGCCGGGTCGCGGTGGTCGGCGTCGCCCTCTCGGACTGCGGCCGGGTCGACGGCCCGACCCCCTACGCCCTGCACGCGCAGGCCGCCCGCCGGGCCTTGGCCGACTCCGGCCTGGACCGCTCCGTCATCGACGGCTTCGCCTCCGCCGGCCTCGGCACCCTCGCCCCGGTCGAGGTGGCCGAGTACCTGGGGCTGCGCCCCACCTGGGTCGACTCCACCTCGGTCGGCGGCTCGACGTGGGAGGTCATGGCGGCCCACGCGGCGGACGCCATCGCCGCCGGGCACGCCAACGCCGTCCTGCTGGTCTACGGATCCACCGCCCGCGCCGACATCAAGGCCCGCCGCCGCACCTCGAACCTCTCCTTCGGGGCGCGCGGGCCCCTCCAGTTCGAGGTCCCGTACGGGCACACGTTGATCTCCAAGTACGCGATGGCGGCCCGCCGCCACATGCACGAGTACGGGACGACCCTGGAACAGCTCGCCTCGGTGGCCGTCCAGACCCGGGCCAACGCCGCCACCAACCCCGACGCGATGTTCCGTACCCCGCTGACGGTGGACGAGGTCCTCGGCTCCGAGATGATCGCCGACCCCTTCACCAAGCTCCACTGCTGCATCCGCTCGGACGGCGGCTGCGCGGTGCTGCTGGCGGCGGAGGACTACGTACCGGACACGGCGAAGGCGCCGGTGTGGATCCTGGGCGCGGGGACCTCCGTCTCGCACACCACGATGTCGGAGTGGGAGGACTTCACCGTCTCCCCGGCGGCCGTCTCGGGCCGACTGGCCTTCGAGCGCGCGGGCGTGACCCCGGCGGACGTGGACCTCGCCGAGATCTACGACGCCTTCACCTACATGACCCTGGTCACCCTGGAGGACCTCGGCTTCTGCGCCAAGGGCGAGGGCGGGGCCTTCGTGGAGAAGGGCCGCCTGCTGCGGGAGGGAGAGCTGCCGGTCAACACCGACGGTGGCGGCCTCTCGGCCTGCCACCCGGGCATGCGGGGCCTGTTCCTCCTGGTGGAAGCGGTACGCCAACTCCGCGGCGAGGCGGGCCCGGGCCAGGTCCTCAAACCGGGCGGCCACCTCCCGGAAGTCGCCCTGGCCTCAGGCACGGGCGGCTGGTTCTGCTCCTCGGGCACCCTGATCCTTGGGCGGGGGTAGGGAACCTCGCCGGTGTGCCGTTGAGCGGTCTCGCGGATGGTGTGGGGGTTTCCCGAAGCCCCCGCCCCCACAACTCCCAGCGGGCTCCCGCCGGGAGCCCTAGCCTGGGCCCATGACCAGCGAAATCAATGAACTCAACGGGCCCGACGAACCCCTCCCGTCCACCCAGCCCGGCGAGTTCCGCGCCGTCCTGCACGCGCTGCGGGTGTGGGACGCGCCGCTTCCCGGGTTCGACGTCCGGGCGGCGCCCGTCGAGCCGTTGGCGCTGTTTCGGGAGTGGTTCGTGCACGCCGCTCGGGCCGGGCAGCCGGAGCCGCACACCATGAGCCTGGCCACGGTGGACGGCGAGGGGCGGCCCGACGTACGGACCCTGATGCTGCACGAGGCCGACGAGCGGGGGTGGCACTTCGCCTCGCACGCCACCAGTGCCAAGGGCCACCAGCTGGCGGCCCACCCGGACGCGGCGCTGGGGTTCTACTGGCCGCTGCTGGGCCGGCAGGTCCGGGTCCGGGGTCGGGTCACCGCGTGCGGGCCGGAGGAGAGTCGGGCGGACCTTGCGGTGCGCTCGCGCGGGGCGCTCGCCGCCGCGCTGACCGGGCGCCAGAGCGAGGTCCTGGAGTCCGCCGGGGAGTTGGTGCGGGCCTCGGAGCGGGCGTGGGAGCGGGCGGGGGTCGAACCGGACGCCCCCGCCCCGACCTGGACCCGCTACGTCCTGGCCCCGGTCGAGGTGGAGTTCTTCCAGGGCGACGCCGCCCGCCGGCACACCCGGCTGCGCTACCGCGCCGCCGCCGAGGGCGCGGGCTGGTCCCGGGAGCTGCTCTGGCCGTAGCGCGGCCGGTCCGGCGCCCCGCGCCCTCCGGCCCGGCTCACCTCTGGACCGTCACGCACGGCTGGCCGGGCTGGAGGCCTCCGTTCTCGTAGAAGTAGCCGCAGATCCGGACCCCGTTGGCGAAGGTCCACTGCACGTTGACGTCGACGTAGGCGCGTCCGTAGACGCAGCCGTTGTGGTAGCTCCCCCAGTAGTACGTGTCGGACTTGCCCGGGTACTTGGCGACCAGCGCGGCCTTGTAGTTGCAGATGCCGTCGGGCTTCGTGCGGACCACGTTGCCCTTGTTGACGCGGAGCCCCGACCCGTCCACGTTGACGCAGACGTAGCCCGGCCCGGTCGACGCGGTGCAGCCGCCCGCCGAGGCCGCCGCCTGCGGCGCCGTGGCGAGCGAACCGGCGACCACGGCGGCGAGACCGGCCGCGCCCGCCAGGAACCGACGGACTCCCGGATCCTTGAGCACACTTCCCATGACAGCCCCCTGCTGGTTCGGAAGGGGGCCCAGTCGAGCAGACGGCCCGGGGGCGCGGGAAGGCGTGCGGCGCGGGCGCGCGACGGTGGCCCCGCGCGGGCCTCGGGTCGGGTGCGGCCCGTGGACGCTGCCCGATCAGGCGGTCGGGTCGGGCAGGAACTCGCGGACCTCTTGCGCACAGCGACACGCGGCGGCGATCTTGGCGGCCCACTCCAGCGCGTCCTCGCGCGAGGGCACGTCGACGATCGCGAACCCGCCGAGGACCGCCTTGGTCTCCGGGTACGGGCCTTCGGTGACGGCCCCGTCGGTGGCCACGACGCTCGCCCGTTGGCTCTCCAGCCCACCGCCGAAGACCCACACACCGGCTTCCCGGGCCTCCTGAACCACCGCGAGCGAGGCCTCGACCACCTCGGGGAACTCCTCCTCGGACAGGACCATCGTGCCGTCGTCGAAGGAGATCAGGTACCGCGCCATGCATGGCTCCCTTGTCCGGTGGCCCCTCTCGGCCGCCGCTCACCCTACGGCGAACGCCCCGCTCCGGAAGGGACCCGTGGGCGGCGAGCCGGCCCCGGGTGGCGGACCACCGGGTGACCCCCGGGGACCTAGCCCGCCGGGGCGAAGAGGGGGGTCCAGATCCCTTCCGCCGCCTCGCGGAAGGTGACCTCCAGCGGCATGCCGATGCGCAGCGCGTCGTGCGCGCAGTCGACCACCTCCGTCATCATCCGGGGTCCCTCCACGAGGTCGACGACGGCGGCCACGTACGGGACCCGCTCGCCGAAGGGCGGGAGGTCGTTGCGGTGGATCACCGACCAGGTGTAGAGCGTCGCGCGGCCGCTCGCCCGTTCCCACGTGACCCGGTCCTCCCCCGCCCAGCAGAAGGGGCAGAACTCGCGGGGGTAGTGGTGGGTCCGCCCGCAGTCGGCGCAGTGGCGCAGCAGGAGGTGTCCGTCGGCGGCGGCGTCCCAGTAGGGGCGGGTGAACTCGTCCGTCTCGGGGAGGTCGTGGCGGGCGGTGGTCACAGGAAGAGTCCGATCGAGGCGTCGAGGGACCAGGCCTGCCAGCTCATGGCGAAGAGCGCGACGAGCGAGATGAGCGCCATCATCGCGTTCTGCCCCTGCTCGGCCCAGTCGTGGATCATCAGCACCACGTAGAGGAGGTTCAGCAGCAGTCCGCCGATCAGGGCGACGGGGGTGAGGAGGCCGAGCACCAGGCCGAGTCCGAGGGCGAGTTCGGCGTAGACGACGACGTACGCCATGAGCTTGGGGCGGGGCTGGACGACGCTCCGGAAGCCGGTCTTCACGAAGGGCCAGCGGTGCTTGCCGGCGACGTCGGCGGCCCAGGCGATGCCGGTGCCGCGTTCGAACCAGCCCTTCTTGTCCTTGTGCCGCCAGCTCTCCAGCCACCACAGGCCGAGGCCGATCCGGAGCACGGCGAGCCATTCGGCGCCGCTGAGCCAGATGGTCTGCATCCTTCACCCACCCTTCGATCTGACGGTACGTCAGTTCAGCGGATCGCGGCCGATCCCGCAAGGCCTCGCACCCACCCGACGCCCGGCGCCCTCGCGGTGCGTGCCGCACGGACCCTTCCGTGATCGATCCGCAATCGATTCCCTCCTTGTCCGAGACCCATCAACCGTGGGTGTCGATACGCTCACTCCTCATGCCCGAAACCGACATGACCAGCACCCAGCCCCGCCCCGTGTACGTGATCGGCGCCGGACCCGGCGGGCTCGCGGTCGCCGCCGCGCTGCGCGCCCGGGGGGTACGGGCGGTGGTCGTCGAGCGGGCGGACGAGGTCGGCGCCTCCTGGCGCGGCCACTACGAGCGGCTGCGCCTGCACACGACCCGGCGGCTCTCCGCCCTCCCCGGACTCACGATCCCGCGCCGGTTCGGACGCTGGGTCGCCCGCGCCGACGTGGTGCGGTACCTGGAGAAGTACGCCGAGTTCCACGCGCTGGAGCTGGTCACCGGGGTCGAGGTGACCCGGATCGAGCCCGCCGCCGACGGGGAGGGCTGGACCCTGCACGCCAGCGGCGGCCGGCTGCTCGCCGCCGACGCCGTGGTCGTGGCGACGGGCTTCAACCACACCCCCGCCGTGCCCGATTGGCCGGGCCGCGAGGGGTACACCGGGACGCTGCTGCACGCCGCCGCGTACCGGGAGCCGAAGCCGTACGCCGGGCGGGACGTCCTCGTCGTCGGCGTCGGCAACACGGGCGCCGAGATCGCCGTGGACCTCGTCGACGGGGGCGCCGCCCGGGTCCGCCTCGCGGTGCGCACCGCCCCGCACCTGGTGCGCCGCTCCACCGCCGGTTGGCCGGCGCAGCGCACGGGAATCCTCGTACGGCGCCTGCCGGTGGCGCTCGTGGACCGGCTCGGGGCGCTCGTCGCGAAGGCCTCCGTCCCGGACCTGACGGCGTACGGCCTGCCGCGCCCCGCCGCCGGCCTCTACAGCAGGGCCAAGCAGGGGGCGATCCCGGTGCAGGACGTGGGCCTGATCGACGCCGTGCGCGCGGGCCGGGTGGAGCCGGTGGCCGCGGTGGCCTCCTTCGAGGGCGACGAGGTGGTCTTGGCGGACGGTACGCGGATCACCCCGGACACGGTGATCGCGGCGACCGGCTACCGGCGCGGCTTGGAGGGCCTGGTCGGCCACCTCGGGGTGCTGGACGAGCGTGGCCGGCCCGTCGTCCGGGGCGCCCGCACACCGGCCGGGACCCCGGGGCTCTTCTTCACCGGGTACACCAACCCGCTGAGCGGAATGCTGCGCGAACTGGCCCTGGACGCCGAGAAGATAGCCAAGGCGGTCGCCCGCGGCCGGCGCCGCCCCCGGGCAGCCGCCCGCCGCGCGGCCCGCCGCACCGCCCGCCGTCAGGGCGCTCCCGTCCCCCTCCCCCGTTGACCGCCGCCGAACCGGAGGCGGCGGGGCCGACCCCGGCCGAACTGGACTCTGCCGAGCGGGAGCTGGGCGTGTCCTTCCCCGCCGAGTACCGCGCCCATCTGCTGGCCGGCTCCCCCGGCAGGGCGGTGTTCCGCCCCTACCGCTCGGCGGCGGGCTGGACGTGGGGCGGAGCCCTGCCGACCCGGATCGATCTGTTGGCCGAGCCCTTCCCGCACCCCGACTCCTACGCGGAGGCGGACCTCGCCCTGGACGCGCGCGAGCCCCGGCCGGAGGACTTCGCCGAGGGGCAGGCCCACCTGGCCGCCTGGCGGGCCTGGGACCTGGAGTGCGAGGAGTGGGAGGGCCGCAAGACCGCCGGCGCCGTGGTCCTGGAGGAGCACGGCTGCGGCTTCGCCACGCTGTTGGCGGTCACCGGGCCACTGGCCGGCACCGTGTGGTGGGACGGCCGCGCGACCTGCGACCGGATCGTCCCGCTCTCCACCGACCACCTGGGCGGCGCCGGCCCCGTCACCTTCGGCGCGTGGGTCGGGCCCGGCTCCTGGGAGCTGTTGCCGCCGGGCTGGAGCTGATGGTCCCCCGCCGCCCACAGCTGAACCCGGCCTCACGCCCGCGCTGCCTCACGCCGTGTCGGCGGGGTCTTCCGGGGGGAGGCTCGGCGCGGGGGCGGGCGCGGGTGGGTAGTACGCGTCGCGTACGGCTTCGAACAGGTCCGTCGCCTCTCGTGCGGTGAGGCCCTGGTCACGCACCTCGGCCATCCATGCGGCGAGCCCCCCGCGCAGCGGCGATTCCGGGGTGGTCTGCGGGGTGGCCAGCGAGCGGGTGATGTAGGTGCCGGAGCCCTGCCGGACCTCGACGAGGCCCCCCCGTTCCAGCTCGCGGTAGGCCTTGAGCGTGGTGTTGGGGTTGACCTTGGTGGTGGCGGCCACCTGCGCCGCGGTGGGCAGTTTGTCGCCCTGCACCAGCACGCCCATGCGCAGCGCCTGCTCCACCTGTTGCACGATCTGGAGGTAGGCCGGCAGGCCGCTGCGCCGTTCGATGCGAAACAGGACCACGGTGCGTGCCTTCTCCTTCGTTGCCGGTGTTCTTCGCCCCGCGTTCCCGCGGCTCGGCTCTAGAGCGCACCGCGTCGGGTCCGCGTCAGGAACAGGGCGAGGAGTACGGCGCCGAGTGCCAGGAGCACTCCGGCGGCCGCCCACTGCATGCCCGCCATCTGGTCGCGGCCGAAGTACTCCCACACCGAGTTGACGATACCGAGCGAGGCCCGGCAGTTCTCCGGCACCGCGTCGTTCACGCAGGTGCTCCACCCGTAGAGCCTGCCGGAGCCGGTGGAGATCCACTGGTCGACCTCGACGGCCCCGTCGAAGCCCGCAGGTCGGGCGGCGCCGAAGGGGTAGACCAGTCGGCGCGGGGTGGCCAGGGAGCCCTCCCCGTACGAGAGGACGGCCAGGGCGACGGCCGAGCCGAAGAAGGTCGTCATCATGGCGCCCACGGACCGGCGGGTGAGCGCGCCGACGGCGAGGCCGAGGGCCGTGGTGAAGACGGCCGTCGCGACCAGGACGGGGCCGGTGGCCTCGAAGACGGGGCTCTCCAGCCAGCCGCCCACGACGAACGGCTCCACGGTGCGCCACCACCAGCCGTAGAGCAGGCTCAGGGGCAGGGTCGTCGCGACGGCCACGGCGAGGGCGAAGCCGAGCTTCCACAGCAGCCAGTGGGTGCGCGAGAGCGACTGGGTGGTGACCAGGCGGGCGGTGCCGTGTTCCCGGTCGGCGGCGATGAGCGGGGCGCCGAGGAACACGCCGAGCAGGAGGGGCAGGGAGGCGAGGAGACGGCCGAAGGAGTCGAAGTCGGCCGAGACCCGGTTGGCGATCGTGCCGTCGATCTCCGGGACCGGCTTGCCCGGCCAACCCGCGTCGCGGAGGGCATCGAGCGCGGCGGCCCGCTGGTAGACCGCCCAGGCCGCTCCGGCGAGCGTCAGCGCGGCCCAGAAGTACAGCTGGAAGCGGTGTTGGCGCACCATGAGCCAGGCCATGCCGCGCAGGCGGCGGGCGCGGGTGGGCGGGGTGGAGCCGGCGGTGGGGCGGGCGGAGCCGGCGGTGGCGTCCTGGGTCGGCGTGCTCATGCCGCGGATTCCTCTCGGTGGCCGGGGACGGCGGTCGGGGAGAGCAGCGCGGGCGCCCTCGGGGAGCGGAGGTAGGCGAGCAGCACCTCTTCCAGGCTCGGCGCGGCCTGTTGCCACGCTGCGTCGAGGGGTCCCTGGTGGCGGACCATGGCGGTGAACTGGCGTCCGGAGGTGCGGGCTTCGACGAGGATGTGCGTGCCGAGCGTGACGGGCAGCTCGCCCGTCTCGGTGAGGACGCCGGTGACGAGGGTGTGCATGGGCAGGAGTTCTTCGGTCTCTCCGGCCATCCGGACCCGGCCGTCGTCGAGCACGAGCACGAAGTCGCACATGTGCTCGATGTCGGCCAGCTGGTGGGAGGACATGAGGACGGTGGTCCCGTTCTCGGCGGCCTCGGCCAGCAGGAGCGCGCTCATCTCGTCCCGGGCGACCGGGTCGAGGTCGGCCATCGGCTCGTCGAGCAGGAGCAGTTCGGGCCGCGCCGCGAAGGCGAGCGCGAAGGCCACGCGGGTGCGCTGGCCGCCGGACAGGTCCCCGACGCGGGCGTCGGCGGCGAGCCGGCCCCCGTCCACGATCCGTTGGGCCGTCTCCTGGTCCCAGGAGGGGTTGAGTTCGCGGCCCATGCGCAGGGTGTCCGCCACCGTGAAGTTCTTGAACAGCGGCTTGTCCTGGGCGACGTAGGCCCAGCGGGCCATCGCCTCCGGTCGGGCGGCGGGGACGCCGAAGATCCTGAGGTCACCGGTGGACGGCTCGACGAGGCGGGTCACGAGGGAGAGCAGGGTGCTCTTACCGGCGCCGTTGGGTCCGACGAGGGCGGCGACGCAGCCGGCCGGGATGCGGAAGGTGCAGTCGCTCAGCGCCCAGCGGCGGCGGTACTTCTTGCCCAGCCGGTCGGCCTCGACGGCCCACCGGGCGCCGGCCGCGTCGGAAGTGGTCGGTTCTGGCACGGCTCCCCCTTTTCCATGAGTCCACTAGATGTGTAGTGGAATCATGGACTCGGGGCAGGAGCCTGTCAATCACGCCACACCCCGCCGATCGGGGCGAATCCCGCCCATCGCGACGAACCCTGCCGATCGCGCCGAACTCGCCGACCACCGGACGCGCGCCGCCGAGATCCGTGAGAATCACCGCAAGCCGCAAGCCACGAGCCGCGAGCCGCCGACCCCGAGCCGCAAGCCGCGCAACCCGCCTAGGCCGGATCCGGTCTGGACCGTGAGCGGAGGGTTCTGCGACCGTTCAGGCGCATCCCCACATCTCCTCCACCAGCTTTCCTGCGCATCCCTGTTCCTGACGGCGCGTCAGTTCAGTAATCTGACTACGCGTCAGCTAAGGATTCGAACCGGGATCATCGAGCAGGGAGCGGGCGAAGCGATGCTTGGATCTACTCACGGCACCCTCACCACCGACTTCCGCGCACGTGTCGAGGCCTGCGGGGAGACCCCCAGGACGGCCGTCCACTCCACGGCGGCCGCCTCCGCCGAGGACACGGTCGCGCTGGACGTGAGCGGGCGACCGCTGCACTCCGACGTCCCCGACCTGGACCGGTTCTTCCGGCCCGAGTCCGTGGCCGTCGTCGGCGCCTCCGACGCCGACGGCCGCCCCAACACCGGGATCACCCGCCAGCTCATCGCCTGGGCCGAGCGCGTCGGGGCCCGCATCCACCCCGTCCACCCGACCCGTACCGCCGTCTTCGGGATCCCCTGCCACGCCTCCGTGGCGGACCTGCCCGAGCAGGTGGACCTGGCCGTGCTGCTGGTGGCCGACCCGCTGCCGGTGATCGAGCAACTCGCCGAGGCCAAGGTGAAGTTCGCCGTCGCCTTCGCCTCCGGCTTCGCCGAGACGGGGGACGAGGGCGCCGCCGCCCAGGACCGTCTGGCCGCCGCCGTACGGCGCTCCGGGCTGCGGCTGCTCGGCCCGAACACCAACCTCAACGCCTTCGAGGCGTTCCGCGAGGACCTCGACGGGCCGGCCATCGCCCTCATCACCCAGTCCGGCCACCAGGGGCGCCCCGTCTACACCCTCCAGGAGCTGGGCATCCGCCTCTCCCACTGGGCGCCGACGGGCAACGAGGCCGACCTGGAGACCTCCGACTTCATCTCGTACTTCGCCGAGCGGCCCGAGGTCGGGGCCATCGCCTGCTACGTGGAGGGCCTCAAGGACGGCCGGTCCTTCCTCCTCGCCGCCGACCGGGCCGCCCGCAACGGGGTCCCCGTCGTCGCCGTCAAGGTTGGCCGCACCGAGACGGGCGCCCGCATGGCCGCCTCGCACACCGGCAAGCTGACCGGCGCCGACACCGTCGTGGACGCCGCGATGCGGCAGTTCGGGGTCATCCGGGTCGACGGCCTGGACGAGCTCCAGGACACCGCCGCCCTGCTGGCGCGGGCGCGGCCCCCGCAGGCCGACGGGGTCGTCGTCTACTCCATCTCCGGCGGCACCGGCGCCCACTTCTCCGACCTCGCCACCGAGGCGGGCCTGAGCCTGCCGACCCTCTCCGGGGCCAAGCAGGACGAGCTGCACCAGTGGATACCGGAGTACCTCAACGTCGCCAACCCCGTGGACAACGGCGGGCACCCCGTCGGCGACTGGCGCGGGCGCAAGATCATCGACGCGATCCTGGCCGACCCCTCCGTCGGCGTCCTGATCTGTCCCATCACCGGGCCCTTCCCCCCGATGAGCGACAGGCTCGCCCAGGACCTCGTCGACGCGGCCGAGCAGACCGACAAGGTCATCTGCGTGATCTGGGGCTCCCCCGTCGGCACGGAGGAGGCCTACCGCACCACCCTGCTCGGCTCCTCCCGCGTGGCCACCTTCCGCACCTTCGGCAACTGCATCACCGCCGTACGGGCCTACCTCGGCCACCACCGCTTCACCGCCTCCTACCGCTCCCCCTTCGACGAGGCTCCCCGCACCCCCTCCCCCTCGTACCGCAAGGCCCAGGCCCTGATGCGGCCCGGCCAGCAGCTCAGCGAGCACGCCGCCAAGCAGCTCCTGCGGGCGTACGGGATCCGCGTACCGCGCGAGCAGCTGGTCACCAGCGCGGCGGCGGCCGTCCGGGCGGCGGGCCTGGTCGGCTATCCGGTCGTCATGAAGGCCTCGGGGCCCCAGCTCGCGCACAAGACGGAACTCGGCCTGGTCAAGATCGGCCTCACCTCGGCGAGCCAGATCCGCGACGCGTACCGGGAGCTGACGGACATCGCCCGCTACGAGAACGTCCCGCTGGACGGCGTCCTGGTCTGCCAGATGGTCGAGCGGGGCGTCGAGATGGTCGTCGGCGTCACCCAGGACCCCCTCTTCGGCCCCACCGTCACCGTCGGCCTCGGCGGGGTCCTGGTGGAGGTCCTCAACGACACGGCGGTCCGCGTGCCGCCCTTCGGGGAGGACCAGGCCCGCCACATGCTCACCGAACTGCGCGGCCACGCCCTTTTGGAGGGCGTCCGGGGCGCGCCCCCGGCGGACGTGGACGCGCTGGTGGAGGTGGTCCTCAGGGTCCAACGGATGGCGCTCGAACTGGGCGACGTGCTGTCCGAGCTGGACATCAACCCCCTGATGGTGCTCCCGCGCGGTCAGGGCGCGGTGGCGCTGGACGCGCTGGCCATCTGCCTCTGACCGTCAGCCTCCACGTACGGCGGCTCCGCCCTCGCGGGGCGACCCGCGATCGAGCCCGCCCGGTCGGGGCGGGGGCCACCGAGGAACGGAGTTCCATGAACATCGACCCCGCCGACGAGATCCTGCACCGCGTCGAGAACGGCGTCTCCTGGATCACCCTCAACCGCCCCGAGGCCATGAACGCCGTCACCGGGGCCCAACGCGAGCGTGTCATCGCGCTGCTCGCCGACGCCTCGGCCGACCCCGACGTACGGGCCGTCGTCGTCACCGCCACCGGCAAGGGCTTCTGCGCCGGGGCCGACCTGCGCGGCGCGCCGGCCACCGGGGAGCGGGTCGCGGGGGACGTGGCCCGGATGATCCGGCTCGGCGCCCAGCGGCTGATCACTGCGGTCCTGGACTGCGAGAAGCCGGTCATCGCGGCCGTGAACGGCACCGCCGCCGGGATCGGCGCCCACCTCGCCCTCGCCTGCGATCTGGTCGTCGCCGCCGAGGAGGCCCGCTTCATCGAGGTGTTCGTCCGCCGGGGCCTCGTCCCCGACGGTGGGGGCGCCTACCTGCTGCCCCGCCTGGTCGGGCCCCAGAAGGCCAAGGAGCTGATGTTCTTCGGGGACTCCCTGCCCGCCGCCGACGCGGCCCGCCTCGGGCTGGTGAACAAGGTGGTCCCGGCCGCCGAGCTTCAGGACGCCGCGCGGGCCTGGGCGGAGCGCCTCGCGCAGGGCCCCACCCGCGCCCTGGCGCTGACGAAGCAGCTGGTCAACGCCTCCCTGGACAGCGACCGGGCGACGGCACTGGCGGCGGAGGCCGCCGCCCAGGAGCTGAACATGACGACGGCGGACGCGAACGAGGGCGTCGCGAGCTTCGTCGAGCGCCGTACGCCCAAGTACCTGGGGCGCTGAACCGGCCCGCGGGACCACGTGCCCGACCGACCACGGCCCCGCCCAGGGCTCACATCCGCGGGTCCGGCTTCATCAGCGCGAACACCGCTCCGGCCGGGTCGGCGACCCAGGCGATGCGGCCGACCTGCGGCACGTCCGCGGCGGGCATCAGCACCGACCCGCCGCCGGCGGTCACGACGGCGGCGGTCACGTCCACGTCCGCCACGTGGAAGTACGGCACCCAGCACGGCACCTCGTTCGATCCGGCGCCCGCGCCGTCGCCCTGCGGGGCGACCCCGCCGAAGGAGCCGTCCTGCTGGTCGCCGTCGGCGATGCTGAGCACCCGGTACGCCATCCCGGGCACCGGCATCTCGGCGCTCCGCCAGCCGAAGAGGCCCGCGTAGAAGTCGATGGCGGCGGGCGGGTCGGGTACGTGCAGCTCCACCCACAGCAGGGTGTTGACCTCGGAGGTGGCGCCCAGTCCGCCGGTCCTGCCGGGCTGCCAGCAGGCGAACTCCGCGCCCTGCGGGTCGGTGAACTGCGCGAGCCACCCCTCGCCCATGACGTCCATGGGCTCCATCCGCACCCGGCCGCCCCCGTCGCGGACCGCCGCGGCGGTGGCCTGGACGTCGTCGCTCCGGAAGTGCACCATCCAGGCGGACGTCGCCCCCTCCTCGGTGAGCGGGCCGAGCGCGGCGACGGTCCTGCCGCCGACCTGGAACATGCCGTAGCCGCCCGCCTCGGGCCCGGCGGAGACGAACTCCCAGCCGAGGACGTCCCCGTAGAACGCGGCGGTCGCCGCCGTGTCGGGGCTGCCGAGGTCGAGCCAGTTGGGGGATCCGGTACGGAAGTCGGTGCCGAGCATGAGCGGGTCCTCCTGCGATCTGGGCGGGCGGTACGGGGGTACGGCCCGCCCGCCACCATGCCGAGCCGTCGCGCGCCCGGCCACCGTGCGGGGGTGGGGCTCCCGGGGGTTTCACCCGTTCGGGGGGTCGGCCCGGCCGCGGGAAGAGGAACGGGCGCGTACCGGGGTCGCCACCCCCCTTCCCATCTGACGAGCCGTCAGTTTCAATCGGGGGTGTGATGGGACACGCAGGGATGGCGGCCACCGTCGTCCGATACCTCAGATCGGTCGGCGCCCCCACCTCCACGGGGGCCGAGCCGGCACACGTAGACGCGCTCCCCCGCCCGGACCTGAGGGCCGTCGGCGCGGACGAGCGGGCGCCCGTCGGCCCCGCCGAGTTCCGGGCGGTGCTCGGGAACTTCGCCAGCGGGGTCACGATCATCACCGCCCCGCCCGGCGAGGGCGAGGAGGGCCCGGCCGGCTTCGCCTGCCAGTCCTTCGCCTCGCTCTCCCTGGACCCGCCCCTGATCACCTTCATGGTGGCCCGCACTTCGACGACCTGGCCCCGCATCGCGCGCGCCGGCGTCTTCTGCGTGAACATCCTCGGCGCCGAGCAGGGCACCCTGTGCCGGGCCTTCGCGGTCAGCGGCGCCGACAAGTTCGCCGGGGTGGCCCACCGGCCGGCCCCCGCCACCGGATCCCCGCAACTGGACGACGTACCGGCCTGGCTCGACTGCCGGATCCAGGCCGTCCACACCGGCGGCGACCACCTCATCGTCGTGGGCCGGGTCGAGGCCATGGGCGCGGCCGGCGAGGGCGACCCCCTCCTGTTCCACAAGGGCCGCTTCGGCCGCTTCACGGACTGACCCGCCCGCCACGGCCCACCCGGCCCGCCGCTCGCCGCCCCCGCCCCGCTCGCCGCGCCCCCGCCCCGGGCCAAGTCCCGGGGCGGGGGTCCCGTCAGAAGGTGAGCACCCCGCGGGCCACCCGGCCGTGGTGGGCGTCGTCCACCGCCTTCGCGAAGTCCTCCACCGGATAGACCTCGGTGACCAGCTCGTCCAGCAGCAGCTTCCCCTGCCGGTACAGCTCCGCGTAGACGGCGATGTCGCGCTGGGGGCGCGAGGACCCGTAGCGGCATCCCATGATCGTCTTGTCCAGGAAGAGGGAGGACACCAGGAAGGACGCCTCCTCCTTGAAGCCGGGCACCCCCAGCAGGACCGCGTTGCCGTGCCGGTCCAACAGGTCGATGGCCTGCCGGATCAGCTTCGGGCTGCCCACGCACTCGAAGGCGTGGTCGGCGCCCGTCGGGAGGATCTCGCGTACGGCCGCCGAGGTGTCCGCGACCGTCGAGGCGTCGATGAAGTGTGTGGCGCCGAACTGCCTGGCCACCGCCTCCTTCGCCGGGTTCGCGTCCACCGCCACGATGGTGGTGGCGCCGGCGATCCGGGCGCCCTGGAGGACGTTGAGCCCGATGCCGCCGCTGCCGATGACCAGGACGGAGTCGCCCTGCTCGACCCGCGCCCGGTTCAGGACGGCCCCGACCCCGGTGAGCACCCCGCAGCCGATCAACGCCGCCGAGGTCAAGGGGATGTCGTCCGGGATCTTCACCGCCTGCACGGCCTTGACGAGGGTCCGCTCCGCGAACGCCGAGTTGGAGGCGAACTGGTAGAGCGGCTTCCCGCCCCGGGAGAAGGGCTGCCCGGGCATCCCGATGGCCTTGCGGCACATCGTCGGCCGGCCCCGGTCACAGTCCGCGCACGCCCCGCAGTTGGCGAGGGTGGACAGCGCGACGTGGTCCCCGGGCGCCACGTGCGTCACGCCCGCCCCGACCGCCTCCACCACCCCGGCGCCCTCGTGCCCGAGCACCACCGGTGGCGGGAACGGGATGGTCCCGTCGATCACCGAGAGGTCGCTGTGGCACAGCCCGGCCGCCGCGACCGCCACCAGCACCTCCCCCGGCCCCGGATCCCGGACCTCCAGGTCGTCGACCACCTGGACCTGCTTGCCGTCGAAAACGACGCCTCTCACCTGGGCTCCTTAGGCAGGCCGAGCACCCGCTCGGCGATGATGTTCCGCTGGATCTCGTCCGAACCGCCGTAGATCGTGTCGGCCCGGGTGAACAGGAACAGGCGCTGCTCCTCGTCGAGTCCGAGTTCGTACGGGGTCTCCCGCGCCCAGAGCGCCGGCCCGGCGCTCGCCGCGGCCCCCCGGACCTCCACCGCCAGCTCCCCGAGCCGCCGGTGCCAGCCGCCCCACAGCAGCTTCGCCACGCTGGGCGCGCCCGGCCCGCCCTCGGCCCCGAGGGTGCGCAGGGCGTTCCACCGCATGGTGCGCAGCTCGGCCCACTGCCGTACGAGGCGCATCCGCAGGACGGGGTCCCCGGGGCCCCCGGCGGCGTGGGCCCCGATCACCCGGGACAGTTCGGCGGCGAAGCCGATCTGCTGGACGAGGGTGGACACCCCGCGTTCCAGGGCGAGGAGGCCCATGGCCACGGTCCAGCCGTCGCCCTCGCCGCCGACGACCTCGGCGGCGACGGCCCCGTCGAGGAAGACCTCGTTGAACTCGCTGGTCCCGGACATCTGCCGGATGGGGCGGACCTCGACGCGGCCGGGCTGGTCCATCCGTACGAGGAGGAAGGACAGGCCGTGGTGGCGGCGCGAGCCGGCTTCGGTGCGGGCCAGGACGAAGCACCAGTCGGCGTCCTGGGCGAGGGAGGTCCAGACCTTCTGGCCGGTGACCCGGTACAGCCCGTCCGCCGGATCGCGGACGGCGGCCGTGCGGATCCCGGCCAGGTCGGAGCCCGCGTCCGGCTCGCTGTAGCCCTGGCACCACAGTTCCTCGCCGCGGGCGATGCCGGGGAGGTGGCGCTCCCGCTGTTCGCGGCTCCCGTAGGCGATGAGGGTGGGGGCGAGGAGGTTCTCCCCGATGTGGCCGACCCGGCCGGGCGCGCGCAGCGCCGCGTACTCCTCCGCCCACACCACCTGCCCGGTCAGGGAGAGCCGCCGCTGCCCGTACGCCCCGTCCGGGACGTCCCAGCCCTGGCCGATCCAGCCGCCCGCGCCCAGTTCGCGTTCCCAGGCGCGGCGGACCGCCACCCCCTCGTGTTCGCTTCCGGGCCCGCCGAGGCCGACGGCGTCGGCGTACGGGCCGGTGAGGTGCTCGGTGAGCCAGGCGGCGGCGTGGGCGCGCAGCCGCTCGTCCTCGGCGCCGAAGCTGAAGTCCACCGGGCCCCCTACGCGTTCGGGCGGTCCTTGGCGGCCGCCGCCTTCGCCATGGCCTCCAGCTGCGCGAGCATGGGCATCGGGTCGGTGCCCACCGTCCCGGGCAGGAAGTCGGCGATCTTCTCGGGGGTCCAGGAGCCCTCGGCGTACCCGGCGCGCAGTTCGCGGGGCTGCGCCCAGACGGCGATCTTGGGTCCGGCGATCGTGTAGACCTGCCCGGTGATGCCCTCGGCCCCGGCCCGGTCGCTGAGGAGGTAGGTGACCAGGGCGGCGACGTCCTCGGGTTCCCCGATCTCCTTGAGCTCCATGGGCACGTTGGCCGACATGCGGGTGCGGGCGACGGGGGCGACCGCGTTGGCGGTGACCCCGTACTTGTTGAGGCCGAGGGCGGCGCTGCGGACGAGGGAGATGATCCCGCCCTTGGCGGCGCTGTAGTTGGCCTGGGCCACGGAGCCCTGGTGGTTGCCGCTGGTGAAGCCGATGAGGGTGCCGCTCCCCTGGCGCCGCATGACGGCGGAGGCCGCGCGGAAGAGGGTGAAGGTGCCCTTGAGGTGGGTCGCGATGACGGGGTCCCACTCCTGCTCGGACATGTTGAAGAGCATCCGTTCGCGCAGGATGCCGGCGACGCAGACGACCCCGTCGACGCGTCCGTACCGGGCGAGCGCGGTGTCGACGACGCGTTGGCCGCCCGCCATGGTGGAGATGTCGTCGGCGACCGCGACGGCCTCCCCGCCGGCGGCGAGGATCTCCTTCACCACGCCGTCCGCGATCTCGCTGGTCGGCTCGTTGCCTTCCATTCCGACGCCGTAGTCGTTGACGACGACCTTGGCGCCCTCGGCGGCGGCGGCGAGTGCCACGGCGCGTCCGATGCCCCGGCCGGCGCCGGTGACGGCGACGACCTTTCCTGCCAAGAAGTTCCCCACGTCCGGCCCCTTCCCGCATTTTCTGACGGTCCGTTAGATTCTATGTCCCGTCAGATCCCTTCACACAAGCCCCTGTTGCCGTCCGCCTCGCAAGGAGCTGATCGAGACCATGTCCCTGCCCCCCGAGTTCCACGACATCGCCAAGCGCGTCAACAACTGGGGCCGCTGGGGCGCCGATGACGAGATCGGCACCCTGAACCTGGTCACGGACGAGGTGGTCCGGGCGGCTGCCACCGAGGTGCGCACCGGTCGTCGGATCCCCCTGGCCCTGCCGCTCAAGGAGGACGGGGTGCAGGTGGGGATGATCCCCGGGCGGATCAACCCGCTGCACACGATGGTGCAGATCAACCAGGAGATCTTCGGCCCGGGCACGGTGGCGTGCAGCGACGACGCCGTGACCATGGGCCTGCAGTCGGCCACCCACTGGGACGCGCTGACGCACGTCTCCCACTCGGGCCGGATCTACAACGGCCGCCCCGCCTCCTCGATCACCCCGCACGGGCGCAGCGAGTTCAGCGGCATCGACAAGGCCGGCCCGATCGTCTCCCGGGGCGTCCTGCTGGACGTGGCCCGGGCGAAGGGCCTCGACCGGCTGCCGGGGGGCCACGCGGTGACCCCGGAGGACCTGGCGCAGGCCGAGGAATTCGGCCGGGTCACGGTGCGCGCGGGGGACATCGTCCTGGTCCGCACCGGCCAGGTCCAAGTCTACCTGGCGGGCGACAAGCACGGCTACGGCTTCCCGTCGCCGGGGCTGTCCGTGCGCACCCCCGAGTGGTTCCACGCCCGGGACGTGGCCGCCGTCGCCAACGACACCCTGACCTTCGAGATCTTCCCGCCGGAGATCGAGAACCTGTGGCTGCCGGTGCACGCGCTGGACCTGGTGGAGATGGGCATGCACCAGGGCCAGAACTGGAACCTGGAAGTCCTGTCCACGGCCTGCGCGGAAGCCGGGCGCCACTCCTTCCTGCTCTCGGCCATGCCGGAGCCCTTCGTGGGCGGCACGGGCACCCCGGTCGCCCCGGTGGCCCTGCTCTGACGCGCATCGCTCCGTGATCTTCTGACCCGAATCGCTCCGTGATCTACGGCACTTCGTTCATATAATCCTTGAGGAGACCAGATGTCATATCGCGATAATGATCCATAGCCGAACACGATTCGGCATCTCTCCAGGGAAGGACGCGCACATGACCACCGAGCGCCCCGGGCTCTACACCTGTCTCGACGACCGCTTCCGCACCGGCCGGTGCATGAACGGCGACGATGCCCTGGAGGTCCTGTACACCGGCTGTCGCTGGGCGGAGGGCCCGATCTACCTCCCCGCCTGGCGCCGGCTCGTGTGGAGCGACATCCCCAACGACCGGATGCTGCAGTGGGACGAGACCACCGGCGCGGTCGGCGTCTTCCGCTCGCCGGCCGGGCACACCAACGGCAACACCCTGGACCGCCAGGGCCGCCTGATCACCTGCGAGCAGGGCAACCGGCGGGTCACCCGCACCGAGCACGACGGCACCGTCACCGTGCTGGCCGACCGCTGGCAGGGCAAGCGCCTCAACAGCCCCAACGACGCGGCCGTGAAGTCGGACGGCTCGATCTGGTTCTCCGACCCGGACTTCGGCATCACCAGCGACTACGAGGGCTACCGCGCCGAGAGCGAGATCGGCTCCTGCAACGTCTACCGGATCGACCCCGTCTCGGGTGAGGTCCGCCTGGTCGCCGACTGCTTCAGCGCCCCCAACGGGCTCGTCTTCTCCCCCGACGAGCGGCGGTTGTTCGTCTCCGACACCCGGGGCGGCGCCATCCGCGTCTTCGACGTCCACCCGGACGGCGACCGCCTCTCGGACGGCGAGGTCTTCGCCAAGGCCGACGCGGCGACCGGGAGCCGCTTCGACAACCTGCGCTTCGACGACGGCGGCCGGCTGTGGGCCGCCGCGATGGCCGACGGCGTCCACTGCTACGACCCCGACGGCACCCTGATCGGCCGGCTGAACGTCCCGGAGACGGTGTCCAACATCGCCTGGGGCGGGGCCAAGCGCAACCGCCTCTTCATCACGGCCGAGACCACCCTCTACTCGGTGGTCATGGGCGTCACGGGCACCCACCCCACGGGCCCGGGCCGCCGCCCGTGGCTCGACGCCGCCTGACACCGCCACCTGACACCGCCACCTGACGCCGCCGCCTGACGACAGCGGTACGGAAGGCAGCCGGCGCAGACGGGCGGCACGGACATGCGAGCGGGGCCGGGCTGACCGGCTCGGTGTTCGGGCCCGCCGTGCACGAGGCCCCCGACGGCGTGCGGACCCCGCTCGGGGGCGAGGACCTGGAGGACTGGATCCGGGCGCGCGGCGGCGACGTACGGGAGGTCTCGGCGCGGGCCGCCGGCGGAGGCGGATGACCCCGGCCGGGCGTGACCTACGGGTGGCGGCGTGCGTTCGCGCACGCCCCGAGCGCGGCACGGCAGCCGCCACCCCACGACCCGCACTCGTCAAGGCAGGACCCTTGGCGTCCCCTCGCGACGAATCGTTCACCACCAGGGTGATCAACCCGTGACGAACCGTCAACACCTCGTTAGAGGTACACGTGCGGTTCCCGGCGCCGGGCAAAATCTTGGTCCGTGTCGGCCTTCTGCGGCTCCGCCCGGTCCACCTCGCACCAGATCCGCTTGCCCGCGCCCTCGCGCTGCCAGCCCCACCGGTCCGCGAGCCCGTCGACCAGCTCCAGCCCGCGCCCGCCCGTGTCGTCCCCGGCGGCCTGCCGCCGGGCCGGCGCCCGGTCGCTCACGTCGGCGACCTCGACCCGCACCCCCGGTCCCCCGAGCAGCATCCGCAGCACGGCGGGACAGCCCGTGTGCACGACGGCGTTCGTGACGAGTTCGGAGATCAGCAGGATCAGCGTCTCGGCGAGGGGCTCGTCGTCCCCTATGCCCGAGCCCGCCAGGCGGGACCGCGCCCACCGTCGGGCCCGACCGACCTCGGCCGGGTCCGCTCCTACCTCAAGCTGCACCTGAAGCACCTGCACCGCTCACACCATCCGAACCGGCGGACACTTCGCCTCGCGACGGGGTGGGATCACCGCATGTGATCCCCGCGTCGAGCAGCATGGTTGACGTACAGTCACCACAACAAGCGCTTCGGGCATATTCCAGCGCGAAGGAGTGGGCGTGGTGCATACTGTGCGACGCTCGCGCCGCTCAACCGCTCGCATTCGTGGGAGCGTACCGGAGCGGACCCCTCCCGCCGGCCCGTATCGGGGTGGGCGAAGGACACAAACCGATATCAACTCTCTGTAATCGGACATGCGTCCCGCGCCGTCCCTCCCGCACCTACTCGTCACAGCGAGCTACGGATCGAGCGGTGCTCACCGCAGGGCCTCCGCGAGGAGCGCTTCCGCGAGGAGTTCCTCCGCTTCCCCGGCCCCCCGCCACTGCTCGGCCCGCACCCACGCCCGCTTGAGGTGCAGGTGCACGTCCGCTTCCCAGGTGAAGCCCATCCCGCCGTGCACCTGGAGGCAGTCCCGGGCGCCCCGCACCGCGGCCTCGTCCGCGAGGAGCTTCGCCGCGGCGATCTCGGCCGGGTCCCCCGTCACCGCCGCCGCGTACACGGCCGTACGGGCCACCTCGGCCCGCACCAGCATGTCGGCGCACAGGTGCTTGACGGCCTGGAAGCCCCCGATGGGCTGACCGAACTGCTCGCGCTCCCCGGCGTACCGCACCGCCAGCTCCAGCGTCCGCAGCGCGCTCCCGACCTGGAGGGCCGCCGTCAGCAGCGCCCCCGCGTCCCGGTGCTCCCCGGGAACGGGCGGGCTCCCCGCCGCCCGCCACAGCGGGGTCAGCGGGTCCGCCGAACGCACCCGCTCCCCCGGCGGGACCCCGCCCGCGCCGGCGCCGAGCACGGCGTCGGCCTCCCCCAGGTGGGCCACCAGGGGCCCGGCCAGGTCGAAGGCGGTGACCACGGCGGTGCCCTCCGCCGCGCCGGGCACGGTCCCGGCGGCCAGGTGGGTGGCCACCAGCGGCCCGGGCAGCAGCGCCCGTCCGGCCTCCTCGAAGACCAGCACCGCCTCCGGGAGCCCCAGGCCGACACCCCCGGCGGCCTCCGGGAGCCGCAGCGCGAAGAAGCCCGCCTCGCCCAACTCCCGCCACAGCGCCCGGTCCACGACCGGCCCGGCGGCGTCGCCGGCGTCCACGGAGGCCCGCAGCGCCTCGCGCCCGTACCGTCCGGCGAGGAGGCCCCGTACGCCCGCCCGCAGGGCCCGCTGGTCCTCCGTCGGCTGGAAGTCCATGGCGCCGCTCACCGTCCCTTCGGCAGGCCGAGGATCCGCTCGGCCACGATGTTGCGCTGGATCTGCGAGGTGCCGGCCGCGATGGTGTAGGAGAGCGAGGAGAGGCGGTCCAGGGTCCACTCCTCCTCCAGGGAGAGCGACTCGGGCCCCAGCACGGTCGCGGCGACCTCGTAGAGCTCCTGGCGGGCGTGCGAGTAGGCCAGCTTGAAGACGGAGCCGCCGATGCCGGGGACCCCGCCGGACCTCTCCGACTCGCTGACGTTCCACTGGGTCAGGCGCCACAGCGCGCCGAACTCCCCGTGGAGCCGGCCGAGCCGGCGCCGCAGCACCGGATCGTCCCAGCGGCCGTTCTCCTTGGCCCTGCGGGCCAGCCCGGCGAGCGTGCGGCGGCAGGCGACGACCTCGCCGACGAAGGCGGTGCCCCGCTCGAAGGACAGGGTCACCATGGTCACCCGCCAGCCGTCGTTCTCCGCGCCCACCCGGTTCGCGACGGGGATCCGCACCTCGTCGAGGAACATCTCCGCGAACTCGGTGGACCCGGCGAGCGTGCGCAGGGGCCGCACCGTGACCCCGGGCGCGTCCATCGGCATGGCCAGCCAGGAGATCCCCCGGTGCTTCGCCGCGCCGGGGTCCGTCCGCACCAGCAGCTCGCACCAGTCGGCGACCTCCGCGTGCGAGGTCCAGATCTTCGAGCCGGTGACCACGTAATCGTCCCCGTCGCGCACCGCCCGGGTGCGCAGGGAGGCCAGGTCGGAGCCGGCGCCGGGCTCGCTGAAGCCCTGGCACCACACCTCGTCCCCGCGCAGCACGGGCGGCAGCCAGCGCGCCCGCTGCTCGGCGGTGCCCTCGGCGGCGATGGTGGGGCCGGCGTGCAGCAGCCCGACGAAGTTCGCGCCGACGTACGGGGCGCCCGCGCGCTCGGTCTCCTCCAGGAAGATCAGGTGCTGGGTGGGGGTGGCGCCCCGCCCCCCGGCGTCCGTCGGCCAGTGCAGGCCCGCGTAGCCGGCGTCGTGCAGGCGGCGCTGCCAGCCGGCGTCGTAGGCCCTGCGGCCCGGCCAGTCGTCCGGGGAGGGCTTGGCGGGCAGCTCGGGCAGCACCTTCGCCAGCCATGCGCGCAGCCGCTCCCGGAAGTCCTGTTCCTCCTCGGTGTGGGTGAGGTCCATCAGCGGTTCCGGCTCCGGTCCCGGTCCACGCCCCGGTCCCGGTCCAGGTCGAGGCCCAGCATGCGGATGGCGTTGCCGCGCATCAGCTTGTAGACCGTCTCCTCGTCCAGGCCCTTGACGTGGTCGAGGGCGACCTCCTTGGTGTGCGGGAAGGTCGAGTCCACGTGCGGGTAGTCGGTCTCGAAGGTGGCGTTGTCGCGGCCGACGACGTCCAGCGAGGCGATGCCGTGCTTGTCGCGGAAGAAGCAGCAGAACATCTGCCGGTAGTAGTACGTGGACGGCGGCTCGGGGATCAGGTCCTTGACCCCGCCCCAGGCCCGGTGCTCGCGCCACACGTCGTCGGCGCGCTCCAGGGCGTAGGGGATCCAGCCCATCTGGCCCTCGCTGTAGGCGAGTTTGAGGGTGGGGAACTTGACGAGGACCCCGCTGAACAGGAAGTCCATCATCGAGGCCATGGCGTTGTTGAAGCTCAGGGAAGCCTGGACGGCGGGCGGGGCGTCGGGGGAGGCGGCGGGCATCTGGGAGCTGGACCCGATGTGCATGTTGACGACGGTGCCGGTCTCCTGGCAGACGGCGAAGAAGGGGTCCCAGTAGCCGGAGTGGATCGAGGGCAGGCCGAGGTACGTCGGGATCTCCGAGAAGGTCACGGCGCGCACGCCGCGGGCGGCGTTGCGCCGGATCTCGGCGACGGCGAGGTCGATGTCCCAGAGCGGGATGATGCACAGCGGGATCAGTCGGCCGCCGCTGTCGCCGCACCACTCCTCGACCATCCAGTCGTTGTAGGCGCGCACGCAGGCGAGGGCGACCTCCTTGTCGTGGGCCTCGGCGAAGGTCTGGCCGCAGAAGCGCGGGAAGGTCGGGAAGCACAGGGAGGCCTCGACGTGGTTGAGGTCCATGTCGAGCAGCCGCGCCTTGGGGTCCCAGCAGCCGCGCCGCATCTCCTCGCGGGTGATGCCCTCCAGGGTCATGTCGTCGCGGTCGAAGCCGACGGCGGCGATGTTGCGCTTGTACGGGAACTTGAGGTCCTCGTATATCCACCAGTCGGTCGGCGGCCCGTCGGGATCCATGGTGATCACGTACTTGCCGCCGGTGTACGCCAGCTCGCCGATGCCCGCGGTCAGGGGCTTGGGGCCGCGGTCGCGGTACTTCGCGGGCAGCCACACGTCGAAGAGGTGGGCGGGTTCGATCACGTGGTCGTCGACGCTGATGATCCGAGGCAGTTCCATCGTTTGTCTCCCCAATCCGACACGCCGGCACGACCCGATCTGATGGGTCGTCAGAAACAAGCTAGCCCCGCCACCCCTGGACCGACAAGCGTCCGCGCTCTACGCTCTGCGCTGGATCTGACCATCCGTCAGATAATGTGTTGAGCCGCAGCCTGCCTGGGGAGGTCCGGATGACGGACATCGCGACAGCGACAGAACTGAGCCGGTCCCGGACCCTGTGGGAGCTGGTCACCCGCCGGGCCGCCCTCACCCCCGACGGCCCCGTCCTGATCGAGGCCGCCGAGGACCCCGCCGACGACCGCACCCTCACCTTCGGCGCCCTGCGCGAGCGCGCCGAACGCGTCGCGGCCGGCCTGCACGACATGGGCGTGCGCCCCGGGACCGTCGTCGCCTGGCAGTTGCCGACCCGCATCGAGACGGTCCTGCTGTCCGTCGCCCTCGCCCGGCTCGGCGCCGTCCAGTCGCCCGTGATCCCCTTCTACCGGGACCGCGAGGTCGGCTTCGCGCTGCGCGAGTCCAAGGCCGAGTACTTCGCCGTCCCCGGCGTCTGGCGGGGCCACGACCACACCGCCATGGCCGCCCGGCTCGGCGCGCACGGGGTCTTCGAGGCCTACGACGACCTCCCCGACGGCAATCCCTCCGTCCTGCCCCCGCCCCCCGCCACCGGGACCGACGTCCGCTGGATCTACTGGACCTCCGGGACCACCTCCGACCCCAAGGGCGTCCTGCACACCGACCGCTCCCTGCTCGCCGGCGGCTCCTGCCTCGCCCACGCCCTGCGCCTGACCCCGGCGGACGTGGGATCGATGGCCTTCCCGTTCGCGCACATAGCCGGGCCCGACTACACCGTGATGCTGCTGCTGTACGGATTCCCGGCGGTCCTCTTCGAGAAGTTCGCGCTGCCGGCCGCCCTCGACGGGTACCGCCGCCACGGGGTCACCGTCGCGGGCGGCTCCACCGCCTTCTACTCGATGTTCCTGACCGAGCAGCGCAAGGACCCCGCCACCAGGCTGATCCCCACCCTGCGGCTGCTCGCGGGCGGCGGCGCCCCCAAGCCCCCGGAGATCTACCACGCGGTGGTGCGCGAGCTGGGCTGCCAACTGACCCACGGCTACGGCATGACCGAGGTCCCGATGATCACCATGGGCGACCCGGAGGACACCGCGGACCACCTCGCCACCACCGAGGGCCGCCCGCCCGAGGGCATGTCCATCCGCATCACCACCCCCGAGGGCGCCCTCCTCCCGCCGAACACCGACGGCGAGGTCCGACTGCGCGGCGAGGCCGTCTGCCAGGGCTACCTGGGCCGCGAGGGCGCCACCGACGGCGTCTTCGACCCCGACGGCTACCTGATCACCGGCGACCTCGGACACCTCACCCCGAGCGGGCACCTCGTCCTGACCGGACGCAGCAAGGACGTGATCATCCGCAAGGGCGAGAACATCTCCGCCAAGGAGATCGAGGACCTCCTGCACCAGCTCCCCGCCGTGGGCGACGTGGCCGTCATCGGCCTGCCCGACCCGGAACGCGGCGAGCGCGTCTGCGCGGTGGTCGAACAACCCCCGGACGCGGCCCCGTTGACCCTGCCCCAGCTGACCTCGTACCTCCGCGCCCAGGGCCTGTCCCCGCACAAGCTCCCCGAACAGCTGGAGCTGGTCGAATCCCTGCCCCGCAACGAGGCCCTGCGCAAGGTCCTCAAGTACCGGCTCCGCGAGCGGTACGCCTGACCGCTCCCCCGCCGGGTGCGGCGGGCCGGGCAGGGGTCGGGCGGGGGCCGGGCGGGGCGGCGGGTCGGGCTCCGCGACGGGGCGGTCCCTTCCTACAGTCGGCTGAGGGAGGCCGCCGCGAAGAGGACGTCGCGGATGGCCTCGCGGTCGCCGGTCTGGCCCACCGCCGCCTCCTCCGGCGAGATGTGCCCGGCGGCCAGCTGGCAGAACTCCAGCCCGTCCAGAGCCACTTCCGCCACCGTGTGCTCCCGCGAGGGCCTCGCGGCCGGGGAGTCCAGGGCGATGTCCCAGCCGCCCCCGCCCGCGCCCTCGATCTCCAGGTGCAGGGTCCGCCCCGGAGCCCCCGCCGCGACCAGGCCCCGCGCGGGCGCGGCCAGGCCCGAGCGGCGCCGACCCGCCAGCGCGCCCGGCAGGAGGCGCGCCGCGAGGTCGATCATGCGGTTGAGGTGCGGGCCCGAGGGCTGCTCGTACGGGTAGTCCACCGCTTCCGCGATGTCCCAGGCGTGCACCCAGCACTCGAAGGCCCGCTCCAGGAAGGCGTCCCCGAGCGGCAGGGCGAAGCCCCCGTAGTCCACGGAGAGTTCGGCGACGCCCCGGCCGGCGAAGGAGACCGTACGGACCAGGGTGTGGCCCTGGTCCCGCCAGGGTTCGCGGACCCGACGGGTGGTCGGGTGCGGTGAGGAGCTCCAGAAGTGCTCCGTCCGGCCCGTGGGGCCGCCGCGCGGGGCCTCGGGACCGAGCGGGTCGTCCAGTCCGAGGGCGGTGGCGATCATCCCGTCCACCGTCAGGAGGTGCCCTATCACCCCCGCCACGGTGGTCCGGTGCGTGCGGCGCCGCTCCTCCTCGAACCACTTCAGGCGTACGGGCGTGTGCCACTCGGCGTCACCGAAGTCCCGCAGCAGCGCGTCCAGGCGCGCGGTCTCCGTGTCGTACGGGCTCGCCCACACCGGCACCGGGATCCGCGCCGGCCGCTTGCCGAGGCAGTCCTCCAGCACCCGCGAACGCAGCAGCGGCTTCAGGTCGAGGCTCTCCTCGGGGTGCAGCAGCCCGACGGCGTCCCGCAGCCGCAGGGCCTCCTCCGCGCAGGGCGCGCACTCGGTGAGGTGGTCCTCGACGGCCTCGGTCTCCTCGGCGGAGCAGGCGGCCAACGCCCACGCTCCGAGCAGGGACTTGAGCACCGCGTGGGTGGGCGCCGGCGCGGGATCGGGCACGACCCGCGGCCGGGGCGCGGGCAGCGGCAGCGGCTGCGGCGGGCGCAGGTCGTCACCGGCCGCGCGGGGCCCGGGTATCCGCGGCGGACCGCTCGGGGGCCGCTCGCGGCCGTCGTCGGGAAGCTCTTCGGAGGGACCGGTCATCGGGTGGTTCCATATCCGCTCGGGCCGCGTCCGGGCGGAGCGGGGTCCTCCCGGGGCAGGGCGTTGGCGGTCGACAGGAGCTGGAGGCCGAGCCGCAACCGGCGCCGCGCCTCGTCCTCGCTGATCTGGAGGTCGGCGGCGGCCTGACGGTAGTCGCGGCGCTTGAAGTAGGCCAGTTCGAGGGCGGCCCGCAGCGGCGCGGGCATGGAGGTGACGATGAAGTCGGCGCGGGCCGCCGCGTTGGCGCTGCGCACCTTCTGCTCCAGCTCCTCGCGCGAGCCGCGCCCCAGTTCTGCCTGGCGCAGCCGGGCGACGGCCTGGCCCTGGGTGATGCGGGCGACCCACGAACGCATCGAACCCTGCTTGGGGTCGTAGGCGTCCGGGTTCTCCCAGATGTAGCCGAAGACCTCGCGGGTGATGCGGTCCGCGGCCTTCTCGTCGCCGAGGACCCGATGGGCCAGGCTGTGCACGAGGGAGGCGAAGCGGTCGTATAGCTCACCGAGCGCGGCGGCCTCACCGCGGGCGAGTCGCTGCTGCATGCGGCGGTCCCAACGCGGTGGAACGTCCTTCGCCATGGTGCGCCTCCAGCCCTGTGTCGACCCGTCAAATGTAGTGGGCACCGGCCACACCGCGCCTGTTTTGGGAGAAGCTCGCCTCGGAAGTGCGGACGCGTGCTAGTGCCGGTCCGTGAAGTCGCCACGGGCGCGTCCCGTGAACTCCGGGGCCTGTGGGGCGACACACGCGTGCGCACATCTGTACGCGCCCCGCCGCGCGCCCCGTGCGCGGGTTCGATGCGGCCACCTCCTTGACCGCTTCGCTTAACGCGCAGGCCACCGAGGCCTTACGCTCCTGCCTGTCTTGAACTGCATCCTCACCGCACCCCATCGCACACGTGAAGGCGGAACGCCGAACATGGACAGCGCAGAGTACGAGCGCAAGATCGCCGCCCGATTCGCCACCTTCGACCAGGACGGCTCCGGCTACATCGACCGGGAGGACTTCAACACGGCCGCCCAGGCGGTACTGAAGGAGTTCGGCACCACCGCGCGCTCCGACCGGGGCCAGGCCGTCTTCATCGGCGCCGAGGCCTTCTGGCAGGGCATGGCCGGGATCGCCGACGTGGACGGGGACCAGCGGGTCTCGCGCGAGGAGTTCGTGACCGGGGCGGCGAAGCGGCTGCGGGACAGCCCGGAGCGGTTCGCGGAGATCGCCCGGCCGTTCCTGGCGGCCGTGATCGCGGTGGCGAACGAGGACGGCGCCGGGGCGACCCCGGCGGCGGCGGCCCGCGTGATGCGGGTGCTGGGCACCCCGGAGGAGCTGTCCGTGCAGGTCGCCGCTGCCCTGGACGCGGACGGCGACGGCCGGATCACGGAGGACGAGATCCTGGCGGCCTTCTCGGGCTACTGCGGCGTGGCCGCCCCGGACGCATAACGCCCGCGGTCGCGGGGCCCGGTCGCGGCCGGGCCCCGTCCGCACGCACGCACCGGCCTAGGCGAAGACGACCGTGCGCGTGCCGTTCAGCAGCACGCGGTGCTCGCTGTGCCACTTCACCGCGCGGGCCAGCGCCTGGCACTCCACGTCCCGGCCGATGGCGACGAGCTGGTCGGGGGTGACCTCGTGGCCGACGCGCTCGACCTCCTGCTCGATGATCGGGCCCTCGTCGAGGTCCGCCGTCACGTAGTGCGCGGTGGCGCCGATCAGCTTCACACCGCGCGCGTGCGCCTGGTGGTACGGCTTCGCGCCCTTGAAGCTCGGCAGGAAGGAGTGGTGGATGTTGATGATCCGCCCGCTCAGCTCCTTGCACAGGGTGTCGGAGAGCACCTGCATGTAGCGGGCGAGCACGACCAGCTCGACGTTCTGCTCCCGCACCAGCTCCAGCACCTGCCGCTCGGCGGCGGCCTTCGTGTCCTTGGTGACCGGGATGTGGACGAACGGCACGTCGTAGGAGCCGACCAGCTCGGCGAAGTCGGTGTGGTTCGAGACCACGGCCGCGATCTCCACGGGCAGGGCGCCGATGCTGGAGCGGAACAGCAGGTCGTTCAGGCAGTGCCCGAACTTCGACACCATCAGGACGATCCGCATGCGCTCGTCGGCGCGGTGGATCTGCCAGTCCATGCGGAAGGAGTCGCCGATCGCGGCGAAGCTCGCGCGCAGCTTCTCCACGGTGACGGGCTCGGCGGCCGAGAAGTGCACGCGCATGAAGAAGAGGCCGGTGTCGTGGTCGCCGAACTGCCGGCTGTCCTCGATGTTGCAGCCGGTCATGAAGAGATAGCTCGACACGGCGTGCACGATGCCCTGCTTGTCCGGACACGAGAGGGTCAGTACGTACTGCTGGGTCAGCTGTTGCGCCTTCGGCTGCGGGAGTTCGCTCATGACGGGACAGCCTTTCACGACGACACGCCGTTTCACACCGCGCTGGTCAGGATCTTGAGCACTTCCACGGAGCTGGGGCGCTCGTCCGGGTCCTCCCCGTCGGCGGTCGCGAGGCGTACGTGCGCGTCGCGCGCCGCCCGCACCGCCTCGGGCCAGTCCGGGTGCGCCAGGTACGTGGAGACGGGCGCGTCCGGCCCGGCCTGGTGCAGGATCCGCAGCACCCGCAGCACGGCGAGGTCGACGAGGGCCGCCTCCTGGGTGTCGCGGAAGATCGTGCCGACGTACTTGTCGGCGGACCAGCTGTCGAGCCAGGTGTCCTCGACCAGCCGGTACACGGCGTCGGTGACGTCTCCGTACCCTCCGATTCCGGCGAGCCAGGTCTGCTCCTGGAACTCCGGGTCGGAAAGCATGTGCAGCGCCGAGCGCACGTTGCTGCGCCAGCGCCACCACGGCATGTCGTTGAGGGGCATGCCGCCCATGGTGGAGGAGCGGCCGCCGCGGCGGGAAGAGTTCTTCGAACCTTGGGCGAATGTCACGCTTTCGATCGTACGTTCCTCCCCGGAGCGATCTTCAGGCGCCCGCGCCCCCACCGGCGCCCCCGCCCGCGCCTCTTCGTCGCACCGGCCGGCGAGCCCGCTCCCCCGGCGTTCACCTGGTCGTCACCGAATGTTGTGTACACCTCACTCCTTCGTTCCCCGGCGAGCGGAATGGTGCGTGGACATGACCAATCGGCGACGCGCAGCATCCTTCTCCCGCACCCTTCTGGCCACGGCGATGGGTGCATGTCTCACCGCCGGGTGCGGGGTGATCCCCGGTGGCTCGGGGGGCTCCGGGGACACCCTCACGGTCATGACGTTCGCCCCGATCGACACCAAGGCCACCAACATGCCGGGCATGCCCGGCATGGCCAAGGCCTACGAGCGGTGGGTGAACGCCAACGGGGGCATCAAGGGCCACAAGCTGCGCGTGCTGACCTGCAACGAGAAGAACACCCCGGCCGGCGCCGGCGAGTGCGCCCGGCAGGCCGTCTCCGAGAAGGCCATCGCGGTCGTGGGCTCCTACAGCCAGCACGGGCGCTCCTTCATGGCCCCGCTGGAGGCCGCGGGCATCCCCTTCGTCGGCGGCTACGGGGTGTCGTCCGAGGAGTTCCAGAGCACCCTGTCCTACCCGATCAACGGCGGCCAGCCGGCCCTCCTGGCCGGCGCCGGGCACCAGCTGGGCAAGGCCTGCTCCGAGGTGTCCCTGGTCCGGCCCGACACCCTCGCGGGCGACTCCATGCCGGTGCTGCTGAACGCGGGGCTGAAGGTCAACAAGATGGCCGACGCCCACGACATCCGGGCCGCCGAGGACGCCACCGACTTCACCCAGCAGGCGCGCGACGCCCTGACGGGCACCACGGCCACGGGCTCCGGCTCCGGCTCCGGCTCCGGCTCCGGCTCCACGGCTTCCCCGTCCTCCCCGTCCTCCTCGTCCACCCCGTCGCCCTCGGCGGGCGGGTCGACGAAGGAGGCTGCCAAGGACGGCGCCAAGAGCTGTGTCACCGCCGTCCTCGGCGAGCGCACCGAGACCTTCTTCGACGCCTTCCGCCGGGTCAACTCCCAGGCCCCGCAGAAGGACCCGCAGATCTCCTCGGTCCTCGGCAGCGTCAGCCAGGCCCTGGTGGACCGCACCGGCGGCAAGGAGAGCCCCTTCGAAGGCGCCCTGCTCACCAGTTGGTACCCGGTCTCCACCGACCCGCTGTGGGCGCCGATGCGCAAGGTGATCTCCGAGCAGGCCTTCGGGGACGACTCCGTCGACCCCGACGACAGCGGGGCCCAGACGACCTGGATCGCGTACACCGTGCTGAGCGAGATCCTCAGGGGCATGGACGACGGGGACATCACCGGCCGCAAGGTGGCCCGGGCCCTCGGCCAGAGCTCGGGGGTCAAGACCGGCGGCCTCACCCCGGACCTGAGCTGGCGCTACCAGGACATGCGCGCCATCTCCGGCTTCCCGCGCCTGGTCAACGGCCGGGTCAGCTTCCAGGTCGTCCAGGCCGGCCGGCTGATCACCCAGCCCGGCGAGGCGCCCCAGGACATGACCTCGGTCCTGGAACAGGCCCCCCGCTCGGCCTGACGCCCCAAGGGCTGTCCCGTAATCCCCGGCGGGCGCGCGGGGATTACGGCCTTAGTAGTACTCCTCGCGCGGGCGCTGGTGGCCGCCGGGGACCTCGGTGCCGTCGGGGAAGGTGACGGTGGCGAAGAACGACGTGGCCCACACCTGGATCCGCTCCGGCTCGTGGACCACCTCGAACACGGCGCCGTCGCCGGTCTTCCCGTACGAGGTCACCACGAAGGTCTCGCCGGGCCGCAGCCAGTAGTCCTGGCCGAACGGCTCCAGCCACAGCTCCAGCAGGGACCCGCCCCCGTTGGAGACGTGCGTGGCCACCGGGCTGCCCAGCGAGCGGATGCCCTCCAGGCTGAAGTCCCCGGCGATCGCCTCCATGTTCGTGCCCAGCAACGCCGTGGCCTCCGCCAGGGACGCGTCCCCCTCCGCCGGCCGTCCCGGGACCGAGCCCGGGCCCTCGGAGCCGAACAGTCGGCCCAGGCCGGTGCGCAGGCTCACAGCGCGGTGGTGTCGCGGGGGGTGAGCGAGTACTTGGTGGCGATCCGGTTCCACATGACCGACGCCGACTGCTTGGCCTTCGTCGCCTCGCCGCTGGACTTGTTGCCGTCGGAGGCGTTGTCGGTGCTCTTGGCCTTGCCGTCCTTGCAGGCACCCCGGTCGCGGGCCATCTCGTCCGCCCAGTCCGCGTAGCTCCCGTCGGCGTCCGCCGAGGCCTTCCAGGCGCGCGAGAGGGCGGCGGAGAGCTTCGTGTGGTCCTGGAGCTTGTCCACCTTCAGCTCCTGGAGCCGGGTGACCAGCCCCTCGCGCTGGTTGGCCGCGTCGCGCAGGTCCTGCGCGGCCTGGGGGAGGTTCTTGCAGACCTTGATGTCCTCGACGGCCTTGATCACCGATGCCCGGCTGTCGTTGCTGTCCGCGAGGAGCTTGTCGAGCTGGACGGCCTGCGGGCGAGCCGGGTCCACGGGGGCTTCCCCGGCCGCCGCCTCGGCGGCTGCCGAGTCCTTGGGCTGCGGGGCCACCGCGGCCGGGTCGTTGTTGCTGGGCTTGGAGTCGCTGAGCAGCGCGCCGACCCCGAGCCCGACCACGGCCAGCCCGAACACCCCGGCGGCGATGACCACGGGCGATATCCGGCGGGGACCCGGCGGGGGCGGGGGCGGCGGCGCGTACTGCTGATGCTGCGGCGCTGACTGCGGCGGGCCGGGCCGCCGCGGGGCGTACTGCTGGGGCGGGGCCGGCGGCGGGGTCCGCCGGGGCGGCGCGGCCTGCGCCGGCACGGGCGGGAGGTGCTGGGTGTGCCCGGCGGAGTCGGAGTCCGAGCGGAAGAGCCCGTCGAACCCCTCGGCGGCGTTCGGAGCGGGCCCGGCGGGCACCGGCGCGATGAACTGCGTCGCGTCCTCGGCCCCCGGCCCGGACGGAACGGGCGGGATGTACTGGGTGGCCGCCTCGTGCACCGGAGCGGACGGGACCGGCGCGATGTACTGCGTGGCCGCCTCGTGCACCGGGGCGGACGGGACCGGCGCGATGTACTGGGTCGCCGCCTCATGGCCCGGAGCCGACGGAACCGGCGCTATGTACTGCGTCGCCGCCTCGTGCACCGGAGCGGACGGAACCGGCGCGATGTACTGCGTCGCCGCCTCATGGCCCGGAGCCGACGGGACCGGCGCGATGTACTGCGTCGCCGCCTCATGGCCCGGAGCCGACGGGACCGGCGGGATGTACTGGGTGGCCGCCTCCGGGATGGGCGGGTAGCCGTACCCGTGCGGATCGCCCGGCCCCTCGAAGCCGGGCCCGACGACGTGACCCGCCGGCGGGTAGCCGTAGGCGGGCCCGCCTGGCTCCGCGGGTGCGTACGCCTGCTGCCCGTACGACTGCTGCCCGTACGGGGGCGCGCCGTACCCGCCTCCGTACGCCTGCTCCGGCCCCGGAGCGGGGGCCGGGCCGGGGGCCGGGGCGCCGTACGGGTCCTGCCCGTGCCCCGGCTGCCCGTACGCCTGCTGCGACTGGTCCGGGTACCCGTAGGCCGGCGCGGCCCAGGGCTCCCCGGCCTGCGGGGGGCCCTGCGCGTCGTCCTGCCGACCGGCTCCTTCCGGCGCGCGGCCCGGGGCCGGATACGCGTCCGGATCCGGATCCGGGTGTGCCGGATGCGCCGACCCGGGCTGGGGGACGCCCCCTTGTCCGTTCTGCGTCACCGGTACTCCTCCGCGTTCTCCGACTGCCCCGCACCTGCTCCGGACGTCGGGTCACGCTACCCGGTCACCCCGCGGGCGCGTCAGGCCACCTGAACCTCCAGCCTCGCCCCGAACTCCCTGACCGCCGCTTCCTCCCGGTACGGCTCCAGTCGCGTCCGGAAGTCGTCCAGGTATTCCGCGCCGCGTCGCGAGCGCAGCGACCCCAGCAGATCGGCCGCCTTGGTCGCCGTCTGACAGGCCTGTTCCACCTCCCGCTGCTGCACCTGCGCCGCCGCCAGCAGCAGCAGCCCGATGGCCCGCCGGCGCGCCTTCTCCACCGGCAGCCCCCGCAGGGCCTCCTCCGCCCGCCGCGCCGCCGCGTCGGCCTGCCCCAGGTCGCGGTGGCAGTGGGCCAGCTCGTCCGCCAGGTAGGCCCGGTCGAAGTGCCGGATCCAGACCGGGTCGTCGCCGGACTCCGGCTCCGCCCGCTCCAGCGCCGTCACGGCCCGCCCGGACAGCACCGCCGTGGCCCGGGGGTCGCCGAGCAGGGCGTGCCCGCGCGCCTCGGCGGCGTAGAACATCGCCTCGACCCTCGGCGTGACCTGCCCGCGCGTGCCCTCCTGGGCGGCCCGGGCCAGCTGCGCGATCTCCCTGGGGTTGCCCAGTTCGGCGGCGAGGTGGCTCATGGAGGCCGCCAGTACGTAGCCGCCGTACGCGCGGTCGCCCGCGGCCTGGGCCAGCCGCAGGGCCTGGATGTAGTAGCGCTGGGCGAGGCCCGGCTGGCCGGTGTCCACCGCCATGTACCCGGCGAGTTCGGTCAGCCGGGCCACCGCCGCGAACAGGGCCCGCCCGACCGGCTCCCGGTAGGAGCCGCCGATGAGCCCGGAGACCACCGAGTTGAGGTAGTGCACGACCACCGGCCGTACGTGCCCACTGCCGAAGCGGTGGTCCAGCTCGGTCAGCGCCTGCGTGGTGGCCCGGACGGCCTCCACGTCGGACATCCCCACGCGTGCCCCGCCGCTGCGGGCCACCTGCGGGTCGGCGCCGGTGATCAGCCAGTCGCGGCTCGGTTCGACCAGCGCCGAGGCCGCGACGCTGGACCCGGCGAGGAAGTCGCGCCGCCCCACGTCGCTCCGCCACAGCTCGCTGACCTGCTCGATGGCCCCCATGACGGTCGGGGAGAACTGCAGGCCGACGCCGGAGGCGAGGTTCTTGCCGTTGGCCATGCCGATCTCGTCGATGGTGACGGTCCGGCCGAGTTTGCGGCCGATCGCCTCGGCGATGATGCCCGGGGCCCGACCGCGCGGCTGCTGACCGCGCAGCCAACGGGCCACGGACGTCTTGTCGTAGCGGAGATCGAGGCCGTGCTCGGCCCCGCACATGTTGACGCGCCGGGCGAGCCCGGCATTGGAGCACCCGGCTTCCTGGATGAGCGCCTGCAGCCGTTCGTTCGGCTGACGGGCGACGAGAGGCCTGGCTGCCATTCAAAAACCCCCTGAAGCCACGGGAGAGCGATGGAATGATCACTTCCCGCCTGAAGTGCGGAGAATCTTCCCCTCTGCGACGTGTCGTTACCCAACGACCGCGCCCCGGCCTCCTACGCGCCCCCGCGTGTGCTCCTATGCGCCCCGTATGCAGGATCGATGCAGCGCCCACCGGCTGGTTTACGCCCGTAACCCCCCGTGACCCCGGGAGTTGTGATGGTCGTGGAAGAGACCATCGGAGTCACGGAGACCGCGCCCATCCCCCAGCAACGCGGCGAACAGGCGCTGGACCATGCCCTGCGGTACGTCGAGGAGCGGCACTGGGACGTCTTCGCGGGCACCTGGCTGGAACACGGCGACGGCCGGGAGACGTGCTCCTGCGGGGCGGCGGACTGCACGGCCCCCGGGGCGCACCCGACGGTGAAGGAGTGGGCCTCGCTGGCCTCGGGCAGCGCGGTCGGGGTGCGCCGGAACTGGGCGCGGCACCCGCAGGCCTCGATCCTGTTGCCGACCGGCCGCACCTTCGACGTGCTGGACGTGCCCGACTCCGCCGGCTTCCTGGCGCTGGCCCGGCTGGAGCGCCACCAGCGCACGCTCGGGCCGGTGGCCCTGACCCCCGACCACCGGATGCTGTTCTTCGTCCTGCCCGGCGCCGGCGTGAAGATGGCCGATCTGGTGCGCAAGTCGGGCTGGTCCCCGTCCATGATCGACCTGGCGGCGCGCGGCGAGGGCGAGTTCGTGCCGGCCCCGCCGACCCGTTACGGCGGCAAGGGCCCCGTGCAGTGGGCGCGCAAGCCCACTCCGGCGAACCGCTGGCTGCCGGACACCGAGGAACTGATCGACGCTCTCGCGTACGCGTGCGGCAGCGAGGCCGCCGCCGCCCGCAACCGGCGCTGACCGCCGGGCGGCTGATCGTCTGCATCGCCGGCTGCCGTCTGCCGTCTGCCGCCCACGCCGACCGCTGACATTCGTGTCCGCAAGTTCATGACATACGTAACTGCCTCCCGCACCTCCCCCCTCCTATGGTGAGGAACGTACGACCACGGGGAACGGAACGAGAGGCGGGCGCATGCCGGACCAGGGTTATGCGGCAGCGGGCGGCACCGACGCGGCGGGCACGACGGGCGCGGGGGCCACAGGGTCGACGGCGGCAACGGGGGCGAAGGGGGACACGACGGGCACGGGGGCCGGGCGGCCCGCGGCCGTCCGCGTCGAGGGGTTGTGGAAGCGGTTCGGCGAGCAGGTGGCCGTCGGGGGAATCGATCTCGAACTGCCCGCCGGCCGGTTCATCGGGCTCGTCGGCCCGAACGGCGCGGGCAAGACGACCACGCTGTCGATGGTGACCGGGCTGCTGCGCCCGGACATGGGACGCGTGATCGTCGCCGGCCACGACGTGTGGGCCGACCCGGTCGAGGTGAAGTCCCGCATCGGGGTGCTGCCCGAGGGGATGCGCTTCTTCGAGCGGCTCTCCGGCCGCGAACTCCTCGGCTACATGGGCCGGTTGCGCGGCCTGCCCGGCGAGGAGACCGACAAGCGGGCCACGCAGCTGCTGGACGTCCTGGACCTGGCGGGTTCCCAGCACAAGCTGGTCGTCGACTACTCGACCGGCATGCGCAAGAAGATCGGCCTCGCCGCGGCCCTGCTGCACAACCCCGAAGTCCTCTTCCTGGACGAGCCCTTCGAGGGCGTGGACCCGGTCTCGGCGCAGACCATCCGCGGGGTGCTGGAGCGCTACACCGCCTCCGGCGCCACCGTCGTGTTCTCCTCCCACGTGATGGAGCTCGTCGAATCGCTCTGCGACTGGGTGGCCGTCATGGCCGCCGGGCAGATCCGCGCCGCCGGTCCGCTGGCCGACGTACGGGGCTCCGCGCCCTCCCTGCAGAGCGCGTTCCTCGAACTCGTCGGCGCCCAGGACCGCGCCGACGGCGGCTCCCTCGACTGGCTCGGCGGCGCCCGATGACCGCCACCACCGAGACCACGAGCACAACCACAACCGCCTCCGCCGGCCCGACCACCTCGGCCGCCCCATCCGTCTCGCTGGTCCCGCTGTTCGTCCGGCTGAAGCTGTCGCTGATGCGCAACGGCCTCAAGGGCTCCTCGAAGCGCAAGGCCGCCTGGATCGTCAGCCTGGTGTTCTCGCTCGTCCTCAGCGCCCTCGCCACCCTCGGCCTGGCCCTGCTGCACGGCAACGCCCACGCGGGCGCCGTGGTGGTGCTGCTCACCGCGATCATCGCGCTGGGCTGGACCGTGATGCCGCTGTTCTTCCCCACCGGCGACGAGACCCTCGACCCGAGCCGGCTCGTGATGCTGCCGCTGCGCCCGCGGCCTCTCGTACGGGCCCTCCTGGCCTCCTCCCTGGTGGGGATCGGCCCGCTGTTCACGCTCTGCCTGGCCGTCGGCTCGGTGGCGGCGCTCGCGCGGGGCGCGGCCGGGGTGGTGGCGGCCGTCGTGGGCGCGCCGCTGCTGCTGCTCGGCTGCGTGACGCTGGCCCGCGCCGTGGCCACGGCCAACGTGCGACTGCTCTCCAGCCGCAAGGGGCGCGACCTCGCGCTGCTCAGCGGCCTGTTGATCGCGATCGGCGCCCAGGTGGCCAACTTCGCCAGTCAGCGCCTGCTGCAGACGGGCGGGTTGGAGCAACTGGAGCCGGCGCGGGCCGTGCTGCGGTGGGTGCCGCCGATGACGGCGGTCGCCATGGTGGACTCCGCGAGCGAGGGCTCGTACGGGGTCGCGGTGGCGCAGCTCGCCCTGACCCTGCTCGCCCTGGCGGGGCTGCTCTGGTTCTGGGAGCGGAGCCTGACGAAGCTGATGGTCACCCCGGACGGCTCGACGGTCATCTCCGCCCGGCCGGCGAAGGACCGCGGCACGGGCGGCGTCTGGTCCTTCCTCCCGGCGGGCCGTACGGGAGCCACCATGCAGCGCACCCTGCGCTACGTGGTGCGGGACCCGAAGACGAAGGCGGCCTGGGTGTCGGCGCTGGCGGTCGGTGCGATCGTCCCGATCTTCAACGCCCTCCAGGGCACCGGCTCGGTGTACCTGGCGTGCTTCGGCGCGGGGATGCTGGGCGTCCAGATGTACAACCAGTTCGGGCAGGACACCTCGGCGTTCTGGATGGTCGCCCAGACGATCTCCTCCCCGCGCGACGCCTTCGTGGAGCTGCGGGCCCGGGCTGCCGCGCTGGCCCTGATCACCGTCCCGTACTCGGTCGTCGTCACGACGGCCACGGCCGCCTTGGTCGGCGACTGGCACGGCTTCCCGCCCGCGCTGGGCCTGACGCTGGCCCTGCTGGGCTCGATGCTGTGCACGGGCGCGCTGACCTCGGCCCGCTTCCCGTACTCGATCCCGTCGGACGGCGCCTTCAAGAACGTCGCCCCGGGCCAGGGCGGTCTGGCCTGGCTGGGCATCTTCCTGGGCCTGGTCGCCTCGGCGCTGATCTGCTCGCCGGTGATCGTCCTGACCATCCTGGTCGCCGCGGTGGACGGCTTCTCCGGCCTCGCCTGGACCGTCCTGCCCTTCGGCGCCCTCTGGGGCACCCTGGCCACCTGGGCGGGCCTGCGCCTGGCCTCCCCCACGGTCTCCCGCCGCCTCCCGGAAATCCTCACCGCGGTCAGCAGGGGCTGACCCCCCGCCACCCACCCCGCAGGGGGCGCCCCCACACCGGGCGCCCCCCCACTGGCCGCGATGACCGCCTGGCAGGCCCTGGTGGACACGGCGCGGGTGCGGCCCGGGCAGCGGGTGTTGGTGCACGCGGCGGCGGGCGGGGTCGGTCACCTCGCCGTGCAGATCGCCAAGGCCCGGGGGGCGTACGTGATCGGCACCGCGCGGGCACAGAAGCACGCCCTGCTCAAGGAGTTGGGCGCCGACGAGGTGGTCGACTACACCGGGACCGCGTTCGAGACGGCGATCGACCCGGTGGACGTGGTCCTGGACACGATCGGCGGGGAGTACGGGCCGCGTTCGCTGCGCGCCCTGCGCCCCGGCGGCCTGGTCGTCTCGCTGGCTTCCCCGGCCGAGTCCCATCTGGCGGCCGTGGCGCGGCCGTTGGGGCTGAGGGCCTGCTTCATGGCGGTGGAGGCCGATCAGGCGGGCCTGCGGGAGATCGCCGGCCTCGTGGAAGCCGGGCTGCTGCGGCCGGAGATCGACACCGTCCTGCCACTGGAACGGGCGGCCGAGGCACACGAACGCGCCGACGGCCGCCGCACGACGGGCAAGATCGTACTGACGGTCGACTGACCGTCGCCCTCGCGGCGCACCCCTCCACGACCTCCGAGGAGACCCCGATGACCACCTACGTCCTCGTACCCGGCGCCTGGCACGGCGCCTGGACCTTCGAACCCCTCGCCCGGGCGCTGCGCGCGCACGGCCACGAGGCCTTCCCGTTGACCCTCACCGGGGTGGGCGAGCGCAAGCACCTCTTGGGCGCCTCGGTCAACCTCGACACCCACATCGACGACGTGGTGGGGCTCCTGACCGACCACCAGATCACCGACGCGGTCCTGGTCGCGCACAGCTACGGCGGGATGGTCGTCACGGGCGCCGCCGACCGCGTGCCGGAGCGGGTGGCGGGGCTGGTCTACGTGGACGCGACGGTCCCGGCGGACGGGGACTCCTGCTGGTCGCTGGTCGGCGAGCAGGAGCGCGGCTGGTACCTCTCCGGGGCGGGCGAGACCGGGTACTCCAGCGCCCCGCTGCCGTTCTTCGACCCGCGCGCGACCCCGCACCCGCTGGCCTCGCTCCTCCAGGCGGTACGCCTGAAGGACGGCCTCGACCGCTTCGGGAGCCGGGACTTCGTCTACGCCACCGGCTGGGACGGTCCCTCCCCCTTCGCCGCCCAGTACGAGCGCCTGACCGCCGACCCCTCCTGGCGCACGCACGCCGTGGACTCCGGGCACAACGTGATGCGGGACGCCCCCGAGGAACTGCTGGAGATCCTCCTGAACACCGGCCGGGCCTAGCCGGCTCTTTCGGATCTTGCCGGGCCGCCAAGATCCGAAAGAGACGGCCCAGCCCCCGAGGGGGGACCCGGTCGCGCCTAGGTCGCGTTCGCCGTGACTCCCTCCAGGAAGGGCTCCAGGGCCGCGCGCCAGGCGGCCGGGTGGTCGTAGTGGAGGTAGTGGCCCGCGTCCGGGATCTCGGCGTACTGGCCGGCCGGGAGGACGCGGACCATCTCCTGGGCCTCCGCGCGGCCCAGCTCGCCGTCCAGGCCGCGGACGACCAGGGTGGGGCAGCGGACCTGGGCCAGCTCCTCCCAGTGGGCGTCGTGGACCCAGGTGGCGCGGGCGGTCAACATCTGGCGGCGGGAGAAGATCGGGCGCCAGCCGTCCGGCGCCCGGTGCATGACCTCGGCGAAGAAGTCCCCCCGCCCGGGGTCGGGGCGCTCCACCCGGGGATCGTCCTCGCCGAACCAGCGGCGGGCGGCGTCCTGGGTGGGGAAGGGCAGGGGCCAGTGGCGGAACCATTCCTCCCACTCCTGCTGCGAGGCCTCGCCGAGCGCGGAGGCCCGCATGTCGCAGATCACGAGCGCCTGGACCAGCTCGGGGCGGCGGGCGGCGAGCTGCCAGGCGGTGAGGGCGCCCATGGAGTGGCCGATCAGGACCGCGGGGCCGAGGTCGAGCTGCTCGATGGCGGCCTCGACGTCGGCCACGAAGGCGTCCCGGCCCAGGGGGGTGCTCAGGCCGGGTCCGGGCGGCGGGCGCTCGCTCTGGCCGTGGCCGCGCTGGTCCAGGGCGACGACGCGGCGGTGTTCGCCGAGCCAGCGCGCGGTGCCGGCCCAGTGCAGGGCGCGGCCCATCAGCCCGTGGAGTAACAGCACCGGCGGTCGCAGGGGCTCCGCCGGCGGTTCGCGGAACTCCCAGGCGGCCAGGCGGACCCCGTCGGCCCCCGTCACATCGATGCGCTGTACCACCGCAGATGCACCCCCTTCGCTCCCGGCCAGACTATCGAACCTGTATTCGAGAATCGGGTTCGCGCCGACAACACCGCTCTTTCGAGTGACCTTGCTCAAGGATTGGCCGCCGCTGCCGATGGAGATCCTTTCAACAGGGAGGCGGACCGATCGGGGAAGACGGTCCGAAGGGGATGACCTTGAGAGCTCGGGGCTCCGGGTCAGCCAGGGGAGGACCGGTCCCGGCGCCGCAAGGCGCCGGGACCGTCCACATTTCCCGCCCCTGAACCGCCAACCACCGAACCGCCGACCACCTCTACGGGAGTCGGCTCGGCGCTCGGCGAGGGATCAGCGCTTGGCGACGAACACGTGCGAGGCGATCTCCGAGTCCAGCTCGGCGGCCTCTCCGCCGCTGCCGACCAGCACCCCGCCCGGGGACTCCGTCACGCTGACCACCGAACCGGGCTGTACGCCCGCCCGGCGCAGCGTGTACATCAGCTGGGCGTCGGTCTGGATCGGCTCACCGATCCGACGGACGACCACCGTCTTGCCCTCGCTGCCCGGGTCCAGCTCCGACAGGCTGACCATGCCGTCCTCCAGGAACGGGTCCGCCTCGGCCTTCTCCCCCAGCTCCTCCAGGCCCGGGATCGGGTTCCCGTACGGAGACTCGGTCGGGTGACGCAGCAGCTCCAGTACGCGCCGCTCCACCGCCTCGCTCATCACGTGCTCCCAGCGGCAGGCCTCGGCGTGGACCTGCTCCCACTCCAGCCCGATCACGTCGACGAGCAGGCACTCCGCGAGGCGGTGCTTGCGCATCACGCGCGTCGCGAGCTTGCGCCCCTCCTCGGTCAGCTCCAGATGGCGGTCACTGGCCACGGACACCAGTCCGTCCCGCTCCATGCGCGCCACCGTCTGGCTGACGGTGGGACCGCTCTGGTCCAGCCGCTCGGCGATCCGGGCGCGCATGGGGACCACACCTTCCTCTTCGAGTTCGAGGATGGTGCGGAGGTACATCTCCGTGGTATCGATCAGTCCGGACATTCGTGCCCCTCGGATTGCGTGCGCTGGCCCTGCACCCAATTCTGACGCATCGGGCCGACAACCGTCCCGCGCCGAGCGTCAAGGCATGTACGGGACATGTCCGCAGATCTTCACACTCGCCCGCCGCGGCCCCGCTGCCAGGCCTTTGGGCCCGGGATTGACGTTCGTATTGACAGGTCCTTGGTCCAGACCGCACGGTGAGCGGCGGACACCGTCGCACCCCCACCGCACCCCACCCTGAAGGGCCTTCGGCGTATGAGCGAGAGCAAGCTGGCCGGGCAGTTCTTCGACGCCGCCATCGGCCTGCTGGAGCGGGTGCGTGACGAGGAGTCCGATCGGATCGTCGAGGCGGGGACCGCCATCGCCGCGGCCGTCGCCTCCGGGAACCGCCTCTTCGCCTTCGGCGCCGGACACTCCTCGCTCCCCGCCCAGGACGTGGTCTACCGCGCCGGCGGACTCGCGGTGATGAACTTCCTGGCCGTCCCCGGCACCGTCGGGATCGACGTCATGCCCGCCACCCTCGGCAGCGCGCTGGAGCGGGTGGACGGCCTCGCCGGGGCGGTCCTGGACAGCAGCCCGGCCTCCGACGGGGACGTCCTCGTGATCATCTCCCTCTCCGGGCGCAACGCGCTGCCCGTCGAGATGGCGATGAACGCCCGCGCGATCGGCCTGACGGTCATCGGGGTGACCTCGGTGGCGTACGCGACGGAGACCAAGTCCCGGCACGTCTCGGGCACCTACCTCAAGGACCACTGCGACATCGTCCTCGACAGCAAGATCGCCGTCGGGGACGCCGAGCTGACGCACGAGGCCATCGACGCGCCGTTCGCCCCCGCCTCCACCGTGGTGACCAGCGCGATCATGCAGGCCGTGATGGCCGTGGCGGCCGGCGAACTCGCCTCCCGGGGCCTGGAGCCGCCACTGCTGCGCTCCGGCAACGTGGACGGCGGCCACGAGTGGAACGGCCGGGTCATGCAGGAGTACGGCGACCGGATCTTCTTCCGCCACTGATGCCGCTGACGCCGCTACTGCCCCTGACGCCGCCGACGCCTCTGACGCCCCCCTGACACCGCCGACGTCACGGCCTGCCCCGGTACCTGCCCCGATCCCGAACCGGGTCGCGGCCGCCTCGGGCCGTTCCTAGGCTGGTGAGGTCCAGCTCGGGGCCTCGGGGACTCGGAGGCGATGCCCCATGCCCACGCACCGTGCCCCGCGTCGTGCACCCCGCGTTCCCGAGGCCCGTTGCCGCCGGGCGTCGGCCGGAGTCGGGGCCCGAGCCCTGCCCGCCTGCGCGGCGGCCCTGACGCTGCTGATGGCGGGCTCCGGCGTCGCCCCCGCGTCCGCGGCCGCCGCGCCGCCCGCGGGCCCCACGACGGTCGCCGCCGCGCCCGCGTCCGTACCGGCCGACCTCGACCCCGGGACCGTGCGACGGCTCGACACGGCCATCGCCGCCGTGATGGAGAAGGCCGACGTCCCGGGGGTGAACATCGGCCTGCGGATCCCGGGACGGGGCGAGTACGTCAAGGCCTTCGGCGTCGCCGACGTCAAGACCGGCGTCCCGATGAAGACCGACATGTACAGCCGGATCGGCAGCGTCACCAAGACCTTCACCGTCACCGGCGTCCTCCAGCTCGTCGACCGGGGCCTCGTCGGCCTCGACGACCCGATCTCGAAGTACGTCGCCGGGGTCCCCGGCGGCGAGCACGTCACCGTGCGGCAGCTGGCCAGCATGCGCAGCGGGCTCTTCAACTACACCGACGACGAGAAGTTCCTCGCCGAGCTGCGCGCCGACCCGCACCGGGCCTTCACCCCGCGGGAGGTGTTGACCTACGCCTTCGCGCACCCGCCGAACTTCGCCCCGGGCGCCAAGTGGCAGTACAGCAACACCAACACGGTGCTGCTGGGCCTGCTGGTGGAGAAGGTGTCAGGGCAGCCGCTGTCCGGCTACCTCCGGGAGCACGTGGCGGCCCCGCTGAAGCTGAACTCCACCGCCCTGCCGTCCGGCAGCGCGTTCCCCGAGCCGCACGCCCACGGCTACACCACCTTCAGTCCGGGCGGGAAGGTCGTCGACGCCACCGACTGGAACCCCTCCTGGGGGTGGGCCGCGGGGGCCATGACCTCCGACCTGGAAGACCTGGGCGCCTGGGTGCCCGCGCTGCTGGACGGCCGGCTGCTGAAGCCGGCGACGCAGGCGCAGCGGCTGCGCACCGAGCCGACGGGCTTCCCCGGGGTCTCGTACGGGCTGGGGATCGCCGAGTTCAACGGCTGGGTCGGGCACAACGGCGACCTGCCCGGCTACGAGACGATCGCCGTCGGGCTGCCGGCGACCGGGGCCACGCTGGTGATCCTGATCAACTCCGACACCGACCGGGGCGGCTCGCTCAGCAGCCAGGTCGCGAACGCCGTGACGAAGATCGTCACCCCGGCCCATGTCTGGGCGCTGCCGCCCGCCGCGAAGACCGGCGAGACCAAGCCCTGACGCCCCTCTAGGAGCCCGTCCGGTCGCCCGGCGCGTCGTCCGGCGCATTGTCCGCCGGGCTCCCCGTCGAGGTCGCCGTCGCCAGGTCCAGGTCGGCGGCGACGCGGGCCGCGACCTCCTCCGCGTACAGGGCGTCCGGGCGCTCGAAGGCGGGGCGGGAGGCGCCGCGCAGGAAGGTCAGGGTGCCCAGGGTGCGGCCGCGGCTGCGCAGCACCGTGCACAGGGCGTGGGTGGCTCCCGGCGGCCACCGGCGGGCGCGGGCCCAGCCCTCGGCCGGGTCTCCGCCGGGGGCGCCGGGGGCGCTGGCCCGGACGGGGCCGACGCGGTCGAGGGCCTGGAGCGCCGGGTGCGCGGGCTCGTAGCGGACCGGGATGGTTCCCGGTCCCGGCAGCAGCAGGGCCAGCCCGGAGGGGGAGGCGGCGGCGCGGACGAGGCGGCGGCGCGGGCCCGGTTCCAGTACGTCGACCAGCGCGTGTTCCGCGAACCCGGCCAGCGCGTAGTCGAGGCGTACGGCGGCCGCCTCGGCCGGGTCCTCGCACTCGGCGGCGGCCCGCCCGGCCCGCTGGAGCTGGTTGGTCCGGAAGCGCAGCTGCCCGGTGTCCAGCTCGGCCCGCCGGGCCTCGGTGACGTCCTGGAACAGCCAGCCGACGCCGAGCGGCACCGGCTCCTCCGCGAGCGGCGAGGCCAGCCGCAGGAACCCGCACCGCCAGCAGCGCCTGCGCACCCCCTCCGGGGTCCGTACGGACACCCACAGCTCCAGCGGGGCGGGCGGCGCCCCTTCGGCCAGTACGTGCTGGAGGGCGCCCTCCAGCTCCTCGACGCCCTGGAGCAGCAGGTCGCCGAGCGGGCGCCCGAGCAGGGCGGCGCGGCCGGAGCCGAAGGCGCGGGCGGCGTGGGTGTTGACCACGGCCGGGCGCAGGTCGACGTCGACGAGGACCACCCCCCAGGAGGCGTCGTCCATCAGCGCCTCGCTCAGCGCGATGGAGCGTTCCAGGTCGATCTGGGCGTGGACCTCGCTGAAGGCGCAGTAGACCCCGGCCGGTTTCCCGTCGGAGCCGGGCACCGCGGCGGACTGGGTGCGGACGAGGATCCGTCCGCCGTCCTTGGTCAGCAGGGCGAACTCGTGGACCTGTCGGCCGGGCGCCTCCTGCGCGGACATCAGCCGGTCCTGGATCTCGTCGGCGTCGGCGGGGCGGACGGCCCAGCCCGCGAAGCCGTGGCGGCCGACGGCCTCGGCGGCGCTCCAGCCGAGGATCCGTTCGGCCTCGCGGTTCCAGTGGGTGATCACGCCGGCGGAGTCGAACGCGCACAGGGCGGCGTCCATCCCGTCGAGCAGCGCTGCGAGCAGGTCGTCGGCGGTATCGCCCCGTCCGGAAGCACTCACCTGGCACCCCCCGCAGGTGTTCGCGTGTGCGGCACGTCAGATCATTGAACTGGAACGTGACGCAGACCACAGCCGCTTCCCGCAATCGTCCCGGAATGTTCGCTATGCGAAGGCGCGGCCGGGGGGCGCGAAGGGGACGCGGGCGCGGGTCCGGTCAGCCGCCGGCGACGATCACCACCACGGAGATGACGGCGACCACCGCGATGAAGCCGAGGACCCAGCCCGTCGCCGCCAGCGCCTTGCGCCCGCGGCTCTCCTGGCGTCCCATGCGGGCCAGCGCCTCGGGCTCGGGCTCCCAGTCCTCGCCGCGCAGCTCCTCCCAGGCGCCGCGCATCAGGCCGATCTCGCGGGCCACGTCGACGTGGTTGTCGTCCAGGTACATGAGCTGGAGCCGGCGCCCGGTGTAGTCGTAGGCGTACGAGATGAACTTCGGCTGGTTCTTGGCCATGCCCGCGCTCGGATTGGGCACGGCCCGGATCTCCTGGACGTCCTCCCAGCGCAGGCTGCGGCTGCCGGTGAAGCGGCGGACCCGGATGCCCTTGAGGTCGGCGGAGGTGGAGCAGCGCTTGGAGGCCCACAGCAGCCAGCCGAACAGGAGCAGGATCACCGCCATGATCAGCAGTTTCACTCCGCCCGCCACGTCCTTGAGGTTCAGGACGGACAGGGCGATGCCGGCCGTGCCCAGGGCGACGGCGATGTAGACGGCGTTCATCTGTTGGGCCCGGACCCGGTAGTCGCGCGGCAGTGACCGTGCGCTCATGACAACCCCTCCCCCAGTGACGGAGGGCCAGTGTAGGGAGCAACTCCCGGCAGGGGTAGGCGAGTTGAGACATCGCGCAAGGAGTCGAATAAATAGCTTGAGGCCCTCGGAGAGCAGGCCTACGCTCTGTCCTACACGAGAAGGGAGGTGGTTCCCGAAATGTACGGAAACCGGACGCGTGAGGTGGCTGCGGGCTAAGGGCCCGTCGTCAGCAACGCACCCAGTGCGGTGCCCGGCGCAGCCCGCCTGGCGCCAATCCCAAGCAGTCACCCGACCCGCGGTCTCGCCGGTACGTCCGGCCGGCTCCTCTCACTGCAGGAGAGGAACCCGAGACCGCGGGTCGCCTGCGTTCACGGGCCGCCGGGCCCCCGCGCGTGCGGGCGCGGTCCCGCCCGCGGTCCCCGCGCGCAACCCCGCTACGGGCAGAGCCGCTCCAGCCGCCACCCGCCGCCGTCCACCAGGACGTAGCGCAGCCGGTCGTGCAGCCGGTTCTCGTGGCCCTGCCAGAACTCCACCGCGTCGGGCACCACCCGCAGCCCGCCCCACTCCGGCGGCACCGGCACCTGCTCGCCCTCCGGGTAGCGCGCCTCCAGCTCCGCGTACCGACGATCCAGCTCGGCGCGCGAGGCGATCACGCTGGACTGTTCGCTGGCCCAGGCGCCCAGCTGCGAGCCGTGCGGGCGGGAGCGGAAGTAGGCGGCGGTCTCGTCGCGGCCGACGCGGGTGGCGGTGCCCGTCACGATGACCTGGCGGGCGATCGGATGCCAGGGGAAGAGCAGCGAGACGTACGGGTTCGCGTCGATCTCGCGGCCCTTGCGGGAGCCGTAATTGGTGTAGAAGACGAAGCCGCGCGCGTCGAACTGCTTGAGCAGGACGGTGCGGGAGCTGGGCCTGCCTTCGGGGGTGGCGGTCGAGACGACCATCGCGTTGGCCTCGAAGAGGTGGGCGTCGGCGGCCTGCCGGAACCAGTGCGCGAACTGTGCCATCGGCTCGTCGGCGAGGCTCCCCTCCTCGACGATCTCGGAGCGGTACTGCTTGCGCATGACGGCGGGGTCAAGGTCCTGATGGGTCACGCGGCACATCCTGCCGCAGGACGGGACCGGGGAGTGTGCCGTATGTCACGCTTCCGAACCCCAAGCGGAACGGACAAAATCTTGGGGCCGGTCCGAGGGTCCCCGCACGGATGACCATCGGCCGTGCCGGGCATCAACGGGGATGACCGCGCCGGACCGCGAATCACGCCGGGAGCCGCGCGTGTTCGCACTATTTGAGGAGCCGCCTGATGTCCGATTTCGTACCCGGACTCGAAGGGGTCATCGCGTTCGAGACGGAGATCGCCGAGCCCGACAAGGAAGGCGGATCGCTCCGCTACCGAGGGGTCGACATCGAAGACCTGGTCGGCCACGTCTCCTTCGGGAACGTGTGGGGCCTGCTGGTCGACGGTGCCTTCAACCCGGGCCTTCCCGCCGCCGAGCCCTTCCCCATCCCGGTGCACTCCGGGGACATCCGGGTCGACGTGCAGTCCGCGCTCGCCATGCTCGCGCCCGTGTGGGGCCTGAAACCGCTCCTGGACATCGACGCGGCGACCGCCCGCGACGACCTGGCGCGGGCCGCCGTCATGGCGCTGTCCTACGTCGCCCAGTCCGCCCGCGGGCAGGGCCTGCCGATGGTGCCGCAGCGCGAGATCGACAAGGCCGAGTCCGTCGTCGAGCGGTTCATGATCCGCTGGCGGGGCGAGCCCGACCCGCGCCACGTCAAGGCCGTCGACGCGTACTGGACCTCGGCCGCCGAGCACGGCATGAACGCCTCCACCTTCACCGCCCGCGTCATCGCCTCCACCGGCGCCGACGTGGCCGCGGCCCTGTCGGGCGCGGTCGGCGCGATGTCCGGTCCGCTGCACGGCGGCGCGCCCTCGCGCGTCCTCGGCATGATCGAGGAGATCGAGCGCACCGGCGACGCCGTGGCCTACGTGAAGAAGGCGCTCGACAAGGGCGAGCGCCTGATGGGCTTCGGGCACCGCGTCTACCGCGCCGAGGACCCGCGCGCCCGCGTGCTGCGGCGCACCGCCAAGGAGCTCGACGCCCCGCGCTACGAGGTGGCCGCCGCACTGGAGAAGGCCGCGCTGGAAGAGCTGCACGCGCGCCGCCCCGACCGGGTGCTGGCGACCAACGTGGAGTTCTGGGCCGCGATCATGCTGGACTTCGCCGAGGTGCCGGCCCACATGTTCACCTCCATGTTCAGCTGCGCCCGCACGGCCGGCTGGTCGGCGCACATCCTGGAGCAGAAGCGCACCGGCCGCCTGGTGCGCCCCTCGGCCCGCTACACGGGCCCGGGCCGCCGCGACCCGCGTGACATCCAGGGCTACGAGGACATGTCCGAAACGGCCTGACCCGGACCCGCGAGCACGACACCGGCGCCCCGCGCCGGCACGCCGAGGGCGCCGCACTCCCGTCACGGGGGTGCGGCGCCTTCGGCGCTCCGCGCTCAGGCCGGCGCGGGCCCAGGGGTCAGCGCGGCCTCGATGATGCGGGACCACTGGGCCACCACGCGGGCGCGGCGGGCCGCGTCGTCGGTCAGGACGTTGGCCAGGCCCAGGCCCCGGGCCATGTCCAGGAGGCCCTGCACGGTCTCGCGGACCCCGGGCACCGACTCGTCGGCGCCGAGCAGCTCCACGGCGAACCGGTGCGTCTCCCGACCCATGCGGGCCTCCAGCTCCACGACCTGCGGGCGCAGCTGCTCCTCGTTGGAGGCGGCCACCCACAGTTGGAGGGCGGCCCGGAAGAGCGTGCCCGTGTACAGCTCGACCAGAGCCTCGACGACGGCCGGGCGGGGCGCCGGGGCGGCCTGGAACAGCTCGCGCAGGGCGGTGGAGCGCTCCTCGGAGACGTACTCGACCGCCGCGGTGAAGAGGGCCTCGCGGGTCGGGAAGTGATGCTGGGCGGCGCCGCGCGAGACGCCGGCCCGTTCGGCGACGACGGCCACCGTGGAGCCGGCCCAGCCGTGTTCGGCGAGGCAGGAGACGGCCGCCTCCAGGAGGTGGCGGCGGGTGACCCGGCTGCGGGCCTGCTTGGGGCCGGTCATCGCGCCCATGAGGGGTCCCGGCGTTCGAAGCGGGCGGTGATGCCTTCACGGGCCTCGGCGGAGGCGAACACGGCCGCGGACAGCTCCGCGAGGCGCTCCCCGTCCCGTTCCAGGGCCTCCCGCAGCCCGGCGGTGACCAGGACCTTGGTGGCGGCGAGCGCCTCGGGGCCGGCCTTGCGCAGCCCGCCGAGGACGGGTTCCAGGGCGGCGTCCACATCGTCCTCGGCGTGCAGGGTGAGCAGGCCGATCCGGGCGGCCTCGGCGGGGCCGAAGGGCTCGGCGGTGAGGAAGTAGCGGGAGGCGGCGCGGGCGTCGAGGCGCGGCAGCAGGGCCGCCGAGATCACGGCGGGGGCCAGACCGAGGTGGGTCTCGGTGAAGGCGTACGTGGACCGGGGCCCGGCGGCGGCGATGTCGCAGGCGCCGAGCAGGCCGAGGCCGCCGGCCCGGACGTGGCCGGTGACGCGGGCGACGACCGGCCGGGGCAGTTCGGCGATCTCGCACAGCAGGGCGAGGAAGTCGGCCGGTGCGCAGGGGGCCTTCAGGTCGGCGCCGGCGCAGAAGGTGGTGCCGGTGTGGGTCAGGACCACGGCTCGGGTGGCGGGGTCGGCGGCGGCCCCCGCGAGGGCGGCGCGCAGTTCGCCGACGAGCCCCGCGGAGAGCGCGTTGCGGTTCCCCGGGGAGTCGAGGGTGAGCGTGGTGATGCCGGTCGCCTGGCCGGCGTGCACGAGTGGGGCCATGTCTCCTCCGGAGGGGTGTACGGGCGGGGCGTACGGACGGGGGGTGGGCTCCCCCGGGGGCGTACGGATCCCCGCCCGGGAGCGTACGCGGCCACCCCGCCCCCACCGGGGCCGGTCGGGGCGGGGCGGGCGTCAGGGGCCGGGGCCGGGGGTCAGTAGGACTTGGGCAGGCCCAGGCTCTGGTGGGAGACGAAGTTGAGGATCATCTCGCGGCTGACCGGGGCGATCCGGGCGACCCGGGCCGCGGTGATCAGGGAGGCCAGGCCGTACTCGCGGGTGAGGCCGTTGCCGCCCAGGGTGTGGACGGACTGGTCCACGGCCCGTACGCAGGCCTCGGCCGCCGCGTACTTCGCCATGTTCGCGGCCTCCCCCGCCCCCATGTCGTCGCCCGCGTCGTAGAGGTGGGCCGCCTTCTGCATCATCAGGCGGGCCAGCTCCAGCTCGATGTGGGCCTGGGCCAGCGGGTGCGCGATGGCCTGGTGGCTGCCGATGGGTTCCTTCCACACCTGGCGGGTCTTGGCATAGTCCACGGCCTTGGCCAGGGCGTACCGGCCCATGCCGATGGCGAAGGCTGCCGTCATGACCCGCTCGGGGTTCAGTCCGGCGAACAGCTGGAGCAGGCCCGCGTCCTCGTCGCCGACCAGGGCTTCGGCGGGCAGCCGCACCCCGTCCATGACCACCTCGAACTGCTTCTCCGCCGCCTGGAGTTCCATGTCGATGGCGGTGAAGGCGAAGCCCGCGCTCTCCCTCGGCACGATGAACAGGCAGGGCTTGAGACGGCCGGTCCGGGCATCCTCGGTCCGGCCCACGATCAGGGTGGCGTCGGCGATGTCCACCCCGGAGATGAAGACCTTGCGACCCGTCAGCACCCATTCCCCGCCGTCCCTGCGGGCCGTGGTGGTGATCCGGTGGGAGTTGGAGCCGGCGTCCGGTTCGGTGATGCCGAAGGCCATGGTGCGGCTGCCGTCGGCCAGTCCCGGGAGCCACGCCCGCTTCTGGGCCTCGGTGCCGAAGCGCGCGATGACCGTGCCGCAGATGGCCGGGGAGACCACCATCATCAGCAGCGGACAGCCCGCCGCGCCCAGTTCCTCCAGGACGATGGAGAGTTCGGCTATGCCGCCTCCCCCGCCGCCGTACTCCTCGGGCAGGTTGACCCCGAGGTAGCCGAGCTTGGCCGCGTCCGCCCACAGCTCGTCGGGGTGGCCGCCCTCGCGGGCGACACGGGCGAGGTAGTCGCGGCCGTAGCGGCGCCCGAGGGCGGCGACGGCGGCGCGCAGGGCCTGGTGTTCCTCTGTCTCGATCACGGCGGGGCTCATGACTGCGTTTCCTCCTGGACTACGGCGAGCAGGGCGCCGAAATCGACCTGTTGGCCGATGGCGGCGTGGAGCGCGGTGAGCGTGCCGGAGGCCGGAGCGAGGATGCGGTGCTCCATCTTCATGGCCTCCAGCCAGAGCAGGGGCTGCCCGGCGGTGACGGGGATGCCGGGGGCGAGCCCCTCGGCGATCCGGACGACGGTGCCGGGCATGGGGGCGAGCAGGGAGCCCGGTTCGGTGCGGTCCTGGGGGTCCGGGAACCGGGGCACGGGGACGAGGGTGTGGGCGCCGAGCGCGGAGTCCACGTAGATCTCGGTGCGCCCCGTCCCGTTCGCTTGGTGTTTCACGTGAAACACCCTTCGGACGCCCTCGACTTCGAGGGTGACCAGCTCGCGCGAGGCGGCCAGGACACGGACTCCGGGGTGCTCCACCGGCTGGAGCCGGGCCTCGAACTCGGCCCCGTCCACCGTGTAGCGGCGGGTCTGCGGTTGGGACCGCAGATTGCGCCAGCCGCCGAGGCGGGCGGCGAGGGAGGCTCCGGGGGCCGGGGCGGCCTCGGCGAGTGCGGCGGCGAGCACCGCCAGGGCGGGGTCCGGGGTCTCGCCGGTCAGGGCCGTGAGGTGGCGCTCGTAGAAGCCGGTGTCGAGCTGCCCGGCGGTGAACTCGGGATGGCGCAGGGAGCGTACGAGCAGCTCGCGGTTGGTGGTCAGGCCGTGGATGCGGGCCCCGGCCAGGGCGTGGGCGAGGAGCCGGACGGCCTCGGCGCGGCCGGGCGCGTGCGCGACGACCTTGGCCAGCATCGGGTCGTAGTGGATGCCGACCGGGTCCCCGGCGGTGAAGCCGGTGTCGACGCGGACCGTGCCCGGGATGTCGAGGGTGTGCAGGACCCCGGTCTGGGGCCGCCAGCCCCGGGCGGGGTCCTCGGCGTAGAGACGGGCCTCGACGGCGTGGCCGGTGGGCTGCGGCGGCTCCAGGGGAAGGGCCGCGCCCTCGGCGACCCGCAGTTGGAGGGCGACGAGGTCGAGGCCGAAGACGGCCTCGGTGACCGGGTGCTCGACCTGGAGGCGGGTGTTCATCTCCAGGAAGTAGGGCCGGCCGTCGGCGGTGACGAGGAACTCGACGGTGCCCGCCCCCTCGTAGGAGACGGCCCGGGCGGCGGCCACGGCGGCGGCGTGCAGGCTCTCGCGCAGGGCGTCGGGCAGGCCGGGCGCGGGGGCCTCCTCGATGACCTTCTGGTGGCGACGCTGGAGCGAGCAGTCGCGGGTGCCCAGCGCCCAGACGGTGCCGTGGGCGTCGGCCAGGATCTGCACCTCCACGTGGCGGCCCCGCTCCACGTACGGCTCGGCGAAGACCTCCCCGTCCCCGAAGGCGGACAGGGCCTCGGCGCGGGCCCCCTCCAGCTCCTCCTTGAGCAGGTCGAGGTCCCGTACGACGCGCATCCCGCGGCCTCCGCCGCCCGCCGCGGCCTTCAGCAGCAGGGGCAGGTCCGCGACCGTGGCGGCGGCCGGGTCCACGGGCTCCAGGAGCGGCACTCCGGCGGCGCGCATCAGCTCCTTGGCCCGGGTCTTGGAGGCCATGGCCTCGATGGCCCCGGGCGGCGGTCCGACCCAGGTCAGGCCGGCGGCCCGGACCCGGTGGGCGAAGTCGGCGCTCTCGGAGAGGAACCCGTAGCCGGGGTGGACGGCGTCGGCGCCCGCCGCCCGCGCGGCCTCGATGATCAGGTCGGCACGCAGGTAGGTGTCGGCGGGAGCGGCGCCGGGCAGCCGGACGGCGGCGTCGGCCTCCCGGACGTGGAGGGCGTCGGCGTCGGGGTCGGAGTGGACGGCGACCGTGGCCAGGCCCAGGGCGCGGGCGGTGCGGAAGATCCGTACCGCGATCTCGCCCCGGTTGGCGACGAGCAGGGAAGTGATCGGATTCGTCGGCTGGGTCATCTGCGGGCTCACATCCGGAAGACGCCGAAGCCGCCACGGGCGCCCTCGACGGGGGCGTTGTGGACGGCCGACAGGCACAGGCCGAGGACGGTACGGGTGTCGCGCGGGTCGATGACCCCGTCGTCGTACAGCCGCCCGGACAGGAACATCGGGAGGGACTCGGACTCGATCTGCGCCTCGACGAAGGCCCGCATCCCGGCGTCGGCCTCCTCGTCGTACGGGAGGCCCTTGGCGGCGGCGGACTGCCGGGACACGATCGAGAGCACGCCCGCGAGCTGGGCCGGGCCCATGACGGCGGACTTGGCGCTGGGCCAGGCGAAGAGGAACCGGGGCTCGTAGGCCCGTCCGCACATGCCGTAGTGGCCGGCGCCGTAGGAGGCGCCGATGAGCACGGACAGGTGCGGGACGCGGGAGTTGGAGACCGCGTTGATCATCATGGAGCCGTGTTTGACGATGCCGCCCTGCTCGTACTCCTTGCCGACCATGTAGCCGGTGGTGTTGTGGAGGAAGAGGAGGGGGATGTCCCGCTGGTTGGCGAGCTGGATGAACTGCGCGGCCTTCTGCGACTCGGCGCTGAAGAGCACGCCCTGGGCGTTGGCGAGGATGCCGACGGGATAGCCGTGCAGGGTGGCCCAGCCGGTGACCAGGCTGGCCCCGTAGAGGGGCTTGAACTCGTCGAAGTCGGAGCCGTCCACGATCCGGGCGATGACCTCGCGGGGGTCGAAGGGGGTCTTCAGGTCGGGCGGGACGATCCCGAGCAGCTCCTCGGGGTCGTACAGCGGCTCGGCGGCGATCGGCGGATCCTGGTGCGCCTTGCGGTGGTTGAGCCGGGCGACCACACGGCGGGCCTGGCGGATCGCGTCGTACTCGTCGAGGGCGTAGTAGTCGGCCAGGCCGGAGACGCGGGCGTGCATCTCGGCGCCGCCGAGGGACTCGTCGTCGCTCTCCTCGCCGGTGGCCATCTTGACCAGGGGCGGACCACCGAGGAACACCTTCGACCGGTCCTTGATCATGATGGTGTGGTCCGACATCCCCGGGATGTACGCGCCGCCGGCCGTGGAGTTGCCGAAGACGACGGCGACGGTCGGGATGCCGTCGGCCGAGAGCCGGGTGATGTCGCGGAAGATGGCCCCGCCCGGGATGAAGATCTCCTTCTGCGAGGGCAGGTCGGCGCCGCCGGACTCGACGAGGCTGATGCAGGGCAGCCTGTTCTGACGGGCGATCTCGTTGGCCCGCAGCGCCTTGCGCAGGGTCCACGGATTGCTGGCGCCGCCGCGCACGGTGGGGTCGTTGGCGGTGATCAGGCACTCGACGCCCTCGACGGTGCCGATGCCCGTGACCATGGAGGCCCCGACGGGGTAGTCGCTGCCCCAGGCGGCGAGCGGGGACAGCTCCAGGAACGGCGTGTCGGGGTCCAGGAGCAGCTCGACGCGCTCGCGGGCGAGGAGCTTGCCCCGGTCCCGGTGGCGGGCAGTGTACTTCTCGCCGCCCCCGGCCAGGGCCTTGGCGTGCTCGGTGGTGAGGGCGTCGAGGCGTTCGAGGGCGGCGTCACGGGCCCGCGCGTGCTCGGGGTCGAGCGGGTCGACGGTGGTGGAGAGGCGGGTCACGGGCGGTTTCCCTCCGGGACGGTGGGCGGGGGCGGGGGCGGGGTCGGGGTCGGTCGCGGGGGCGGGGGCGGTGACGGAGTCGGGGCCGGTCGCGGGGTCGGGGTCGGTCACGGGGTCGGGGTCGGTGGCAGGAGGTGGGTCGGGACGTCCACGTGGCGGGCGCGCAGCCATTCCCCGAGGGCCTTGGCCTGCGGATCGAAGCGGTGCCCGGAGGCGACCCCGGCGCCGAGGATCCCGGGGACGGTGAAGTTCAGGGCGCGCAGGTGCGGGAGTTCGTGCCGTTCGACGGGGTGCGCGGCCGTCTCCGGGAGCAGCCGTCGGAGGGCTTCGACGGTGAGCGTGTCGCGCAGCCAGGGCCAGGCGGCGTCGGTCTCGACCCAGACCCCGATGTTGGCGTCGCCGCCCTTGTCCCCGCTGCGGGCCCCGACCAGCAGGCCGAGCGGGGCCCGGATGGTGGGTACGGGCTCGGGGGGCGGGGCGGGGGTGGCCGCCTCGGCGCCGGGGAACGGGGTCCGCTCCGCCGCCGGGGCCCCCTCGGCCGCGACCGGCCTGCGTACGTCCAGCCGGGTCCCGTCGGCGAGGACGGCGGTGTGCGGCACCCGGGCGGCGTCCACGGCCCCCGAGGAGAACACCCCGTAGGGCTGGGCGGCTCCCGGCGGGGCGGTGACGTGGAAGCCCGGGTAGCTGGCGAGGGCCAGCTCGACGGCCGCCGAGGTGAGGGCGCGGCCGATCCGGTCCGGGGAGGGGTCGCGCACCACCAGCCGCAGCAGGGCGGCGGCCGTCTCCTCGGTGTCGGCGTCCTCGTGGTCGGTCCGGGCCAGGGTCCAGCGGACCTCGGCGGCGCCGGCCAGCACCCCGGCGAGCTGCTCCCGCACCAGCGCGGCCTTCGCCTCGACGTCGAGGCCGGTCAGCACGAAGACCATCTCGTTGCGCCAGCCGCCGATGCGGGTCACGCCCACCTTGAGGGTGTCGGGCGGGGCCTCTCCGACGACCCCGGTGATCCGCACCCGGTCGGGGCCCTCCGGCGCCAGCCGTACGCTGTCCAGCCGGGCGGTGACGTCGGGGCCGAGGTAGCGCACGCCCTGGGTCTCGTACAGCAGTTGGGCGGTGACGGTGCCCGTGGAGACCACCCCGCCCGTGCCGGGGTGCTTGGTGATGACGGCCGAGCCGTCCTCGGAGACCTCCGCGAGGGGGAAGCCGGGGCGGCGCACGTCGTGGGCGGTGAAGAAGGAGTAGTTGCCGCCGGTGGCCTGGGTGCCGCACTCCAGGACGTGTCCGGCGACCACCGCCCCCGCCAGCCGGTCGTGGTCCTCCGGATCCCAGTCGAACCACCAGGCCGCCGCCCCGCTGACCAGCGCGGCGTCGGTGACGCGGCCCGTGACGACCACGTCGGCGCCCGCGCGCAGGCAGGCCGTGATCCCGGCGCCGCCGAGATAGGCGTTGGCCGTGAGGGCCCCCTCCTCGTAGGGCATCAGGTCGTCGCCCTCGACGTGCGCGACGGAGACCGGGACGCCGGCCTCGGCGGCGAGTTCCCGTACCGCGTCGGCGAGTCCGGCCGGATTGAGGCCACCGGCGTTCGCGACGATCCGTACGCCCTTCTCGTGCGCGAGGCCGAGGCAGTCCTCCAACTGGCGCAGGAAGGTCTTGGCGTAGCCGAGGTCCGGGTTCTTGAGCCGGTCGCGGCCGAGGATCAGCATGGTCAGCTCGGCCAGGTAGTCCCCGGTGAGCACGTCCAGGGGGCCGGCTTCGAGCATCTCGCGCAGTGCGCCGAGGCGGTCCCCGTAGAAGCCGGAGGCGTTGCCGACGCGCAGCGGCCGGCGGCTCACGCGGCGCCCCCGGCCGGGGCGCGCCCGGGTCCGGCCGGGCCGGCGAAGGCCTGGGCGATGTCCAGCCAGGCGTCGGCGTCGGGGCCGGTCGCGGTGAGACGGAGGTCGGCGCGGTGGGCCCGCTGGGTCACCAGGAGGCAGAAGTCCAGGGCGGGCCCCTCGACGCGCTGCTCGGCGTCCTCGGGGCCGTACGCCCACACCTCGCCCCCCTGCGGGGCCCGGAGTTCCACCCGGAACTCCCCCGCCGGCGGCTTCAGTCCGCGCACGGCGTACGCGTAGTCCCGCGCCCGGACCCCGATCCGCGCGACGTGCCGCAGCCGGGCCGTGGGGACGCGGCGCACCCCGAGGGCATCGGCGACGTCCTGGCCGTGCGCCCAGGTCTCCATCAGGCGGGCGCTCGCCATGGACGCGGCCTTCATCGGCGGCCCGTACCAGGGGAACCGCGTGTCGGGCGAGGCCGCGCCGAGCGCCTCCCCGAGGGCGACCCGGCCCGCCCGCCAGCGCGCGAGCAGCTCGGGGGGCGCGGTCCGGGCGCCCTCCTCGGCGCCCTCGTCGACGAAGGAATCGGGCGCCGCGAGCGCCACCTCGACCTCGCGCGCGAAGCCCTCGGCGTCGGTGAGGGCGAGCAGCGAGGCCCGGTCGGTCCAGTGCAGGTGGGCGATCTGGTGGGCGATGCTCCAGCCGCTCGCGGGGGTGGCTCTCGCCCACTCCTGGCCGGGCAACTCGGCTACGAGGGCGTCGAGTTCACGTCCCTCCTCGGCCAGATCGACGAAGACGGCGGTGGCGGCGGACGGCTCGGGCACGGAGTGCTCCCCTCTCGGCGTGGAGGCAGCCTGGCATCGACCGGGAAAACAATCAAGCACGCTTGCATGATTTCCGCACGTCCACCCCACATTCACGCCACCGCACCCAACACGCCTACGGAAAAACCCACTTGCTCGACCATCCGACATCCCCCGAGGCCGCTCCACCCCCCGCCCGAGATCCACAGGACACCCGGCCCGGGGGCGCATCCGGCCGTTCCGCTCGCACCACCCCGTACGCCCCCGCGCACCCGCCGATACTGAACGCCCGCCGCCCCACCCGAGCCCCCCACGCCGTCGCATCCGACCCCGTCCATGCCACTCGACGAGACGAAGAGGATGAACCGCCGTGAACCCAGCCGTGAACCCAGCCGCGAACCCGCCCGCGCACCCGGCCCCGAACCCGGCCCGCCCCGGCCTCCATCCCGGTCTCCACTCCGGCCTCCATCCCGAACTGGACACGGCCGCGCTGACCGCCTTCGCCGCAGCCCTGGAGAGCGGCGACACCACCGGCCTGCCGCCCGCCCGCGCCGCCGAGGTGGAGGCCGTACGGGCCGTCGCCGTCTTCAGCCGGGGCAAGATCGCCGGCGCCCAGGGCGACCTCCTCGACGCCGCGCTCTGGCGGCACACGGGCTCCACGCCCCGCCCGGCGGTCGTCATGCCCTCGCCCTGGCACCCGCTCGGCTGGATCGCGTACGCCGTCCAGGCGAGCCTGCTCACCGCGCGCGGCCACGACGTCGTCGCCTACACCGTCCGGGGGTTCGCCGGCTCCGAGGGCCAGGCCGAGCTGGCGGGCCCCCTCGACGTCGCCGACGGCAGCCGCGCCCTGGACCACCTCCTGGAACGCACGGCGGGCCCGGTCACCCGGATCGGCTTCCTCGGGTTCTCCTACGGCGCCGCCATCGCCCAGCTCGTCGCCGCGCACGACCCCCGGGTGGACGCGGTGGTGGCGCTCAGCGGCTGGGGCGACCTCGGCCGCGTCCTCTACGAGAACTCCACCCCCCGAACCGCCGCCGTACGGGCCCTGCTCTCGGCCGCAGCCCGGGCCCGACTCGGCGCGCGAACGCAGCGGGCCCTGGAGAACGTCCTGGCCGACCGGGACGCCGAGGAGAACCTGCGCTGGGCGGAACGGCGCTCACCCCTGACCCACGTCAAGGAACTCAACCGCCGCCAGGTCGCGGTCTTCCTCGCCCACGCCTGGCACGAGACCCTCTTCCCGCCCAACCAGACCCTGAGCCTGTTCAACGAACTCACCGGCCCCAAGCGCGCCGACCTCTCCGTCGGCGACCACGGCGACCCCGAGACCACCGGACTGCTCGGCCTGCCCAATCGGGTCTGGACCGACGCCCACCGTTGGTTCGACCACCACCTGGGCGGCGTGGACGACCCCATCGCCGACGAGGGCGAGGTGCTCACCGAGGCCATGTGGACGCGGACCCTCGCCCCCGCCCCCACCTGGCACTCCCTCACCCGCCACATCCGACGCCTGCACCTCACCGGCGCCGCCGAACTGACCGCGGAACCCGACCCGGGTTGGTCGGCGACCATCCTGTGCGGGGTCGACACCCCGACCACCGTCGCCGAAGAGGTCGCCCGCTCCGGCCACGCCGAGCTGGCGGGACTCCCGAAGTCCTACCCGGCCGCCCCCCTCGACCCCACCGTGGCCGCCTCCTGGACCTCCGAGCCCGTACGGGAACCCACCCGCCTGCGCGGCACCCCCCGCCTCCGCGTCACCTACCGCGCCCCGAACCCCGGCTCCAGCTTCGTCGCGTACCTCCTGGACCTCGCCCCCGACGGCACGGCCCACCTCGTCACCCACGCCCCGTACACCGACCTCGACCCGACCCCGGACACCCTGGTCGAAGCGGACCTGGACCTCCAGGCGACGGCCTACGACCTCCCCCCGGGCCACCGCGTCCGCCTCGTCCTGACGGCCCGAGACCCCTTCTACGGCGACGCCAACCACCCCCGCGCCACCCTCGCCTTCACCTCCCCGGACGCCACCCCGTCGTACGTGGATCTGCCGCTGGGGTGAGGGGGCGGGGCGGGGGCTTCGGGGGAAACTGAGCGGTGCACCGTTGACCGGGCTCTCGGAACGTTTGGGGGTTTCCCGCCAGTCCACTGTCCTTCCGTGCCGATCCGGTCCCTCAAGGGCGCTCACTGCGTTCGCGTCGCTACGCGATGGCCTTCGGCCACCCTTGACCGACCGGCCCGTCCCGGAATGCCAAAGACTGTCGGGAAGCCCCCAAAAGAACGGGCTGGTCTGAACGAGGGAGGAGCGGGTCCCTCAGGGGCCGTGGGGCGGGCGCTTCGGCGAGCCTGCCGGGCATCCGGGTCCCTCACAGAACCTTTCAGGACGGTGGAGACGGCCCACGCATCAGATCGCGACCCCTTCCACTCGGCTTAGCGTCTGCGGCCCGGACAGACTCCCCCGCTCTCTGACCGCACGGAATGACGAAGTCATCAACCGTGGATGTGGGGAAGCGGTCATGAGGGCGGGGGAGAGGGCCCAGGAGGGATGAAGACCCCCAAGTCCGGGCATTAGAGCAGCAGCTCGGCCGCCACCGCTGGGTCGTCGAAATGACGTCTAGCCAAGTGAGGTGACGCTTCCTAAGGGCTGTCCCGTAATCCGTGGTGGATCAGCGCGCGGCGTCGGATGCGGTGCATCGCAAGGCGGAGGGACGCCCGAATACTGGACGTATTCGGGCGTTCCGACAACGCGGCGAGGTGCCGTAGCCGACGCCGCGCGCCGCTGTTCGCCCTCACTGAGGCCAACAGCCGCGTATTCGGCGCGTTCATGGAGCGCAACGCTCGCGATGACGGCAGGTCGCCCTTTGTGCATGAGCTGCCTCCCACCGAGGAAGAACTCGCCGAATGGCGGCTTTGGGTCAAGACGGTCTTCCTTCCGAACATCCAAAGGATGCGTGACCTCGTCATCAAGCACGCTGACCTCTTGAGCGAACGAGAGATGCCGCCGATCCTGCTTCAGCTCTGCGCCCACGTATCCGGCTACGAGATCACAGTTGCCCGGTGGGAGCGTGACTGTTACGACCAGCACCAGTCGGTGGTGCCCTTCCCCGAGGGCATCGCCGCATATGCGCGGCTCGGGTTCGCCGGCCTGAAGCAGGAACAGGGGAGTCTGCTCGGGCGACAGCAGAACAACTGACCAAAAGCAACGATGACTTAGATGAAGTTCTTGTCGATCAGGAGGTTCATGATGTCGGGGCGGTAGTTGGGGAAGTCCATGGGCACGATGCCGAAGCGGGCTCGCTGGGCCTTCCTGGGCTCCAGGTACGAGTAGACGCTCGGGAAGATCTTCTGGGCCCCGATGGAAGGTTCGGGGATGGGCCCCTTGGCGGTGCTGGTGAAGTTGATGAACATCTGAGAAGTGGTCTGGTCGAACCACGCCGCGTCGAACCAGTCGACGATCGCCTTCTTCTTCTCGTCGTCCGGGACGTTGTACTTGTCCTGGATCTTGCAGTGGCTGTCCCACTTCAGGACGGTCCAGTCGTGGCTGAAGTCGGTGAGGAGCACCACCTTGCCGCGAGCTTGGCCCAGGGTGGGCCACTCGGGGATGGTCCAGAAGAGCGGACGGAAATGCATCGACGGGTCGTCCAAGTGCCAGTTGAAGCGGCGCCTGAATTCCTCTGCACCGAGCGCCTGGCCTCCCGCGTTCTCGTTCTTGACTCGCATGATGATCACTTCATTCGGGTTGCTCCGCAGGAAGTAGTCACAGTCGTTGAGGACGTCCTGGAAGAGCTTCTTCATGTACACGTTGCCGTGGTAAAGGCCCATCTGGTTCGCGGAGCCCTGCAATCCGTTCAAACGGATGTCGAGAAAACGGATTCCGTTGTTGAGCTGCGTCAGCAGGTCCCAGTCCTGACATTTGGCGATGCTTATGCCGCTGTTGGCGCAGGTGTTGTGGGTTCCGGGGATCGTCAGCTTCGCGACGGGAAGGCTGTTGGAGAGTTGTCCCATCCAGGACCGGGCGGACCAGCTTGCGGCAGTTGCCGTACTCGGCAGGCCGAGCACGGTGGCACCAGCCAGGCCACCGGCTCCGGCTGCCCACTTCAGGACGTCACGACGGGTAGGGCTCATGCCTGTTCTCCGATTCAGGGCGAAACGTGGGGAAGACTGCGGCTCACGACTCTCGGGGCGGAGCAATCAACTGGGATGGAAATGCGTAATTCGTGAAGGAATCACGCCGCATAAACCAGCGATGATCTCCGAGGCCTACCGTAAACCGGGCCGTTAACGATTCACTATCGTTCGCTAACGCACCTGCTTGACCACAAAAAGCCGCAAGGCCTCGCGGGCCTCATGCGGCTTGTGTCCGGCCACAGACGGATCGCAGACGCTGAGCCGAGTGGGAGGGGGCACGGCATGGTGCGTGGGCCGTCTCCACCGTCCTGAAAGGTTCTGCGAGGGACCCGGATGCCCGGTCTGGTCGCCGAAGCGGCCGTCCCATTGCCTATGACGGGGCCGCTCCTCCCTCGTTCAGACCAGCCCGTTCTTTTGGGGGCTTCCCGACAGTCTTTGGCATTCCGTGACGGGCCGGTCGGTCAAGGGTGGAGCGCAGCGAAATCGCGTAGCGACGCGAACGCAGTGAGCGCCCTTGAAAAATCGGACCGGCACGGAAGGACAGTGGACTGGCGGGAAACCCCCACACCATCCGCGAAACCGGTCAACGGCACCCCGCCGAGGTTCCCCCGCAGCCCCCGCCCCGGCTCAGGCCGCCGGGCGGTTTCGGCGGCCGATCTGGGAGCGGACCGCGCCCATGCTGGCCGTGATCACCAGGGCGATCGCGAGGGCGTCGAGCGGGGACATGGCCTGGTTCAGGAGCAGGAAGCCCGCGGTCGCCGCGATGGCCGGCTCCAGGCTCATCAGGATCGCGAAGGTCGGCGCCGGCATCCGGCGCAGCGCGAGGAGTTCCAGCGTGTACGGCAGCACCGAGGACAGGGCCGCGACGCCGAGGCCGAGCGCGAGGGTGCTCGGGCGCAGCAGGTCGGTGCCCGCTTCCCAGATGCCCAGCGGGAGCGACAGCACGGCGGCCAGCGCCATGGCCAGGGCCAGGCCGTCGGCCTGGGGGAAGCGGCGTCCGGTACGGGCGCTGAAGACGATGTACGCGGCCCACATCGCGCCCGCTCCGAGGGCGTACGCCGCGCCCAGCGGGTCGAGTCCGCCGAAGCCGCCTCCGCCGTGGGTGGACAGCAGGACGACCCCGGCGAGGGCGAGGGCCGCCCAGAGCAGGTTCACCAGCCGGCGGGAGACGATCACGGACAGGGCCAGCGGGCCGAGGACCTCCAGGGTCACGGCGGGGCCGAGCGGGATGCGGTCGATGGCCTGGTAGAAGAGGCCGTTCATGCCGGCCAGCGCCACCCCGAAGGCGACGACGGTGCCCCAGTCGGCGCGGCCGTAACCGCGGAGCTTGGGCCGGCAGACGGCGAGCAGCACCAGCGCGGCGGCGGCCAGGCGCAGGCTGACGACGCCGGCGGCGCCCACCCTGGGCATGATCATGACCGCGATGGCGGCTCCGAACTGCACCGAGATCCCGGCCGCGACCACCAAGGCCACCGGGCCGCCGCGGGCGGGGGTGGCGTCGGGCCCGGCCTGGGTGGTGGCGGGGGCGCCGGCAGCGGCGGTGGTCGCCGGGGAGGAGGAGGGTGCGGGCATCTCTCCAGACTAAGCCGTCGGTAAGGAGCATGACGGCTTCGTTTTCCTTACACGGGTTCCTCACACGGGCCGGTCGGTCGGGGTGGGGAGCGCCTCCGCCAGGAGTTCTGCCAGGTGGCGGGCCCGCCGGTCGGACAGCTGGTCGATCTGGGTCCGGCAGGAGAAGCCGTCCGCGAGGACGGCCGCGTTCGGGGCGGCGGCGCGCAGGGACGGGAGCAGGGCTTCCTCGGCGCACGCCACCGAGACGGCGTGGTGGCCCGGTTCGAAGCCGAAGTTGCCGGCCAGGCCGCAGCAGCCGCCGCTGAGTTCCCCGGTCAGGCCGGCGCGCTCGCGCAGGCGGCGGTCGGCGGCGTCGCCGAGGACGGCGTGCTGGTGGCAGTGGGTCTGGCCGGCGACGGGCCGGTCCAGGCGGGGCGGGGTCCAGTGGGGGGCGTACTCCTCCAGGGTCTCGGCGAAGGTGCGGACGGTCGCGGCGAGGCGGTGCGCGCGGGGGTCGTCCGGGAGCAGGGCGGGGAGGTCGGCGCGCAGGGCCGCCGCGCAGCTGGGTTCGAGGACGACGAGGGGGCCCCGGGGCTCCCCCGGGGCGTCCAGGCTGTCCAGGGTGCGGCGGAGGACGGCCCGGGCCGTGTCCAGGCGGCCGGTGGAGACGTAGGTCAGGGCGCAGCACACCCTGCGGCGGGGCACCTCGACCCGGAGCCCGGCGGCCTCCAGCACGGCGACGGCGGCCCGCCCGACCTCGGGGCCGAGGTGCTCGGTGAAGGTGTCGGGCCACAGGGTCACGGTGACGACGGCACCGGCACCCGCACCGACGACACGAGCACCCACATCCGCACCCACGGCACCCGCACCCACCGCACCCCCGCCCCCGCCGACCCGAACCCCCCGCCCCCGCCACCACCGGCTGAACGGGACTGCCGCCGGCGCCGGCAGGGGGCGTTCGCGGGTCAGGCCCGGGAGGGGGAGTCCGAGGCGGGTGAGGGAGCCGGCCGGGCGGGTCAGGCGCAGGGCCGAGAGCAGGCGGAGCCAGGTCGGGAGGCCGCCCAGGAGGTAGTGGGACAGCGGGCGCAGCCGCCCCGACCAGTGGCGGTGGAGGAACTCGGACTTGTAGGAGGCCATGTCGACGCCCACGGGGCAGTCGCTGAGGCAGCCCTTGCAGCCGAGGCACAGGTCGAGGGCGTCGGCGACCTCCCGGGAGCGCCACCCGTCCCGGACGACCTCCCCGGCCAGCATCTCGTGGAGCAGTCGGGCCCGGCCGCGCGTGGAGTGCCGTTCCTCTCCCGTGGCCCGGTACGAGGGGCACATCACCGCCGGTCCGCCCACCTCCGTCGTGCGGCACTTGGCGACGCCGACGCAGCGGGCGACGTCGGCGGCGAAGGGGGTCGCGGGCAGGACGGCGAAGCGGAGGTTCTCGTCGAGGCGGGCGGGGCGGACGAGGATGCCGGGGTTCATGCCGCCCGCCGGGTCCCAGAGGTCCTTGTAGGCGCCGAAGAGCCGGATCACGTCCTGGCCGTACATGCGCGGGAGCAGCTCCGCGCGGGCCTGCCCGTCGCCGTGTTCGCCGGAGAGGGAGCCGCCGTGGGCGACCACGAGGTCGGCCAGGTCGGAGGAGAAGGCGCGGAAGCGGGCCACGCCCTCGCCCGTCACGAGGTCGAAGTCGATGCGGGCGTGGACGCAGCCCTCGCCGAAGTGCCCGTACGGGGTCCCGCGCAGCCCGTGGGAGGCGAGGAGCCGTCGGAACGCGCGCAGGTACGCGCCCAGCCGCGCGGGCGGCACCGCGCAGTCCTCCCATCCCGGCCAGGCCATCGAGCCGTCCGGGGTGCGGGTGGCGGTGCCGGCGGCGTCCTCGCGGATCCGCCACAGGGCGCGCTGCCCGGCCGGGTCGGTGAGGAGGGTGGCGTCGAGGGCGTCGGCGGCCCGGAGCAGGGCCCGGCCCGCGCCCTCGTCGGGCATCTCCACGAACAGCCAGGCGCCGCCCCGGGGGAGCCCGGTGGCGCCCCGTACGAGGTCGGCGGCCATGCCCTCGACGGTGAGCGGGCCGTACGGGAGGAGGCCGGCGGCCGCGTCCGCCGCCGCACTCTCGTCGGCGTACCCGAGGACGACGAGGACGGGCGCGGCGGGGAGTTCTACGAGGCGCACCACCGCCTCGGTGACCACCCCGAGGGTGCCCTCGCTGCCGCAGAAGGCCCGGGCGAGGCCCACGCCGCGCTCGGGGAGGAGGGCGTCGAGGCCGCCGTAGCCGGAGATCCGTCGGGAGAAGCCGTCGGCGACGCCGGGCACCATCCCGGTGCGCAGGACCGCGAGGTTCCCGGCGATCAGTTCCCGCAGTCCCGCCGGGGCTCCGGCCCATCCGGTGCCGAGACGGTGGTGCGTGCCGCCGTACGTGGTGACGGCCAGCTCGGTGACGTTGTCGGCGGTGGTGCCCCAGGCCACCGAGTGGGCTCCGCAGGCGTTGTTGCCGATCATCCCGCCGAGGGTGCAGCGGGAGTGGGTGGAGGGGTCGGGCCCGAAGGTGAGGCCGTGGGGGCGGACGGCGTCGCGGAGCCGGTCGAGGACGAGGCCGGGCTGGACGACGGCGGTGCGGGCGGCGGGGTCCACGGAGAGCACCGCGTCCATGTGCCGGGTGAGGTCGAGGACCACGCCGGTCCCGGTGGCCTGTCCGGCGATGGAGGTGCCGCCGCCCCGGGGGACGACGGGGACGCCCGCGTCGGCGCAGACCCTCAGGGCCGCGGTCACGTCCTCGGCGTCGCGCGGGGCGACGACGCCGAGCGGGACGCGGCGGTAGTTGGAGGCGTCCATGGTGACCAGGGCCCGCGCGGCGGCACCGAAGTCCACCTCGCCGCGCACGTTCGCCCGCAATGTCCGTTCGAGTTCACCGGTAGACGTCACGCGTTCAGCCTCCCACCGGTACCGTGCGTCTCATCGGGTGGACTCGCCTTCGAAGCGCGGTGCGCGACCCGATACGCTCCGCTCGTGGCTGAGATCCGGATTCCCGCTGACATCAAGCCCGCCGACGGACGCTTCGGCGCGGGCCCCTCCAAGGTGCGGACCGAGGCGCTGGACGCCCTCGCCGCCACCGGTACCTCCCTGCTCGGAACCTCGCACCGCCAGGCCCCGGTCAAGAACCTGGTCGGATCGGTGCGTCAGGGCCTCAGGGACCTCTTCTCCCTCCCCGAGGGCTACGAGGTGATCCTGGGCAACGGCGGCTCCACCGCCTTCTGGGACGTCGCGACCGCCGGTCTCATCGAGCGGAAGTCGCAGCACCTCACCTTCGGCGAGTTCTCCTCGAAGTTCGCCACGGCCGCGAAGCTCGCGCCGTGGCTGGACGCGCCGTCGGTGATCTCCTCCGAGCCGGGTACGCACCCCGAGCCGGTCGCCGAGGCGGGCGTGGACGTGTACGCGTACACGCACAACGAGACCTCGACGGGTGTCGCGGCGCCGATCAAGCGCGTCGCGGGCGCCGACGCCGGTTCGCTCGTCCTGGTGGACGCGACCTCGGGCGCCGGCGGTCTGCCGGTGGACATCACCGAGACCGACGTCTACTACTTCGCCCCGCAGAAGTCCTTCGCCTCCGACGGCGGCCTGTGGCTGGCGGCGTTCTCCCCCGCCGCCCTGGAGCGCGCCGCCCGCGTGCACGCCTCCGGCCGGCACATCCCGGAGTTCTTCTCGCTCCCGACGGCGATCGACAACTCGCTCAAGAACCAGACGTACAACACCCCGGCGCTGTCCACGCTCTTCCTGCTGGACCAGCAGCTGCGGTGGATGAACGACCAGGGCGGTCTGGAGTTCACGACCGGTCGTACGGCCGCCAGCGCGCGCAACCTGTACGGCTGGGCCGAGTCCTCGAAGTACGCGAGCCCGTTCGTGCAGGACGCCGACAAGCGCTCGGCCGTCATCGGCACGATCGACTTCTCGGACGACATCGACGCGGCAGCGGTCGCGAAGGTGCTGCGCGCCAACGGGATCGTGGACACCGAGCCGTACCGCAAGCTGGGCCGCAACCAGCTGCGCGTGGCGATGTTCCCGGCGATCGACCCGGCGGACGTGCAGGCGCTGACGGCGTGCGTCGACTACGTCATCGAGCAGCTCTGACCGTCGGACCGTAGTTTTCCCCGGAGCCCCCGGCGACCTCCTGTCGCCGGGGGCTCCGGCGTTCGCGGCGGCGGGCGCCGCGCATGTCGGTTCCGGGGCTGGGGCCGGGACTTTGGTCCCAAAAATGGGGGCAAAGAGACCGCAAACGGACCTTCCCGATCCCTCGCACGGCCTGCGGATTCACCCCTCGGGACCTTCGGCGGGCCCCTCGCCGACCCGAAAACCCCACGCAACCGAATGCCCCGCGATGTCCCTCATGTCTGATGTGCCGGGAAGAAGCCCCGGCCCGTTCAGGAGGAATCACATGCGCAAGGCACTCACCATCTCGGCGATCGCCCTCGCCTCGTCGATGGCTCTCGGCGGCGCCACCACCGCTTTCGCCGCCGACTCCACGGCGTCCCCCTCTCCCTCGGCGAGCGCGAGCGCGAGCTCCACCCCCAAGCCCGCCCACGCGGCCCTGTCGGTGCCCACCTCCCCGGTCAAGCCGGGTGACTCCGTCACCCTCTCCATGGAGGTCCCGGACGGCTCGACGAACCTCTCCGTCTCCTCCTCGGCCCTGAATAACGTCAAGATGACCGACGGCAGGGGCGTCAGCGCCACGATCGCCGACGTCAAGGACGGCGACTACGGCGTCTCGCTCGTCGGCACCGGCCCCGAGGGACAGAAGCTCCAGGCCACCGCGCAGCTGCACGTCAAGGCCGACTCCCCCAAGCCCACCCCCGCGCCCTCCACAGTCCAGCTCTCCACGGACTTCGGTCGCGCCGGGGACAAGGTCGTCGTCACCGTCAAGACCTCCGCGAAGGACGCGTCCGTCAAGTCGCTCGCCTTCGCCGGCGGCCAGGTCAACCTCAAGAGCGACGGCAAGGGCACCTTCACCGGCACCGCCACCGTCGCCCAGGACGTCAAGTCCGGCTACTACGGCGTCGACGCCTACGCGGGCGGCAAGAAGTTCGACACCGTGAAGTTCTCCACCGAGGGCAAGTCCACCCCGGACAAGAAGACCCACGTGAACCCGCACGTGAACCCGGACGTCAAGCCGCTCAAGCCGAGCGACCACAAGACGCCCCGCGGCTCCGTGAACACCGGTCAGGCACCCGTCGGTTACGTCGCCGAGTCCACCCGTGGCTGAGCGGATCCCCCACCGTGCCCCGGGCCGGGGCGGCCGCCGCGCACGCCGCGCGGCCGCCCTGGCCGGGGCCACGGCCCTCGCCGCCTCCCTCGCCTGCGGCTGCTCCTCCGCCGCCGGCTCCTCGGAGGTCAAGCCCGTCAACGCCGTGGCCGCCTCCTCCCTCGCCCCGTCCGTCCCGGACCGCGTCACCATCCCGGACATCAAGGTCGACGCCCCCCTCGACACCGTCGGCCTCGACGACCGGGGCGTCATGCGGGAGCCCGACTTCGCCAAGCCCGACGACGCGGCCTGGTACCAGCAGGGCCCCACCCCCGGCGAGGCCGGACCGGCCGCGATCGTCGGCCACATGGACACCCCGCAGGCCCCGAAGGCGGTGTTCTTCAACCTCAAGTCCCTCAAGAAGGGCGGGCAGATCGAGGTGCACCGCACCGACGGGAGCACGGCCGTCTTCGCCGTGGACGAGGTCGACACCTTCAAGAAGGACGCCTTCCCCTCGGACAAGGTCTACGGGGACACCCACGGCAAGGCCGAGCTGCGCCTCATCACCTGCGGCGGCAACCTCACCGCGGACCGCCACTGGGACTCCAACGTGGTCGTGTTCGCCCACCTCACGGGCAAGGCGTAACCCCACACGCGATACCTTCAGGCGTTCGGGGCAGGAACTGGTCCCGAACCCGGCACATCTTGGAGGCAGCGGCGTGAGCGTGCGAGTGACGGCGGCCCGGAGCGGCGTGGACCCTTTCAGCACGGCCCGACTGCGGCGCGCGGTGCTGGATGCCTGGGGCGCCGGCCCGGCCCGCTTCCGGGAGGACGCCAACGCCGAAGAGGACCTGGCGCTCGGCGGCTACCGGGACCGGCTCGTCGTCGAGCTGGCCCAGAACGCCGCCGACGCCGCGGCCCGCGCGCAGGTGCCCGGCCGGCTCAGGCTGACCCTGCACCCCGCCGACGCGAACGGGCCCGCCGTCCTCGCCGCCGCCAACACCGGGGCCCCGCTCGACGCCACCGGCGTGGAGTCCCTCAGCACCCTGCGCGCCTCCGCCAAGCGGGAGAACGCGTCGGACGCCGTGGGCCGCTTCGGCGTCGGCTTCGCCGCCGTGCTGGCCGTCTCCGACGAGCCCGCCGTCCTCGGCCGCCACGGCGGTGTCCGCTGGTCCCTCGCCGAAGCGCGCGAGCTGGCCCGCGAAGCCGCCGGCGGCAGCCCCGGCCTCGGCGACGAACTGCGCCGCCGCGACGGCCACGTCCCGCTGCTGCGCCTGCCGTTGCCCGCCGAGGGCACCGCCCCCGAGGGGTACGACACCGTCGTGGTCCTCCCGCTGCGCGACGCCGCCGCCGCCGACCTCGCCGAACGCCTCCTCGCCGGGATCGACGACGCCCTCCTGCTGACCCTGCCCGGCCTGCGCGAGGTCGTCGTCGACACCCCGGCGGGCGGCTCCCGGACCCTCTACCGGCGCACCGAGGGCCCGTACACCGTCATCGAGGACTCCGCCTCGGGCACCCACCGCTGGCGCACCGTCCGCCACACCGGCCCCCTGGAGCCCGCGCTCCTCGCCGACCGGCCCCTGGAGGAACGTCTCCGGCCCGCCTGGGCGGTCACCTGGGCCGTCCCCGTCGACCTCGACGGCGCCCCCGAACACCCCCGCACCGCTCCCTTCGTGCACGCCCCGACCCCCACTGACGAACCCCTCGGCATCCCCGGGCTGCTCATCGCGACCCTGCCCCTGGACCCCACCCGCCGCCACCCCGCGCCCGGACCGCTGACCGACTTCCTCGTCGAGCGCGCGGCCGACGCGTACGCCGAACTCCTCGGCACCTGGGAGCCGGTGAGCACCGCCCTGGTGGACCTCGTCCCCGGCCCGCTCGGCAAGGGCGAGCTGGACGGCGCCCTGCGCGGCGCCGTCCTGGCCCGCCTGCCCCGCACCGCCTTCCTCGCCCCCGCCGCACCGGCCGCCCCCGCGGAGGCGGAGGACACCGCGACCGCCGAGGACCTCGCGGCCTCCGGGGACCTCGCGGCCTCCGACGACTCCACCGCCGCGCGGGAGCGCCACGCCCTGCGCCCCTTCGAGGCCGAGGTCGTCGAGGGCGCCGGCGCCGACACCGTACGGGTCCTCGCCGAGGTGCTCCCGACCCTGCTCCCCGCCGGGCTGGAGCGCCGCTCCGAGCTGCGCACCCTCGGGGTGGGCCGGCTGCCGCTCGGCGACGCCATCGAGCGGATCGCCGGGATCGAGCGCACCCCGGACTGGTGGCACCGCCTCTACGACACCCTCGCCGGGGTCGACCCCGACCGGCTGTCCGGGCTCCCCGTACCGCTGGCCGACGGCCGCACCACCATCGGGCCCCGCCACGTCCTGCTCCCCTACGCCGACACCCCGGTCAACCTGGCCCGCCTCGGCCTCAAGGTGGCCCACCCCGACGCCGCGCACCCGCTGCTGGAGAAGCTCGGCGCCCTCCCCGCCACCGCCCGGGCCGTCCTGACGACCCCGCAGGTCCGCGCCGCCGTCGCCGCCTCGCTGGACGCCGGGGACATCTGGGACGAGGACGCGGACGTCCTGGACCCCGACGAGCTGGCCGAGACCGTCCTGACCCTGGTCCGGGACGCGGGCCTGAGCGCCGGGGACGAGCCCTGGCTGGGCGCCCTGGCCCTGCCCGATGAGGACGGCGAGCCGACCCCGGCCGGTGAACTCCTGCTCGCGGGCAGCGCGTTGGCCTCCGTACTGCGCGAGGACGAGATCCCGTACCTGGATGCCGAGCTGGCGGCGCGCTGGGACGAGGAAACCCTGGCCGCCTGCGGGGTGTTGACCTTCTTCCAGTTGGTCCGCGCCACCGACGTGGTCCTGGACCCGGACGAACTGGAGCCCCGCGACGGGGACTTCGCCGAGCCCGACGACGCCGGACTGCTGGACGCCGTCGACGTCTGGTGCGAGGACCTTCTCGACCAGCTCCCCGACACCCCGGTCCCGCCCGTGGCCACCGAGCTGGTCGCCGTGCGCGACCTCGACCTCGTCGACGACGACCGCTGGCCCCAGGCCCTGGCCATGCTGGCCCAGCCCCCGCTGCGCGACGCCCTGACCCAGCCCGTGCGGATCCTGCTCCCGGACGGCACCACCGAGTCCGTGCGCTCGTACACCGCCTGGTGGCTGCGCGACCACCCGGTGCTCGACGGCCGCCGCCCCGCCGGACTGCGGGCGGCGGGCGGCGACCCGCTGCTGGAGGGCCTCTACGCGCCCGCCGACGCCACCGGCTTCGAGGACGAGCAGGTCCTGCGGGCGCTGGGCGTACGCACCACCGCCCGCGCCCTCCTGGAGGAGCCCGGCGGCGCCGCCGAGCTGCTGGGCCGCCTCGCCGACCCGGACCGCGAGGTCACCGGCCGACAACTGCACGGCCTCTACGGGGCGCTGGCCCACCTGGACCCCGAGCAGGTCACCCTGCCCGACGAGCTGCGCGCGGTGGTGGACGGGCAGGTGGTCGTGGTCGACGCCGCCGACGCGGTCATCGCCGACGCCCCGGACCTCCTGCCGCTGACGCGGGGGCTGCCGCTCCTGCCGGTCTCCCCGTCCCGGGCGGCCGACCTCGCCGAACTCCTCCAGGTCCGCCGCCTGTCGGACACCGTCCCGGCCGAGGTGAGCACGCCGGGCGAGGAGCACGAGGTGCCGGAGTCGGTGCGCGCCCTGCTGGGTCCGGCGACCCCGGCGACGTACCTGGAGCACGAGGAGCTGATCGCGGGCGGCACCGAACTGGACTGGCGCCGCACCCCGGACGGCACGCTGCACGCCTCCACCCTGGAGGGTGTGGCCGCCGCCCTGGCCTGGGCGGCGGGCCAGTGGCCGCGCCGCTTCGAGGTCGCCGCCCTCCTGGAGGACCCCTCCCGCACACCGGAACTGGCCCGCGACCGCTGGTTCGACTGAGACCGCCTCCCCGGGGGTCCGCCGCTCCCCCGGGGGCCGGCGGCGCCCCCGTGGGGGCCCGTCGTGCGTCCGTGCGTCCCCGGGGGGCCCGTCGCGTCCCCTCAGAACCGGAACAGCACCCCGCGCCAGGTCCACCCCGCGTCGAGCACCGCGCTCCGCAGGGGGTCCTTCATCTCCCGTGAGCTGTAGCGGAACGTCTCGACCAGGCGCCGCCGCCCGTCGGGGCCCTTCCGGATCTCCCACTGGCGGGCGATCCGGGTCGAACCCCCACGGCCGTAGGTCCGCACCTTGCTCCCGTCGTGCGAGACCTCCCGCCCCCACTGCTCCTCGATGGTGACGACCTCGCGGCTCATCGGGACCAGTCGCATCCGGATCTTGACGTTCAGGTCCAGTTCCGGGACCCGGCGCTCCGCCACGACGTCGGCCTTCTCCTTGCCGAACCCCTGCCGCACGCGGAAGCCGCTGTCCGGGCCGCCCAACGCGAGCAGCGCTTCCCTCAACTCCGTGGTCGGCAGGGCCCTGACGTCGACGTCGGGGTACCTGGTCCCCGTCCACCTGTCCCGGAGCCGTCCCATCTCAGGCCTCCCGGATGCTCGTACCGGCGCCCGTCGGGCCGCCGTTCCACTGGCCCAGACCGTCCGACATGCCGTACCTCCCCGTTGCGGGCATCGATCATAGGCATGCCTGGTCACGGGGGAGTTGGGGGGCCGGGGACAGCCCTCAGGCGGGGAACTTCCGGGTGACCCAGCGGAAGGCGAACTCGATCAGGGCCGCCGCCACCACCGCGATGGCGACCGCGATCCACGGCATCGTGACGCCCTCCAGCTCCAGCTGGAAGAAGTCCTGGAGCCAGGGGACGACGAGCACGATCAGGAAGGCCCCGCTCATCGCGCCGATCAGGCCCACCCGCCACCAGGTGTAGGGGCGGGCGATGATCGCCAGGACCCACATCGAGGTGAGGAACAGGGTCAGCGTCGCGGCGCTGGTCTCGGCCTTGAGGGCGTCGGGGCCGCTGTAGTGGGCGCGGGCGATCACGTACGTCACGAAGGTGGCGACGCCGGCGACGACCCCGCCGGGGATGGCGTAGCGCATGACCCGCTTCACGAAGTGCGGCTTGGCGCGCTCCTTGTTCGGCGCCAGGGCCAGGAAGAAGGCCGGGATGCCGATGGTGAGCGTGGACAGCAGGGTCAGGTGGCGCGGCAGGAAGGGGTACTCGACCTGCGAGCAGACCACCAGGACGGCCAGGAGTACGGAGTAGACCGTCTTGGTGAGGAAGAGGGTCGCGACGCGGGTGATGTTGCCGATGACCCGGCGGCCCTCGGCGACCACCGAGGGGAGGGTGGAGAAGCTGTTGTTGAGCAGGACGATCTGCGCGACCGCCCGGGTGGCCTCCGAGCCCGAGCCCATGGAGACGCCGATGTCGGCGTCCTTGAGGGCGAGGACGTCGTTGACCCCGTCGCCGGTCATGGCGACCGTGTGGCCCTTGGACTGGAGGGCGGCGACCATGTCGCGCTTCTGCTGCGGGGTGACCCGGCCGAAGACGGCGTTCTCGTCGAGGACGGCGGCCATCTCGGCCTGCTCGGTGGGGAGCTTGCGGGCGTCGACGGTGTTCTCGGCGCCCGGCAGCCCGAGCTTCGCGGCCACCGCTCCCACGGAGACGGCGTTGTCGCCGGAGATGACCTTGGCCTTGACCTCCTGGTCCTCGAAGTAGCGCAGGGTGTCGGCCGCGTCGGGCCGCAGGCGCTGTTCGAGGACGACGAGGGCGGTCGGCCGGGCCCCCTCGGCCACGCCCGCGTGGTCGAGTTCGCGGGCGGAGCGGGCCAGGAGCAGGACGCGCAGGCCCTGCTCGTTGAGGCCGTTGATCTCCTCCAGGGCGGGGTCGCCGGCGGGCAGGAGCACGTCGGGGGCGCCCAGCAGCCAGGTGTTGTTCTCGCCGTCGCCCTCGCTGAAGCTGGCACCGCTGTACTTGCGGGCGGAGGAGAAGGGCAGGGACTCGGTGCAGCGCCATTCGGCGCTGTCGGGGTAGGCGTCGATGATCGCCTGGAGGCTGGCGTTGGGGCGCGGGTCGGATTCGCCGAGGGCGCCGAGCACCTTCTGCACGTAGGCCGGGTCCGCCCCACCGAGGGGGCGCAGCTCGGTGACGTCCATGCCGCCCTCGGTGAGGGTGCCGGTCTTGTCGAGGCAGACGACGTCGACGCGGGCGAGGCCCTCGATGGCGGGCAGCTCCTGGACCAGGCACTGCTGGCGGCCGAGGCGGATGACGCCGATGGCGAAGGCCACGGAGGTCAGCAGGACGAGGCCCTCGGGGATCATCGGGACGATGCCGCCGACGGTGCGGGCGATGGAGTCCTTGAGGTTGTTGTCCTTGACGACGAGCTGGCTGATGATCAGGCCGATCGAGGTCGGGATCATCATCCAGGTGACGTACTTGAGGATGGTGGAGATGCCGGAGCGCAGCTCGGAGTGGACGAGCGTGAAGCGGGAGGCCTCTTCGGCCAGCTGGGCGGCGTAGGCCTCGCGGCCGACCTTGGTGGCGGTGAAGGCGCCGCCGCCGGCGACGACGAAGGATCCGGACATGACCGGGTCGCCGGCCTTCTTGAGGACGGGGTCGGCCTCGCCGGTGAGGAGGGACTCGTCGATCTCCAGGCCTTCGGCCTCGCCGACGCGGCCGTCGACGACGACTTTGTCGCCGGGTCCGAGTTCGATCACGTCGCCGAGGACGATCTCGGAGGTCGAGATCTCGGAGGTGGCGCCGTCGCGGCGGACGCTGGGTTTGGCCTCGCCGATGACGGCGAGGCCGTCGAGGGTCTTCTTGGCCCGCATCTCCTGGATGATGCCGATGCCGGTGTTCGCGATGATCACGAAGCCGAAGAGGCTGTCCTGGATGGGCGCGACGAAGAGCATGATCACCCACAGGACGCCGATGATGGCGTTGAAGCGGGTGAAGACGTTCGCGCGGACGATCTCGGCGGTGGAGCGCGAGGAGCGGACGGGGACGTCGTTGACCTCTCCCCGGGCGACCCGTTCGGCCACCTCGGCGGTGGTCAGGCCGCCCGCTTTGAAGCGGGGGGCGGGGGGCTTCATGGGGTGGACGGGATCCAGTTCGGCCCCCGCGTCGATGGCGGCGCCGGACCGCTCCGGCCCGTCATGGTCGATCCCTGCCCGCTGCGTCATGCTTTCGACGGTAAAGGGCGTTCCAACGGTTCACCCGCCGAGCGGTCGGAAGATCCGACTTCAGGATGAGTGGAATCGTCCGCAGGTACGGCGGGCTTCGCCGCCCTATCGGTCCCGCTCGCCAGCGGAATCCCCGGCGGCCCGCGCCGGGGGCTCGGCGGCGGCGCGTTCGGCCGCGTGGCGCTTGAGGGCGGCGTCGCGGCCCCGGACGTACCAGACGCCGATCAGGCCGAGCCCGCCACCGGCCGCGCAGGTCCACAGCCACCACAGGAGTTCCCGGTCCGCGAACCACCCGTAGAAGGGGAGCTGAACGAGGAACAGGGCGAACCAGAGGATCGTGCCGCCCGTGACGGTAGCGACGACCGGCCCCTCCAGGGGCTCGGGCGCCTCATGCTTCGCAGTCCACTTCGCCATGCCGTCAGTCTAGGTGGCCGGAAAACGGGTCTACGCGCGGAGATGGACGGCCGCTCGTTCATGTGTTCATACTGAAACGGTTTGCCTACGGCCTGATTTATTCGTACGAACCACTAAATCGACCAGTTTGAGGACCGCATGAGCACCTCGGCACCCGCCGCGGCCCCCACCACCGCCCTGGACCGCTACTTCAAGATCTCCGAGCGCGGTTCGACCGTCGCCCGGGAGGTCCGCGGCGGCCTGGCGACCTTCTTCGCGATGGCCTACATCATCGTGCTGAACCCGATCATCCTGGGCAGCGCGAAGGACATGTACGGGCACCAGCTCGACAGCGGCCAGCTGGTCACCGCCACCGTGCTGACGGCGGCCTTCACCACCCTCCTCATGGGTGTGATCGGCAACGTCCCGATCGCGCTGGCCGCCGGCCTCGGCGTGAACACCGTCGTGGCCCTCCAGCTGGCCCCGCGGATGAGCTGGCCGGACGCCATGGGCATGGTCGTCCTCGCCGGCTTCGTGGTGATGCTGCTGGTCGCCACCGGCCTGCGCGAGCGGGTCATGAACGCCGTGCCGCTGAGCCTGCGCAAGGGCATCGCGATCGGCATCGGCCTGTTCATCATGCTGATCGGCCTGGTCGACTCCGGCTTCGTCACCCGCATCCCGGACCTCGCGCACACCACGGTCCCGCTCCAGCTCGGCACGGGCGGCCACCTGCACGGATGGCCGGTCCTGATCTTCGCCGTCGGGGTGCTGCTGACCCTCGCGCTGCTGATCCGCAAGACCCCGGGCGCGATCCTGATCTCCATCGTGGCCATGACCCTGATCGCGGTCGCCGTCCAGCTGATCACCGACCTGCCGGACCTGGCCTGGGGCCTGACCGTCCCGCAGTGGCCGGGCAGCCCGGTGGCCGCGCCCGACTTCGGGCTCGTCGGCCAGGTCAGCCTCTTCGGCGGCTTCCAGAAGGTCGGCCTGCTGACGGGCGTCCTGTTCGTCTTCACCGTGCTGCTGTCCTGCTTCTTCGACGCGATGGGCACCATCCTCGGCGTCGGCGACGAGGCGAAGCTGATCGACAAGGCCGGCAACTTCCCGGGCATCAACCGGGTGCTGCTGGTCGACGGCCTGGCCGTCGCCGCGGGCGGGGCGACCTCCTCCTCCGCCACCACCTGCTTCGTGGAGTCCACGGCCGGCGTCGGCGAGGGCGCCCGTACGGGCCTGGCCAACGTGGTGACGGGCGCCCTCTTCGCCGTGGCGCTGTTCCTCACCCCGATCGCCACGATGGTGCCCTCGCAGGCCGCCACCCCCGCCCTGGTGGCGGTCGGCTTCCTGATCCTGGCGGGCTCGGTCAAGGACATCGACTGGAGCGACTTCACCGTCGCCGTCCCGGCCTTCCTGGCCATGGTGACGATGCCCTTCACCTACTCGATCACCAATGGCATCGGCATCGGCTTCATCACCTTCGCCGTCCTGCGACTGGCGACGGGCCGGGGCCGCGAGGTCCCGGTCGCCATGTACGTCGTCTCGGCGGTGTTCGTCTTCTACTACGCCATGCCGGCGCTCGGCCTCACCTAGGCCCCAGGGGCCGGACGCAGGCCGCCCACGGCGGTCACGTCAGACCGTAGAACTTCTCTGTCTCGTCGACGGCGGTCTTGAACCGCTCGTCGAAGTCATCGCGAATGAGCGTCCGGACGACATAGTCCTGGACGCTCATTCCGCGTTTGGCGGCATGGTGCCGGAGCCGCTCCAGCAGCTCCCCGTCTATGCGCATGCTCAGCACATGTGTCCCCATGCCGAAAGGGTCGGGCCACAGGGTGCGGACGCGCGTCACTTTCCGCCGTCGACTCACCCGTACGAGTGACGGGAGGGGCAGGGGGATACCCGGTGTTCCTTAGGAAGAGTAATGAGTTATTCTAAAGACATGTCTGACCTTTCCCATGGCGACGATGCTGCCGCCGTGAACGACCTCCGCTCCGCCGTCATGCGGCTGGGCCGACGCCTGAAGCACCAGCGCGTCGACGAATCGCTGAGCCCGACCGAGATGTCGGTGCTCGGCACCCTCGCCCGATGCGGCCAGGCCACCCCCGGTGAGCTGGCCCGGCGCGAGCACGTCCAGCCCCCGTCGATGACCCGCATCGTCGCCCTGCTGGAGGCCAAGGGACTGGTCCGGCTCGAACCGCACCCCGACGACCGCCGCCAGAAGGTGGTCAGCCAGACGGAGGAGGCCGAGGCGATGCTCGAAGAGAGCCGTCGCAAGCGCAACGCCTTCCTGGCCGGGCTCGCCGCCGAGCTGTCCGAGGACGAGTGGGCCAAGCTCCGCGAGGCCGCCCCCGTCCTGGAGAAGCTCGCGCACCTGTAGGAACGACGCCTGGAGGCGAACGCTTTTGAGTACGGGAACCGGAGCAGACTCCGCACCCGGCCACACATCCACCCCCTCTACCGCGGTCCCGGCGGGCACGAACTCCATGTTCGGCTCGCTGAAGATCCGCAACTACCGACTCTTCGCGACCGGCCAGGTCGTATCGAACACCGGCACCTGGATGCAGCGCATCGCCCAGGACTGGCTGGTCCTGTCCCTGACCGGATCCGCCTCCGCCGTCGGCATCACGATCGCCCTGCAGTTCCTGCCGATGCTGATGTTCGGCCTCTACGGAGGCGTCCTCGCCGACCGGCTGCCGAAGCGACCGCTGCTGATCGCCACGCAGGGCGCGATGGGCCTGACCGGCATCGCCCTCGCCGTCCTCACCCTGGCCGGACACGTCCAGGTGTGGCACGTCTACCTCGCGGCCTTCCTGCTCGGCCTGGTCACCGTCGTGGACAACCCGGCGCGCCAGACCTTCGTACCCGAGATGGTCGGCCCGGCGCAGGTCGCGAACGCGGTCAGCCTGAACTCCGCCAACTTCCAGTCCGCGCGGCTGGTCGGCCCGGCGATCGCCGGTGTACTCATCACCGCCGTCGGCTCCGGCTGGGCCTTCCTGCTGAACGGCCTGTCCTTCGCCGCACCGATCGCCGCGCTGCTGATGATGCGGACCCGGGACCTGCACCCCGTCACCCCGCAGCCGCGGGCGAAGGGCCAGCTCCGGGAGGGCCTGCGCTACGTGGCGGGTCGGCCCGAGCTGATCTGGCCGATCGTCCTGGTCGGCTTCATCGGCACCTTCGGGTTCAACTTCCCGATCTGGCTGTCGGCCTACGTCAGCGACGTCTTCCACGGCGACGCGGGCACCTACGGGCTGTTCAACACCCTGATCGCGGCCGGCTCCCTGGCGGGCGCGCTGCTCGCCGCCCGACGCGGCCAGGCTCGGCTGCGGCTGCTCGTCTCGGCCGCCGCACTGTTCGGCGGGCTGCTGCTGGTGACGGCGTACGCCCCCGGCTTCTGGCTGTTCGCGGCGCTGCTGGTGCCGGTCGGGATGTTCGGCCTGACCGTCAATGTCGTCGCCAACTCCAGCGTCCAGATGGCGACCGACCCCGAGATGCGGGGCCGGGTCATGGCCCTGTTCATGATGGTCTTCACCGGCGGCACCCCGGTCGGGGCCCCGCTGGTGGGCTGGGTCACCGACACCTACGGGGCCCGGGTGGGCATGGCCTCGGGCGGGGCGATCTCGCTGCTGGCGGCTCTGGGCGTCGCCGCCGTCCTGGCCCGCGTGGGCAACCTGCGCGTCCGTCTGGACCGCCACGGCATCGCCTTCGTGCCCTCGACCCGCGCACGCGAGCTGGCCACGGCGGCGTAGCGTCCGGCCGGGGGCCGCACCGCCCCCGGCCGCTGCCCCTGCCCCTGCCGTTGCCCCGGCCCCTGCTGCCGGCCCAGTCGCCGTCGCCCGATCGGGGGCGGGCGGGGCGGGATATCGTCGGGGCATGAGGCTGTTCGCCGCCGTGTTGCCCGACGCCCCCGCCGTCGCGGAACTCCGCTCGGCCCTGGCTCCCGTGCCGCGCGGGGAGCGGCTGCGCTGGACCGCCGAGGCGGGCTGGCACTTCACGCTCGCCTTCATGGGGGAGGTCCCCGAGGCGCTCCTGCCCGACCTGCACGCCCGCCTGGCCCGCGCGGCGGCCCGTACGGCCCCCTTCGGGCTCCGGATCCACGGCTCGGGCCACTTCGGCGAGCGCGCCCTGTGGGTCGGGGCCGCCGGCGGCATCGACACGCTGCGGCTGCTCGCCGAGCGGGCCGACGCCGCCGCCCGACGGGCCGGGGTGCCCATGGAGCAGCACCACCGTTACACCCCGCACCTCACGCTCGCCCGGGGCCACGACGGGGCCGACCTGCGGCCCGCCGTGGAGGCCCTTGCCGGCTTCGAGGGCGCGCCCTGGCGGGTGGACACCCTCAGCCTGGTGCGCAGCAACCTCCCCGTCCACGGGGTCCCGGGCGAACAGCCCCGCTACGAGGTGGTCGGCGCCTGGCCCCTGGCGGGCACCGGGACCGGCTGAGCGGCGCCGGAGCGGTGGCTCAGGGTGACGTACAAGTACTCGTCGAGGACCTTCGCGAGCGGCAGCCCGGGGCGTCCCAGGTCGGCGGTCAGGGCCTCCTCGGTCAGGCCCGTCTCCGCGAGCGCCGCCCGCGCCCAGGCCCGGCCGGTGCGCAGGTGGCGCGCGAAGGCCCCGGCGTCACGGCCGCCGTGCAGCCGGGTCGCGATGGCCGCGTCCCACGGCATCACGGTGCGCGGCCGGAGCGCGAAGAGGGCCTTCGCGGCGGCGGTCGGGCCGAGGGTGCGCCGGCCGAGCGGCAGCGCGGACAGCTCCCCGTACGCGACCGCGAGGGCGGCGACGTCGCGGTCGGTCAGTTCCGCGAGCGGCGCCGAGGGCAGGCCGTCGCCGGTCAGGGCGTGCCGGGTCCACCAGGCGTCGAGCCCGGTGTCGAGCGGGTCCGGCTCCCCCGGTCGGGGATAACGCAGGCGGCAGCCCCAGGAGTTGAGCCAGCGGTGCAGGACCGCCCGGTGGGCGGCGGTGGCCAGGTCCGGGCCGGGGGCGGTGTCCTCGACCAGGGCGAGCCAGCTGCGGTCCACCCCGGGGAAGGCCCCGAACACCTCGGCGGCGGCCCGTAGCCGGGCGGCTCCGGGCGCGGGCGGCAGCGCGTCCTCGGGGGTCCCGAGGTGGGCGCGGGCCACCTTCGCCGGGACGCACATCCGCCAGGCCTCGGTGACCAGCTCCGCCAGTTCGGCGGGGTCCAGGGCGGCCATCCGGGCCTCCACCCAGTGGTAGCGCATGTCCCCGGTGCCCGGCAGGAAGAACTTCTCCGGTTCGGCGGCGACCAGCGCGGCCCGCTCCTCCTTGGGGAAGGCGAAGCCCAGCTCGCTCTCGTCGCGGGACAGGGCCAGGTACACGATGCGGCCGATGCGAAACTTCACCCGGTCGCGGACGAGGTGTTCCTCGCTGCGCGGCAGCGCCAGGGCCAGCCGCCGTACGTCCTCCACGGTCACCATGACGGAAGTCTCGCAGCCCCCGGCACGGGCCCGGGGGCCGGTCGCGTTAGTCTCGACGGGTGGATCCGAAGACCAGAAACCGTGTCATGGCCGGTGTGCTCGTGCTGATGTTCGTCGTCGTCGCGGTGGCGGCCGCCGTGGGCCAGTAGCCACCACCGCGAGCGACGCGGGCACGGCCCGGTCTACCAGGCGAAGGCCTCCGGCGAGGCGCCCGGGCCGGGGAAGATCTCGTCGAGGGCGGCGAGCAGTTCCTCCGACAGTTCCAGCTCCAGCGCCCGCAGCGCGGAGGCGAGCTGCTCCGGCGTGCGCGGTCCGACGATGGGGCCGGTGACGCCGGGACGGCTCAGCAGCCACGCCAGGGCCACGTCGCCGGGCTCCAGGCCGTGCTTGTCGAGGAGGTCCTCGTACGCCTGCACCTGCGCCCGCACCGCGCTGTTGGCCAGCGCGTCCGCCGACCGGCCGGAGGCGGTGCGCCCCGACTCGGCGGACTTGCGGATCGCCCCGCCCAACAGCCCGCCGTGCAGCGGGGACCAGGGGATGACGCCCAGGCCGTACTCCTGCGCGGCCGGGATGACCTCCATCTCGGCGCGCCGCTCGGCGAGGTTGTAGAGGCACTGCTCGCTGACCAGGCCGAGCCGGCCGCCGCGCTTCGCGGTCTCGTTGGCCTGGGCGATCTTCCAGCCGGGGAAGTTGGAGGAGCCCGCGTAGAGGATCTTGCCCTGCTGGATCAGGACCTCGACGGCCTGCCAGATCTCCTCGAAGGGGGTCTGTCGGTCGACGTGGTGGAACTGGTAGACGTCGATGTGGTCGGTCTGGAGCCGCTTGAGGCTCGCGTCGACGGCCCGGCGGATGTTGAGCGCCGAGAGCCGGTCGTAGTTGGGCCACGGGTCGCCCTCGGCGGCCATGGAGCCGTAGACCTTGGTGGCGAGGACCGTCTTCTCGCGGCGCCCGCCGCCCTGCGCGAACCAGGTGCCGAGGATCTCCTCGGTGCGGCCCTTGTTCTCGCCCCACCCGTAGACGTTGGCGGTGTCGAAGAAGTTCAGGCCGGCGTCGAGGGCGCTGTCCATGATGCCGTGGCTGGTGGGTTCGTCTGTCTGGGGACCGAAGTTCATCGTGCCGAGAACGAGTCGGCTGACCTTGAGTCCCGTGCGTCCGAGCTGCGTGTACTTCATGGGCCCAAGCCAACTGCCTGGAGTGCGCTCGAAGCAAGACCCGGTCGTGACGGGCGTGTTACGCCTGCGGGGTGTGCCGGTAGGGGCCGCCGACGCCCCAGGCCTGGTGGAGGACGGCGGCGAACTCGCCGGCCAGGCGGTGTTCCCCGTCGGCGTTGGGGTGGGTGCCGTCGTAGGTGTCGCGGTGGATGTCGTACGCCTGCGGGCGGGCGGCGAGCAGGATCGGCGAGGTGGCGTCCGTCAGGTCGGCGACGGCCTTGGCGAGCAGTTCGTTGAAGCGGGCGACCTCCTCGGCGAAGGGTGCGTCCGACTCGGCGCGGACGTTCGGTATCACCGGCATCAGGACCATCCGCACGCCCGGACGGGCCCCTCGGGCGGCGGCGACGAAGCCGCGGAGGTTGGCGGCGGTCTGCTCGGCCTTCGTGTAGAAGCCGAGGTCGATCAGGCCGAGGGAGACGAGCAGTACGTCCGGTTCGGCGGCGCGGACGGCCGGCCCTATGAGGGGGGCCATGTGCTGCCAGCCCTCGCCCCAGCCGGCCAGGTGGCGGCGGGCGGGCGCGGGGAAGTCCGGGGCGGCGTAGGCCTCGCTGGTGGGAGTGTCCGTCGAGGTGTCGTAGAGCGCGGTGCGCGGGCCGACGATCTCGAAGGGGGCGCCGAGGGTGTCCTGGAGGTGGCGCCACATGCGGTAGCGCCAGGTCCAGTCGCCGGCGCGTCCGATGGTCATGGAGTCGCCGACGAACATGAAACGCATCCGGTCATCATCGCCGATCACCCGACAGGCACCCCTGTGATGCCGAACACGCGCATCGGGCCGGCAGGCTGGGGGAATGCGCCTGCTGCCCCGGTCGACCGTCCCGTCCGCCGCCCTCGCCACCGCCGTCGCGACCGTCGCCGCCGCGGTCGTGTGCGCCCTGCCGCTGTCGGCGGCGCCCGCCCTCGCGTCCGGGGCCCCCGGCGCGTCCGGCCCCTCCGGTTTCACCATCACCGACCCCCGCGTCACCGAGTCGAGCGGGCTCGCGGCGAGCCGGATCCACCCGGGCGTGTACTGGACGCACAACGACAGCGACGACGGCCCGTACGTGTACGGGGTGGACTCAGCGACCGGGAGGACCGTGGCCCGGGTGACCCTGACCGGGATCGGCAAGCCCCGCGACGTCGAGGCCATCTCGCTGGGCCCGGACGGGCAGTTGTACGTCGGGGACATCGGGGACAACCGCGACGGCACCTGGGACCACGTCTGGATCTACCGGTTCCCCGAGCCGAAGGAACTGCGCGACGCCACCGTCAAGGCAGAGCAGTTCACCGTCACGTACGAGGAAGGGCCGCGCAACGCCGAGGCGCTGATGGTCCATCCGGTGACGGGCCGGGTGTACATCGCGAGCAAGAACGAGACCAAGGGCGGACTATACGAGGGGCCCGAGCGGCTGTCGGCGGACGGGAAGAACGTCTTCCGGCGGGTCGGGGACGTGCCGTGGGTGACGGACGGGGCCTTCTCCCCCGACGGGAACCGGCTGACCCTGCGCGGGTACTTCACCGCCCGCAGCTATCCGTGGAAGGACGGCCGCACCGAGGGCGCGGGCGAGAGCGTCGGCGCGCCCTGGCAGGGCCAGGCGGAGTCGGTGACCTACACCCCGGACGGCAAGACCCTGATGTTCGGGGCGGAGGGCGCGAACAGCAAGGTCGTGGCCGTCCCCGTGGCCCCCGCCCCCGGCGGCGCGGCCACCCCGCCCGCCTCGCCCGCCCCGGCCGGGGGCCGTTCGGCCGCCCCGGGAGCCTCCGGCGACCCGGCGGACGGCGGGGCCGCCGGCGGGTACGGCAAGGGGGTCCTCGTCCTGGCGGCGGGCACGGCCGTGGTCCTCGCGGGCAAACGGCTGCTCGGGCGACGTCCCAAGGCGTGAGCGGCCCTCCGGCGCCGCGCCCGCGGGCGGCGGGCGGCGGGCGGCCTACGCCTGGTCGTCGATCGGGATCCGTCCCGTTCCCGGACGCGGGTCCCTGCCGTTCACGGGCGTGACGGCGGAGGTCCTCGGGTCCGGGTCCCCTCCCCCGGGCGCCGCTGACCCCGGGGCCTGTTGGGCCATCGAGGCCAGCATCTGGCGGGCCATCCCGAGTCCCGCCCCGCCCATGGTCAGGGCCTTCGCGAACACCTCCGACATGCCCTCGGCGCCGTTCAGCAGCACCATGTGCTCGACGTTGCCGAAGGCGCCCGCGCCCGCCTCCACGATCGCCGGCCAGTTCTCGGCGAGCTGCTGCGCGACGACCGCCTCCTGGTTCTCCGCCAGCGCGGCGGCCCGCGCCTTGATCGACTCGGCTTCGGCGAGGCCCTTGGCCTTGGCCGCCTCCGCCGTCGCGAGGCCGTTCGCCCGCGCCGACTCCGCCTGCGCGAGCCCCTTGGCCTGGGTGGCGGCGGCCTCGGCCTCACCGCTCGCCCGGGTCGCGGTGGCGGCGGCGAGGCCGCGCGCCTCGGTCGCCTGGGCCTCGGCCGCCGCGGCCGTCCTGACCCGGGTGGCCTCGGCCGCCGCCGCCAGCTCGGTCTCCTTGGCCTTGGCCTGGGCCGCCGAGATGCGTGCGTCGCGCTCCGCCTCGGCGAGGGTCCTCGTCTGGTAGGCGGCCGCGTCCGCGGGCTTGCGCACGTCGGCCTGGAGCTGCTGCTCGCGCCGGTGCGCCTCCAGCTCCGCGACCCGGGTCTCCTGCACGACGACCTCCTGGCGGGCGGCGGCCTCCGACAGCGGGCCCGCCTGACGGGCGGTCGCGGCGGCCTTGTCCCGTTCGGCCTGGTAGCCGGCCTGGAGGATCTCGCTGTCCCGGGTGGCCTCCGACATCCGGGCGAAGGCGGCCTGTTCGGCCTCGGTCGCCAACCGGTTGGCCTCGGCCTGCGCGATGCGCGCGTCACGCTGGACGGCGGCCGCGTGCGGCATCGCCAGGTTCTTGATGTAGCCGGTCGGGTCCTCGATCTCGTGGATCTGGAGCGAGTCGACGATCAGACCGAGCTTCTCCATCTCGGTCCCGCAGGCCATCCGGGTCTGCCCGGTCAGCTTCTCCCTGTCGCGGATCATGTCCTCGACCGTCAGTCCGCCCACGATGGACCGCAGATGGCCGGCGAAGACGATGTGCACCCGCTCCGGCATCATCTTCTGCTGGTCCAGGAACCGGCGGGCCGCGTTCGCGATGGACACGAAGTCGTCGCCGATCTTGAAGATGACCACGCCCTTCACCCGCAGCGGGATGCCCTGGTGGGTGACGCAGTCCACGTTCAACTGGGTCTCGTTGAGGTCCAGCGACAACTTGCGCACCGCCTGCACCCCGGGCAGGACCATCGTCCCGCGCCCGGTGACGATGCGGAACCCCATGCCCTCGCCGATGCCCTCGGTCTTGTGCGCGGAGCCGGAGATGACGAGCGCCTCGTTCGGTTCGGCCACCCGCCACATGAGTTTGAACAGCCCGATCAGGGCCACGACTGCTGCGAGAACGAGTCCCGCCACGACGCCGACGGTCATCAGCAACGCCCCCTTAGCGCGGTGCCGTTCGACACCGACGAGGGGATTCTGCGCCTGCCGGGGTCACCGGAGAAGCGGCCGGATCATTCTTGTCGCCATCTTGATACGGAGGCCGACACGTCCCATCCGTCGACGTCCCGGCCGTGCCGGTCCTCGGGGTCCCAACCGTCCTCCAGCAACCGGTCCACCACGGCTCTGGCGGTGCCCGGTTCGTGCAGGTTCACGGCGACGCGCTCGCCCGGGGGGACCGCGCCGGCCGCCCCGGGCACCCAGCCGACTCCGGGCAGGATCCGACCCCGGCCCCAGGGGAAGACCACGCGCAGCCGGCCGCCGTGCGGGGGCAGCCGTAGATTGAGCGTGTCGTGGCAGGTCAGGGACCCGTCGGGATTCCGGACGTGGTGGACGTGGCGGACCGACCAGTGGAAGGTCCGGCCCTCGACGACCAACCGGCGGACCGCGTGGTCGGGGCGCGCCATCCCGCTCCCTATCCCCCGAGGCCGTCGTAGGCGGCCATCACGTAGACCGTGCGCGGGGGCAGGTGCTCGACCACCGTCACCACCGTGCCCACCGCGATCCGGCCCTCGCCGGGCGCCGGGTGGGCGAGGAAGTGCTCGGCGCCACCCCGGATGCGGACGATGACCTCGCCGACCAGGCCGGGCCCGACCGTCCCGGTGACCCGCCCCGTCATCCCCACCATGTCCGTGCCCGCGTACCCGTCCGTGTCCCCCATGCGGGGAGCCTACGCGGCGGACGGCGGGCCGTGGAGGGCTCTGCGGAGGTCCGCGTCCGATCCGGCGGATCAGGCCCGGAGCGGCGCCACCGCCCTGACCGACCCGTCCGGGCCCCCGTCCGTCCGGGCGGCGCCCGGACGGGTGGGGCGTCAGCTGTGGCCGAGGTCCGCCGAGTCGAGGTCGGTCGCCGGGACCGAGCCCGTGTCGGCGGTCGGGCGGAGCGGGAACTCGTCCGTCGCCATCGAGTCGAGCACCGGCAGCGCCGGCTTCGGCGGCTTCGGGACGACCGCGGCCTCCGAGTGGCCGCCGCACCCGTACGAGAGGGACACGAGGCGCCCGTCGGCCGGGCCGAACTCGTTCGCGCAGATCCCGAAGGCCTGCCCCAGGGAGCCGCCGATCGCGACGAGGAACCCGCACGACACGCAGGACGCGGGCGCGGCCTGCGCCATCGGGGTCTTGGCGCCGAAGGACTCGTCCCAGCGGTCGGCCGCGCTGTGCAGGCCGTAGCGGGAGAGCACGCGCGTGCGGCGCATGCCCAGTTCCTCGGCGACGGAGGCGATGGAGCCGCGCTCGGGGACGACGACCCGGTCGGTGACGACCGCGTCCTCCGCCTCGACGAGCCGGCCCATCTCCTGCGAGACCACCGAGTTCGGCGGCGGGGCGTCCTCGCCGGACCAGCCCGGCTCCAGTCGCAGGTCGTCGGCGTCCGTCGGCAGCAGGTCGCCCGGACCCATGTCGCCCGGCCGCAGCCGCTCGCTCCACGGCACCCACTCGGGGGCGAGGAGGGCGTCGTCGCCGGGGAGCAGCACCGTTTCGTCGAGGGTGATGTTCTTCGCGCGGGAGGCGCGGGTCACCGTGACGGCCCAGCGCCAGCCGCGGTAGCCGGGTTCCCGGCACTCGAAGAAGTGGGTGACGACTCTGTCGCCCTCCGCCACTACGGAGAGGTGCTCGCCCACCAGGTTGGGGAAGGCGGCCTCCTCGGCCGCCGAGCGGGCGAGGTCCACCGCCTCGGCGCACAGCCGATCGGGGGCAGGGGTACGCGGGGTACGGCTTCGCGTCGTCGCAGCACTCACAGGTCTCGTTCTCTCCTACGCCGTCTCACGAGTGCGCCGTCCGTACTGTCGTCCACAACGACCCGTCGGTGTCATCCGTACGTAGCGCGGGCGGAGCGGACCAGAGGGCCGCGTCGACGTCCGCGCCCCGATCGGCCTCGGGCGCACCCCACTGCGATCCATTCTGCGGGATCGCGAAGAGGCGCGCGGCCAAGAGCAACCGCCGGTGGCGCGCTACGCACGCTACCTCCTTCGAAGCCTTCGTCCCACATGCGAGGTCCGATTCGCGGACAACAGGAGGGCAACCGGCGGACACGGCGGCCCGTCGGCGGCAGGTGCGACACGCCGGGAGGGGTCCCCGCGAGCCGTGTGGGGCACTATGGGCCACGTGGCTCCCGCACGGTCGTCCGCAGACGGCTCGGGACCGGCCAGGCGGGCCGGCCGGGCTGTCGGGCGCGCCCTGCACCTCCCTTTCACCGGTACGGCGCGCGGGATCCGGCGGGCGACGCACGCGCACGGCGCGGGCGAGTCGGGCCTCGGGCGGCTCATCGAGCTGCACGCGATCAACGGCGCCGGCGACGTGATGATCACGGTGGCATTGGCCTCGACGGTGTTCTTCTCGGTCCCCACGGACGAGGCGCGCGGCCGGGTGGCCCTCTACCTGGCGATCACGATGGCCCCCTTCACGGTGCTGGCCCCGGTCATCGGACCGTTGCTGGACCGGCTGCCGCACGGGCGGCGGGCGGCGATGGCCTGCGCGATGTTGGCGCGGGCGTTGTTGGCGCTGATGATGTCGGGCGCGGTGGCCACGGGCGGGTTGGAGCTGTATCCGGCGGCCCTGGGCGTGCTGGTCGCGTCGAAGGCGTACGGGGTGGTGCGCAGCGCGGTGGTGCCCAGACTCCTGCCGCCGACGTTCTCACTCGTCAAGGCGAACTCCCGGGTGACGCTGGCCGGGCTCCTCGCGACGGGCGCGGCGGCGCCGGTGGGGGCGGGGTTGCAGACGATCGGGCCGCCGTGGCCGCTCTACGGGGCCTGCGCGATCTTCGTGTGGGGGACGGTCGCGGCGTTCCAGTTGCCGCCGAAGGTGGACGAGGCCAAGGGCGAGCGCCGGGCGCGGCTGTCCACCCACGAGGCGCACTCGAAGCGGCCGGGGCTGCGGACGGTGAGCCGGCCGGTGCTGTGCGGGCTGTTGGCGAACGCGGCCATGCGGGGGCTTTCGGGGTTCCTGATCTTCTTCCTGGCGTTCCTGCTGCGGGAGCATCCGTTGGGCGGGCAGAGCGCGGCGGTGTCGCTGGGGATCGTGGGGGTCACGGCGGGCGTCGGGAACGCGTGCGGGACGGCGGTGGGGGCGTGGCTGCGGGCGCGGGCGCCGGAGGCGATCGTCGCGGCGGTGCTGTCGGTGACGCTCGGCGTGGCGATCCTGTCGGCGGTGTTGTTCAGCGGGCTGTTCGTGGCGGTGCTGGCCGGGACGGCGGGATTCTGCCAGGCCCTCGCGAAGCTGTCGCTGGACGCGATGATCCAGCGGGACGTGCCGGAGGCGGTGCGGACGTCGGCGTTCGCCCGCTCGGAGACGTTGCTCCAGGTGGCGTGGGTGTTGGGGGGCGCGATCGGGATCGCGCTGCCGTTGAACGGGGTGCTGGGCATGGCGGTCGCCTCGGGCATGGTGGCCCTGGGCACCCTGGTCGCCGTCCGCGGCCTCCTGTCCACCCGCCGCGACCACCCCGGCCACCCCCAAGCCCACCCGGCCTGACCCACATCCAGCCCCGCAGGCGCACACCCAGCCCCGCCGGCGCACACCCAGCCCCGCCGCGCGCATCCAGCCCCGCCGGCGCTTGAGGCGCACACCCAGCCCCGCCGGCGCTTGAGGCGCGGGGTCCGGGGCGGAGCCCCGGGAGGCCCGGGCGCGGCCCAACCGCCCGGAGCCACCCCGCGGCGGCGCCGCACCCCACCCCCGCCCCGCCCGGGAGGGCAGCGACGTGGCCGAGGACCCCCTGCCACGGGCGGAGCGGGTCGCCCGATAGCCTTCGGCTCATGACCGCACCGCTTTTCCCGGGTAGGGCCCGCCGCAGCGTCGCGGCCCTCGGAGCCGTGTCCGCCGGCCTCCTCCTCCTGTCCGCCTGCGACAAGCCGACGCCCCTCGCGACGGTGACCGTCGGCACCTCCACGGTGTCCGCCGAGTCCCAATGCCACGGCGACGGCTCCAAGGACCTCGCCATGGACCGCGTCCAGGAGTGCCTGACGGGCCTCAAGGACGCCAAGACCATCGTGTACGGCCGCGGCGACACCCTGCGCCTGGGTGTCGAGCCGGAGGTCGTCGCGGACGGCAAGAAGTGGCAGGCGGTCCTCGACGGGCAGCCGATCACCGAGCCCTCGTCGAACACCTACCGCAGCTTCCAGGGCGCCGACGTCTTCGCGACCGGCGGTCAGGGCGAGGCCCCCGCCTCGAAGATGCTCGGCTTCGTCCAGGTGGGCAAGGACGGCAAGCCGCTCTCCGTCTGGTCGTTCAAGCTGAAGCTCAAGGACTAGTACCCCACCCATGCGCGCGCTCGTCGTGACGGCGGTGGCCGCGGAGGCCGACTCCGTGGCCACCGGTCTGACCCCTCATCCGGATCCGGTCACGCCCGAGCCGCGCACCCTGCGCGGCGGGTACCTCATCACCCGTCGAGACCTGCCCGGCCTCGCCGTCGACGTAATGGTCGGCGGTGTCGGACCGGCGGCGGCCGCCGCCGCCACGGCCACCGCGCTCGCGCTGGCCGACTATTCCCTCGTCGTGTCCGCCGGCATCGGCGGCGGGTTCGCGCCCGCCGCCCCGCCCGGATCCCTCGTGGTCGCCGACGCGCTCGTCGCCGCCGACCTGGGGGCGGAGACCCCCGACGGTTTCCTCCCGGTGGACGCGCTGGGCTTCGGCCGGTCCACGCACCTGCCGCCGCCCGAGCTGGCCGCCCGCGCCGCCGAGGCCACGGGGGCGCTCCTGGCTCCCGTCCTGACCGTGTCGACCGTCACCGGCAGCGCCTCCCGCGCCGCCGAGCTGGCCGCCCGTCATCCGATGGCCGGGGCCGAGGCCATGGAGGGCTTCGGGGTGGCGGAGGCCGCCGCCGCCTACGGGCTGCCGGTCCTGGAGGTCCGGGCGGTGTCCAACGCGGTCGGACCGCGTGACCGGGACGCCTGGCGGATCGGGGAGGCGCTGGCCGCCCTGAGCGCCGGATTCCGCGCCCTGGGACCCGTACTCGTGAATTGGGGAGAACGCCATGAGCACCGCTGAACCGCTCAAGATCGCCTACTCGCCCTGCCCGAACGACACCTTCGTCTTCGACGCCTGGGCGCACGGCCGGGTCCCGGGCGCGCCCGACCTGGACGTCACCTTCGCCGACATCGACGTCACCAACGGCATGGCCGAGCGCGGCGAGCTGGACGTGCTGAAGGTGTCGTACGCCGTGCTGCCCTGGGTGTTGGAGGAGTACGCGCTGCTGCCCTGCGGCGGGGCCCTGGGTCGTGGGTGCGGGCCGCTGGTGCTCTCGCGCGAGCCCGGTCTCGACCTGACCGGCCGCACGGTCGCCGTGCCGAGCGAACGCTCCACGGCCTACCTGCTGTTCCGGCTGTGGGCGGCGGACGTGCTGCCGGCGGGCGTCGGCAAGGTCGTGGTGCTGCCGTTCCACGAGATCATGCCGGCGGTCCGCGACGGTCGCGTGGACGCCGGACTGGTCATCCACGAGGCCCGGTTCACCTACCGGGACTACGGGCTCCACTGCCTCGCCGACATGGGCGAGCACTGGGAGTCCACCACCGGCCTGCCCATCCCGTTGGGCGCGATCATCGCGAGGCGCTCGCTGGGCACGGACGCGCTGCGCGTGCTCGCCGAGTCGGCCCGCGCGTCGGTGCGGATGGCGTGGGAGGACCCGCAGGCCTCGCGGCCGTACGTCCGCGCCCACGCGCAGGAGCTGGACCCGGCGGTCGCCGACCAGCACATCGGGCTGTATGTCAACGAGTTCACCGCCGACCTCGGCGAGGCCGGCTACGCGGCCGTCCGCGGGCTCCTGACCAGGGCCGCGGCCGAGGGACTGGTTCCGGCCATCGCCGCCGGCGCCCTCGACTTCCCCTGACCTCGTCCGGACGCGCCGGTGCCCCGCCGCTCTCGTCGAGGGGCGGGGCACCGGGGACGCGCGGGGAGGATCAGACGTCGAGCTGGTCGGCGACCGCGCGGAGCATGTCGCCGATCTTCGAGCCGTGCGCCTTGTCCGGGTAGCGACCGCGCTCCAGTTGCTGGGTGACGTTCTCCAACAGGGTCGTCAGGTCCTGCACGATCGAGGCCAGCTCGTCGGGCTTGCGGCGCTGAGCCGCCGCGACGGAGGGCGCGGGATCCAGGACGATCACCGAAAGTGCCTGGTCACCGCGTTGGCCCGCGACGACACCGAACTCGACGCGCTGGCCGGGCTTGAGCGCGTCGACGCCGTCGGGGAGTACCGACGAATGCACGAAGACGTCGCCGCCGTCGTCGCGGGAGAGGAAGCCGAAGCCCTTCTCGCTGTTGAACCACTTGACCTTGCCGGTGGGCACGTCCGTCCTCTGTCCTTGTGCTCGTCGGGTCCGGTCGGCCGGTGCGAACCGGCTCCGGATAGCAGTGCGGCGGGTCCTTCGACCCGGCTCCTCCAGGCTAGTGGTCCAGAAACGGGTGACAAGTCGTTCCCCGGTCCTTCCCGGTTCACCGCTTCGGCCAGGGAACTACCCTGGTGGGGTGACTGTTACTCCTCATCAAGACGAAGCGCGGCCCGGCGACGGACTCGTCAAGGCGGGCGGCATCGTGTTCGCCCTCGGCGCCGTGGCCACCCTCGCCACCATGGCTCCGCTGTTCCTGGACACCGACCCGTTCCCGTCGTACGCGTGGGCCGTGTGCATGCTCATGGGCGTCGGTTTCGCCCTCTCGGCGGCGGGCGTGCTGCGCTCGGCCGCCGCGCAGCGCAGGGCGGCCCGCGCCTCGCAGGCCTGAGGTCGGGGTCGGGTCGCGCGGGCCTGAGGGCCGCGGCGCGCGCTCCGCTATGCCGCGCGCGCGGCCACGTACGCCTCCAGCCACGCGGGCAGCGCGGTGAGGTCGGCCAGCACCACGTCGGCGCCGGCCGCGCGCAGTTCGGGCTCCGGGCACGGGCCGGTCGGCACGACGACCGACAGCGCGCCGGCCGTCCGCGCGCCCCGTACGTCGCCCACGTGGTCGCCCACGTACACCTGCGCGCCGTACTCGCGCAGCGCGCCCGCCTTGGCCTCCGCCCACAGCCAGCCGACGACGGCGTCCGGTTCGATGCCCAAGTGCGCGAGGTGGAGGCGGGCGTTCGGCTCGTGCTTGGCCGTGACGACGATCGCGCGGCCCCCGAGGGCCCGGACGGCCTCGACGGCCTCGCGGGCTCCGGGCATCGCCTCGGTCGGCTCGATGGCGTATGTGGGATAGATCTCCCGGTAGCGGACCGTCATGGCCGCGATCTCCGCCTCGGGGAACCAGTACGCGAGCTCTTCCTCCAGCGGCGGACCGAGCCGGGTGACCGCCTCGTCGGCATCGATGAACGTGCCCGTCTCGGCGGAAAGGGCCTGGTAGGTGGCCCTGATCCCGGGACGCGAGTCGATCAGGGTCATGTCGAGGTCGAAGCCGACGGTCAGCTGGGCGGTGGTCTGGGAGCTCATGCCCTCCATTGTGGCGGGGCCCCGGGGCGGTGCAGGGCCGGGGGGAACGTGCCGCCCGCCGGGGGCTACCGGCGGGCGCGCCAGGCCAGGTACGCGGCCGTCGTCAGGGCGGCCACCCGGGCCAGCAGGGGCCACATGTCCTGGAAGGCGCCGCCCAGTGCCTCGGCGGCCAGCGCCTCGCCCCAGCGACCGTTGCGCCGCCCCCACAGCCACACCACCGCCCCCGCGAGGACCGTGGCCGGCACCCCGAGGAGGACCCACTTGCGCTCGGCGGGACCGAGCACGCGCGAGGCGTAGGCCAGCAGCCAGCCGGCCCCGAGCAGCAGCCAGTAGCCGCTGATCGAGCCCGCCACCAGCAGCAATGCCGCCAGGGTGAGGAAGACGTGGAGGCGCCGCCGGACGGCCGGCGCCGGGGCCGGGGCCTCCGGGACGACGGCCGCCGCCTTGCGGCGCTCGCGCAGGAGCCGTACGAGCCGCCGCGCCCGGGCGCCCCGGGGCGGCCGGTCGGGGTCGGCGCCCGGGTCCGGGCCCGACGCCTTCTCCTTGTCCGTCCGCGTCCGCGTCCCCGGCTCCGTCTCCGTCCCCGTCTCCGGATCGGCTTCGGGGTCCCGTCGCGGGTCGCGCTCCTTGAAGAGGTCCGGGATCTCGATGCCGCCCGCGAACCCCTCCACCTGCGGCCCCGCCCCGGTCGCGCCGAGCCGCCACCAGTCGGGCTCCTCGCCGCCACCGGGGCCGAGTTCGTCGAGCCCGGCCAGGTGCGGCGGCACGTTCTCCGGCTCCCGCTCTCGTTCCCGTTCTCGTTCCCGCTCTCGTTCCCGCGCCGCAGGCCTCCGCCGCAGTCCGCCGGCGCGCTGCTCCGGCACGGCGGAGGGCGCCGCCGGCGGCGGCGCGGTGGCGGTGGGGGCCGTGGGGGCCGTGGGGGCCGACAGCGTGCCGAGGGTGTCGAGGACCTCCTCCGGCGTCCCGATCCGCTCCAGGATGCGCCGGACGGCCGCCGGGGTCTCCGGTTCGTACTTGGCGCGCCGACGGTCGATCTCGTCCCGCAGCCCCGACACGAGCCGCATGCGGTCCCCCGAGGACAGCTGCCTGCGCTGGGCCAAGTCCCCGACCCGGCTCAGATATTCGTAGACCAGATGGTCGCTCTCGATTGCCACGCCCCGGCTCCTCCCGACCCGCCTGACCCGAAGGTAGCGCGTGCGCCCGTGGAGCGGCCGTCGGCGCAGCGGATACCGTTGACCGGATGGGGATCGGCGGACGAACCGGCCGACGTGACCAGGAGGCGACCACCGTGCCCGAGGCAAGCACCGCCGCCGCGACCGTAGCGGCGAATCCCCCGCGCTCCCTCGCCGAGGCGCTGCGGGCCCGCGACGACGTCGGCCTCGCCGCCCTGCTGCACGCGCGCCCGGACCTCCTCGGGCCCGTCCCCGGCGACATCACGCAGCTGGCGACCCGCGCCGGGACCCGCGCCTCGGTGGTGCGCGCCCTGGACCGACTGGACCGGTTCGCGCTCCAGACGGCCGAGGCCCTCGCGGTGGCCCCGGAGCCGTGCCCGTACCCGGTGCTGGAGTCGCTGCTGACGGGCGGTGAGGACGAGGCGGCCCGCGCCGCGCTGCCCCGCGCGCTCGGCACCCTGCGCGACCAGGCCCTGGTGTGGGGGGACGAGGAGCGGCTGCGGCTGGTCCGCACCGCCCGCGAGCTGCTGGCCCCCTCGGCGCAGCGGCCCTCCCCGACGGGCCTGGGCCCGACCGTCGCCGAGGCTACCGCCGGGATGTCCCCGACCCGGATCCAGGAGATCGTCACGGCGGCCGGGCTGCCCGGGACCCACGATCCGGTGTCGGCGGTGGCCGCGCTGACCGGGCTGTTCACCGACCCGGAGCGGATGTCGGCGCTGCTGGACGAGGCCCCCGCGGAGGCCCACCAGGTGCTCGGGCGGCTGGTGTGGGGGCCGCCGTACGGGGAGGTGACCCCGAACCCGACGCCGCCGGTGCGCTGGTTGCGCGACCGGGGGCTGTTGTTGCCGGCCTCGGCGCGGACGGTCCTGCTGCCCCGCGAGGTGGCCCTGCACCTGCGCGGCGGGTTCGCGCACCGGCGGACGGCCCCGCTCGCGCCGCAGGTCGGCACGCACCGCGAGCACCGTCCACAGCTTGTGGACGCGAACGCCGCCGGGCAGGCCCTGGCCGCGCTGTCCACCCTGGAGGAGCTGGTCAAGTCCTGGGAGCACACCGGTCCGGCCGTGCTGCGGGCGGGCGGTCTGGCCGTACGGGACCTCAAGCGGGCCGCGACCACCCTGGACACCACCGAGCAGCAGGCGGCGTTCTGGGTGGAACTGGCCTACGCGGCCGGGCTGGTGGCCAGTGACGGGGAGGCCGACGAGCGGTACGCGCCCACCCCCGCCTTCGACGCCTGGTGCGAACTCCCGCCCGCCGAGCGGTGGTCGGTGCCGGCCGCGGCCTGGCTGGCGGCCACCCGCACGGCCGGGCTGATCGGCGAGCAGGACGCCAAGGGCCGCACCCTGTCGGCGCTGGGCTCGGACCTGGACCGGTCCGCCGCGCCCGAGGTGCGCCGCCGGGTCCTGGACCTGCTGGCGGAGCTGCCCGAGGGCGCCTCCCCCGATCCGGACGCGCTGCTGGACCGGCTCGCGTGGGAGCGGCCCGTACGCGGGACGAGCGATCTGCGCGCCCGCCTCGCGCACTGGACCCTGAACGACGCCGAGGTGCTGGGCGTCACCGGCCGGGGCGCGCTCAGCGTCTTCGGGCGGGCCCTGTTGGAGCACCGTGATCCGGCGCCGCTGCTGGCCCCGTTGCTGCCGGAGCCGGTGGACCACGTCCTGCTCCAGGCCGACCTGACGGCGGTGGCCCCCGGGCCGCTGCGCCGGCCGCTCGGCGACACCCTGGCGGTGCTCGCGAACATCGAGTCCAAGGGCGGGGCGACGGTGTACCGCTTCACGCCCGGGTCGGTGCGCCGGGCCCTGGACGCCGGGCACACCGCTGTCGACCTGCACGCCTTCCTCGCCGAGCACAGCCGGACCCCGGTGCCGCAGCCGCTGTCGTACCTGATCGACGACGTGGCCCGGCGGCACGGGCACCTGCGCGTCGGGGCGGCCTCCTCGTACGTGCGCTGCGACGACGACGCGATGCTGGGCGAGATCCTCGCCGACAAGCGGTCCGCCGGGCTGGGGCTGCGCCGCATCGCGCCGACCGTGCTCGCGGCGCAGGCCGAACCGAGGGCGCTGCTCGACGGGTTGCGGGGGATGGGCTACGCCCCGGCCGCGGAGTCCCGTACCGGCGACGTGCTGCTGGCGCGGGCCGACGCGCACCGCACCCCGCCCCGTTCGGCGCCGGCCCCCGTCCCGGACGGGCCTCCGGTGCCGGACGCGACGCTGCTCGGCGCGGCGGTACGGGCGATCCGCGCGGGCGACCTCGCGGCGACGGCGGTCCGCAAGGAACCCGCGCCCTCCGGCGGCGTCGCCCCGGCCCCGGGCGCCCTCCCGCGCACGAGCGCGGCGGAGACCCTGGCGACGGTGCAGGCGGCGGCGCTGACCGGGTCGGCGGTGTGGATCGGGTACGTGAACGCGGAGGGCGCGGCGAGCCAGCGCGTCCTGGCCCCGGTGCGGGTGGAGGGCGGCTTCGTCACCGGCTACGACCACACGGCGGACGAGGTGCGCACGTACGCGCTGCACCGGATCACGGGAGTGGCGGAGTTGGCGGAGGACCAGGTCTGAAGGGTCCGCGCACGCACGCCCGGCGGCGAAAACGATTCGCCGGCCGGCGGGCGGCTGTCGCATCCTGACCGGATGCCCGCCCCGCACGACTCCACCCCGACCGCTGCCTCCGCCCCGGCCACCCCCCGCGCCCCGGCCGCCGAGCCCGTCCACCGGATCCGCGCGGCCCACACCGCCGACACCGTCACGGTGTACCAGGCGTACGCTCCCCGGATCGGCATGCCGGCGGCCCGCGACGGCCGTTTCCCGCCCGCGTGGAAGCGGGAGCGGATGACCTGGATCAAGCCCTCGTTCCTGTGGATGATGTACCGCTGCGGCTGGGCCGCCAAGGCCGATCAGGAGACGGTCCTGGCCGTCGAGATCACCCGCGCCGGCTTCGACCGCGCCCTGGCCGGGGCCTGCCTGTCGCACTACGTCCGGGGCGTGCACGCGGACCACGCCGCCTGGAAGGACGCCCTGGCCGCGTCGGCGGCGCGGGTGCAGTGGGACCCGGAGCGCGACCTGCACCTGAACCCGCTGGCCCACCGCTCCCTCCAGCTGGGCCTGTCGGGGCCCCTCTCCCGGGCCTACGCGGACGAGTGGACGGTCTCCGTCCGCGACGTGACCCCCCTGGCCCGGGAGGTCCACGCCCTGGTCCGCGCCGGCGAGGACACGGCCGCCCGCGCCCTGCTGCCGGTGGAGACCCCCTACCCGACGGGCCCACTGCCCCACCTCGGCGCGTAGCCGACCCGCTCCGGTGGCGGTCGGCGGCCCCGCTCCCCGCGCGGCACCGGCGCCGAGCCCACCCGGCCGGGAGCCCCATAGGGCAGACTGGAGGTTTGGCCGCCCGCGTCCGGGCGGCCGTATCACCGCCGGAAAGGGACGTGCCGCGTGAACGGGCCCCTGATCGTCCAAAGCGACAAGACACTCCTCCTGGAGATCGACCACGAGCTCTCCGGGGCGGCCCGCAGGGCCATCGCGCCCTTCGCCGAGCTGGAACGCGCCCCCGAGCACATCCACACCTACCGGATCACCCCGCTCGGACTGTGGAACGCCCGCGCCGCCGGACACGACGCCGAGCAGGTCGTCGACGCCCTGGTGGAGTTCTCCCGCTACCCCGTCCCGCACGCGCTGCTCGTCGACGTCGCCGAGACCATGGCCCGCTACGGCCGGCTCACCCTCTCCAAGCACCCCGTCCACGGTCTGGTCCTGACCAGCACCGACCGGCCCGTGCTGGAGGAGATCCTGCGCTCCAAGCGGATCGCCCCGCTCGTCGGCGCCCGCCTCGACCCGGACACCGTGGCCGTGCACCCCTCCGAGCGCGGACAGATCAAGCAGACCCTGCTCAAGCTGGGCTGGCCCGCCGAGGACCTCGCCGGGTACGTGGACGGCGAGGCCCACCCGATCGACCTCGTCGAGGACGGCTGGTCGCTGCGCCCCTACCAGCAGCAGGCCGTCGAGGGCTTCTGGCACGGCGGCTCCGGGGTCGTCGTCCTGCCCTGCGGCGCGGGCAAGACCCTGGTCGGCGCGGGGGCCATGGCGAAGGCCAAGGCGACCACGCTGATCCTGGTCACGAACACCGTCTCGGCCCGCCAGTGGAAGCACGAGCTGATCAAGCGGACCACCCTGACGGAGGAGGAGATCGGCGAGTACTCCGGCACCCGCAAGGAGATCCGGCCCGTCACCATCGCCACCTACCAGGTGCTGACGACCAAGCGGAAGGGCGTCTACCCGCACCTGGAGCTGTTCGACTCCCGGGACTGGGGCCTGATCCTCTACGACGAGGTGCACCTGCTGCCCGCGCCGGTCTTCAAGTTCACCGCCGACCTCCAGGCCCGCCGCCGCCTCGGCCTGACGGCGACCCTGGTGCGCGAGGACGGCCGGGAGTCCGACGTCTTCTCCCTCATCGGGCCGAAGCGCTTCGACGCCCCGTGGAAGGAGATCGAGGCGCAGGGCTACATCGCGCCCGCCGACTGCGTCGAGGTCCGCGTCAACCTCACCGAGGCGGAGCGGCTCGCGTACGCGACCGCCGAGACCGAGGAGAAGTACCGCTTCTGCGCGACGACCGCGACGAAGCGCAAGGTCACCGAGGCACTGGTGCGCAAGCACCAGGGCGAGCAGACCCTGGTCATCGGCCAGTACATCGACCAGCTCGACGAGTTGGGCGAGCACCTGGACGCGCCCGTCATCAAGGGCGAGACCTCGAACGCGCAGCGCGAGAAGCTCTTCAATGCCTTCCGCGAGGGCGAGATCAGCGTGCTGGTCGTCTCGAAGGTCGCGAACTTCTCCATCGACCTGCCCGAGGCGACCGTCGCCATCCAGGTGTCGGGCACCTTCGGCTCCCGCCAGGAGGAGGCACAGCGCCTCGGCCGGGTGCTGCGCCCGAAGGCGGACGGTCACGAGGCGCGCTTCTACTCGGTGGTCGCCCGCGACACCATCGACCAGGACTTCGCCGCCCACCGGCAGCGCTTCCTCGCCGAACAGGGGTACGCCTACCGGATCATGGACGCCGACGAGCTGCTGGCGAGCGACTGACCGGGCCCGTCACCGACTCCTGCCCGGGGGCCGACCTCGGGCAGGGGACCACGGCCGGCGCGACGGCGGGGGCCGGAGCGACGGCGGGGTCGGGGACGGCGGGAGCCGGTCGGGCCCGGCGGGGGGCGGTCTGCGCGCCGGCCAGCACCGCGAGCAGGGGCACCGACCACACCCACAGGTGGGGCCAGTCCAGCAGCAGGGCCCGCCCGGTCTCGGGCAGGTGACGGGACCAGAAGTCGGCGGAGGCCCCGGGCAGGACGAGCAGGCCGAGCAGCGCCGTCCCGGCGAAGCCCGCCAGGGCGGTCAGCCCGGCCCGGACCCGGCCGGTGAGCAGCAGGTACGGGACGAAGACGGCCGGGGTCAGGGTGATCCCGGCGGCCACGCCCAGGGCGAAGCCCTTCCCGAGCGCGGTACGCGGTCGTCCCAGGTCCCACACGGCGAGGCAGGCCAGCGCGAGGTTGATCTGCGCCGGCAGCGGGGTCTGGAACAGGGGCTCCAGCCACAGCCCGCCGATGGTGGCGGCCAGGACCGGGCCCCGGCGGGCCCGCAGTCCCCCGAGTCGGCAGGACAGCAGGATCAGCAGGGCCAGCAGGCAGGCGTTCCCCAGGACGAGAACGGCCTTCAGCACACCGGCCGGGAGCCAGGCGGCCGGGGTGAACAGGATCGCGGCGAACGGCGGGTAGGCGCTGGGCGGATGCCAGTCGGCGGCGTCGAAGTCGTGGAGCACGGCGTCGGCCGTCGGGACGCGCAGCGCGATGCAGAGCACGCCCAGCGCGAGCAGCGAGCCCGTGACCAGCACTCCGACGAGGGGTGACGGCGTACGGGCGGGGTCGGGGCTGCGGGTCACGCGCGTGACCCTAGTGGATCAGCGCCCCCGCACCGCCCGGATCAGGCCAGGCCCGGGCGGGGCTCAGTCCGGACTCAGGCCGGGATCGAGCCCGGATCGGACACGGCACGGCCCGGCTCAGGCCGGACGTGGCCCGGACACAGGCCCGGCTCAGCCCGGCTCAGCCCGGCTCCAAGCCCGGCTCCAAGCCCGGCTCAGCGGCGTATGACGCCCGCGTCCTCGGCGTACTCACCGAGGACGACGACGCTCACGGCCGTCGCGGCGAAGACCTTCGCGGCGCGCAGCACGTCGCCGACGCGGAGGCGGGGACGGGAGTCGGAGATGGCGGTGGCGCCTCCGGCGCGGCCGTCCCTGATCGGGGTGAAGGTTGCGGTGGTCATGTATCCATGGTGCGCTCGCGACCCCCTCCCCCGCATCGCTCTCGGGAGGGAACCTCAAGCCCTCCGTTGTCCTCCTCCCGGCCCATGCCGTCCCCTAGTGGCTCTGTCGGAGGTCTGACACTCCCGCGTATGACACCCGTACGGAGGTCCCGCCCCAGAGGGACTTTCGGCCCGGACAATCCGTTCGCGCGGGCGCCGCCCGGTGACTACACTCTCCGCTCTTGCCGCCTCCCGCCGCCGTACCGGGGAGAGCCGCCCACCGGCCGGAAACCGGTGGGCATCTGATCCGCACCGAGCAGCAGCCTGGAGGCACTCCCCATGCCCGCGCACGCCCCCGACACCACGGCCGCGACCGACATCGACCCCCTCGGCCGGGAACGGGCCCACCTGAGCGCCTCGCGCGGCGCCCTGCGCGCGATGCGCGAGGACGTCGAAGGCCTCGACATCCGCGACGTCACCGCGAACTGGGTCAACGCCATCGTCCTTCAGGCCCAGATCGACGACCGGATCAAGGCGCTCGCCGACCTCGCCCACACCCCGCTCTTCTTCGGCCGGTTGAACTACCTGCACGCGCCCGGCGCGGAGCTGGCCGAGGGCGCGGAGGGCGAGCAGTTCTACATCGGCCGCCGGCACGTCCACGACGCCGGCGGCGACCCCATGGTGATCGACTGGCGCGCGCCCGTCTCCCAGCCCTTCTACCGCGCCTCGAAGTCCGATCCGCAGGACGTCTCGTTGCGCCGCCGCTTCGGTTACACGGGCGGCGAGCTGACCGCGTACGAGGACGAGCACCTGTCCGATCCGGCGGAGAGCGCGGCCACGGTCAGCAAGCTGCTCCAGCAGGAGATCGAGCGTCCCCGCGTCGGCCCCATGCGCGACATCGTCGCGACGATCCAGCCCGAGCAGGACGAGATCGTCCGCTCCGGCCTGTCCGGTTCGGTCTGCGTCCAGGGCGGCCCCGGCACCGGGAAGACGGCCGTCGGCCTGCACCGCGTCGCCTACCTCCTCTACGCGCACCGCGACCGGCTGGCCCGCACCGGAACCCTGGTCATCGGGCCGAACCGTTCCTTCCTCCACTACATCGAGCAGGTCCTGCCCGCCCTGGGCGAGCTGGAGGTCAAGCAGGCCACCGTGGACGACCTCGTCGCCCGCGAGGGTCTGGAGGTCGGCGCCGTCGACCCCGCCGCGACCGCCGTGGTCAAGGGCGACGCCCGGATGGCGACGGTCCTGCGCCGCGCGGTCCGCTCCCACGTCAGCGAGCCGACCGAACCCCTGATGGTGGTCCGCGGCTCGCGCCGCTGGCGGGTGCCGGCGTACGAGCTGGCGGAGATCGTCGCCGAACTCCAGGAGCGCGACATCCGCTACGGGGCGGCCCGCGACGCCCTGCCGCAGCGCATCGCCCACACGATCCTCGTCCGCATGGAGCAGGCGGGCGAGGCCCCCGACGACCGGGTCCAGGACGCGGTGGCGCGCAATCCCGCCGTCAAGGCGGCCGTGAAGCAGGCCTGGCCCCTGGTGGAGCCGGCCAAGCTGGTCCTGCGCCTCCTGGCCGAACCGGAGTTCCTCGCCCGGCACGCGGAGGGGGTCCTGACGGACGAGGAGCAGAAGCTCCTCCTGTGGCCCAAGCCGTTCCGCGGCGTGAAGTCGGCGAAGTGGTCGGCGGCGGACCTGGTCCTGATCGACGAGGCCCGCGACCTGGTGGAGCGGACGCACTCGCTCGGCCACGTCGTCCTCGACGAGGCGCAGGACCTCTCCCCGATGCAGTACCGGGCCGTGGGGCGCCGCTGCACGACCGGTTCGGCGACCGTGCTGGGCGACCTCGCCCAGGGCACGACCCCGTGGGCGACGCGCAGTTGGACCGAGGCGCTGACCCACCTGGGCAAGCCGGAGGCGGTGCTGGAGGAGCTGACGGCGGGCTTCCGCGTGCCGCGCGAGGTCATCGCGTACGCGTCCCGGCTGCTCCCGGCGATCTCGCCGGGGCTGGCCCCGGTGTCCTCGGTCCGCGAGACCCCGGGCTCGCTGGTCGTCGCGCGGACGGAGGACCTGACGGACGCGGTGCTCGCGGCCTGCCGGGAGGCGCTGCTGCACGAGGGGTCCGTCGGCCTCATCGCGGCCGACGCCCGGATCCCCGAGCTGGGCGACGCCCTCCTCGGCGCCGGGCTGCCGTACCTGTCGCCGGGCGAGGAGACCACCGCCGAGTCCCGGCTGACGCTGGTGCCGGCCTCGCTGGCGAAGGGCTTGGAGTACGACTACGTCGTGCTGGACGAGCCGGCCGCGATCGTGTCGGGCGAGCCGGACGAGCGGACCGGCTTGCGCCGGCTGTACGTCTGCCTCACCCGCGCCGTCTCCGGCCTCACGGCCCTCCACTCGGCCCCCTTGCCGGAGGCCCTCACGGCGTAGGCCCCACCGCGTAGGCCTCACCGCGTAGGCCCCACCGCGTAGGCCTCACCGCGTGGTCCCACGCGGCGGCCCGGCCCGGCCCGGAAGGGGCGGCCCGGAGGCGGCCTAGCCCAGTGCCGTGCGCCACTGCGCGACGGCCGCCGCGGAGACCGGTCGGTCCCACCCGGAGGGCCGCGCCGCGCCGCCGATGTGGAAGGCGTCGATGCCCGCCTCCCGCAGCACCGGGACGTGCTCCAGGGTCAGGCCGCCGCCGACCAGGATCCGGGCCCCGTATCCCGGCTCGCCCGCCCGCGCGGCTTCCGCGACGAGGACCGGCAGGCCCTCGGAGACCCCGGCGGCCGAGCCCGCCGTGAGGTAGGTGTCCAGGCCCGGGAAGTCGGCCAGCGCCTTGCGCAGGCCGTCCCGGTCCGCCGTCCGGTCGATCGCCCGGTGGAAGGTCCAGGCGCAGCCGGACAGCTCGGCGACGACCGCTTCGACGGCGTCGAGGTCCGGGCTGCCGTCCGGGTTCAGGAACCCGAGGACGAACTCCCGCGCCCCCTCGGCCCGCAGCTCCCGCGCGGCCGTCACCAGTGCGGAGACGTCGCCCGCGGCGAAGCCGTCCGTGCGGCGGAGCATCACGCGCAGCGGGATGTCGACGGCCGCCCTGATCGCCGCGAAGGTCTCGCGCGGCGGGGTGAGCCCGTCGGCGGCCATGTCGGTGACCAGCTCAAGGCGGTCCGCCCCACCGGCCTGGGCCGCGACCGCGTCCTCCACGTCGAGGGCGATCACCTCCAGGAGCGCACGGTTGCTCATTCGATGCCGTCCTTTGTTCCGGGTTGGTCGGGTATGGAAAATAGGTCTAGTCCAATATCCAGAATACGGGCCACCGCCCGCGCTCCACCAGCACAATCACGCCACCCCCACAATGTGCGCATGAACACAGACCCGGCGCACACCGACACCACCGACCTCGACCCGGCCGCCGAGGCCGATCTCCGCGCCCGCTGGCGGGCCACCACCGCCGCCGCCGGCGCCGACCCGGCCACCGACCCCGCCCCGTACGCGGACCGCCTGCTCGCCGCCTGGGCCGAGCCCCGGCGGCGCTACCACACCACCGCGCACCTGATCGCGGTCCTCGCCCACGCCGAGACCCTGGCCGGGCACGCCGCCGACCCCGCCGCCGTGGAGCTGGCCGCCTGGTTCCACGACGCCGTCTACCGACCCGACCGCTCCGAGAACGAGGAGCGCAGCGCCGCCCTCGCCGAGCGCGCCCTGCCCGAGCTGGGCGTCGGGGCGGCCCGCACCGCCGAGGTGGCCCGCCTGGTCCGCCTCACCGTCACCCACGACCCCGCCCCCGGCGACACCAACGGCGAGGCCCTCTGCGACGCCGACCTGGCCGTCCTCGCCGGCGCCCCGCGGGCCTACGCCGCCTACGCCGCCGCCGTGCGCGCCGAGTACTCCTTCGTCCCCGACGAGGCGTTCCGCACCGGTCGCGCGGCCGTCCTGCGCCAGCTGCTCGCGCTGCCCCGGCTCTTCCGCACCCCGTACGGGACCGACCACTGGGAGGCCCCGGCCCGCGCCAACCTGACCGCCGAACTCGACGCGCTGACCCCCGCGACCTGACGGATTCCGGCCACGGCGGGAATGCGATGCGCTTCGGGATGGTTTGTGACTGTCATGCCCGCAGCCTCCATACCCGCACCCGCACGCACGCGCATGCCCGTGGCCGTGTACGTCCTCGGCCTCTCGGTCTTCGCGCTCGGCACCAGCGAATTCATGCTCTCCGGGCTCCTCCCGCCCATCGCCGACGACATGGGCGTCACCATCCCCCAGGCCGGGCTGCTGATATCCGCGTTCGCCATCGGCATGGTGGTCGGGGCGCCGCTGCTGGCCGTGGCCACCCTGCGCCTGCCGCGCCGCACCACCCTCGTCTCCCTGATCAGCCTCTTCGGCCTCGGGCAGATCGCGGGCGCGCTGGCCCCCTCGTACGGGTTCCTCTTCGCCTCCCGCGTCGTGTCGGCGCTGGCCTGCGCCGGGTTCTGGGCCGTCGGCGCGGCCGTGGCCATCGCCATGGTCGACAAGGACCAGCGGGCCCGCGCGATGGCGGTGATGATCGGCGGCCTCTCCATCGCCAACGTCCTCGGCGTCCCGCTCGGCGCCTTCCTCGGTGCCCAGTTCGGCTGGCGGGCCGCGTTCTGGTCGGTCGGCGTGGCCTCGGCCGTCGCCCTCGTCGGGATCCTGGCCCTGATCCCGAAGATCCCGCTGCCCGCCGAGAAGCCCCGCCTCGGCCGCGAGCTGCGGATCTACCGCGACCGCCAGGTGTGGCTGTCCATCGGCATCACCGCGCTCGCCGCCGGCGGGGTCTTCTGCGCCTTCAGCTACCTGTCCCCGCTGCTGACCGACGTGGCCGGGCTGGACGCGAAGTGGGTCCCCTGGATCCTCGGCCTGTTCGGCGTCGGCGCGCTCATCGGCACCACCGTGGGCGGCCGGATCGCCGACGCGCACCTCTTCGGGGTGATGCTCTGGGGGATCACCGCCTCGACCGTCTTCCTGGCGGCCCTGGCACTGCTGGCCTCCGTCGCGGCGGCGACCATCGCGCTGGCGTTCCTGCTCGGGGTCTCGGCCTTCTTCACCGCCCCGGCCCTCAACGCCCGCATGTTCAACGTGGCGGGCGCCGCGCCCACCCTCGCCGGCGCCACCACCACCGCCGCGTTCAACCTGGGCAACACGGGCGGCCCCTGGCTGGGCGGCACCGTCATCGACGCCGACCTGGGCTTCGCCTCCCCCGCCTGGGCGGGCGCCGCCATGACCCTCGCCGCGATCGGCCTCACCGTGATCGCCCTGCGCCTGGACCGCCGTACGCGCCCCACCGCGACCCGCGTGATCGCCACGGGCACCCCCGCCCCGGCCCACCCGACCGCCGACGCCAAGGCCTGACGGCGCCCCCGAAGGACCGCCCGGGCCCTCATGCCACCGGGCGGCCCTTCGGGCGGCGGAGGCCGGCGTCCGTGATGCGGCGGACCAGTTCCTTGCTGCCGATCTCCACCGCGCCCGCCCCGACCGCGTCCGCGTACCGGTGCGAGGGCACGTCGTAGTGGTCCCGCTCGAAGGCGCGCGGCGGGCAGCCGATGGACTGCGCGAAGACGTGCAGCTCCTCGTACGAGACGTCGCTGACCAGGTGCGACCACATGCGGCCGTGGCCCGGCCAGATCGGCGGGTCGATGTAGACCGTCACGGGTGCCTCACCGCTCCGGGTGGAGGACGGGGCCGAGGCCGCCGACGGCCGACACGCGCACGCCCGCCTCGGAGCACACCCACTGCGGATCGGGCCCCAGCTCGGGCTCCACGTCCAGGGCGTGCGGCTCCCCGTGCCCGCAGACGGGGCACAGCGGCCAGCGGCCGTACTTCTCCAGCAGGGCGTCCTTCACGTCCTGCGCGACGAGTCCGGCGAGGTAGTCGACCCCCTCCGGCCACTGCTCCACCCACCACCGGCGGTGCGTGACGGCGTCCTCGACGAGGGAGACGACATCGGCATCGGAGACCTCACCGGCGGCGAGATCGGCGAGAACCAGGGCGCGCGCGACGTGCAGCGCCTGTTCCAGGGGGGTCGTAGGGTCCATGCGCCCATTGTGAACCCGTGCCGGGTCCGAAGTCCCACCCCCCTGGTGCCTTATGGCTTCTTGACGCCCACCCCCTTCTGAAAATAGATTTCAGGAGTGAGCAAGAACGCGAAAGAAACCTTCAACGGCGGCGCCGAGGCCCCCGCGGCCCCGTCCGCGCCCCCGACGAACCCGTCGCCCGCCCCCGCCGCCCTCCGCGCCCGCGTCCGCAGCCTCGGCCCCTCCATGACCCGCTCCATGCAGACCGTCGCCGAAGTCGTCGCCGCGGACCCGGCCGGCTGCGCCCAGCTCACCGTCACCGCCCTCGCCGAGCGCACCGGCACCAGCGAGGCCACCATCGTCCGCACCGCCCGCCACCTCGGCTACCCGGGCTACCGCGACCTGCGCCTGGCCCTGGCCGCGCTCGCCGCGCAGCAGGAGACCGGGGCGGCCCCCGCCGTCGCCGCCGGCATAGCCGTCGACGACCCGCTATCCGCCGTGGTCGCCAAGCTGGCCGCCGAGGAGGCGCAGACCCTGGCCGACACCGCCGCCCAGCTCGACCTGACGCAGCTGTCGGCCGCCGTCGAGGCCCTCGCGTCCGCCCGCCGCATCGAGATCCACGGCGTCGGCGCCTCCCACCTCGTCGGCTGTGACCTCGCGCAGAAGCTCCAGCGCATCGGCCTGATCGCGCACGTCCACGCCGACCCGCACCTGGCCGTCACCAACGCCGTCCTGCTGCGCCCCGGGGACGTGGCCATCGCCATCACCCACTCCGGCACGACCACCGACGTGATCGACCCGCTGCGCATCGCCTTCGAGCGCGGCGCGACGACCCTCGCGATCACCGGGCGGCCCAACGGCCCCGTCGCGCACTACGCCGACCTGGTGCTGGCCACCTCCGCCCCCCGCGAGACGCAACTGCGCCCGGCCGCCATGTCGAGCCGGACGAGCCAGCTCCTCGTCGTGGACTGCCTGTTCGTCGGTGTCGCCCAGCGCACCTACGAGACGGCCGCGCCCGCGCTCGCCGCCTCCTACGAGGCCCTCGCCCCCCGCCACCGCGCCCCGCGCCCGCCGCACCCCGGGCCCGCCGGAGCCGACCCCTCGCACCCCGACGGCACCACCCGTACTGCCCGTACCACCCGCTAGGAGCCTCCGCCCATGACCGCGTACGCCGCCCTCCGCGCCCAGCTCGACACCCTCACCACCGAGGCCTTCCGCCCCGAACTGGCGGAGATCGACCGGCTGTCCACCCTGGAGATCACCCGCATCATGAACGCCGAGGACGCCACCGTCCCGGCCGCCGTGGCCGGGCAGCTGGAGGTCATCGCCGCCGCCGTCGACGGGATCGCCGCCCGCATGGCACGCGGCGGCCGGCTGGTCTACGCGGGAGCCGGCACCGCCGGCCGGCTCGGCGTCCTGGACGCGAGCGAGTGCCCGCCCACCTTCAACACCGACCCCTCCCGGGTCGTCGGCCTGATCGCGGGCGGCCCGTCCGCCATGGTCAAGGCCGTCGAGGGCGCCGAGGACTCCGAGGAACTGGCCGCCGAGGACCTCGCCGCGCTGGGCATCGGCCCCGACGACACCGTCATCGGCATCTCCGCCTCCGGCCGCACCCCGTACGCGATCGGCGCCGTCACCGCGGCCCGCGCCCGCGGCGCCCTCACCGTCGGACTCTCCTGCAACGCGGGCTCCGCCCTGGCCGCCGCCGCCGACCACGGCATCGAAGTGGTCGTCGGCCCGGAGCTGCTCACCGGGTCCACCCGCCTCAAGGCCGGCACCGCGCAGAAGCTCGTACTGAACCTGATCTCGACCGTCACGATGATCCGCCTCGGCAAGACGTACGGGAACCTCATGGTCGACGTGCGCGCCTCCAACGAGAAGCTGCGCGCCCGCTCCCGCCGCATCGTCTCCCTGGCCACCGGCGCCGAGGACGCGGAGATCGAGGCCGCGCTCACCGCCACCGACGGCGAGGTCAAGAACGCCATCCTCGTCATCCTCGGCGGCGTCGACGGCCCCACCGCCGCCGCACTCCTCGCCACCTCCCAGGGCCACCTCCGCGCCGCCCTGACCGACGCCCGCTAGCCCCTCGACCCGACGCCCGTCCCGAACGCAAGGCGACCACCACATGTCCACTGACAAGAACCGCGCCACAGCCGCCGCGATCCTTCCTCTGGTCGGCGGCCCGGACAACATCGTTTCCGTCGCGCACTGCATGACCCGCCTGCGCATCGGTCTGCGCGACTCCTCCCTCGTCCAGGAGGAGGCCCTCAAGGCCGTGCCGGCGGTCATGGGAGTGGTCGAGGACGACACCTACCAGATCGTGTTGGGGCCGGGCACCGTCGCCCGCGTCACCCCCGAGTTCGAGGCCCTCGTCGCCGAGGGCCGCACGCAGGCGCCCAAGCCCGTCGGCGCCGAGGAACTCGCGGCCCAGGGCGCGGCCCTGAAGGACGCGCGGAAGGCGAAGAACTCCACGCCCTTCAAGCTGTTCCTGCGCCGCATCGCGAACATCTTCGTCCCCCTGATCCCCGCCCTCATCGGCTGCGGCATCCTCGCCGGCCTCAACGGCCTGCTGACGAATCTGGGCTGGCTCCCGGCGCTCGTGCCCGCGCTCGCCGCGATGGCCTCCGGGTTCATGTCCCTGATCGCCGTCTTCGTCGGCTACAACACGGCCAAGGAGTTCGGCGGGACCGCGATCCTCGGCGGCGCCGTCGCCGCGATCATCGTCTTCCCGGGCGTCGCCAAGATCACGGCCTTCGGCATGGAGCTCAAGCCCGGCCAGGGCGGCGTCCTCGGCGCGCTCGCCGCGGCCCTGCTCGCCGTGTACGTGGAGAAGTGGTGCCGCACGTGGGTCCCCGAGGCCCTGGACGTGCTCGTCACCCCCACCCTCACCGTCCTGGTGTCGGGCCTGGTGACCATCTTCGGCCTGATGTTCGTCGCCGGTGAGGTCTCCACCGCCATCGGCACCTTCGCCAACTGGCTGCTCGCCACCGGCGGCGCCTTCGCCGGACTGGTCCTCGGCGGACTGTTCCTGCCGCTGGTGATGCTGGGCCTGCACCAGGCCCTGATCCCCATCCACACCACCCTCATCGAGCAGTCCGGCTACACGGTGCTCCTGCCCATCCTCGCCATGGCGGGCGCGGGCCAGGTCGGCGCGGCCATCGCGGTCTACTACAAGCTCCCGCGCAACGGCTCGATCCGCGCCACCATCAAGTCCGCGCTCCCGGCGGGCTTCCTCGGGGTCGGCGAACCGCTGATCTACGGGGTCTCGCTGCCGCTGGGCCGCCCCTTCATCACCGCCTGCGTCGGCGGCGCGGCGGGCGGCGCCTTCGTCGGCCTCTTCAACCAGATGGGCGTGGCCTTCGGCTCCACCGCCATCGGCCCCTCCGGCTGGGCCCTGTTCCCGCTGCTGAACGGCAAGTCGGGCCTGGGCCCGACGATCGCCATCTACGCGGGCGGCCTCGCCGTCGGCTACCTGGTCGGCTTCGCCGCCACCTACTTCTTCGGCTTCACGAAGGAGATGCTGGCCGAGTTCAACACCGACCCGGCCACCACCGCCGAGGCCGGAGCCGAAGCGGGCACCCCCACCGCGGCCGGCCCCGCCACCACCGGCCCGGCCACCGAGCCGAAGGCGACGGTCCCCGCCTAGATCCGGCCGTACGCCGCCGACGGGCGGGGAGCGGCGGGCACGACACCGTGTCCGGCCCGCTCCCCGCCCGCCGGCCGTGGTGTCAGCAGTTGGACGGGGCCGGGCGACCCGCGAAGCGTTCCGCGATCCAGGCCAGGTACTCGTCCTGGGCGACGAAGGGGATCGTCTGGTGCGTCGCGCCCTGGTAGCGCGTGTACTGGACGGGCTGGTCGAAGGTGCAGGCCCGCTTGACGTACTCCGTCGTCGAGTACGGGTTGATGACCGTGTCGGCGGTCCCCTGCATCACCAGCACCGGCGCCACCGTGGTCACGTAGCCCGGGGTGTTCTCGTGGAAGCGCTGGAACCAGCTCCGCGGCACTTCCAGGATGTTCTTGAAGAGGGTGTCGAGCTGTCCGACGTTCCCCACGTTGTTCTGGATGACGTCGGAGAAGTGCTCGATGCACGCCACCCCGTCGCCCTGGAGCGCGTCCAGCCCGGCCGGCTTGAGCACCTGCGAGGCCTTCAGCTCCGGGTAGGCGGCAAGGAAACCCCGGTAGACGTTGGTTCGCAGCGCCGCCTGGTGCGAGGGCGAGGTGGCATCCGTCGGACCGGGCAGCACCCGGCCCTCGAACTGCGGCCCGAGGTCGGCCGCCGGGGCCAGGCCGGCCACGCCGACGAGACGGGTCTCGGGGGTGTACGAGGAGGCGTTCTGCGCGACGAACATGGCCGCGCCACCGCCCTGGGACCAGCCCAGCACCGCCGCCTTGTCGTTGGCGTGCGCCGCGCCGATCTGCCGGGCCGCGCGGACGGAGTCCAGCACGTTGTTGGACTCCGTGGCCCCGACGACGTACTGGTGCACGCCGGGCGTGCCGAGGCCCTGGTAGTCGGTCCCGACGACGACGTCCCCCGCGTCGAGCAGCTTCGTGAGCGCCGGGACGCCGACGTCGATGCCGAAGGGGCTGTCGTACGTGAAGTAGTCGATCAGGTTCACGGCCGGGTTCGGCACGGCGGACGGCGCGCACATGCGCGGCCCGCCGACCGTCCCGTGCGCCCAGGCGACGACGTTGCGGCCCTGGCGCGGGGCGGCCCGGTCGGGCCAGGCGACGATCCCCGACACGGCGACGGGCTTGCCGTCGCCGAGGGCGGAGAGGTAGAGGATCCGGCAGGCGCGGGCGCCGTCGGGGGCCTGGACCCGCTGGGCCCAGATCAGGTCCCCGTGGTCGCCCTCGGGCAGCGGGGCCGGCGGGTCGTAGAACCTCTCGCCGGCGGGCCCGACCGGCACTCCGGGGGCGCACTCGGCCCGGCCGCCCTTGCCGCCGTCCGGGTTGGTCACCTGGGCGGCCGCGGGGCCGCCCACCAGCGCGAGGAGCACGGCCACACACGCCGCGATGATCGCCGAAAGCCGTCGTCTCATGGGCCAGAGATTAGGGACGGGGTGACTGATTGTCACTTATGTGATGGTTTGAGTTATCGGTGTCGCGGGAGTCCCGAAGACCGCGCAGGACCCGCTCCAGCAGCCACAGGTTCCAGCACGCCTCGAACTCCCAGCTCCGCCCGGCCGCCGCGACCCCCTCCCGGAACGCCTCGGACCGCGAGGCGGCGTCCCCGCTCACGGATGCGCCCGCTCGTGCAGCACGGCGGCGAGCCGCAGCGCGGTGTCGAGGTTGCACCGCCCGAGGTCCACCAACGGCAACCCGTACGACCCGGCGGCCGACACCCCGTCCACCCCGAGCGAGGGGAACAGCACGCCGACCCCGTTGAGGGCGTCCTTCAACTGCCGCACGGCCTCCTCGGCCGCCACCATCCGCTCCTGGGGAGTGAGCACCATGACATGTCACCTTTCGCTCTGAGTAATCGACTTCCCCACCCAGAGTGGCGGCGCGCCGGCTAGCCTTTCAATGACGACCAGCCGACAACCGCACGTGTTGTACCGGGAGTTCCCATGCCAGGACCCAAGGACCTCGACCCCTCCACCTCCCCCCGCGCCCTCCTCGGAGCCGAACTGCGCGTGGCACGCAACCGGGCCGGCCTCAGCCAGGACGAACTGGGAGCGCCACTCTTCGTGAGCGGCTCCTTCATCGGCCAACTCGAAGCGGGCACGCGGCGGATGCACCCCGAATTGGCCCGCCAGTTGGACGAGATCCTCGACACGGACGGCTTCTTCTTCCGCAACTGCACGGCGCTGGCCAAGTCCAAATACCCCGACCACTTCGCGGAGGCGGCCGACGCGGAGTCCTTGGCTACGGTGATCCGGGACTACGCCCCCTTGATCATCCCCGGGTTGCTCCAGACAGAGACTTACGCACGGGCAGTCTTCCGCGCCTATCAGCCGACGGCGACGGACGACGTCATCAACGAGCTGGTGAAAACCCGATTGGCTCGGTCCGAGCTGCTGTCCGATCCAACAACACCACTGTTGTGGTGCGTATTCGACGAGGCAGTCATCCGTCGCGTGGTCGACAGCCCGCAGGTGATGGCTCATACGCTCCGGCACGTGACCGCACTGATCCGGTCACACAGGATCATCGCGCAGGTCGTCCCATTCGATGCCGGCGCCCACGCGGGCATGATGGGGCTCCTCAAGATCATGTCCTTCGATGACGCGCCGACACTCTCTTACACCGAAGGGAACGGAACGGGGAGGCTCTTCGATGATCCGGCCACGGTGGCGCGCCACGTCCTCAACTACGATCTCGTCACGGCCAGTGCACTGCCACCAAGAGAATCCCTGGCCATGATCGAGTCCGCAGCAAAGGATTACGAGCATGCCTGAGTACGACCTGTCCACGGCCACTTGGCACAAGTCCTCTTACAGCGGCGGCGATGGCGGCGAATGCCTGGAGATGGCCACCTGGCGGAAGTCCACCCACAGCGACGGCAGCGGTGGTAACTGCCTAGAAGTGGCCGACGGCCATCCCGGGGTCGTGCCCGTTCGGGACTCCAAGCAGCCCGAAGGCCCGCACGTGGTGTTCCGCGCGCGGGCCTGGGCCACCTTCGTGGGGTCCGTCAGAGACCGTTGGTGAACAGCGGCCGGTTCGGGCTGTTGCCGCCGACAGGGCGGCCCGCGATGATCCCCGACCGGGGGCCCCGGGCCGTCACAGCCGTGCCCACCCAGGTCCACCCCCGGGGGGCTCGAAGGCCCCCTACGCGACCGCGCCGTCGACCCCTCCCGGCCGGCCGGGAGGGTCAGGCCCGGTACACCTGGAGCCGCGCGACCTCGTAGGACATCTCGCGCAGTTCCGGGCCCGGCGCGGGGTGGTAACGGCCCGCGCAGACCGACAGGTTGACGATGAGGTACGCCCTCCAGGTCCGCCCCACGCCCCGGCGGTCCGCGAAGACGCGGGCGCCGTTGACCCACCAGACGACCGAGTTCCTGCCGAACTCGACCTTCAGGTCGACCCACGCACCGGGCCGGACCGCGGGGTCGCGGTGGTAACGGTGCGCCTCGCGGACGTGGTTGGACAGTTCGAGGAGGTCCGGGTTGTCGGGGTGGTACTCGAAGACGTCGATCTCCTGGCCGCCGTCCCGCCAGGTCCAGATCGCCGGCCAGGCGCCCGTCTCCGACGGCAGCCGCACCCGGGCCTCCAGGACGTCCCCGGCGCGGACCATGAAGCCCTCGTCGCTGCCCTCGGTGGTGAGCAGCCCGGCGTCCCAGTCGCCGTCGGGGCGCAGGGTGGCGCGGAAGGTGCCGCCGCGGCTGTAGTCGGGGTCGGCGACGAGGTGGTCGAGCTTGTTGTCCCCCGGGTTGACCGGGCCGCCGCCCGGATACGCCCAGGAGCGGCCCGCCACCCACTGGGTGGTCGAGGCGAAGTCGGCGGTGAAGACGGCGGCGCGGCGCGGGGTGAACACCGGGAGGCCGCCGCCCCCTCCCCCTGGGACGAGGCGGGCGGTCAGGCGCCGCAGCCATCCGAACGGTTCCGAGTCCATGCCCTCGGCATACCCATACGCTCGCCCAGCGTAATCATGTGACTACTCTACGAAGCCTCCGGAGCGGGCGGCCTCGACGAAGGCGCGGATCAGCTCGGGGGACTTCACCCCGCGCTCCCGCTCGACCCCGCTGGAGACGTCCACCCCCCGGGCCCCGGTGGCCAGGAGGGCCTCGCGCACGTTGGCCGGGGTGAGCCCGCCGGCCAGCAGCCAGCGGCCCTCGGGCGCCGTGAACTCCTCGGAGCCCCAGTTCCAGGGCTTGCCGGAGCCGGGGTCGGGGGCGTCGATCAGCAGCAGGTCCTCCCCGTACTCCCCGCAGCGCCGCACGTGCTCGGCGGTGGCCCGCAGCAGGGTCCGGCCGGGCGCGCGCAGGGCCTCGTAGTAATCGGGGCCCTCGTCCCCGTGGAGCTGTACGCCGCGCACCCCGCTCTCCTCGGCCAGGCGGCGGACCTCCTCGACGGACTGCCCCCGGAACACCCCCACGGTCAGCATCCCCCGCGGCACCCGCCGGGCCAGCTCCCGCGCCTCGCCGGCCCCGACGGTCCGCGGGCTCCCGGGCGCGAAGACGAACCCGACGGCGTCGGCGCCGGCCGCCACGGCCACGTCGACGTCGTGCGCGGTCTTGAGTCCGCAGATCTTGACGAAGGGCTCGGTCATGCTCTCCAGTCAACCACCCGGGCCGTCAACCCCGAAGCCCGAGCCCACTCGTTGGGATGCGAATGGCCGCCTCCCGCGTATTATGTCGTTGACGACATAATACGGTCGCCCGCATGCACGAGCCCTATGCGATCGAGGTGGAGCCCGAGGTGCGCACCTGGTTGGAGCTGCTGCCGGACCGGCAGTACCGCAAGGTCGAGGAGTACGCGGACCTGCTGGCCACCCACGGCCCCTCACCCCCATGCCGTTCGCCCGTCCCCTCAGGGATGGGGTGTACGAGCTGAGGCCCACGCTCGACGGTGTGGCGACGCGCATCACCTACTGGTTCGCACCGGGACGCAGGATCGTGCTGCTCACCGTCTTCCGCAAGACCCGGGCACACGAGTCGGGCCAGATCGGCCGGGCCGTGACCGCCCGTACGGTGTGTGGTGGCGAGCACGAACCCGCACACACGACATACAGCCGCGGCGAGGAAAGGGGCGCCTGATGAGCCACAGCCGCTGGAAGTTGGCGAGGGAAAAGACCGTCGGCTCGCAGTACGCCGAATCCGCCGAGGTCGAGTTGGAGCGGGCCGAAATCAGGCTGGCCATGGCCTTCGCCAAGGCTGTGTACGACCGGCGCAAGGACCTCGGGCTTTCCCAGGCCCAGCTGGCGGATCGGGCAGGGCTCACCCAGGCCAAGATCTCCCGCGTCGAAGGGGCCGACGCAGTGCCGACGCTCCCGCTCCTGCGTAGGCTCGCGGACGCCCTCGACGCCTCTTTGAACATCGCGCTGGACGCGCACCACGAGGAGGTCGTCTTCGTGGCGCGGCCGGCCGCCTGAACCACCGTGCCCGCAAACGCCCGAGGGCGGCACCCCCGTCGGGGTGCCGCCCTCGTTCGAGAACAGCCGATCAGCCAGGGGCCGATCAGAAGTCCATGTCACCACCCGGCATGCCGCCGCCCGCGGGGGCACCGGCCTTCTCGGGCTTGTCGGCGATGACGGCCTCGGTCGTCAGGAACAGCGCGGCGATCGACGCGGCGTTCTGCAGCGCGGAGCGCGTGACCTTCGCCGGGTCGATGATGCCCTCGGCGATCATGTCGACGTACTCGCCGGTCGCGGCGTTCAGGCCGTGGCCGATCGGAAGGTTGCGCACCTTCTCGACGACGACGCCACCCTCCAGGCCACCGTTGACGGCGATCTGCTTGAGCGGGGCCTCCAGCGCGAGCTTGACGGCGTTGGCGCCGGTCGCCTCGTCACCCGTGAGGTCGAGCTTCTCGAAGACCGAGGAAGCCTGGAGCAGGGCCACGCCACCACCGGCGACGATGCCCTCTTCGACGGCCGCCTTCGCGTTGCGAACGGCGTCCTCGATGCGGTGCTTGCGCTCCTTGAGCTCCACCTCGGTCGCGGCGCCGGCCTTGATGACGGCCACGCCGCCGGCCAGCTTCGCGAGGCGCTCCTGGAGCTTCTCGCGGTCGTAGTCCGAGTCGGAGTTCTCGATCTCGGCGCGGATCTGGTTGACACGACCCTGGACCTGGTCGCTGTCACCGGAGCCGTCGACGATGGTCGTCTCGTCCTTGGTGATGACGACCTTGCGGGCGCGGCCCAGCAGGTCGAGACCGGCGTTCTCCAGCTTCAGGCCGACCTCCTCGGAGACGACGGTGCCGCCCGTGAGGATGGCGATGTCGCCGAGCATGGCCTTGCGACGGTCACCGAAGCCCGGAGCCTTGACGGCGACGGACTTGAAGGTGCCGCGGATCTTGTTGACGACCAGGGTCGACAGGGCCTCGCCCTCGACGTCCTCGGCGATGATCAGCAGCGGCTTGCCGGACTGCATGACCTTCTCCAGGAGCGGCAGCAGGTCCTTGACCGAGCCGATCTTGGAGTTGACGATCAGGATGTACGGGTCGTCGAGCGACGCCTCCATACGCTCCATGTCGGTGGCGAAGTACGCCGAGATGTAGCCCTTGTCGAAGCGCATGCCCTCGGTGAGCTCAAGCTCCAGGCCGAAGGTCTGCGACTCCTCGACCGTGATGACGCCTTCCTTGCCGACCTTGTCCATGGCCTCGGCGATGAGCTCGCCGATCTGGGTGTCGGCGGCGGAGATCGAGGCGGTGGAGGCGATCTGCTCCTTCGTCTCGACGTCCTTGGCCTGCGCCAGCAGGGCGGCGGAGACGGCCTCGACGGCCTTCTCGATACCGCGCTTGAGGGCCATCGGGTTGGCGCCGGCGGCCACGTTGCGCAGGCCCTCGCGCACGAGCGCCTGGGCCAGAACGGTGGCGGTGGTCGTACCGTCGCCGGCGACGTCGTCCGTCTTCTTGGCGACTTCCTTGACCAGCTCGGCGCCGATCTTCTCGTACGGGTCTTCGAGCTCGATCTCCTTGGCGATGGAGACGCCGTCGTTGGTGATCGTCGGCGCTCCCCACTTCTTCTCAAGGACGACGTTGCGACCCTTGGGGCCAAGGGTGACCTTGACGGCATCGGCGAGCTGGTTCATGCCCCGCTCGAGACCGCGCCGGGCCTCCTCGTTGAACGCAATGATCTTGGCCATCTGAAGTGGTCCTCCCAGGGGGTCCCTCCCATGTTGTAGCCATGGGGGAAGGGGTGGATTGCTCCGGACCGCGCCCGCGCCCGCGACGGACGGCCTGCGGATCCGTCGGTTTCCTTACCGGCGGATCCAGCGGGCCTCACCGACCCGGTCCTCGTCTTAGTAGCACTCTCACCTGGAGAGTGCTAACGCCAATGATTAGCACTCGACCCCCCCGAGTGCAAGCGGCTTCGGGCAACGCCGGGCCGGATTCCGGGCCGACACCCGGGCGCCGCACGCACGAGGGGCCCCCATCCCGTGTCCAGGATGTGGGCCCCTCGTGTGTCTCGGTCTCGTTGGTCGAACGCGCTGGTACTCAGCCGCCGGCCGCGAGCTTGACCATGTCCGCCTGCGGACCCTTCTGGCCCTGCGAGATCTCGAACTCGACCCGCTGACCTTCTTCAAGGGTGCGGTACCCGTCCATCTGGATGGCGCTGTAGTGGACGAACACATCCGCACCACCGTCGACCGCGATGAAGCCGTAGCCCTTCTCCGCGTTGAACCACTTGACGGTGCCCTGAGCCATGCCTAACTCCCCTATTACTGGCCCTTGCGCGGCTCCGCACTTCGCGGAACCGGGTCAGAACTTGCGCCGGAACGCCTCGACCGGGGCTGAATGTATCCGCACCGCTGCTGTCTGCAACAGGTCATTCCGACGAGAATTCCGGACACGCGGAAAGATTGAAATAGAGTGAAAATTTGCGGTATTCCAGGGCAACTCGGGCCCGGCAATCTTCGCCAATGCCCCATAGCGCGCCTACATGTTGACTCAATGTCAACCCTTCCGGGGCCCGCTCATATGCGGCGGGCAAGAACAGCGGAGGGGACTTCCCCAACCCTACCGCGCCCAATCAAGCAGAATTGCCCCCTCCGCTTATTAGCGGAGGGGGCAATTCAGGTGTGCCGGGGTTCGGCCGGATCCCGCGGGTCGCCGGCCGGATGCCGCAGGGGTCAGCAGCCGCCCGCGACGGCGGGAATGATCGAGACGCCGGCGCCGTCCGGGGTCGCCGTCTGCAGGCCGCCCTCGAAGCGCACGTCGTCGTCGTTGACGTACACGTTCACGAAGCGGCGCAGCTTGCCCTGGTCGTCCAGGACGCGCGCGGCGATGCCCGGGTGGCTCTTCTCCAGGGAGTCGATGACCTCGGCCAGGGTGGTGCCCTCGGCCGGGACCTCGGCGACGCCGCCGGTGTAGGTGCGCAGGATGGTGGGGATGCGGACGTTGACGCTCATGGCGCTACCGCCTTTCCGGAAGTCGGGAGGGTGATCGGGAGGGTGATCAGGCCAGGCCCGAGGCGCGGAAGGCGTCCAGGCTCGGTCGGATGGTGGCGGTCTGGCCACTGTCGTCGGCCACCGCCTCCAGGGTCTTGAGGCCGTCACCGGTGTTCAGGATCACCGTGGTCAGCGCCGGGTCCAGCTGCCCGTTCTCGACCAGCTTCTTCGTCACGCCGACGGTCACACCGCCCGCGGTCTCCGCGAAGATGCCCTCGGTCTGCGCCAGGATCTTGATCGCCTCGACGACCTGCTCGTCGTTGACGTCCTCGACGTAGCCGCCGGTGCGCCGCGCGATGTCCAGGACGTACGGGCCGTCGGCCGGGTTGCCGATCGCCAGGGACTTGGCGATGGTGTTCGGCTTCTGCGGGCGGACGACCTCGTGGCCGGCCTTGAAGGCGGTGGAGACCGGGGAGCAGCCCTCGGCCTGGGCGCCGAAGATCTTGTAGGGCTTGTCCTCGACCAGGCCGAGCTTGATCAGTTCCTGCAGACCCTTGTCGATCTTCGTCAGCTGGGAGCCGGACGCGATCGGGATGACGATCTGGTCGGGCAGCTGCCAGCCGAGCTGCTCGCAGATCTCGTACGCCAGGGTCTTGGAGCCCTCGCCGTAGTACGGGCGCAGGTTGACGTTGACGAAGCCCCAGCCCTCGCCCAGCGGGTCGCCGATGAGCTCCGAGCAGAAGCGGTTGACGTCGTCGTAGTTGCCCTCGATGCCGACCAGGTCGCCACCGTAGACACCGGCCATGACGACCTTGCCCTGCTCCAGGTCGTGCGGGATGAACACGCAGGAGCGGAAGCCGGCGCGGGCCGCCGCGGCGCCGACGGCGCCGGCCAGGTTGCCCGTGGAGGAGCAGGACAGGGTGGTGAAGCCGAAGGCGCGGGCGGCCTCGACGGCGATGGCCACGACGCGGTCCTTGAAGGAGTGCGTCGGGTTGCCGGAGTCGTCCTTGACGTACAGCTTGCCGGTGAAGCCCAGCTCCTTGGCCAGGTTGGCCGCGTCCACGAGCTTGGTGAAGCCGGGGTTCAGGCTGGGCTTGGAGGCCACGTCGGCGGGGACGGGCAGCAGCGGCGCGTAGCGCCAGATGTTGTTCGGGCCGGCTTCGATCGCCGCGCGCAGCGCCTCGGGGTCACCGGTGGGAAGGTCGTAGGACACTTCCAGCGGTCCGAAACACTCGGCGCACGCAAAGATGGGGCCGAGCTCGAAGCGGGTGCCGCACTCGCGACAGGAAAGACCGTTGGCGGGTCCGAGGTCAACAGAGGTGGGAACAGTCTGTGCAGCCATGATGGCGAGGCCCTTTCTCCTCATCTTCCCCATGGCGCACTTCGCCATGAGACGGAATTGGCACCTTCCCTAGTCGGGGACCTCGCGGGAGTGCGTCCGAAAAACGCATCGCGAGAACCGACTGGAGGGTTGCCGGGGCTTCAACGGGCCGTGTCCCTCTGCCCCTCTGGATGAGCGGTATGGCACCGGACACACGCGCTCTGTGGCGCGCCGGTGCGTTTGTGTGCGGGACCCCCCGGCATGCGGCGGGCCTTCGCGTTGTTCAAGACTGTAACCGAAGGGACGGGCGGTTGAGACAGACGTCCGAACCGCGAGATGGATCACATTTCCGTCCAAACCCTCTACGCCGCAGGGAGTGCTCAGAGTGCTGGATGAGGTGGAGCGCTGGCTGGCCGACCGCTCCTGGTCCGCCGCCGATCGACCGCTCGACCAGTTGCTCGACCGGAAACGGGCCACCGGGACGACGGTCAGCGTGGTGCTGCCCGCGCTCGACGAGGAGGCCACGGTCGGGCAGATCGTGGAGGTGATCCGGCGCGATCTGATCGAGGGCCCGCCCACCCCGCTCGTGGACGAGCTGGTCGTGATCGACTCGGGCTCCACGGACCGGACGGCGAAGGTCGCGGCCGAGGCCGGGGCCCGCGTGGTGCACCGCGACGAGATCCTCCCGAGGATCCCGGCGGTGCCCGGCAAGGGCGAGGTGCTGTGGCGCTCGCTGCTCGCCACCGACGGGGACGTGGTCTGCTTCGTGGACGCCGACCTGCGGGACTTCTCGGCCTCCTTCGTGTCCGGCATCGTCGGCCCGCTGCTGACCGATCCGCAGGTCCAGTTCGTCAAGGCCATGTACGACCGCCCGCTCGGCGACGCCCCGGGCCAGGGCGGCCGGGTCACCGAGCTGGTGGCCCGCCCGCTGCTCAACCTGCACTGGCCGCAGCTGGCCGGTTTCGTGCAGCCGCTGGGGGGCGAGTACGCCGTACGCCGTTCCCTGCTGGAGCGGCTGCCGTTCCCCGTCGGGTACGGGGTGGAGCTGGGCCTGCTGGTGGACGCGCTGCACACCGTCGGGCTGGACGCGCTGGCCCAGGTGGACGTCGGGGTCCGGCTGCACCGGCACCAGGACGGGCAGGCGCTGGGCCGGATGGCCGCCGCGATCTACCGCACGGCGCAGCTGCGGCTCTCGCGCGGGCACCTCGTACGGCCGGCGCTGACCCAGTTCGAGCGGGGGCCGGGCGGTTTCGTGCCGCGCACGTACGCCGTGGACACCGAGGAGCGACCGCCGATGGTCGACGTCAAGGAGTACGCGGGACGGCGGGTGGCGTGACGCGGTAGACGTTTGAGCCGGAACCTCCCGGGCTAGGTTCGCGGCATGGCTTCCCAGGTACTCGTCGCGGCCAACCGCGGCCCGCTGTCCTACGCCCTCTCCGACGACGGGACGCTCGACGCCCGGCGTGGCGGGGGCGGTCTCGTCTCCGGTCTGTCGGCGGCCCTCGCGCAACAGCCGGGGGCCCTTTGGATCTGCGCGGCCCTCTCGGACGCGGACCGGGAGGCGGTGCGGCGGGGCGTCGCCGAGCCGGGGGTGCGGATGCTGGCCATCGACCCCGAGGTGTACGACGACGCGTACAACGGCATCGCGAACTCGGTGCTCTGGTTCACCCACCACCACCTCTACGACGTCCCGCGCGAGCCGGTCTTCGACGCGGCCTTCCGTCGCCGCTGGGACTCCTACGTCGTCTACAACCGGGCCTTCGCCGAAGCCCTGGCCGAGGAGGCCGCCGAGGGCGCCGCCGTCCTCGTCCAGGACTACCAACTGGCGCTGGTCCCGGGCCTGCTGCGCGACCTGCGGCCGGACCTGCGGATCGGGCACTTCACGCACACGCCGTGGGCGTCGCCCGATTTCCTGGGGATGCTGCCCGACGACATCAGGCAGCAGCTGATGTGGGGCATGCTCGGCGCGGACCGGCTGGGCTTCCACACCTGGGCGTGGACCGAGAACTTCCTGCTCGGCGCGCGGCTGGACGACGCGACCGGGGTGGCCGAGCCGTCCCGGCCGTCCGGGAGCGGGGACCACGGGGTCGCGCACCGGCGCGTGTCGGCGGGGGGCGGGCTCGGCGAGGAGCGGTTCACGCACGTGGGCCCGTACCCGCTCGGGGTGGACGCCGACGACCTGCGCGCGCTGGCGCACCGGCCGGTCGTGGACGACAAGCTGGCGGCGCTGCGGGCGGAGGTCGGCGACCGCAAGGCGATCGTCCGGGTGGACCGCACCGAGCTGTCGAAGAACATCCTGCGCGGGCTGCTGGCCTACCGCGAGCTGTTGACCACGCACCCCGAATGGCGGGAGCGGGTGGTGCACCTGGCCTCCGCGTACCCGTCCCGGCAGGACCTGGAGGCGTACCGCTCCTACACCGCCTCGGTGCGGGAGCTGGCGGCGGAGATCAACGCGGAGTTCGGCACGGCGGACTGGCAGCCCGTGCTGGTCTCCGTCGAGGACGACTTCGCGCGCTCACTGGCCGCGTACCGGATGGCGGACGTGGCCTTGGTCAACCCGGTCCGGGACGGCATGAACCTGGTCGCGAAGGAGATCCCGGTGGTCTCGGAGGCGGGCTGCGCGCTGGTGCTGTCCACCGGGGCGGGGGCGTACGAGGAACTGCGGGCCGACGCGCTGACGGTGAACCCGTACGACGTCACGGCGACGGCCGCCGCCCTCCACGAGGCCCTGTCCATGCCGGACGCGGAACGCGCGGAACGCACCAAACGCCTGGCAGCGGCCTCCACGGCCCTCCCCCCGTCCACCTGGTTCGAAGCCCAACTGACCGCCCTGACCCACCCCAAGGCCAACCCCACCCACACCTGAGCCCCACCCACACCTGATCCCCTCCGCCCCCAGAGCCCCCTCCAGCCCCGGCGCCACTTCCAGCCCCGCCGGCGCTTGAGGCGACCTTCCAGCCCCGCCGGCGTTTGAGGCGCGGGGGCCCGGGGGCGGAGCCCCCGCAACGACGCCGCACCCAACGGGGGGTCCGGGCGCAGCCCGGGGAACGGAGGAAGGGCGGGTCGGGGACCAGCACCGCGCAGCGCCACCCCACCCGCACCCGGCACCGGCCCCGCACCCGGCACCGGACCCCGCACCGGACCCCACCAGGACCGGACCGGACCGGAGGTCAGCGACTCCGCAGGGCGACAGCAAGCGCGGCCAGCAGCCCCGTCACCGCCTCCGGCCCAGGAACGACCAGATCCGCACGGGACGCCAGCTCCGGCACCTCCGCCGAGCCGCTGCACACCAGCAGCCCCGGCAACCCGTCGGCCCGCCGCTTCTCGACCGCCGAGTACGCCGCGAGGTCGCCCAGGTCGTCCCCGGCGTACAGCACGGGCCCGGCGTCCCGTTCCGCGAGGAACTCCGTCAGGGCGACGCCCTTGTCCATGCCCGGCGGCCTCAGCTCCAGCACCGCCCGGCCCGGCTCCACCATCAGCCCGTGGCGCGCGGCCAGCTCCGAGAGGGGCTCGCGCAGGGCCTCGAAGGCCGCCACCGGGTCCTCCGCGCGCCGGGTGTGGACGGCCAGCGCCCGGCCCTTCTCCTCGATCCAGGTGCCGCGCCAGGCGCCGATCGCGTCGAGGAAGCCCGGCAGCTCGGCCCGTACGGCCGCGACCCCGGGGTGTTCGGCCGGGGCGTGGACGCTGCCGCTGACGGCGTCCCACCGCTCGGCTCCGTAGTGGCCGAGGACGACGAGGTGCTCCAGGCCGGGGACCCCGGCGAAGCCTCCGTAGCGGACCGCGACACCGGCCGGCCGGCCGGTGACCACGGCGACGGCCTCGACCTCGGGAGCCAGCGCGGCGAGCGCCGGCACGGCGTCCGGGTGCGCGCGGGCCTGGTCGGGGTCGGGAACGATGTCGGCGAGTGTGCCGTCGAAGTCGAGGGCTACGACGGCCCTGCGGGGTGTGCGCAGGAGGGCTTCCAGGCCCTCGCGTCCAGCGGCGGTGACGGGCATCGGCAAGTCGTGCGGATGGCTCCCCATACGGTCGACCCTACCGGCGCGGCCGCGCCACGCCCACCCCGCCCACGGCCCCGCCCGCCGGCCCGCGAGCCGGCCTACCGTCGGGCCCGCTGGGCCTCGCGGATCCGGCGCAGGCGGTTGACGGTGCCCGGCGCGTGCTCCAGGGCCCTCGGGTCGTCCATCAGGGCGTTGAGCAGTTGGTAGTAGCGGACGGGGGTCAGGCCGAGGCCCTCCCGTATGGCCCGCTCCTTGGCTCCGGGCCCCGGCCAGCTGCGTCCTTCGTAGGCGAGGACGGCGGCCTCGGCGTCCGTGAGCCGCCGCCCGCGCGTCACACCACCCGTACCGTCCACCTCACCCGCCTGCCCGTCGTCCGTCATACGGCCAGATTAACGGCGCGCGCCGACAGCCGACCGGAGGCCACCGGCCGGCTGCCGACGGCCACCGTCGCCGTCGCCGGCAGCCACCGTCATCGACGGCCACCGTCATCGGCGGTAGGCGTCGTCAGCGGTCGCCGTCGTGCTTGGCGGCGCTCGTCGCGATGTCGTTCAGGACCTTCGCCGGCTGCCCGCCGGGCTGGACGACCTGCCCGATGTTCTTCTTCACGTCCTCGCTGACCCCGGCCCAGGACTTCTTGCCGACCGGGTACAGCCGCGCCGTCGGCAGGGCCGCCAGGAAGGTCTTCAGCTGGGTCGCCGAGCCGCCGCTGGAGGCCTCCATCGCGCGGAAGCCGCTGGTGGTGACCGGGAGGAGGTCGTACTTGCCGGTGAAGGCGGTCACGTTCTTCTCCGCGTACAGGTGGTCCAGGAACTTCCCGGACTCCGCCCGGTGCCCGTTCTTGAATGCCATGACCCAGTCCGCGACGCCCATCGTGGAGTGCTCGGTGCCGTCGATGGTCGGCATCGCCACCATGCCGAACTTGAGGCCCTTGCCGGCGGCCTGCTTGAGCAGCGTCGGGTGGCCGTTGAGCATGCCGACCTCGCCGCGCGTGAAGGCGTCGAAGGCGGCCTGACGGTCCAGCTTGGCGGGCTCGACGGGGCCGGTGAGGCCCTGGCCGACCATCTTGTCGCGGAGGAACTCGAAGGTCTTGACGTTCTCCTCGGAGTCGATCGTGTAGACCTCCTCGTTGTCGGTGTAGCCACCACCGCCCGAGAGCATCCACAGCATGGACTCGGCCTGTGCCTCCTCGCGGCCCAGCGGCAGCGCGAGGGGGGTGGGGACGCCCGCCGTCTTCAGCTTCTTGGCGGCCGCTTCCAGCTCCGCCCAGCTCTTGGGCTGCCAGGCCGCGTTGGCGTCCTTCGATATGACCCCGGCGTCGGCGAGCAGCTTCTGGTTGTAGAAGAGCAGGCGCGTGCTGGCCACGAAGGGCATGCCGTACTGGACGCGCTTGACCTTGCCCGCGTCGGCGAGCGGGCCGAGGAAGTCGGCCTCGGTCTTCACGGAGAGCAGCTCGTCGGTGGTGTAGAGCTTCCCGGCCGCCGCGTAGTCGGCGTAGGCGCCGATCTGGGCGATGTCGGGGGCCTTGCCGGCCTTGACCATCTCGGCGACCTTGGCGTCCACCTCCGACCAGGAGTAGACGCTGACCTCGACGTGGACCTTCGGATTGGCCTCCTCGAAGGAGGCCGCGAGGCCCTTCCAGTAGGCCGCCGAGGAGTTCTGCGGATTGTCGCCGTAGTCGGCCGCCACGACCCGGAGGGTCACCTCGTTGTTCCCGCCGAGGCCGGGAACGGTTCCACAACCCGCCAGGGTGACGGCGGTCAGGCACAGTGCGGCGCCGGCCGCGGCCGACCTCAGGTAACGGCCGTTCACAGTTCTCGTTCCACCCCTTGTCGTACGTACGATTGCACGTAAGGTCTACACCACTTTGGCGACACCTCCACACCCCTGTGCGGGCACTCGTCCGGACTGTGTCCGGACCGTATCCGGACCAAGGTCCCTAATTTGTATGGCCACTCAACAATCCCCCCCAATGGACTAGACCTTTGCCTCCCGAGCACGCGAGACTGTCTCCTGTGAAACCCGTGAAACACGTCATCGCCCTCGATGTGGGCGGCACCGGGATGAAGGCCGCCCTCATCGCCCGGGACGGCACCCTGCTGCACGAGGCGCGCCGCGCCACCGGCCGCGAGCGGGGCGCCGAAGCCGTCGTCGAGACGATCCTGGACTTCGCCGCCGAGTTGTTCGCGCTGGGCCGCGAGCGCTTCGGCACGTCCGCCTCCGCCGCCGGCGTCGCCGTCCCCGGCATCGTCGACGCCGAGCGAGGCATCGCCGTCTACGCCGCCAACCTCGGCTGGCGCGACGTACCGATGCGCGAGCTGCTCGGCAGACGTCTCGACGGGATCCCCGTCGCCCTCGGCCACGACGTCCGCACGGGCGGGCTCGCCGAGGGTCGCATCGGCGCGGGTCGGGGCGCGGAGCGCTTCCTCTTCGTGCCCCTGGGCACCGGCATCGCCGGCGCCATCGGCATCGCCGGCCGGATCGAGGCCGGGGCCCACGGGTACGCGGGCGAGATCGGCCACATCGTGGTCCGCCCGGGCGGACCCGCCTGCGGCTGCGGACAGCGCGGCTGCCTGGAGACCCTGGCCTCCGCCTCCGCCGTCTCCCGCGCCTGGGCCGCCGCCTCCGGCGATCCCGACGCCGACGCCGCGGACTGCGCCAAGGCCGTCGAGTCGGGCGACGCACGCGCCCGTGAGGTGTGGCTGGCCGCCATCGGCGCGCTCGCCGACGGCCTCGTGACCGCCATCACCCTCCTGGACCCCCGCACGCTGATCATCGGTGGCGGGCTCGCCGAGGCGGGGGAAACGTTGTTCACACCACTTCGGACGGCCGTGGAGGAGCGCGTGACGTTCCAGCGACTGCCCGAGATCGTTCCGGCGGCCCTCGGGGACACGGCCGGATGCCTGGGCGCAGGGCTGCTCGCCTGGGACCTACTCGCCACGGAGGTACCTGCCTGATGTCCGGAAGCGCACACAGCACCGTTCTTTCCGGCGCCAGGGTGGTGCTGCCCACGGGGACCGTCGCCAACGGGCGGGTCATCGTCGAGGGCGACCGGATCGTGGGCGCCGCCCACGAGGGCGCGGCGGTCGTCGACCTCTCGGGGCACTGGATCGTCCCCGGCTTCGTGGACATCCACAACCACGGCGGCGGCGGCGCCTCCTTCACCTCCGGCACCGCCGAGGAGGTCCTCAAGGGCGTCCGCACCCACCGCGAGCACGGCACGACCACCCTCGTCGCCTCCACCGTCACCGGCGAGCTGGACGAGCTGGCCCGGCGCGCCGGGCTGCTCGCCGAGCTGACCCAGCAGGGCGAGATCGCGGGCATCCACTTCGAGGGGCCCTTCATCAACCCCTGCCGCAAGGGCGCCCACAAGGAAGACCTGCTGCGCGACCCCGACCCGGCCGAGGTCCGCAAGCTCGTCGACGCCTCGCACGGCGCGGCCCGGATGTTCACCCTGGCCACCGAGCTGCCGGGCGGACTGGACTCCGTACGGCTGCTGGCCGAGCACGGGGTGATCGCCGCGATCGGGCACACGGACTCCACGTACGAGCAGACGCGCCAGGCCATCGACGCGGGCGCCACCGTCGCCACGCACCTCTACAACGCGATGCCCGGCCTGGAACACCGCGCCCCGGGGCCGATCGCCGCGCTGCTGGAGGACGAGCGGGTCACCGTCGAGCTGATCAACGACGGCACCCACCTGCACCCGGCCATGCTGGAGCTGGCCTTCCACCACGCGGGCGCCCACCGGGTCGCGCTGATCACCGACGCGATGGACGCGGCCGGCTTCGGCGACGGGACCTACCACCTCGGCCCGCTGGAGGTGCGCGTCGAGGACGGCGTCGCCCGCCTCGTGGAGGGCGGCTCGATCGCCGGTTCGACCCTCACCCTGGACACGGCCTTCAAGCGGTCGGTCACCGTGGACCGGCTGCCCGTGGAATCCGTGGTGCAGGCCATCTCGGCCAACCCGGCCAAGCTGATCGGCCACTACGACCGGGTGGGCTCGCTGGAGCCCGGCAAGTACGCCGACCTCGTGGTCCTCGACGCCGCGTTCGACGTCAAGGGCGTCATGCGGCGCGGCGAATGGGTCGTCAGACCACAGCTCTGAGCGGTTTCCTGACGGCCCTTCGTGCCGGTGGGGAGTGAATCGCGCCAAGCGGTCGGCCCGCGGGACTGGGCCGGCCGCCTTCCGTTTGGCATGATCCCGGCACACACCGAGACCGGGAACGGCCATGATCCTCACCGTCACGCTCAACACCGCGCTCGACGTCACCCACCGGGTGCCGCGCCTGCGTCCGCACACCTCGCACCGGGTCACCGGCGTCACCGAACGCCCCGGCGGCAAGGGCCTCAACGTGGCCCGGGTGCTCGCCGCCCTCGGCCACGAGGTGACGGCGACGGGCTTCGCGGGCGGACCCGCCGGAGCGCTCGTCCGCGAGCTGCTCGCCGACGCGCCGGGGGTGACCGACGCCCTGGTCCCCTGCGCGGGCACCACCCGCCGCACCCTGGCCGTGGTCGACGAAGCCACCGGCGACACCACGCAGTTCAACGAGCCCGGCCCGCAGATCTCCGCCGCCGAGTGGGCCGCCTTCCTGGAGCGGTACACCGAACTGGCCGCCGGAGCCCGGGCCGTGGCCCTGTGCGGGAGCCTGCCCCCGGGCGTGCCGGTGGGGGCGTACGCGGTCCTCGTGCGGGCGGCCCGCGCGGCCGGCGCCGCCCCGGTGCTCCTCGACACCAGCGGCGAGGCCCTGCGGCGCGGGGTCGCCGCCCGCCCGGACATCATCAAGCCGAACGCCGCCGAGCTGGCCGAGCTGACGGGCTCCCGCGATCCGCTCCCGGCCACCCGCGACGCCCGCCGCCGGGGCGCCCACGCGGTGGTGACCTCCCTGGGCCCGGCCGGCCTGCTCGCCGCGACCCCGGAGGGCGCCTGGCAGGCCGCCCCGCCCCGCCCGCTCGGCGGCAACCCGACGGGTGCGGGCGACTCCGCGGTGGCGGGCATCCTGGCGGCGCTGACCCACGGCCTGGACTGGCCGGCCCGCCTCGTCCAGGCGGTCGCCCTCTCGGCGGCCACGGTGCGCGCCCCGGTGGCGGGAGAGTTCGACCCCCGCACCTACGAGGAGGTACGGGGGTCGGTGACGGTCACGGCCGTCCGGTGACGGCGGGGGGCCCGCCGCCCCCGGTGGCTCAGCGGTTGGTGTGCCCCTGACTCAGACCGAGCTGGTCGAAGATCACGTCGCACTGGTTCCCGGACTCGCACGAGATCTTCATCGTGTTCGAGCCCTTCTTGAGGTTGATCCAGGCGTACGTCCGGGTCCAGCCCTTGTCCCACGCCCCGGCCTCGCCCTTGGAGAAGTTCGCGAGGTTCAGGGACTGCGTGGGGCTCTGGCCGTTGACCGTGAGGGTCGCCTTGGCGTCCTTGCCCGGCACCGCGTAGTTCACGTGCAGCGTGTACTCGCCGGACTCGGGGACCTCGACCGTCCAGGTCAGCGCGGCGCCCGGGGTGTTGAAGTTGCCGACGTACTGGCCGCCCGAGCTCTTCGAACCCTGCACCGTGTTCTGGAGCAGCGCGCCCCCGGTGAGGGCCATGCCGGAACCGGCCGCCTCGCCCTTGGGCAGCGGGCTGCGGGAGGGCGTCGGGGAGCCGCTCGCCTTCGGGGCGTCCGGATTGTTCGGGGGCGCGGCCGACTGGGTCTGCCCGTCCGTCCCCGCCTTGTCGTCCTTGTCCCCGTCGCTGCCGAAGGCCAGGGCCGCGCCGATGCCGATCACGACCGCGCCGACCACCGCTATCGCGGCGATCAGCAGCCCCTTGCGGCTGGAGCCGCCGTTGCCCGACCCGTGGCCGCCACTGCCGTGCGAGCCCCGGCCGCCGCCCTGGGGAGCCACCGGCTGGGTGTGGTGCTGCTGCTGCGGGACGCCGTAGCCACCGGCCTGGAGGGCCTCGGGTGCCTGGTACTGCGCCTGGTAGGCCGGGGACTGCTGCTGCTGGGGCGGAACCCCGCCGCGCTGGCCGCCGTACGGGCGGTCGCCGACCGAACGCACCTGGTGGTGCGAGGTGCGGGGGACACCGGGCTGTGCGCCGGAATGACCACCGGCCGCGGGACCGGGGTAGCCGTAGCCACCGCCCGACGTGGGCGGGGCGGCTCCGGCGGCCTGGCCGTCCGCGTAGAGGTAGCCGAACGGATCATCGTCCTCGGGCTGGTTCGCCCCACCGTGCGGGCCGTTGTTCGCGGGCGTCGTCATCGCAGGTCACTCCTTTCGACCCACGGGAGCCTACCCCGAACACGTGCGCCCCCGAGCGGTCGATCGACTCATCCGGCTCGCCGGTGCGCCTTGGAGCGCGACCTCTTCTCGATGTACATCCGCTGGTCGGCGGAGCGCAGCACCTCGTCCGCCGACATCCCGCAGCCGGCCCAGCCGATCCCGAAACTGGCCCCGACGCGGACCGCCCGGCCGTCCACGCGGATGGGCGGGATGATCGCGTTGCGCAGCCGAACGGCGAGGTCGGCGGCGTCGGCGGCGCCCAGTCCGTCGGCGAGGACGACGAACTCGTCACCACCCAGCCGAGCGACGGTGTCACCGTCGCGGACGCCCGTCGTCAGGCGTCGGGCCACCTCGATGAGGACGGCGTCGCCGGTGTGGTGACCGAAGCGGTCGTTGATCGATTTGAAGCCGTCGAGGTCGCAGAAGAGCACCGCGAGGCCCTTCGTCCCGTCGTCGATGTCCGTGGTGGGCGCCACGGTGTGCACGTGGTGTTCGAAGGAGCCGTCGGACGGGCCCGCGAGGACCCCGGCGAACTCGAAGGGCTCGGAGCCGGGGCCGACGTATCCGGGGTGACCGGCCTGGGCGCCGGCCCCGCCCTGTCCGTCGGGCTGGAACCCGTGCTCACCCGCCCCGACGCCCGCTTCGGGGCGCCCCTCGTAGGCCGCGTCCAGTGCCTCCACGGCGGTGGCCCGCACCGACTGGGGGCGCCGGCACAGGCGGGCGCCGAGCCGGGAGCGCAGCTCGGCGCTGTTGGGCAGGCCGGTGAGGGAGTCGTGGCTGGCCCGGTGGGCGAGCTGGAGCTCGTGCCGCTTGCGTTCCTCGATGTCCTCGACGTGGGTCAGCAGGAAGCGCGGCCCGTCGGCGGCGTCGGCGACGACGGAGTTGCGCAGCGAGACCCATACGTACGTCCCGTCGCGCCGGCCGAGGCGCAGCTCGGCCCGGCCGCCCTCGGCGGAGGTGCGCAGCAGGGTGCCGATGTCCTCGGGGTGGACCAGGTCGGAGAAGGAGTAGCGGCGCAGCACGGAGGCGGGTCGCCCCAGGAGCCGGCACAGCGCGTCGTTGGTGCGCAGCAGGCGGCCGTGCTGGTCGCCGCCCATCTCGGCGATGGCCATGCCGCTGGGCGCGTACTCGAAGGCCTGGCGGAACGACTCTTCACTGGCCCGCAGGGCCTGCTGCTCGCGCTCCAGGCGGACGAGGGCCCGTTGCATGTTGGCGCGCAGTCGTGCGTTGCTGATCGCAATGGCCGCCTGGAAGGCGTACATCTGGAGCGCTTCGCGCCCCCAGGCTCCGGGGCGGCGTCCGTTGCGCGGTCTGTCCACCGAAATGACACCCAGCAGTTCCCCGGCGGTCGCGTACATGGGTGCGTAGAGCCGGTCCTCGGGGTGCCACTCGTCCTCGAAGCGCGGATCGGGGCCCTCGGTGTGCCACTGCGGGACGTCGTCCTCCAGCAGGACCCAGCCCTCGGTGTGCGGGATGAAGCGGAGTCCGTGCCAGTCCTCGCCCATGGTCAGCCGGCGTTCCCAGGAGGGGCGTGAGCCGACGCGTCCCGTGATCAGCGCCTCGGCGGCGGGGTCACCTGCGAAGGCGGCGACGACGAGGTCCCCGTCAGGGCGTACGAGATTGACACAGGCGAGTTCGTAGCCGAGGCCGCGGACGATGCCGTCGACGACCGTCTGCAGGGTGTCCGCCAGGCTGCGGGCCGTATTCAGCTCGGCCACCACCCGGTGCAGCTGCCGCAGGGTCGCAAGACGGACGTACGGCTCCGACTCGGTCTCCATTGCTCGCTCTCCCCGAGACCTCGACAGCAACTCCAGGTTTGTCATCGGCGTTTCGTTGCGGTGTCCCGTCCACTGAATCACAGTGAGCTGTGCGCCAGGTACACAGGGTCAACAAATCTTGCTCTCTGTGACTCAAGTCACATGAGATGACCAACAGTGCGGTATACACCCCCTGTTGGGTGGGAGCGCTCCCCCTTCTTCACGGAAGCGAACGCCGTGCGCGAAACGGACGGGGCGCAACGAGCGGAACGATACGCCCGGCCTAGGCCCTCGGGCGGGGACACGGCTCGGACCATCGCCCGATGTGCGGCGGACGGCGGCGGGACTAGCGTTCGGGGCGTGCCGAAGACGACCCCCGTACCCGTGACCACCGCCCCGCCGCACCCCCTGCCGACCACCACCCCCCATCCTGAGGGGGTGAGCAACGACGAGTTCCGGGCTGCCATGTCCCGGCTGGCGGCGGGCGTGTGCCTGATCACCGCGCACGAGGCCCCCCTTTCCGCCGACGGACCGCGCGGCGAGGACGTCGGCATGACGGCCACCGCCTTCATGTCGGTCTCGCTGGAACCGCCGCTGGTCCTCGTGAGCGTGCGCGAGGGCTCACGGATGGACGACCTGCTGGCGGACCAGCCGCTGTGGGCGGTCTCCGTCCTCGCGGACAGCCAGGCCCAGGTCGCGGGCCGGTTCGCCATGAAGAACCGGATCAGCGACCGGCTCCTCTTCGAGGGGCTGCCCGTCGTACGGGGCGAGGTGTCGGGGGCGCTGCTGATGTCGCACGCGCTGGCCACCCTGGAGTGCCGTACGGAGTCCCGCGTCGAGGCCGGCGACCACACCCTGGTGATCGGCCGCGTCCTGACCGCCTCGCAGCCCAACCCGGACGCGCCGCCGCTGACGTACTTCCGGGGGCGTTACCGCCACCTGGCGCAGTAGGGCGTCCGAGAGGGCGACCACCGGGCACGGGGCGACATCGGGCTTGGGGCGACCACCGGGCGCCCGTCGCGGGGTGACTACCAGTCGCGCGCGTTGCGGCCGCGCTTCGTCTCGCCGCGGGCCTTCTTCTCCCGCAGGCGCCGCTCGTTGATGCCGCGCGGGATCTTCGTGGCGCGCCGCGCCTTGGGCGGTGGGGCGGTCGCCTCGGCCAGCGCCGCGGTCAGCCGGACGAGCGCCATCTCCCGGTTGCGGTACTGCGAGCGGTGCTCGGAGGCCCGTACGGTCAGCACCCCGTCCACCAGCCGGCCCGCGAGCCGCTCCAGCGCGCGCTCCTTCCACACGTCCGGCAGACCCTTGGTCGCGGCGACGTCGAAGAGCAGTTCGACGCGGGAGTCGGAGGTGTTGACGTGTTGGCCGCCGGGCCCCGAGGAACGCGAGAAGCGCCAGGCGAGCTCCGCCTCGGGGAGCACGACCGCGCCGCGGATGACATAGGGACCAGGCATGCCCCTATGATCGGCCCCCGCCCCTGCCTCCGTCACCCCCATTTACGGGGGCGCACGACGGAATGGAACCTCCGGGCCCCCTCCCGACGTTATGGAGAGCAGCGGTAACTTGACCCCATATCGCGGTCATGTGACGAGGAAGGGACACCAGTCAAAATGGCAGTAAGCCTGTCCAAGGGCGGCAACGTCTCGCTTTCGAAGGAGGCCCCCGGCCTCAGCGCCGTCACGGTCGGCCTCGGCTGGGACACCCGCACGACCACCGGCGTCGACTTCGACCTGGACGCCTCCGCCATCGCGGTCAACCCCACGGGCAAGGTCGTCTCCGACGGCCACTTCGTGTTCTTCAACAACAAGACGACCCCGGACGGCACCATCGTCCACACCGGTGACAACCGCACCGGCGAGGGCGCCGGCGACGACGAGGCCATCAACGTCAACCTCGCCGGCCTGCCCGCCGACGTGGACAAGATCGTCTTCCCCGTCTCGATCTACGACGCCGAGACCCGCAGCCAGAACTTCGGCCAGGTCCGCAACGCGTACATCCGCGTCGTGAACCAGGCCGGCGGCGCCGAGATCGCCCGCTACGACCTCTCCGAGGACGCGGCCACCGAGACGGCCATGGTCTTCGGCGAGCTCTACCGCAACGGCGCCGAGTGGAAGTTCCGCGCGGTCGGCCAGGGGTACGCCTCCGGCCTCACCGGCATCGCGCAGGACTTCGGCGTCAACGTCTGATCCGGCGCCCGAGGCAACACCGCTGGTGAAGCCCCCTCCCCACCGTCCATGGGGACGGGGGGCTTCGCTACCGTTCGACGGGTGATCCTCCACTCGCTCGTCCCCGTGGACGGCGCCCTGCCCGGCCCGGTCCTCACCGAGATCGCCACGCTCTACGCGACGAACCACGCGTTCTTCGAGATCAGCGGCGACTTCCCCGACCCGGCCCGCATCACCGTCGAACAGGTCGCGGCCTCGCTGGCCGACGAACTCGCCCACGAGGGCGCCGAGGTGCTACTCGCCCGCTCCGCCGGCCGCCTCGTCGGCCTGGCCGCCACCCTGGACCACCATCCCGACCCCGACGCGGGGGACCCGGATCCGTGGATCGGCCTGCTCCTCATCGACTCCACCGCCCACCGCGAGGGCTACGGCCGCGCCGTGGCGGACCTCGTCGAGGAACGCTTCCGCGCGGCGGGACGCACCGGCGTGCGCCTGGCCGTACTGGAGGCCAACACCAAGGCCCTCGCCTTCTGGGAGGCCCAGGGCTACACCGCCCTGCGCCGGGCGAAGGACCGGGAGCTGGGCCGCCCCTGCACGGTGATGCGCAAGGCCCTCTGAGAGCCGGCCAGACGGCCTACGCCTTCGGCCGGTCCTCCCCGTACAGCCACACGTCCCACACCTTCTTCAGATCGTGTCCCGTGCGCTGCTGCGCGTACGCGGTGAAGTCGGCGGTGCTCGCGTTGCCGTGGCGGTGGTCGGTGGCCCAGCCGCGCAGCAGGTCGAAGAACTTCGCGTCCCCCACCTCCTGGCGGATCCGCTGGAGGACCATCGCGCCCCGGTAGTACACGGGGTCGTCGGAGATCTCCTCCGGGCCGGGCGGCGAGGCGGGCGGGAAGGCCGCCCAGGGGCCCTTGGCGTGCGGGTCGACGGAGGCGTCGCCGGCGAGGAAGGCCTCGAAGCGGCGCTGCGCGCTCACCCCGCCGTGGTCCTCCCACCACAGCCATTCCGCGTAGGTGGCGAAGCCCTCGTTGAGCCACATGTCCTTCCAAGACTTCGGCGACACCGAGTTGCCGAACCACTGGTGGGCCGTCTCGTGGACGAGGAGCTCCTCGTCGGGCGCGCCGGGGTAGACGGGCTTGGTCTGGGTCTCCAGCGCGTAGCCGAGGCTCTCGGCGGGCAGCACGATCGATCCGGCCGTGGTGAAGGGGTAGGGGCCGAACCGTCCGCTGCCCCACTCCACGACCTCCGGCAGCTTCGCGAGGATCGCCCGGCTGCCGGCCGCCTCCCCGGGCGTCACCGCGTTGTAGACGGCGACGCCGGAGGGGGTCCGGCCGGTGGTCACCTCGAACCTGCCGACGGCGGCGGTCGCCAGGTATCCGGCCATCGGCTCCGGGCTGTGCCAGGCGAAGGCGGTCCGCCCGTCCCGCACCGGCGTACGGGAGCGCAGCTCGCCGTTGGACACGGCCTCGTAGCCCTCCGGGACGGTGAGGGTGATGTCGTAGGTGGCCTTGTCGCTGGGGTGGTGGTTGCCGGGGAACCAGCCCATCGACCCCACCGGTTCGCCGACGCCGACGGCCCCGTCGCGGCCGTCGGCCCCGTCGGCCCCGTCCGGCCCGTCGGAGAAGGTGATCCAGCCCTCCTCCGAGCCGTCCGGGTCGACGACGGGCTTCGGGCGCCCGCCGTACCGGACCTCCGTACGGAAGACCTCGCCCTTCTTCAGGTCCTTGGCGGGGCGGACCGTCAGCTCGTTGCCGCTCCGGTTGAAGCGGGCGCCCTCGCCCTGGACCCGGACGCCCTCCACCTTGAGGCCGCTGAGGTCGAGGTTGAAGGAGCTGAGGCCCTGCTCGGCGCGGGCGGTGATGACGGCGGTGCCGGCGAGCCGCCCGTCGGAGGGGTCGTAGCCCAGGTCCAGGTCGTAGTGCCGGACGTCGTAGCCGCCGTTGCCCGCGCGGGGGAAGTACGGATCGCGCAGCCCGGACGCACCGGGCCGCCCCTGCACCGTGGCGCCCGTACATCCCGACGTGAGGACGAGGAGGGCGGCGACGGCGGGGACGGCGAGGCGGGTCAGTGCGCGGAGTTCCACGCGTCCGATCCTAGAGGGCGCCTGGTGGATCAGGGCCGGGGTCGCAGGGCCTGGCACGGCGCCCCCTGAGCGGGCCCCGTGAGGGGGCCGTCCGACTACTTGTTGAGGGCGTCGACGCCGGCCTTGGCGTACTTCTCGTCCAGGTCACCGCTGGGGGCGCCGGCCACACCGACACCGGCGACCGGGGCGCCCTTCGCCTGGACGGGGGCGCCGCCGGCGAGGAAGAGGGTGCCGGGGATGTCCTTCAGGTTCGGCGTCTGGGCGAGGCGGCCGACGAGCACCGAGGTCGGGGCGTTCCAGGACACGGCGGTGAAGGCCTTGCGCTCGGCCGACTCGTAGGACTGCGGGCCGGCGCCGTCGCCGCGCAGGGTGACGATGGTGTTGCCGTTGCGGTCCACGACGGCGACGGTCACCTTCTGGTTCTCCTTCTCGGCCGCCTCCAGCGCGGCGGAGGCGGCGCGGGTGGCGGCGTCGACGGTGAGGTGGGTCGAGGTGGTGAAGTTCCGGTCGTTGTCCTGCTTGACCGGGGCGGCGGCGGGCGCCGCGTTCGCGCTGACCGCTCCGAAGGTGCCGGCGCCGAGGGCGAGGGCGAGGGCGGCACCGGTGAGAACGCGGCTGCGGGTCTTCATGTCTGCTCCAAGGGGGTCATCGGCTCGTCTGGCTGCTGCTCCAAGCCTGGGCCGCGAACCCCCCGCGCCCCGTCGCCGTACCGGCTCCGAACGGCCACCGCACCGGCTGACCCGGGGGTCAACCGATCGGTCGATGCGGCGGGGCTCCCGGCGCGCTTACCTGGTCGGATCACCCCCGTCCGAGACTCACCGGAGCCCCGACCGGGGCCCGACCGACTCGGAGCGGGCGGGCTTCGTGCGCGCGGCCCCGGCCATAGGCTCGACGCGTACCCGCCCGCCGGGGCGAGCCCCGTCCCGCGCGGGCGTTCGTACCCCGACGTCCCGTGCACCGCCCGGCCAGGGCAGAGGCAGACACAGATCCACACCACCCCCAGGAGCCCCGCCGTGAGCCACACCCCGCGGCCGCACCCGTCGACCGACTCCGACACCCGCGCCCTGGCCACCGTCATGCACGCGGCGTTCTTCCTCCTCCTCGGCGCCTCCGTGGCCCGCTTCCTGCTCCGCCACCCGGGCGACCCCCGCACCCCGTGGGTGATCGCCCTCGGCATCGCCCTGGCCCTGCTCTACGTCCTCGGCCCCGCCGTCGGCGCCGCCCCCACCCTGCGCCGCAGGCTCTGGCTCGGCCTCGTCGTGGCCACCTGGGTCGTGCTCGTCGTCCTCGCGCCGAGCTTCGCCTGGTGCGCGGTGCCGCTGTTCTTCACCGCCCTGCGCACCCTCCCCCCGCGGGCGGCGGTGGTCCTCGTCGGCCTGCTCACGGTGTTCGTCGTCGCGGCCCAGCTCAAGCTCTCCACCGAGTTCGACCCGAACCTCCTGCTGGCCCCGCCCGCCGTCGCCGCCCTCGCCACGGCCGTCTTCGTCCACATGGAGCGCCAGGCGGCGGCCCAACGCACGCTGATCGACGACCTCATCCGCACCCGTCGGGAACTCGCCGCCACCGAACGCCGCGAAGGCACCCTCGCCGAACGGCAGCGGCTGTCCATGGAGATCCACGACACCCTGGCCCAGCACCTGTCGAGCCAGCAGATGCTGCTGCAGGCCGCCGACCGCACCTGGGACAGCGACCCGGACACCGCCCGCGCGCACGTCCGCACCGCGACCGGCATCGCCGCCCGCGGCCTCGCCGAGGCCCGGCGGCTCGTCCACGACCTGGCCCCGCCCGAGCTGGAGAACGGCGCCGGCCTCGCCGAGGCCCTGCGCGCGCTGGACGCGGGCCCGCACATCGAGGTCCGCTTCCACCTGGAGGGCGCCCCGATCCGGCTGCCGGACCGCGCCGAGTCGGCGCTGCTGCGCATCGCCCAGGGCGCGCTGGCCAACATCCGGGAGCACTCGGGGGCCCGTACGGCCGCACTGACCCTGAGCTTCCTCGGCGACCAGGTCGTCCTGGACATCGCGGACGACGGCGACGGTTTCACGGAACCCGACGCCGGCGCCCCCACCACCCCCGACCGCGGCCACGGCCTCCCGGCGATCCGCGCCCGGGTGCGCCAGCTCGGCGGAACCCTGACGATCGAATCCACCCCGGGCGAGGGCACCGTACTCTCCGCCTCGATCCCCCTGGAGCCCACCGGATGACGACGATCCTCCTCTGCGACGACCACGTGGTGGTCCGCGCCGGCCTGCTCGCGCTGCTCGGCAGCGAGCCGGACATCGAGGTGCTCGGCGAGGCCGGCAGCGGCGAGGAGGCGGTCGCCCTGGCCGCCAAGCTCCGCCCGGACGTGGTCCTGATGGACCTCCAGCTCGGCGAGGGCATCGACGGGGTCGAGGCCACCCGCCGCATCACCGCCCTGCCCTCACCCCCCGCGCCCCCGCACGTCCTGGTCCTGACCACGTACGACACGGACGCGGACATCACCCGGGCCATCGGCGCGGGCGCGACCGGCTACCTCCTCAAGGCGGAACGCCCCGAGGAGCTCTTCGCCGCGATCCACGCGGCGGCGGCCGGCCGCACCACCCTGTCCGCGCCGGTGGCCAGCCGGGTGATGGCCCACATGCGCGGCAGCCGCCCCACGCTGACCGACCGCGAGCTCGACATCCTGGGCCAGCTCGCCCGCGGCCTCGGCAACCGCGACATCGCCCGCGCGCTGTTCATCAGCGAGGCCACCGTCAAGACCCACCTGGGCCGCATCTACGACAAGCTCGGCGTCGACACCCGCGCGGGCGCGGTCGCGGTGGCCAAGGAACAGCGCCTGCTGCCGTCCTGAGGAGCGGCCCCCGCACGCAGAACCCCGGAACCCACGACGCGGGGCCCACAGCGGCGAACCGGCCGGCCTCGCCGAGGGCACCGCGGACCTCCTCGCCACCGCCGGGGAGTTCTTCGCCGAGAACGAGGAGGACGTCGGCGACTACCTCCTCGGCGAGCGCGCCCTCGCCGGCCCGCCCCGCCGCAGGAACCGCCCCGGCGCTGACGGCGTCTCCCGCGACTACTGGTCCCGCGACATCGGCACCCTCGCCCCCGGGCGCCGCCTCCGGCCCCGCCCGCCACTTCTACCACCGCCATGCGGTCCACCACCGACTACGCCCGCACCGCCACCCTCCAGGCCGCCTCCGGCCTCTACGGCCCGTCCTCCCCCGAGGTCGCCCGCGTCGCCGCCGCCTGGACGGCCGTCAACGTCCGCTGACGCCCGGCCCCCCGTACCGCCCGGGGACCACCCCCGCGCCGGGAGAGCCGCGGCCGTGACACCATCAGTGACGTGCTCGACATCGGCTACTCCCTCTCCCGGCGCTTCCCGGACCCCCCGCAGACCGACTACCGCTCCGCGGACGTCCGGACCCTGCGGCACGACCTGTTCTGCGGCGACGTCTACCTCGCCGACACCGTCAAGGACGAGGAAGTGTCCACAGCCTGGGGATGGGTGCCCGTCCTGGACTTCGCCTGGGCCCTGTGCGACATCGTCGAGCAGATCGACCAGGACCCCCGCGGCAGCCGGTCCAACAACCGCCAGTACGCCGAACTCGACTTCACCGAGTCCTCCGACCGCATGCTCTTCGAGCGCCGCTTCGGCTGGGTCGACGTCGAGGCCGACTGGATGGCCCCGGAAGAGGCACCGCTGACCTTCAGCCACCGCCTGCTGCGCCGCGAGGCCCGCGACTTCCTGCACGACCTGATCGCCGACCTCGTCGACATGCACGACGGCCTCGCCGACAACCCGGTCATCTGGACCCTCCAGTCCCGCTTCCCCCGCGTCCCGGCGTAGCCCCCGGGCGGCCGGGCACCGGGACCGCCCGCCGGACGGGACTTCGGGGACACGCCCTACGCGATCACCCGGAGCCCGAGCTGCGCCGCCAACGCCGGGGCCAGGTCGAACAGCTGGGTCGGGCTGATCACCGCCCCGGACAGGGCCTCCACCCCGCGCGCGATGCCCAGTTCCGCCGCGCCCCGCAGGTCCACGTCCTTCAACCGCGCCCCCGTCAGGTCCGCCCCGCGCAGCACGCAGTCCCGGAACTCCACCCGCTCCAATACGGCGCCCCCGAAGTCCGGCTCGACCAGGACGCAGCTCTCGAAGACCACGTCCTTGAGCCGGGCCGTGCGCAGGTTCAGGTAGTCGATCTTCCCGCCCCGTACGAGGACCCGCTCCAGCACCGCCCCGTGCAACTGCACGCCGCCGAGGCGGGCCTCCAGCACCTCCACGTCCCGCAGCGAGGCCCCGGACAGGTCCGTCCCGACGCCCCGGATCCCCTCCAGGACGGAGTCCAGGATCCGCGCCTTCGCCAGCCCCGCCTCGTCCAGCGCGCACCGCCGCAGCGCGCAGTCCATGAAGCGGGCCCCTACGCCGTCCTGCCCCACCAGGTCGAGGTCGGCGAACTCCAGACCGTCGTAGTCCCCGTCCGGCTCCAGTTCGCCGCCGTCCCACACGGTCAGCTCCGGCAGCCGTACCTCGGCCCGCCGCGCCGCCTTCACCGCGTCCCGCGCCCGCTCCCCCTGCTTCCCCCGCTGAACCTGCTGTCCCTGCCGTGCGTTCGTCGCCATCCCCCCATCGTGACGCAGCCCGCCGACAGCGGGCTCCGCCGACCCTTGACCTCAAGCGCGCTTGAGGCACGAACCTCTCCCCATGACCTCCACGCCCGCCGCGCCCTCCGCGCCCCCCACAACCGCCACGCCCCCCGCCACCTCGGGGACCCCCGGGGCCTCCAAGACCCCCAGGACCCCTGCGACCTCCGAGACTCCCGCAGCCTCCACGCCCGCCGCGACCTCGGGGACCCCCAAGACCTCCAAGACCTCCGCGACCTCCGGGACCTCGGGGACCTCCAAGACACCCGCGACCCCGAGGACCTCCAAGACCTCCGCGGCCCCCGCGGCCTCCACGCCCGCCACGCCCGCCCGCACCCCGCAGATGCGCGCTGTCCGCCTCCACGCCTTCGGCCCCGCCGAGAACCTCTCCTACGAGTCCACCCCCGCGCCCCTCCCGGGCCCCGGCCAGGTCCGCATCGCGGTCGCCGCGGCCGGGGTCCACCTCCTCGACACCAGCCTCCGCAAGGGGATCCAGGGGCCGCCCGCCCCGCTCCCCGAGCTGCCCACCATCCCCGGCCGCGAGGTCGCCGGCACCGTCGACGCCCTCGGCCCCGACACCGATCCCGCCTGGCTCGGCCGCGCCGTCGTCGTCCACCTCGGCTTCGCCCCCGGCGGCTATGCCGAGTACGCGGTCGCCGACGCCGCCCGGCTCCACCCGGTCCCCGAGGGGCTCGACCCCGCCGAGGCCGTCGCCATGATCGGCACCGGCCGCACCACCCTCGGGATCCTCCAGTTCGCCGACCTCGGACCGGACTCCACCGCCTTGGTCCCGGCCGCCGCCGGCGGCATCGGCACCCTGCTCGTCCAGTACGCGAAGAACGCCGGCGCCACCGTCATCGCCCTCGCCGGGGGCCCCGCGAAGACCGCCCTGGCCGCCGCCAACGGCGCCGACCTCGCCCTCGACTACACCGCGCCCGACTGGGCCGACACCGTACGCGCCCACCACCCCGGCGGGGCCACCGTCCTGTTCGACTCCATCGGCGGGGACACCGCCCGCACCGCCCTCGGGCTCCTCGCCCCCGGCGGCCGCCACCTCGTCTTCGGCTGGTCCGGCGGCCCCCTCGACCTCACCGACGCCGAGCAGGACGCCCTCACCGCCCGGGGCGTGCGCACCCACCACGTCCTCGGCCCGGCCATGCTGCGGGCCGTCGGCGCCCCCGACCCCCTGCGCGTCCTGGAGACCCGCGCCCTCGCCGAGGCCGCCGCGGGCCGGCTGCGCCCCGCCGTCCGGCGCTACCCCCTGGCCGAGGCGGCGACGGCCCACCGCGACCTGGAGTCCCGCGCCACCACCGGCAAGGTCGTCCTGGAACCCTGACCCCGACCGGCGCCCAGCACGGCCCCGCCGCCGCGCCCCGCCTACCCCGCTCCGCCTACCGCGCCCCGCCTACCCCGCTCCGCCGAGTTCCGCGAGCGCGCCGTCCGTCAGCCGGTACACCGACCACTCGTCCTGCGGCCGCGCGCCCAGGGCCTCGTAGAACGCGATCGACGGCGCGTTCCAGTCCAACACCGCCCACTCCAGGCGCGCGTACCCGCGCTCCACGCAGATCCGCGCCAACTCCCTCAGCAGCGCCTTGCCGTGGCCGCCGCCGCGCGCGTCCGGGCGGACGTACAGGTCCTCCAGGTAGATCCCGTGCACCCCGCGCCAGGTGGAGAAGTTGAGGAACCACACCGCGAAGCCGACGACCCGGCCCTCCTCGTCCAGCGCGACGTGCGCGAAGGCGGCCGGGTGCTCCCCGAAGAGGGCCTCGCGCACCTGCTCGGGCGTCGCGCGCGCCTCGTGCGGCACCTTCTCGTACTCCGCGAGCTCGCGGACCATGGCGTGGATGACGGGGACGTCGGAAACCTGAGCGGTACGGATCATCACGCCACCCTAAGGTCGGTCGTCCGCCGGCTCACCGCCCCAGCAGGACCTCCGCCAGTGCCCGTTGGTCCGGCTCCAACCGCTCCTCGCCGTCCTCCACGTCCCACAGGCCGTTCTGGAGCACCCGTCCGAGCGTCCACGCCCGCACCCGGTCCCGCTCCCCGGCCGGCCCCAGCGCCTCCGAGAGCAGGTCGAACCGCCAGCGCGCCTCCGCCGCGTCCGCCGCCCCGTCGAGCGCCGGCCACAGCTCGAACCCCGGGTGTCCCGCCAGGGGCTTGGGGTCGATGGCCAGCCAGGGCTCGCGCACGCTCCCGAGCACGTTGTCCACGTGCAGGTCCCAGTGCAGCAGCCGGTCCCCGGGTTCCCCCGCGACCTCCGCCACCGCCGCCGCGCAGTCCCGCAGCACCGCCCGGTCCCCGGGGTCCGCGAGCCGCTCCAGCGCCGCCGGCGCCTGCGCCAGCATCCCCGCGGCGACCTCCCCCAGCCCCCGCATCCCGGCGGGCGCCGCCACCGCCGTCAGCCGCGCCAACAGCCCGGCCAACACCCGTACGGCCTCCCGCGGGTCCCGCCGTGCCAGCACCGACAAGTGCCGCCGCTCGTCGAGGCGTTCCAGCAGCAGGGTGCCCGTGTCGGCGTCGTGCTCCAGCAGCCGTACGCTGCCCCCTCCGCCCCACGCGCGCAGCGCGGCCGGCTCGCCGGCGCTCTCCTCGTCCAGGAGCTGCATCTTCAACGCGGCCGGGCTGCCGTCGGCCCGCTCCACGGGCAGCACCAGCGCCGTCACCCCGTGCATCCCGGGGCCGGTCGTCCGCAGCTCCCACCGCTCCAGGAACTCGGCCGCGCGGGCGGGCAGACCGGCGATGAACTCCCGCCCGGCGTCGCCGTTGTACCGCAGCTGCGCCTCGACCAGCCCCGCCGGAACGTCCACCATGCCCCGACCCTACGGTCCGCAGTCCCCCCGCGCCCTTACCCGCCGGCACCCTACGGAGCCCTCCGCGCCCCCCGCATCGACCATTCGGCCGGGGATCGCCACCGGAAACACGACACCACGCACCTGGACACCCCGCGAAGGGCCCGTGTAGCAAATCCCCCATGACGATCAACGGCGGCATCTCCTTCTGGTACGCGGCGGACACCACCGCCCACCAGCCACCCCGCGCCCCCCTCACCGCCGACGCCACGGCCGACGTCGTCATCGTCGGCGGCGGCTACACCGGCCTGTGGACCGCCTACTACCTCAAGCGGTCCGCCCCCGACCTGCGGGTCACCGTCCTGGAGCAGAAGTTCTGCGGCTACGGGGCCTCCGGCCGCAACGGCGGCTGGCTCTACAACGGCATCGCCGGCCGCGACCGCTACGCCGCCCTCCACGGGCACGAGGCCGCCCGGCGCCTCCAGCGGGCCATGAACGACACGGTCACCGAGGTCATCGAGGTGGCCGCCGCCGAGGGGATCGACGCCGACGTCCACCGCGGCGGAGTCCTGGAAGTCGCCCGCACCCCGGCCCAGCTCACCCGCCTGAAGGCCTTCCACGCCGCCGAGATCGGCTTCGGCGAGAGCGACCGCGAGCTGTACGACGCCACCGACACGCGCGCCCGCATCGACATCGCCGAAGCCGTCGGCTCCAGCTGGAGCCCGCACGGGGCCCGCGTTCACCCCCTCAAGCTGCTCCGCGGCCTGGCCGCCGCCTGCGAACGCCTCGGGGTGGTCATCCACGAATCCACCCCCGTCACTGAACTCGCCCCCCGCCGGGCCGTCACCCCGTACGGCACGGTCCGCGCCCCGTACGTCCTGCGTTGCACCGAGGGCTTCACCGCCGCCCTCAAGGGCCACAAGCGCACCTGGCTCCCCATGAACTCCTCGATGATCGCGACGGCCCCCCTCCCCCCGTCCGTCTGGGAGTCCCTGGGCTGGTCGGACGCGGCGGTCCTCGGCGACATGGCCCACGCCTACATGTACGCCCAGCGCACCGCCGACGACCGCATCGCGATCGGGGGCCGCGGGGTCCCGTACCGCTTCGGCTCCCGCACGGACAACGACGGCCGCACCCAGCCGGCCACCATCGCCGCCCTCACCGCCCTGCTCACCTCCTTCTTCCCGCAGCTCACGGGCACGGAGATCACCCACGCCTGGTCGGGCGTGCTCGGCGTCCCCCGCGACTGGTGCGCGACGGTCAGCCTGGACGGCGTGACGGGCCTGGGCTGGGCCGGCGGCTACGTCGGCTCGGGCGTCGCCACGGCCAACCTGGCGGGACGCACCCTGCGGGACCTGGTCCTGGGCGGGACCACCGACCTGACGACCCTCCCCTGGGTCCACCACCGCGTCCGCCGCTGGGAACCGGAGCCCTTCCGCTGGCTCGGCGTCCACGCCCTGTACGCGGCGTACCGCGAGGCGGACCGCCACGAATCCACCACCCACCGCCCGACGACGACCCCCCTGGCCCGCCTGGCCGACCGCATCTCGGGCCGCTCCTGACCCACAAGAAAGCCCGGCCCGGAAACCTCCCGAGCCGGGCATGAGCGGGGCCCCCTGTCGGATTCGAACCGACGACCTACGCATTACAAGTTGTCAGATCAATTTCCATAGCGGTCTCCTGTCGACCCAAGATCCCTGTTCAGAAGGCCTCCCAGATCACAGTAGCCATGCACACACAATCACGGATCCCGTCTCAAACGAGCCCCTAAATGAGACCGGTGCGCGGATCGCGAGCATCCGGCTCGTGGCCGGTCGTAGCTTGCTTGGGAAACCTCAGAACCCCCGCTCAAGCTCTGGCCGGAGTTCCGGCATGCCACCTCACGGTGAGCACAGATGGGTCACAGCAATCTGATGGCAGCCGACGGGCCGGCACCGCTACCGTCCCATCATGGACGAGTCTCTCGGATACGAAGCCTTCTACAGCGGGGCTCGGAAGGCAGCGCACAAAGCCATGGAAGACCATGGACGCAGCGACTACGACGGATTTGCACTCCACGCCGGGGTAGCAGTCGAAAAGCTCGCCAAAGCGCTCTTGGTCAAGTTGAACCCGATCTACATCGTCGAGATGCGTGGCAGCGCGGAGATGCTCTTCCATCTCGGGGGCCACCGAAAGTGTGACAAATTGCGCACTATTGGCGCCACAGAGGCGGTTGCCCGCTTGCGGACACTTAAAGCCCTGCTACCCAGCAAGGACCTGGATCTCTTGATCGACATCCGCAACGGGGTAGCCCACGCCACGAGCGGGGCTCAGGCCAAGTCGCTCCTTCCGGTGCTCGCCCAGACCGTGGAGGTTCTGATATCTGGAGCAGACGAAGACCCTCGTCAATTTTGGGGCCGCTGGGCAGACACCGCTCGCATGGCCATCGACAACAAGCGTAGTCAGCTTGAGCGCGATGTCATGGTCCGCGTCCGCCAGGCGCGCCACCGCTTCGAAGATCGATTCGCTGGGCTACCCGAGGGAGTCAAGGAGAAGGCGCTTCACTCGCCGCCGCCCGAAGCTGGCCAGATGGTAATCGGCCCACTCACTGTAAGGAACGGCTCGTCGATCATCTTCGCGATCAACTCTGTGCCGTGCCCGGCTTGCACGGGAGACGCGTCGATCACCCTCACTCCGAGCAACGAGTCGGCCACCTCCACCACGATGGAACCGGACTCCTTCAAGTGCCGCATGTGCGGCCTGGAGCTGGATACACCTGAGGAGATCAAGGTCTCTGGGGCCAATACCGAGAACGCCATGCTGGTCGCAGTGCACCCCACGTCGGGGTACTCAATCCACTTCGGAGAGTCGCAGGCCGGCTAGTCGTGATCCCACGACTGCACGGCCCCTCCTTTGCCCGCCTCACAATCGAACTTCTCTTACCCAGCAAGGGCCGTGCGAAGCTGGATCGTGTGGTGACCGCCCAACGAATGTGCACACGCGGCGGACGACGACGGAGGAACGCGTGACGAACCCCAGCCCGCGCGGGACGTACTTGACAATCTCGGAGGTCCTGAGGGCACGGATCGCCAAGGGGGCCTACCCCGACGGCATTCCGTCCGAAGCGGAGATCGGGCGGGAGTTCGGTGTTGCCCGCACGACTGTCCGCCGTGCGCTTCGCGCGCTGGAGGAAGCTGGCGACGTGACCACGGTCGCCGGGGTCGGCCGCCAGGTCGGCGGGTCACAGGTGGCGCCGTACAAGCGGATCATGACAGACCTACTGGACCGCATTCGGACGGGTGAGCTGCCCGCTGGCGCTCGGCTCCCCAGCGAGGCGGAGCTCTCCGAGTCCTACGGGGTCGCGCGGGGTACCGTCCGTCGCGCAGTGCACGAACTCGAAGGCGCGGGGCACATTCACGCGCAGCACGGAGTCGGGCGGTTCGTGGGCCCGGTGTCCTGATCCTCGACGCCTTGGGGGCACTCACATGCAGTTGGCCAAGTGGGCTCACGAACTCGCGGAGTCCTTGCTCGCCGAGAGCCTGCCGAACCGGTGGGCTCATTCTCAGCGCGTCTACTCCCAGGCCCTGACACTGGCCCCGACGCTCGGCGAGGACGCGGAACTACTGGCCGCAGCGGCCATCGCGCATGACGTCGGATACGCCCGGCCGGCCGTGAATACGGGGCAGCACATGATCGACGGAGCACGTTATCTGCGCGACGTGGTGGGTGCCGACCCTCGGCTGTGCAGTGTCGTAGCGTTCCACACGTCTTCCCCCTGGGAGGCCTCCGAGCTGGGGCTGAGCGAGGCGCTGGCGGAGTTCGGTCCCTCAGAGCCCGTGCTGGTGGACGCGATCACCTACTGCGACCTGACCAGCAGCCCTGTGGGCGCGCTCGTGGATCCGGCGGAGCGACTGACCGAGGTTCTCGACCGATACGGCCCGGAGCACGTCGTGTTCCGGGCCGTATCCGCGGCTCGGCCGGAGCTGCTAGCCCGTGTCACCCGGGTGCGTCAGCGCAGGTTCGAGACGGAGCGGTCCAAGCTCAGCTAATTCGGGGAACGGGCGAGTCGCGGAATCCTTCCTCCAGCCGCCGACGAGTGGTGGGCGACACGTCAAGGGAGTCCACGTCCGCGCGCGGAACCCACCGCACTTCCAGGGACTCCGAACTCACCCTGATCTCGCCGCTGACCGGGCGGGCCCGGAAGCAGAGCGAGAACTCCTGACGAACCTCACCGTCCGCGAACGCGATGACGTGGCCCGGGTCAGTGAAGACACCTACCAGGCCGACCACCTCAACATGGATCCCGGTTTCCTCCAGAACCTCACGGACGACCGTTCCCGCGATGTTTTCCCCGATCTCTTGGACTCCCCCCGGCATTCCCCACCGACCGTTGTCCGATCGGCGCTCCATCAGAACATCACCCGCATCGTTGACGACGAATGCCGTCACTGCCGGCACGATGCTGTTGGCCTTCGGCGCACTGGGATCGTTGTAGTAGTCCGTACGGCGGCTCATGCTCACCCTTCAATGGGGACAGCTTCGGACCAGACCTTCTCGAAGCTCTGCTGATACGTGGAGACCAGCTCAGCACCTGCGACCTTACGCAGGTGGAGGACCGGCGTCAGGGGCGCACTCACCCCGTACACCTGCGTGTTCACCAACCACTCGTCGTCCGAGCGGTAGAGCGAGTTGTGCAGAGTCGACCGGTGAAGACGGAATTCGATCCCCGAAACGGAGTACAGGGGGCGATAGAGCTTCATCACCTCGCGAACCTTGTAGGCCACGCCTTCGCCGATTTCCTCCTCATCTCCTCGGCGCCGAATCTCTGGACTTTCCGGATCTCCGAGCAGGATGCGGGCCCGGACACCGCCCGCCGCTTTCAACCTGAGCAGCTGTGGCCAGCGTGGATTTTCGGCGAGGAAGACACCCGCGTGCACCAGCACACCGATCTCCTGTTCTGCCCGGCCGAACAACTGGAGCCATAGGTCCGCCGGCACGTAGGAACGGTGCGGGTACACCTTCAACACCTCGGCATCCGCACCGTCCTTACGCTGCCCGTCCGGCAGGCCGTCGGGCCACAGGTAGCCCTCGTCCTCCCGGAGGAAGGCCGAGATGGCAAGGCGGTGGCGCCGGTACGGCGCCCGCCCTTTGGTGATCCAGCGTTCCACCGTCTTGGGGTCGACACCAAGGTGCTCCGCCAGGGCATCCACGGCGACGCCTTGCGTCAGCATCGCGGACCTTAAACGCTCGTTCGCCATCCGCCCCCCCCAGGGACGTCTAGGGACGCAGCCGCCCCGCAGAACGCTATCGAGGACGTCCCAAGTCGTCCAGGGACGTGGTGACTTCGTCCCACGCTTCGGCGGCACTCTGATGTCACACCACAACGCGGACCGGCTGAGGCGAGGAGCTTGACAGCCTCACTCGAAACCGCCAATCTGAGAGACATGTTCAAGCATGTATCTCATGCAGTGGGCGCACCTACTTCGCGCTGACCTGCATGGATGCCTGCATCGAACGGCGAACAGCTGAAGGCGGGGACGCTGCAATCCCGCTGAAGGCCAGGAGACAGGGCTGCGGTTTGGCCCGACTGGCGAGGTGGCCCGGCGACCGCGAGCAACGGCCGGAGAGTGGGGACTTGGTCCCCCTTGCAGTGCTGCATCCCAGTTCAGACGACGTAGGAGGACATCGTGATCCGCTTAAGACTTTGGGCCCCGACCTCGCTGGACCGGCGCGGCGGGAACGCCCTTCGCGTCTCCCCGATCCGACGCGCAAGCGCACCGGCCATGCCGGTGATCCGCGCAGTCGGTACACCCGCGCGGCTCTAGCCGCGCCGGCTGCCTCCTCCGGCCGTCCGGTGCTTCGGCGTCGTACGGCCGGGGTCGCGGGGAGCCGGATGTTCCGGCCCCGGAAGGGGTTCGCATGAACAAGAAGCTCGCCGCGGCGATCCAGCGTGACAACGAGCTGGAGGACGCCGGCATGCACGGCGACGACCGCAAGACCTGCTGGACCCATCAGTGCTGGGCCGAGGACTGCCAGGACCAGCCGCTCCACACCAACCCGAGCGTCAGCCACTACACCCGCCCGGCCTGACCTCACCCCTCAACGAAGTGCGGCCCCGGTGCTTGAACACCGGGGCCGCTGAGCCGTCCACCTGCTAGGGAGAACACGACTCATGAAGTACATCGTTGCACGTCAGGAGCCCGTTACGGCCCTACCGGCCGACCTGGAGCCCTCGGACGCGGAACTGAACGCGATCGAGTTCGAGATGCCGCTGATCCTGGCGGACGTCGACCTCCTCGACGCGCAGATCGCCGTTCTGGACCGCACCCCGTCCGACCTCGACACCCAGCTGATCCGCCGGGCCCGCCGCCGGGTCCTCACCGCCCGCCGGAACCTGATCAACCAGGCCGCCGCCGCGGTGAGCCTGCCGGGCGGTGCGGCATGAACGAGCGGACCATGAAGGCCGGCTACGCGGACCTCCTCGCCGCGGTCGCGGACGCGCTGGACGTACCGCTGCCGTCGCTCGCCGCCACCGACGAGGACGCCTACCGGCAGCTGCTCGAACACCGCACCAGCATCGTGCGGAGCACCATGCAGGCCAACCTCAAGCACAGCCGCGACCCCTGGCTCGCCGCGAGTCAGATCCGCGAACACTGCGCCGCATACCCGATCACCTACACCCCGTTCGAATACCTGACCGTGAGCGGGGACGACCGGTGACCCTGCGAACATCCGCCGAGCAGATCCAGGCCCTGGAAGGCCTGCTGTCGCGGCTGACACGGGTCCTGGTCGCGGTCGCGTTCGTGGCGCTGGTGTTCACCGCCTCGAACGTGACGATGTTCGCCATCGACCACCACGTCTCTCCCTGGATCGCCTGGCTCCTCGACCCCATGGTCGCCGTCGCCCTGGGAACGGTACTGATCTTCGACGGACGCCTCTCCGAGTACGGCCTCTACCCCTCCGGCTGGGCGTCGGCACTGCGCTGGTTCGCCGGCATCGGCACCTGGGTCATGAACTGCTGGACCTCCCTGTGGCCGACCGGTACCGGCTTCGGAATCCCCCGCGCGGTGGACCCCGCCGGGCTCGTCCTCCACTCCGTCCCCCCGGTCCTCCTGATCGTCCTCGCCGAAGCGATCAACCACTACCGCCACCAAATCCTCGCGAAAGTCACCGAACTCCGAGCCCTGGTGGACACCACGGTGGATGAGGTGGACACCACCCCCATCCACCCCGCAGCCGCCCCGCCCCCGGCACCTACGGCCGTGGTCCCGCCGACGGGCCTGGTAGCAGGGCAAGCGGTTGTGAATCCGCTGGTCATCTGTGGTGACCGGCAGGTGTTCCACCCGGCTTTCCCCTTCACGTCCACCCCCGTCCACCAGGAGGAGCTTGAACCCGCTCGCCTATCGGCCGAGGAAGCGGCGAACGTGATCCGGGCGTGCTGGGTGCAAGGCAAAACCCTCCCGGAGGCGGCCCGGCTTTCCACCCGTTCCACCTCCTACGTCCACAAGCTCTACCAACGCCTCAACGAAGACCGCCAGGGCCCTGATGAACTCCTCGGGGCGGTGAGCGGATGAGCACCCTGCCCGTCTACCGGTGGCGCCTGGCCCCCGACGGAATGGCCACCCGCCGTCAACTCCGCGCGGCCGGACTGCGGCCCGGCGGACAAGCCGTCGCCGCCCAGCTCGAACGCCCCCGCCGCAGGCACGGCCCGCTGATCGCCCACCTCTACCTCGTGGAGCTGGCGAAGCCGGTCCGGCCGATGACCCCTGGCCGCCGGTCGGCCCTCGTCAAGGCGAACGCCGCCCGCCGCAGGTGCCCCGCCTGCCGGACCGATGCCGGGTACGTGATCCCGACCTCGCTCGGCATGTGCGTGCCCTGCCACGACTTCCCCCAACAGCCAGCCGCCTGACCTCTTCCGAGGAGAGACTCCATGACCGAGACCATGCCGGAGACGATCCGCTACACCGCCGACGTGGTGTGCATCCGCGGCAACGATGTGCTGGTGATCGAGCGCGGCTGGCCGCCCCACCAGGGCCGCCTGGCCCTGCCGGGCGGGCACGTCGACCCCGGCGAGACCTCCCGCCAGGCCGCCGCCCGCGAACTGTTCGAGGAGACCGGCGTCCACGTCACGCCGGATGCGTTGGTGCTGGTCGGCGTGTGGGACGCGCCGGAGCGGGACCCGCGAGGCCGGTACGTCACGGCTGCGTACAAGGTCACCGTCCCGGACGGCGCCACCGCCACGGCGGGCGATGACGCAGCCGCGGTGCGCTGGGTCCCGCTGGACGCCCCCGGTTCTCTGGCGTTCGACCACGGCCAGATCATCCACGCCGCAATCACCCGTCCCCCGGCTAGGCCCGGCAGCGGGTGTTCCCTGGAGTCCAACCAGCTCTGACCTGCACGTACAAGCAGGGCCCGGCCGTTGCTGTAGGAGGCTCGCGGCCGGGCCCTTTCACTCCCCGAAGGGGGCTCGTACAGCATGACCGAGACCGTCACCGAACCGCAGGCCCCACCCGAAGAGTCCACCCCCACCCCGACCCCGACCTCGCCGGATGCGAGCAAGCCCGCTTCGGGCAAGGCCATCGAGCACACCGCCGGGGGCTTCCCCGTGGTGCCGCTGTCCCTGTCCGGGACGAACACCACCGCCGGGCTCTTGGCGACCGCCGCCATGACCGGCGGCCCGGTCGCCGTCGCCATCGCGGCGACCGGCGCCGCCGTCCTCGGCGCCGTCGCCGCCCACCAGCGAGGCAAGGCCAAGACCGACAAGAAGAAGACCCCTTCCGGGAAGCCGACCCCGGCCTCGGCTCGGACCGCGAACGGAAGCGGGGGACGTGGCCTCTTGGGTCGGGTCCCCGCCCAGCCCCGCACCGGCAAGACCACCGGCGCAACCGCGAGCAAGGGAGCCGGGACCGGATCCCGCAAGACGGCCGGTGGACAGGCCCGAAGTAGCGCCGGGGCGCCTGCCGGGGGCCGCTCCGCTTCGACCGCAGGAAAGGCCGGTTCCACGTCGGCCCGGCAGCGGGCCGCGCGGGCGGCGGCCGGTCTGGCCGGTGGCCGGGCCGGACAGGTGCAGGCCCTGCGCTCCCAAGCCCGCACGCAGTCCCCAACCCGGTCCGCCTCCCGCACCGCGACCGCGCAGGCCCGGCGCCAGGTCGCCGACTCCCGCCGCGCGGCGAAGGCCGCCGAACGCACCGGCACCGCCGGCGGTCGGGCAGGCACCAAACCACGGGGTGCCGCAGCCCGAACCCTGGCCAAGGGCCTCGGCAAGGCCGCCGCCGTCCGCGACAAGGCCGTCGGCGCCGCCCGCACCGCGAAGGACCGCGCCACCGGCCGCACGGTCGGCAAGAACCGCGGGCAGGTTCAGCAGGCCGCGCACCGGGCCCGGGTGGCCGCCGCCAAGGCACCCGCCCAGAAGGCCGCTCGCAAGGCCCTGCTGCGTTCGGCAGCCCGGTTCCACGCCCGCCGGGCTATGGCCGCTGTCCTCGGCGGCGCGCTCGGGCTGGTCGGACTCATCACCACGCCGCTCGGGCGGAAGCTCGGTTGGGGCTGGCTGATGAACCCCGGCCGGCGCCTCTACCGGCGCTTGGTGGAGCGGGCGCGGGCCTGGCGCGAGGACCGCGACGCGAACATCCACAACCAGCTCGAAGACGACGAACAGGCTGCCGAGGCCAAGGTCGACGCCGAGGAGCAGGACACCGACGAGATCAGCGCCACCGCCGCACGTCCCACCGTCCAGGTTCCCGTACCGCCCACCAGTCAGGGAGTAGTCGTGAGCAACGTTTCCGGGTTCCGGTTCGAGGAACTGGCCGCCGAGATGGAGCAGGCCGCGCAGTCCTACGAGCCGGAGAACTGCATGGAGATCCTCGCCATGCTCGAAGGCCTCCCCGAGGCCCTGCACGCCATCGCCAACATCCTCAAGGTCCTCGCCGAACGCTCCGACTCCGAGTTCCCGCTGGAGAAGGTCGTCGCCGACATGCTCTCCGACCTCTACGGCGTGTTCGCCAACTCCGTCGACTTCTCCGAGGAACTCGGGCCCACCTTCCGCCAGGCCCACGAGGCGGACATCGCCCGCCACGAGGACCCCCGCAACGGTCACGACGCCGAGAAGGGCTGGAACGTCTGATGACCACCAAGTCCGCCACCAAGAACCAGAGCGTGACGCACAACGGGCTCGCCCTGGACTGGGCCGCCGGACACGGCCCCATCACCGGAGCCCTGTCGGCGACAACCGGCGCCTACGCAGTCGCCACCGTCGGGACCCTCGCCCACATGCCCCCCACCTGGGCCCTTGCCATCGGCTCTGTCGGCGCGATCGGCCACACCGCGACCGGCCTGCGCCAGAAGCTCGCCGCCCGCACCATCGGCGCGCGGGCCGCGTCCTGGCTCCTCGGCTCCGGCTGGACCACCTGGGCACTTGCGACCGGGCCTTTGACCTGGACGTCCCTCGGATCGTTGGCTGTGATCGGGGTCGGGATGGGGGCTGCCGCCCGCTCCGTCGGGTTGTACGAGGAGGCCCGGGAGTTGGAGGCCATCGCCGCCGCCGAACGCCATGTCGCCCGGGAACTGTCCGCCGGGCGGCGGGCGATCGCCGCGGAGTGGGTGGATCGGATCCAGCGGGTCTGCGGGATCACCGTCCGGGTGCTGGCGGTCGAGACGTGGCCCACCGGCACCGGGTTCACCATCGACGCCGAACTCCCGCCCGGGGGAACCACCTACGACCGGATCGCGAAGGACAACGCCCGCCTCTCCGCCGACGCCCGCCTCCCGCACGGCTGCACCGCCGCCGCCTCTCCCGGGATCGACCAGGGCCGCGTCCTGATCGACGTGACCACCGTCAACGTCCTCGCCGAGGACATCACCTTCCCCACCGACTACAGCCCCCTGTCCATCCACACCGGGCTGCCCTGGGGAGTGCGGACCGACGGCACCCCCGTCAACGTCTACCTGCGAGAGCAGTGCGCGCTCGCGGCCGGACCGACCGGATCGGGCAAGACGAACTGGGTCCACACAGTCCTGGCCGTGTTCGCCCTCGCCACCGACGTCCTGTCCTGGGTCATCGACCTCAACGCCGGGTCGGCCGGTCTGCCCTGGGTCCGCCCCGCCCTCGAGGGCGGGAAGGGCGAGGTGGTGCGGCCCGGGATCGACTGGCTCGCCTCCACCCCCGACGAAGCCCACCTCATGCTCGACGCCGCCATCGCGGTCGCCCACCGCCGCAAGGTCGCCTACCAGCAGCTCATGGCCGACGCGAACACCGACCTCCTGCCCATCAGCTCCGACATCCCGCAGATCATGCTCGTCGTGGACGAGGGCGCCGAGATCCTCGCCAGCAACGACAAGGCCATGAAAGCCCTCGCCGCGAAGATCCTGGAGGTCATCCGGATCTCCCGCGCCATGGGCCTGCGCACCGTCCTCACCGCCCTCGGCGCCACCGGCAGCGTCCTGGGAAACCTGATGATCCGCCGCGAGGCCAAGGTCAGGGTCGCCCTGACCGGCGGTGAGAAGGAAGGCATGGACCTGGCCAAGCTGTTCCCCGGAGCGCGGGGACTGCGCGTCGAGCAGGCCCCCTACAAGGGGTCCGGGTTCCTGGGCAGTCCCGAGTCACCGCCCGCCGTGTTCAAGGCCTGGCGGATCAAGCCCCACCAGATCCGCGACATCGTCCACGCCACCTCGGACCGGCACCCCTACCTCGACGCGATCTCCGCGAAGGCCGCCGGCCCCGACTACGCCCGCCGCTGGGACTCCACCCGCATCGCCTGGATCACCGACCACCAGCACACCGAAACCGACCGGCCCACCCCCGCCCCGCCCGGGACCGCTCCGGCGGGCGGGGGCCTGAACCTCTCCGCCCACCGCACCACCACCGCCTCCGCGGCCTCGCCGGATGAGGACGCGCTCGCCGAGCAGTTCCGGCGCGAGATCGACGCCCAGTTCGCCACCACCCCCGAACCCAGCAACGAGGCGCCGGAGGAAAAGCCCGCACGGGAGGGGCTGAACCTGTCCGCGCACCGCGCCGACGACGGGAGCGGGCCCGACTGGCTGCCCGCCGCGATCACGGCCCTCTACGAGGCCGGGCCCGACGGGATGAAGCCCGCCGCGATCGCGGACGCGGTCAGCCGGGGCCGCGAGTCCGTCCGCAAGGCCCTCAAGGCCGCCGCCGACCGCGGCGAACTCGTCTACCGCGACCGGGGTCCGCACTCCGTCTACGTCCACCCCGACCACGCCTGAACCACCCTCACGCACAGCTACCGCCTACCGCCTACTGCCCACCCCCCGTGGGCAGTAGAGGACGCTCCTACCGCCCGCCTACTGCCCACACACCCGCCTTCATCAGCGGGTTGGGCAGTAGGCAGTAGCCACTAGGCAGTAGGCGGTAGGCAGTAACCCCGCACACGTACAGCCACCATCCGCCCGCCGGCGGCACCACCACCGGCGCCGCCGGCCCGCCCTGAAACGGGGACCCCCGTGGCCGTCACCCTCTCGCTCGTCGTCCTCTTCGGCGTCGTCCTGGCCGTCCTGCTCCGCACCCGCCACCTTGGCGCCGGCGCCGCCACCGTCGCGGCCGGGTTCGGGTTCTTCCTCGCCGACACCGGAGCCTCCGACGCCATCCACACCTTCGTGGCCACCCTCGTCGGCTCCATATCCGGACTCTGACCAATCTCCCCCGAAGGAGATCGCTGTGCCCTATGAACCCACGAACGCGAGCACCACCGCACCCGCCCGCTACGGCGCCCCGATCCTCTACCCGACCGCGATCCGCCAGCCCGCAATGCCGCTCGCGGAACTCCCGCCCGGGGTCGAGATGGTCACCCTCCCCGGCGGCTACCGCACCCTCGCCTACACCCACCCCCAGCCCACCGCCCCGGCCCCCTCGCCGGTCGGGCAGCCGGTTCCGGCGTGGGCGAAGACGACCGCGCTCCTCGCCCCGACCCTCGGCGGCGGGATCGCCGCAGCCGGATTCGGGATCTCCTACGCCGCCCCGGGACTGATCGCCATGACCGAAGCCCTCTGGGCCGCCATCGCCCTCATCGCCGCCGGAACCCTCGCCCCCCTCTTCCTCCGCGCAGGACGCGCGACGAGCGGACGGGGAGGGGCGCCGGTCCAGCACGTCACCCAGAACATCACCGCCACCGGCCTCTTCGGAAAGGCCACGGGCAGCATCAACCAGCGCTGACCACACGGGCCGCGAACTGTTGCCGACGACAGTTCCCCTTAGCTCGGATCGGAGGCCTTCCCATGTCTCAAGCGAGGCTGATCATCGTTCCGCTCTCGTTCAGCGAGGCATGCGCGGCGATCGCCCGCCTGCATCGCCACCACCAACCGCCGCAGGGCTGGAAGTTCGGGTGGGGCGTCGAGACCCCCGATGGCCGCCTCGTCGGTGCGGCATCCGCAGGACGCCCTGTCGCCCGCGCGCTGTGGGACGGCTTCACCCTGGAGGTCACGAGGGTCGCCACCGACGGCACCCCCAACGCCTGCTCCGCCCTTTACGCAGCTGCCTGGAGGACCGCCTCCGCAGCCGGATACCAGCGCCTTGTCACCTACACCCAGCACGGCGAGTCCGGCACCAGCCTGCGCGCGGCCGGCTGGCGCCTCACAGCAGTTCTGCGACCTCGAAGGGGCTGGGATACCCCCTCTCGCCACCGTCAGGACCACGGCACGGACCGGGTGGGCCGCTACCTCTGGGAGCAGTCACGCGAGGCGGCACCACCCCTGCCGCTGGCCGACCTGCGTAACGCAATCCGTAACGAAATCGGGTGTCGAGCCGACGGCTGCACTCAGCCCCTCACACGCTCACCGCGGGGCCGCCCCGCCCTCTACTGCTCGCCTGCCTGCCGCGTCCGTGCCTACCGCGCACGAAGTGCAAAGACCAACTGATCTCGCAAGCACCCCGGATACGACGAGAGCGGCCCCTTCTCACGCCAATGAAGCGGGGCCGCTCTCTTCCAGAGCGCACTGGAGGAATCCAGCATGACCCACACGACCGACATCCGGCGAGAGGGCCACCGGCCCGCCTTACTGGACCTGTTCTGCTGTTCCGGCGGAGCTGCCATGGGCTACCACCGCGCCGGATTCAACGTGACCGGCATCGACATTGCTCGCCGGCCCCGCTACCCGTTCCCCTTCCGCCAGGGTGACGCCCTCACCGTCCTCACCGACCTGATCACGTCCGGGGAGATCTCCGCCTATTCGGCGATCCACGCCTCTCCGCCCTGCCAGGACGGATGCGCGCTCACCGTCGGCACCAACCGCGCCATGGGCTGGGGCCGCACCCACGTCCAGCTCATCCCCGAACTGCGGGTGCTCCTGGACGTGTCCGGCCTGCCGTACGTGATCGAGCAGCCCACCGGAAAGGCCCCCGTCCGCTGCGACGTCACCCTGTGCGGCGAACAGTTCGGCCTCGGAGTGCTCCGCCACCGGAACTTCGAACTCGGCGGCTGGACCACCGGCCAGCCTCAGCATCCCCGGCACCGCGGCTACGTCCGAGGCTGGCGCCACGGCGTCTACCGCGACGGTCCGTACGTCGCCGCCTACGGCTCCGGCGGAGGCAAGGGCACCATCTCCGAGATGCAGGCCGCGATGGGTATCGACTGGACCGACGTCCGCGAGGAACTCACCGAGGCCATCCCGCCCGCGTACACCGAATGGATCGGCCGCGCGTTCCTCGCCCGCACCCCGGCCGGGGCGGTGGCCTTGTGAGTGCCGACAACTTCCCCGCAGTCAATTGTGACGGACCCGACTGCTGCAACGCGACCCACCACCCCCTCGCGCACACCGTCACCGAGGTACGCCGGATCCGTCGCGAGATCGGGTGGCGAACCCGTCCTGGCGGACGCGACCTCTGCCCGTCCTGCTGGAAGGCAGGGCACCGATGATCCCGACCCACGCCAAGGGGCACCTGCGGACCGCACTCTGGCTCGCTGAACTGGCGATCCCGGTTCTGCCCCTGCGCGCGAGCAAGTTGCCCGTCGGGAACTGCCCGGCCTGCACCAACTCCTTCTGTGGCGACCGGCCTCACATGAAGGCCGCCGGCCCCTGCCGGTGCCCGGCCCCGTGCCACGGCTGGGCCGCCGCCACCACCGACCCCGACGTCCTCACCTCCCCGGCCTGGGCCCGAGCCTGGCGCCAGGCCGAAGGAGTCGCCTACCACCCCGGCGGCGCCCACCTCACCGTTGTGGATCTCGACCACGCCGACGCCGTGGCCTGGGCCCGCGAGAGCCTGCCCGCCACCAAGGTCGTGACCACGACGCGCGGGGAGCACTGGGTCTACCGGGGCGCCATGCAGTCCGCGAACAAGGTCCGGCCCGGCGTCGACATCAAGTCGCGCATGCAGTACACGCGCTGGTACGGCCCCGGCACCGGCCCCATCACGCTCCTGCCGGACATCGTCCGGGCGCTTGTCGTCAAGGAAGAGTCCACCCGCCCCCTTCGTGGGGAGGTGGACTCTTCCTCCCCGGCCCGCGCGACCTGGGACCGGTCGGTGGCCACCGGCTGCCGCCACACCGACACCTTCGTTCGTACCGGCCTGGACCGGGGTCTGGCCCGGATCGCAGCCTGCCGCGAGGAAGGCGCCGGCAGCACCGCGTACGGCGTCGCACGGTTCCTCGCCAACCAGCACACCGGATGCCCCGGCCCCTGCGCACTGGACACCCTCGGACAACAGGTCATCGACGCGGCCGTCGCCGTCGGCGTGCCCAAGGCGTACGCCGAACGCGCCGTCCAGCGCGGCTTCAACACGGTGACGGTGAGGACCTCGTGACCACCGGCCCCCGTCCCGCCGAACATGCCCCCACCCCGGACGAGCGTGGTGCGCCGAAGGTCGTCGCCGAAGGCGTCCGTTCATCTGTTCGCCCTGGCCCGCGCGGGGATGACGGGCGCCGCCCCGTCGCCTGGCTCCACATCACCGCCCCCGGCCGCGGGGTGACCCCGTCGGTGCGGTCCTGGTGCGTGTGCGGGCGGGACCTGTTCGCCGCCGGGCAGGCCCGGGCACTGGCCCTGATCGCCGATCACGAGCAGCACCGCACCGCATGCGCCCGCATCAACACCAACGTCAACCAGGAAGGGAAGGCCGCCTGATGAGCGACCACAAGCCCCAGGCCGCACCCATCGACGGAGCCGCCCTGCTCAATGAGGTGGAGGCCTTCCACCGCAGGTTCAACATCTTCCCCCGTGAGGCCGCCTACGTCGCCGTCACGTTGTGGGACGCGCATGCGCACCTACTTGACGCCTTCGACGCCACCCCGCGGATCGCGTTCCTCTCCCCGGAACCCGGCTCCGGCAAGAGCCGCGCCCTGGACGTGATCGAGACCCTCGTGCCCAACTCCATGGCGGCGGTGGACGCATCGCAGTCCGCGCTGTTCCGGTCCGTCGCCGGCATCGAAGGGGAACGGCCCACGATCCTCTTCGATGAGATCGACACGATCTTCGGCCCCAAGGCCGCGGGGGACGAGAACCTGCGCAAGTTCCTCAACGCCGGTCACACCCGGGGCCGGAAGATGTACCGGTGCGTCGGGGACGGCGCCAACCAGACCGTGGAGGGCTTCCCCGCCTACTGCGCCGTCGCCCTCGCCGGTCTCGGCTCCCTGCCCGACACCGTCTTCAGCCGCTCCGTCATCATCCGCATGCGCAAGAAGGCCCCCAACGAGTCCTGCCAGCCCTGGCGGGAACGCATCCACAAGAAGCAGGGCAACGCCCTGCGCGACCGACTCGCCGCCTGGGCCGAATCCGTCCGAGAGCAGGTCACCGGGTCCTGGCCCACCATGCCCGACGGCATCAGCGACCGACCGGCCGACGTGTGGGAGCCCCTCCTGTCCGTCGCCGAAGCCGCGGGAGGCGACTGGCCCGAGCGGGCCCGCGAAGCCTGCCTGGAGCTGGTCACCGCCTCCAAGGAGAACGACGCCTCCTCCCTCGGGATCCGCCTGCTGATCGACCTGCGCGACCACGTCTTCCGCGGCCAGGAACGGATGCCTACCGCCGCCATCCTCGAATGCCTCCTGCGCATGGACGACGCCCCCTGGGCCGACATGGACGGCAAGCCCCTCACCTCCCGAGCCCTGTCCCAGATGCTCGGCCAGTACGTCACCTCTACCAACAAGCCCATCAAGCCCCGCGGGATCCGAGTCGGCTCCGCCACCCCCAAGGGCTACTACGCCGAAGACCTCGCCGACGCCTGGGCCCGCTACTGCCCCCCTCACCTCCAGAAGTCCGCAACATCCGCCACAGCCGCCACACCGCAGGTCAGAGGGGGTGAATCTGTGGCGGATACCGCCACAGCCATCCGCCACACGCACGCGGAAACCGCCACACCGCTCTTCCCCGTCGCCAGCTAACCCCCACGACCATCGGTGCCGCCACACCAGCGTGTGGCGGCACCGATCCGCCACAAAATCCCGATCCGCCACAAAACCAGCCCGCTGACCAGCGATGTTGCGGCGTGGCGGCTGTTGCGGATCCCCCAGAGGGGCCAAGAGGCCCCGAAGCCTTTGCCGAGGAGGCACCAGCAGTGACCGCCGCAACGAACTCCACCGCACCCGTCCTGTGCACCGTGAAGGACGCCGTCGTACTGCTTCGGCTCGGTCGTTCCACCGTCTACGAGCTGATGTCGTCCGGCGAGCTGCCGTTCATCAAGCTCGGCCGGGCCCGCCGCATCAAGCGCGCCGACATCGACGCGTTCGTCGCCCAGCTCCCGCCTCAGTCCGTCTGATCTCAGCGCCACCCACGGGCGGCCCCCGGGGACTTGCCGGGGGCGGCCGCCTTCCGCATGCAGGAGCACCGAGGAGCCCATGAGCACCCGCAAGCCGAACATGGAGTCGTCCATCTACCTTGGCAGTGACGGGTGGTGGCACGGCCGCGTCACAATGGGCGTGAAGTCCGACGGAGGGCCCGACCGGCGGCACCGCCGGGCCAAGACCGAGACCGCCGTCGCCAAGAAGGTCCGCGAGCTGGAAAAGCTGCGCGACGAGGGCCGCGCCACGAAGGCCGGGCGGAAACCGACCGTCGCGGAGTGGATGGACACCTACCTGTCGACCATCGCGAGCCTGAAGCTCAAGCCGCGGTCGCTGGACGACTACTGGTCCAAGACCCGCAACGACATCGTCCCGGGGGTCGGCAGGCACCGTCTCGACAAGCTCGCTCCGGAGCATCTGGAGGTGATGTACGCGGCGATGCTGGAGGAGGGGCACGCCGCCTCGCACGTGCTGAAAGTGCACCGGATCCTGTCCCGGGCCCTGAAGATCGCGCACCGTCGCCGGATCATCAACGAGAACGTCGCCACCCTCGTGGACCCGCCCTCCGTGGACGAGACCGAGGCGAATCCGTTCTCGCGCACCGAGTCGAAGGCGTTCCTCGCCGCCGCCGCGGAGCGTCCGACGTTCATGCGCTGGGCGATCGGGGTCGGCATGGGCTTTCGGCAGGGCGAGGCGCTGGGCCTGCGCTGGTCGTACGTCGACCTGGAGCACGGGCTGTTCCACCCCGCCTGGCAGCTCCAGCGGCTCACCTGGAAGCACGGATGCCGGGACGCGCAGGCCTGCGGGGCTCGGCTCCACCGGTTCGAGCCGTGCCCGCCCGGCTGCTCGGCGCACAAGGGCTACGTCCGCGGCTGCCCGCCGCCGTGCCCGAAGACCTGCCGTCGGCATGCGAGCGCCTGCCCGGACCGCAAAGGTGGGGGTCTGGCCTTCACGCGGCCCAAGACGAAGAAGAGCCAGAACCCCGTGCCGATCCCGCCGCCCTTCCTGCCATACCTCTTGGAGCACAAGGCGCGGCAGGAGGAGCAGCGCCAAGCCGCCGGGGAGCTGTGGGAGGAGTGCGACGCGGTGTTCACCCGCGACGACGGTCGACCGCTGGACCCGCGGGCCGACTGGCAGGAGTTCAAGGACCTGCTGGGCGAGGCGGGCATCAGCAACCGCCGCCAGCACGACGGAAGCCGTCACACTGCGGGCACGATCCTGAACGAGCTGGGGGTGGACATGCCCACGATCATGGAGATCCTCCGGCACACCCAGATCAGCCAGACGCGGCGCTACGTGAAGGGCCGCTCCGAGCTGTCCCGCGAGGCGATGCGGCGGATGGGAGAGGCGTTCATGCCGGGTCCCGCGCCCGTTCCCGCACCGGCCCCGGGACCCCCGTCTGAGACCAGAACTGAGACAGGAAGCACCCGCGCCGCCCGCGCCCGGCGCCGCCGCAAGACCCGCTGAAACAGGAAATCCCAGCTCAAAGAAGATCTGAGCTGGGATTCCGGCGGGGCCCCCTGTCGGATTCGAACCGACGACCTACGCATTACAAGTGCGTTGCTCTGGCCGGACTGAGCTAAGGGGGCGTGGGCCACCCGCGTTGCCGCGCGTGAACCGCCATCACTCTACACAGCGGCCGATTCCACGGGCCATCGCGTAAAAGGGGCCCCGGCGCTCCCACCGGGGTGTTGTGTCACGAGGCCACCGGATAACCCGTCGCCCTCGCCGCCTCCAGGGCGCGCTCCGCAACGGCGGCCGGGTTCAGGGCCAGGGCCACCGCTCCCGACAGGGGGCGCAGGGCGAAGACGTGGCGGACCGCGTCCAGGTCGACGGGGCGTTCGTAGTAGTCCGCCGCGAAGTCCCGGTAGGCCTCAGGGGTGCCCGCCGCGAGCACGTCGAAGAGGAAGTCCGCGCCGTCGGCGAACCCGCGAGCCCCGTCGGTCGGCATCTCCACCGGGCCCGTGTGCCAAGCGGTGTCGCCCGCCTCTCGCCAGAAGACCACCGTCGCGCGCGGGACGGGGCCCGCGCCGAGGTCGTCGCAGAACGCCGGTTCCGTCACGTACGGGCGGAAGGCCTCCGGGACCGCGTCCACCAGTCCCGGCCAGGGGGCCTCGTCCTCGTCCGCGTACGGGCTCATCACGGACTCGTGCGCGAAGCCGCGCGCGTACGCCCCGGCGTCGGAGAAGACGATGGCGTAGTCGTCACCCGAGCCGTTGTCCATCAGGGCGACCTGCTCACGGTCCGACCACGCCGGGGCGTACGAGAAGTGGCCGTACACGGGGTCCATCACCGCCTCCAGCGCGGCGAGCGCCCGGCAGCGGTCGCGCAGGGTGGGGACGTCGGGGAGGGCGGTGAGGAGGTCGCGAACGGTCATGGCGGAAGGAAACCAGGCCGGGCCGACATTCGCGGGGTGCGGGTGCTGACAGGAGGCTTCGGGGCGGGTAGCGTCGGGCGCAGTCCGGTCCACTGGACTAGACCTTCCACTCGGATCGTCCGGCACGTTCCTGCCGGTAGAAGGGATTCACACCCATGGCTTCTGTGACTTTCGACCGCGCCACCCGCCTCTACCCGGGCGGTGACAAGCCCGCCGTCGACCAGCTGGAGCTGGAGATCGAGGACGGCGAGTTCCTCGTCCTCGTCGGCCCCTCCGGCTGCGGCAAGTCCACCTCCCTGCGCATGCTCGCCGGCCTGGAGGACGTCAACGGCGGCGCCATCCGCATCGGCGACCGCGACGTCACCCACCTGCCGCCCAAGGACCGGGACATCGCGATGGTGTTCCAGAACTACGCGCTGTACCCGCACATGACCGTCGCCGACAACATGGGCTTCGCGCTCAAGATCGCCGGCGAGGACAAGGCGACCATCCGCCGCAAGGTGGAGGAGGCCGCGAAGATGCTCGACCTCGTCGAGTACCTCGACCGCAAGCCGAAGGCCCTCTCCGGCGGCCAGCGCCAGCGCGTCGCGATGGGGCGCGCCATCGTCCGCAAGCCGCAGGTCTTCCTCATGGACGAGCCGCTGTCGAACCTCGACGCCAAGCTCCGCGTCTCCACCCGCACGCAGATCGCCGCCCTCCAGCGCAACCTGGGCATCACCACGGTCTACGTCACCCACGACCAGGTCGAGGCCATGACCATGGGCGACCGCGTCGCGGTCCTCAAGGACGGGCTGCTCCAGCAGGTCGACACCCCGCGCAACATGTACGACCGCCCCGCGAACCTCTTCGTGGCCGGGTTCATCGGCTCCCCCGCCATGAACCTCGTCAAGGTCCCGATCACCGACGGCGGCATCAAGTTCGGCGACAGCGTCGTCCCGGTGTCCCGCGAGGCCCTGTCGGCCGCGTCCGCCGCCGGCGACACCACCGTCACCATCGGCGTGCGCCCCGAGCACTTCGACGTCGGCGACACGGGCGGCCTGACCATCACGGTGAACGTCGTCGAGGAACTGGGCGCCGACGGCTACGTCTACGGCAGCACCGCGCTCGGCATGGACAAGACCCCGCAGGACATCGTGGTCCGCGTCGGCGGCCGCCAGGTCCCGGAGAAGGGCTCGTCCCTCCACCTGGTGCCCCGCCCCGAGGAGATCCACGTCTTCTCGACCTCCTCGGGCGCCCGCCTCTCCGGCTGACCCGACCGTCCGGGCCGTCCGACCAGACGGGCCGGCCGACCAGACGGACCGGCCGACCAGACGGACCGGCCGACCGGCACCCGTACGCACCATCGTTGAAGGGGCGTCCCACCAAGGGGCGCCCCTTCTTCGGCAGTTGTGGCGCCGGCTCCGCAAAACCCCGGCAGATCGGGCCATTCGGCCGCACCCGTCAACCCCATATTCGAAAAGCCACGTCGAACCATCCCCCGAGCGGGTGACTAAATGTCGCCAAATCTTCACCGAGCGCTACTCTCGCCTTCGTGACCCACACTGCCCGCCGTATCGGCCGTTCCCTCGCCCTGGTCCTGCCCGTCGTCCTGGTCCTGTCCGGGACGCTCGCGGTCACCATGGTCCCCTGGGCGGACAACACGCCCTCACAGATCCTGACCGCCTCCGCCGAGGACGTCTCCGTCCCCGCGAAGCCGCGCGCCGCGCAGGACGTGCTGCGCGACAAGCTGCTGGGCGAGCTCCAGCAGGGCGAGGAGCCGGGCGACGTCCTCACCCACCTCCAGCAGGAGGTCGACAAGCGCCCCTCGCTCGCCGACCACTGCATGGGCATCGCCCGCGCCATCGGCCGCGCCGCCGTGGACGCCTACGGGCCCACGAAGGCCCAGTCGTTCGCCCGCCCGGTCTGCGACACCTCGTACGCGACCGGCGTCGCCTCGATGGGCTGAACCGACGCCGCGCCTGCCACCGCCGGGGCAGGGGCCGTCCCTACGCTGGCCGGCATGACCGAAGTTCCCCCCGCACCAACCCAGTCCACCGACTACGCGGCCGCGTTCCCGGCCTCGCCCACCCAGGCGGTCGTCCTGGCGGGCGGCCAGGGTTCGCGGCTGCGGCCGTACACCGACGACCGGCCGAAGCCGATGGTCGAGATCCCGGGGACGGGCGTGCCGATCATCGGGCACCAGCTGGCCTGGCTGGCCGCCGAGGGGGTCACCGACGCCGTCGTCTCCTGCGGCCACCTCGCCGACGTGCTCCAGGAGTGGCTGGAGCGCACCCCGTTGCCGCTGCGCGTCACCACCGTGGTCGAGGAGGAACCGCTCGGCCGGGGCGGCGGCCTCAAGTTCGCCGCACGCCGGCTGCCCCATCCCGACCGGCCCTGGTACGCGACCAACGGTGACATCTGGACCCGGTTCTCGCTGCGCGAGATGGCCGCCTTCCACACCGAGCGCGGGGCCACCGCGACACTGGCGCTCGCCCGCCCGCGCATTCCGTGGGGGGTCGTGGAGACCAACGAGTTCGGGCAGGTCCTGGACTTCATCGAGGCCCCGCCGTCGCCCTACCCGGTCAACGCCGGCGTGTACGTCTTCGCCCCCGAATTCGCCGCCCTGCTACCCGACTTGGGCGACCACGAACGCACCACCTTCCCGCGCCTGGCCCGCGAGCGGCGCCTCGCGGGCTTCCCGCTGCCCCAGGGCGCCTACTGGCGGGCGATCGACACCGCGAAGGACCTCACCGAGGCCGCCCGCGAACTGGCCGCCCAAAGCCCCGCCTGAGCCGCCCGAAGCCCGAGCCACCCGAAGCCCCGCCCAAGCCCGAGCCGCCTGAAGCCCGGGACACATGAAGCCCCAAGCCGCCCGAGCCCGCCAAGGCCTCACCGCGGCCCCCGCGCCCACGCCGAAGGGCCCGGCACGCTTCCCGCGCGCCGGGCCCTTCCCTACGTACGCCTTCCCGCCCGGCCTCAGCCGAGCAGACCGCCCACCAGACCGGGCTGCTTGGCCGGAGCCCCGCCACCGCCGCCGGTGCTGCCGTTGCCACCGCCACCGCGCCCCGACGGGGACGACGGCGGCTGCTGCGCACCGGACTGCTTCGGGGCGCTGCTGCGCGGGCTCTGCCCGCTGCCGCTGCTGCCCTTGGTGGCGCTCGGCGCCCCGGCGCCCGCGCCGGCGCTCTCCTTGGAGGTGGAGCCGCTCGCGGTGCGGGCCGGCTTCGACGGGGACCCGGAGGGCGTCGCCGAGGGCGAGGCGGACCGGGTGGGCTGCTGCTTCGCCGGGGCCGAGGGCTGCTTGCCCGTGGCCTGCGGCAGCGGCGTGCCGGGGAGGTAGTTGCTCGGGGCCTCGCCGGGACCGGGCACGGTCACCACGGTCGTCGAGCGGACGGCCCCGCCCAGCAGGGAGCCGATGAGCAGGGTGAGCCCGCACACGATGGTGGCCATCACGGCCCCGCGCCGCAGGACGCGGCGGCGCAGCCGCCAGATCTCGGTGCGGGGGCCGAGCGTGCGCCAGGCCTCGCCCGCGAGGCGTCCGTCGAGGGAGTAGACGGGCGCGCCCGCGATGATCAGCGGGCTCCAGGCGGCCAGGTAGATGATGTCGGGCGCGTCGTAGGCCGGGACGGTCTTCCAGCTCACCGTCATCAGCAGGGCGGCGGAGAGCAGGGCGCCGATGCAGCCGGCGAAGCGCTGCCACAGCCCGAAGACGGTCAGGACGCCGACGATGACCTGGAGGAAGGCCACGGTCAGGCCCGCCCCCACCGGGTGCGCGATCGCGAAGTCGCGCAGCGGTTCGGCCAGGGCCCACGGGTGCAGGGTCTGCAACCAGGTGACCATGGAGCCGCGCTCGCCGCCGTCGAAGTAGACGGGGTCGCACAGCTTGCCCATGCCGGCGTAGACGGAGATGAAGCCGAGGAAGACGCGCAGCGGAAGCAGCACGACCCCGAGGTTCATCCGCCGGCCGGGGTAGTAGGAGGCCTGGCCGCGGGCGTCGGTGCCCGCGCGCCGGGTGTCCCGGCCGCCGCCCGGCCCGTCCTGGCGATCGCCGTACGGGGAGTCGTACGCCTCGTGGTCCTCGTCGTACGCCCCGTGCGGCAGGTCCCGTACGGGGGCCATCGCGCGGGTGTCGTCCGCGTCGCCGTAGCTGCGCTGGCCGATGACGGTGGGGCTCGCGAGGGTGTCCTCGGCGAGGTCGTGCGCGAGGTCGATCCGGGGGATGGTCTGGGTGGCCCCTCCGTCGTACTCGTCGAGGCCGCGCCCGGCGTCCCGTACGGCCTGGAGGAGACCTCCCATGGCCGCGGCGTCGCCGGGGGCGGACTTGCCGCTCCACACGACGGGCCTGCGGCGGGTGGCTCCGGCGGCGGCGAGGACGGCCGCGCCCAGCACGGGCGCGCGACCTCCGGGGGCGTTCGAGGGCTTGGAACGCGCGCTCGGGCTCGGTGCGAGCCGCACGCGGAAGCTGGCGTGGTTGACGATGACCTGTGCGGGGTCGCACGGCACCTTGACCATGCTCAGCGCGGGCTGGTCGTCGAACCCTGACGTTCTGGTGTCCACACTCATCTAACCGAGTGATCAGTGTTTAGGACACTGCCTTGACAGCAGGGATGTGTCCGAGGCCCGTCAAGATCCCGTCGGACGTGGCGAGATGGAACCAATGTTCGGCAGGAGATCGCCATCTGGTGGGAGAAGCAGGGGAGTTGTGTCAGCCGGTCATCTGGGGGGAGCCGCACATGTCCCACCGCGCGTCCGAACAGGATCAGTCAGGCGAACCGCAAGAGCCGTCCGCGCGGGCGGAGGACCTGCCGGCCGATGACCCGAACGGCCCCCCGCGAGGACTCGTGTTACCGGCGCAGCGGGCGCCCAACCAGCTGGTCTTCAGCGACCTCACCGACTCTCCGGTGATGGCCCAGGCCCTGGACGCGCTCAACGGGCCGACGACCGCTCGGATCGCCAACTGGTTCTCCCAGCAGCCCCGCGTCCTACAACGGCTCGACGCGGCCGAACCGGCCCCGAGCCTGAGCAGTTCCGCCACGCCACCCGGTCCTGGCACCGGGAACTGCCCCGCGGCTTCGGGACCAGCGGTCTGGACGATCCGGCGAACGCGGCCAAGGAGCTGCGCGAGGGGATCGGGGCGGCGGTGCGGGAGCTGATCCCGCTGGGCGTGCTGCACCCCGACACGGGTGTGCTCGGCGACCGGGTGCTGCTGTACGCGGCACGGATCGACGGGATGGGCGAACTGGCGCACGGCGAAGGCATCCGCAGCGCGCTGACCGTGCCGTTCGCCGAGGCGGAGGCGATGGTCGCGGACGGCCGGATCACCGACGCCTTCACGATGGCGGCCCTGCTGCGCGCCCGCCTCGCGGGCCTGGGGACCTGACCCCGGGGTCCCGGGACCCCGGCCCGTCGCGGGGGCGCCCCTGGGGGCGGCCCCGCGACGGGCCGGGTCGGGTCGGGCGTTCGGGCGCGGATCAGGTGCGCGGGGCCACGGCGCGGCGGCGGGCCGCCTCGTAGAGGACGACGCCCGCGGCGACACCGGCGTTGAGCGACTCGGCGCCGCCCGGCATCGGAATGCGGACCAGGACGTCGCAGTTCTCGCCGACGAGGCGGCCCAGTCCCTTGCCCTCGGAGCCGATCACGATGACGACGGGGCCGCCCAGCGCTTCGAGCTCGTGGACCTCGTGCGTGCCCTCGGCGGCGAGGCCGACGATGGTCATGCCTTCCTTCTTGTAGTCCTGGATGGCGCGGGTCAGGTTGGTGACGCGCGAGACCGGGGTACGGGCCGCGGTGCCGGCCGAGGACTTCCAGGCGCCGGCGGTCATGCCGGCGGCGCGGCGCTCGGGAACGACCACGCCGTGGCCGCCGAAGGCGGAGACGGAGCGGATGATCGCGCCGAGGTTGCGCGGGTCGGTGATGCCGTCGAGCGCGACGATGAGGGGGTCCTCGCCGTTGTCGTACGCGGAGGCGGTGAGCTCGTCCGGGAGCGAGTACTCGTAGGGCGGGACCTGGAGGACCAGGCCCTGGTGGTTCAGCCCGTTGGTGAGGCGGTCGAGCTCGGGGCGCGGGGCTTCCATCAGGTTGATGTTGCCGCGCTCGGCCGCGAGCTGGAGGGCTTCGCGGACGCGCTCGTCGTTGTCGATGAACTGCTGCACGTAGAGGGTCGTGGCGGGAACGCCGTCGCGCAGCGCCTCGAAGACCGGGTTGCGGCCGACGACCATCTCGCTGGTGCCCTTGGGGCCACCGCGGCGCGGGGCGGGACGGCGCTTGGCGGCCTGGCGGGCCATGGCGTTGCTGATGCGGTTGGCCTTGTGCTTCTTGCGGTCCTCGGCCTTGGGCGTGGGGCCCCTGCCTTCCAGGCCCTTGCGCCGCTGGCCACCGCTGCCGACCGTGGCGCCCTTCTTGTTGGACGTGCGGCGGTTCCTGCGCTGGCTGTTCCCGGCCATGACCTCTACCTGTTTTCGTTGGTGCTGCGATATGTACGTATGAAGAGTGTGCCGCCCGGATCGCCGGGCGGCACAGTCGGACTGCTCCGGTGGGCCCTGTCGGTCGTACGCGCCTAGCGCGGGCCGAGGGTCCAGCGGGGTCCGGTGGGGCTGTCCTCGATGACCAGGCCGGACTGCTGGAGCTGGTCGCGGATGGCGTCGGCGGCGGCCCAGTCCTTGCGGGCCCGGGCGGATTCGCGCTGGTCCAGGACGAGGCGTACGAGGGTGTCCACGGCGCCGTGGAGGTCCTCTCCGCGGTCGGATTCGCCCACCCATTGCGGGTCGAGCGGGTCCAGGCCGAGCACGCCCAGCATGGCCCGCACCTCCGACAGACGGGCGATGGCCGCGTCCTTGTCGTCGGCGGCGAGCGCGCTGTTGCCCTGGCGGACGGTGGTGTGGACGATCGCGAGGGCCTGCGGGACCCCGAGGTCGTCGTCCATCGCCTCGGCGAAGGACGGGGGGACCTCGGCGGCGGCCTCGACGGGGCCGCCCGCCTTCTCGATGACGCGCTGGTAGAAGCCCTCGATGCGGGCGAAGGCGGACTCCGCCTCGCGCAGGGCCTCCTCGCTGTACTCGATCATCGAGCGGTAGTGGGGGGTGCCGAGGTAGTAGCGGAGCACGATCGGACGCCACTGCTTGACCATCTCGGAGACGAGGACCGAATTCCCGAGGGACTTCGACATCTTCTCGCCGGCCATGGTGACCCAGGCGTTGTGCACCCAGTACTTCGCGAACTCGTCGCCGAAGGCCCGGGCCTGGGCGATCTCGTTCTCGTGGTGCGGGAAGATCAGGTCCAGGCCGCCGCCGTGGATGTCGAAGGCCTCGCCGAGGTACTTGTGCGCCATGGCGGAGCATTCGAGGTGCCAGCCGGGACGGCCGCGGCCCCAGGGGGTCTCCCAGGAGGGCTCGCCGGGCTTGACGGACTTCCACATCGCGAAGTCGCGCGCGTCCCGCTTGCCGGTCTCGCCGGTCGACTCCGGCTGACGGATGTTGTCGAGTTCCTGGCGGGAGAGCGACAGGTAGCCGGGGAAGGACTTCACGTCGAAGTAGACGTTGCCCTCGGACTCGTAGGCGTGCCCGCGCTCGATGAGCCCGCGCATCATCTCGACCATCTCGGTGACGTGCCCGGTCGCGCGCGGCTCGTAGGTGGGCGGCAGGCAGCCGAGGGCGCCGTAGCCGTCGTTGAAGGCCCGCTCGTTCTCGTAACCGATGGACCACCAGGGGCGGCGCTGCTCGGCCGACTTCGCGATGATCTTGTCGTCGATGTCCGTGACGTTGCGGATGAAGGTGACGTCGTAGCCGCGGTAGGCGAACCAGCGGCGCATCATGTCGAAGTTGAGGCCGGAGCGGATGTGCCCGATGTGCGGTGCCGCCTGCACGGTGGCGCCACAGAGGTAGATCGAGACGCAGCCCGCGACGAGCGGGGTGAAGTCACGGATCTGCCGGGCGCTGGTGTCGTACAGGCGAATAGTCACGGCATCCAGGGTAGTGGGCCTCTAGCAGTGCCCCGCGACCCTTTGGGCACGAGGGTGACACTTTCCTCCGAAGACGTGACACGAGGGGTCTCGGGTCACGTCTGTGGCGGGTGGTTTCCGGCTGTTCGTCCCCTACGCGGACGCGCGGTGGACGAGGGCGGTGGCGATGGCCGCGAGCCCTTCGGCGCGGCCGGTCAGCCCCAGGCCGTCGGTGGTGGTGCCGGAGACGGAGACGGGGGCGCCCGCCGCGGCCGCGAGCGCCTTCTGCGCTTCTTCGCGCCGCTTCCCGATCTTCGGACGTACGCCGATCACCTGGATCGCGATGTTGCCGATCTCGAAGCCCTCGGCCCGGACGATGCGCGCGGCCTCGGCCAGCAGCGTGACGCCGGAGGCACCGGACCACTCGGGCCGGGAGGTGCCGAAGTGCGCGCCGAGGTCGCCGACGCCGGCGGCGGAGAAGAGGGCGTCGCAGGCGGCGTGGGCGGCGACGTCACCGTCGGAGTGCCCGGCGAGCCCGTCCTCCCCCTCCCACAGCAGCCCGGCGCACCACAGCTCGCGGCCGACCTCGAAGGCGTGCACGTCGGTGCCGATGCCGACGAGCGGCATGACGGGACGCGGGGCCCCGGCGGGGGCGGCGGCTTCAGTAGACATCGGTGGCCCTCCTGCGGGCGAGTACGGCCTCGGCGAGGACCAGGTCGAGCGGGCGGGTGACCTTGAAGGCCTCCTCGTGGCCCGGGACGACCACGACGGTGCCCCCGGTGCGCTCCACCATGCCGGCGTCGTCGGTGGCTCCCTCGCCGCTGACGGCGATGGCCTCGTGGGCGCGCAGCAGGGTGGCGAGGTCGAAGCCCTGCGGGGTCTGCACGGCGCGCAGCCGGGCCCGCTCGGGCGTGGCGACGACCGGCTCGGGCTCGCCGGGCCGGGTCGCGGGCTCGACCTCCTTGACGGTGTCGGCGAGCGGCAGGGCCGGCACCACGGCCGGGGCGCCCTGCCGGACGGCCTCGACGACGGCGTCGACGGTCTCCACGGGGACCAGCGGGCGGGCCGCGTCGTGGATGAGTACGGAGGTCACGTCGGCCGGGAGCGCGTCGAGGCCGGCGCGCACCGACTCCTGGCGGGTCTCCCCGCCGGGCACGACCAGGACCTCGGTGCGCTCGGGCAGCGCGTGCTCGTCCAGCATCTGGCGCACCTCGGCGGCGCCGTCGGGCGGTGCGACCACCACGACGAGCGACACGGCGCGGGAGCGGGCCATCGCCCGGACGGCGTGGATGAGCATGGGCGTCCCGCCGAGGGTCCGCAGAGCCTTGGGCGCTCCGGGGCCCAGGCGCACCCCGCGACCGGCGGCCGGGATGACGGCGGCGGTCCGGTGGGGGCGCGATCCGTCGGGGCGCGATACGTCAGACATCAGTAGCTCCGAGCCAGGTTTGTGACTTCGGCCGACATGGGTATGGCCTGGAGGGTGCCGGGTAGGAGTCCAGACATGCCGCAGCGCCCGGCAACAGCCCTCTCGTGGAGGAGAGGGCGTGTCATCGGGCACCGCGGCACAACTGGCACAACTGTTGCGACGGGCACAACGATTGTGATGGGGTCAACGCGTCAGGACGCGAGAACCTCGTCGAGGAGGGCCTCAGCCTTGTCCTCGTTGGTGTTTTCGGCGAGCGCGAGCTCGCTCACCAGGATCTGGCGCGCCTTCGCGAGCATGCGCTTCTCGCCCGCGGAGAGCCCGCGCTCACGCTCACGACGCCACAGGTCACGCACGACTTCGGCGACCTTGATGACATCGCCAGAAGCGAGCTTTTCCAGATTTGCCTTGTAGCGTCGGGACCAGTTCGTCGGCTCCTCTGCGAACGGTGCGCGAAGCACCTCGAAGACCCGGTCCAGCCCTTCCTGGCCGACTACGTCGCGAACGCCGACGAACTCCGCATTGTCCGCAGGCACACGAACCGTCAGGTCGCCCTGGGCGACCTTGAGCACCAAGTAGGTCTTGTCCACGCCTTTGATCTGACGAGTCTCAATGGCCTCGATCAGCGCGGCCCCGTGATGGGGATAGACCACGGTGTCGCCAACCTTGAACGTCATGTGACAGGTACCCCTTCCGTGGCTATCCAGGGTAACACGAGAACTGACTGTTATGAATGGCGTTTTCGCAGGTCAGAGCACATCTCGGGGCTTGACAACAGCGACACGATCGTGCTGCGAAGGGCTCACGGAAGCGGGTATTCGCAGGTCGGAGGCGCTGTGCGGACCGGGCGAAACGGCCACGTTACACCTGGAGGAGGAGCCCACCAGTGTGCCGTACGTCCCGTTTTGCCGGGTTTCATGGCGCGAAACCGGCGTACTCCGTTCGACTGGCGGCCACGCGTACGCAGTCGGTTCCGGCCCAATCGGGAATTGATCACGGGGCGATGTTCGAGGGAATCGGGAAATTGATCACCGGGCGGTGCCGGAGCGAAATCCGGAATGCAAGATCGCGGGAGCGCCGCAGCACGGTGCGCGCCCTGCGGAGGGTCGGGTGCGGGGGCGGGGCGGCGGCTCGGTAACCTAAGCCCGCTGACACACCCTTAGGGCGGCTTTACCTCGGCCGTCCCGAGAGCCCACCCTCCCGTCCGTACGTCCTAGGAGATGCCGCCGCCGTGAGCCGCAGCCTTCGACGCGGCGCCCTCGCCGCTTCCGCCGTCGTGTTCTCGCTCGCCTCGCTCGCCGCGTGTGGTGCGGGAACCGACGCGCAGACTCTAGAGATCAAGCCGGACAACGCCGCCGTCACCAAGGGCGACATCAAGGTCCAGAACGCACTGGTGATCACCCAGGGCGAGAAGGGCAAGAAGGGCCCGGCCTCGGTCTCCGCGACCGTGTTCAACGCCGGCGCCGCCCCGCAGACCCTCGACGGCATCACCCTCCCGGGTGGCAAGTCCAAGGTCCTCCTGAAGGGGGCCGAGGGCTCGGGCAAGGTCACCGTCCCCGCCGGCGGCTCCGTGGTCATCGGTGGCAAGGGCAACGCCTCCGCCGTCATCGAGGGCGGCAGCGCGGCCGTCGAGCCCGGCAACGCGCAGGAAGTCGTCTTCCAGCTCAGCCGCGCCGGCGACGTCGCCCTGGCCGCCTACGTGGTCCCGTCCACCGGCATGTACGCCGGCTTCGGCCCCACCGAGGCACCCGCCGCGGCCCCGAGCCCGTCGGCCAGCCCGTCCGGCAGCGCGTCGGGCACCCCGTCCGGCAGCCCCTCCGGTTCCCCAGCGGCCGGCGCCACCGCGTCGGGCTCCGCCTCGGGCACCCCGTCGGGCTCGCCCTCGCGCAGCGCGGGCCACTGAGCCCATCGGCACGCACGAGGAAGGCCCCCGACCACTTCGGTCGGGGGCCTTCCTCGTACCTCTTCGCTCGCGCGGGTCGGCTTACGGCTCGTCCGTGCGGCCGAGCCGGCGTCCGTCGTCGGCCTACGGCTCGAACTTGTAGCCCAGGCCGCGGACCGTCACGAGATAGCGCGGCGCGCCCGGGTCCGGCTCGATCTTGGCGCGCAGGCGCTTGACGTGGACGTCCAGGGTCTTGGTGTCGCCGACGTAGTCCGCGCCCCAGACCCGGTCGATGAGCTGCATGCGGGTGAGCACGCGGCCCGCGTTGCGCAGCAGCATCTCCAGCAGGTCGAACTCCTTCAGCGGGAGGTCCACCTTGCCGCCGGCGACGGTGACCACGTGCCGGTCCACGTCCATCCGTACGGGTCCGGCCTCCAGGGCCGCCGGGGTGACCTCCTCGGGCTCGCCGCGACGGCGCAGCACCGCGCGGATGCGGGCGACGAGCTCGCGGGAGGAGAAGGGCTTGGTGACGTAGTCATCGGCTCCTATCTCCAGCCCGACGACCTTGTCGATCTCGCTGTCCTTGGCGGTCACCATGATCACGGGGACGTTGGAGCGTCCGCGCAGCTGCCGGCAGACCTCGGTGCCCGGCAGGCCGGGCAGCATCAGGTCGAGGAGGACGAGGTCGGCGCCGTTGCGCTCGAACTCGTCGAGCCCGTCGGGGCCCGTGGCCGCGATCGCGACCTCGAAGCCTTCCTTGCGGAGCATGTAGGACAGGGCGTCGCTGAAGGATTCCTCATCCTCGACGACGAGCACTCGGGTCACGGAAGGACCTCCGGGGCAGGGATGGGCGTTTCGGTTTCAGGCTGGGGTCGGGCGGGTGCGGGGGCGTCCGTCGGGATCTGCGCGGCCGCCTCGGGCAGGCGCAGGGTGAACGTGGAGCCCTGGCCCTCGGAGCTCCATACCGACACCTCCCCGCCGTGCGAGGCCGCCACGTGCTTCACGATCGCGAGACCCAGTCCGGTTCCTCCCGTGGCGCGGGAGCGGGCCGGGTCCACGCGGTAGAAGCGCTCGAAGACGCGCTCGCGGTCCTTTTCCGGGATGCCGATGCCCTGGTCGGTCACGGCTATCTCGATCAAGTCTCCACCCGGCGCGGTCACCCGGCGCGCGGCGATGCCGACGCGGGTGCGGGCCGGGCTGTAGTTCACGGCGTTCTCGACCAGGTTGCCGAGGGCTGCCGCCAGCTGCCCCCGGTGACCCCATACCCGCAGGTCGGCGGTGCCGCCGGCGGCCATGATGATCTGCTTCGACGTCGCCGTGTGGCGGCACCGGTCGATGGCCTCGGCCACGAGGGTGTCCACCCGCACGGGCTCGGCGTCCTCCAGTGCCTCGTCGTTCTGCACCCGGGAGAGGTCGATCAGCTCCTGCACGAGGTTGATCAGGCGGGTGGACTCGATCTGCATGCGGCCCGCGAAGCGGGTGACCGCCTCGGGATCCTCCGCGGCGTCCATGACCGCCTCGGAGAGCAGGGAGATCGCTCCGACCGGGGTCTTCAGCTCGTGCGACACGTTCGCGACGAAGTCGCGCCGCACCGCCTCGATGCGGCGGGCCTCGGTGAGGTCCTCGACGAGCAGGAGCACCAGCCGGGATCCCAGCGGGGCGACCCGGGCGGAGACCGCCAGGGCCTCACCCCGGCCCGTTCCGCGCCGGGGCAGGTCGAGCTCGATCTGGCGTATCTCCCCGTCGCGGCGGGTGTCGCGGGCCATGTGCAGCATGGGCTCCACGGCGAGCTTGCCGCCGCGGACCAGCCCGAGGGCGTACGCCGCCGAGCTGGCCTTGACCACCGCGTCCCCCTCGTCGAGCACGACGGCGGAGGAGCGGAGCACGGAGAGGACGGTGTCCACACCGGGGGGGAGCACCGCGTTGATGTCGGGGCGCATGGAGCTCCGGGTGGGGCGGGCTTGGTCGCGCTCGCTCCAGCGGAACGCCAGCATGGCGATGACACCGGTACAAAGACCGGCTATCGCTGCAGCTGCGGCGACCGCCGCGTTCACGTCCATGTGTCCAGGTTAAGCAGGCAGAACGACACTTCCACAGCCGTTCGGGTGGCACCTCGAACACTCGTCGCCCAGAGTTCACCCTGACGACGGGGCTGATTCACTTGTGGTGCCGGAGTCGGACGCGTTGGCGACCGAACGTGTAACCGTGGGGCAAGAGGCCACGCAGCAGGCGAGCAGGCAGTAGAAGCGGTTAAGAGAGGGACACCATGCGCGACGCGTACCACGAGGAACTGGACTCGATCGGAGAAAGCCTGGTCGAGATGGCCCGGCTCGTCGGTTCCGCGATCGGGCGGGCCACGACCTCGATGCTGGACGCCGACCTGAAGCTGGCGGAGAGCGTCATCGCCGCCGACCAGAAGGTGGACGACCTCCAGCACGACCTCGAAGCGCGCGCCATCGCACTGCTGGCCCGCCAGCAGCCGGTCGCGACCGACCTGCGCATCGTGGTGACCTCGCTGCGCATGAGCGCCGACCTGGAGCGCTCCGGCGACCTGGCGCAGCACGTGGCGAAGCTGGCGCGGCTGCGCTTCCCGGACACCGCGGTGCCGAGGGACCTGCACGCGACCATCCTGGAGATGGGTCAGCTCGCGCAGCGGCTGATGGCGAAGGCCGCCGAGGTCATCATCACGAAGGACGTCGACCTGGCGCTCCAGCTGGAGCAGGACGACGACGAGATGGACCAGCTGCACCGCACGCTGTTCCAGCACCTGATGGACGACCGCTGGAAGCACGGCATCGAGACCGCCGTGGACGTGACCCTGCTGGGCCGCTACTACGAGCGCTTCGCGGACCACGCGGTGTCGGTGGCCAAGCGCGTCGTCTACCTGGTGACGGGTGAGCACGCGGACGAGCTCCAGCAGGCGACCCAGGTCGACGGGGTCTGACCGACCCCGCGTCCCCTGCGCGTCCGAGCCCCAATGCGCCGTTGACGCGCCGGGGTGGCTGGGCATGAATGAGGCGAAGGCGGTCCGTCGTACGAAGTCCCGTACGCCGCCCACGAGGAGGATCCATGCCCGATTCCCCCGTCCCCATCACCCCGGAAAAGGATCAGCAGCCGCCCCGTACGGAGCCCCTGCGGCTCCCTCTGCTCGCGGCCTGCGGCTGTGGCTCCGGCTGCGGCTGCGGCTGCCAGTCCGGCGCCCCGTGCCAGTGCGGCGGCTGACCCCGCCCGCGCCACAAGGGCCCCGTCCACCCCGGACGGGGCCCTTCGCGTGCCGCCCCCTCCCGGCCCCCGGGGGGCGGGGCACGTTCCACCACCGTGGCGACCGCCTACCGTGGTGCCATGGGAGAGACGGGTGCGAGGGGGCGGGTCGAGGTCGCGCACGAGGTCGCGCACGAGGCCGTCCACGCCTGTGAGCACGGTGCCCGCGCGCGGTGCCTGCCGGAGCCGTGGATGTGCCGCGTCTTCCACATCGACGGCAGCCTGAGGGACATCCGGGTCCTCGACACGAGCCGCGTCGAGTGGATCGCGGTCCTCGAACGCCTGCGGGTCATGGCCGACGAGACCGAGGTGGAGCACCCCTATCCCCGGCTCGATCCCGTGCGTCCCGCCGCCGCCGACCTCTTCCGCGCGTGGGCGGACGAGCCGGAGGACGAGAGATCGGGCTTCTGCTTCCGGGCTCGGTTCGGCGCCGTGTGGTTCTTCGCCCTGCCCTGCGAGGAAGAGGAGATCGAGTTCTCCGTCCGACCCGAGGACGTTCTCGACCTAGCGGGCGTGGCCGCCGTGCTGCGCTTCCTGGTCGAGGTCGCGACGGCCGCCCGACGACCGGCTCTGCTGACCGGCGAGACCGTCCGATACGACCCGGGGATGGCGACGTTGCTCTCCCACGACCCCGCCACCGGCCTCACCTCGCACACCTGAAAGGCATCGCCCCCAGGGCCCCCAGCCGGCCCCGGAGCATGAAAATGCCTCCCACCCCCGCCGTACGCGCGGGTGGGAGGCGTGATCGCGAGGGTTACTTCTTCTTGCCCTGGTTCTTGACCGCCTCGATGGCCGCCGCCGCGGCGTCCGGGTCGAGGTAGGTGCCGCCCGGGTTGAGGGGCTTGAAGTTCGCGTCCAGCTCGTAGGAGAGCGGGATGCCAGTCGGGATGTTGAGGCCCGCGATGTCGGCGTCGGAGACGCCGTCCAGGTGCTTGACCAGCGCGCGCAGGGAGTTGCCGTGCGCGGCGACCAGGACGGTGCGGCCGGTCAGGAGGTCCGGGACGATGGCGTCGTACCAGTACGGCAGCATGCGGACGACGACGTCCTTGAGGCACTCCGTCTTGGGGCGCAGCTCCGGCGGGATGTCCGCGTAGCGCGGGTCGGCCGACTGCGAGAACTCGGTGCCGTCCTCAAGGGCCGGCGGCGGGGTGTCGTAGGAACGGCGCCACAGCATGAACTGCTCCTCGCCGAACTCGGCGAGGGTCTGGGCCTTGTCCTTGCCCTGGAGGGCGCCGTAGTGGCGCTCGTTCAGGCGCCAGGAGCGGTGCACGGGGATCCAGTGGCGGTCGGCGGACTCCAGCGCCAGCTGCGCGGTGCGGATCGCGCGCTTCTGGAGCGAGGTGTGCACGACGTCGGGGAGCAGACCGGCGTCCGTCAGCAGCTCTCCGCCGCGGACCGCCTCCTTCTCGCCCTTCTCGTTGAGATTGACGTCCACCCAGCCGGTGAACAGGTTCTTCGCGTTCCACTCGCTCTCGCCGTGGCGGAGGAGGATCAGCTTGTACGGTGCGTCGGCCATGCGTACGAGCCTAATGGACGCCCCGGCCACCCCGCGCGCGCGGCGGGGACCCGTCGAAGGCCCCTCGATTGACGCCCGGCGTCAATCCAGTGGCGGTCGCGGGGCCCCGCTCGTAACGTGCCAGGAGCACCAGAGACGCTTACCGCACCGGGGGGATTCCTTATGTCCGTTGATGGGTTGAGACGGGCCGCCCGGGAGAGCGTGTCGGGTCTGCCGCGTGCGTTCTGGTGGCTGTGGGCGAGCACCCTGGTGAACCGGCTCGGGGCCTTCGTCGCCACATTCATGACCTTGTACCTGACCCTCGACCGGGGCTACTCGGCCTCCTTCGCGGGACTTGTGGTGGCGCTCCACGGCCTCGGCGGTGTGGTGTCCTCCCTCGTGGCCGGCGTGATGACCGACCGGCTCGGGCGGCGGCCGACGATGCTGGCGGCGAACGTCTCGACGGCGTTCTCGGTGGCCCTGCTCGGCTTCATGGAGCATCCGGCGGCGATCGCCGCCGTGGCCCTCCTCGTGGGCATGACCTCGAACGCCTCGCGCCCGGCGGTCTCGGCGATGATGGCGGACATCGTCCGCCCGGAGGACCGGGTACGGGCCTTCGCGCTGAACTACTGGGCCATCAACCTGGGCTTCGCGATCAGCGCGACGGTGGCGGGGCTGGTGGCGGAGTACAGCTACCGGGCCGGCTTCCTGGGCGAGGCGGCCCTGACGCTGCTCTGCGCGGTGCTGGTGTTCGTGAAGCTCCCGGAGTCGCGCCCGGTCCGGGAGACGGGTCCGGCGGCGGTGGCCGAGCCGCGGATCGGGCTGGGGAGCGTGCTGCGCGACCGTCGCTTCATGGGGGTCGTCGGGCTGTCGTTCCTGATCTCGCTGATCTTCACGCAGGGTTCGGTGGGGCTGCCGGCGGCCATGGGCGCGGCCGGCTTCTCCCCCGGGGACTACGGCCTGGTGATCGCGGCGAACGGGCTGCTGATCGTGCTGTTGCAGATCCCGGTGACCCGGTTCATCGAGCACCGGGACCCGCGCAGGCTGCTGGTGCTCTCGGCGCTGCTGGCGGGGTACGGGTTCGCGATGACGGCCTTCGCGGGGCCGCTGTGGGCGTACGCGGCGACCGTGTGCGTGTGGACCCTGGCGGAGATCGTGAACTCGCCGATCCAGATGGGCCTCGTGGTGCGGCTGTCGCCGGTCCAGGGGCGCGGGCGCTACCAGGGCGTCTACACGATGTCCTGGTCGGTCGCCGCGCTGGTGGCCCCGCTGATGGCCGGGATCGTGATCGACCGGCTGGGCGCGGGGTGGCTGTGGGGGGCCACCGGGGTCCTGGGCACAGTGGCGGCGGCCGGGTACTGGCTGCTGATGCGGAACCTGCCCGAACCGGAGCCGATCGCGGCCGTGGTGGCCGCGGCCGTGCCGGTGGCCGCAGCCGTACCGGTGGCCGTGCCCGTCGCCGTGGCCATGCCCCTGGCCACCGCGCCACCGACCGTGGAGAAGCCCTCCCAGGTGGAACCCGCCGTCTGACGAGGACCGGCGCGGCCGACGCCCCGACGCGCCCGACCCGCCCCGCCCCGCCTCAGGCCGGGCGGGTCAGGTGCTTGAAGGCGTCCAGGTTGTGGGTGGGCTCCCCGCGCGAGACCCGCCATTCGTACTCGCGCCGGATCGAGCTCGCGAAGCCCAGCTCCAGCAGGGTGTTGAAGGCCCCGTCGGCGCCCTCCAGGACGGTGCCGAGCAGCCGGTCCAGGTCGTCCGGGGTGATCACGGACAGCGGGAGGCGGGCCGTCAGGTAGATGTCTCCGAGGGGGTCCACCGCGTACGCCATCCCGTACAGCTTGAGGTTGCGCTCCAGCAGCCAGCGGTGGACACCGGCCTCGTTCTCGTCGGGGTGGCGGATGACGAAGGCGTTCACCGAGAGGGAGTGCCGGCCGATCCGGAGCGAGCAGGTGGTGCTCAGCTTGCGGGTGCCGGGCAGTTGGACGACGTACGAGCCCGGTTCGGGGCTCTCCCAGCCCAGTTCCGCACCGGTCAGGACGCTCTCGACGATCTCGGCGGTGTCAGCCATGGTGGGAGCGTACGCGACGGCGGTGATCGTGCACGGCGGCGGCGTAGACGTCGGCCGTGGCGCCGGCGGCGGTGTCCCAACCGAAGGACTGGGCGTGCCGGGCGGCCTGGGCGCCCATGCGGTCGGTCAGCCCGGGCTCGTCGACGAAGCGCCGCAACTCGCGGGCGTAGTCCACCGGGTCGTGGCCGGGTACGAGGATGCCCGTCACCCCGTCGTCGACGGCCACGGGCAGCCCTCCGACAGCGGCGGCGAGCACCGGGGTCCCGGCGGCCTGGGCCTCTATGGCGACGAGCCCGAAGGACTCGTTGTAGGACGGCATGACCAGCACGGAGGCCGCCCGGAACCAGTCGGCGAGCGCGTCCTGGCGCACCGGCGGGTGGAAGTGGACGAGGTCGGTGACGCCGAGCTTCGCGGCGAGCTTCTGCAGCCCCTCGGGCTTGGCGAGGCCGCTGCCGCTGGGGCCACCGACGACGGGGACGAAGAGGCGGCGGCGCAGCGAGGGGTCCCGGTCGACGAGTTCCGCGACGGCGCGGAGCAGGATGTCGGGGGCCTTGAGGGGCTGGATGCGGCCCGCGAAGAGCGGGATCACGGCGTCCTGGGGCAGGCCGAGGCGGGCGCGGGCGGCGGCGCGGCCGTCGCCGGGGGTGAAGAGGTCCAGGTTCACGCCGGGGTGGACGACGGCGACCTTGCCGGGTTCGGCCTCGTAGTGCCGTACGAGTTCGTCGGCCTCCTCGGCGGTGTTCGCGATGAGGCGGTCGGCGGCGACGACGATCTGGGTCTCGCCGATGACGCGGGCGGCGGGCTCGGGGGTGTCGCCCTCGGCCAAGGCGGCGTTCTTGACCTTGGCCATGGTGTGCATGGCGTGGACGAGCGGGACGCCCCAGCGTTCGGCGGCGAGCCAGCCGACGTGGCCGGAAAGCCAGTAGTGGGAGTGGACCAGGTCGTAGTAGCCGGGTCGGTGTCCGGCCCAGGCCTGCATGACCCCGTGGGTGAAGGCGCAGAGCTGGGCGGGCAGCTCCTCCTTGGCGAGGCCCTCGTAGGGGCCGGCGTCCACGTGGCGTACGAGCACTCCGGGCGCGAGCTCGACCACGGGCGGCAGGCCGCCGGTGGTGGCGCGGGTGAAGATCTCGACCTCGACGTTGATCGCGGCCAGGCGTTTGGCCAGCTCGACGATGTAGACGTTCATCCCGCCGGCGTCGCCCGTACCGGGCTGGTGCAGCGGTGAGGTGTGCACGCTGAGCATGGCCACGCGGCGCGGCTTGCGGTGGTGGCCCACGGCCGGGAGGCGCAGTCGGGGCGGGTCGTGACGGGCGGCGCGGGCGGCGGCGAGGCGGCCGCTGAGGCTGCCGCCGAGGCGTGACACGTACTGACTCAAGGGAGCAGCTCCTCTCGCTCGGACCCTCGGACGCTCGGACGACATGGCTGCGGGAGCGCGTGACTGCGGGAGCGCGCGGGGCGCCCTGCAAGGAGTGCAACCCGGATGGCCCTCCCCCGCATTCCGGGGAGGGCGCACTTCCTGCTCGGTTTGCCGGTTTTTTATCTGCCGGGGCCCTCCGCTTACGCTCGGCGCATGGCTCCCCGCAGCACTCCGCCGCCCCCGAAGCGCCCTGTCGGCACCGTGACGCGCGGGACCACGAACCCGAACCGGCTGCGCCGCATGGACCGCTGGATCGCCGCCTCGCACGGGCCGGCGCTGCGTCGGGAGCAGGCTCCGGTGGCGGTCGACCTCGGGTACGGGGCCGCGCCCTGGACGGCGGTGGAGCTGCTGGCGCGGCTGCGGGAGGCGGCGCCCGAGGTGCGCGTGGTCGGGATCGAGATCGAGCCGGCCCGGGTGGCCGGGGCGAAGCCGTACGAGCGCGAGGGGCTCGCCTTCCGCCACGGCGGCTTCGAGGTGCCGTTGGACGGCGGGGAGCGGCCTGCGCTGATCCGCGCGGCGAACGTACTGCGCCAGTACGACGAGGCGGAGGTCGCCCGGGTGTGGGAGCGGCTGTGCGGGCGGCTGGCTCCGGGCGGGCTGCTGGTGGAGGGGACCTGTGACGAGATCGGGCGGCGGCACGTGTGGGTGGCGCTGGGCCCGGAGGGGCCGCGCACGGTGACGTTCGCGACCCGGCTGGGGTCGCTGGAGCGGCCCTCGGACCTGGCGGAGCGGCTGCCGAAGGCGCTGATCCACCGGAACGTGCCGGGCGAGGCGGTGCACGCGTTCCTGCGCGACTTCGACCGGGCCTGGGCGGCGGCGGCGCCGTACGCCTCGTACGGGGCGCGCCAGCGCTGGATCCGGACGGCGCGGGCGCTGTCGGGCGACTGGCCGCTGGCCGACGGGCCGGTCCGGTGGCGGCAGGGGGAACTGACGGTCCGCTGGGACGCGTTGCGCCCGAGGGACTGAGAGCGGGGGGCTGCGAGGGGCCGAGGACCGCGTCCGGCGGGGTGAAGGCTCCGGAGCGGAACCTGATGGGGAACCGGGGGCGGGGGCCGCCCGTTGAGGCGGCAGGGGTGGTCGTCGCGGGTGGACGGAGGGTGTTGGAATTCACCGAGTCGTGGCACCATCCCCGAGACAGTGCAAAGTTACTGACGAATAGTCAGATCTGATGTCGGGTGAGGCACCCCGACACCGGCCTGACTCGGGGCGCCAGGGGGAGCCATGGGGACCGCGAAGCGAGCGTCGTCGCGAGTGCGGGGAGTTCCGGCTCTCACACTGCTGTGCGCGATGGCGATACTGACGGCTCCGGGGCTGGTGACGACCGCGCACGCGGCACCCGCCGCACCCGCCGCCCCGTCCGCTCCCGCCGCTCCCGCGCCCGAGCCGGAACCGGGGACGAAGTCCCTGGAGGACATCCACCAGGAGATAGAGGGCCTCTACCGCCAGGCCGGCACCGCCACGGACGCCTACAACCTCGCGGAGAGCGAGACCAAGGCGCAGTCCGCGCGGATCGTAGAGATCGCCAACCTGGTCGTGGCCGGCCAGGACCGGATCTCCACCCTCAAGCAGCGCGCCGGCTCCGCGGCCCGCGCCCAGTACCGCTCGGGCGGCCTGCCGCCCGGCGCGCAACTGGCCCTCAGCGACAGCCCGTCCGACTTCCTGGACGGCACGGGCCGGCTGCGCCAGGGCGAGAAGGCCACCACGGACCTGCTGTCCGAACTGAGCCGGACCCAGTTCGACTTGGAGCGCTACGCCAAGGACGCGGGCGCGCTCTGGCAGAAGATGGAGGAGAACAGGGTCAAGAAGGAAGCCGCCAAGAAGGAGATCGAGGACAAGATCAAGGCGGCGGAGGCCCTGGAGAACAGGCTGCGGGCCGAGGAGAAGGCCCGACTGATCCAGCTGGAGCAGGAAGCCCAGTACAAGGCGCAGACGCAGTGGCTGTCCACGGGCGCGATGAAGGACGTCAAGGGCTCGGCGACGGACGCGGGCAAGCGGGCCGTGCAGTTCGCCACCGCCCAGACGGGCAAGCCGTACGTGTGGGGCGCGGTCGGCCCGGACTCGTACGACTGCTCCGGGCTGACCTCGCAGGCCTGGCTGGCCGCCGGGCGGGCCATCCCGAGGACCTCCCAGGAACAGCTGCGGCTGCTGCCGAAGGTCGCGCTCAAGGACATGCGACCGGGCGATCTGATCATCTACTTCGACGACGCGAGCCACGTCGGGATGTACGTGGGCGACGGCGCGATGGTGCACGCCCCGCGTCCGGGCCGCAACGTGACCATGGCGGGAGCCGGCTCGATGCCGATCAAGGCGGTCGTCCGCCCCGACGCGTGACCCGGCGCTCACCGGGGGTCGCCGTCACCACCGGTGGCTCCCGCGTGACAGCACCGGAAGCGGAATCTCGATGGGCGGGACGGTGGGACGGGGTCGGGTGACGTTGGTCATCCCCCCGCCCGGTTTTCCCCCGTGATGACGGCATATGACGGCGGCCCTCCCCCCGGTCGCCATTCCGCTCCCCGGTACCCGCCCGCTAGGGTCTGCCGCATGAGCGCACCCTCGGGGGGAGGCAAGGAAACGGAAACGATGCCCGTACCCGTACCGCGGCAGAGGGAGACCTCGGCCCCGGAGAGCGGTCAGGCCGTTCCCGTCGCCGCCGTGCCCGCGCCGCAGTCCTCGCTGACCCTGTTGCTGATCGAGGACGATCCCGCGGGCGGCGTCACCGTCCCCGAGATCCTCGACACCGACGGCCAGCGCATCCGGCTGCGCACCGCCCGCAACCTCACCGAGGCCGCGCGGCTGCTCACACCTGACGTGCACTGCGTCCTGCTCGACCTCGCGCTCCCCGGCCCGGACGCCCCGGGCGCCGACGACGGCGACGGTCTCGGAGCCCTGCGCCAGGTGCTCCGCATGGCCCCGCGCCACGCCGTGCTCGTCCTGACCGCCGAGGCCGACGCCGGACGCGCCGCCGAGGCCGTTCGGGTGGGCGCCCAGGACTTCCTCTTCCGCGACGAGCTCGACGGCCGGCTGCTCAGCCGCGCCATCCGCTACGCGGTGGAGAGAAAACGGGCGGACATCGCCCAGTACAAGCTCGCGGAATCGAAACTGCGCGCCCAGGAGAACGCCCGCCTGGAGCGCGGCCTGCTCCCCACACCGCTGCTGGAAGGCTCCGACCTCCGCTTCGCGGCCCGCTACCGCCCCGGTCGCAGCCGGGCCCTGCTGGGCGGGGACTTCTACGACGCCGTCCGCACCCCCGACGGCACCGTTCACGCCATGATCGGCGACGTCTGCGGCCACGGGCCCGACGAGGCGGCCCTGGGGGTCGAGCTGCGGATCGCGTGGCGCGCGCTGACCCTGGCCGGGCTGTGCGGGGACGACCTGCTGGCCACCCTCCAGGAGGTCCTGGAGGTGGAGCGCCCCTGCGAGGAGATCTTCGCGACCCTGTGCACGGTGGACATCGCCCCGGACGGCCGACGCGCCGGCCTGTGCCTGGCCGGGCACCCCGCCCCGCTCATATCCAGGCCGGGTCGCCCCGCGCAGCTCCTGCCCTACGAGAACAGCGGCCCGGCGCTCGGACTGCTGCCCCGGGCCCGCTGGCCCCGCCGCCAGGTCGAGCTGGGCGGCCGGTGGAGCCTGATGATGTACACCGACGGCCTCATCGAGGGCCGGATCGGCGAGGGTCGCGAGCGCCTCGGACAGGACGGCATGCTCGCGATGATCAACCGGCACCTGGACAACGGGCTGAGCGGCGAGAGCCTCCTCGAAGCCTCCGTCACCGAGGCCCGCCGCCTCAACGGCGGCGAACTCACCGACGACGTGGCCGTCGTCCTGCTCTCCCGCTCGGCGGGCTGAACCCGAAGCCCCGCGGGCCGGAGCCCCGGCGCCGCTACCGTCGGCCGTTGTAGGGCCCGTACGGGCCGTCACTGCTGCTGCCGCCGCTGCGGCCGCGTCCGCCGCCCGAGACCTGCTTCAGGGCGGGCCGCACGTCGACCATGAACACGATGCTGGCCACCAGACCGGCGATCTGCAGGAAAAGCATCCCGAGGAAGAAGTCCACCAGCACGGTGACGCCCAGGATGACGGCCCAGAAGGTCTTGGTCTGCTTGCCGGCCGCCCGGTACGCGTCCCCCCTCGGCAGGACCGCCAGGACGAACGCCACGATGGCGAGCGCCAGCATCGCGTAGCCGAACAACGGGAGCACCCCGTTGTTGAACCCCTGCATCAGCATCGTCTCGCCCGCCCTCTCACATCCGGTGCCACTGGGTACGTCCGCCGTGCCCGTCGGCCGTGCGCGTCGATCGGCACGACCTGCTCCACGCTACCGCCGCGGTCGCCTCGCCGTACGCCGACGGACCGGACACCACGCGGGTGCCCGGTCCGTGGTGCCGTGCGTCAGCTCTCGTCGGCGGAAGCGGCGGCGGCCTTCTTGGCCGCGGTGCGCCGCGGCGCCTTCTTCGGGGCCGTCTCCTCCGAGTCGGCCTGGGCCGGCACCGGCTGCGGCTCGGAGGCGGCCTTGGCGCCCGCCCCGGCCTTCGGCTCGGGCTGCGCGTCGGGCTCGACGACCTCGGCGATGTCGAGAATGTCCTCGGAGACCTCGCCCCGCCAGGCGCGTACGGCCTGCTCGCCGTGCTCGGCGACCTTGTCGTAGGTCTCCTTGGCGCGGACCGCGTACTCCGCGGCCACGCCGACGCCGCGCAGCGCCAGGTCCTGGGCCGTCTCGCCCAGCTTCTTCGGGTCGATCGCCCCGAACACCTCGGCGACCTTGGCGGCCACCGCGTCCTGCGCCACCTTGGCCTTCTCCTGCACGACCTTGGTGTCGGTGTTCTTGACGGCCTCGATGCGCGCGGGGGCCTCGGCGCGCAGCTGGTCGAGGAAGCCGGGCACCTTCTTGGCCTGCTGGACGGCGAGGTCCGCGGTGCCGGCGGCGAAGTAGAGGGGGGTCGGGTCGGTGAGGGTCTTCTTCAGGTCATCGGCGATGGCCATGTGCTGGTCCTCCCGGATCACAGTCGTCAGTTCGTCGTCGGGGGCATCGCGGTGTCGGCGGCCGTCTCCGGCCCCTCCTCCAGCGCGTTCTCCTTGCGGAACGAGTCGTAGATCTGGAGCAGCACCTGCTTCTGCCGCTCGTTGATCAACGGGTCGGAGAGGATGACGGCCCGCGTCTCCACCTCGTCCCGGTCCCGCTCGTCGAGGATCCCGGCCTGCACGTACAGCGTCTCCGCGGAGATCCGCAGCGCCTTGGCGAGCTGCTGCAGGATGTCCGCGCTCGGCTTGCGCAGCCCGCGCTCGATCTGGCTCAGGTACGGATTCGACACCCCCGCCGCGTCGGCCAGCTGCCGCAGCGAAAGCTGGGCCTGCCGCCGTTGCTCACGGAGGTACTCGCCGAGGTTTCCGACGTTGAGCGATGCCATGCCCCGATCCTCCCCCAGCTTGCTAACTTTTGCAAGCAGACGCTTGCAAAAGCTCCCACCCAGAAAGTTTCGGCGGGCTGTCACATCCGCTCCGAGCCACGGGTCATAGGGGTGCCGAGCACGAAGCAGCCCGTCCCGAGGAGCATCCGATGACCACCACCGCCACCGTCGTCACCCTGGTCGCCGCCTTCATGGCCGCCTTCTCGGGAGCGGCGATCTTCCTCCGCTCCGGGTTCGTCGTCGAGCCGCTCGCCCAGTACGGGGTCCCGCGCTCGTGGTGGAACCCGCTCGGCGCCGCCAAGACCGCCGGAGCGGCGGGCCTGATCGCCGGGTTCTTCCTCCCCTACGTCGGGGCCGCCGCCGCCATCGGCCTGGTGCTCTACTTCAGCGGGGCCGTGATCACCATCGTCCGGGCCCGCTCGTACGCGCACATCCCCTTCCCGTTGATCTACGCGGCCCCGGCCGCCGCCGCACTGCTCCTGGCCTGAGTCTGAGCCCGGGCCCGGGCCCGGGCCCGGGCCCGCGCCGAAGCGGGGGCCCGGGTCGGACCGCGGTGGGCTCAGGCCTCCCAGGCCCCCAGGTCGAGCGCGCCCAGCCGGGCCGGGTCGGACAGCACGTCGATCGCCACGATCAGCCCGCCGACGACGGTGAAGGCCATCACCGACACCGCCCGCTCCCGCGGTACGACGACCACCCCGGCGGCCCCGTTGACCAGCGCGGCCCGTACGAACGGCGTGAGCGAGCCGAAGGTGATCGCCTGGCCCGCCACCGTCCGCGCACCCGTGAGCACCACAGTGAAGCGGCCCCCCTCGCCGGCGTCGGAGCGCAGCACCACGTCCGGGTCGAGCACGGCGACCAGGGCCTCGAACCGGCCGTCCCGCGCGGCCGCGAAGAAGGCGTCGACCGCCTCCCGCTGACGCGTGAGGTCCGGATCGGGAACCGGCGCCCGGCCCTGGACCCTGCGCCGGGCCCGGCTCGCCAACTGCCTCGTCGCGGCCGGGGACTTCTCGATCAGCGGGGCGATCTCGTCGAAGGGCACGGCGAACATGTCGTGCAGGACGAAGGCCAGCCGCTCCGCCGGGGACAGCGATTCCATCACCACCATCAGCGCCAACCCCACCGAGTCGGACAGCAGCACCTCCTGCTCGGGGTCCACGCCCCGCTCGGGGCTGACGACCGGGTCGGGTACGCGCGTCTCCAGCAGCTCCATGGGGTCCTCGCGGCGCTGTTCGCGCGAGCGCAGCAGGTTGAGGCAGATCCGGGCGGTGACCGTGGTCAGCCATCCGCCCAGGTTCTCGATCTCGCTCCCGTCCGTCCGGCTCAGCCGCAGCCACGCCTCCTGGACCGCGTCCTCGGACTCGGCGAGGGAGCCGAGCATCCGGTAGGACATCGCCTTCAGCCGGGGCCGGTGATCCTCGAAGCGTTCCGTCGACCCGTCGGCCGTACGGCCGACGGTCGTCGCCGGCGAGAACTCGTCCACCTGTCGCGTTCCTTCCTCACGGGGGGGTACCGCACGGCTCGTCACGGCGGGCCCTCAGCCCACCGACGCCCGCCCGATGACCACCGTCGCGTACAGCTCCTCCGAGGTGACCGCCCGGACCGCGAGGCCGCCCGCCGTGAGGGCCGAGGCCGTCACCGGGGACTGGCGGGCACTGGTCTCGATCAGCAGGTGCCCGCCCGGCACCAGCCAGCGCGCCGCGTCCGCCGCGATCCGGCGATGGACGTCGAGGCCGTCGGCGCCCCCGTCCAGGGAGACCAACGGCTCGTGGTCGCGGGCCTCGGACGGCATGAGGCCGATCTCGCCGGTCGGCACGTACGGGGCGTTCACCACCAGCACGTCCACCCGCCCCCGCAGCCCGGCCGGCAGCGCCCCGTACAGGTCGCCCTCCCACACGGAGCCCGCGTACGGGGCCACGTTGCGCCGGGCGTACGCCAGCGCGCCCGGGTCGATGTCGGCGGCGTGCAGCTCCACCCCGCCCGGGACCTGCGCGGCGACGGCCGCGCCGAGGGCACCGACCCCGCAGCACAGGTCGAGCACCACCGCGCCGGGCCGGGCCAGCCCCAGCGCCTCCTGGACGAGGAACTCGGTGCGCCGGCGCGGTACGAAGGCCCCGGCGCCCACCTCGATCCGCAGCCCGCAGAACTCCGCCCAGCCCACGACGTGTTCCAGCGGTTCGCCCGCCACCCGGCGGGCGACCATGCCCGCGAGGTGGCCGTCGTCGGTCGCGGCGGCGACCAGCAGGTCGGCCTCCTCCTCCGCGAAGACACAGCCCGCCGCGCGCAGCCGCTCCACGATCGTCACCATGCGAAGCCCCCTCCCTGTTCGTGCCGAAAGTCCATGATCCGCCCGCCCCGCGGCTCAGAAGTTGTCGGGGCACCAGGGGCGGCGCGCGGTGCGGAAGACGACGTCCGCGAGGGCGACCGCCCCGGGGCGCTCCTCGGTGAGCCGGCCCAGCGCGGCCAGCCGCACCGCCGACTCCCCGCCGAGGTAGAGGGAGCCCAGCTCCGACACCCCGAGCCGCAGGTCGGCCGGCTCCTCCGTACGGGCACAGGTGCCGGCGCCCGCGTCCAGCAGGTAGCGCCCGCCCGCCGGGCCCCCGGGGTCCTCGACCTCCAGGACGAGCGTGCCGGGCACGGCGTACGTCCGCGCGCCGAGCGCCCGTACGACGTCCAGGATCCGCACCCACAGGAAGTCGACGGCGGTGACCAGCCGGGCCGCGCGCGCGTCGGGCAGCAGCTGCGGGAGCAGGTCGTCGGCGGCGCGGCGCCCGGTGCGGACCTTCACCACCCAGTCGACGGAGCACAGGAAGTGCCACAGGGCCCGCTCCGCCGCCGGGGTGAGCGCGATCAGGTCCTTCACCCGCACGGTGTGCTGCGGGGTCACCGCGTCGCTCCAGAGGTCGTCGGCCCGGTAGACCGCCAGCCCCCGCACCTCGCCGGAGGCGTCGCGGTGGACGGCGTGCGTGTTCGGCCGGTACGGGCGGTAGGAGGTCCCGCGCACCCCGGTCGCCCGGTCCCACCAGAGGGCGTCGCGGTCGATGACCCCGTGCGTGGACGCCCGCAGCCGCTCGTGCAGGGCGGGCCCCACCCGGCGCACCTCGGCGGCGTCGACCAGATCGATCCGGCCCTCGCCGGGGGCGGGGACCGGGCGGTGACGGTCGAGGCCGGTGCGCGGAACGTCGATCTCCCACTCGTGCCAGGAGGTCGCGGGGCCGAAGCCGTAGCGCCCGTAGATCGGGTACTCGGAGGCGGTCAGTGTGCACACGACGTCACCGCGCGCCCGGGCGGCGACCAGCTCGTTCTCCATCATCCGCGTCAGCAGGCCCTGCCGGCGGTGGGTGGGGAGGACGGCGACGTGGGTGATGGCACCGGCCGGGACGGTGGCCCCGCCGGGCACGGTCAGCTCCTGGGTGAAGGAGCGGAAGGTCGCGACGCAGCGCCCGGTGTCGGTGTCGAAGGCGCCCTGGAAACGGGTGAGGTCGCTGTCCTCGACCTGTTGGGCGGCGTCGGACTCCGTCACCGGGGTGGTGATGAGGAAGCCCGTGTTGAGGGTGGTCAGCCAGTCAAGGACCTCGGATGCGGCGATCGGCCGGACGTCAGCACTCATGATCGGCCACGCTAACCGGCTCGTCGGCTCGGGTCGCCCGAATTTCCACCGGGGCGCCGCGGGGCCGCGTGCCCTACGCCAGGAGGTCGTCCACCTGCGCTTCTCCCTCCCGGTAGCGCCGGGTGATCTCCGTGCTGGAGTCGTCGGCGGTCCGCTGGAGCTGTCGGCGACGGTGGGAGACCTGCCGCTCGTAGCGGTGCAGCCGGGCCATCGCCTCGTGGAGTTCGACGTCGGTGCGGGCCGCCAGGTCCGACAGCTCCACGTCGGTGAGCATCTCCGCCGCGAGCAGGCGGAACTCCTCGCTGTGCGGGGTCCCGAGGGTGACGTGCCGGGCGGAGGCGCTCCGGGTGGAGGGGGCGTCCGCGAGGATCTCCGAGAGCCGGTCCACGACGGGCGTCTCGGGGTCGGTCCGGCGGGCCAGTTCGGCGCGCAGGATGTCGATGCGGCCGTGCAGGAGTCTGCGGATGTAGCTGAGGTCGGCCTCGTCGCGCTGGGCGTCGCGGCGCAGCGCGCGCAGCTCGGGCAGGCCGAGCGCGGCGGCGGGGGTGGTCGGCCCCGGTGCGCCGGTGTCGCCCTTGCGCTGGGCGGGCGGCCGTCCCGCGGCGCCCTGTTCGGGCGACGACGCGGGCGCGGGTGCAGGTGCAGGTGCGGAGGTACCAGAGGTGTTCATGCGTTCGTGTCCGTCCCCTCGACCGGTGCTGGGGGCACCGCCTGCGTGCATGGTGCCACTCTCCGTGGTGCGGATGCAGTCCCAGTGCACCCGATCGGCCCCGGACGGGTGCACGCCTGGTACACAGGTGGTATGCGAGCAGTGGTGCAGAGGGTGGACGGCGCGAGCGTCGTGGTGGCCGGCGAGACGGTCGGCGAGATCGTCGGCGAGGGGCTGTGCGTGCTGGTGGGGGTGACCCACGACGACACCCCGGAGAAGGCGGCGCTGTTGGCGCGCAAGCTGTGGTCGGTGCGGATCCTGGAGGCGGAGAAGTCGTGCAGCGACGTGAACGCGCCGCTGCTGGTGATCTCCCAGTTCACGCTCTACGGGGACGCCCGCAAGGGCCGGCGCCCCACCTGGAACGCGGCCGCGCCCGGTCCGGTGGCGGAGCCGCTGGTCGATGAGGTCGTGGCGCAGTTGCGGGCGCTGGGGGCGACGGTGGAGACGGGCCGGTTCGGCGCGGACATGAGGGTCTCGCTGACCAATCACGGCCCGTTCACCATCGTCATCGACATCTGAGCGGCGTCGGGCTCCGCCAGGGCGCTACGGCCACGGCGCCAAGACCACAGCGCTACGACCACGGCGCTACCACTACGGCGCTACGACGACCTCCTGGGCGGCGGCCGTGTTCCCGACCAGCAGCGGGGCGTCCACGGGGACGTTCCGCTTGACCAGGGCGAGGGCGATCGGGCCCAGCTCGTGGTGGCGCACGGCGGTGGTGACGAAGCCGAGCTGGCGGCCCTCCTGGCCGTCGGCGGCGAGGCGTACGGGAGTGCCGTGCGCCGGGAGGAGCACCTCGGAGCCGTCCAGGTGGAGGAAGACCAGCCGACGCGGGGGCTTCCCCAGGTTGTGGACGCGGGCGACGGTCTCCTGGCCCCGGTAGCAGCCCTTCTGGAGGTGGACGGCGGTGCCGATCCAGCCCAGCTCGTGCGGGATGGTGCGGTGGTCGGTCTCGGCGCCCAGGCGGGGGCGGTGGGCCTCGACGCGCAGGGCCTCGTAGGCGAGGAGTCCGGCGGCGGGACCGTGGGCGGCGGCGAAGGCCTCCAGCTCGGCGCGCGGCAGGAACACGTCGCGGCCGTACGGGGTCTCGCGGACGGCGAGTTCCTTGGCGACCTCGGCGATGGAGCCGGCCGGGAGGTGGACGACGGCGAACTCGTCGGTGCTGTCGGCGACTTCGACCCGGTAGAAGAACTTCATCGCCTCCAGGTAGGCGATCAGCTCCCCCTGCGTGCCGGGCTCGACGTGCGCCCAGACCGTCTCGCCGTCGTCGACGAGGTAGAGGGCGTGCTCGATGTGCCCGTTGGAGGAGAGGATCAGCGCCTCGGTGGCCTGGCCTACCGGGAGGTCGGTGACGTGTTGGGTGAGCAGCAGGTGCAGCCAGCTCAGCCGGTCGGGGCCGGTGACGGTGACGACCCCGCGGTGGGAGAGGTCGACGAAGCCGCGGCCGGCGGCGAGGGAGCGCTGTTCGCCGTACAGCTCGCCGTAGTGGGCGGCGACGCCCTCGTCACGGCCTTCGGCCTGTACGGCGCCGGGAAGATGGAGCAAGGGGCTGCTGGTCATGCCCCCCAGCGTACGACGGCGCAGGCGGGAGCCCTAGGCCGTCCGAGACGGCCTAGGCGTTCTTGGCCGCGCAGTCGGCGCAGAGGCCGAAGATCGCGAAGTGCTTCATGTCGGTCCGGAAACCGAAGGTGGAGCGCAGCTTCTCGGTGAATTCGGCGGCGATGTCGAGATCGGCCTCGATCACCTCGGTGCACTCGCGGCAGACCAGGTGGATGTGGTGGTGCCGGTCGGCGAGGTGGTAGGTGGGGGCCCCGTGCCCGAGGTGGGCGTGCGAGACCAGTGCCAGCTCCTCCAGCAGCTCCAGGGTCCGGTAGACCGTGGAGATGTTCACCCCGGAGGCGGTCTTGCGCACCTGTACGAGGATCTCGTCCGGAGTCGCGTGCTCCAGGGCGTCCACGGCCTCCAGCACGAGCTGGCGCTGCGGTGTCAGCCGGTATCCGCGCTGCCGCAGGTCACTCTTCCAGTCGGTGCTCACCACCCGGCCAGTGTAAGCGCGGAAAGGGGACCGGGGGCGAGCCCCGGTCCCCTCTCTTCGTTTCGCGTGCGCGCGCGTCCGTTTGTGTCCGCGTGCGCGGAGCCGCTCAGCGGAAGAAGGCGATGCCGTCTTCCGGGAGGTCCGGGAGGTTGCGCGCCATGTCGGCGATCTCCTCCGGGGTGACGACCTTCTTGAGCTGGGCGGACATGTACGGGCGCAGCTCGACGTCCGGGGTGGACTTCTCGCCGACCCACATGAGGTCGCCCTTCACGTACCCGTAGAGGCGCTTGCCGCCGCTGTAGGGGCCGGAGGCGGCGGTGCGGGCCACGGCGTCGGTGACCACGTCGATCTGGGGCTTCTGGTCGGCGAGGTCGCCGTACCAGACCTCGACGACGCCCTGGTCACGCACCATGACGATCTCGACCTTGCGGTCCGCGTCGATGCGCCAGTAGCCCGACTCGGACTCCAGCGGGCGCACCTTGTTGCCCTCGGCGTCGAGCACCCAGGTGCGGGAGGTGTACTCCAGGAAGTCCCGGCCGTCGTGGGCGAAGACGACTTCCTGGCCGAAGTTGCACTTCTCCTCGCCGGGGAAGTCGAAGACGCCGGCTCCCTCCCAGTTCCCGAGGAGGAAGGCGAGGGGGACGAGGCCCGGGTTCAGGTCGGACGGGATCTGGATCATGGTTGGCAGCTCTGGCGATCTGTGTGAGGGGTTCCGGGGCGGTCGGCTGGGCGGATGCTCAGCGCTGACCCTGGTACAGCTTCTTGACGGCCAGGCCGGTGAAGGCCATCACGCCGACGCAGACCAGGACCAGCAGGGAGGTGAAGACTGCCTCAAGCACGGGGTGCTCCTCGGAGGATTCGGTGCGGTGTACGGGCCGGTCCCCAAGCCTACTGGCCCGGGAACCGGCGCACCGTGCGAGGTGGGCCGTACCGCCGGCGGGGCGGCCCGGGCGGTCAGCCGAGCAGCTGGTTCTGGAGGATCACCGCTTGGTGGAGCGGGACGGTGGCGGTCGCGCCCTTGTGGTTCTGGAGGATCACGGCCCGGACGTCGCCGGACTGGAGGCAGCCGACCCTGGTCTGCTCGTCGCCGAAGGGGGCGGGTTCCTCCATGACCTTGATGCCGTCGCCGGCGGGCACGGTGCTGCTCGCGACCCGCGCCTTGCCCCAGACGTCGTCCGGCAGGATCCGGTTGACGCCGCTCAGGTTCATGTCGGCGCCGCAGCCCGTGAAGAGGTCCGCGAACTGCGAGGAGTGGAAACGCAGCAGGTAGACCCGGGTGCGGGTGCCGTCCGGGGTGGTCCACGCACGGCCGACGATCTGGCGCAGGCCGTCTTCGGTGAACCCCTGCTTCATCTTCTCGCGCGCGGTGCTCTCGTACTCCTCCAGGAAGGTGTCCACGCCGACCACGGAGTCCTTCTCCAGCTTCAGCCCGGGATCCGGGGTGGAGCCCACCGGGGCCGGGAGCAGCAGCTGGGTGAGACCGGCGTAGTGGATGCCGTCCGGGTTGTCGTCGGCGAAGGGCAGCGCCGCACCGGGGGGCAGCGTCGGCTTGCTCAGCGCGGGGTAGGTCCAGCGGCCGTCGGTCAGGGTGGACAGCCCGGGGACGTCGGTGCGCTCGGGCCGGAGCGTCCCGAACGCGGCCCCCGCGCCGGCGGCGCCGAAGACGAGGACGGCTGCGGTCCAGCGCACGGCGGCGCGCAGCTTGCGGCGGTCCTTGGGAGCGACGGGGGCCTGCGGCGGCGCGGGTGCGGCGGGTGCCACGGGCGCTGCGGCCTGCGGCGCCTCGACCGGGTCGGCGGTGGTGTTCTGCTCGGTCACACGGACTCCCCGGGGGACTTCAGGTGGTTCAGCTGGTTCTTGAAGAACCCGGCGGCTTCGGTCTTCGGGAAGCCGGCCTTGGGGCCGTAGGCCCGGAAGTTGACCAGCACGTCACCCTCGACGGCCACGCAGGAGAGGGAGTCGATCTCCTTCTCCTTGTCGACGAATACCTCGATGAGCGAGCACTTGGCGTCCGGGAAACCGTCCACCTTGGGCGCGTCCCGATCGTCGCCGACCGCGTCGAGGAACTTCTTGGCGATCTCCGAGAAGCTCCCCAGCGCCTTCGGGTCCGCCTGCATGAGTCGGATCTCGACGGCGAACATGCCGGGGCCCTCGTTCTGGTAGCCGCGCCCGGCGAGGCCCTTGAGCTTGAGGTCGGCGAGCATCTCGTCGCGCTTCTTGCGGTCCGAGGAGGACAGTCCCTTGCGGGATTCCTTGATCCCCTCCGCGGCCTTCTCCCCGCTGATGACGAAGTCGTTCCCGTCGTCGTCCAGGTCCGGACCGAGCGTGAAATCGCTCGGCACCGGGAGCAGCTTGGAGGAGAGGGCGTTGCCGGGCACCGGAGAGGGCGACTCGGCCTTCGGGAGTTCCTTGCCGGCGGCGGCCCAGTAGGCGGTGGGCGCCACCCGGTCGGCGTCGGCGATCGCGGCGGAGGCCCAGACGCCGCCCCCGACGAGCAGCGCGAGGGCCACGGCCCCCGCGGCGTACGCGAAGGGCTTGCGGCGGCTGCCCGCGCGCACGGCCGCGTCCTGCGGCGGCGCGTCCTGGGGGCCGGCCGTCGGTTGGTTCTGCGGCTCGGTCACAGTCGCTCCAGCTGTCGCTTGGCCAGGTCGATGACGTCGGCCTCGGGGATGTTCCCGGCGCTCCGGTCCACATAGAAGATCTGCAGGACGATGTCGCCCCGGCGGGCGATGGCCCTGGCCTCGCGGATCGGGTAGTACCCCGGTTCCTCGAACGTGTCCGAGTACACCCAGACGTGGCCGAGCTCGGCCGGGAAACCCGGGATGGCCACGCCGGGGTTACCGGCGTACTTCTTCTCGGACATGAAGTCGGATTGGCCCCGCTGGACCTTGTCGGCGCCGTGGTGGTCCTTGAACTGCACCAGCTGGGCCTCGACCACGATGTCGCCCTCGGTCCAGGTGCGCGTGACGGAACGCCGGAAGTCGGCCTCGGCGAAGCTTTCGAGGGCCTTGCCGGGCTTCTCGTACGGGGCCGAGAAGTCGTCGAGGGCGTCGTAGCCCACGCCTACGTCCTTCGCTCCCGGCGGCGCCTCGATCAGCAGCTTCGCGAGGTCGTCGTCCGTCTTGTGCCAACGGTTCGCGTTGATCGTCTTGTTGGTCGTGGCGTCGTCCGGCGCGAGGGCCTTGGGGGTGACGAGCCTCTGCTGTGCCAGCGGGGCCAGCGGGGTGGGCTCGCGGTGGTACTGGATCGCGTAGCCCGTGGCCGTGCCGGCGATCGCGCCGAGGACGAGGGCCGCGGCGATCAGGAGCGTGGTCCGGCCACGGCGGCGCGGGCGCGCCGGGACGGCTTCGGAACCGGTGGCGTCCGGAGTCTCGGGAGGTGTCGCCGGAAACTCCGGAGTGTCCGATTCCGGCGCATTCTCGGCCCCGCTACGCGGCTCGGGAATGCTCTGGTCTGCTTGCAAGGAAAGTTCCCCCCACAGGGCTGGAGGCGCCGGTGCGTTTACCCGCGCACACCGAAGACCAGTCCCGGGGAAGGGCAGTTGTATAGATTCTTATTACATTTTTATAGCGGTGGTTTTGGCCCGTTATCATCTTCGTCACGGCGCCGCTTTCCGTCCAGTTCGTCCCACCATTCATCCGATTTCCGGTCCCCGGACGGGTCGTCCCACCAGCGGTCGTCGGGACCGCGCCGGTTCGCGACCATCGCCGCGATCGGCGGGATGACCATGGCGACCACGCACAGGGCCACGGCCGCCTCGACCGAGAACAGCCGCACGAAGGACCAGGCGGAGACGAAGAGGAACAGGCATCCGCCCATGAGCAGGAAATAGGCACGTCGGCGCCGCGCGTACATGTCTCCAGCGTAGGTCCGCGCGCCCCGAAGACAAGGCGGACGACGCGGCTCCGGACGGCGCGAAGGGCCGCACCCCGTCCAGTGGCGTCCAACCCCCTGGGGTGCGGCCCTCCGGCCGTTCGAGCGAGCGGTCAGACCGCGATGGCCACGTCCGTCACGCCGCCGGCCTCGGCGACCACCACGGCACGGTCGCCGGTGGCACCGGGGACGAGCGCGCGCAGGGTCCAGGAGCCGGTCGCCGCGTAGAAGCGGAACTGGCCGGTGGCCGACGTCGGGACCTCGGCGGTGAACTCGCCGGTCGAGTCCAGCAGGCGCACGTAACCGCTGACGGGCTCGCCGTCCTTGGTCACCTGACCCTGGATCGCGGTCTCACCGGGCTTGAGCGTCGAGAGGTCGGGCCCGCCGATCTGAGCTCCACACATGTTCTCTGTCCTGTCCTAGAGAGGTACTGCTGGTACGGGGCGGGGGGCGGGCGTCGCGTGCCCGACCCCCCGGCGGGACTACTTGTTGGCGCCGAGCTCGATCGGCACGCCGACCAGCGAGCCGTACTCGGTCCAGGAGCCGTCGTAGTTCTTGACGTTCTCCTGGCCCAGCAGCTCGTGCAGCACGAACCAGGTGAGCGCGGAGCGCTCACCGATGCGGCAGTAGGCGATGGTGTCCTTCGCCAGGTCGACCTGCTCGGCCTGGTAGAGGGCGGTCAGCTCGTCGTCCGACTTGAAGGTGCCGTCGTCGTTGGCGTTCTTCGACCACGGGATGTTGCGGGCGCTCGGCACGTGGCCGGGGCGCTGCGACTGCTCCTGCGGGAGGTGGGCCGGGGCGAGCAGCTTGCCGGAGAACTCGTCGGGCGAGCGGACGTCGACCAGGTTCTGGACGCCGATCGCGGCCGTGACGTCGTCACGGAAGGCGCGGATCGACTTGTCCTGCGGCTGGGCCTTGTACGCGGTGGCCGGGCGGTTCGGGACGTCCTTGCCGTCGACCAGGTCGCGGGAGTCGAGCTCCCACTTCTTGCGGCCGCCGTCGAGGAGCTTCACGTCCTGGTGGCCGTAGAGCTTGAAGTACCAGTAGGCGTAGGACGCGAACCAGTTGTTGTTGCCGCCGTAGAGGACCACGGTGTCGCCGTTGGCGATGCCCTTGGCGGAGAGGAGCTTCTCGAAGCCCTCCTGGTCCACGAAGTCGCGGCGGACCGGGTCCTGGAGGTCCTGCTTCCAGTCGATCCGGACCGCGTTGGTGATGTGGTTCTTGTCGTACGCGGACGTGTCCTCGTCCACCTCGACGATCACGACGTTGTCGTCGTTCAGGTGGGCCTCGACCCAGTCGGCGTCTACAAGGACGTCGCTGCGGCTCATGGTGTTCTCCTCCGGGGCAGTGTGCGGCGGGGCTGTACTGGTCCTGCTGCGGGACTGAGTGGTGCCGGTGCGTGCGAACCGCCGCGGATCTCGCTCACGGTCCCCGCGCGGGGAGGCGTCGGGAGGTGTTCGCGGGGGCGGTCACACGGGACGAAGGGCCGTCGCTGCGGCCGGTGGAGCGGAAGGCTCACACCTCACATGCAGCGACAGAGCATGGCGGCGACGCGACACAGGTCTACTGCCCGCCGCTTCGTGAGGTCCGCCTGCTGATGCTTCATAGCCATGGATCGTAGGGACGAATCGACCGCTCTGTCACCGCCGTGTCATATGTCGAGACAGGATCGTCCGTATGGCGGGACGAGAAAGCCCCGGCAGGCCATATGACGGCCTCCGGGGCTCTTCGCGCGGCCCATCCTCCTACGGAGCGGACCGCACCGTCTCACGATCCGGCCAGCACCACGTTCGCGCCGCTCAGCGAGAGGTGGACGCCGGCCGCGTCCGAGGTCAGCGCGGTCAGCTGGAGGCCGTCCGGGAGACCGCCGTCGATGCGACGGTCGAAGTCGGTCCTCTTGCGGACCGCGCTCTCGATCCCGGGGATGCCCTCACCCGGTACGGAGTCCGCACGCACCCGCACCGTCTTGGCGCCGCCCCCGCCGTCCTTGGCGTCGGCGAGCGTGATGGTGGACACCACGCTGCGGGTCAGGCTCTGGCCGAGGAAGTCCAGCGTGGCGGTGACCTTCACCTTGTTCGGCGCCCCGCCGTAGGTGAGGGTCACTCCGTTCTGCGAGGCCTTGGTGAGGTCCTCGTAGTTGATCAACGCCGTGCCCTCGGCGCGGCGGGCGGTGCCGCCGGTGTAGTCCCCGTTCAGCTTCACCTCGTGGAAGCTCGCGTCGAGCTGCGAGAGCCGCGTCTTGCGGCCGTCGGCGGTGGCGTCGACGCCGGTCAGCTTGAGGTCGACCCGCTGGAGGTCGTGGCTGAGGGCCTGGGTCAGGAACGGGAACCCCTTGATGTCCACCTCGGCGCTGCCCGCGAGGCCCTGACGGGCCTGTATCCGCTCGGCCAGCCGGTTCTCGGCGTAGCTCACCGCCCACCGGTCGGCGCCCACGAACAGGGCCCCCAGAATCACACCCAAGATCACCACGAAGCGCAGAAAACGCACGCGCCCTCCCCCTTACTTGTCGGTACGTGCGTTCTAGTGGACCATGCCCGGCCGTGAGGCCGCCGTGAGCGGCCCCCGCGGCCGGCGCCCGGCCCGGGGTCGGCCGGAGGTCAGCCGACCACCCGGCCGATCAGGTAGACGGCAGGTGCGGCGGCGGCCAGCGGCAGCGCGACGCCGGCCGTCATGTGGACGAACTTGGACGGGTAGTCGTACGCGGCCACGCGCAGGCCGACCAGGGCGCAGACCCCGGCGGCCAGGCCGAGCAGGGCCCCGCCCGCCCCGATGCCCGTGACGGTGCCCACCGCGATGCCGGCGCCGGCCGCGGCGGCCAGTGAGACGGCCACGGAGGGGACGGTCGGCAGCGGCAGGGCCCGCGCGAACACGGCGACGGCCACGGCCGCCGCTCCGACGCTCACCGCGTCGGCGTCCGCCGCCAGGTACCCGGCGCAGATGATGGCGAGGGCCGCGGAGGTCACCGAGGCCATCAACCCGTACATGCGCTCGTCCGGGTCCGCGTGGCTGCGCAGCTGGAGCACCAGGGTGAGCAGCACCCAGGCCCCCAGCGTGCCGATGATGGCGCCGGGCCCGTACGACTCGTCCACCGCGAGCACCGCCGCGTCCGCGACGACCGCTCCGGCGAAGGCGAGGGCGATGCCCTGGCGGGCGGGCCACATGCCGTTGAGACGGAACCAGCCGGCCGCGGTGAGGCCCTGCAGCAGCACCAGGGGCACCAGGAGCGCCAGGTCCCCCAAGGCGGCGGCAGCGGCCAGCAGGAGCCCGAGGGCGGCGGTCAGTATGGCCGGCTGCGGACCGGGGTCGATGATCGGCGACCGGCCCTCGGCGCGGGCCTGCGCCGGGTCCACGGCGCGCAGGGTGTTCCCGCCCAGGGTCGGCGGGGAGTACTCGGCCGCGGGCCCGGCGGGCGCCGCGAGCGGCCCGGGACCGCCGGCGGGCGCCTCCGGGGCCTCCTGCGGCCCGGGGTAGGGCGGCATGTACGCCGTCCGCTCCACGGCCGGTTCCTCGGCCGGAGCCTGGGGCGGCAGGTACGCCGTCCGCTCCACGGCCCACTCCTGCGGGGCGGCCGGGGCGGCCGGGGCCTCCTCGCGGAACCACCCGTCCGGCGTCACGGGCTGCTGCCCGCTCGGCACCGGGGGGAGGTACGCCGTCTGCTCGGCGGCCGGCGCGGCCTCGGGCCAGGGCGCGGCGGGCGCGGCCCACGGCTCCTGGGGCTGCTGCTCCTGAGCCTGCCCATACGGCTGCTCGTACGGGGACTGTTCGTACGGGGGCTGCTGGGGCTGGAGCTGCTGGGGCTGGAGCTGCTCGTACGGCTGCGCGGGCTCCTCGCGGAACCAGCCCTCCGGGGCGACCGGAGCGGGCTGCTGCTGCCCGTACACCTGCTGCTGCGGCTGTTGCTGCTCCGCCTCCGCCTGCACCGGCGGCAGGTACGCGGTCTGCTCGGCGGCAGCGGACCCGTCCGGCCACGGCTGGGGCTGCTGAAACTGCTGGTACTGGTGTTCCTGCTGCGGCGGCTGCGGCTGCGCCGCCGGCTCTTCGCGGAACCAGCCCTCGGGCGCGACCGGAGCGGCCGGAGCCACCGGGGCCGACTGGCCGGGCACCGAGCCCAGCGGCGGCTGCACCGGCTGGTAGCTGGTGTCCCAGGTCTCGCCCTGCCAAGTCTGCGCCCCGTAGGCGTCCGGCCGCTCGGGCTGCTGTTGCTCGCGCTGCTGCCGCTCGTACCGGGCGCGTTCCTCGGCCTGCTGCCGGGCCCGCTGACTCTGCTGCTCTTCGGGAGTGCTCATCGGTACCCGCTCACCCGCCCGCGAACGGCGGGAGCACCTCGACGGTGCCCCCCTCGGTCAGCAGGACGCTCTCGTGCGGGCGCTTGCCCACGGGCTCTTCGTTCACGAGGAAGGAGCAGCGCAGGAGGACCCGGGTCAGCTCCCCCGGATGGCGCTCCCGCACGGCGTCGAGCGCCTCGGCCAGAGTGCGCGCCGCGTACGGCTCCTCCGCCGTCTTGGCGGCGGCCTTGGCCGCCGCCCAGTAGCGGATGGTTCCGGTTGCCACTGCAGCTCCTATCGTCGGCTCTCTACCGTCGGCCTCCATGATGGCCCCTCCGGCCGTCCGCCCCGGCGTGCCTCCGCGCGCCCCGAATGCGCCGGGGTGGCCCGACGGCGGCGCGCGACGTACCCCCGAACAGGTGAAACTGGGGCATACGCAGGAGGAAGGCGTGGCGTGAACCACAGAATGCCCTGCGTCCGGGCCTCGGCCCGCCCAGGGGCGGTGGGCTATTCTGACGGCGAGAGGATCCGGGCAACGTAGCCCCCGGGTCCTTTTGTGCTTTCAGCACGTTGAACGGACCGAGAACAGTGGTATCCATCCGACCCCAGGGCGCGGGGCCGGGCCGGACGCCAGGCCAGTCGTACGAAGCAGTACCACGCACGTCCTCGACGGGACCGAGGAGGAACCGACGTGATGGACCAGCGAACCGCCCGCACCTCACAGGTGCACGGCCACCCGACCCGGGCAGGTGGTCGGGCATGAGCTCTCTCCTGCTGCTGACCAACGCCCTCCAGCCGTCGACCGAGGTGCTGCCCGCACTCGGCCTGCTGCTGCACAACGTGCGCGTCGCACCCGCCGAGGGCCCCGCCCTGGTGGACACCCCCGGCGCGGACGTGATCCTGATCGACGGCCGCCGCGACCTGCCGCAAGTGCGGTCGCTGTGCCAGCTGCTCCGGTCCACCGGACCGGGCTGTCCGCTGATCCTCGTCGTCACCGAGGGCGGCCTCGCGGCCGTCACCGCCGACTGGGGCATCGACGACGTCCTCCTCGACACGGCCGGCCCGGCGGAGGTCGAGGCGCGGCTGCGACTGGCCACCGGCCGCCGGCAGCTGGGCTCGGACGACTCCCCGATGGAGATCCGCAACGGCGACCTGTCGGTCGACGAGGCCACCTACAGCGCGAAGCTCAAGGGCCGGGTCCTGGACCTGACCTTCAAGGAGTTCGAGCTGATCAAGTACCTCGCGCAGCACCCGGGCCGGGTCTTCACCCGGGCCCAGCTCCTCCAGGAGGTCTGGGGCTACGACTACTTCGGCGGCACCCGCACGGTCGACGTCCACGTACGGAGGCTGCGCGCCAAGCTCGGCCCCGAGCACGAGTCGCTGATCGGCACCGTCCGCAATGTCGGCTACCGCTTCGTCACCCCGGAGAAGGTCGAGCGGGCCGCCGCCGAGGCGGCCGCACAGGCCGCCGCCAAGCAGGCCGCCTCGGCCCCCCGGACGGAGGAAACGGGTGTGAGCATCCACTCGGCCGGACGGCCTGCCCAGAGGTAGGTCACCCCGCGTAGACTTCCGCGCGTGGCCAAGGTGACGCGGGATGACGTGGCACGACTTGCGGGTACGTCTACCGCCGTCGTGAGCTACGTCATCAACAACGGACCCAGGCCGGTTGCCCCGGCCACGCGCGAGCGTGTCCTCGCCGCGATCAAGGACCTGGGCTACCGCCCGGACCGGGTCGCGCAGGCCATGGCCTCGCGGCGCACCGATCTCATAGGCATGATCGTCCCGGACGCCCGGCAGCCGTTCTTCGCGGAGATGGCCCACGCGGTCGAACAGGCCGCGGCCGAGCGCGGGAAGATGGTGCTCGTCGGGAACTCCGACTACCGCGACGAGCGCGAGGTCCACTACCTGCGGGCCTTCCTCGGCATGCGGGTCTCCGGGTTGATCCTCGTCAGCCAGGGCATGAGCGAGCGGGCCGCCTCCGAGATCGAGGCGTGGGACGCGCGGATCGTGCTGCTGCACGAGCGCCCCGAGGCCATCGACGACGTCGCGGTGATCACCGACGACATCGGCGGCGCCCAGCTCGCCACCCGCCACCTGCTGGAGCACGGCCACGCGTACGTGGCCTGCATCGGCGGCGTCGAGAACACCCCGTCGGTCGGCGACCCCGTCGCGGACCACGTCCGGGGCTGGCGCCGGGCGATGCAGGAGGCCGGGCGCTCCGTCGAGGGCCGGCTGTTCGAGGCCCCCTACAACCGCTACGACGCGTACAAGGTCGCCCTGGAGGTCCTGGCGGGCCCCGACCGCCCCCCGGCGATCTTCTGCGCCACGGACGACCAGGCCATCGGTGTGCTGCGGGCCGCCCGCGAGCTGCGCATCGACGTGCCCGGGGAGCTCGCGGTGGCCGGCTTCGACGACGTGAAGGAGGCGGCCCTCACGGACCCGCCGCTGACCACGGTCGCCTCGGACCGCCCCGCGATGGCCCGCGCCGCGGTGGACCTCGTCCTGGACGACTCCCTGCGCGTGGCGGGCTCCCGCCGCGAGCGCCTGAAGCAGTTCCCGTCGGCCCTGGTCATCCGCCGCTCCTGCGGCTGCCGCTGACACCCCGGCGCACGCTGCCGGGGCCACCCCCGCGGGGTACGCCGGGGCGCGGGCTTATATCGGGCATACGAGGTTCTGTCGGGCTTCTCAGCGGGGACTCAGGAAGCTCTCATGATCCGCGGCCACAGTCGTAGACATGACCGAGAGCTTCCGCCGCGAAGGCGAGTACCCCCAGGAACACCGCCCGGCCCAGGACGCGCCCTTCGGGGACGACTGGCAGCGGGGTCGTGACCGGCTGGCCGAGGACGCCGGGGCGCCGGCCACCGGCGCACCGGCGGCGGCCTATCCCCCGCCGCCCGCCTACCCCCCGGCGGCTCCGGCACCCGGTTGGCACGAGGCGCACAGGCCCCCGGTGATCCAGGGCGAGACCGTCACGGCGGTCCACGCCGGCGGCTCCGGTGGCGGGGGTGGCGGCTGGGACACCTGGGGCTCCGCCGCCGAGGCCGCCCCGCAGGGCCACCGGGCCCGCGCCAAGCGGCCGGTGGCGCTGCTCGCGGCGGTCGCCCTCGCGGCGGCCGTGATCGGCGGCGGGACGGCCGCGGGCGTCCAGCAGTTCCTCTCCCACCACGGCGCCGCCGGCTCCGGCGGGATCAACGGCACGACCGTCTCCCAGTCCAGCAACGGCACCGTCTCCGGGGTCGCCGAGCAGGTGAGCCCGTCCGTGGTCCGCATCGACACCGTGACCGGCTCCGGGCAGGGCACCGGCTCCGGCATCGTGGTCACCGCCGACGGCGAGATCGTCACCAACAACCACGTCGTCAGCGGCGCCACCGAGATCCAGGTGACGATGAGCGACGGCAAGAAGTACAAGGCCAAGACCGTCGGCACCGACCCCGACAAGGACCTGGCCCTGATCAAGCTCCAGGGCGCGACCGGCCTCAAGCCCGCCAAGCTCGGCAACTCCGACCAGGTCCGCGTCGGCGACGAGGTCGTGGCCATCGGCTCCCCCGACCGCCTCACCGGCACCGTCACCAGCGGCATCGTCTCGGCGCTGAACCGCGACGTGAGCGTGGCCAAGTCCGAGCCCCAGCAGCAGTCCCCGCAGCGCGGCGAGGGCGGCTGGCCGTTCTCGTACGACGGGCAGCAGTTCAACGGGAACACCGGCCAGGACAAGGCCACGTACAAGGCCATCCAGACGGACGCCTCCCTCAACCCGGGCAATTCCGGCGGCGCGCTCGTCAACATGAACGGCGAGATCGTCGGGATGCCCTCGGCGATCTACTCCCCTTCCAGCGACAGCTCCGGAGCCGGCAGCGTCGGCCTCGGCTTCGCCATCCCGGTGAACACGATCAAGGCCGACCTCGACGCCCTGCGCGCCGGCGGCTCGGGCTCCGGCTCCGGTACCGACAGCGGCGACAACGGCAGCGGCGGCGGGACCGGCACCAACGGCTTCGGCACCTCGTTCTGAGATCCTGGTGGGTGCCGCGCGCACCGACCACCACCCTGGGGGACCCCGCATGAATCCCGCCGAAGGCGACCAGCAGCGCATCCTCGTCGTCGACGACGAACCGGCCGTGCGCGAGGCCCTGCGCCGCAGCCTGGCCTTCGAGGGGTACGCGGCGCAGACCGCGGTGGACGGGCTCGACGCGCTCGACCAGGCGGCCTCGTACGCCCCGGACCTGATCGTCCTGGACATCCAGATGCCCCGGATGGACGGTCTGACGGCGGCTCGCCGGCTGCGCGCGGCCGGCAGCGTCACCCCGATCCTCATGCTGACCGCCCGCGACACCGTCGGGGACCGCGTCACCGGCCTCGACGCCGGGGCCGACGACTACCTGGTCAAGCCCTTCGAACTGGACGAGCTGTTCGCCCGGGTCCGCGCCCTGCTCCGCCGCAGCTCCTACACGGCCCCCTCCACCGGGGCGCCCGAGGAGGACGACGTCCTCACCTTCGGCGACCTGCGCATGGACCTCGCCACCCGCGAGGTCACCCGGGGCGGACGCCCGGTGGAGCTGACCCGTACCGAGTTCACCCTGCTGGAGATGTTCCTCGCGCACCCGCGCCAGGTCCTGACCCGCGAGCAGATCCTCAAGACGGTCTGGGGCTTCGACTTCGAGCCCAGCTCCAACTCCCTGGACGTGTACGTGATGTACCTGCGCCGCAAGACCGAGGCCGGCGGCGAGCCCCGCCTGGTCCACACCGTCCGCGGGGTGGGCTACGTCCTGCGCGCGGGCGAGAGCGGGCCCGAGTGAGCCCGGCCGCCAGATTCCGCGGCCTGCCGCTGCGCTCCCGGCTCGCCCTGCTGGTCGCGTTCGCGGTGGCGGTCGCCGTGGCGGCGGTGGCCGCCGTGTCCTGGGTGATGGTGCGCACGCAGCTCAACGACCAGCTGAACCGTTCGCTGATGGCCACCAACCCCAACGCCCAGGTGCTCCGCACCCTGCGCGAGGGCTGCGTGCCCCGGCCGCCGCCGGGCAGCCAGAAGATCGCCGAGAACCTGGGCGCGACCGTCCAGGTCGTCACCGCCGACGGCAGCCACTGCTGGGTGAGCGGGCGCACCGACCTGCCCGTCACCCAGGCCGACAAGGACGTGGCGACCGGCCGGCCCGAAAGCACGCTCCACGACGCGACCACCGCCGACGGCGTCGACATGCGCGTCTACACCTTCTCCGCCTGGGTCCAGGACGGCGCGCCCGTCTTCGGGGTCTCGGTCGCGAAGCCGCTCGACGACATCGACAAGCCCCTGTCCACCCTGGCCTGGGTCCTGGTCCTGGTCGGCGGCATCGGGATCGTCGGCGCGGGCGCGGCCGGGCTGTGGGTGGCCCGGACCGGTCTGCGGCCCGTCGACGAACTGACCGGCGCCGTCGAGCACATCGCCCGCACCGAGGACCTCACCGTCCGGATCCCCGACGAGGGCCACGACGAGATCGCCCGCCTGTCGCGGTCCTTCAACTCCATGACGGCCGCCCTCGCCTCCTCCCAGGAGCGCCAGGCGCAGCTGATCGCGGACGCCGGACACGAGCTGCGCACCCCGCTCACCTCGCTGCGCACCAACATCGAGCTGCTCGCCCGCAGCGAGGAGACCGGCCGGGCCATCCCGCCGGAGGACCGCAGGGAGCTGCTGGCCTCGGTCAAGGCGCAGATGACGGAGCTGGCCTCGCTGATCGGGGACCTCCAGGAACTCTCCCGCCCGGACGCCGCCTCACCCGGCCCGCTCCAGGTCGTGGCGCTGCACGAGATCGCCGGGACCGCGCTGTCCCGGGCCCGGCTGCGCGGCCCCGAGCTGCGCTTCGGCTCGGCCCTGGAGCCCTGGTACGTACGGGGCGAGCCGGCCGCGCTGGAGCGGGCGGTGGTCAACGTCCTGGACAACGCGGTGAAGTTCAGCCCGCCGGGCGGCGCGGTCGAGGTCTCGCTGCGCGCGGGCGAGCTGACGGTGCGCGACCACGGGCCGGGCATCCCGGCCGAGGACCTCCCGTACGTCTTCGAGCGGTTCTGGCGCTCCCCCTCGGCGCGCGCCCTGCCCGGCAGCGGGCTGGGCCTGTCGATCGTGGCCCGTACGGTCCAACGCGCGGGCGGCACCGCGGAACTGCGGGCCGCCCGGGACGGCGGCCCGGGCACGGAGGCGGTGCTCCGCATCCCGGGCGCGCCGACGCCGCCGCCCTCGGAGGCGTCAGTTGTGCCGGATCAGTGACTCGACCAGGCCGGAGCGGGTGTTCGGGAAGTCCAACGGGACGATGCCGAGGCCGCTGCGGCCGGCCAGTTCGCCGCCGTCGACGAAGGAGTGGACCTGCGGGTTGAGCCGGTCCGAGTTCCAGCGCGGGGGCATGTAGGCGGCGGTGCTGACGTAGTTCACGAACAGCTTCCCGGGCTGCTGCACGGCCTTGCGGAAGTGGTTCTCGATCCGGCCCCGCTTGGCGAAGGGCTCGGTGTTGTAGTCGTCCTGGATGTCGAAGACGTTGCCGTCGCCGTAGCGCAGGCCGGGCAGGCCCGCGTTGTCGGCGAGGAGGACCACCTTGCCGCGGGCCTGGCCGAGCGAGGCGGGCAGGGCGTCGGCGACGCGGAACAGCGGGCGCCAGCCCCGGTGGTCGAGGTAGTCGTCGAAGACGGCCCGGAAGGTGGCGTCGCTCTCCTCCGAGTACTCCTGCTTGACCCGCATCAGCACCGTCTCCGCGGGGTGCGCGGCGAGGAAGTTCGCGCAGGCCACCAGGACGTCGCCGAACATCAGGTCCTGGAAGAAGGCGGCGTGGTGGATGGCGAAGGAGCCGCCCGTGACCCGGCAGCGGACGTCGAGGAAGCGGATGCCGGAATCGAGTTGCCCGGCGATCGAGGTGTTCTGGCAGGCGACGTAGAGGCCGCCCTTGGTGGCCCCGGAGTCGTGGGTGCCCGGGATCGTCATGCGCTGGAGGGGGGTGGAGTCGGCCAGGCCGGCCATCCAGTCCTGGGTGCCGAGGGCCTTCGCCGAGGCGGGCGCCGCCGATCCGAGCCCCACGACGGCCGCTGCCGCCAGTGCTCCCGCGCCGGTCAGGAACGCCCTCCGGTCCAGTCCGCCGCGCCCGCGCGGGCCCGCGCCCGTGCCCCCGCCCGTGCCCCCGCCCGTGTGCGCGTCCGTTCCCGCGTCCGTGCCCACGCCTGCTGCGCCCACGCCCATGTCCGCCCCTTTGCCGACCCAGTGATGGGACGGGATTATGGCGTGCGGGGCGCGCCTTTACTACCCGTCGGTAGATACCGGCTCATCGAGCAACTCGGCCATCCTGCGCAGCCCTTGGGCGAGCGCGCGCCCGTCGGGAGCCTGTTCCGGGTCGGTGAGCGCCTGCACCATCACCCCGCTCAGCAGCGCGAGGTGCACTGACCCCAGGCCCCGTACGTCCTCCTCCGCGACCGCCTCCTCGGACACCCCGGCCAGCTGCGCGGCCACCATCCGGCGGGAGGCCCGCTGACCCCGCGCGAGGGCCGCGAGCAGGTCGGGGGAGCTCTGGGCGTGGACGAAGGCCTCGACGTTGGCGATCCAGAGCCAGCGCATGTCGGCGAAGTCCCGGATCTTGCGGTCCCAGGTGTCGGCGTACCGCTCCTCGGCCGTGTCACCCGCTCCCGCGAGCCGGCCCGAGCCTGCGGCCCACTCCTCCATGGCGACGAAGAGCGCCTGGTTCAGCAGGGCCTCGCGGGAGCCGTAGTGGTAGCCGATCGCGGCCATGCTCACGCCCGCCGCCGAGGCGATGTCGCGCACGGTGGTGCGCGCGTAGCCCTTCTCCTCCAGGCAGCGCCGCGCTCCGGCCAGCAGGTCCTCGCGATTTCCCATGGCGGGATCGTAGCCGCGCCCCGATTTGGGCAAGCGCGCTACACGAACGTATTGCGCGCTTGCCCAAGAACTGACAGGCTTCGACCACGAACGGTCCACCGGCCCCCAGGGCCCACGGGAGAGGCAACGGCCATGCGCCACGAGCTGAAGATCGACGACCGCACCCTGTCCTACCTCGACTTCGGCGGCCCCGGCCGCCCGCTGCTCGCCCTGCACGGCGGCATGTCCGAAGGGGCCGCCTTCACCGGCCTCGCCGAGACCCTCGGCGACCGCTGGCGGGTCATCGCCCCCGACCAGCGCGGCCACGGCGACTCCGACCGGGCCCCCGTCTACGACCGCGCCGGGTACGTGGGCGACGCCGTCGCCCTCCTCGACCACCTCGGTCTCCGCGATCCCCTCCCCGTCCTCGGCTACTCCCTCGGCGGGTTCAACGCCTACCACCTGGCCGCCGCCCACCCCGACCGGATCGCCGCCCTCCTCAACACGGACGCCACCGTGGAGGTCGACCCCGACACCGCGGCCGGGCTCTTCGGCTTCCTCTCGGGCATGCGCTACACCGCCGCCACCCGCGAGGAACTCCTCGCCGCGGCCGGGCCGGTGGGCGCCCAGTTCGTCGAGCGGGGGCTGCGCCCGCTGCCCGCCGGCCGCGGCTGGCGGCTGCCGTTCCACCCGCAGGACATGATCGACTCCGCCGAAGCCTGCCGCGGCGACCACTGGGACGCCTGGCGCGCGAGCACCTGCCCGGCCGTACTGATCCACGGCACCCGCAGCCAGTCGCTCCCCCAGGACACGGCCGACGCGATGGTCGTCCGGCGGCCCGGGACCTCGTACGCCCCCCTCGACGGCGACCACTTCGTACCGTTCCAGGACCCCCAGGGCTTCCACGGGGCCGTCGCGAGCTTCCTCGCCGCGCTCTGACCCCGTCCCGGAACCGCCCGACGCCCCCGGGAACGCCGAAGGGGCGGCGGGCCACCAGGCCCACCGCCCCCTCGGATCCGAAGGTGCCGCTCGGGTGCTACTTCACGACCGTGATCCGGTCGGCCGCCGGCGCGGCCAGCGGGGCCTGGGCCGAGGTCTTCGCCAGGTAGGCGTTGAAGGCGTCCAGGTCGGACGCGCCCACGAGCTTGTTCTTGTGCTCCTTCAGGACGGTGAAGCCGTCACCGCCGCCCGCGAGGAACTCGTTCATCGCGACCCGGTAGGTCTTCGCCGGGTCGATCGCCGCCCCGTTCAGCCTCACCGAGTCCACGACGATGCGGTCCGCGCCCGCCTTGGTCGTATCCAGGGTGTAGGTGAAGCCCTTCGAGACCTGGAGGATCTTCGGGCTCGGGCCGTTGACCGTACCGCTGACCTGCTGCTGGAGCGCGGTGATCAACTGCGCACCGGTCAGGTCCACCACGTTCATCATGTTCGTGAACGGCTGCACCGTGTACGACTCGCCGTACGTCACCACACCGTCGCCCTCGTCGCCCGCCGCCTTGTAGGCGAGGTCGGCGCGGATGCCGCCCGGGTTCATGATGGCCAGCTGCGCGCCGCCCTTGTCGGCCGGGGCGAGCGCCTCCAGCTGCGCGTCGGCGATCACGTCGCCGAGCGGCTTCTCGTACGCCTCCGAGCCGCGGCCCGGGATGTCCGCCGCGATGTAGCCCATCGGACGGTTGGCGATCGGGTCCGCCAGCGTCTTCCAACGGGTGATCAGCTCGGTCATGTCCGGGGCCTTGGGCTGGTCCCGGTTCACGACCTTCTGCACCGGCTTCGGCGCGGCGACCGGCGTGCGGACGATGTCCTTCGTCTGCCGGTCGTAGGTCAGCGCGGTGTCGGTGAACAGCCGGCCGTAGGAGGCGGCCGAGGTGACCGTACGCGGGTTGCCCGCCGGGTCGGGGATGTTGCACGCGTACGCCTGGTGCGTGTGACCCGTCACCAGCGCGTCGACCTTCGCGTCCACGTTCTTCGCGATGTCGACGATGGCGCCCGAGATCCCGGCGCCGGCGCCGGGCGCGTCGCAGTCGTAGTTGTACGCGCCGCTCGCGGGCAGGCCGCCCTCGTGGATCAGCGCGACGATCGACTTCACGCCCTGCTTGTTCAGCTCGTCGGCGTACTTGTTGATCGTCTCGACCTCGTCGCCGAACTTGAGGCCCTTGACCCCGTCGGCGGTCACGACGTCCGGAGTGCCCTCCAGGGTGACGCCGATGAAGCCGATCTTCACGTCCCCCTTCTTCCAGATGAAGGTGGGCGACATCAGCGGACGCTTGGTCTTCTCGTCCGTCACGTTCGCGGCGAGGTACTGGAATTCGGCCCCGTTGTACGTCTTGCCGTACTCCGAGCAGCCGTCGACCGGGTGGCAGCCGCCGTACGCGATGCGGCGCAGCTCGGTCTTGCCCTCGTCGAACTCGTGGTTGCCGACGCTCGACACGTCGAGCTTCAGCTTGTTCAGCGCCTCGATGGTGGGCTCGTCGTGGAAGAGTCCCGACAGCATCGGGCTGGCGCCGATCATGTCGCCCGCCGCGGCGGTGACCGAGTACTCGTGGCCCTTGCGGGCGTCGCGCAGCCCGTTGGCGAGGTACTCGACCCCGCCCGCGGGTATGGCCTTGGTGGTGCCGTCGGCCTGGCGTTCGCTCACCGTGCCGGAAGAGCCCTGCGGGGGCTCCAGCGTGCCGTGGAGGTCGTTGAACGACAGGAGCTGCACGTCGACGGTGCGGCTCTTGGCCGCGCCGCCGCCACTCGCGGCGCCGGCCGGCAGAGCGGCGGCGACCATCGCCCCGGCTCCCGCCGTGAGGGCGAGGGCGGTGAGGGTCAACCGGCGGGCCGTGCGGCGCCGTTGTGGCTTCGCTGACATTTATTCCCCTTTGTGGACAGCGAGACAACTTGGGAGGTCCGCCGAAGCCTAAGGTCAACGCGCGTAGCACGACAGGGGGTAACGGGTTGCGAGCTGGTTACGCACGGGCGTCACCGGCGGCGCCGTAGGCTCGGACCATGACTGACGCAGCAGCGGCCGTGGAGCCGGGACGGCAGATTGAGACCCTCGACGAACTGACGGAGGAACAGGCCGACGCCGTACTCGCCCTGATCGCGGAAGCGGCCCGCTCCGACGGCACCACCGCCGTCTCCGAACAGGGCCGCCTCCAGCTGCGCGGCGGCCCGCGCGAGGGCATCCGGCACTTCCTCGTCACCGCCGACGGACGCCTGACCGCGTACGGGCAACTGGAGGACACCGACCCGGTCGAAGCCCCCGCCGCCGAGCTGGTCGTCCACCCCGCACTGCGCGGACGCGGCCACGGCCGGGCCCTGGGAACCGCCCTGCTGGCCGCCTCCGGCAAGCGGATCCGGGTCTGGGCCCACGGCGGCAAGTCCGCCGCGCGCCACCTCGCCCAGGTGCTCGGCCTGACCCTCTTCCGCGAGCTGCGCCAGCTGCGCCGCCCGCTGGGCCCCGAGGCCCCCGCCCTGCCGGAGGCGACCCTCCCGGCCGGCGTGAGCGTACGCACCTTCGTACCGGGCAAGGACGATACCGCCTGGCTCGCCGCCAACGCCGCCGCGTTCGCCCACCACCCGGAGCAGGGCTCGCTGACGCAGCGTGACCTCGATGACCGGATCGCGCAGCCGTGGTTCGACGCGAACGGCTTCTTCCTCGCGGAGCGCGACGGCCAACTGATCGGCTTCCACTGGACGAAGGTCCACGCGACCGAGCGCCTCGGCGAGGTCTACGTGGTCGGCGTCCGCCCGGGCGCCCAGGGCGGCGGCCTCGGCAAGGCCCTCACCGCGATCGGCCTGCGCCACCTGGCACAGGCCGGCCTCCCGACGGCGATGCTCTACGTGGACGCCGACAACCCGGCGGCCCTGGCGGTCTACGAGGGCCTCGGGTTCAGCACCCACGAGGTCGACCTGATGTACCGGACGGAGAGCTGAGGGGGGGCGGGGGCTGCGGGGGAAACCTCGGCGGTATGCGGTCGGGCGGGCTCTCGGATGGTGTGGGGGTTTCCCGCCAGTCCACTGTCCTTCCGTGCCGGTCCGGTCCCTCAAGGGCGCTCACTGCGTTCGCGTCGCTACGCGATGGCCTTCGGCCACCCTTGACCGACCGGCCCGTCACGGAATGCCAAAGACTGTCGGGAAGCCCCCAAAAGAACGGGCTGGTCTGAAGTGAGGAGGAGCGGCCCCGTCATAGGACATCGGGCGGGCGCTCCGCCCGGCAGGCCGGGCATTCGGGTCCCTCGCAGAACCTTTCAGGGCCGTGGAGACGGCCCACGCACCAGGTCGTGCCCCCTCCTACTCGGCTTAGCGTCTGCCATCCGTCTATGGCTGGACATAAGCCGCACCAGGCCCCTCATCTCCCACTCGGCTTAGCGTCTGCAGCCCGTCTGGGGTCCACGCCCGCACCCGAAAACGGACGGTCAGAGGCAGGCGCGAGGTCTGATGAGCCCCTTCTCCGACTCCATGACCGCTTCTCCACATTCACCGTTGATGACTTCGTCATTCCGTGCGGTCAGTGGGCCGTGGAGTCCATCCGGGTCGCAGACGCTGAGACGAGTGGGACAGGAGAGACCTCATGCGGCTTATGTCCGGCCACAGGCGGGTCGCAGACGCTAAGCCGAGTAGGAGGGGGCACGATCTGATGCGTGGGCCGTCTCTACCGTCCTGAAAGGGGCTGTGAGGGACCCGGATGCCCGGTCTGGTCGCCGAAGCGGCCGTCCCACGGCCCCTGAGGGACCCGCTCCTCCCTCGTTCAGACCAGCCCGTTCTTTTGGGGGCTTCCCGACAGTCTTTGGCATTCCGGGACGGGCCGGTCGGTCAAGGGTTGAGCGCAGCGAAATCGCGTAGCGACGCGAACGCAGTGAGCGCCCTTGAGGGATCGGACCGGCACGGAAGGACAGTGGACTGGCGGGAAACCCCCACACCATCCGAGAGACCGCCCCACAGGGGCCCCGCCGAGGTTCCCCCCGACCCCGCCCCGCCCCGCCCCGCCCCGCCCCCGAAGAAACCGTGCGCCAGCCTGACCCTGGAAGCCATACGCCATTAACCGGGCATTCAGACGCGCTTGCCAGTCTCCGGACATGCAGCCCCGACTCCGCCTGACGGCAAACACTTCCGACGCGCCGGTCCTGCCGCGTGCGCGGAAGAATGGAGTCATGAGCCACCAGCCGAGCGCGAGCCCCGCGGGCCCCACCGAGGTCCCCGCCCAGCATCCGTCCCACGACTCGGGCGCCGTCCCCGCCTCCGCCCTCACCCGCCCCCAGGACCAGACCCCGGCGCAGGTCCAGGCAGAGGCGACCGCGCAGCGGGCGCGGACGAGGGCCCGGCTGGGCTCCATAGCCGCCCATCGCCCTCACGTGGACCTGGATCCGGACCTCGACGCGGATCTGGACGTCTACGAGGACAAGGACGACACCGGCGAGCTGCCCGCGAACCGCTTCCTCGACCGGGAGCGCAGCTGGCTGGCCTTCAACGAGCGCGTGCTGGAGCTCGCCGAGGACCCGGCGACGCCGCTCTTGGAGCGCGCGAACTTCCTCGCGATCTTCGCGAGCAACCTCGACGAGTTCTTCATGGTCCGCGTCGCCGGCCTCAAGCGCCGCATCGCGACGGGCGTCGCCACCCGTTCGGCCTCAGGCCTCCAGCCCCGTGAGGTGCTGGACTCGATCTGGACCCGTTCGCGCGAGCTCATGGCCCGCCACGCCGCCTGCTACCAGCAGGACATCTCCCCGCAGCTCGCCGAGGAGGGCATCCACCTCATCCGGTGGCCCGACCTCACCGAGAAGGAGCAGGCGCGCCTCTTCACCCTGTTCCGCAACCAGATCTTCCCGGTGCTCACCCCGCTGGCCGTGGACCCCGCGCACCCCTTCCCGTACATCTCCGGCCTCTCCCTGAACCTGGCCGTCGTCGTGCGCAACCCGGTCAGCGGCCACCGCCACTTCGCCCGGGTCAAGGTGCCGCCGCTCCTCTCGCGGTTCCTGGAGGCCTCCCCGCAGCGCTACGTCCCGCTGGAGGACGTCATCGCCGCGCACCTGGAGGAGCTGTTCCCCGGCATGGAGGTGCTCGCGCACCACATGTTCCGCGTGACCCGCAACGAGGACCTGGAAGTCGAGGAGGACGACGCCGAGAACCTTCTCCAGGCCCTGGAGAAGGAACTCATGCGGCGCCGCTTCGGTCCGCCGGTGCGCCTGGAGGTCGAGGAGTCCATCGACCCCGGCGTCCTGGACCTCCTCGTGCAGGAGCTGAAGGTCTCCGCCGCCGAGGTGTACCCGCTGCCCGGCCCCCTCGACCTGACGGCCCTGTTCGGGATCTCCTCCCTGGACCGGCCCGAGCTGAAGTACACGAAGTTCGTCGCCGGCACGCACCGCGACCTCGCCGAGGTCGAGTCCGCCTCCGCGCCCGACATCTTCGCCGCGCTGCGCGAACGCGACGTCCTGCTGCACCACCCGTACGACTCCTTCTCCACCTCGGTGCAGGCCTTCCTGGAGCAGGCCGCCGCCGACCCGGACGTCCTCGCGATCAAGCAGACGCTGTACCGCACCTCGGGCGACTCCCCGATCGTGGACGCCCTGATCGACGCCGCCGAGTCCGGCAAGCAGGTCCTCGTCCTCGTCGAGATCAAGGCCCGGTTCGACGAACAGGCCAACATCAAGTGGGCGCGCAAGCTGGAGGAGTCCGGCTGCCACGTGGTGTACGGCCTCGTCGGCCTCAAGACCCACTGCAAGCTGTCCCTCGTCGTCCGCCAGGAGGGCGACCAGCTGCGCCGCTACAGCCACGTGGGCACCGGCAACTACCACCCCAAGACGGCGCGCCTCTACGAGGACCTCGGGCTGCTCACCGCCGACTCGCAGGTCGGCGCGGACCTCTCCGACCTCTTCAACCGGCTCTCCGGCTACTCCCGCCGCGAGACCTACCGCCGGCTGCTGACGGCGCCGAAGTCACTGCGTGACGGGCTCATCGCGCGCATAGACAAGGAAGCCGACCACCACCGGGCCGGCCGTCCCGCGTACGTCCGCCTCAAGATGAACTCGATCGTCGACGAGGCCCTCATCGACTCCCTCTACCGGGCGGCCCGTGCCGGCGTCCCCGTGGACATCTGGGTGCGCGGCATCTGCGCCGTGCGCCCCGGGGTCCCGGGACTGTCGGAGAACATCCGGGTCCGTTCGATCCTCGGCCGCTTCCTGGAGCACTCCCGGGTCTTCGCCTTCGGCAACGGCGGCGAACCCGAGGTGTGGATCGGCAGCGCCGACATGATGCACCGCAACCTCGACCGCCGCATCGAGGCACTGGTCAGGGTCATCGACCCCGCCCACCGCGCGGCCCTGGACCGGATGCTGGAGACCGGCATGTCCGACGACACCTCCTCCTGGCACCTGGGACCGGACGGCGAATGGACCCGGCACAGCACCGACGCCGAGGGCCAACCGCTGCGGCACGTTCAGGAGATGCTCATTGACGCCCGGAGGCGCCGGCGTGGCTCAGCCAAACCATGACCCGACCGCGGGAGACGTCCTCGGCGTCTACCTGCGCGGCCAGGCCACCGCGTTCCTGCGCGCCCTGCGCGTGCACGAGGGCGGCACCGCGAACGGGTCGGACGCGACGGAAAGCAATGAGGCGGCGCGCGGCCTGCGGGGGGCGGCGCGCCGCATCGCCGGCTCGCTGAGCACGTTCCGGGTGGTGACGGACTCGGCCTGGGCCGACTCGTTGCGCACGGAACTCGTCTGGCTGTCGTCCACCCTGGCCGACGAGCACGTGTACGCGGCCCGCCTCTCGCGCCTGATGGAGGCCCTCCAGCGGCTCTCCGGGAGCCCCGACGTGCCCTCGCCCCGGCCGGCGCAGCCTTCCGGGGCGCTCACGGTGGGCTCGGCGCGGGCCGGCGCCCTGCTGGAGCGCCAGCTCACGCTGGCGCGCACCCGGGCGCACTCCGCGACCCTGCAGGCCCTCGGCTCGTCCCGCTTCCACGCGGTCGCGGACGCCGTCGCGGTGCTGGCCTCCGAGGTGCCGCTGGACCGGGTCGCGGCCCGGGGCCGGATCGAGGAGGTCCTGGTCCCGCTCGCCTCGGTCACGGAGACCCGGCTGGACACCGCCGTGTCGGCGCTGCCCGACGCGGACGCCACCACCGCGTACTCGGCGCACGAGGACAGCGCCTGGTACGAGGTGCGCCGGCTCCTGCGGGTCCACCGCTACGCCCGGGAGGCCCTCGGCGACGACGTGTCCCGTCTGACGGCCGCCGGTCTGACCCTGGACCGCCACCGGGACGCCTCCGAGGCGGCCACCGCCTCGGCGACGGCCGCCCGCACCCCGCGGATCGCCCCGGCGACGGCCTACGCCCTCGGCGTCCTGCACGCGGACCAGCGCCACGCGGCCCTGGCCGCCCGCCAGACCTTCCACACCCTCTGGCACCCGGTCCCGGCCACCACCCCGTCCTGAAGCGCCCACCCCGCAGCCCCACAAGCCCCACAGGCCCCGGCCCTCGGCCCGCCCGTGGGGCTTCGGGCATCCGTGGGGTTGCGGGGCGCCCCGCAGGTCGGCGCCGGGCGACGTCGATTTTCGGCCGGCCCACCCCCGGCATCGACAGAAGGTCACGGCGGGATAACGGGCGGATAACGCCCGATTACGTCCGGGTACAAACCCCCCCATCCGCACCGGCCCGCCCGCCACGGTTCACCGTCCGTTCACCGACGACGGTCGACCGCTTCACCTGTTCTGCCTAATTTCGGTAGTGCACGGAGCGAGCCGCCGGCCAAACCCCGACGCCGCCCCACGCGAACCCGTAGTCCTCTTCGCACGCCGCCCCGATACAGAAAGCGGCCGGCGGCTCCTCGGAAGGAACACCCGAACAGTGAAGCTTCAGCGCAAGAACATGCTTCGTGCCTCCGCCCTCGGCGCGCTTGTCGTGTCCGGCGCCCTGGTCCTCACGGCGTGCGGCTCCGACGACAACACGAAGACCACGGCCGACGGCTCCGCCGCGCCGAAGGTCTCCGCCCCGGCCCCCGGCGACATCAAGTGCGACGGCGCCAAGGGCAAGCTGCTCGCCTCCGGCTCCTCCGCCCAGAAGAACGCGGTCGACCTGTGGGTGAAGAACTACATGGCCGCGTGTTCCGGCGTCGAGGTGAACTACAAGTCCTCCTCCTCCGGTGAGGGCATCGTGGCCTTCAACCAGGGCACCGTCGGCTTCGCCGGCTCGGACTCCGCGCTGAAGCCCGAGGCCGTCGAGGAGTCGAAGAAGATCTGCACCGGCGGCCAGGGCATCGACCTGCCGATGGTCGGCGGCCCGATCGCGCTCGGCTTCAACGTCGCGGGTGTCGACAAGCTCAACCTCGACGCCACCACGATCGCCAACATCTTCAACGACAAGATCAAGAAGTGGGACGACGAGGCGATCAAGAAGCTGAACCCCGGCGTCACGCTTCCCGGCACCGCCATCCAGCACTTCCACCGCTCCGAGGACTCGGGCACCACCGAGAACCTCAGCAAGTACCTCAAGGCCGCCGCGCCCGAGGCGTGGAACTACGAGGCCGCGAAGAAGTGGCCCGCGGCCGGCGGTCTCGGCGCGTCCGGCTCGGCCGGCATCGCCGCCCAGGTCAAGCAGGTCGACGGGGCCATCGGCTACTTCGAGCTCTCCTACGCCTCGGCCCAGAACATCAAGACCGTCGACGTGAACACCGGCGCCGGCGCCCCGGTCAAGGCCACCGGCGAGAACGCCTCCAAGGCCATCGCCGCCGCCAAGGTCACCGGCACCGGCTCCGACCTGGCGCTGAAGCTCGACTACACCACCAAGGCCGAGGGTGCCTACCCGATCGTCCTGGTGACGTACGAGGTCGTCTGCGACAAGGGCAACAAGCCCGAGACGCTCGGCACCGTGAAGTCCTTCCTGGACTACGCCGCCTCCGACTCCGGCCAGAAGATCCTCACCGAGAACGGCTACGCCCCGATCCCGGCCGAGATCAACACCAAGGTCCGCGAAGTCATCAAGTCCCTGAGCTGACCGCTCACGTCTTCACCCGCTCCACCGCCTGACCCCCGCGCCGCCGGGCCGATCCCGTCCGATCGGCCCGGCGCCGGGGACCCTCCCCCTCCACCCGGGGGAATCCGGTGCACCGCCGCCAGGGGGCCTGCCCCCCACACAGACCGGAAAGACCATGGCTTCCACCACACCCACCCAGATCGACACGGCTCCGCCTGTCTCCAAGAGCGGAAGGTCCACCGGTCGCGCCGGTGACAAGATCTTCGCCGGGCTCTCCAAGGGATCCGGCATCCTGCTCCTGGTGATCATGGCGTCGATCGCCGTCTTCCTCACCTACCGTGCCGCGATGGCCCTGTCGAAGAACGAGGGGAACTTCCTCACCACCTTCGACTGGAACGCCTCGGCCACTCCCCCCGTCTTCGGCATCGCCGTCCTCCTCTTCGGCACCGTCGTCAGCTCGATCATCGCGATGGCCATCGCGGTTCCGATCGCCGTCGGCATCGCCCTGTTCATCTCGCACTACGCGCCGCGCAAGCTGGCCGCGCCCCTCGCCTACGTGGTCGACCTGCTGGCCGCCGTGCCGTCGATCGTCTACGGCATCTGGGGCGCCCTCTTCCTGGTGCCGCAGCTCAACGGGCTGAACAGTTGGCTGGACGACTTCTTCGGCTGGACCTACGTCTTCGAGCAGACCCAGGCCGGAGTCGCCCGCTCGCTCTTCACCGTCGGCATCCTCCTCGCGATCATGATCCTGCCGATCGTGACCAGCGTCAGCCGCGAGGTCTTCCTCCAGGTCCCGCGCATGAACGAGGAGGCCGCCCTGGCCCTCGGCGCGACCCGCTGGGAGGTCATCCGGATCTCGGTGCTGCCCTTCGGTCGGTCCGGAGTCATCTCCGCCTCGATGCTCGGCCTCGGCCGCGCGCTGGGCGAGACCATGGCCGTGGCCACGGTCCTCTCCCCGAGCTTCCTGATCTCGGGGCACATCCTGAACCCGGGCGGCGGCACCTTCGCGCAGAACATCGCCGCGAAGTTCGACGAGGCCAACGAGTTCGGCCGTGACGCGCTCATCGCCTCCGGCCTGGTGCTCTTCCTGCTCACCCTGCTCGTCAACGGTGCGGCCCGGCTGATCATCGCCCGTCGCAAGGACTTCTCGGGGGCGAACGCCTGATGAGCCACGCAATCCAGGACCAGCGTCCGACCCGCGCGCACAAGTCCGCGGCGCCCGCCGGCCTCACCCGCGGCGGCCTGCCCCGCTGGGCCCCCGCCGGCATCGCCGCGCTCTCGATCCTCCTCGGGGTCGGCGCCGGCCTCGCCTTCGACCTGAGCAGCAAGGTCCAGTGGGGCCTGATCGCGGCCCTCCTCTTCGTCGCGATCACGTACACCGCCAGCGCGGTGATCGAGAACCGCCGCCAGGCCAAGGACCGCGTCGCGACCTCCGTCGTCTGGGTCTGCTTCGTCCTCGCCGTGCTCCCGCTGCTCTCGCTGATGTGGACCACGATCAGCCGCGGCCTGAAGGCCCTCGACGGAGCCTTCCTGAGCCACTCGATGAACGGCGTGACCAGCTTCGAGGAGGGCGGCGGTGTCTACCACGCCCTGCTCGGCACCCTGGAGCAGGTCGCCCTGGCCACCCTGATCGCGGCCCCCGTCGGTCTGCTGACCGCCGTCTACCTGGTCGAGTACGGCCGGGGCGGGCTCGCCAAGGCCGTGACCTTCTTCGTCGACGTGATGACGGGCATCCCCTCCATCGTCGCGGGCCTGTTCATCCTGACGACCTGGAACCTGATGCTCGGCTTCGGCCCCTCCGGCTTCGCCGGCGCGATGGCCCTGTCGATCCTGATGATGCCGGTCGTGGTCCGCTCCACCGAGGAGATGCTCAAGCTCGTCCCGAACGAGCTGCGCGAGGCCGCCCTCGCCCTCGGCGTACCGAAGTGGCGCGTGATCCTCAAGGTCGTGCTCCCCACGGCCATCGGCGGCATCTCCACCGGCGTCATGCTGGCGGTCGCCCGCATCGCCGGCGAGACCGCGCCGATCATGCTGCTGGTCTTCGGGTCGCAGCTGATCAACACGAACCCCTTCGAAGGCGCCCAGTCCTCGCTCCCCCTCTACATCTGGGAGCAGTACAAGGTCGGCAGTGAAGCCTCCTACGACCGGGCATGGGCCGCAGCGCTCGTCCTGATCGCCTTCGTCATGATCCTCAATCTGGTGGCCCGCGGCATCGCCCGCTGGAAGGCCCCGAAGACCGGTCGCTGACGCGACTCATGAAAGCGAAGTGACCCCTCATGGCCAAGCGAATCGACGTCAGCGGCCTGTCCGCCTTCTACGGCACCCACAAGGCCATCGACGACATCTCGATGACCGTCGAACCGCGCTCGGTGACGGCCTTCATCGGCCCCTCCGGCTGCGGCAAGTCCACCTTCCTGCGCACCCTGAACCGCATGCACGAGGTCACCCCCGGCGGTCGCGTCGAGGGCAAGGTGCTGCTGGACGACGAGAACCTGTACGGCACCGGCGTGGACCCGGTCGCGGTCCGCCGCACCGTCGGCATGGTCTTCCAGCGTCCGAACCCCTTCCCCACCATGTCGATCTTCGACAACGTGGCGGCGGGCCTGCGCCTGAACGGCAGCTACAAGAAGGCCGAACTGGCCGAGATCGTGGAGAAGTCCCTCCAGGGCGCCAACCTCTGGAACGAGGTCAAGGACCGCCTGAACAAGCCCGGCTCCGGCCTCTCCGGCGGCCAGCAGCAGCGCCTGTGCATCGCCCGCGCCATCGCGGTCGAGCCCCAGGTCCTGCTGATGGACGAGCCCTGCTCGGCCCTGGACCCGATCTCCACCCTCGCCATCGAGGACCTGATCGGAGAGCTGAAGGAGCGCTTCACGATCGTCATCGTGACGCACAACATGCAGCAGGCGGCCCGCGTCTCGGACCGCACCGCCTTCTTCAACCTGTCGGCCGTCGGCCAGCCCGGCAAGCTCGTCGAGATCGACGACACCGACCGTATCTTCTCCAACCCGTCCGTCCAGGCGACCGAGGACTACATCTCGGGCCGCTTCGGCTAGACCCGGACCCCCCGGACCGAGCCGCCCGCGGGCGGCTCCAGAAACGTCCTGCGGTGCTGCATGGCGGTGCCACCGCACGACGGAAGGAAAAAGGGCCGGCTCCCCCTGGGTGGGGGGAGCCGGCCCTCTTTCGTGCGTACGCGGGTGCCTGCGGAGCCTTATACGAAGGCGAGGTCCACGATCCAGAAGCTGACCGCGGCCACCAGGGCGGCGGCCGGCATGGTGATGAACCAGCCCAGGACGATGTTCTTGGCGACACCCCAGCGGACCGCGTTGATCCGCTTGGTCGCCCCCACGCCCATGATCGCCGAGGTGATCACGTGGGTGGTGGAGATCGGCGCGTGGAAGAGGAACGCCGAGCCGAACATGATCGAGGCGCCCGTGGTCTCCGCCGCGAAACCCTGCGGCGGGTCCAGCTCGATGATCTTGCGGCCGAGCGTGCGCATGATGCGCCAGCCGCCCGCGTAGGTGCCCAGCGACAGCATCACGGCGCAGACGATCTTGACCCAGATCGGGATCGCGTCACCGGCTCCCTGCACATCGGCGATGACCAGGGCCATCATCACGATGCCCATCGTCTTCTGCGCGTCCTGGAGGCCGTGGCCGAGCGCCATGCCGGCCGCCGAGACGGTCTGCGCGATGCGGAATCCGCGCTTGGCCTTGTGCGGGTTGGAGCGGCGGAACATCCACAGGATGGCGACCATCACCAGATAACCGACGACCAGACCCACCACCGGTGAGACGAACATCGGGATGACGACCTTCTCGATCACACCGGACCAGATGACCTCGGTGCCACCCGCCAGCGCGGCGCCGACCATGCCGCCGAACAACGCGTGCGAGGAGGAAGACGGCAGGCCGAAGTACCAGGTGACGAGGTTCCAGACGATCGCGCCGACCAGAGCCGCGAAGAGGATCCACATCCCGCGGTTGCCGTGCGGGGTCTCGATCAGGCCCTCGCTGACCGTCTTGGCCACGCCGCTGCCCAGGAAGGCACCGGCGAGGTTCATCACCGCGGCCATCGCGAGCGCGGCGCGCGGGGTCAGCGCCCGCGTCGAGACCGAGGTCGCGATCGCGTTCGCCGAGTCGTGGAAGCCGTTCGTATACGTAAAGCCGAGCGCGACACCGATGGTGACGATCAGCGCAAAGGTGTCCACGTGGTTCAGGACTCCTTGACCGCGATGGTCTCCACCGTGTTCGCGACGTGCTCGAACGCGTCGGCGGCCTCTTCGAGGACGTCGACGATCTGCTTGAGCTTCAGCACCTCCATGGCGTCGTACTTGCCGTTGAAGAGCTGCGCGAGCAGCTTGCGGTGGATCTGGTCCGCCTGGTTCTCCAGACGGTTGACCTCGATCCAGTACTCGGTGAGGTTCTCCATGGTCCGCAGGTGCGGCATGGCCTCGGCGGTCAGCTCGGCCGCCCGCGCCAAGACCTCGATCTGCTGCTCGACGCCCTTGGGGAGCTCCTCCACGTTGTAGAGGACGACCAGGTCGACCGCCTCTTCCATGAAGTCCATGATGTCGTCGAGGCAAGACGCCAGGTTGTAGATGTCCTCGCGGTCGAACGGCGTGATGAAGGACGAATTCAGCTGGTGGAAGATCGCGTGGGTGGCGTCGTCTCCCGCGTGTTCCGCCGCCCGCATCCGTTCCGCGATCTCGACCCGGGCGGAGGGGTCCGCTCCGAGCAGTTCCATCAGGAGCTTGGAGCCCGTGACGATGTTGTCCGCGGATGCGGCGAACATGTCGTAGAAGCTCGTCTCCCTGGGGGTCAGGCGAAATCGCACGTGAGGTCCTCGGGGTGCATTGGATTCGGTCAGGCTGATGCTAGGCGCATCCCCCGGCCACGGCTAACCGGCAGTTCCCCAGTGTCCTCCATCGGGCACAGTGGGCGGCAGGGACCCCTGTCCTGGCGTCCGGGGCCAAGTACCCTATACCCATGCGGGGTATCAACCCCCGTCGCGGACCACGGGAGGACGGCATGACGACCATCGAGGCGGAAGACTCCGGAGCCGAAACCGCGGCCGAAACCGGCCCCGCCCCCGTGCACGGCTACCACCACCAGAAGGACGAGCACCTCAAGCGGCTGCGCCGCATCGAGGGGCAGATCCGGGGGCTCCAGCGGCTCGTCGACGAGGACGTCTACTGCATCGACATACTCACGCAGGTCTCGGCGAGCACCAAGGCCCTGCAGTCCTTCGCGCTCCAGCTCCTGGAGGAGCACCTGCGCCACTGCGTCGCGGACGCGGCCGTCAAGGGCGGCAACGAGATCGACGCCAAGGTCGAAGAGGCCACCAAGGCCATCGCCCGCCTGCTGCGCACCTGACACCCGAGAGCCGACGCCCGAGAGCCGACATCCGAGGCCCGATACCCCGAGGCCCGATACCCCGGAGGCCCGATATCTCAAGGCCCCGGTCCGCCCGGGAGTCCGGCTAGAAGCAGAAGCCGACGCCCCTCAGGACCTCGTCGATCCGGTCCTGGCTGAGCCGTTCCTCCACGGCGGCGGACGCCGCGATGATCAGTTCGCCGCACAGCTCGATCTCGGCGAGCGCCACGTGGTCCTGCACCGTCGTACCGCCTGCGGGAGTCACGCGGGTCACCTCTCTCTGCCGCCACTCGCCCGTCGGCGCTCGGCTCCCCAGCGTAGGGAGCGCACGCCGTACCGCGCATGACACGGATGGACCATTTCCGGATACCGGGGCCATGGCCCGGACGTGCCGTCCGGGCCCGCCCGGGCGGCTACTCGGCGATCTTCCCGGCGTAAATGTCCCCGCTCGGGGGCAATACGACGCTGACCGGAGTCCCGAACCCGTACAGCAGCGTGGTCGAGGAGACATCGATCACGCCATTCTTGACGTAGGTGAAGCGGTGACGGACCTGCCGCAGCCTTCCCTCCTCGTCCAGGTAGGCGTCGAACGGCACGCTGTCCTTGCTGAACCCTTTCGCCGCCGCCTCAAGGGAACCCCTGATCCCCGGCGAGGCGCTCCGCGCGGCCCGACCGATGTCCGTCGTCCCCCGGTAGTGCCGCACCTTGGTCCCCGCCACCTCGGTCTCGCCCACGTACGTGACGTCCTGCGCGCCCCGCAGCAGCTCGGCGGCGGCCAGCGGATCGGTGGCCCCTCCCGTGACCAGGTTCCCGTCGGCGAGGGCGGTGGTGTCCAGCCGGACCCACTTGTCGTCCGGGACGCCCGCTCCCCGGTTCTTCATGTAGAGGGCGCCGGGCACCAGCAGCTCGGTGATCGGCCGGTGCTCGGCCTTGCCCGTGGCGTCGGCGGGCAGCATGACCAGCAGCTGCCCCATCCGCTTCCTGAAGTCGACCCCGCCCTCGCCCCGAATGGTGACCCGGGTCCCTCCGGTCGCCATCTCCATGGCCGTACGGGCCCGCGCGCTCCCGGTGGCGGCCAGCGCGTCGGCGGCCCCCCGGACCAGGGCGCCCGGATCCCCCGGCGGACGGTCGTCGCCGGGAGCCGTCGCGGCGCCGCTGGCGGCCCCGCAGCCGGTCAGCACGGCCACGGCCAGGGCCGACCCCACAGCGAGCAGGGCCCGCCCGCCTCGACCCGCACGTCCGCGCCGCCGCCTGTACTGGTGCACCACCATCGCCTGCCAACCCCCAACGCGTGCCCGCTGTTTGCCCGAGGTCCCCACCCGCTCCGCTTAACGAGGTCCGGGGATTCCCGTCACGGGCCCGCGAGTTCCGGGGGGCGTACCCGGCCGGGCCGGTGCCGGGTACCGTGGAAGCGTGGATCCGCACAGCAAGGCGACCCTCGTCCCTCCGTTTACCGCCGTGCCCGTTCCCCGTCACCTCGTGGAACCGGCCCGGGCACCGTCCGGCCACCTGACGAGCACCGCGGAGCGCGGCTCGTTCTGCCTGGCCGTCTGCACCTGCGGCTGGACCGGTCCCGCCCGCCGCTCCCGTGACCTGGCCCGTAGGGACGCCACCCGCCACACGGCGGGGTAGGAACCGCCCCGGATCGCCGGGGAGGCCGTTCCTTCGGCCGTTCGGACGCCCGGGCCGGCCGAGCGGCGTCGCCCCGGTTCCCCTGGAGTCATGCCAGCACCCGCGACCACGTCCCGCCGTCCCGCGCCCCGGCGCGCACCCCGGCTCGCGACCCTCCTCTGGGCCCTGCTGCTCGTCTCCTCCCCGGCGGCGGCCGCCTGGGCCCGCCCGGTGGGCTCCGCCGACGGACCCGGGGACGTGGCCCTGGCCATCGGGCTCACCACCGCGGCGGCCGTGGCCACGGGGCTGTGGCTGCGCTCCCGCTACCGCCGCGACGGAACCGAGGACCCCGGAGGTGGTGGCGACGGCGGCGAGGGCGACGGCGAGTTGTGAGGCCCCGACCGCGGCGGCGCCCGACGGCGGTCCGGCTGTGCTTCGGCGCGGCGGGACTGTGCCTGCTGGCGGCGGTCCTGCTCTCCGCGTGGAACTCGTACGCGGGCTGACCGGGCCGCGCTCACACGAGCCCGAGCCCGAGCCCGAGCCCGCCGCGCCTCAGGCCGCGAGGTCGCTCTCGGCCGGCCGCCGCTCCAGCTCCACCGGCCGGGCCAGCACGCGCCCGCGGGCCCGTACCAGCCGCCCGGCACGCGGCGAGCGCGCCACGACCCGCACCAGCGGGGCCAGCGCTGCCATCGCCAGGGGGGCGAGGAGCAGCACGACGGCGGTGCCGAGGGCGAAGCCGCCGATCACGTCGGTCGGGTAGTGCTCCCCGAGGAAGACCCGGCACAGCCCCTCGGTGAGGGCCAGCCCGATGCCGACGAGGCCGAGCCGGCGGTTGGCCAGGAACACCCCGACGGCGAGCGCCATCGTCAAGGTGGCGTGGCCGCTGACGAAGGAGAGGCCGTCGGCGCCACCGGCGCCCGGGAGCACCTGGAGGCCGTCGTGCTGGAGGGCGGGCCTGGGCCGCGCGACGAACTCGCGCAGCGGCACGTTCACGAGCAGCGCCACCGCGGCCCCGAGCGGGGCCCAGACCAGCGCGGCGAAGGATTCCGCGGCGGTCGTCTCGTCCTGCCGCCGGGCCCCGCGCCAGCACCACAGCACGAGCAGCACGCAGGCGAGGGGCAGTCCGTACGCGCCGAGGAGGCTCACGCCGCGGTCGAACCAGTCCGGGGTCTGGCGGGCCAGACCGTTGATCCCGTACAGCAGGCTGACATCGACATTCGGCCCACCGGTCGTGAGTCCAGCCATCCGAAACGGCCCCTTGCCTTGCCTAGGTCCCCTGCGGACGCACAGCGGTGTGCGCCCCTTCAACCCCCGTGGATCGACCCCCGTGTTCATGGAACGCCCGTTCTGGCAGGTACGTTCCACTCTCCACCGAATGATCACTCCAACGTTATCCAAGAGTGACTCGTCGTCGCAGCTCAAGGCCTCTGCTTCACGGAGAGCGACTACACCCCCGGAGTAGCCGCCGCCCGCTCCGGAAGCGCCTCGGCGCCGTCCTTGGTGACCCGGGTCGCGCCGAAGTAGTCGGGCGTGTCGATCTTGTCGAAACGGATGACCGCGCCGGTGAAGGGGGCGTTGATCATGTAGCCGCCGCCCACGTACATGCCGACGTGCCGAATCTCCCGAGAGTTCGTCAGATCATCGGAGAAGAACACCAGGTCGCCGGGAAGCAGTTCGGCCCGCGCGGGGTGCGAACCGGCGTTGTACTGGTCGTTGGCCACGCGCGGCAGCTCGATCCCGACCGTCTCGTACGCCGCCTTGGTCAACCCGGAACAGTCGAAGCGCCCGTCCTGGTCGGCGGTCCCGTTGCCACCCCACAGGTACGGTGTCCCGAGCTGCTTCTGCGCGAAGTAGATGGCCCCGGCGGCCTGCTGCGACGGCGCCACCCGCCCGACGGGCCGGGCGAAGCCCTTCGCCAGGCCGGTGATCGACTTCACGTACCCCTGCGTCTCCTTGTACGGAGGCACACCGCCGTACCTGATGACCGCGTACGCGCCCGCGTTGTACGCCGCGAACATGTTGGCCGTGGCGTCACCGGGCACGCCCGCCACGTCCTTGGCCAACTGGCAGTCGTACGAGGCCGCCGACGGGATCGCGTCGTTGGGGTCCCAGATGTCCCGGTCCCCGTCGCCGTCCCCGTCTATGCCGTGGCCCACCCAGGTGCCCGGGATGAACTGCGCGATCCCGCGCGCGTCGGCCGGGCTGACGGCCTTGGGGTCCCAGCCGCTCTCGGAGTACAACTGGGCGGCGAGCAGCGCGGGGGTGAGGGCGGGACACAGGTTGCCCCACTTCTCCACCAGGGCCTGGTACTTCCCCGGTACGGCCCCCTGCGCGAGCCCCAGGGCCCTGCCGCCCGCACCTCCCGCGAGCCCCGCCGCAGCCGAGTACGTGCCCACGACGATGAGCACGAGGAAGCTCAGACAGAGCCCGATTCCGATTCCGCCTGCCATCCAGAATCTGCGCATCCGTCAACACTCCCCCATGCCAGTCGCTTTCACGTGCGAACCGCCCGTGTTGTCGCCCGGACTACCCCAGTCGGAAGCCCGAGCGGTCGACGCCCGCGCACTTCTCCGGGTCATCCTCGACGTGACGGAAGTCCAGCGTCCAGTCCCCCCGGCCGTCGGACGGGGGCACGGCGGGGCACACCCCGGATCAGCGAGGGGCCACGAACAGGCTCTGCGCGGCCCGTCCGATCGGCCCCTTCTCGTCGTGCAGCCGCGCGTCGGCGAGCCCGATGCCGGCCGGGTCCACGCTCGTACGGGCCTGCACGCACACCCACTCGCCCACCGGGTGCCGGTGCAGGTGCACCGTCAGGTCCCCGTTGACGAAGACGAACCGGCGGATGTCCAGCACCGCCCCGATCCCGTTGGCCGAGTCCGCCGCCACCAACACCCGGTCCAGCGGCCGGACCTCCTCCCCCGCAACGAGCGGCACCTTCATCCGCATCCAGCAGGTCCCCGGCCCCGGCTCGGTGAACGCCCCCCGCGTGAAGCGGGCCTCGACCGAGGAGTGGTACCCCGCCTCCCACGGCACGGGGAAGAACGGCGTCACCCGCGCCTCCCCCGGCGGCTCCACCTCGACCGCCGGCACCACCGCCGCGACCGCCTCCGCCGCCACCCGGATCCGCAGCGCCCGCGCCAGCATCACCGGCCCGTCACCGCCCTCGGGGGTCAACGCCGCCTCGACCAGCTCCGTACCGCGGCCGGACCGGAGCACGCTCGTGGTCAGCTCCAGCCCGCCGATCGGCACCGGCCGCAGGATCTCGTACGTGATCCGGGCGATCCGCATGTCCCCGCGCCCGCCCGGCCGCTCCTCGACCGCACGGCCCAGCAGCGCGGCCGGCGGCCCGGCGTGCTGCGCGCCCGGGTCCCACGGCCCCCGCGTCGCCTCCGTGGCACGGAACCGGCCCGCGTCGAGCCGTTCGTAGAACCCGTCCTCAGCGTCCATGCCGCCGCACGCTACCGAGAGGTAACCTCCGGCACCAGTACCGCCGGCCTCAGCGGGCGAAGCCGAGCCCCACGCCCAACCCCACCAGCACCGAGCCGATGGCCCGGTTCAGCGCCTTCTGCGCCTTCAACATCCGGTCGCGCAGCCGCGCGTTCGAGAAGAACAGCGCCACCGCCCCGAACCACGCCAGGTGCGCCACCGACATGAACAGCCCGTAGCCGACCTGCCGCCACACGCCCGTACCGGGCCCCACCACCTGCGTGAACGTCGACACCACGAACAGCGTCGTCTTCGGGTTCAGCACATTGGTCAGGAAACCCGACCGCAACGCCCCCCACGGCCCCAGCCCCTTCCCCGCCTCCAGGTCCACCGTCAGGTCCGCCCGCGCCCGGAAGGTACGGATCCCGATCCACACCAGGTAGGCGGCGCCGGCCAGCTTGATCGCCGTGAACAGCGCCGTGGAGGAGGCGATAAGGAGACCGACCCCGAGCATCGTGTAGGAGACGTGCACCAGCACCCCGCCGGCCACCCCCGCCGCCGCGAACAGCCCGGTGGGCCGACCGTAGAGGTAGCTGTTCCTGACCACCATCGCGAAGTCCGCTCCGGGACTGATCACGGCGAGGACGGTGATGACGGCGACTGCGATCACTTCGGTCATGTAGGGATGCTCGCCTCCCCCCACCCACCGGATCAAGGAATTCCGCCCCACCGATACTTTCCCCATGCCCACGCCCACCCCCGCCCCCGCGCTCGCCCTGCGCCCCTTCCTCCCCCGCGACCACGCGCCGCTGCGCTCCTGGATCACGTCCGAGACCGAACTCGTCAACTGGGCCGGCACCGCCTTCACCTGGCCCCTGGACGACACCCAGCTCACCGCGTACGCCGCCGAGCCCGACCGCGCCACCTGGACCGCCCTCACCCCGGACGGGCCCCAAGGCCCCCACGGCCATCCCCTCGGCCACGTCTCCCTGTACGCGGGCCGACTCGGCCGGGTCCTGATCTCCCCCGCCGCCCGGGGGCGGGGCCTCGGCGGCCGGCTCGTCTCCCTCGCCCTCGACCACGCCTTCGACACCCTCGGCCTGCCCTCCGTCGGCCTCGGCGTCTGGGCCCACAACACCGCCGCCCTGCGCCTCTACGAGCGCCTCGGCTTCCGCGTCGAACGCACCGTCCCGAACGCCATCGAGGTCGCCGGCGCCCCCTGGACCGCCGTGGAGATGCGCCTGTCCGCCCCGGTCGCCCGCCCCGGGGGACAATGAGGACGTGCCCACACCTCCCGCCCCCGCCCCGCTCCCCCTCCTCCAGGCCGACTGCGCGAACTGCTTCGCGCTGTGCTGCGTCGCGCTCCCCTTCGCGAAGTCGCGGGACTTCGCGGTGGACAAGGCCGCCGGGACCCCGTGCGGGAACCTCCAACAGGACTTCCGCTGCGGCATCCACACCGGCTTGCGCGACCGGGGCTTCCAGGGCTGCACCGTCTTCGACTGCTTCGGCGCCGGCCAGCAGGTCTCCCAGGTCACCTTCGGCGGCCGCGACTGGCGCACCCACCCCGGCACCCGGGGCGAGATGTTCGAGGTCTTCCCGGTCATGCGGCACCTGCACGAGCTGCTCGCCTACGTCTCCGAGGCCCTCACCCTCCCGCCGGCCGCCCCGCTCCACCCGCGGCTCCGCACCGCCCTGGAGCGCACCGAGGCCCTGACCCGCGCGGACGCACGCACCCTCGCCGACCTCGACGTCGGCCCCCTGCGCCAGGAGATCAACGCGCTGCTCCTCAAGACGAGCGAGCTGGTACGGGCGAAGTTGCCGGGCCGCAAGAAGAACCACCGCGGCGCCGACCTCATGGGCGCCCGCCTCCCGGGAGCCGACCTGCGCGGCGCCAACCTCCGCGGCGCCTACCTGATCGCCGCCGACCTCAGCGGCGCCGACCTGCGCGGAGCCGACCTCATCGGCGCGGACCTCCGCGACACGAACCTCAGCGGGGCCGACCTCCGCGACACCCTCTTCCTGACCCAACCCCAACTCAACGCCGCCCAAGGCACCCCCACCACTCGCCTCTCCCCACCCCGAACCCACCCCACCCACTGGCCCCCCACCCCCACCACGTGAGCCACCCTCCCACCCACCAGCACACAAGGCACCCTCCCAACCCCACCGGCGCTCGGGGCGACCTCCCAGCCCCACCAACGTCCGGGCCCTCCAGCCCCACCGGCGCTTGAGCACCTCACGCCCCACCAACGTCCAGGCCCTCCAGCCCCACCGGCGCTTGAGCACCTCACGCCCCACCAACGTCCGGGCCCTCCAGCCCCACCGGCGCTTGAGCACCTCACGCCCCACCAACGTCCGGGCCCTCCAGCCCCGCCGGGGCTTGAGGCAACCTTCCAGCCCCGCCGGGTCCGGGCCCTCCCAGCCCTGGCTCTCCCAGCCCCGCCGGGTCCGGGCCCTCCCAGTCCCGCCAACGTCCGGGCACTCCCAGCCCCACCAACGTTCGGCCACTTCCAGCCCCGCCGGCGTTTGAGGCGCGGGGGCCCGGGGGCGGAGCCCCCGCAACGACGCCGCACCCAACGGGGTCCGGGCACAGCCCGGGGAACGGAGGAAGGGCGGGTCGGGGACCAGCACCGCGCAGCGCCACCCCACCCGCACCCGACACCGGGCCCCGCCCCAGCCATGCCCCCGTACGCCCTCCACACACCCATACGCCCCCAACCCCGTCACGCGCGGTGACCCACCCCGCCCCCACCCCCCACGACACGGCCCCGCGACCAGATCCCTCTCCGGTCACAGGGCCGCACCACACCACCACACACGCAGAACCGCACCCGCACCCCCACCCGAGGTCAACCCGTCACCCGGGCTTGACCACCGCCGTCCAGCCCTGGGTGCAGACCAGCGTGACCGTGCACGAGTTCTCGTAGATGTCACCCTGCGTGGTGAGCACCTTCACGTACACCCGCTCGCCCGCCAGGCGGACCGACACCCCGCAGGCGTTGCGCGGATAGCCCGGCGTCCTGGCCCGGGTCAGGTCGACCCAGTAGTAGGCGCTCGCAGGGGTGGCCCGCGCCCCCACGTACGTCCGCCCCTTGCTCAGCGCCCCGCTGAACTCGGAGGTACCCGGCCCCGCGACGGTGTCGATGTCCGCGCACGGCCCGGTCGACCCGGGCGGACCCGCCGGACCCCGGTCGCCCTTCGGCCCCTTGGCACCCCGCGGCCCCGTACACGCCGCGTTGCCCGGCGCAGCCGCTCGCGCCGCCGCCCGCGCAGCCTGTCGCGCCGCGGCCCGGTCGCTGTCCTCCTTGCCGCACTTCGGCACGTAAGGGGAAGCCGAGGCCACCGCCGCCGCACCCTGCCCGGGCACCGCGGTCACGGCCGCGGCCGGACCCCCCGTCAGCGCGACCACCAGCGGCACCGCGAGCCCACCGGCCAGCCACGCCCGTCTTCCCGGCCTCAAAGCGGAACCCATCCGTCTGCTCCTCTACGTCACGTCGCACTCTCGGACGAGCTGGAGCATCCACCCCAATCCGGCAGGGAGATGGAAAGACTGACGGAATGTCGGACATACGTCAGCGGTACGGCCCAACGACACGCGCCCCCACTGAGCCGAACGGCCGTCCCTCACCCGGGCCCGCGCCCGCCGGGCCGACAATCATTGCCCGGGGTCACTCACCGTGATACACAGAGTGACCAGGTCAGGGCGCGCGAGAGGGGCGCACGCCGGGATATCGGGTAAAGAGAGCCGCCAAGTCGACGACGGTTGCGGTTTCATCAGCGAAGATAGTGCGTGACCCCTGCCGTCGGGCACGGGCTACCGGAACTACCCATACAGGGGCGGTGAGTTACATGATCCTGGCAGCCGAAAAGGGCGACATCACCACCATCATCGGCGGAATCGCCCCGAATTGGGGTCCGTTCGGCAGTCTCGGCAACGAAGCGAAGGTCATGATCGAGGTGGTCATGGCCGTGGCGATCCTGCTCTGTCTGGGCATCGCGATCTGGGGCGCCGCCAAGCAACGCATCGGCGCGACCGCCCTGCGCGACACATTCAGCGCGGAACAGGGCAAGGGCCTCATCGTGGCCGGCCTCACGGGAGTCTTCATCATCGGCTCCCTCGGCACCCTCTTCACGATCGTCTACGGAATGGCCGTCTAGCCGACTCACCGCGGCCGGCCTCACCCTGATGACGAATCACCACACCGCGCCAGAGCGGGAACGAGCGCTACCGTCGTACGACGCGGAGGGGGCGGACATCTGATGAGCAACGACGACCAGTACGGCGGCGGCGGCCACGGCGAGGTCGGCGGCACGGGCCAGACCCGTACCCGCCTCCCGGACTCCCCCACCGACTCCTACGGCACCCCCCGCCGCGCCCCCCGCGCCTCCCGAGGCCTGATCACGGTGGTCGGCGTGGTCGTCCTGCTCATCGCGGCCATCGCGTTCGCGAACCGCTCGGGGGACACCCCCGACGCCCCCACCTCGGACAAGGCCCCGAACGCCTCCTCCACCTCCCCCACCGGCACCTCCCCGGTCACGACGAAGACCTCAGGCATCCCCAAGGGCTTCGCCCACGACGAACAGGGCGCCCAATCGGCGGCGGCCAACTACACGGTGGCTTTGGGCTCGGACGGCATGCTGAAGAAGGACGTCCGCCACGCCCTCATGGACGGGATCTACACACCGCAGGCGGCGGCGCAGCTCAAAGTGGCGCAGGACGCGACGTACTCCCCCGCGTTCCTCGCCAACCTGGGCCTCGACGCGAACGGGAACGCCCCGCAGGGCAGCACCTTCATCACCCGCGCCGTCCCCGTCGGCACCCGCATCGAGAACTACGGCCCCACCAGCGCCAAGGTCGCCGTCTGGTACACGGGCCTGATCGGCATGTCGGGAGCCAAGTCCACCAGCCCGGTGCGCACCACCTGGCAGACCTGGACCTTCGAGCTGTCCTGGGTCGGGGAAGACTGGAAGGTCACCTCGGACATCCAGCAGAACGGCCCGGCCCCGGTCCCCGGCGACGTACCCGCTTCCACGTCCGACGACATCAGCAAGGCCGTCCAGGAGTTCGGAGGGTTCACCTATGCCCGGTAGCCGCCGCCCGCTCCGAATCGCCGGAGCACTGGCCGCCGTCCAGATGACCGTGGTGCTGCTGTCCGCCCGAGCCTTCGCCGCACCGACCCCGAGCCCAACGCCCCCCCCTTCGGGCTCGCCCAACCCTTCAGGTTCCCCCAGTCGCTGCGAAGGTGTCTTCGGCCCGCTCAAGGAGAACTGCGAGCGTCAGCTCGGGAACGATCCCGCCACCGGCACGGGACTCTCCCCCGACAGCCCCACCGACGCCATCAACCCCCTGGCCTCCCTGGCCAAGGGATGCGCCGAAGCCGCCGCCTGGATCATCGGCAAACTCAGCGAAGCCGTGAAGTCCACCGCCAACGTGGACTTCACCAACCCGGCCTTCCTCCAGCAGTACGCCGTCGTCTTCGCCGCCTCCACCATCCTCACCCTCGTCCTGTGGCTCCTCGCCGTCGCCAAGCGCGCCATCCGCGGCGTCCCCCTCAGCACCGCGATGTCCGAAGCCATCGGCTTCCTCTGGCTCACCGTCGTCGCCTCCGCCTTCACCCCCCTGATCCTCTACACCGTCGTCTCCGCCACCGACGGCGTCACCGAGGTCCTCGCCACCGCCACCGGCGGCCAGACGGACGTCTTCTTCGGCTCCTTCGCCGAAGCCCTCAAGAAGGGCGACGACATCGGCGGCGGCCCGATCATGCTGATCGTCGTCGCCCTCGTCACCGTCCTCGCCGCCGGTGTGCTCTGGCTCGAACTCGTCATCCGCGCCGCCCTCCTCTACGTCGGCGCCCTCCTCGGCACCGTCGTCTACGCCGGACTCGTCGACCGCAACATGTGGGGCCACGTCCGCCGCTGGGCCGGCATCATGATCGCCGTCATCCTCGTGAAGCCGGTCATCGTCATCGTCCTCGGCCTCGCCGGAGCCCTCGCGGGCGGCGACAAGGGCCCCGACGCCTTCTCCGCCGTCGTCTCCGGCCTCGCCATCATCCTCCTGGCGATCTTCGCCTCCGCGATGATCTACCGCTTCGTCCCCGGATTCGGCGACGAGATCGCCTCCGCCCGCACCAACCGCTCCAAGGCCACCGACGGCGCCCAGGCCGCAGCCGTCATCAGCTCCCCGGCCTCCCTCGTCTCCCAGGGCATCAAGACCCACAGCAGCCGGGGCGGCGGCTCCCACCGCGCCGGCGGCGACAGCGGCGGCGGCGCGAGCGGCGGCGGCAACCAGATCTCCGGAGGCATGGCCGCCCACAGCAGCCGCGGCTCCGGCACCGGGTCCGGTGGCTCCGGCGGCCCGGCCCTCCCCCCCGCCGCACCCCCGCCCCGTACGGGATCAAGCACGAGGAACACAGGAGGTGACGGGCGTTGACGACCCAGTCCCACCAGATCCACCCGATCGCGCCCCGCCGCACCTACCTCATCGGCCGCGCCCGGCCGAACGCGATCGTCGGCAAGAACCGCGAAACAGGCGAGATCGTCCTGATCATCGCCGGCGCGTTCTTCGGCATGATGAGCGGACTGCTCGTCCCCGACCTCACCCTGCGCATCGTCAGCCTCGCCGGCTTCCCGATGCTCGCCCTCGCCGCCGTGTACGTCCCCTACAAGGGCCGCACCTTCTACCGCTGGTTCGAGATCAGCCGCAGCTACAAGCGCACCCTGCGCCGCGGCACCACGTACCGCTCCTCCGCCGTCGAAGCCGGCACCCGCGCCTCCGACGGCCGCGAGGTCGAGGTCGGCCCGCCGCCGGGCATCGGCCGCATCAACTGGCTCGCCGCCCCCTTCGGCCCCGACGAGATCGCCGTGCTCCTCCACGCCGACCGCCGCACCGTCACCGCCGCCATCGAGATCGAGGGCCCCGGCGTCGGACTGCGCGACAGCGAGGACCAGGAAGCCCTCGTCGACCGCTTCGGCACCCTCCTCAAGCACGTGGCCAACGGCGACGGCTTCGTCACCCGCATCCAGATGCTGGCCCGCACCCTCCCCGCCGACCCCGACGCCCACGCCAAGGACGTCGCCCAGCGCGGCGACCACGCGTCCCCCGGCTGGCTCCGCGACTCCTACGACCAGCTCCAGTCGATGGTGTCCACCTCCTCCGAGCAGCACCGCGCCTACCTCGTCGCCTGCATGCACTTCACCCGCGACCTGGCCGCCGAAGCCGTCACCATCGCCCGCGCCGGCACCCCCCACAAGGGACGCAAGCTCGACCGCGACTCCGGCCTCGCCATCGTCATGGCCCGCGAACTCACCGACATCTGCGCCCGCCTCGCCGAAGCCGACATCCGCGTGCGCCAGCCCCTCGGCCAGGGCCGCCTCTCCTCCCTCGTGCACTCCATGTACGACCCGGACCACCCCATCGACCACATCCAGGCCATGACCAAGCGCAACGCCTGGCCCGCCGAACTGGACGCCGTCGAACCGACCTACCTCCAGGCCAAGACCCGCGAGTCCTCCACTCGCGCCCCCTGGTGCCACGCCACCGCCTGGGTCAAGGAATGGCCCATGACCCCGGTCGGCGTGAACTTCCTCGCCCCGCTCCTCGTCCACACCCCCGACGTCATCCGCACGGTCGCCGTCACCATGGACCTGGAACCCACCGAGATCGCCATCGAGCGCATGCTCACGGAGAAGACGAACGACGAGGCCGACGCCTCCCGCGCCGCCAAGATGAACCGCACCGTCGACCCCCGCGACATCGCCGCCCACGGCCGGCTCGACCAGAGGGGTGAAGATCTCGCCAGCGGCGCTGCCGGAGTCAACCTCGTCGGGTACATCACGGTGTCCTCGCGTTCACCGGAAGCCCTCGCCCGCGACAAGCGCACCATCCGCGCCTCCGCCGGCAAGTCCTACCTGAAGCTCGAATGGTGCGACCGCGAGCACCACCGCGCCTTCGTCAACACCCTGCCGTTCGCCACCGGCATCCGACGCTAGCTGGAGGGAATGGCCGCCATGCGAGATCCCATGTCCGCGCTGACGGACGCCTTCACCAGCTTCCTCTTCGGCAAGGTAGAAACCACCCGCCTCCCCGTCCGCACCTCGACCGGACAGGCGCAGGCCGTCTACCTGCCCACCGCCGCCCCCGGCCTCGGCGACTCCGGCGTCATCATCGGCCGCGAGGTCTACAGCGGCAAGGGCTACATCTACGACCCCTTCCAGCTCTACGGCCAGCAGCTCCCGGCCCCCCACTGGCTGGTCCTCGGCGAGTCCGGAAACGGCAAGTCCGCGCTGGAGAAGACGTACGTCCTGCGCCAGCTCCGCTTCAAGGACCGCCAGGTCGTCGTCCTCGACGCCCAGGGCGAGGACGGCTTCGGCGAGTGGAACCTCATCGCCCAGCAGCTGGGAATAACCCCCATCCGCCTGGACCCCATCGCCGCCAACAACGACGGGATCCGCCTCAACCCCCTCGACCCGGCGATCACCGCGACCGGCCAGCTCGCGCTGCTCCGGACCATCATCGAAGTCGCCATGGGCCACGGCCTCGACGAGCGCGCCGGCTTCGCCCTCAAGGTCGCGCACGCCTACGTCGTCGACACCATCCGCGACCGTCAGCCCGTCCTCACCGACATCGTCGAGCAGCTCCGCCACCCCGAGCCGGAATCCGCCCTCGCGATGAACGTGGACATAGACGATGTCCGGGCCTGGGGCCTCGACGTCGCCCTCGTCATCGACCGCCTCGTCGACGGCGACCTCCGCGGCATGTTCGACGGCCCGACCACCGTCGGCATCGACCTCGACGCGCCGCTGATCGTCTTCGACCTGTCCCACATCGACCGCAACTCCATCGCCATGCCCATCCTCATGGCGATCGTCGGCGTCTGGCTGGAACACACCTGGATCCGCCCGGACCGCAAGAAGCGCATCTTCCTGGTCGAAGAGGCCTGGCACATCATCAACAGCCCCTTCGTGGCCCAGCTGTTCCAGCGCCTCCTGAAGTTCGGCCGCCGACTCGGCCTGTCCTTCGTCGCCGTCGTCCACCACCTTTCCGACGTCGTCGACGGAGCCGCCGCCCGCGAGGCCGCGGCCATCCTCAAGATGGCCTCGACCAGAACGATCTACGCCCAGAAGGCCGACGAGGCCCGCGCCACCGGCCGCGTCCTCGGTCTGCCCCGCTGGGCCGTGGAGATCATCCCGACCCTCACCCCGGGCATCGCGGTGTGGGACGTCAACGGCAACGTCCAGGTCGTCAAACACCTCATCACCGAAGCCGAACGCCCCCTCGTCTTCACCGACCGCGCCATGACCGAGTCCTCCACCCCCCAGCAGCTCCCCGACGAACTGCTCGCCGCCGAACTCGAAGCCGAGGAACGGGCCCTGTACATCGAGCGCCAACGGGGCGGTCCCGGCTCGGCCACCACGGTGGCCTGACCGTGGGCGACCCCAGAAGAGGTACGGAGCCCCGGGCGCGAGCCGGCGGCATCCCCGACGGACTCCTGGTCGGCCTCCTGGCCTTCCTCCTCGGCCTCGCCGTCCTGGTGTGGTCGGCCACCGGCCTGGCCGCCCTCTTCACCAAGGGCGCCTGGCCGGCCACGGTCACCTTCACCCGGACCCCGGACGCGGTCCGCGCCCTGATAGCGCAACCCCACGACCTCGCGGCGGCCTGGCCCGAGACCGACCCGGCGGCCCTGTCCGGCTGGGGCCTGTTCTGGGGCCTGTTCATCAGCCAGCTCCTCGTGATGCTGGTCCTGACGATCTTCACGCTCGGTGTGATCGCCCGTACGAAGGCCCGCCGCACCCGACCGCGCCCCGCGCCGGCGACCGAACCCCCTGCCGTACCGGAGCCCGAATGGGAGCCCGTACCCCGGGCCGTCCCGGTCCCCGCCCAACCGGCCGCGGCCACCGTCCACCCGGTCGCACCCCCCGTCACGGCCCAGCCCCGCGAATCGCAGCAGCCGGTCCCCGCCCTGTCGACCGTCGCCGCGCCGCCCCCCACGGACGAGGCCTACCGCTACGGCTTCGGCTACGCCCCCACCCCCGCGGCCCCGGCCCCGGCCCCCGCCTCGGCCCCGGTCGCCGCCACCCACAGCACCGCCGACACCGCCGCCCCCCGCCTCGCCTACGCCTCCCCCGCCGAACGGCACCACCTCGCCGCCCGGGCCATCGCCTCGGCGGAGGGAGCGGTACTGGTCGTCACGTCCTCCCCCGCCCTCTGGTCGGACACCAAGGACGCCCGCGCCAAACTCGGCCCGGTCCTCCTCTACGACCCCGCCCACCTCTGCGACACCCCGGCCCGCATGCACTGGAACCCCGCCGAGGGCTGCGCCGACCGCGACACGGCCGCCGCCCGCGCGATCGCCCTGCTGGCCCCCGTACGCCCCTCGGCCCGCCTCGACTCGGCCGTCGCCGACACCGCGGAAACCCTCCTGCGCAGCTGGCTCCAGGCAGCGGCCCTCGACGGCCTCCCGTTCAAACAACTGGCCCGCTGGGCCCAGGGCCACACCTCCCAGGCCCCCGTCCACATCCTGCGGACCCACCCCCAGGCCGCCGCGGGCGCGGCCGGTGAACTGGAGGGCGCCCTCATCGCCCACCCGGAACGCCGCGAACAGGCCCAGCAGCTGACGGCCCGCGCCCTCTCCTCGCTCACCTCGATCCACATCCGCGAGGCCTGCAAGCCGAACCGAACGGATTCGCTCACGCTGGCATCGTTCGTGACCGAGGGGGGCAGCCTCTACGTGGTGGGCGAGGCCCTAGAGGACCCCCGCAGCCACCCGGGTGCGATGCCCCTGCTGACCGCACTCGCCTCCAGCGTGGTCGAGCATGGCCGTCGCATGGCCGCACGGTCATCCCACGGTCGGCTCGACCCACCACTGACGCTGGTCCTGGAGGACGTGGCGGCCGTCGCCCCGATCCCCCAACTCCCCCAGCTCCTCCAGGACGAAGCCCTCCCCCTCCTGGCCCTCTGCCGCAGCCGCGAACAGGCCCGCACCCGCTGGCCACAGACCACGTTCGCCTAAGGGCTGTCCCGTAATCCCTGGTGGGCGCGGATCCACCACGGATGACGGGACAGCCCTTAGGTCGCCTCTCTCCTGGCGACCACGTACTCCAGCTCCTCAGCCCCGTCGTCCAGCAGCACCACACGCCCGCTCGGCACGAATCCGCTCCGCCGGTAGAACGCGGCCGCCCGCGGGTTCTCCGCGTGCACGAAGAGCCGTACGCGCTCCAGCGCCGGCCCCTCCAGCGACCAGGCCCACTCCAGCGCGGCCGCGAACAGCGCGTCGGCCAGCCCACCGCCCCGCTGCTCCTCCCGCACGAACACGCCGACGAGGTGGCCCTGCCCCCGCTCGACCATCTCCCCGAAGAAGTCGGTGCTCCCGGCCTCCTCGACGATCATGGTCACCGAGCCGTCCCACACCCCGTCGACACCCTCGGCGACGAACTGCCGCGCCCCGCGCCCGCCTGCGGCGCGCGCCGTCCGTTCCTGCCAGAACACATCGGGCCGCGCCTTCGCGTCGTCGAGGACCTCCAGGAAGGCGACCGGCGCCGCCGGGTCCTGGAGGGCGGCTATCCGCAGGCCCTTGGCCCGCTCCCATTCCTCGGCCCGTACGGGCCGCACCACATGCTGATCCATAATTCCGGATCCTAAGGGCTGTCCCGTCATCCCTGGTGGGCGCGCGGCGCCGACTACGGCACCTCGCCGCGTTGTCGGAACGCCCGAATACGTCCAGTATTCGGGCGTCCCTCCGCCTTGCGATGCACCGCATCCGACGCCGCGCACTGATCCACCACGCATTACGGGACAGCCCTTAGCCACCGCGTTGGTGCACACTGCACCCATGCCCGCCCCGCACCCCCACGCCTCGGCCCTCGCCCACGTCACCGCACTCTCCTCCGGCCCCCCGCTGGACCCGGAGCACACGGTCACGCTGAACTTCCATCCGGACCGCACGGCCGGCGGCCGTCCCGTCCTGGCGGCCCTGGCCGAGGAGGGCGTGTACCGCTCGCAGTTCGTGACGGGCACCAGCAACGGCGGCCTGACCGCGCACCCCGGCGGAGCCCGTTGGCGTTGGGAGAGCCGCATCTTCGGCGGCGCGTACGACGAAGCCCCCGCCGAGGCCCGTCCGGTCTACGGCGCCCTCAACTTCCGCCGCAACCCGACCGGCGCGGCCCCCCGCTTCGGCTCGGCCCACTTCCGCCTCCACCCGCGGGCACTCCCGAGGACGACGTTCTGCTACCCGGACAGCTACCTGGAGCCGGAGTCCTTCGGGGTCGCGACCCGCATGTCCTTGATCGCCCTGGCGGAGGCCGATGACCAGGACGCCCTCGACGACTACATCGAGGCCCAAGTCCACTCCCCGGTCCACTTGGACCGCGATGTCGCCGCACTCGTACTGGACCCCAGCCACCGCGACACCGAGGTCGAGGCCGCCGCGGCCGCACTCCCCTGCCCGACGGAATGGCACCCGGGCTTCCGCCTCACGGTGACGGAACTCCGTCGCCACCCCGAGTACCGCGGCCAGGACTTCGTCGACCTGGGCGCCTCCCTGGCCGTCGCCGACGTCCTCACCCCGCACATCCTCGGCCAAGCCGCCCGCACCGGCCGCTACGACGAACAGGCCCTCAAGCGGGTCTGGCACTACCTGGCCCGCTTCGGCGCCCAAGGCAAGCACGAATAACCTCGCCGAAAATGGTCCGTAAACGCAGAAAAGCCCCGCACCGAACCCGTAAGGGTTGGTGCGGGGCTTTCCCACAATGATTGTTCGGCGGCGTCCTACTCTCCCACAGGGTCCCCCCTGCAGTACCATCGGCGCTGAAAGGCTTAGCTTCCGGGTTCGAAATGTAACCGGGCGTTTCCCTAACGCTATGACCACCGAAACACTATGAAGTTAACCAACCGGATATGAACACAGTTCGTTACTTCAGAACTAACACAGTGGACGCGAGCAACTGAGGACAAGCCCTCGGCCTATTAGTACCAGTCAGCTCCACCCGTTACCGGGCTTCCACATCTG